>CAVPUZ010000013.1:0-153329 GCA_963709055.1 uncultured Acidobacteriaceae bacterium
GCCGCAATCTCGTTGGGATTTTCGCGGAAGCGCCGCTCCACTGTCTCCAGATCGTTGAAGGTCGCGATCTTCACATTGTCGATGCTCGCCTGGGGCACGCCCTTGCCGCCGGAGACCGGCTTCGGATTCTTGATGTCGCCGAAATCATCGGCGGGCGGATGCGGCTCCGCGCTACGAGCGCAGCATCGTGCAGGCCGTGATAACCGGCCTCGAACTTGATGATTTTGTCGCGTGCGGTGGCGGCGCGCGCCAGACGAACGCTGTGCATGGTGGCTTCGGTGCCGCTATTGCCGAAGCGGCACATCTCGATCGGAAACCGGGTGCAGATCTCTTCCGCCAGTTCCCACTCCATGTTGTGCGGCATGCCGTAGGCAGCGCCCTTGCGCAGGCGTCCTTCAACGGCTTTAACAACGGCGGGATGGGGAATGTCCGGCCATGACCGCGCCAAAACATAGATTGTGGTCGATATATTCGTTGCCATCGAGGTCGCGGAACCTGCCGCCGAAACCTTCCGACACGAAGATTGGATATGGGTCATAGGCGCGGTAATTGCTGGCGACGCCGAGAGGCAGGCGTTTCAGGTTTTTCTTATGCGCTTCGGCGGACTTCGGAGTACGCCGCTCGAACGAGTCGAGCTCTTTTTGCAGTGCGGGGTACAGCGTGATCTCCAAGAATGCTCAGGCCAGATAGGCCATTAGATTGGGCCGGACGGTTTGAGGCCGCCCGGTTTTCAAGGCAAAACTAGAAATAGAACTTCAAAGCAAATTGTACCGGCCGCGGAGGCAGAACCTCCTGGATCTGGCCGAAGGTCAAGTCCGAGAAATTGCCATCGGGGTTCACGAACTCCGTCCGGTTGAACAGGTTAAAGATGTCGGTCCGGGACTTCGAAGTAGTGACCTTCCGTGAGCGCAAGCTTCTTCATCAGGGTGATATCCCACTGGTTTTCGCCGGGGCCGCAGCAAATCGATCGAGGGGTGGTGGAGAAAGTGCCCAGCGGCGGGTCGGAAAACTAATTTCGGGATTCAGATAGTTGTGAACAATTTGCCCATTCGGCAGTACGACCGGAAGCTTCGGATCCTGGATCTGCAGCGGGCCGGAAAGCTGCGGTGCAGCCGTTCCAAAGAAGAACAGGCTGCCAATCAGTTCGGTGTCGTCCTGAGTTTGCAACCTGATTGGGAAGCCGCTCTGGAGCTGGGTAATACCGGAGAGTTGCCAGTTGTCGAGAACCTTGCCCTTGACGCCCTGGTACTTCGGCACCGGAATATTCCATACGTAGTTGATGACGAAGCGTTGCTTTGAATTGAATAACGAAAGCCCACGGCTCTTCCTGTAATCAAAGGGATTGAGCGTTTCCTCGAAGGAGGACGCCCAGTCAGAGCCATTTGCTAAAGGTGTAGGCCGCCTGAAACTGCAACCCGTGTGAAAACCTCTTTTCGAGCATGGTCTGCAGCGAATTGTAAGCAGAAGTAGCAATCGATTCCTCGGCAAAGATGTTGGTGAAGATTGGATTGCCCCCGGTAGGACAGTTCAACCCCGCGTTCGCACCATTGGTCACGCAGTTGGGAGCCGAATAAGGTCGCGTTCCCGCTAAAAAGATCGGAGTTCCTCCGCCCGCACCAGATATCACCTGACCGTTCGGCAGGGTGAGGCTTTGTCCCGGAAGCAACGTAAACTGGTAGGTATTGTCTTCCCCGGTTGGACCACATCCTTGGCCCAAATTCGCCAGATCGAGGGCGGCTGCCGGATTGCCGGGGTTGATATCGTGTGAAGCCAGCAGCCGGTGGCCTTGCGACCCTACGTAATTGATTTGCCAAAGCAAGTCCTTGGCCAGTTCGCGTTGGATGCTGAAGTTGTACTGGGCCGTGTACTGTGTCCGCAGGTGAGGCTGGAAGTCACCATACATCAGGATCGGAGAGAAATTCGCCCAGCCGGGACCTGCCTGGGAGGATTAATGATGCCGTTGAAACCGTTCGGTGCGACACTGCCGTCCTGCCCGATAAAGGGAGTATTGAAAAACGTATTGTAGAAACTGGGGCTGCTTCCAAAGGGAGGCTCGGCGCCGAACTGTTCGAGCACAAGCTGCTCCATCGGGTTATAGAATAATCCTCAGCCCGTCCGAATGCTGGTTTCCCCATTGCTACCAAATATCTTGCCGAGAAAGCCGTCCGTAAAGTTAGGACTATAGGCAAGGCCGATACGTCGCGCAAAGGCCTTGTAGTAGGTTGAAGTCAGCCCTGCAGGCACGCCAGGATCGCCAGGAACGACCAGACCCGTTGGGCAGTACGCGAGCGGGTATTGGTGCAGGATAGATCGTGGTGTTCTCGCCCGGGCGGAAGGTCTGCACATGGCCCAGCGCATCGGCCAGCGGAGTGTCGAGTTCCCAGCGAAGTCCGTAGTTCAATGTAAGGTTGCTTTTGATCTTCCAGCTGTCCTGAGCGAAGAGATAGAGGCCGGTATTTCGAATGTTCTCCCGCTGCGCGGAACCCTGAGAGTAGGTGTCCACGAGGCCCAGGAAATAGCCAGGATAATTGTCGAGCGAACTAGGGTTAGTGCCGGAACTGTCGAAGGTAAAGTTGCCACTGACGTTGTAATACAGCGTTTGATCGAACCGGTTACGCTGGATGTCAGCACCAAACTTTATTGTGTGATTGCCTTTGACCCAGCTCAGGTTATCGGTGAATTGGAAGGAGTTCCCAACTTGGGGCAGTTCGCCCTCCCAGCCATTACCGATGTTGAAACCGCCGGCAACATGTACGAATGGTAGACCCGTGCGGTTCGACGGCAGACCCGTCTAATGCCGTAGAGAGGATTCGTCCCGAGTTGACCCTGGATCGAGTTTGCTCCGCTACTCGAATCAGAGACGCCATTGAAACAGTATGTGCTCGCTGATCCTGTGCAGAAACTGTTGACTCCGCCCGTATTCTGCGGATGCTGGAACTAACTCACCTTCGCGCAGATAAGTGACCCGAAACTCATTCACGAGGGAGTTGCTGATCGTCCAGGTATGGCTAGGGTTCCATTGTTGAAAGCGCTGCTTTACAAATGTCCCATAGCCTGGAACGTTCGCACCTGCAGCCTGGAAGTTATAGAAGGGATTCATCTCGCTCGTTGTTAAAATAATAGTAAACGCTGAGGTTCTGGCGATCGTTGATTTGTGATCGACACGCACGGTAAACTGGTCCGCGTCGATTGATTGGGTCGGCACGCCCTGGTACTGGCTGCCTGGAAGGTTTGAAGACGGCAAGTATTGCAACAGGTTTAATGCCACCGGATCCATGCACGGCTGGGGAATAGCTACTGTTGGAAAAACCTGGTCCAGGGTATGTATGTATTGCCTGGGACATTCGGGTCTGGCTGTGGGGGAAGATTTCGCGATCGGCGTTGTGACCCCTAACAGGTTTAACGCGGCGTCACAGCCAGGCCTCCCGTCCAGCGCTTGCGCCAGGAAAGGATAGGTTCCGGCAGGCAGGCCAGTAGTATCGATTCCACCCCCGAAGGCCGTGTTCGCACCGCCCGCACTGAAGTCTCCTGGTAGCGTCGGGGTTCCGATTTCCGTCGGCGTTGGCAACTGTACCAGGGGGCTGGCCAGGCCCTCCCGAATACGCCGGCCTTCGTAAGACCCGAGAAGAACGTCCGGTCTTTTTTGAGCGGACCTCCCAACGTGCCGCCAAACTGGTTCTGATTGAACTGAGGCTTGGTTGTGTTGAGAAATCCCTGAGCATTGAGGACCTTGTTGCGGAAGTACTCATAAACGTCGCCGTGAAACTGGTTAGTCCCTGACTTGGTCACAACGTTGACCACCGAACCAGAATTGCGCCCGTATTCAGCGTCAAACGTATTGGTGATAACGCGGAACTCCTGATTGCTGTCAGGCGTAGGCTGGACCGCGGTCCGTTGACAAAGAGGTCGTTGGCATCGCCGCCATTGACGCTGAAATTGTTGGAGCGCCCGCGGCCACCATTGACCGAAACTGCACCGGGGTTGTCGCTTCCGTAAAAAGTGCTGCCGCTGACCCAACTGCGACTGCACGCCCGGCTGCAACTGCAGGAATTGATAGGTATCGCGGGAATTCAGCGGCAAGTTCGTGGACCTGACGGTTGTCCATCACAGCGCCCAGTTGCGTGCTGGTGGTATCGACGAGCGGGGCTTCCGAACTGACTTCCACTACTTCTTTGGTTTCGCCAATCTGCAGCGTGGAATTGAACGTCACAATCTGGTTTAGCTCGACGGTGATTCCTTTGCCCACGTTCGTTTTGAATCCCGCCAAGTCGAATGACAGGGTGTAGGTGCCGACCGGAATATCGGAAAGCCATAGTCGCCGCTGGCATTGGTCGGGTCTGGCGGCTGACTCCGGTCGCCTCGTTCGTAGCGGTCACCTTGACATCCGCAATCACTGCGCCGCTGGGGTCGGCAACGCGGCCGAGAATGCGTCCCCCGGTACCTTGGGCAACCACGAACGGAGAACAGACCAGGCAAAGGCTCACAACTGCCAGGCAAAGGCTCGCGAGAGCAAGCCCACGGCTTAACCGGGAAGTTTTCGGCGACAGCATGAACAGGTCCTCCAGATCCGGCACTTGCAGATCCGATTTTCGAACTTGATTTTCGACCTTGTACGAACTACGAACCTTGCTATAATCGCGCAAGGTTAGAGATTCCCCTGCCCTCTGTCAAGCGAAAAAGACCAAGCGGAAAAGTGCAACTCCCGCAGCGCGCCAGCAGGTATTTGAATGGAAGTCATGTCGAGCGACGGACAAGTTTATCTGAAAATCGGCGACGTGGCCCGTCTTGTCGGCGTTTCTCCCTCGGCCATCCGTGGATGGGAGAGCCTCGGCCTCACACGCCCGCAGCGCAGCCAGGGCCGCTATCGTCTCTACACCAACGACGACGTGCGCCTGCTGAAAAAGGCGCGCTACCTCCGCAAAGTGCGCGGTATGAACACACCCGCAATCGTCGAGATGCTCAAGCGCGAAGGCGCGATCAAGGCTCCTGCCAGTCACGGCACGAGCACCCTCGGTTCGCGCCTTCGTCAGTTGCGCAGCAAGCGCGGGCTCAGTTTGGCGCAAGTCGCCTCGGCGGCCGGAATCTCAGTCGGATTCCTCAGCGCGCTTGAGCGCTCGCAAATGAGCGCGTCGGTTGGAACACTCCGCAGGCTAGCACGCTACTACCACATCAACATCCTTGATTTTTTCGATCCCGCCAAATCGAATTCCCGATTGGTGCGCCCCTCCCAACGCAAAGTGCTTGAGGCCGGCCCCGGCGTGCGCATGGAGTTGCTCGCCGGTGGCAACACCGTCATGGAGCCGCACCTGTTCCGCATCAAACCTCGGGCCGGCAGCGGCGAATCGTATGCGCACGAAGGCGAGGAATTCCTGTTCGTTCTGCGCGGAGAACTGAAGATTGCCCTCGCCGACGAGGAGTACCATTTGAAACGCGGTGACAGCTTCTATTTCGAAAGCGCCACGCCGCATCGCTGGAAGAACCCCGGATTAAGTGAAACCTGGCTCTTGTGGGTGAACACGCCACCGACGTTCTGATTGAAAAACGCACGGCAGAGCCAAGGTCGCCGGATTGGGGGCGCACTCTGCTGGAGAGATCGGGAGAGAGAGAAATAAATAAATGACGACGCGTAAATCCGTGATCCTTTTATTCGCCGCTCTCCTGATTCTCTTCTGCGGATCGTGCGCTCGGAAAACGCCCACATTGAACCTGCTCGTGTGGGAAGGCTACGCCGATCCTTCGTACGTCAAGACCTTCGAGGAACAGAACCATTGCAAGGTCTCGGCATCGTACATGGGATCAAGCGACGAACTGGTCGCCAAGCTGCGCGGCGGCAGCGCCGGCACCTACGACATCATCTCTCCTTCAAGCGATGTGGCCACAATGATTGCGACCTCCGGTCTGGCTGCTCCTCTGGATCTGGGCAAACTGCCCACCTATAGCCAGCTTTCACCACAATTGACCTCACTGCCGCTGGTGCGTGTAAACGGCGACGTTTACGGCGTGCCCTTTATGTGGGGACCGGATCCCATGATCTACGACACCACCGCGTTCCCGCAGACACCCGATAGCTGGAAGGTGATGTGGGACCCGAAGCTCAAGGGAAAGATTTCTGTCTGGGACGATCTCTCGACCGTTTACATGGCGGCGCAGGTTCTGGGCTATGACAAGCCTGATTCGGGACATCTCTATAACCTGAGCGACGATGAATTGAACGCGGTAGAGAAAAAGCTGATCGAGTTGAAGCCCAACATTCGCAAAATGTGGTCCACGGGCGGCGAACTGACAAACCTGTTTCAGAATCATGAGGTCGTGATCGCCATGGGCTGGCCGCTCATGACCAATCAATTGCGCAAGAGCAATTTCCCGGTCGGCGAGACGATTCCGAAAGAAAACACAACCGGCTGGATCGATCACCTGATGATTACTGCGGGCAGCGAGAATAAAGATCTCGCCTATAGATTTCTAGAGTTTATGATCCAGGCGCAGACGCAGAAGAAAGTCACCGATGTGACGGGTTATACGCCGGCGAATCCGCACGCCGCGCAGTTCATGACGGCAGAAGAAGTGAAGAACCTGCACCTCGATGACGTCGACAATTACCAGAAACGCCTTTATTTCTGGCAAAATGTCCCGCGCCGCGCCAAGTACAACGAGATCTGGAACGAAGTAAAAGCAGCGCAGTAGAGTAGCGCGGCCGTCCCGGCGGCCCAAGGGGCGGGCGGGACGCCCGCCAGACAGCCGGCGGGGACGCCGGCGCTACGATCGAAAGCAATGGCGACATCCATTGAACCCGTTACGACTAAAGCCACCACCGGCACAGCGGCGCTGCTCTCCCTTCGCTCCGTTGCCAAGCATTTCGGCAAGAACATCGTCCTGCGCGACATCACGCTTGAAATTGCCGAAGGGGAATTTCTTACCATCCTCGGCGAAAGCGGCTCTGGCAAAACCACACTCCTTCGTATTCTCGCCGGCTTCGAGCAGGCTACTTCCGGCGAGGTCTGGATGGCCGGCGAACGACTCGACACGCAGCCGCCGTACTGGCGCCGCGTGAACACGGTCTTCCAGAGCTACGCGCTGTTTCCGCACATGACGGTCGAGGACAATGTGGCCTATGGTCTGCGCATCGCCAAGCGGCCCGCTGCGGAAGTACGGTCGCGCGTGAGCGAAGTGTTGGCCAAAGTAAAAATGTCCGCGTACGCCAAGTGGAAGCCGTCGAGAATCAGCGGCGGACAGCAGCAGCGCATCGCGCTGGCACGCGCTTTGGTAAATCGCCCGCGCGTGTTGCTGCTCGACGAACCGCTCTCTGCGCTTGACGCCAACCTGCGCCGCCAGATGCAGGTCGAACTCAAGGCCCTGCAACGCGAAGTCGGCATCACCTTCATTTTTGTCACGCACGATC
Organism: uncultured Acidobacteriaceae bacterium; assembly: GCA_963709055.1. Taxonomy (GTDB): domain Bacteria; phylum Acidobacteriota; class Terriglobia; order Terriglobales; family Acidobacteriaceae; genus Acidiflorens. The sequence goes on from CAVPUZ010000013.1 coordinate 7,400, forward strand.
AGGAAGAAGCCATGGTCATGTCCGATCGCATCGCGCTGCTGCGCTCGGGAGAGCTCGAACAGGTTGCCAGCCCGCGCGAGATCTACTCTCGTCCCGCGACCGCCTACACTGCACAATTTATAGGGCATACGAATCTGCTCAAAGCCGCGGTGACCAATGGCACTGCGATCAGCGGAACGCTCACCTGGCCTACGTCTTCGCCGGATGGGCCAGGTCTTTTCTCACTGCGCCCGGAGTCGATTCGTATCGCAACGGGGTCGCCTCACGCGGTGCGCTTTGCTGCCCGCGTCCGCGATCAGGCCTTTCACGGCGCCAATGAGTTGTGGCGGGTTGAGTGCGCCGACGGCCAGATCCTCACATTGCAAATCTCGTCGCGCCCCTTCGTCGATGGGCAGGTGGAATTAGAATTCAACCCCGCCGATGCCGTTCGCGTCCGCAGTTCCGAGGAACGCGCCTGATGTTTTCGCGTGCCTACCGCATTGTCGTTACTGTCCCCCCGTTGTTGTGGGTTGCGGTTTTTCTTCTTGTGCCCTACCTGCTGATGCTCTGTTACAGCTTCTGGTCTGTATCAGAGTCGCAAGCGATCGTTCATTCCTGGACATTCGCCAATTACCGCGAACTGCTGACCAAGCCGGTGTACTGGGAGACGCTGCTGCGCTCGATGTGGATTGCCGCACGCGTCACGCTCTTCTCGATGCTGCTGGGATATCCGTTGGCTTATTTTCTTTCCTTCTATGCTGGCGCCAGAAAAGATTTATTCTACCAGCTTGTGATCATCCCGCTCTGGGTGAGCTATCTGGTGCGCGCTTATGCCTGGAAGACGATTCTCGGCACCGACGGTGTTCTGAATACGCTGTTGCAATATGTCCACCTCACAAGGCATCCACTGGACTTCCTGCTCTATAGCCCGTTCGCGGTCGTGCTCACGCTGACGCACATCTACACGCCATTCACGTTCTTGCCAATCTACGCGGCGCTTGAACATATCCCGCGCAATCTGGTGGAAGCTTCGCACGACCTTGGCGCGTCGCCCGCGCAGACCTTCTGGCGCGTCATCTTTCCGCTGTCGATTCCGGGCGTGCTCGCTGGCGCAACCTTTGCTTTCGTCCTTAGCCTGGGAGACTTTCTTGCGCCGCTGTTGCTCGGCGGACCGAGCGGAATCATGATCTCGAATATCGTTGTCAGCCTCTTCGGCGCCGCTTACAACTGGCCTCTGGGCGCGGCGATTTCGTTCTGCATGCTGATGATCGTCGTGGGATTGCTTTTCTTTTCGGAGCGACTGGAAAAGAAGTGGAGCTTCTCATGAGCGAACCAATTCTTTGTGTAGAGACGGGGCTTGCCCCGTCTCCACTGCAAAGCGCGGGGAGACGCGGCAAGCCGCGTCTCTACTGCAGCCTCGCATAAACGCATGAAGGAAATGCGACATCGCGGTTCCCGCTGGCTCACGGCGCACGCGCTGGCCGTCTTCGCATTTCTCTATCTGCCCATCGCCGTCCTTATTGTTTATTCATTCAACGGCCAAGGCGTTGGTGGATTCCCTCCGCGCAATCTTACGCTCAACTGGTATCGAATTCTATTTCAGGATGGTCCCATCTGGGATTCCGTCTTCAACAGCCTGCTGGTCGCGGTTGCCGCCATGATCATCGCGCTGGCATGCGGCATTCCGGCGGCTCTCGCGCTCGATCGGGCGCAGTTCCCCGGCAAAGCGCTCTTCCGGCGACTGGTTCTTCTTCCACTCATTCTCCCCGGCATCATCACCGGCCTCTCGCTGCTCATGCTGTTCCGCGAAGTGGACGTGAAGCTGAGCCTGGTAACGATCGTCCTCGGACACGGCACTGCGCTCATCTCGGTCGCGACCACCGAAGTTTTTGCCGGATTGCAGAAGCTTAATCGCGCGCAAGAAGAAGCTTCACTCGACTTAGGAGCGACTTACTGGCAAACCTTCTGGCGTATTACCGTCCCCAATCTCAAACTCTCCATCATCGGAGCGGCGCTGCTGATCTTTACGCTTTCGATGGACGAGATCGCGGTCAGCTTCTTTTTGATCGGCCGCGACAACACCTTGCCGCTTGAAATCTGGGGACGACTGCGGCGTGGCATTACGCCGGAGATCAACGCCATCTCGACGATCATCTTTGTGTTTTCGCTGACGGCGATTGTGGCTTGGTATAGGCTTCGGGTAGGGGCGGAAGCTACGCCAGAAGTCGGCGCCGAGTTGGTCGAAACAGGTTAAATCAACTCTAAGTTGTTGTCCCGAGCGTAGCGACGGACTTGCCGTCCCGCCGCCCACCGAGATATCAATAATCTAACTGCTTCAAGAGTTCCTCATGCCCAGACAACGTTTTGGATGGCTCGACCACGCCCGCAGGCAATCCAAACAGCTCGCAGATTTTGGAGAGCTATTCGCGAATGGGCCGCTTGCGCAAGGAGACACGTGCACCTTTCTCACTAACGTTTTGACATCCACTGGCAACCTTATCGGGGCAGATTTCCAGTACTCCAGGCTCTTAGATTCCTGTGGATCCTTGGGCGCGCGGCCTATGAAAACCCGCACCTCGTTTTCATGTCGATAGGAGAGCCGCTTAAGCAGCGGGATCAAGTGTCGTCCTTCAACCACGCAATCACTTGGCTTGAGACTCTTATCGAAGAAGTCCAAGTACTTCACTGGATAAATGTGCACTTGGTGCCCCGACTCCCGGCTTTGGATGGATTCCCTCAAAGCGTCAAGAGTAGTCTCGATGGCGACCGCCTTTCCGTTATCCGCGTACAGTCTCCACATAGCCTCCGACTCGGTGTCATTGGCATGCGAACAACTTATGGTCTGGCAACGAGCAATAGGTAGGAAGAACCGCTCCACGGTGGTCTTGAGGTCTTTTAATCCGCGCAGTAAAGTCTCCCGCTGGTCACTACTAAACTGTGGATTTGTGCGTCTGCAGTGATCTTCAAGCACCGGGATAAACGATTCGAAATCCTTCACCGGCTGCCGAGTTATTTCAACAAAAGCATTTATTGCTACAGCTGGCAGGTAGCCTCGAACGGGTCGGATGCCACAAAGGATGAAAGTGCTACAAAAAACAACTCCCCAGTTGAGAGAAGATCTATGAACTTATCCAGCGGACAGGTATCGCCAAAGTTTTGCGTTTCCGGCTAGCCGGCTTGAAACATCCACTTTGGTCATACTTACCTCCGTGGCGCGGCCTTTTACGGAATCTGAACCTCAAGATAACTTCCCGGAGTGGCCGCGTTCACCGCCGCTGCAATCTTTTCGGCGTGCAATCGAACCAGCGGCCATTGCGGGGTACTCAGCACCACAACTGCGATTTTGCGCCCAGTAAGGTTCTGCTGGTATTGGATGTTCTTATCGGCGGTAACAAACACCTCGAACCCGGCTCGCTCGGCTTCCGCTAATAAGTCGCCGTTGGAAAGCGTGTCCCATCCGCGCTCTCGCGCCCGGATGACGGTGTGCCCGGGAAGGAACCGGGCAACGCCGCGAGGCGTTCCATGGTCAAAGAGAATGAGCATCAACGGAGGAGCTTGCAGTGGAGACGTCGCCCAGATTTGGATCAAGGCTGCGGGCGGCAAATTCCAGTACCGCGTTGATTTGTTCGCGCGTGACGTCGAACTGCTCGACGATCTCGTCTATCGTGGCTCCAGCTTCGAGGTTTTCGAACACGGCGGATACGGGCATCCGCGTATCGCGAAACACCCATGCGCCGCTGAGTCTTCCCGGCACGCTTTCCACAGCGGGGCATTGCGACCAATCGAGCGTTGCCATGTTCGGCCTCCTTATCTATTACCTTTTACCACGCTTCGACGACCCTACGCCAGCATCTCCCACCCCACATCGAGCGCAGCGCTCAGCTTCTTCCATGTGCTAACAGACCCAGCTTTCCGCTTGGTCTCAATCGCTGCAACCAGCGCGCGCGACACTCTCGCTTTCTTCGCAAGTTGCTCCTGGGTAAGCTTGCGGTGCTCACGCCAGATACGGAGCGCGGGCTCTCCCCTCAGTCTGCGCTCGGTGATCTCCAGAGGTATGAGTTCGTCCTCGCCATCTTCCAGACGCGCCTTTGCGGCATCGTAGGCCTTCACGTCGGCCAGCATTTCCGCATCTTGCATCAGCTTTTCTAGTGCTTTCATTGGAATCACGGCGAATTCCTTGCCCTTGCGGGTAATGATTTCGACTTGCATCAGTAGATTCCTCCCCGTGGCCCGACTTCCAAGGCCCATAGCTCAAGACGGTCGTCATGCAACTCGTAAATGATGCGCCAATCGCCAATTCTCAGGCGGTAACCGTCTCGTCCTTGAAGCTTCGTGGCATTGTTGTGACTGTGCATAGGGATCGGCGGCGACTTCCTTGATCTTCTCCACAATCCGCTTCTGCCAGTTCACCGGAAGCCGGAAAGGGCTTTGGCGAAGGACTTTGTGGTGACGACCTTATACACCAGCTAATGTTACTTAAAGTAACAATTGAAAGTCAAGCACGAAGTTTGCCCCTGCCCCCGTTTCCGAATGGGTTACTTCGCCGCGCCCTCCGGCACCAGTCCCCGATCTTTCAGCATGGGCTCGATCGTCGGCTCCGCGCCGAGCCACGCCGCGTACATCTTTCCCAGGTCTTCGGTGTTGCCTCGGGACAATACCATCTGGCGGAAGCGGTCTCCGTTGGCCCGCGTCAGGCCGCCGTGATCTTCGAACCATTGATAGGCGGCATCGTCCAGCATCTCACTCCACAAGTACGCGTAGTAACCGGCGGCGTAACCCGTGCTCCAGATATGCGAAAAGTAGCTGGAGCGGTAACGCGGGAGGCACGTAGCTGATCCAAAGATGTGTCTTCTTTAACGCCTGCACCTCGAATACATCGGGCTTCTCGAGCGGCGCGGTTGCCGGCAGTGTGTGCCATTGCATGTCGAGCTCCGCTGCGGCCAGGACCTCGGTTAGCGCATAGCCCTGGTTGAACTTCTCGGACTTTTTGATCTTGGCGGCGAGTTCTGCGGGCATCGGTTCGCCGGTCTTGTAATTCTTTGCGTAGTGATCGAAGACCGCCGGGTAGCTCGCCCAATGCTCGTTGAATTGCGACGGGAATTCCACGAAGTCGCGCGCCACCTGCGTGCCGGAGAGCGATGGATACACGGTTTTGGCGAACATGCCGTGCAGCGCATGCCCAAACTCATGGAACATGGTTGTTACATCGCGAAAACTGATGAGCGCGGGCTGGCCCGGCGCCGGCTTGCTGAAGTTAGCTACGTTGAAGACGACCGGCAGCGTGCCCAGCAACTTGGACTGGTTCACAAATACATCCATCCAGGCGCCGCCGTTTTTGTTGTCGCGCTTGAAGTAGTCGCAATACCAAAGAGCCAGCGGTTTGCCATCGGCATCGAAGACTTCGAAGGCGCGCACATCCGGCTGATAGACCGGAATATCTTTACGTTCCTTGAAGGTGATGCCATAGAGCTGGTGGGCGGCGTAGAAGACGCCGTTCTGCAACACATTATTCAACTCGAAATAGGGCTTGATTTGCGCTTCATCCAGATCGAACCTGGCTTTGCGAACCTGTTCGGAATAGATCTCCCAATCCCAGGGCTGCAATTGGAAGCCGCCTTTTTGCTGGCCGCCCGTTTTCGCATCGATGACGGCCTGAATATCTTTCGCCTCGGCGGCTGCATGCGCGGTCGATCCCGGCACCAGCGCGTCCATAAATTTCAGCGCCGCTTCGGGAGTCTTCGCCATCTGGTCCTCAAGTTTCCAGGCGGCGTAAGTGTCAAAGCCGAGCAGTTTGGCTTTTTGCGCGCGCAACTGCGCAAGGCGAGCGATGATCTCGCGGGTATCATCTGGTCCGCCACGTTCGGCGCGATTCCATGAGTTCTGGAAAATGGCCTTGCGCGTCAAGCGTTCGGTAAGCACAGCGAGGTCGGGCTGTTGCGTGGTGTTCTGCAGCGGGATTACGTACCCGGGCAGCTTGCGATCCTTTGCGGCCTGCGCGGCGCCCTCCAGGGCCACGGGGCTCAATCCCGCCAGCGCATTTTTGTCGGTGGTTACGAAGGCCGCATCCTTGGTGGCTGCCAGCAGTTTCGTGGTAAACGCATTGGTAAGCGTCGATTCTTCCTCATTCAACTTTTTCAGCTTGGCCTTGTCGGCATCGGAAAGATTGGCACCCGCGTGCACAAACTCCTTGTAGTAGTACTCGACCAGCCGTAGCTGCTCGGGATCAAGCTTCAGCGAATCGCGCTCCTTATAGATCGTCGCCACCCGCTGGAACAGTTTGGAGTCGAGAAAAATCGCGTCCTGGTGAGCCGCCAGCCGGGGGGCTTCGATGTCCTGCACCTTCTGCAACACGGGATTCAGGTTCGCTCCCGTGACGCCGCCAAATACCATCATCACGCGGTTGAACAGTTGGCCGGATTTTTCGAGTGCAACCAGCGTGTTTTCGAAGGTCGGCGGCGCCGGATCATCGGCAATGGCACGCACTTCCTTGCGCTGCTCGGCCATGCCCGCATCGATTGCGGGCCGGTAATCGGTGTCTTTGATCTTGTCGAAGGGCGGGGCCTGGTACGGCAATGAACTCGCAGAGTAGAAAGGATTGCTGGGGCCGAAGTCGCTATTTTGAGCCAAGGCCGGCATATTAGTTGAGCTGACTGCCAAAATCCCCGTAGCGATAAGCTTTGCCATTCGTAGTAGTTTTCCCTTTGGATTTCGCGGATCGATCGTGCTCATGTGGAGTCATTTCCTCGCCCATGATTGTAAAGGAGATGACGATTCGCAAACCAGGGATTCACCCCCACTGCGCGCTTCTTTCATCGCTCAACGGCCATGACTCAACAGTCATGACAATTTGTTGGTTTGTGCCTTTACGATCTGGTGGAACGAGCTTCCCCGCGCCCCGCATAGTAAAGTAGTAAGAGACAATAAATCTGGAAGGAACCCTTTTGAGTGCAAGCATCCGCAATATCGCCATTATCGCCCACGTCGACCACGGCAAGACCACGCTTGTCGACGCCATGCTGCAACAGAGCGGCACGTTTCGCTCCAATGAGCACCACATCGAGCGCGTCATGGACTCGAACGAACTGGAGCGCGAGCGCGGCATCACGATCCTCGCAAAAAATACGGCTATCTTCTATCACGACGTCAAGATCAACATTGTCGACACGCCCGGCCACAGCGACTTCGGCGGCGAAGTCGAACGCGCGCTGAAGATGGTGGACGGCGTTATGCTGCTGGTAGATGCCAGCGAAGGCCCGCTGCCGCAGACGCGCTACGTGCTCAGCAAAGCGCTCGAAGCGCACTTGCCGCCGATCGTCGTCATCAACAAGATCGATCGCTCCGACGCGCGTCCGCAGGAAGTACTCAACGAGATCTATGATCTTTTTATCGACCTCGATGCCAAGGAAGAGCAACTCGATTTCCCGGTGCTCTACACCAATGCCAAGACCGGCACGGCTTCCACCGACATCAAGGGAGGGGGCGAGAATCTGCGCCCGCTGTTCGACGCCATTCTGAACACGATCCCGCTGCCGCAAGGCGACTCCGGCGGTCCGCTGCAAATTCTGGTGGCGAACCTCGACTATAGCGACTATCTGGGACGCCTGGCCATCGCGCGCGTCTTCAACGGCAAGATGCACACTGGCGAAGACGTGGCCATCGCCAAGCTCGACGGCACTCTTCACAAGACAAAGATCACCAAGCTGTTTTCTTTTTCCGGCCTCAAGCGGACCGATATTACCGAGACGGAATTGGGCGACATCGTCGCGGTCGCGGGCGTGGAAGGAATCACGATCGGCGAGACGATTACCGATGTGGAAAATCCCGCGCCGCTGCCTCACATCGCGATTGATGAACCGACTATCGCCATGCTGTTCACGGTCAACACGTCTCCGTTCGCGGGTAGAGATGGCACCTACGTCACGTCGCGCAACTTGCGCGAGCGGCTTGAAAAGGAGTTGCTGACCAACGTTTCTTTGCGGGTCGAGAGCACGGGCACCACCGATTCGTTCAAAGTGCTGGGGCGCGGCGAACTGCAGCTTTCGATCCTGATCGAGATGATGCGGCGCGAGGGCTATGAGTTAATGGTGGGCAAGCCGGAGATCGTGACCAAGAGAATCGATGGCAAGCTGATGGAACCGGTCGAACATCTTACGGTCGATGTGCCCGAAGAATTTGTCGGCGTGGTGATGGAGCAACTGGGCTCTCGCAAAGGCGAAGTCAGTAACATGCACAACCACGGCTACGGGCGAGTGCGGATTGAGTTCCGAGTACCCAGCCGCGGATTGATTGGCTTGCGCAGCCAGCTCCTGACTGACACGCGCGGAACCATCGTGATGAATGCGCTTTTCGATGGATATACCGAATGGCAGGGCGACATTCCGCACCGCTTGACGGGCGCGCTGATTGCTGACCGCCCGGGGCCATCGACCGCCTATGCCCTGTGGGGCCTGCAGGAGCGCGGCATCCTCTTCATCGGACCGGGCGTGGAACTTTACGAAGGTATGATCATCGGCGAGAACGCCAAAGATACCGACCTCGACGTGAATGCGGTGCGCGAGAAGAAGCTGACCAACATGCGGGCTTCGACAGCAGATGAAGCCATCCGCCTGGTGCCCTTCCGCAACCTTAACCTGGAACAGGCTATCGAATTTATTGCCGACGATGAGTTCGTCGAGGTGACACCGAAATCGCTGCGCTTGAGAAAGAAAGTATTGCAATCGAACCGGCGCAAGAAGCATACCTTGGCCGCGGTGGAGGAAACGTCCGGTTGAAAGCAGTCACCAGAAAATGAACGAGGCTAGGCGGCGGAATCTTTCTTTTGTTTGACCGGCCGTCGCTTTACCGGTGCGGGCGTGACCGGCAAATCTATCCTGGGTTGGACCGACTGGGGCTGGATCGACTGGGGCTTGATAGGCCTGTCCTTTTCTTCCAGAAGGCGGTTGATTTCGGTCACCAGCGCGAGCAGCTTCTCGGGGTCTTGCTCACGCGCCGCTTGTTCACAGAGCTGCTTCCAACGTTCGGTAGCTGGTTCGTCCATAGTGCCTCCTGCAAGGAACACGAAGCACGGCGCGGGGAATTATTTCCCAAGAGTTTCCCCCCACTTCCCCACGAAACAATCGAAACACGGTAAATTTAGATATTTAGATATATGGTAGGTTTTGTTCTCGTGGAAATCAATGGCCGTTTGTCCATGTTCCTGATCCCTTGCAGTTGCGGCACCACCATTGCGGTGGCGGAAGACTACGATCGCAAAGGGATGCACCTGCGCAGCTTTATACCCTGCCCCAATTGCGGCAAGCGCCACGATCCGCGCAATCGACTGCTGCGCCTGGATTATCAGAATGAACACTTCTGGAAAGTTACCGGCTCCTGAACGTGGCTTGCTCAGAGTCTTTCAGTCTGGCAAGCGGAAAAAATCGAGTCTCAGCGCATTCGATTTTCCGCTACTGATTTTCCTTGTCGTCAGCTTGTTTCTCCGTAGATACTTGCGCTCCCGGCATCACCTTAAGCGGCGTGGAACGCTGCTCGTCCAGTTCGGGATGCGGCATCGGCTTGCGCGGCAGCATCTGGTCGCGCATGGCGGCGTTGTAAACGAAGATGGCTTCGACCGTGGCCGCCTGCGCCAGATCGGGAGCTTGCAGGCGCTCATAGGTATCCATATTCGAATGGTGTGTGCGCGAACCGTAATCGAGACGATCCTGAATGAACTGGAAGCCGGGGATGCCTACCGCGTCGAAAGACTCGTGGTCCGTGCCCCCGGTATTGCGCATGGCGATGGTCGTAACACCGAGATCTTTGAGCGGCCCGATCCATTGCGCAAAGATAGGATCTGCGCCCGCGTTTTCCTGCAGATAAATTCCCCGAATCTTTCCGCTGCCATTGTCCACATTGAAATAAGCGGAAACTTTCGACTGCTCGGGCTTGATCACGGGCGGTCCCGAGGCTTTGCGCATCCATTCCGGTTTTTCCAGTTGATCGGGCGCGGTGGATAGCGGCACATATCCGAAATGCTCCTTCACGTAATCTCTGGAGCCGATCAATCCCTGCTCTTCGCCCGTCCACAGCCCGACGCGGATGGTGCGCCGGGGCTTGACCTGCAGCGCGTTGAGAATCCGCATGACTTCCATGGCCACCACCGTGCCCGCTCCGTTATCGGTTGCGCCCGTCGCCGACGCCCATGAATCGAGATGGCCGCCCACCATTACCACTTCATCTTTCAGCTTGGGATCGGTCCCGGCAATCTCTGCGATGGTATCGAAGCCGTGTTCATGATCTCCGAAAAATTTGACATCGACATTCATCTCCAAGGTCACCGGAACATTGGCTTTGAGAAGACGGTAGACGCGCCCGTAGTTCTCGATCGCCATGACCACCACGGGCAGCGGGTTGGCGTGGTCGCGCTGATAGCTGTAGCGCGTTAAGCCGCCATCGTCAAAAATTGTGCCTCCGGAACCGCCGTTGTCGCGCCCGTCGCGGCTGGGAAGAACAACCGCCAGCGCGTGTTCGGAGACAAAAAACTTTGACGACTTCTCCATCAGAGCCCGGCGCTTGAGAGCGTCCCGTACGCGTTCCGCGAGCGGCGTCGGTTTCTCCAGCGGATACTCTGCGATACCGGCCAGATCTTTGTCATCGTCCCGCGTGAACAGGGGCTTATCCACCGGCTTGACTTCACGCATGTCGCCGAACAAAACGATCTTGCCCCCAAGTTTCCCTTTGTACTTGTCGAGGTCTTTTTCGTCTTTGATCTCTACCCAGATCGCCGGGGCATTCACCGCGCCGTTCGTGGAAGGCGACCAGGGCGCAGCTTGCGCGATAAAAACCGCGGTATCGGGGGATGTCATCCTCACCCAGGTGTTGAGTTGCTGCCACCCTATGCCGAATTCTCCCCAGTCTTCGAGATGAGCGTTGCTGCAACCCATGGCGGTCAGTTGATCGCGAGTCCATTCGTTGGCGCGCTTCAGGTTGGGCGAACCCGTCAGTCGCGCCCCAATCCCATCGGCCAGCGCCGACGCGTATTCCATCACGTGCGAATGCGCGAGACCTTCGTCGCGAATGCGCTCGTACATTGTGTAGTCCAGATCCTCTTTTGCGGGTTGCGGGAGGCCGTAGGACGGCCGGTTCGCCTCTGTGGCCTTGTCTCTGTCTCTGTCTCTGTCTTTGCTCTTGCCGGCGGCAAAGATCGAGAGCGGCAGGAAGATACACAGCAAGAAAGGCAAACTAATGCGTAAAGCCCGATGTCGTGTCATGGGAGAATGATCCTCATTTAAAGTGCGCTTGCAGAATAGCAACTGTACAACGAGCAGGCCAAGCTCTGCAGCTGTTTTGAAATCGATGCTGCAAAAACCAGGCCTATGATTGAAAGCCGACACTCTGGAAGGAGCGAGTTCCGATGACTTCGCAATCCCGCCTTGGCTGGCCGGCATTGACCAGTGCGACGCGCACAGCGATTGCCGCCACCGCCGCATTTCTGATCGCCCGTGTCTCCGGCCTACCGGAAGCCTATTGGGCGGCGATTTTAACGCTGGTCATCATGCAGTCCACGTTGGGCGCCACGTTACGCATTTCGGGCGAGCGTTTTATCGGCACGCTCCTCGGGGCCATCGCCGGGGGCCTGCTGGCTCGTTATTTTCCGCAAGCCTGGTGGGTTTTTGTCTTTGCTCTCGGAGTATTTCTCCTCGGCATCCTCTGCGCGCTCTTCCGCCTGCAGAATTCCTACCGTTTCGCGGGCATTACGCTGGCCATTGTGATGCTCATACCGCACACCGCCCCACCATGGATCGTTGCACTGCACCGGTTCATCGAGGTGTCGATCGGAATCATCGTTGGGCTGGCGGTGACGGCAGTCTGGCCCGATCCTGCAGACCAACGAGCTTGAGATCGATTCGGCTTGATCACGCGCGGGGCCTGATCACGCGGAGTTGAGGCCGCGTTTGATTTCGGCCGTGTTTGATGGCTGGGCGCTATAGGTTGTAAACTCGATGAAGTCGACGCGCGCCCGTAGCTCAGCTGGATAGAGCGGCAGCCTCCGGAGCTGTAGGTCGGGAGTTCGAATCTCTCCGGGCGCGCCAATTTTCGATAAGTTACCTGTCGCGCTTTCCGCATCCTGTTCAGAGTGCAACTGTGTGGATGTCGCCTGTGGTTGCCCTCTTCGAAATTGACATTCCTTCGGCTACTCGTTTTCCTTCCAAGCCGGGCCATGCAGCACAGCTCCGGCCTTCGCTCCGGTCAGGTGTCCATCTTCGTATTCCAGTTGACCGTTGACGAAGACATACTTGATTCCTTCTGAAAGTTGCGCCGGGTTCTGGTAGGTAGCGCGATCGCGAATAGTTGCGGGATCGAAGATTGTGATGTCGGCAAAAAAGCCCTGCCTCAGTAATCCCCTGCCCACCAGGTGTTCGCGTTGCGCCGGCAGTGAGGTCATCTTGCGAATGCCTTGTTCCAGAGGAAGGAGATGTTCATCGCGGACGTAATGTCCCAGAAAGCGAGGCATCGCTCCGAAGGCCCGCGGATGGGTGTGGGGTTCAAAGAGCGGCCCGTCGAGTGAAAGCTCGTTAGCATCAAGGCACAGACTTGTCCATGGTTGTTTCAATCCGAATTTCAGGTCGTCTTCGTTGGCGATGAAATAGATCGCGCCGGTGCGAGCTTTGTCATCGATGAGCAGGTCGAAGAGCGCATCCAATGGATCCTTCTTTTCCGCCGCCGCAATTTGCGCCAGCGTCCGGCCGTCGAATTTTTTCAGGTCTGGATTCACAATTCCGGAGACCAGAACGCCGCTTGCGCCCCCGCTGCCCAGGTAAAGGTTTTCCCAATTCTCATGCTCAGTCGCCATCTCCTTTTTGATTTTTTCCCGAACGGCTGGGTCGTGCAGACGCTGCAGGAGTTTTTCCGTGCCTCCATCTGCCACCCACGGCGGAAGGCTCGATGCCAGTGCCGTTCCGCCCGCAGTGTAGGGATACATGTCGGCTGAGACATCCTGACCCGAGTCGCGGGCTGACTGGATCATCGCCACGATCTTAGGCATCGAACCCCAGCGCGCTTTGCCTACGACTTTCAAGTGGAAGATTTCAACCGGCAAGTGCGCTTCGCGGCCAATGCGCAGCGCCTCATTGATAGCGGCTATTTCGGCTTGCCCTTCGCTGCGCATGTGGGTGCCATAGATGCCGCCGTATTGCGAGGCGACTTTGGCAAGTTCGATCAGTTCCTCGGTTTTTGCGTAATGGCCGGGGGGATAAATGAGCGCGGTCGAGAGGCCGAAGGCGCCTTGCTGCATGGCTTGCGCTACCAGGGATTTCATCTGCTCCAGTTCTTCGGGGGCGGGCGCGCGATCTTCGTCGCCGATGACGGCTTCTCTCACTTGCGCCGCACCGACGTAGGTTCCGATGTTCAGCGGTGTTCTATTTTTCTCTAATCGCTGGAAATACCCGGCAAGAGTTGTCCAGTCGACTTTGAGGTGATATTGCTGCTCCAGCTCTGGTTGCAGGGAGGCGAGGGTCAATTTGTTTTGCGGTGCAATCGAACCGCCTTCGCCAGTGATCTCGGTCGTAATGCCTTGGGAGAGTTTGCTGAGCGAGCGATTATCAATGAGCAGAGCGATCTCGGATTGTCCGAGCATATCGATAAAGCCGGGAGAAACGACAAGCCCGGCGGCGTCGATCACTCGCCGCGCATGAGCGCCGGACTCGAGATTGCCAATCGCCGCAATACGATCGCCCCGGATTGCAATATCGCCTGAAACCCATGGATTGCCCGATCCATCGATGATCTTTCCATTCCTGATAATTACGTCGTAGTCGGAGGGACTTTGCAGCGCGACCGACTCTCCGGGCTGCGCGTCGTAGGCGGCTGCGGCAATTTCTCCCGGAGCTTCACCGACAACTTTCTGGATCGCGTCGCTATCGTCCATTTTTACTGGAACATTATTCGCGTAAGCGGCGAATGCCAATCGTTCAGGGTTCGCTGTATCGACTGTTGTGGCAGTTTGGGCCGCCAGACGTGACGGCGACCACGTGGCTGTGAAAAGCAGTGCTATTGCGACGGCTGAAATTCGCGATCGAAATTTCATGTGCGTATGAGATCCTCGACGGACGGCGCGGATTTGGAAATCCGCAACGACATAAATTTAAATCATAGAGCCAGGCATAATCGCTGCCTGATATGGTGGTCCTGAAACTTCGGGAAATAATCGTCAAACTTGTTGGGCCGGGGTAGGCGGGCAAATTGAGGCACTTGAGATTATGTGCCCATCAATAAAGAAGCCCGTGGGGCGCGCGATGCGCCCCAGCGAGCCAAGAAAAGCGACGACTTCAGTTTTGCCGATCCCAACGACAGGAACAGCGGTTAGTACCAAGGTGACACCCCGCCTTTTACTCCGAGCTCAGGCAAGGTCGTAGCGATCAAGGTTCATCACCTTAGTCCACGCAGCCGCGAAGTCCTTCACGAACGCCTCTTTCGAGTCGTCAGACGCATAGACTTCTGCGACTGCCCGGAGCTGGGAGTTCGAGCCGAAGACGAGATCGATGCGGGTGCCAGTCCACTTGATTTTTCCCGTCGCCCGATCATGCCCCTCATAGACGCCTTCGGATGTCGACGAAGGCTCCCACTTCGTATTCATGTCGAGCAGGTTGACGAAGAAATCATTCGTCAGCGTCTCGGGCCGCTTGGTGAAGACGCCGTGTTTAGTCTGGCCGAAGTTCGCATTCAGGGCGCGCATACCGCCGACCAGAACCGTCATCTCGGGGGCAGTCAGGGTCAGCAACTGCGCCCGATCCACCAGCATCTCCTCCGCCGAAAAAATCTGTCCGCTGCGGAGATAGTTGCGGAACCCGTCCGCAACCGGCTCCATCACGGCGAATGAGTGCACGTCGGTCTGCTTCTGCGAAGCATCCGTGCGTCCCGGCGAGAAGGGGATCTTCAGTTTGTGCCCGGCCCTTTTCGCAGCTTCCTCGACGGCTGCGCAGCCGCCCAGGACGATCAGGTCTGCGAGCGAGACCTGCTTTTCTTTTTTCGCGCCTTTGTTCCCGTTGGACTTATTCCCATTAGACTTATTCCCGTTAGACCCAGAGCCGTTGAACTCCTTTTGGATCGCCTCCAGCTTCTTGAGAACCTTTGCCAGTGCGGCTGGCTGGTTCACTTCCCAATCCTTTTGCGGCGCGAGACGAATGCGCGCCCCGTTCGCCCCGCCACGCTTGTCGGAGCCGCGGAACGACGCCGCCGACGCCCAGGCAGTCGTCGACCAGTTGGGAGATCGACAGTCCGGATGCCAGGATCTTGGCCTTGAGAGCGGCAATCTCCTTCTCCCCGATCAACTTATGATCCACGGCGGGAACAGGGTCTTGCCACACCAGCGGCTCCTTGGGAACAAGCGGGCCCAGGTAGCGCGAGATCGGCCCCATGTCGCGGTGCGTCAACTTGAACCACGCCCGCGCAAACGCGTCTGCGAACTGATCCGGATGCTCGTAGAAGCGCCGTGAGATTTTTTCGTAAACAGGGTCGAAGCGCAGGGATAGGTCCGTAGTCAGCATGGTCGGCGGATGATGCTTTGAGGGATCGTGCGCATCTGGCACGGTACCGTTGCCTGCGCCATTTTTCGGTGTCCACTGATGCGCGCCGGCTGGACTCTTGGTCAGTTCCCATTCGTAGCTGAACAGGTTGGTGAAGAAGTTGTTGCTCCACTTGGTAGGCGTCTGGGTCCAGGTAACTTCCAGACCGCTGCCGATGGTGTCAGCGCCACAACCTTTACCAAATTTATTCTTCCACCCGAGGCCCTGGTCCTGGATGTCGGCAGCTTCTGGTTCGGGGCCCACGTAGTCGGCAGGAATAGCAGCGCCGTGGGTTTTGCCGAAGGTGTGACCGCCGGCAATGAGCGCCACGGTCTCCTCGTCATCCATCGCCATGCGAGCGAAAGTCTCTCGGATATCCCGTGCCGCCGCGATTGGATCGGGGTTTCCATTCGGCCCTTCCGGATTCACATAGATCAGACCCATCTGCACGGCAGCAAGCGGATTGGCGAGATCGCGGTCGCCGCTGTAGCGCTCGTCGGCCAGCCACTTACCTTCCGAGCCCCAGTAGATGTCCTCTTCGGGCTCCCAGACGTCCTCGCGCCCGCCGCCAAAACCGAACGTCTTAAAGCCCATCGATTCGAGAGCGACATTGCCGGCGAGAATCATGAGGTCGGCCCAGGAAATTTTCCGGCCATACTTCTGCTTGACCGGCCATAGCAGTCGGCGCGCCTTGTCGAGGTTCACGTTGTCGGGCCAACTATTGAGCGGCGCGAAGCGTTGCTGACCAGCTCCGGCACCGCCGCGGCCATCGCCGATACGATACGTACCCGCGCTGTGCCACGCCATACGAATGAAGAGCGGCCCGTAGTGGCCAAAGTCGGCCGGCCACCACGCCTGCGAGTCCGTCATCAAGGTATGCAGGTCCTTGATCACGGCATTCAGGTCGAGGCTCTTGAATTCCTTGGTGTAGTCGAACTCCTTACCCATCGGATCAGACAGGTCCGAGTGCTGGTGCAGGACATTCAGGTTCACCTGATTGGGCCACCAGTCGCGGTTCGTGGGAGCGGAGGCTCCGTGGCTGAATGGGCACTTGGATTCCGTTGACGTGTTTTTGCCCTGATCTTTGCTCGGGTGCTCCGGGGAAACAGTCCCCGATGAAGAAGCAAGTGTGTTTTCCATGTGCTTTACAGTTTCCATATGTTTTTCCTCTATGTTGTTCCTTCGAATTAGTTCAAAACTGTGATGATCTACGAACCCCATCAGACTGCGGTTCGCACAATTAGGTGCCTACGCGCTTTGTTGACTGGCTATTCAAAAAGTATCCACACATTTCCAGACTTAGCGGGACGCCCGCCGCGGAGCGCACTTCGTGCAGAGCCCCCGGAAAATGAGTTCGCATTCGCGAAGAATCCGCCTACCGAGAGCGCGCGAGGCAGGCCGGGGCACGTTGCACCACTCAATGTCCTCAACGTTGCCGCAGCGGTCGCAGATGAAGTGGTGATGCCGCAAGCCTTTCGCATCGAAGCGCGCGGCGCGGCCCTCGACAGCCACTTCACGCACCAAGCCCGCGTGCACCAGGTCCCGCAGATTGTTATAAGTTGTGGCCCTGGAAGAGCGCGGATCCACGCGATTCACGGCTTCGAAGATTTCCGCAGCCGTGGGATGCCGGTTGTGTTCCACCAGGAAGGCCATCACGGCGTAGCGCTGCGGCGTGCACCGCAACCCACTGCCTTCCAAGGACCGTTTAATCGCCTCGGCGTTCATGAGCTATTTAGATTATATCTAACTTGACATTTTGTCAAAACTTATAGTTTTGGTTGCCGCTGCGGGCCAGAAAAACTGGCACCGATGCCGCATGGCTGTTCCCTTCCACGCTAAGTGTCTGCCGTGTTATCGGATTCGGATAGAGTCGAAACAAATCGATTAAGTCATGCTGACGCAACGCGCTGACCAATGGCGGGTGCGTGAAGAGAGCACCAACACTGTCACGGGCGATTCACAAACCCTTAACTCTCTCTTCATAAAGTCGCAAACAAATCCAGCAACAATCAGTCATGGCTGAATTTCCGATTACGGGTGATGACGGCGTTGCGCAGAACAACGAACAAAATGTCTTCACCCTACCGGCTAGCATTTTAAGCCTTCCGTCTTTCGCCGCAAAATTCATTCCCATGCGGCAAGCGGACGCTCTCTATCACCGCGTGCGCCTGGCACCCGAAGGACTTCGGCTCAGAACCCTGCTCTCGGAAATGAAGATCGATCTCGATGTCCAGGTCGCCGACCTCCAGCGCATTCCGGCAAAAGGCGCATTGGTGGCCGTTCCCAACCGTCCATTCGGTGTACTCGACGGAGCCGCACTGGGGGCACTGTTGGCGAGCGTGCGGTCCGACGTCCGGGTGCTCACGAATTCGCTGCTGGCAGGTATTCCCGAACTGCAGCAGTACTGTTTCTTTATCGATCCCTGCACTTTCTCTTCGTCGGCTGAGAATCTGAAATCTTTGCAGCTGGCAGCAGAATGGCTACAGAAGGGTGGCGCCCTTGCCGTGTTTCCCGCCGGCGAAATCTCGCGGATCGACATCCGACAGGGCCAAATCGTTTATCCCGAGTGGAAGACCATCGCCGCGCGCCTCGTGCGCCAGACCGGAGCGAGCGCCCTCCCAGTCTATTTTTGTGGCCGCAACAGCATGCCATTTCCGCTTCTCGATCTCATCAATCCAAGGCTCCGCACACTCTTCCTGCTGCAAGAGTTCCTGCAACAGCAGGGAAGGCAGATCCAGGTGCGCATCGGCAAACTGATCCCCTCCGAGTTGATTGCCAGTCTTGACAGCGACGAGGAAGCGACGGAATATCTTCGCCTGCGCACCGATCTGCTATCGCATCGTGGCAAGAAGCGAATCTCTCTTACCTCGCAGGTGCGCGCCGCGTTGCCACGCAAACCCCGTCAGCCCATTGTTTCTGAAGTTCCGGCGCGCTTCGTGATCGATGACATTGCGGCCCTGCCTGCGGATCGCCTGCTCACCGAAAATGCCGAACTTGCCGTGTACTGCGCATGCGGCCGGGAGTTGCCACACCTGCTCGACGAACTTGGACGCCTCCGCGAGATCACCTTCCGTGCCGCCGGCGAAGGCACCGGACAAAGCATCGACCTCGACCAGTTCGACGCCTACTATTGGCACCTGCTTCTCTGGAACAAGAACAGACAAGAGTTGGCGGGCGCTTACCGGGCGGGAAATACCGACGAGATCATTCGCGCCCACGGCATCAAGGGCCTCTACACTCACACCGTCTTTCGCTACGACGAACGATTATTCCTGAGGATCGGTTCGGCACTGGAGCTCGGCCGCTCGTTCGTGCGTCCGGAGTATCAGCGCCAGTACGCCCCACTTTTGCTGTTGTGGAAAGGCATCGCGCGCTTCGTCGCTACCCGCCCCGAAACACCCATTCTTTTCGGGGCAGTCAGCATCAGCAGCGAGTACAGCAGCCTCTCCCGCGAAATGATGGTCCGCTATTTCGAGCAGCGCGGAGACGGACGCGAGTTCGCCGACCTCATCCAGCCGCGCACGCCATTCCGCGCGCCCAGGCTCCGCCATTGGGATTGCGATGCTATCTGCAGCGCCTTGCGCAATCTCGATGAATTGTCCGAGCCGATCGCCGACGTCGAAGAAGATGGCAAAGGCCTCCCGGTTCTCCTCAGGCAGTACGCGAAGCTCGGAGGAAAGTTGATCGCCTTCAATGTCGACCGCAAATTCTCCGATGTCGTCGATGGCCTGGTCATCGTCGACCTGCGCCGGACAGAATCTGCGCTATTAGAGCGCTATATGGGCGAAGAAGGCTACACCTGTTTCCGCCGCTTCCACGGTATGCGATAGCGGCTTATGTCTGAATCCCAGGGTTCTACTGCTGCCCCATTTCGGGGGAATCATGCCCCACAATCGTTGGTGAGTCCACAGCCAGTTCGGCAGCGGGCCAGTTTGAATCCACAAATGATCTATTCTGAATCCGGATCAGCGGTTTAGAGTGCAACCAGCACTGGAAGCGGTATTTGATAGGTATCCGATGCAACATTAACACTTCACTTGTGTGAAGTCCCCCCACTTTCGGGCATATCCGAAAGGACAAAATGGGTATAGAATTAGGCGTTTCAAAGTAAGTCACCAGGGAGATTCCGGCGATACGTTCGAAGTAGCTGCGGAGCTTCTTCGGAGTCTTCAGAAAGCCTATTTTCTGAGTAAAATTGCGATGACCCGTCATGTCAGTGGAAGTGTGCTCTCACGCCATTCGTTCGTTCTGGCAGGTGTATTAAGTTTGCAATTCTTCGCCTCGAGTAACCCAGCCCTGGCGCAGGGGCCTCCATTGGATCCTTCTACCGCGGCCCGTTTCGCAGATGTAAAGGTGGGCGTTGGCAACAACAAGAATCTCATGCTGACCATTCTCAGCGACGTTAAATCTCACCTCGACCGTCAAGCGGTCATCAAGCTCCGCGACGCCAAGCGGGACTTCACGGTTTGGCAGACCACCGACAGCGAATCATTGGCGGAGTTTCATGATCTCGATTTCGGGGATTACGACGTGGAAATCAGCGCCGTCGGATACTTGCCCGAGCACAAGGTGGTGCACATCACTACCACGCCGGATCCCAGCATTGAAATGAAAATCACCCTGCAGAAGGATCCAGAAGCAGTCGATTTGAAATCTGCCGATGAGGGCTTGCCTCCGAACGTGCGCAAGGATGCCCTGCGGGGGCTTTATTCCCTGAAATCAAGCAATTTCAAAGACGCCCAAAAACGGCTGGAACGCGTCTACCAGGCAGCCCCCTCCAGCGCCCAAATCAATTTTCAGCTCGGGTTTCTATACCTGCAGCTCAAGGACCTGGACAAGGCGCAGTTCTATCTGGCCCACTCCGCCAGCCTGGATCCGCGGCAGGAACAGACACTCCGTTTGCTGGGCCGCTTGCAGTTGCAGCGTGACCATGTAGAAGATGCCCGCAAATCACTGGAACAAGCGGTTGCGGACAATAATGAGTCCTGGATGGCGCATAACCTTCTTGCCGACGTGTACCTCAAACAAAAGCAATACGACAAGGCGCAGGAGCAAGCTGAGCTTGCCATCGAGAAGGGCAAGGGTGCGGGAAGCGAGGCGCAGTTGGTCCTCGGACAAGCTTTTGCCAATGTCGGGCGAGACAAGGAAGCGCTCCAGTCTTTGAACAGCTTTATACAAACCAACGCGACCAATCCGGTGGTGCCGCAAGTGAAGGCTCTGATCGCCCAGATCGAGCAACGGGACGTGAATGGGTCGAAGGAACTCCAAGCGGGCGCTGATCTCTCGCTGGCCGCTTCGGAACCGTCGCTGCCGCCAAGCAACTGGGGACCGCCGGGAGTAGACGATGTGAAGCCGACCGTGGCCGCCGGTGTTGCCTGCCCTTATGACCAGGTTATCGAGATGTCGGGAGAGCGCGTGAAGCAATTGGTGGACAGCATCTCCCAGTTTGCCGCCACCGAAGACATGCTGCACGAGCAACTCGATCCTGTGGGGAATCCTCTCACCAAGGTGAATCGCAAGTATGACTACGCAGCTTCGATCACGGAGGAAAAACCCGGATTCTTGCAGATCGATGAATACCGGAACGATCGTTACGGCATTCCTGATCTGCCCGATCGTATTGTCACCAGCGGTTTTGTGAGCCTGGCGCTCATCTTTCATCCCGACATGCGTGAGAACTATCTGATTACGTGTGAGGGTCTGGGTGATTGGCACGGACGGGCAACCTGGCTCATGCACTTCCGCCAACGCGACGACAAGCCCAGCCGCCTCGCGGATCTGGTGGTGGGTCCGAATACCTACGCCATAAACCTCAAGGGACGCGCCTGGATTACAGCCGACAATTTTCAGATTGTGCGCATCGAGTCCGAGTTGTCGACCCCCCTGCCGGTGCTCGCCGTCCAGCATCAGATCGCAGAATATGGCCCGGTCCATTTCCAGAAGAAGAACGTCGACCTCTGGCTGCCCCAAACTGTCAATCTGTTCTTCGAGCTAAACCGGCACCGCTATTATCGAAAACAAACTTTCGACCATTACATGTTATTTGCCACCAATGCGGAGGAGAAGCAGCAAGTGCCTAAGAAGCGACGCCACCCGCGCCCCGAAGAATCGCTAAAGATCTAAATCGACTATTCCGGAAGGAGGGCTCATCAGCGGCTCTCCTTTTTCATTTGGAGAGGGGCATCGTGGACGGGCTCGCAAACTCCGCCTTGTCAGCCGAAGCGGGTACCAACATCTGGATCACCATTTGCGCCAGTTCGGCGCGTAACGTGGGGCTCAGGCTTCGCGGGAGAGCCTCTTTGCCACCGCGCAATACAACTCCACCGCCTCGTTCAGTTGCTGCTTCTCTACATACTCGCCTTCGGTGTGCGCCACGTGAATTGAGCCCGGCCCCAGAAGCAGTGGCTCGCCCCAATTCGTGAGCGAAGGAACGTCGGTGGTAAAGGCGGCGACCATGGTGGGCACACCGTCCAAGGTGCGCATCCGCATGAATGGAGCTTCGCGCGTAAACTCGACCTCCGCCAGTTCCCCGGCCGCCTCGACAATTTGCCGCCGCAAATCTTCCGAAGGACCGATCAGGCGATAGAAAAGTTCAGCACGCGCAAAGTCGGAAATAATGTTCCGCGCCCGCCCGCCTTCAATCATCCCCACATTCTTTGTGCACGGTCCCACATCGTCGCTCTCCGGCAGCTTCATCGCATGCAGCCGGTGCAGCACCTCCACTAGCTTGTCGATTGCCGACTCGCCCAGCTCCGGATAGGCCGAGTGCGCCATCTTCCCGCGCGCCGTCAGCACCACGTGCAGCGAGCCTTTGCTGGCCAGGGCCAGGCGATTTTCCGTCGGTTCGCCGTTGATCATGAAGCGCGCGCCGATCGGATGCCGATTCGCTTCCCGCGCTCCGATCGAGTCCCGCTCCTCGCCCACCAGAAACAGCAGGCCGACGAAAAGGCCCGCCGCGCGCAGCTTCTCGGCCGCCACGATCTGCGCCGCGATGATACCCTTGGCATCGCACGATCCACGCCCGTAAATTCGCGTCGCATCTTCCGAGGAAGGAATAAATGGCGGCACGGTATCCAGGTGCGTCGAAAAAACAATCTCCGGCCGGGGATGTTCCGGCCATGTCGCCAGCACATTGTTGCGCTCGCCCTCCACTGGCATTTTGCGGGCGTCGAAGCGGCGGCGTGTGAGTTCCGCGCAAAGAAAATCTCCTGCCGGTCCCTCATGCGGAGTTGTGGATTCAATATCAACCAGGCGTCGCGTCAGCGCGAAGAGGTCCAGGCGGCTGACGAGTCCGTGGACGAGTCCATGGAGAAGAGCGTAACAGCCGTTCGCCGTTGGTCGCTAGTCACGGTGGAAATTGGCCACTGCTAGAATTTGTCCGATGCGCGAACGACTGACACCGATCAGGACTGGAGACTGACGACGAACGACTGACGACGAACGACCAACGACCGTGATTCCCGAAAACACCACGATCCGCTCGCTCTTTCTGCCCGGCAGCGCCGGACGCCTCGAAGCCCTGCTCAACGCCGGTTCAGCGACGGCCAGCCACGCAGCCCTCGTCTGTCATCCCCATCCGCTTTATGGGGGAACGCTCCACAATAAAGTCGTTTTCCACGCCATGAAAGCGCTCAATAGCTTTGGATTTCCGGTGTTGCGCTTCAACTTTCGCGGCACCGGTCTGAGCGAAGGCAAGCACGGCCATGGAACCGGCGAGGTGGAGGACGTCCGCACCGCGCTCGACTGGCTGGAGCGCGAATTCACTCTCCCCGTCATATTTGCCGGATTTTCATTTGGAGCCGCGGTTGGCTTACGTGCCGCGTATAACGACGATCGAGTTCGCGCCCTGATCGCGCTCGGCCTGCCGGCGATGCCAGTCCCTTCCGAGTCGGGTGAAGCCCGCGTTTACGATTTCGAATTTCTCCGCGCCTGCCCTAAACCCAAACTCTTCGTCAGCGGATCGCGCGACCAGTTTGCTCCGCCGGGAAAACTCGAGGCGCTTGTCGACACCTTCGCCGATCCGAAGAAACTAGTCCGCATCGAGGCGGGAGATCATTTTTTCGAAGGGCGCTTGCGCGAGATGCGCGAGGCGATTGAAGCCTGGGTGAAAGCAGAATTTGTAATTGGTAATTTGTGATTTGCAATTCGAGCTTCTCCGGCAAACACCGCAAATTAAAATCAAAGATTATCAATTAAGAATTTCGCTTGCCCCACAACTGCTGCGCATCCTCGCGACTTAGATCGCGCTCTCCCATCTCCTCGAATCGGCGGAAGCTCGCTTCCACAACTTTTCCCAATTCCGCAAACAACGATTCCTCCGCCTTCTTGAAATTCCAGCAGGTTTTTCCCTGCATGCGCCGCTTCAGTTCGGGAGAAATTCCCTCCACCAGATTGGGAAACATGTACACCGGAAAAAGATGGAAGGCGACGTAGCTCTTGCTCGTGATCCCGGCAAACATCACCGGCTTGCCAAGATACCGCAACGTCTTTGATTCGCTCATGTAGTTACCGGGCTCGTCCTTCGTCATGCGTAACTTCTTGTCATAAGGTTTTAGCATCGCACGCAATCCCTTGAAGGCGAGCGCAAACTCCGCTTCTTATCGGCAGCTGTTGATTTGGCGGGCATGCCGGAGATTATAAACACGATAAAGTGGACTCAGACTCCCCTACCCAACAATGCAATCGCGCGTGGCAGGTAGACCGGCGGACTGCGAATGGCGAATAACAAGCAGCACACAGCAAGCGACCCACGTCAGTCTTTATAATCCCCTCTACGATGCCCGACCTCGTCCCCCGAACGTGAGCAGCAATTCCGCGAGATGCGAGATGCCGCACGATGCATCTTCTCAACCGCACTTGAGAACGCCTCGATTGCCAGTGCCTTCTCGCGGCACCTGCACTGCGAGCGCGGCCTGCTGCGAATTTGCGAAGACCTCTACGATCTCAACTCTTATAGCCGGGTCTTCGTCGTCTCCATCGGCAAAGCGGCCCATACTATGGCCACCGCTCTCGAAGGGCAGGTTGGCAGCCGGCTTGAGGGCATCGTCGCCTCCTCGGTTGAGCACAGTGGCCAGCCACAAACAAGTCAAGTTCATGGATTCCGCTATTTTCAAGGAGGCCATCCCACTCCGACAGCCGAATCCATCCATGCCGCCGAAGCCATTCTCAAGTCGCTTGGGTCGCTCGATGCCGCGTCGCTCGTCATCTTCATGCTCTCTGGCGGAGGCTCATCTATCGCCGAGAAGCCGATTGATCCTGAAATCTCTCTGCCCGATCTGGTAGCCACCTACCGCGCACTCGTCCATTCCGGCGCGCCCATCGCCGAGATCAATGCCATCCGCAAGCATCTCTCCGCCGTCAAGGGCGGACGCCTCGCCCAAGCCGCCTATCCTGCGCAACAGGTTTCCATCCTCGTCTCCGACGTGCCGGACTCTACTCCCGACGCGCTTGCCTCCGGCCCCACTATGCCCGATTCCACCTCCATCCACGACTGCGAGCGCATCGCCGCCCAGTACGGACTGGTTGAGCAGTTCCCAAATTCCGTCGCCGATCTCTTCCGTCAACACGCTCTTCGATGAAACTCCGAAATCCGACGATCCCGCCTTCGTTCGCGCACGGTGGTGGACCGTGCTCTCCAACAAACTGGCGCTCGATGAGGCCGCAGCAGCCGCGGCCCGCGCCGGTTTCACGGTCGAAATCGACAACTCCTGCGATGATTGGGATTACCAGAAAGCCGCCGGCTACTTGCTCAATCGCTTGCGGGAACTCCGCGGCCCGAGAGCAGAAATCGCGCGTCTGTCTGCTCTCCGGGGGCGAGGTAACCGTCACAGTGCGAAACGGTGGCACCGGCGGACGCAACCAGCAGTTCGCCCTGGCCTGCGCCGAGAAAATATCGGGAGACGACATTACTATTCTGAGCGCCGGGACCGACGGCATCGATGGCAATAGTCCAGCCGCCGGAGCCGTCGTCGATGGCACTACTCTCCGCCGCGCCGGAGGGCCTGAAGCCATCCGCGCCGCGCTGGCCGGCTTCAACGCCTATCCTTTATTCGACTCCCTGGGCGATGCAATAGTCACCGGACCCACCGGCAACAATCTGCGCGACCTGCGCATTCTGCTGGCCTACTAGTGGCCTGTCGCGGTGAGTTCGTTACCGGTCTGCGGAATCCCTCAGGGGCTGAAGCCCGCGTCATTACAGCTCTGAGCGGCACGACTGAAGTCGTGCCCTTCCCAAAGCAAGTAAACCGATACTCGCTCTAGTAACGATTGTTCTGCGACAGGCCACTAGCTAGTGCCTGATCGCGCGAAATCTCCCGCATCGCGACTATCGGCGGTCAGAGCCCCAGTACTATGACAATGTCAATCTCCTGCCGAGACCCGCCAAAATCTACAGATTTTCATAACTTCCGAGGCGTTCCCGCCCGTAAAGTCTTATAAAGACTCACACGATCTGCAGCGCAATCCATTTATCATGCATCTAACCGTTGAATTCCAAAAAATACCGTTCGGAGGCTTCGCTTGAAACGGACATTACGAATTGTTCTGCTCTCGTCTCTCGCCTGCGCGCTCCTGGCCACTGTCTCCAATGTCGCGCTCGCACAAAAGGTTGACGTAGCATTCGGCATTAGCACGATCGATGCCCCGGGAATCGGTAATATCACCCTCAGCGACACCAGTCACGCTCCCGTATCGATCCCCAGCGGCGCCTATCCTGGGTTTAGCGGCGACGTGCTCTTTTATCACAATCTCGGGATCGGAGCCGAAGTTTTCTGGAGAGCGGGTCAGGCCGAGAATTATGCCGGCCAGGGTTTTAACTATCGTCCGCTGTTTTGGAACATCAACGCCGTCTATTCACCCAAGCTGATGAACCACGTTTACGCGGAACTGGTCGGCGGCATCGGGGCGCTGAGCACCCGCTTCTATTGTTCCACTTGTCAAAATTACTTTACCGGCACCAACTACCAGTCCAGCAACCACTTCGACGCGGATGTCGGGCGGGGGCATCAAACTTTATGCGATGCACAACTTCTTCATTCGCCCCGAAGCGCGCTTCTACTTCATCAACAACAACACCGACTTCAGCTCGAATCACGCACTTCGCTACGGGCTTTCCATCGGGTATACATTCCATTAGAGCTGTTGGCGCAACTTACGGCGGGATGGGGGCTCGGCTCCATCCCGCCTTGTTTCCTCAAAATCCTCACCATCTTCTGCCTGCTCATTTATGATAGCGATTCCGCCCCAACTCCAACGAATTTCGTTGGGGTAAAAACGATACTTTGGATGGTTTCGATTGATACTGAAACGCGTTGCCCTTCTTTTTCTTTTTACCTGCGCGGCCATGGCCGCTTTCACCAACATCGTCCACAGCCAACAGATTGACGTCGCCGTCGGGGAAGGGTCCATCTTCGCCCCCGCGGGCAGCACAGCCACCGGCAATCACCAGCCGCAATCGTTAGGGGGCGCAGCCTACGCGACAGGCAGCGTCGATTACCTGTTCTTCCGGAAGGTTATCGGCGTACAAGTCGAAGCCGCGGTGCGGGAAGATACCGGGACCTATGCTCAGTATTTCCTGAACATTCCCTTTCGCCCGATGTTTTTCGATGGCAATGCCATCTGGACTAAGCAATTCACCAAGCGGATTGGCGTTGAGGTGGTCGGCGGTGGCGGCGTTTTGGACACGCGCTTTCAAACGCAAACCAACTGCACAAGTTCCAAGTGTTTCGCCAGCAGCACGCATCCCATGGGGGACCTGGGCGGTGGGATTAAATTTTATGCCTGGCGCCGCCTCTTCATCCGTCCCGAGGCGCGCCTCTACCTGATCAACAACAACACGGAGTTCAGCTCCGACCACGCCCTGCGGTATAGTTTCTCCATCGGATACACCTTCCGATAGACCGCAGGTAGTCATTCTCCGCCCCGGCGCATTATGATAGCGGTATGAATTTCGGGTTCTCCAGCGAGATGATCTTCCTGTTTTTCCTGGCGCTGATCCTTTTCGGCCCCAAGAAATTACCGGAGATCGGCCGCCAGATCGGGCGCTTTATGAACGAGTTCCGCCGCGCCTCAAACGAATTCCGATCCCAGATCGAATCCGAAATCAATGCCTCGGAGTACGGGACCAAGCGCCAGATTCTCCCCCCGGCCCAGGCTCCGCTGGGATCGCTCGCCAGCCGCATCTTTAATCCGCCGCCCGCCGAGCAACTCGAAGCCGCGGAAACCCACGCCGCTGGGAACAACGCGGAACCCGAAAGCGCATCCACGGCCGAAGCAGAACCTGCCGCAGTTGCGCCCGAAAAGCCGCCGCCGTAGAGAGCGGGCATTGGCCGCGTCTCCCGCGCCGAAAGTTGCGCCCGATGCCTGAAGTGGCCGTTTCGTCCCCAGTAACCGAATCCGGCAAAGAGCCGATGCCCACCATGGGCTTCCTCGACCATCTCGAGGAACTCCGCAAACGAATCGTCTATTCCATCATCGCCGTCGTCATCGGCTTCTTTGGCTGCTGGTTCGCAGCATCGCGCCTGGTGGATATCATGCAGCATCCCATCATCGAGGTGCTGCACAGGTATGGACTGCCGGAAAAACTCGTCTATCTCAATCCCGTCGACCCCTTTAACCTCTATCTGAAAGTCGCGGGCGTGGCCGGCCTGTTCGTCAGTTCTCCGTTCGTGCTCTACCAACTATGGCTCTTCATTGCGCCCGGACTTTACCGCAACGAAAAGCGCTATGTAATGCCCTTCATGGTTTCGAGCGTCGGCCTTTTTCTGGCCGGAGGATACTTTGGCTACCGCGTGGTCTATCCCCAGGCGCTCGCCTTCCTGATCGATTTCGGCAAGCAGTTCCAGCCGATGATCACGATCGAGGAATACACTTCGCTGTTTGTGACCATCATCCTGGGGATGGGCGCAATCTTTGAGATGCCCATCCTGGTGTTCTTTCTCGCCCTGATGGGCATCGTCAGCGCGGGCTGGATGTGGCACAACATCCGTTATTCGATCCTCGGCATCTTCATCATCGCCGCCATCATCACCCCCACGCCCGACGTTGTGAACATGTGCATCTTCGCTGCGCCTATGGTCGGGTTATATCTCCTGAGTATCGGGATCGCATGGCTCGTGCATCCCAAACAGCGCAAAAAACGCGCGGACAAGAAGGGCTTATAACCACAGAGGACACAGAGGACGCCGCGAACACGAAGAACACGGAGAAAAGCATGAAGCCGAGACGTGTTACAAGAAACACGAAAGCGTTGGGCGACGCCTTCCTCCGTGTCCCTCTGTGCCCTCTGTGGTTAAGATTTTCGTGGGCGCTACCACTCATTGTGCTGTCGAGCACAATCGCGTGCGGCAAGGGAAATCCCGTATCTGCAGTCACGCCCTCCACCGCTGCCGCGGCCGCGGTAGCAAAATCCGAAGCCGCGAGCGCCGCTGCAGTTGGCGCCTCCCGATACCGCTCCGCTCCCGCAAATCGACGCCAAACGTGCTTTCGAATATACGCGGGAAGTCACCGCCTTCGGTCCGCGCTACATGGGAAGCGAGAACCACAAAAAGCTGGAGCGTTACATCCGTCGATCATCTCAAAGGCGACCAGGTCGAGGACGATGCTTTCACCGCTGACACGGTGGAGGGCAAATTCCCCGTCCGCAATATCATCGCGAAATTTCCCGGCAAGAAAGATGGCATCATCGTCATCATGGGCCACTACGACACCAACTATCCCTTGCGCAACATCGGATACGTCGGCGCCAACGATGGCGGATCGTCCACTGCGATCCTGCTGGAATTTGCCCACGAGTTACGGGTTGCCCCGGGCAAAACCCGCGACGGCTACAGCGTCTGGCTGGTCTGGACCGATGGCGAGGAAGCTGTAAAGAATTGGTCGGACACCGACAGCCTGTACGGCACGCGTCATCTTGCCGAAAAATGGGAGAAAGACGGGACACTGAAAAAAATCAAGGCGCTCATGGTCATGGATATGATCGCTCCCATCGATGTTGCCATTCTGCGCGACACCAACTCCACTCCCTGGCTGCTCGACCTGATCTACGCCGCTGCCGAGCGCGGCGGCTACCAATCTCATTTCTATGCCCTTCAAGGCGGCGAAGAAGACGATCACATTCCCTTCGTGAAACGCGGCGTCCCCTGCGCCGATGTCATTGACGTGCCGTATGGCTACAACGACGTCTTCCATCACACCGCGCAAGACACCATGGACAAGCTCAGCCCCAAGAGCCTGGAAATCGTAGGCAACACCATCCTCGAAACAGTTCGAATGCTGGACCAGCGCTGAGAACGAGGCTGTATGGTGGCTTGTATGTGTGGTGGCGGGTCTCTGACCCGCCAAATCGGGCCAAAGGCCCGATACCACACGAGCAGGAAAAGACTCGTTAACCGCGGCCTCAACCGATTCCACGCCGGTTGACCGGTCCACCTTGGGAATCGGAATCCGCACAAGAACCCGCGTGCCAGAGCCGTTCGATTGGATGCTCATCTCGCCATGGAATTGGCGCAAACGTTCCCGGATTCCCCTGAGCCCAACTCCCGAGCCCCGCGTCTGAATTTCCGCCAGTCGGCTGGGAGACATCCCTTCGCCCTGGTCTTTCACTTCTACGGAAACGCTCTCGCCCTCGCGAGCGATTCTGATATCGGCGCTCTTGCTTCCCGAATGACGATGTACATTAGTCAGGCATTCCTGCACCAAACGGAAAATCGTCATCTCCATATCGGCGGGAAGTCTTCCGAAATCCTCGGCCATGGCCAGGTTCAACTCCAGTCCACTGCGCTCCACGAGTCCCTCGACATACCAGCTCAGAGCGGATGAGAGTCCAGCTTCGTCCAACAGCGGAGGATGCAATAGATAAGACGTGGTGCGTATCTCGCGTTGTAATTGCTGCACCAGTTCCTGAATCTTCACTCCCTCGCTCGCCACGTCGGGCGCAACGCCTTCTGCCTGTTCGATGAGTTTCGCAAGATTCACGCCAAGGATCGCCAATGTCTGCCCGGCGCTATCATGCAACTCGCGGGCAAAGCGGCGGCGTTCCTCGTCCTGGCTCCGAAGCAAAAGCCCGGAAAGCTCGCGCACCCTCTCCACTTCTTCCGCTTGTTTCCTGTCCGTGATGTCGGTATGGGTGCCGATCAGGCGCACAGCTCTGCCGCTCGCATCTCGAATTATGCGCCCGTGGGACAGCATGTACCGCACCGAGCCATCGGGACGAATTGCACGAAATTCGAATTGAAACTTATCCTTCTGCTTGTCGCGATACGCCTGCCGCGCTTCCTCCGTCAATCGCGGGACGTCATCGGGATGGAATAACCTTCTCCACTGTTCAGCGGTAATCTCCTCCTCTTCGGGATTGAATCCGTAGATGACCGCCATTTGCGGATTCCATTTGCCCCGGTTTTCGATTACATCCCAGTCGAATATCGCGGTCCGCGAGGACTCAAGCGCAAGCTCGAGCTGGGTTTGACTCTCCCGAAGTTCCTCTTCCACCTGCTTCCGCGCCGTAATGTCGCGCGCAATCTTGGAAGCGCCTATGACTTGTCCCTTCGAATTTCTTACCGGAGAGATGGTGAGCGAAACATTGAGCCTCGTTCCAGACTTCGTCTTACGCACGGTTTCGTAATGTTCGATATGCTCGCCCTTGCGCAACCGCCGCAGAATTTGTTTTTCTTCATCGTGTAGTTCGGGCGGAATGATAATCGTGATGGAGTGCCCGACCGCCTCTTCCGCCGTAAATCCGAACATGCGGGCCGCTCCCGGATTCCAGCTCTTGATGATTCCGTTGAGATCCTTCGAGACGATGGCATCGTCGGAAGACTCAACGATGGCCGCCAGCCTGGACCGCGCATCGTGCGCCTCCCGGCGTTCACTGATATCCTCGACCACTGAGATGAAATGCTTGAGTTTTCCGCTGGCGTCCCGTGCTCCGGCAACACTCAGGTTGATCCAGACCTGCGATCCATCTTTCCGGATGTAGCGTTTTTCCATGGAGAACGTATCCAGCTCTCCACTCACAATTTTGGCGGTCTCGGCGAGATCGGCCGGAAGATCGTCAGGGTGCGTGATCTGCTGAAAGGTGAGCTTCAGCAATTCTGATTCGCTATACCCGACAATGTCGCAGAGCTTCTTGTTCACCCGTAGCCATCGCCCCTCGGGGCTCACATGGGCCACTCCCACCGCCGCCAACTCAAAAGTCGAGCGATAAAGTTGCTCGCTCTCCCGCAGCGCCCGCTCGAAGGCCGCGCTCCGCTGCAGGATCTCCTGAACGTCCAGATTGCCTGAGGGGTTTACGCTCTTCAAAACTGCCGAATCGAAAAAGGGTTCGTGCCGGGCAACGCTCTCCAGGGCGGAGATCAGGTCCTTCCCGATCGAGCGCTTAGCGACAAAACCGCGCGCACCCGCGTTAATCGCTTGCCGAACCATCTCGGGAGATTCATGCTGGCTCAGGATCAGAACTTCGCAATCCGGGAGCCAGCCGCGCACCTGGCGGGTAGCCTCCAGGCCGTTGAGGTTCGGCATGCTCACATCCATAATGATGACGTCGGGCTTGAGCGCGCGAGCCTTCTCCAGGGCATCCTGGCCATCCACCGCCTCGCCGCAGATCTCGTATTTTTTTTGGCCGAGCAGGAGCGAGCGTACTCCCCGCCGAACTACCTCATGGTCATCGACTAACAGAACCCGCATCACGCAACCCCATAAATTACTGCTCAACGAATCAACTCAGATCTGGGCTTTATCGAATGCTCCCGGCATGCTAGGTGCAGTCGAGGGGGAATGGATGGCAGACAGCCCTGCAATTGAATGATAACGGGCTCTTTCTCCGGCCTGAATACAGTAGATACTGTAGGCAAGGCTGCGCCCTTATCCCGCAGTCACTTTCAACTAATAGCCCTGACAACCGATCCCCGACTCGATTACCATACCCTGCATGTTCGAACGAATTTGCCTCCCCATCGTTCTGCTCGTTTGCAGCCACTTCGCCGTCGCCCAGGCTCCCGAGGCCCCAGGCAAGCCGCTTCCACCCGGACCCATGCAGGCGAAAGTAAAGGCTGCATGCACGCAATGTCATAACGCCAGCCGCATCACCGAGCAGCATTTCTCGCGCACGAAGTGGTCCGACGAACTCGACAAAATGGCCGGACTTGGCGCCAGCGTTCCCGACTCCGAGCGCAAAGACTTGCTTGACTATCTGACCAGGAATTTCGGTCCGCAAAAGGGCGCACCCAAAGCGCCGCCCAAAAGCAACGGCCCCAAATAGGACCCGAATACGATCTGCGAAATATCGGTTACCGGCGACAAGGCGTCAATAGTTCCCCGTCATCTCCAGCACGGCGCCGCCTTCGCTCGTAAATTCCTCGGGATCTTTTGAGTCCCGCAAATGCACTCTCAGTCGCGCAATGCGAGCGGCTGTTGTTTGAAACCTCAAATGTGCCTGAGCAATCCGTCTTGATATAAGGCAGTCGATGCAGCGAAATTCCGCTGCCATCCACATCCACCTCGATTGTTCCAGCCGAGGACGTTGCGATAAAAGTCCACCGCAGGC
Source organism: uncultured Acidobacteriaceae bacterium (assembly GCA_963709055.1). Classification (GTDB taxonomy): domain Bacteria; phylum Acidobacteriota; class Terriglobia; order Terriglobales; family Acidobacteriaceae; genus Acidiflorens. The sequence goes on from CAVPUZ010000013.1 coordinate 40,457, forward strand.
CTTCGCGGTCGCGGCAGGATTCGCGCAGCTTTCGGAATATATGCGCCCTACCCTGGTGCCAGAGAATCGCCTTCCGAAAGCGAAGTCCAAGCGGCATCTCATAGACCAGCGCTTCCAGCGTGCTGAGGCTGCCATCCGGTTGCGGAAAGCAAGCGTGCATCCAGGTCCAGAAATGACGGTGCCGAAAGCCGCAATTGTGCCCCTGCACGCCGAAGCCCAGCGGCTCGCCGCGAAATATCCGATCGCCAAAACGAATCTCGCCACTAAATACAGCGTCCGAATGCGGAGTGCGCGAAAAGCCAATCCAGCCCTTATTGCTGAACGTGATGCCGAAATGCGAACCATAGCGCAGGTCCCAGCCGATCTTCTGGCCGCGAACTTCGATCGCGCCGCGGCAACTGTCTTCGTCAATGCGATTCGCGCCCAATCTCAAGCGAGAATGGAGATGAACTCGCCGTCCGAGCTCCCGGAGCAGGCGCATCCAGAATTAGCGCGTCCAGCGGGAACTCCTGTATGAAGGTCTCCGGTTGTCCGTCGCGCGGAAACCACGTCGCCCAGACTTGCGCCGGCGCGGCCGCCTGCGATGCCGGGACATCCGCTACGTCCAAGGTTGGTGAGCAGATAGCGAAACCACCAGGCACCCGAGCCATCCGCGAGACCAAAGCGCAAGAACCATGCTTCATAGCGGCGCTGCATGGTAAGCCGGGAATAGGCGCGGTTCAACGATTTCATGAAGAATTCCCATGGGAGACCAAATGAAGATGTACTTAATGCGAATCGCAAGGCTCGCGGCTCGTAACTCGAAGCTCGCGGCTCATTAGCAAAGCGCTACCGACCCAGCATCGGAAGTCCGCTACGGTAGCGCTGCCCGAGCAAATTACTGGCCCAAGCATGCGGGAAGGACAGCTCTCTTTAAAGTGATTGTTTAGGTTCAAGCGCGTGAGACATGTTGAGGCAGGCTTTTCAAACAAAACACAGCCGGAATCGTGCTTTACTTTTCTGTGCCCTCCGCGTCGTCGGCGCTGGAGTGCTTTTCCGGCCGCAGCAGCGGAAACAAAATCACATCCCGGATGGTGTGCGAATCGGTGAACAGCATCGCCAGCCGATCCAGTCCGACGCCCACGCCGCCCGCCGGAGGCATGCCGTACGACAGCGCGCGTATGTAGTCTTCATCCATCTGGTGCGCCTCTTCGTCGCCGCGCTCGCGCTCCTTCAGTTGCGCCTCAAACCGCCGCCGCTGATCCTCCGGGATCGTTCAGTTCGCTGAACCCGTTCGCAATCTCCATCTTCCCGGCAAACATTTCGAAGCGCTCGGTCCAGTCCGGCTCATCCGGCTTCTGCTTCGACAAGCGGCGACACCGCCGTCGGAAACTCATAAATGATCGTCGGCTGCAAAAGGTGCTCTTCGGCGACAGACTCAAACAACGCCGCAACCGTCTTTCCCAATGGCTCAGCCGGATCATAAGCCAAGTTCACCCCCGCCGAGCGCACCCGATCCACCAACTTCTTCACGCCACCCGGAGTAGCAAAATCCTCCCGCGTCGGCGCCGCCCCCGCCTTCTCCGGCCAGAACTTCGTGATCGCCTCGCGCATGGTCATGCGCCGCCAGTTCGAGTGCGACCAGTCAATCTCATCCTCGCCCCACTTCGTGTTCGTCCCGCCGGTCACGTCCACGACCGCCTGTTCGATCGAAGCCTGCGTGGTATCCAGAATCCCCAAATAATCGGTGTACGCCTGATAAGCCTCCAGCATGGTGAACTCGGGATTCCATCTCCATCCGATTCCTTCATTGCGGAAATTGCGATTGATCTCATACACGCGATCGAATCCGCCCACCGTCAGCCGCTTCAAATAAAGCTCCGGCGCGATGCGCAAAAACAAATCCATATCGAGCGTGTTGTGATGCGTCTTGAACGGACGCGCCACCGCTCCGCCCGCCATCGGCTGCATCATCGGCGTTTCCACTTCCACGAATCCCTGCGCATCGAAGATACCGCCGCAGCGACTGCATCAGCTTGCTGCGCTTCAGGAAAACCTCGCGCACCTCCGGATTCATCACCAGATCGACATAGCGCTGCCGGTAGCGCAACTCCACATCCTGCAGCCCATGCCACTTCTCGGGAAGCGGCAGCAGATCCTTCGACAAGAACGTCAACTCCTCCGCATGGATGCTCAACTCTCCGGTGCGCGTGCGAAACAAATATCCGCGGACGCCGATGTGATCGCCCAGGTCAAGCAGCTTCCAAAGCTCGAATCCCGCATCGCCGACCGCATCTTTTTTCACGTAGATCTGCAGCCTCTGCCCATCCTGCTGCAGGTGCGCAAACCCAGCCTTCCCCATCAGCCGGATCGCCATGATGCGGCCCGCCACGCGCACGGTCACGCGCGGCGATTCCAGTTCCTCTGCAGTCTGCCCGCCATACTCGCTCAATATCTGCGGAACGGTATGGCTGAAGTTGTATTTCCGCGGATATGCGGGCTGCCCAAGCGCCTCAATCTTCTTGAGCTTGTCGCGCCGGATTTCATAGATGTTGTCGTCGAGTGGCAATGAGTGTCCTTAAATGATGCGCAAGAAATCTTGCGAACTATTTGCGAACCTTGTTGTGAAGCATGGAATCTGTAATTATAAATGCGCTCATCGTGCATTTGGGCTAGCAGTTCCAAATGCCTTTGGGAGCACTTTCGAGTGCCATTCCACGCGACCCAGATCACCCGGCCGGCATCCAAAAGCTAACGCCACGCGAGGAATGAGGAACTTCGCATGAAGACGGTTAGGACATCGGGTCGCTGCCTCCTCTTGCTTGTAATGACAAGCCTTCTCGGCGTTCCCTCATTGGCGCCCGCTGAACTCCAATGGCCGGCAGCTAAAATGGAGCCCTTACGTCTCCGCCTGGTTGCCCTGGCCTGGAATCATCCGCGCTCTTCATTCTTTGCCAGCGAAGAAGTTTTCATTGCCGAGAAAGAGCTCAGCAAAGACGAAATGCAGTTCGTCAACCTGAGAGCTAAGAGCTGAGAGCTGTTCTCCTTGAACGCCGTCCCATTCAGCGGTACTATTCGATTTCACCCATGTAACCCTTTATACGAGGCCTCATGCCGCAAAATTACGTTCCCGCGTTTCTCTTCATCGCCGTCGTCGGAATTCTGATTCCTTTCACATTGGTGATCGCTCGCATCATTCGCACACAGTCTCCCAATCGCACCAAGTTGATGCCCTACGAGTGCGGCATCGATCCCTATGACGACGCGCGCGGACGCTACACGGTTCGCTACTACATTATTGCTATCCTTTTTGTGGTGTTCGATGTGGAGACCATCTTTCTGTTTCCCTGGGCGGTCAAGTTCAAGGCGCTGGGTGTTTTCGGGCTCGTCGAGATGCTCGTATTTCTCGGCATCCTGATCGTAGGCTACATCTGGATCTGGAAGAAGGGCGCGCTCGAGTGGGTGTAAAGACCGATTTGTAATTTGTGATGTGTAATTTGTGATTTGCGTTTCCAGAATGCCAGCTCCGCATTGAAACCGCGATCGCAATTCCACAATCGACTTCATCTTTCATCTATGGCCACTACGATTCCTGACGGAGAAACCTTCACTGCCAGCCGTTGGACGAAGGGCAATCTGTTCTTCCCCACGCGTATCGTGGTGAACGCCCAGCATGTGAGCCGGATCAAGCCGCGCCTTTTCGGAAGCAATGAAGAGAGCATTGGCATCCTGCAGGTTGCTTCGGTGCACATTTCAACCGGCGTTTTCTGGGCGGATATCGTAATTGAGTCCGCGGGCGGAACCGATCCCATCACCAGCCATGGGCATCGCAAGGCAGACGCGCAACGCATCCGGCAGCTGATCGAGGGTTATCAGAAGGCTCCGCGGACCTGATGTTGAATCGATGTGACGTGGATCGTTGACAGGGTATTGGCAAGCTGTTAGAAGTGAAACTTTCCCAATCGTTTCGCGGCTGTTATTACGCCAGACCGAACGAAAAAGAATGGCCGAGGAAACCAAATCGCCCGCTCCACTGCCGCCGGAAGGTGAGAGCAAGCCGGCGGCGGAGAAAGCAACTGCTCCCGCGCAGCCCAGTTCTCTCGACAAGGCGTCGGCTGCTGCACCGCCCGCGGCGGAGAAGCCTGCCGCAGCAGCGCCTTCCGCTCCAGCGTCAGCTGCTCCTCCAGCATCGGCTCCCAACCCGGCTGCGCCCGCGGCTGCGAAGCCCGCTGCGCCTCCTGCTGCAGGTACTCCCGCTCCCGCCAAACCCGCTGCGCCCGCCAAACCCGCGGGGCCAGTGCCCATGCCCTGGTCTTCGCCGATGGTTGAAAAGTACAAGGGCCAGTACGGCTCCGGCCTCGAAGCCCAGTCTTATCTCGGACAGAATTATTTCAAAGTCGACCGATCGCTAATCCCCGACTTCCTGCGCCTGCTGCGCGACGAGGAGCAGTTCGACTACTGCGTCGACATCACCGCGGTGCACTGGCCGAAGCGCGAAAAGCAATTCGATGTAGTCTGGATCCTCTATTCCTTCCCGCGCAACGAGCGCGTGCGCGTAACCACGCAGATTGCCGACGGCGCTTCCATCGCCTCGAGCGTACCGATCTGGGCGACCGCGAACTGGCTGGAACGCGAAGTCTATGACATGTTCGGCATTCAGTTCGATGGACATCCCGATCTGAAGCGAATTCTGCTGCCCGACGGCTGGAAGGGCTTCCCGCTGCGCAAAGATTACGGCATCCTGCAACAGGATAAAGAGTGGGTGCAGATCAACCTCGGAATCGAGAGCGGCCAATGACGGATCAGAGCACAAAAGACCGCGCTACTCAGGATTCCAAGAACCTGCCGAATGCCGCCTCATACGTTCAGGGCTCGAAGCTCGACGCGTTGAGCCATTCCACATCGAATCTCGAGTTCGAAACACCCGATCATCCCTATCTCGATTCGAACGAGCTCATCATCAACATGGGCCCGCAGCATCCCGCGACCCACGGCGTGCTGCGCGTCATCCTGAAGCTCGATGGCGAAAAAGTTCTGGGCACCGAGTGCGTAATCGGCTACCTGCATCGCGGAGTCGAAAAGATTGCCGAGAACCGCACCTACACGATGTTCAATCCATACGTCGATCGCATGGATTACGTGGCCGCGGTCTCGAACGGGCTCGGCTACTGCCAGGCAGTCGAAAAGCTGCTGAACGTCGAGGCTCCGCCGCGCGCCAATTACATTCGCGTCATCCTCACCGAACTGAATCGCATCGCCAGCCACCAGCTTTGGCTGGGAACGCACGCGCTCGATATTGGAGCCATGACGCCGCTCTTCTACACCTTCCGCGACCGGGAGGAGATTCTCAAGATCTTCGAAAAGTATTGCGGGGCGCGCCTCACGACGCACGCCTTCCGCATCGGCGGCTGCTTGTATGAGACGTATGCCGGTTTCGAAAAAGAAGTAAAGAATTTCCTGAAATTTGTTGCGCCCAAGATCGACGAATACGAAGCGCTGCTCACCGGCAACCGCATCTGGCTGGAACGTACGAAGAACGTCGGCACGATTTCCGCCGCCGACGCGATTGCGCTCGGCGTCACCGGCCCCGTGCTCCGAGCCAGCGGCGTGAAGTGGGACATTCGCAAAGCCATCCCGTATGCCAACTATGCCGACTTCGATTTCGAAATCCCGATCGGAGAGAATGGCGACACCTACGACCGGTATCTGGTGCGCATGGTGGAGATGCGGCAGTCGCTGCGCATCATCGAGCAGGCCGTGAACGGCATTCCCGAAGGCCCGATCATGGCCAAGGTGCCCAAGGTGATCAAGCCCGCGGTGGGCGAAATTTATCACTCGATCGAAGCTCCCAAGGGCGAGTTGGGATACTTCATCGTCAGCGATGGTTCGACCCAGCCCTACCGGTTGCGGGTGCGTCCACCATCATTCGTCAACCTGCAAGCGCTCGATGTGATGGTGCGCGGGATGCTGGTAGCCGACGTGGTCGCGGTAATCGGCACGCTCGACATCGTGCTCGGCGAGGTGGATCGCTGATGCTGCACTCCTTCATGTCCTATCTGGGCAGCCCGGTAACGCCCGGGCAGGCGGGCAATCAGCTCTGGGCGCTGATTTACGTGCTCATTATTTTTGGGGGCGTGTCGGTCGCAGTCATGGCCATGAACTGGCTGGAGCGCAAAGCGCTCGCCCACTTCCAGATTCGTCTCGGCCCAATGCGCGTCGGCCCGCACGGCCTGCTGCAGCCCTTCGCAGACGCGCTTAAGCTGATGCTGAAAGAAGACATCATTCCGGCGGAATCGGACAAGGCCGTCTTCTGGGTCGCGCCGCTCATCGGCCTGCTCGCGTCGTTTACGGTATACACCGTCATTCCGTTCGGCCCGTCGCAAGCCGTCAGCGATATGAATATCGGCATCCTCTTCATGCTGGGTGTCTCGTCGCTCGGAGTGCTCGGCATCGTCACCGCCGGATGGGCCTCCAACTCGCACTACCCATTGATTGGAGCGCTGCGCTCGAGCGCGCAGATGGTCTCCTACGAAGTGGCCATGGGCCTGGCGGTCGTGTCGGCGATCCTGATGACCAGCCTGAACACCACCGGCACTGGCACACTGAGCATGATTGGAATCGTCCAGGCCCAACAGCAACAGGGAATTTGGTTTCTCTTCAAATTCTTTCCGCTGGGCTTCATCGCATTCGTAATCTTCGCCATCGCCATGGTCGCCGAGACGAATCGTTCGCCCTTCGATCTGGCTGAGGCCGAGTCCGAGTTAACCGCGGGATTCCACACCGAGTACAGCGGACTGCGCTGGTCGCTCTTCATGCTCGCCGAATATGCGGCCATGATTGCGGTCTCGGCGATTGCCGTCACGCTCTGGCTGGGCGGATGGATGCGTCCCTTCCCGAACCTGCTGACTGGCACAGTCTGGGAGTTCATCTTCTCGCTCTTCCCCGGCCTGACGTTTGCCGCCCTGGCTGGGTTTGCCTTCCTCGGCACGGTGCGCATGCCGTCGCATTCGTTCTTCAGGATTCAACGGATCGGCCTAGGCGTCTTCGCGTTACTGCTGGCGTTCATCGCGCTGGTGCTGTTTGTAATCGCGATTGCCGGGCGCAATGCCGATACCAGCCTCGCCGCGCATACCCGCGAGGGCATCGATTACATCTACTGGTTCATGCTGAAGGTGGCCATTTTCATGTACCTGTTCATCTGGTACCGCGCGACCTGGCCGCGTTATCGTTTTGACCAACTGATGAGAGTGGGATGGAAGGTCATGCTGCCGATCTCGCTGGGTGTGCTGATTTTGACCGCCATCGTGGGGGTGCTGGTCTCATGAACCCTGCACTGAACGTGGGATCGGCCCCGGTAGGAACGCCCTACTTTTTTTATGGTCTCGCGGCCGCTGCCATCATCAGCGGACTGCTGGTGATCACGCGCCGCAACGCCGTACATTCCGCGCTGGCGTTGATCGTTACGCTGCTGTCGGTAGCGGGACTCTACCTCATGCTCTATGCCCCGTTCGTCGCTGGCGTCCAGATCATCGTTTACGCCGGCGGCATCATGGTGCTGTTCCTGTTCGTGATCATGCTGGTGAATATCGAGCGCTCCTCGAAGGAGCGCCAGTTCAACCGCATCTGGCCGGTGGGGTTGGTTGCATCATGCGTCTTGCTGGCTTTGTTCTTAGGCGCGTTCTCCAAGGGCAAGGCGCTGCTTCCGGACCGCATGGTGCAGTTGCCCGAAGCAACCAACACGCAGCAGGTCGCCGCCATGCTTTACGGCGAGGCGGGCAGGATGGGCCAGTACACATTCACCTTCGAGATCGCCTCCTTGCTGTTGCTGGTGGCGATTTTGGGGGCGGTAATTATGACGAAGAGAAAGATTTAGTCGTTCGCTGTTCGTCGTTCGCTGTTCGCAAAACCGTAACGGAAGCAGATTGCCGAATAGCGAAGGACGAACGACGGTTTTTGACGATTTTTATGGTTCCGATCACTACATTGCACTATCTCGTGGTTGCGGCCGCACTGTTCGTGCTGGGCACGATCGGCGTGCTCACGCGGCGGAACGTGGTAATCGTATTGATGTCGATCGAACTGATTTTGAACGCGGTGAACCTGAATCTGGTCGCGTTTTCGCGCATGTGGGGAAACCTGCATGGGCAGCTCTTTGCGATCTTCATCGTGGTCGATGCCGCCGCCGAAGCCGCGGTTGGCCTCGGCATTCTGATCGCCTTCTTCCGCAATAAAGAGACGATCAATGTAGACGAGATTGATTTGTTGAAGTGGTAAGGAAGCTGCGAGCTACGAGCCGCGAGCTTCGGGCTAACTAGTGCGCGAGAGCGAACGAGAACGACGAATGTTTTTAAACCACATCTACCTCATCCCGCTCTTCCCGGCCTTCGGGGCCGCGATGATGTTCTTTTTTGGCCGAAAGCTCCAGAAATCGACCGTGAGCGCGGTCTGCGTAGGCGCGGTTGTCATTGCATTCCTCTTTGCCTGCTTCACCGTTCTCGACTACACGCATTTCTCGCACGGCACCGGCCATCCTTTCGAAAAGATTGTCTACACATGGCTGGGATCCGGCGATGGCGGCCTCACCTTCGTCAAGAAAGATGGCACGCCCGCCGCTTTCAACGCCGATGCCGGGTTCCTCCTCGATCCGCTCTCCTGCATCTGGCTGCTCTTCGTGACTGGCGTGGGTATGCTGATTCACATTTACTCCGTCGGCTACATGGCGCATGAAGGCGGCTACTACAGATTCTTCGGATACCTGAATCTGTTCATGTTCGCCATGCTCACGCTCATCCTCGCGAACAATTACATCCTCATGTTCGTCGGTTGGGAGGGCGTGGGTCTGTGCTCGTATCTGCTGATCGGTTTCTATTTCCACCGCAAGTCCGCGAGTGACGCCGCGAACAAGGCGTTCATCGTCAACCGCATTGGCGACGCCGGCTTCATTCTGGGCGCGCTCACGCTGGTGTGGTATCTGGGATCGTTCCGCTTCATCGACATCAACACGCTGGCCCGCAGTGGGCGCTTCGAGATCGGCGATCCGGTCCTGACCGCCGCCGCCCTCCTCTTATTCGTCGGAGCGTGCGGTAAGTCGGCGCAGCTTCCGCTTTACGTTTGGCTGCCTGACGCGATGGAAGGTCCGACGCCCGTTTCCGCCCTGATCCACGCGGCAACCATGGTGACCGCGGGCGTCTACATGGTCGCGCGCTCGAACGCGGTCTTCGTGCTCGCCCCGACCGCGATGAAGACAGTCGCAATCGTTGGCGCGCTGACGGCAATCTTTGCCGCATCCATCGGCCTCGTCCAGAACGACATCAAGCGCGTGCTTGCCTACTCGACCGTATCGCAACTCGGATACATGTTCCTCGCCCTCGGCGTCGGCGCGTTCGCTGCGGGCGTCTTCCACGTCTTTACGCATGCGTTCTTCAAGGCTCTCCTCTTCCTCGGTTCCGGCTCGGTGATCCATGCGATGTCCGGTGAGCAGGACATGCGCAACATGGGCGACCTGCGCGGGCGCATTCCCACCACCTACAAAACAATGCTCGTCGCCACGCTGGCGATTGCCGGCATTCCGGGATTCGCCGGATTTTTCTCAAAGGACGAAATCTTGTGGCAGACGTGGACCTCGGAGGGCGGGGCGTATCGGGTGCTGTGGTTTATCGGCTTCGCGACTGCGCTGATGACTGCTTTCTACATGGGCCGCCTGATCTTTCTCACGTTCTTCGGCAAGCCACGCATGAGTCATGAGGTTGAGCATCACGTGCACGAGTCGCCCAAGTCGATGACGGTGCCGCTCATCATCCTCGCGATTTGCTCGGTGCTGGCGGGATGGCTTGGGCTTCCGCACAGCCTGGGAGGAACGAACCGGTTCGAGGCGTTTCTGAATCCCGTATTCGCGCGCGAAGCCCACATGATGCGCGCGGAAGAACCTGGGCAATTGGCTGCCGGCAAGAAGGAAGAAGAACACACCGACCCGATGGAGTACGGCCTGATGATCCTGTCGGTCGGCGCCGCGGTCGTGGGCCTTGGGCTCGCCTGGCGCGCCTATTCGCGTGCCGGCAAGGATTATCCGGAGCCGATCGCCGTCGCCGCCCCACCACTCTATAAGGTGCTCTACAACAAGTGGTTTGTCGACGAAGGCTACGACTACATCTTCACGGGTCGCCGCAAGGTGGGAGACGTGCGCCTGGGCGTGCTGGGCTTGGGCGAAGCCTCGTCATGGTTCGATTCAAAGGTCATCGACGGCGTGGTGAACGACGCTGGCTGGGTGACGCGCGCCGTAGCTACGGTCTCCTCGTGGTGGGATAAGTGGATCATCGACGGCGTCGGTGTAAATGGCCCGGCGATCCTCGCCCGAATATTGTCGTATCCTGCGCGCCTGTTCGAATGGGGGCTGGTGCAGTGGTACGCGCTGGTCATGACAGCGGGTCTCGTAGGATTTGCAGTGTATTACGTGTGGAAGTGAGCGGTGAGTTGCGAGCCGCGAGTTACGAGTTACGAGCAATCGCCGCACACATGCTCGCAGCCGTCAACTCGACGTCATGTTGCTCGAGGCTCGCGGCTCGAAGCTCGTAGCTGAGATTTCTTATGCAGAATCACATCTTATCCATCATCCTCTTCACGCCGCTGATCGGCGCGCTTGTTCTCCTCTTCGTTCCCAAGGACAACAAGGACGCGATCCGCTGGATTGCGAACATTTTCTCGCTGGGCGGATTCCTGATTTCGATTCCGCTGGTGCCGATGTTCTGGGCGCAGCGCTTCGACCCGCAACAATTTAAATTTCTCGAAGGCACGGCCAACAACTGGATCCCTTCGATCGGCGCGGGCTACAACCTCGGCATCGACGGCATTTCCTTCCTGCTGATCATGCTCACCACGCTCCTCGGCTGGATCTCGATCCTCTCCTCCTGGACCGCCATCGAGAACCGCGTGAAGGAATACTACGTCTGGTTCCTGGTGCTCCAGACCGGCATGCTCGGCGTCTTCATGGCGCTCGACTTCTTCCTGTTCTTCGTTTTCTGGGAAGCGATGCTCGTTCCGATGTACCTGCTGATCGGCATCTGGGGCGGCCCGCGCAAACTCTACGCCGCCATCAAGTTCTTCCTCTACACGCTGCTCGGCAGTGTGCTGATGCTCCTCGGCATCCTGTTCCTCTATTTCCATCACCACACGCTCACGAACGTTTTCACCTTCAGCATTCCGGAACTTTACAAGACTGCGCCGCAGATTCCATTCCATGCAGCGGTCTGGCTCTTCCTGGCGTTCTTCCTCGGATTTGCCATCAAGGTTCCAATGTTCCCGTTCCACACCTGGCTGCCCGATGCGCACGTCGAAGCGCCCACCGCCGGCTCCGTGATTCTGGCAGGCGTTCTGCTGAAGATGGGGACGTACGGCTTCGTCCGCTTCTCGCTTCCCTTCTTCCCGCAAGTCCTCACCAACACGACCTCGACCTTCCTGGGCGCGACCGTACGCGGCTGGATGATCGGCCTCTCCATCGTCGGCATCGTCTATGGCGCGCTCGTCTCGCTGATGCAGAAGGACATGAAGAAGCTGGTGGCGTATTCGTCGGTCAGCCACTTGGGCTTCTGCACGCTTGGCATCTTCGCGCTGAACCAGGCCGGCCTGAGCGGCTCGGTGCTGCAGCAGATCAATCACGGCATCTCGACCGGCGCACTCTTCTTGATCGTCGGCATTTTGTATGAACGGCGTCACACGCGCGAAATCGCGGAGTATGGCGGCATCTCCAACGTAATGCCGGTGTACGCGACCATTACGATGATCATGTTCCTCTCGTCGATGGGACTGCCGCTGCTGAACGGTTTCGTCGGCGAGTTCACCATCCTGCAGGGAGCGTTCACCGCAAACTGGAAGTGGGCTGCGTGGGCGGCGCCGGGCGTGATTCTGGCTGCGGCCTACCTGCTATGGCTTTACCAGCGCGTGTTCTTCGGCACGGTTACGAATCCCAAGAATGAAAAGCTGCACGATCTCACGCCGCGGGAAGTGCTGACCTTCGTCCCGCTCATCATCATGGCCTTCTGGATCGGGCTCTATCCGAAGCCGTTTTTCCAGATCCTCGAAACGCCGGTAAAGCAGATTGTGCAGAACATTCAGGCCAACAATCCCAATACGCCTGTGAATGCGCAAGCGATGCCAGCGGAGGCGCCCGTCGCGCCAACGGCCACGCCAGCGAAAGCGAGCAACTAAGTGACAGCGATCACTGCCACCGAATACCAGTTGATGCTGCCGATGGTGGAGCTGACCATTTTTGCGCTCGGCATTCTGCTGATCGATCTGATGATTCCGCGCGAATGGAAGTGGCTGAATGCGGTGGGCGCGTTCGTCGGGGTGCTGCTGGCCACTTTCTGCGTGTGGCGAATCCAGGCCACCATGCCGCGCGGGAACATTGGGTTCTATCACTCCCTGCTCGTCGATCGCTTCGCCATGTATTTCTGGTACCTGTTTCTGGCTTCGGCGGCGATTACGATTCTCGCCTCCGTGCGCTATCTGGAAATCGAAAACGAACACCATGGCGAATACTATGCGCTGCTGCTGATGTCCGTGGTGGGCATGATGTGCATGGCCGCAGGCATCGACATCGTGCTGCTTTTTATCGGCCTCGAACTGATGGCGATCTCGATCTACGTGCTCGTCGGCTTCCTGCGCCGCGACCGCCGCTCCAACGAAGCTGCCTTGAAGTATCTGCTGCTGGGGGCGTTTTCGTCGGGCATCTTCGCCTATGGACTCTCTCTGCTCTACGGAATCTCAGGCAGCACGAATTTGCTGGCGAGCGCACCGGGCAGGCCATCCATATTGGCCGCAGTCAGCCGGATTTCGGCGCAGGATCCGCACAACCCCGTACTGATTATTGCGCTGCTGACGGTTACTGTTGGCCTGTTGTTCAAGATAGCGGCGGTTCCCTTTCATCAGTGGGCGCCCGACGCTTATGAAGGCGCGCCCACCAGCATTACCGGCTTTATGTCGGTCGCCGTGAAGGCGGCCGCGTGGGCGCTCTTGCTGCGCATTCTGATTTACGGGTTGCTCCCGCTGCGTTCGCTTTACACGCCCATCATGGTATTCGTTGCGATCGCCACCATGACCGGAGGCAACCTGGCGGCTCTCACCCAGACAAATACTAAGCGCCTGCTGGCGTATTCTTCAATTGCGCACGTGGGCTACATGTTGCTGGCCTTCGTCGCTATGGGCACGTCGCCAGTCGGAAGCGTGGCATTTTTCGACGGCTTCAAAGGCATCCTGATCTACCTCATGGTTTACACCTTCATGAACCTGGGTGCGTTTGCGGTGATCACGTCGCTGCGGCACCGCAATATCATCGGCGACGAACTCGACGATATGGCCGGACTCTATTCGCGCGCGCCCGTCGAAGCCGTGCTCATGCTGATGTTTCTGCTGTCGCTGGCCGGGATTCCGCCCACGGCGGGCTTTCTGGGCAAGTACTACATCTTCCTCAGCCTGATTGAAAGCGGGCACTACTGGCTCGCCTCGGCGGCCGTTCTCTACGCTTTGTTTGGGCTTTATTATTACCTGCGGATCGCTAACGCGATGCTGATGCGCCAAGCGCCCGAGGGCGAACCCGCGCGGATGCCAGTCAGTATCGCAATGCGCTTCGCGCTCGGCCTCACCGGGCTAATGACGATTGTCATCGGAGTCTTCCCGGAGCCTTTCATCCGCACCGTAAACTGGTCGCTGGGAATCGCCTCGCCGCACGTGTCGGCGATGGTGAGATAGCCGCTCGCCGGCCGGGGAAACTTGATCTGGCCCTAACTCTTTTTCGCCGAATTCGACTTTTCTCCCGGCAAAGCGGCATACACCTCGGGATTCGCGCAAACCTCGTAGTAGTGGCGATCGGTCCAGCGCACAACCGATAAATCACGGACATCCACCTGCGCGACGCGGCTTTTACGCAGCACGATCTTGCGAAACACTCCGGTAGCGACAGGTACGGTGCCGATAAAGAACTCCCCTTCCTGGTCCAGCCAGGGACTCTTGAAGCGTTTTCCGTGAAATTCCGTGGTCTCCAGGCTAAGAGAGATTTCCTGTTGCAGTTTGCCGAACGCCGCTTCACTCAGGCAAATTCCGCCCACGTTGTAATTGAGACGCAGTTCCTCGCCGGGAGCTTCCCCATCCGTGCCCTCCCCGACGTCGAACCGGTAGACCTGGAAGATGCCTCTGTCATTCGACAGTTTGTTGCGCACCCGCTTGTTGCAGGAAGAAAGGCGATCGCTCTCATTGATCGCATCGGAGATCATGATCCGGTGCTCGCCATCCATCAGGTAAAGTGGCGGCGAGTCCTGGTAGGCGACTCCCAGGCCCACTTCCATGGAAGGCAAACCCGATCGCTGCAGCAGTTCGTTATAGCCGTGCAACAGGTTGACGATTTCCCATGCCAACACGCATGCCCGCCCTACGCCCAGCAGGTTTTCGCCTTCACGCTCCAGCAGCGCAACAATGATGGCGTCCCCTTCCAGAAAAACCTTGGTGGCTCCGTATTTCGCCAGCAGCTTATTGATGGGATCGTAAAAATTGAGGCTGAAATACGAGGCCGCATTCATGCCCTTTTCCATGAGCGAACGTGTGAGCCGCGAAGAGTCCCGAATATCCGCCTTCAGGATCACATGATGCAGCACGCGATCTTCGGCCGGTTTCTGATCCTCCGGCGGAAGGAACTCGTAGAGCATGCCGTTGAGCGCGGAAAGCTCCCGAACCTTGCTGTCACTGATCAGGTTAATGCTGTCAAAACCGGTGCCGACTGCTTCCAGGCCGCGCAGATCGCGGTGATAACAGAACAGGTCATGCAGCAGACGGGCCGCAAACCGGCCGCGCTCCGACCCGCGGCAAGAGGCTACGCGTCCAATGGCGGCAAACAGGCGGTCGGAGGACAATCGCCGTTCGGCAATAATCGTTTCGACGCGGTCGGCCTCGTCCCGGTCAACCAGCGCGTTCTTCAGCTGTTGCGGGTTCACCTGGCGCGCATATTCGGGCAGAAGGGGAACAGCTTCGTAGGAGGCGATCACCTTCAGCAGAACGCCCTCGCGCTGCAGTTGCCGCGTCCACAGATCGAGACGGTCCGCGCGGTTCCGATCCTCCGCCGTCGCATCCTCCCCGCTCCCTGTCCCCACCAGCGCGTCGGCATTTTCCGGAACATTCAGCGCCTGTTCCAGATGCTCATCTTCGACGCCATCGCCGTAGCCCAGTTCGCGCAGAAAATCGAGCGCGAACTGGCGCAGAACCGGGAAGCGATCGGAGTCGCGATCGAAATTACCGAACATGTAGTAATGCTCGGCGCATAGGTAATCGTCGCGTCCATCTTCAGTAAGAATCAGCGGATTCAGCAACAGCCGGTAACTGTCGGCTTGCACCTCGCCCAGCAGCGAGCGCCGCGTACGCGCCAGCGTTTCCTTTTCGATCTCGCGCAGCAGGCGAAATACCTCCTGCCCAGCCCGCCGAATGATGATCTTTTTCCGAATCTGGAATGATGAGACCAGTTCCTGCGTCTGCACCATCGTGGTCTGCCGCACTCCTTCCAGCGACTTCGACTTTGTCCGGCATTGTTCGAGAATCCTCGAAAATTGCGCCTGCAACTCCGTGCGAATAAATTTCAGTACCGCCAGCCGCCCAAGCAGGTCAATCGACGGATTCCTTTCAGCCTTCGCGCGACTCAGGATGGACTGATGAATTGTGATCAGAACCGTCTTCAGGTCAACTGGTCCGGCTTTCTTCGGTTTTGTAGTAGCCTCGGGTGGCCGTATGAATTTCGATTGCGAAGCGGCGGGTATGGTGGGGACTTCCATCGCGAACAGGGATTCCACCTCGCCAAACCGGCAAATGTAGCGCGCCAGATGGAAGCTCAGGTCCCCGGTCAGGCGAGCGCTCAGGAAAACGTCATAGCGCAGATTGTCGACGCCCAGTTGCAAATCGCTGAACCCAAGCACAGGTTGGTAGCGTCTGAGGTCGGGACAGTTCAGCGAATCGGAAGTGCGCAATCGAAAAATCGGGACCTTGGGCATCGGCAATAATCTCGTACGCAACGCGCAAATTGCTGACAGGGCACAACTAAGCTGCAGGCTAGCACGGCGGGCGACGGACCCCAAAGTTACCGCGGTGTAGGCATGAGAAGAGCGCTGGGTTGCACCGGGCATCCAGGCAGCTATTTCGGCGGGACGCCTTGCCGACTGCCCTTCCGGGGGAATCCAAGCCGGCGCAAAGCTCGTTTAAGTTTGAGTCTCTCCCGCGACCGCGGGATCAGTTTTTCGACCCTCAACCGGCGCGGAAGTCGCGCACATCCTCCCCGGGTTTGAAGATCGCAGGTAGCGGGGTCTTCTGGCCAGTCCCGAGTTTGCGGTTGATTTCCTCGATCTCCTGCTTCACCCATCCGACACTGGTGATTTCGATCGCGCCGTTTTGGCCGATCAAGAACAGAGTGGGAACATTCGTCAGGCCATAAGCATTCGAAACCGCGTAGCCATTCGGATCGTCGAGCAGTGTCAGGAAGGTAATACCATATTCTTTCAAGAAGGCCGCGGTATCGCTCTGGTTGTTTTGCGAGATGCCCACGATCGTGATTTTCTTGTTGCCATGAGCTTTGTGAACCCGCTCGAGAAAAGGAAAAGTGTACTGACAGGTGGGACAGGAAATCTTGAAAAATACCGCCAATACGGGCCCGTGCTGCAATGCCTCGTGCAGGGAAAACGTGCTGCCGCCTTTTCCATCAACGACGGCAGGCAGCGAAAAATCGGGTGCTTTGGTTCCGGCCGGCAATGCAGCCATATCTTTCGGACCTCCGAACAGATGATTGAGCCACTTCACGAAGAAATGCCTCGCGTGTTTAGATGATGCCGCCTGCCTTCAGGACTTTTCGTGTCAACCCGGTAATCGGCGATTGCGAAATCTCGTCAATCGCAACCCACTTGCCGCGGAGCCGGCATTGTCCCTCGCGGCTTCTCCTTTCAACATCCAATCCCGGAGCACATGCACACGATAGTCAGTCACGGTGATGGAATGGCGAAATGTGCGCCAGTGCGATTCGCTGGCCGATGCATGCGGAAGTTCGGTCCACTGCGGTAACTCCCACATCCCCGCCATGAGGGATGCTTTCTTCGGACGCTTCACCAAGCGCACCTTCCCGTCACGCCGTTCCAACGCGCACCAGATTTCGCGCGTTCGCTGGCGAGTGCTGGCTTTAGGACGAGAAACCTCGCCTTGAGCACAACACCATTTACGAATCGGGCAAACCTGGCAGTGTGGTCCGCGAGGCAGGCATACGGTCGCACCTAATTCCATCATGGCCTGATTGAAATCACCCGGCCGCGATTTCGAAAGCAGTTCTTCCGCCCGCTCCCAGCATTGGCGCGCAGTTAAATTCTTGCCAGTAACCCTTTGCAGCACGCGCTCCACGTTACCATCCACCACCGCGACTGGCTCTGCAAAGGCGATGCTGGCGATTGCCGCCGCCGTGTAACGGCCAATCCCAGGCAGTTCCCGCAATGCCTCGGAGTTTTCGGGGAAGCGGCCGCCATTTCGATCACAATCTCCCGCGCGCATTGATGGAGCATGCGCGCCCGCCGATAGTAGCCGAGGCCGCTCCAGGCGGCGAGCACGGCGTCCTCTGGAGCGGCTGCCAACGCGGCAAGATCCGGAAAACGCTCGAGAAAGGTCCGGTAGTAGTCGAGAACCGCCGCCACTCGCGTCTGCTGCAACATGATTTCCGAGAGCCAAATGGCGTAAGGATCGCGCGTCCTGCGCCACGGCAAGTCGCGGCGATTCCGGTCATACCAACCAAGTAGCGCGCGCCGGAAGCGGGCGAGGTCCTTGCCGGAAAAATGAGCCGCGCGGAAGAGTCGAAGAGGACCGCCCGGAGACGAACCCGTGCGAACTCGTTTATCATCTTGCATCTTTACGGCCATGTTATTCGATCGGAGCATCACGGCTGACTGACGCTGTGCGCAATGCAGACCCACCCGTCTTTTTGCTGCTGCCAGACAGTCATCATGTGCTGGGGCGCCGAAGGCAAGGGCTGCGAGCTGGAATCACCGCTCCCCGCTGTTCCGTTCGCCGCGGTTCCGCTCAAAGCACCGCCCAATGTCCCGCTCAATGTAATGGTGTAGGTCACGACAATTGTGTTTCCGTTCATCTCGGTCTTCACATCGCCGAGCGAGTAGCTTTTCAACTGCCATTGCCGGTACTGAGCAAGCGTCGCCTCGCGATCGAGCGTTCCGCCTGGTGTCACGCCCACGTAATTCGATGCCAGCGCGCGCTCCACTTCAACCCAGTTTCCGGCTACAACTTCTTTCCAAAAGACACGCTCCAGACCCTCGCCGCCGGTGGCCTCCGTCAAGGTACGCGCCGGATGCTCCCCATAAAAGGTGCACGCAGATGTGAGCACCAACTCGCACACCAGCGCCAGCATCAAAACAGGCAACATCGGCGTGGCCGTGATCCGCAAACGCATGGCGAGATTGTACCGCGAGCGGAGCGATCTGCCTGCCTATGCGATTGCCACAACAGATTCGCCCGGATTGACCGCCGGACATGGGCCGACGATAATGAAAAAGCTCGGCAGCCGCGGCACACGCGTGAACATCGATCTGTTCCGACAGGATGGCTATGACCGAATTCGACCGCAAGGTGGAAGACGCTTCCGCGCGCCTCAATCGCTCCGTGGCAAATATCGCCGCAACGCTGGAGAAAGAAACAGCGGAGATGGTCAAATATGTGAACGACGAAGTTGTGCCGGCGGTGCGCACGAATTCCTCGAAAGCACTGCGCGTGGCGGCGGGGAAACTCTCCCAGTTCGCGGCGTTCCTCGAGAAGCAGGACAAGAAAGACACGCAGGGCGAAAGAGAGACGCAGCCCAAACAACCTTGAACCGATTTCACCTCCGATCCGCTTGCCGGCCGCTGTTGCCCTTATTGCTGGGCCTATTACTGGGCACGGGATTGCTCGCGGGTTGCGGACATAAGCAGACTCAAGTCGCGGTTCCACCTCCGCCTTCACTTCCGCGGGTTCAGCCAGCGCCGGCGGAAACGACGCGTTCCCACGAAGAGACCCCGAAAAGATCGAAGTCCCCGACGACGCCAAGCCTATCTTCGAGCAGACCGGCATCGCGAGTTGGTACGGCGCCCCTTATCACAATCGGCGCGGTTCGAACGGCGAGATTTACAACATGAACGCCATGACGGCTGCGCACCTCACATTGCCCCTTGGTTCCATTGTGCGCGTCACCAATTTGAAAACCGGGCACTCTCTTCTGCTGCGTATCACAGATCGTGGCCCATTTGTGGAAGGCCGCATCCTCGATCTGTCTCTCGCCGCTGCCAAGGCGCTCGATGTCTATCTGCCCGGCACCGCGAAGGTCCGCCTGGAGGTCCTCGAAGCGCCAGCCGCTCTCGATACCGGTGGACGATGGGCTGTGCAGATCGGTTCCTTTGCCGACCAAAAAAGCGCCGCCGAGCTGGCGGAACACCTGCAACGGCGCTATCAGACAGCGAAAGTCTTGAAGTTTGCCAGTCCCACTGGAGATTGGTGGGTGCGGGTACGAGTGCTGGATGACGATCGCCAGCGCGCTCAGGATCTGGTCCGTGAAACTCAACTCGAGGAAGCGCCGGTGTTCCTCGTTCGGCTTGACTGAAGCCTTATCGCTGCCGTCTTGCCCTTGTAATATGCCGCGACAAACTTACTAATTGGCAGTTACTCGAAGCGGTGTTATTGTTTTGGGTCGGAGGCGCCAGCAAATCTTCCCCGACTTACAGGTTGGGATAGCGCTCTTTCCGGCAGCGGGAGAAATGAGGTTATGGCCGATTGTCTTTTTTGCCGCATTATCCGCGGTGAAGTGCCCTCCAAAAAAGTTTATGAAGATGCGCACACTTTTGCCTTCGAGGATCTGAACCCGCAAGGCCCCACCCACGTGCTCATCATCCCCAAGAAACATATCGCCGGCCTAAAGGAAGCGAAGCCCGAGGACGTCGAGCTTGTGGGACGTTGTCATCTGGTGGCCGCGCACATTGCCAGGGAACGCTCGATCGAAGATGGC
This sequence comes from uncultured Acidobacteriaceae bacterium, assembly GCA_963709055.1. GTDB lineage: Bacteria > Acidobacteriota > Terriglobia > Terriglobales > Acidobacteriaceae > Acidiflorens. The sequence goes on from CAVPUZ010000013.1 coordinate 60,480, forward strand.
TACCGCACCGTCCTGAACGTCGGCCCCCGCGCCGGGCAGTCCGTTTTTCATCTGCACGTACACCTGATCGGCGGCCGCGCCCTGCAATGGCCTCCGGGATAGACGCGACCGGGGGTGGGAAACTCCAGAGATCTCAGACGTCTAATCCTGAGCTCTGCTTCAAGCTCGTCTCAAATCAGCCTCGGCTCTGAGCTTCTCGCTTCGCTCGCGCTGCGGATCTGCTCCCACGCCGCCCGACCTTTCCTGCTGTTTTACAATCGACATATGGCAAATCTGACTTTGGTATATGGCTTGCGCCTGCTGCCGGCCGAAGAGGTCGCGGAGGTGGGCGACGCAACTGTCCGGCTCAAGAATGGCCGCGAGGCGCGCGTCACGATGCACATTCTGGAGGGTGGCAAACAGGAGATCGAGAAGCAACTCAAGACCAGCCTGGCTGCGTTTTTTGATTTCTATCCTGAAATCTGACGGCCGAACTGAATCGTCGGGACCGCCAACATCGTCCATTGCTCAGTACCCTGGATCTGGCAGCGCACTTCATTGAGCATTCGCATGAGACTGATCTCTTTGGAACTCGAGAGCAAGCTTCGCGATCGAGGCCTATGGCCAGAAAGCCGCGTCGCGTGGGCATCGATTTACGTGCTCGCGCTCGACCTGTTTCTTTTCGCCGTCCAGTTGCTGACGAGCCGCGTCAGTCCGCGAGTTTCGGACAGCCTCGAAGGCTGGGTCACATTCCTCAGTATCGCGGCCGTTGTCCTGATGACGATTGTCGGTTTCCGCTGGCTGCGTTCGCATCTGCTGTGGCGGCTGCGCAACCGGTTGATTGTGACTTATGTTTTTATCGGGGTCATTCCAGTTTTTCTACTGGCGGTTATCTCAATCATTGCCCTTTATCTTTTTGCCGGGCAATTCGCCAGCTTCATGATCACGTCTGACATCGCCACCCACCTGCGCAGCATGGAAGCATCCAACCGCGCAATCGCACATTCGCTCGCCAATCAGCTTGCCAATCCTCCGGCTCATCCCAATGAGCGCGGTGAAAGACTCGGCGCCGGAATCGTCGGCCTCGCGCGTCCCCGCCGTCCGGAGTGGGCGCGCCGGGAAGTATGTGCCTGGTACCACGATCAGCCGCAGGCAAGTTGCTCCGGGCCTGAGGGCGCTCCGGCCTTTGATTTTCCGCCATTCATTAGCGGAGACTTTCGGGATATCGTGCGCGACCGCGGCCAACTCTACCTGCGGGTCGCGACCATAACGGCAGCAGCTCCGGAATCGCTTCGCCTCATCACCAGCGAACCCCTCGACAAAAGTTTGATCATAGAAATCGAAGAGATCGCGGGAGACCTCGGCGAAATCACGGTTTCCCCGAACGCGAATGCCGCTGGGAGTCTCTTCTCCCTGAACCAAAACACGACTCAGCAAAACGCGGCGCAGCAAAACACCAACGACCACGGCCCGGCGCCGGAGCCCGAAGCGAACCGGCAAGTCGCGCGGACCTTTTCCGCGGGAACAATTCCGCCCGCTGTAAACACATTCGACCGCCAGATTGCCTTTCCCATCCCGCTGCAGGTGGTGGATTGGTCAACCGGAGAACGGGAGCGAGCCGGAGCCCTGGCACGAGTCGAAACGCGGCCATCGGTTCTCTACGCGAGGCTTTTCGCCGCGCTCGGCGATTATGCCAAAGGGGTCGAGTACATCCTGTTCTCGATCGCTATCGTGTTCGCAATCATCGAACTGCTGGCGCTCATTGTCGGCACCAAACTTACGCGCAGCATCACCTCGTCGGTCGCCGAGCTCTATCAAGCGACTACTCACGTTAACCGCGCCGATTTCAGTCATCGCATCCAGGTGAAGTCCAACGATCAACTGGCGACGCTGGCCAATTCATTCAACTCCATGACCGCGTCCATCGAGAGGCTGGTGCTGGAGCAGAAGGAAAAGCAGCGCCTGGAAAACGAACTATCGATCGCGCAGGAGGTCCAGGCCCAGCTCTTCCCGAAAGAAATCTCGCAGCTCGAGTCGCTCGAAGTACACGGCTTCTGCCGGCCCGCGCGCACCGTGAGCGGCGATTACTACGATTTTCTGACGCTCAATTCTGACAAGATGATTCTGGCGGTCGGCGACATCAGCGGGAAAGGAATTTCGGCCGCGCTGCTGATGGCCACTATCCACTCCGCCGTGCGCGCCTATAGCATCGAAGGCATTCCGCTTCTGCGTGAATCCGCCGCAATCGGCGCCTCAGGAGGACGCGGCACGGCCCTGGCAACCGATACGCCCGGAGCCGAAGCTTCGCCCGCCGTTCTGCTCGGACTGCTGAATCATCAGCTCTACCAGAGCACCCCCGACGCAAAATACGCGACCTTGTTTCTCGGCATCTACGATGGCGCCACCCGCCGCCTCACCTATGCGAACGGCGGCCACCTTCAACCCATCCTGATTTCCGACGACGGATCCGCGCGGCATCTGGACTGCGGCGGAACCGTCGTTGGCCTTCTCGACAATATGGATTACCCGGAAGCAACCGTGCAATTTCGCCGTGGCGACCTGTTAGTCGCCTACAGCGATGGCGTGACCGAACCCGAAAATGATTACGGCGAGTTCGGCGAGGAGCGGCTGATTCAAATCGTGCGCGAGAACCGCCATTTGCCGCTGACGCGCATCACGGAAATTGTCACGGCCGCGGTCGATGACTGGATCGGCGACGAAGAACAGCCCGACGACGTCACTTTGGTGCTGGCCCGCGCGAAATAATTTGTGTGGTGGCGGGGCTCTGCCCCGCCAGACGGGGCAAAGCCCCGTCACCACACCAGCCAGAGCCCAGAGGAAATGTTTGGGAGACCGGCTCCACCTTTCAGCTCGGCACTTCCCCCGCTACTTCCGCCCGCTACTTCCGCGCAGCCTCAATCTCATCGACGACCCGGTCCAGGTGGTAAACCTTCCGCAGGCCTTCGAGCAGTGCGCGGCTGTCGACCGCTACCGCGCGATTCTGCTTCGCATCGTAGCCGTAGTCTCCGCCCAGCGAAAAAATGTTGCCGTCAAAGATCAAGCCAACAACCTTGGCGTCTTTGTTAATAAGCGGACTTCCGGAGTTCCCGCCAATGATATCGTTCGTCGTCGACAGATTCATGGGCAGCGACAGGTTCAGCGACCCTTTGGCCTTAAGCCAGCTCTCGGGCAACTTATAGGGCGGCGCGCCGGTAGCTCGCTCGAAAAGCCCTCCCATGGTCGTGAAGGGCTGTACAAACTTACCCTCGGCGTTGTCGAAGCCCTTAACCGTTCCATAACTCAACCGGGCCGTAAACGTCGCATCAGGATCGACGCTGGTGCCATAGACCGCAAAGCGCGCCTTCGCAATCCGCTCGGCGGCGGCCCTGGTCGGAGCATCCACCCGCGCCTCGTAATCTTTGCGCACCGCCAGGAGATCGGGATTAATGGACGCGGCAAAGCGAATCATCGGATCAGTCGACGCTTCTATGGCACTCTGTCCGCCCTTATATAACTCCTCGCGGACCTTCGGATCCTCCAAGCGTGTGCCGTTTACCAACCTCTGCGCCAATTGTTCAGGCGACTCTTTGCCTAGCATCTTCTTCACAAATTCATCGTCGGTGCCCAGGTCGCGCCTGATCCTCGTGAACAAGAATGTGAGGTCGAGCTCTTCAATATCCTTGTAAATCGGAACCGGGGCCGATAGCACCTGCTGCACAGCAACCAGAGCTTGATCGGTGAACTCGGGCAGACGATCCGCATTGGGCTTGGCGCGCTCGGCCGCCGCTCGCACCAGCGTCACCGCGTAACCAAGCAGACCTGCGCGGAACGTGCGGCCACTCAGAGTTACGTTTCGCACGAACAGCTGGTTGCGCAGTTGCTGAATTTTCGCGATGTCGCCCCACGCTGAAACATCACCTGCCAGCTTTGGATCCGCGTCCGTGGCGGCGCGCAACTTTTTTTCTTCCTCTACCTTGGTCGCAAAAAATTGCGGATCCAGTAGTGCGCCCTGCCGTCCGACGTAGGCCTTGAAACTGTTCTCCACGAAAAACAGATCTTCGTTTGCCTCGCGCGCCTGCTCAGGTCCGCGGGTTCGGAACTCTTCCAGCAGACCGCGGTATTCCGCGAGGACCGGCATCAGGTAGGGGAAGAAAGTGTCGCGCTCAAACGCCAGCTGTGCGTTCGTCAATTCGCGGCTGGTGCCCCCCGGATTGCCCGATACAAATTCCAGCTCGCCATCCTTCGATCCATCCGCGCTCCAGCGCAAGTATTCCGGACTAGCCGCCGGTTTGCCTCCTTCATAGGCCCGCAGAAGTCCGATATCGAAATCAAAACGCGGAAAATTGAAATTGTCGGGATCCCCGCCGAACTGCGCCACCGCATACTCCGGCGCGAATACCAGGCGCACGTCGGTGTAGCGCTTATAGCGGTACAGATCGTAGATCCCGCCGTGATACAGGGAAACGACATCGCAGCGCACGCTCTCCTGCGATCCGCAAGTCTGCTGCAGATCCGCTTCTTTGGCGTGGAGCGCTCTATTCGCCTCGTGGCCGGTCTTCCCAGCGATCGCACCCTGCACGTCCTTTGTGACGTCGAGGATTTCTACCAGTTGGTCGAGTTCGAACGCGGGACACTTCCGCTCCTCGGCGTCCGTTTTCGCAATAAATCCGTCGTCGACGAAGTTGTCCTTCGGCGTAGAGATCTGCTCGACGCACTCGACCACGCAGTGATGATTCGTCATCACCAATCCCTCGGGCGAGATGAACGAAGCCGAACAGCCGCCTGCGATGCGCAACGATGCCAGCCGCACGTGATTAAGCCAGTCCTGCGATGGCGCAAATCCGTACTTTGCGCCCACTGTCTTCGACGGAAAATTATCGAAGGTCCACATTCCCTCGTCCGCCCGCATTGACTGCGCTAAAAATGCTAGGCCCGCCAGCAGTAAAACCGCGAGCAGGGTCGCGCGCTTCCATTCAATATTTGTCATCATGCTTTCCTTTTAGATCGGATTCTTTTCAATTCGGGTTGTCAGGCCGGTTGTCAGCCAAGGGGTAGCGAGCCACGATCCAACCCGCTTATCAGAAAATTTTTTGCACCCTCGACATAATCATCCCACGCGCGGACTATCGTCAAGGCGCGCAACAGCCGAAACTGCGAAAGAAATTTCTTCAGAGGTCAACAAAAAACGCGGGCGGGATGTTCTGTTGCTCCCGCCCGCCAGTGTTATTCGGAATCGTACGGTGACGGGGCTACGCCCCTTCCCGGCGGGGCACAGCCCCGCCACCACACAAGAAACTTCCTATACCAGCCCCTGATCCAGCATCGAGTTCGCAACCTTCAGGAAGCCCGCGATGTTGGCCCCGTTCACATAATTGCCCGGCGTGCCGTACTTCTCGGCCGTCTCGTGGCAGGCGTTGTGAATCGAGATCATGATCTTGTGCAAACGATCATCCACTTCTTCACGGGTCCAGGAGAGCCGCATGCTGTTCTGCGACATTTCCAGTCCAGACGTGGCAACGCCGCCCGCATTGGCAGCCTTCGCCGGTCCGTACAGGATTTTGTGCTCCAGGAACAGCTTCGTCGCGTCCAGCGTGCTCGGCATGTTCGCGCCTTCGCTCACTACCTTCACGCCATTCTTGATGAGATTGGCCGCGTCCTTTGCGTTGATCTCATTCTGTGTGGCGCTCGGGAACGCGCAATCGGCCTTGATGTTCCACAGCCAGTTGTGGTCGAGCTTCTTGTCGGTCGGGTTATAAACGGCTTTCTTGAATTTCTCCGTGTACTCCTTGATGCGGCCGCGGCGGTTGTTTTTCAGATCGATGACAAACGCCAACTTGTCGCGCGTCGATGCCTTCTTCGTCATAGATCGCGCCATCGGAATCCGACAGTGTGACCGGCTTCGCGCCCAGATCGAGCAGTTTCTCGATCGTGTATTGCGAAACATTGCCGCTGCCGGAGACCAGGCAAACCTTGCCTTCCAGTTTGTCTTTCTTCGTCTTCAGCATTTCCTGCGCGAAGTAGACGCAGCCATAACCGGTCGCCTCGGGACGAATCAGCGAGCCGCCCCATCCCAGGCCCTTGCCCGTCAGTACGCCCGCAAATTCATTCTTCAGGCGCTTGTACTGCCCGAACAGGAAGCCGATTTCACGGCCGCCCACGCCGATGTCGCCAGCGGGAACGTCGGTGTCCGGCCCGATGTGACGGAACAGTTCGGTCATGAAGCTCTGGCAGAAGCGCATCACTTCGTTGTCGCTCTTGCCCTTCGGATCGAAATCCGATCCGCCCTTGCCGCCGCCCATAGGCAGCGTCGTGAGGGAGTTCTTGAACACCTGTTCGAACGCCAGGAATTTCAGGATGCCAAGGTTCACAGATGGATGAAAACGCAGCCCGCCCTTGTAGGGCCCGATCGCGCTGTTCATCTCAATGCGGAACCCGCGATTGACTTGCACTTTCCCCTTGTCGTCAAACCAGGGCACACGGAACATCAGAACTCTTTCGGGCTCCGTAATACGTTCCAGAATCTTCGCTTCCTGATATTCCGGGTGGCGGTCCAACACGAGTCGCAAGGACTCGAGCACTTCGAGCACGGCCTGGTGGAATTCCGGCTCGGCCGGGTTCTTGGCTTTTACGAGGTTGAGAATCTGATTAATGTAATCCCCCGCCGCATGTTTCTTGGGCGGTTCCATCACTGCAGTCATAGGCTTGCCTCCGAGTTTTTTAGGACTGAACGGATTTGTGGATGGTTAATCGTAGACGTTCAACGCAGAATGCCGCTGAAATTGCGGCCATATCTATTGGATGCTTGCGGGGGATGCTCTGCCGTGATTCGTGTCACCCGATTTAGTGATGATTGGGCACACAAACTGTGCATTCGACAGGGGAAATCCCGCAAACATAATGCTTAAGCATTATTGGTTAAGCATTATTAAGGTTACTTCCTGGATCTCGCCTTTACAACCGTGACTTTGGAGGTTACCTGCTGTCCTTTTTCCATACCCCCTACCATCATCAACCCCCGTTGCGTGACCAGCAGCCCGCGATGGTCCATGGTGGGCTCCGGCGTATTCTCATCGATCGTTTCCCAGGTTTCCGACCGCAGGTCGAACGCAAAAGTCACCGGGGATGGTTCCGCTGGTTGCCCGTTATAGCCAATTCCGTTGTAGTTGTAGGGGTTATCGGTTCCACCCGAAAAGTAGATCTTGCCTTTCTTCTTTTCCCGAGGGTCTGCTCCGGCAGCAATTCGATAACGTGCATTACCCGGGTGCGCGGGCAGCTTCGTCCATTCGATCCCGGTGATGCTGCCCCTTTTCGAAGTGTGAATCTTCCCCATCCAGCATTCGCTGGAGGCAACGTATTTCGGCCCCTTGCCGTCGGGATTTTTATACGCCCCGTCCACATAAACAATGGTGTCGCCCACAATCGCGCCGGCATGTCCGAACACGGGTGTGCCCGGAAGCGGTGTCGACTGCATCCATTCATTCTTATCCGTGTCATACACCTGTACGTTGCGCACCGCCTCGGTCTTCGACCATCCACCAATAAGAAAGATGTAGCGATCGCGATACAGGCCGATCGCCGCATCATCGACCGGCACCGGAATGTCTTTGCCCCGGTAATAGCGATTCTCAAACGGTACAAAAACATTCAAATCCGACAGCGTCGTCTCCTCGCCTTGTCCGTCGACAACGTAACCGCCAAAGATGAAAACCTGTCCACCAAACGCCACGGCCGACGCCGCCAAACGTCCCACAACCCCCGGCACAGGACGCTTCTCTTCCCACTTGCCGGTCTTTAGATCCAGCTCATAAGCGCTGGTCGTAACCGCATCCCAGGTCTTTTTCGCGCCGATCCCCATGAATGAAAATATTTTGGTCCCGTTTTCCTGGCCATACAAAACGGCAACCGCGTTGTTCGAGACCGGCACGGAAAGCGGGTCGAGTTTAGGCTCGTTGCCAGCGTGGAGGCAAAGAGTCAAGGACAGTAAACACAGCGGGATCAGGCAGGCTCGGTTTCTCAATAATGACGATTTCATCGGTTGAAATGATAGCAGCGCGGGGCAGGCGCACCCGGGCATAGAGAGGGAAAGGGGAGGGTTGAGTGAAATCGGCAATTACGCTCAAAACCCGATCAGACGGCCTTTGAGTGCATAGATTTTTGGTGGAGCTATTTCTCATCAATCGTCACGTGAACCTCTTTCATCTCCTTAATCTCCGCGATGACAATCGCGTGCGTCCCATTGCGCTCAAACGCGATTCCGTTGACTCGCACATATTTGCCCACGAAAGGCATCAGCTTTTTCATCTGACTGTAATCGGGCATTTTGTCGGAGATAGGCTGATAGAGGTCGCCATCCCCGGTTAGAATGGCGATTGGCGAACCGGCCCTCACGCATGCCCGTGCGCACTTGAGACTCAAGCTGGTCGCATTGCCATCGAGGTTCTGAATTGGGCATGCCATATCTCGCACCAAGCCCTCAATCGTGACTTCCGATCGGTTTGCGCGAGAACCCTCCATCGACGTTTTCTGTGGAGGTTGAGACGCCGCCAGGACGATCTCGCAACATGCAAGCAAGCAAATACTGAGGGGTCGTATCATCGGTTCTCCTTTTCGTAGGCAATTGACTCTTCTGCAATCCCGGTTCGATGCAGCGCCCGATTACCCAAAATATGGGTGTGGCAGGGACTCAATTTCTGTAAGTAACGTTAGCACTCATCGACTCCCAGCCCCGCAAACGCTGCTCGTACGCTGAACCCTAGAACCACGTCCTCTTCCGATACGCCCGATATTCCTCCCCGAACTTCTCCTCCAAAACACGAGCCTCCCGCCGCGCCCGGATGATCTGCATAGGCACAATCACCACCAGAAACAACAACACATAAGGCTTCCGCAACATGAGAGCGGCTCCAATGATGAAGAACATACCCGAAACATAAATCGGATTGCGAATCCGCGAATAGATGCCGGTTGTGACCAGCGCCGTCGCCTTCGCCCGAATCGAGAACGAGCGCCCCAAGGTATAGCGCGCGACCATCACGCCCGCAAGACCGCTCAAGGCAACGAACAATCCTACCCAGCGTGCGGCACCACGCGGTCCCGGTCCCAAAGTAAAAATCGTCAGCAACGCCCAAACCCCAGCAACCAAGGGCAACCAAACCCGCCAAATCGTCCCACGATCCATACCCCGCTTCCTCTGTGTCCTCTGTGCCCTCCGTGGTGATCCGGTCTTTCGCAGCACCAGTCCGGATGCAAATTCCACTAAAGCGCGGTCTCTACTCCACCAACCCCTGCCGCACCGCATGAATAAAATCGGTATACGCAGGCTCCGTCGCCCGCCGCCCGCATCTCCAGCGCGATCTGCCCGCGATGATACGCCGAATGCATGAGCACATGGATCAGCACATCTTCCACGCGGCTCGACCAAGGTTCCCCCTTGCTGTTCCGGTATTCGATCTTCTCGTCGAGTCCAGCGAGGAGGAAGCTCATTCAGATAGTTTCGCCACGCCGCCGCCATCTCATCCGCCAACGCCTTCGCAATCCTCGATCGTTGAATTGGGCCACACCGCCATGCTCTGCGGTTTCCGCCGGATGCGTTCGAGCCACAGCTTCTCCGCGGAAAGAATGTGCGCGACTCGCTTCACTGTACCGCCCGCCGAACCGCCCGCCGCGCCGCCCGCTCCCATCGCTCTCAGACACTCGCGATTCGCCCAGTGATCGTAAGCAAACATCCGCTGAAAATCGTCTGTATTCATTTTCGTTCCTCTTATAGTCCGACTGCCCGCGCATTGCGGGCCGTCGCGCAAAAACGATACGATGACAATAGCGACGGTGACAACAACTCCAATGACAAACCGGGCAATCAAAGGCGCAGGCGACGCCGTATTTCCTCATCATCTTGATTGTTGCCTTGCTTGTCGCCCTTTGCCTGACGGCATCCGCGCAAACGCCCTTCAGAAGCCCGCGAGCAGCTATTGCATTCCATCGACGCGGGCAAACTCCAGGAAGCAGTTCTATTCGGCCAGCAGTCGGTCTCGCATTGGCCGAGCGATCCCGAGTTACGCCACTACCTGGGGATTGCCTATTTAAAAACCGGCGACCTCAAGCAGGCGGAAGATCAACTCGCCCACGCTCGTGATCTCAGCCCCAAGGATCCCGCCATCCGTTTCGACCTCGCACTCGTGTTTCTGAGCCAGGAGAATTACCCCGCCGCCGCCGATGAACTGGAGGCCTCAACCAAGCTCGACCCTTCAAACGCTCTCGCCCACGTGCTGCTCGGCCGCGCCTATCTGAATTCCAATCGCAGCCTGCAGGCCATCGACGAGTTCAAAACCGCGCTCAAGATCGAGCCCGACATCCGCCTCGGGCATTACCACCTTGGATTCGCCTACTCCAGTCTCGGCCGTGACGACGAAGCCATCGTCGAATACAAAGAAGAGTTGCGCCGCTCCGGAGAGTCCCCGGCGGTGGTTTACGAACTCGGCCGTTCCCTCCTCGAGCGCGGACAATACGATGCCGCCATCTCCTCCCTGCAGCGCGCATCGCAACTCGACCCGGCCAACGCCGATGCCTGGTACAACCTGGGCAAGGCACAGGTGCTCGCCGCGACAATTCGCCGCGGCGGTGATCTCTCTGCGCAAAGCAATCGAACTGAATCCCACCGATCCCAGCCCGCATTATCAGTTGGCGCGAGCTCTCGAAAAGCTCGGCAAGAAGGACGATGCCCACACCGAGCGCGAGCGCTTCGCCGAACTCAAAAAGTCGCAACGCCCCACCGCCGGCATGGCCACCGGGCGCGACCAGTGACGAAACCTGTGACGCAACCAGTAAAGATGACAACCCACGCCCTTGGGAAAACTCCGAGTAAACCTTGTGGGTCCTCTGTGCTCCTCCGTGTCCTCTGTGGTTGGCGGTTTGAGCCGTCGCGGCCGGATCCAACCTTCGCCAAGCGAGCAACCCTGCTGATCGCGTTGGTCGCGACGGGACTTTTGGCGGCAGCCCAGCTCCCGCGCCCACCCGCGTCGCCCCAGAAATCAAAGCTCGCAGCCAAAGCCCCCGCGCCCTCCGCCCCTCTCTTCGTCGATGTGACCCGCGCCGCCGGAATCGATTTCCACCTCAACTGCGGAAGCAAGGAAAAGCTCTACATCGTCGAAACCCAATGCGGAGGCGCTGCCGCCTTCGACTATGACAACGATGGCTGGCTCGATATTCTTCTTATTGACGGCTCTTCGATCGAGGACTACAAGGCCGGCAAGTGCCATCCGCCGAAGCTCTATCACAACAACCACGACGGCACATTCACCGACGTTTCCGCCAAGTCTGGCCTCAACTTCTGCGGCTGGGGATACGGCGTAGCCATCGGCGACTACGACAACGACGGCTGGGAAGATGTCTACATCACCGGCTATTAACGGCATTCGGCGCTCTACCACAACAATCACGACGGAACATTCACCGATGTCACCGCGAAAGCCGGAGTAGCCAATGCAAGGCCGAGTGGGGAACCAGCGCCGCCTTCGGTGACTACGATAACGACGGCAACCTCGACCTGTTCGTCGCCGATTACGTCGATGTAGACATGAATAACCTTCCGCCCTTCGGCGTCGGCCCCTTCTGCCAATACCGAGGCATCCCGGTCAATTGCGGCCCCCGCGGCCTCAAAGGCTCCCGCGACCGTCTCTACCACAACAATGGAGACGGCACCTTCACCGACGTCACCGAAAAGCTAAACATCGATCCCGATCGATATTACGGCCTCGGCGTCCTCTGGCTCGACTACGACAAGGACGGCTGCCTCGATCTCTACGTCGCCGACGACTCCTCACCCAGCCTGCTCTACCACAACAACTGCAAAGGTGGATTCGAAGAAGTCGGCGCCGAGGCCGGCGTGGCTTACAGCTCCGACGGACACGAGCAGGCCGGCATGGGCATCGACTCCGCCGACTACGATCGCGACGGCTGGCCCGACATCCTCAAGACCAATTTCTCCGACGACTCCAACAACCTCTACCACAACGATCACAATGGCGAGTTCACTGACATGGCGGGCCCAGCCGGCATCGGCGCCATCAGCTATCCGTACCTGGGCTTCGGCGCGAAGTTTCTCGACTACGACAACGACGGATGGCCCGACATCTTCATTGCCAACGGCCACGTCGACGCGCAGGTGGAAGGCCAATCTTTCGGCGTGGGCTACGCCGAGCGCCCGTTCCTGTTTCACAATCTTGGCTACCAAAAAAAGATTGGCAAATTCGACGAGATCGCAGAAAAGTCCAGCCCAGCCCTGGCAAAAAAATACATCGGGCGCGCCGCTCTCGCCGCCGACTTCTGGAACCGCGGCCGCCAGGATCTTCTCTTCACCGTGATGGACGGCTCGCCAGTCCTCCTGCGCAACGAGGTGCCCTCACCGGGACACTGGCTCCGAATCAAGACCATCGGCCACAAGTCCAACCGCGACGGCTTCGGCGCTCAAGTCGAAATCACCGCCGGCCGGGCTCCAAGCAATACGCCGAGGTCCGCACCAACAGCAGCTTTGAAAGTGCCAGCGACCCCCGCCTCCATTTCGGCCTGGGCTCGGCCACCCGCGTCGACTCCATCACAGTGCGCTGGCCGAGCGGCCAGGTCGACCACATCGGCCCCCAATCCGCCGACCAGGAGCTCGTCCTTGAGGAAGGCCGCGGAGTCGTGGCCGGGAGTTCCCAGAAGCCTCGCGCGACTCAGAAACGCTAGCCGCCAGTTCCCTACCACTATCGCGACCGAACCTGCCGCTTTATACAAAACTTGGAAGATTCACCGAACACTCCATTCTGTTTGTCATAGTTTCACCGCAAGATTTCCCTATAAGTCAATGAAACATAACGATTTTAATTTTGGCTCCACAAGTGCCAACCTACTCTAAAAGCACTAGCTGTCCAGGTTCCGGTGCAAGGAAAGTTGTTCCTACTGTTTTTAACCCGGCAACGGCCAGCAGAATCAGCAAGATACGTAAGAAGCGAGTCGATCCCGTAGCGCGTTGGGATGTGGTTCCCAGGTTTGAGTAAGACAGCAGTCGATTCAGCTTTGAAAATGTTTTCCGTGCACACCAACAACCAAGCGCCACCAGATTCTAGGGGGTTAGGAATGAAAAGATTGCAGTTCTGCCTCGCCGTATTTGCCGTCCTGGCTCTGAGCTTCAGCGCCTTCGCCCAGGTTCAAAATGGACAGTTTTCCGGCACCGTGACCGACCCAAGCGGCGCCGCCATCGCGAATGCCAAGGTTACGGTCAAGAGGGCGTCGACCGACCTGACCCAATCGGTCATGACAAACGCCAGTGGGAACTATGTCATAAAGGAGCTCCCGGTTGGCGCCTACAATCTCTCCGTCGAAGCGCCGGGCTTCAAAACCGTGAGCAATAACGGTGTGGCGCTGAACGCCGGAACGATCGCGCACGTCGACTTCAAGATGCAGATCGGCAAGGCGTCCGAAGTCGTCGAAGTGACCGGCGCAGCTCTCCGACGTCAATACGGAAGACTCCAAGCTGGCCACCACCGTAAGTTCCACCCAGATCAGCAACCTGCCCCTCAACGGCCGCAACGTGTTTGACTTGATGCAGTTGAGCGCGGGCGCCGTGAACGTGATGGGCGTCGACTTCGAAAACGGCCACGACACGGTCGTCAACGGCTTGCGCGAAGACTTCAACGGTTTCCTCGTCAACGGCGTATCCAACAAAGGCTTGAGCGGCGGCGTGGTGAACGTGCCGATTCAGGACTCGGTCGAGGAATTCCAGCAATTGAGTCTGAACATGTCTGCGCAGTACGGCAATAGCGCGGGCAGCACGGTCAATCTGGTGACCAAATCCGGCACCAACGCCTGGCATGGCAGCGCATGGGAGTACATCCGCAACGACGTTGTCGATGCCAACTACTTCTTCTTGAAGCAGAGTGGGATCGCCGCAACCGCCCACCCGCTTTAATCAGTTCGGGTTTACTCTCGGCGGCCCCATCATGAAGGACAAGCTGTTCTTCTTCCTCTCCATGCAGGGAGACCGTTACAAATCGCAGGGATCGCCCATCAACGTCCTCCAGGAGTCGCCGGCATGGGAACATGCCATCATACGGCCGATACCCAGTCCAGTTTGAACTCGACGGCGGCGGTGCTGTACAACAACTTCGCGCACGAAAACCCCGGCAATCCGACAGGCGTCACGCTGAACTCGTATTCCGGTCATGACCCGTGACGAATCCAGTGGCATACACGCCTTTTCTGTGTCTCGATAACGGTGTCGGCCCCGCGCACGACCGTCGGCTTTACCACATTGCAACACCAGAAGCTCGGTCGACATTATCGGTGTTAACCCCAGCCGATCTAAGCGGCATGGAGCTCACTGGTTGCACCAACATGCCTGGCTTGCACGCCCGGAACGATCGGACCGCGACGTGCCCATTCAGGAAGCGAGCGTTGCTACCTTCGGCACCCAGACGCAGACCCTCGGCAATCTGTTCAACGGCAACGAAGCCTCGCTGCGCGTCGACTACAACTGGAACACCAACAACCGCTTCTACATCAGCTACAACTACAATCGTGATACCGATTCATTTGGTCCCTGCCAACATCGCCGCCACCCGCGGATTCACCAACCCCCAGCACCTGAACTTCCCCGTGGGCACGGCCAGTTGGGTACACACCTTTAGCCCAACCGTCCTGAATGAGGTCCGCGTCGGCTACCTGCAGAACACCAACGATATTAAGGTCAGCATCGGCGGCGTCCCGCAGATCCACTTCTCCGATACCAGTCAACTTGGATTCGGCTCCTACAACGGCTACCCCCAGAACTTCCAGGAGAACATCTACACCTACTCCGACATGGTCTCGATCAGCCATGGCAACCACAACATGAAGGTTGGGGCGGACTTCCGCCGCAACATCGAAAACAGCGAGTTCAACGTCGGCAGATCTTCCTACTACTTCTACGACCAGGTCTGCGTTCGCCGCCGATGCCCCGTACTACCAGGCCGCTGGCACGGATCCCGGAATCTGCAAGGCTCCCTGCTCCTCATATAACCCAGCTCCCCAAGGCCGTACTGAGCGACAACCTTCGCCACTGGCGCAACCTGGAGTTTGGCGCCTACTTCCAGGATGACTGGAAGGTCAGCAAGCGCCTGACGCTGAATCTTGGCCTCCGCTATGACCTTTTTCAGCGGCACCACGAAGAAGCCAATGTCGCCACTACGTTCATCCTGGGCGGCACCACGCCGAACGCGAACATCCTGGGTGCCAAGCAACGGCCTGCTGAACGAGTTGTATAACGCCAACAATCCCAATACTGTCTGCTGCCAACCTTGCGCTTGCACAGCTAGCAGGCGGATGCGGACCGGGCACGGCGGCTTTGCTCCCTCCGCAACACTCGGTGCGGGTGACCACAACAACTTCGGTCCCCGTCTCGGTTTCGCCTGGGATGTGTTCGGAGACGGCAAGACCTCTTTGCGCGGCGGCTTTGGCGTAGCCTACGAGGGCACACTCTACAATCCGCTCTCAAACTCGCGCTGGAACCTTCCCTACTATTCGTTTAACGGAGTCGCAGGCGGATCAAACCAGCCCGCCGGGGCGGACGTAATCTATGGACCGACAACTTGCACGGGTGGCGTTTGCACTGCCAGAATCCAACCAAGCGTGCCCACCTTCAGCGGAGCCGGGCACGAATCCGGGGAACATGGGTACTCCGTCACAGGCCCAGAACCATGGCAACATCGAGGGCTGGGATCCAGGCAACCCGAACCAGGCAATCCTGACCGGAATTATCTTTCCGCAGGGTGTTCGGGATCCGTATGTTTACAACTTCTACCTCGATATCCAGCGCGAAATCATGCCCAAGACGGTAATCGATATCAAGTATGTGGGCACCGCTGGACATAAGCTGTTCCGCGCTCAGGACATCAACCGGCAGCCTGGTTCACTGCTTCCGGCCGGTTCCTCGGTAGTCGGACAATCTGGGCCGGACCTTGCAAGGCTTGGGTGGAAGACTGAATCGGAACTATGGCACGCTGCGCAACTGGCAGAATGCCGTCAACTCCAACTACAACTCGTTCCAGGGCTCGTTGAAGCGGCAGATGAGTCACGGATTGCTTTTCAACGTTGACTACACCTACAGCCACTCGATTGACGACGGCTCAACTTGGCACAGCGGCGCAACCACTGCCAACGGCGCAGCCGCTGGCGAAGGTTACTCGCTCGATCAGACGATTCCTGGTCTGGACCGGGGCGATTCCATCTATGACATTCGTCACCGGCTCGTTTTCAACTATGTCTGGCAGTTGCCCGGACAAAACTTGAAGGGCGCCCTGGGCGCGATTGCCGGCGGGTGGGACCTCAACGGCATCTGGCAGTTCCAGACCGGCGCACACTGGCAACCCTTCACTTCTGCTCCGGCGAACCTCGGCGAGATCACTGGCGTTGACGGCAATCCTCCGGGAGCCTGCACTGCCGCTGACATACCGAATAACTGCGCCAACATTGGTGGCGACTTCAACCTGGACCATGGCAGGAATGACCGGCCGAACTCCACGGTATAAGGGCTACTCGGGCAGCCAGACGCATGGGCCAAGGTTGGGGCCAACGGTTTCTACAACGCTAGGCTTCACCGCTTGCAGGGCATACCTTCTCCACGCCCTGCCTGGGGTGCGCCGGCGAACTCTGGGTCGCAACTCTTTGTTGGTCCGGGCAACTGGTTTGCGGACATGACCCTGTCCAAGACCTTCAAAATCACGGAGAGGATGAGCCTGAAGTTCGACGCGAATGCCTTCAACGTATTCAATCGTGCGAACTTCATCCTGGCAACCGCGGGTGGAGGCGCGAACAACAAGTACACCGTCTAACAACTTCTGGTCAGGCTGGCCTGGAACGCTCAATCCTCGTGAAATGCAGTTCGGCTTGAAGCTCAACTTCTAGACTGAGACTGCATCGCTTTCAAGGCTTGCTGCCGATTTTCTGGCAGCAAGCCTTTTTCTCTTGCCAAGCATCTCTATAGGGGCGCGTTATGGATCGGACCCGGCACATTGTGCGATTGTCCGCGCTTCTGGCCTTCTTATCAATTTCCAACCCGCTTTGCGCCCAACAACAACTCCAGTTCGGGAAAATAATTGGCACAGTCCGAGTGGTAAGGGGCGATTTCCCTCCCCACCCAGTCCTGATTTCGCTCGAAATGCGCGGCAGTCCAATCACCAGTTCGTATTGCGACGATCAGGGCCGCTTCGGCTTCTATAGCCTGGTAGCCAACGAATACCGCGTTTCAGTCAGCGACGATGGTTACGAACCAATCAGCATAACCGCGGAGGTAGACCCCTCCTCCGCGCCTACGAATTTCGTGGATATTCGTTTAATACCGCGCAGTGGAGGGAAGAAAGATCCAATGGCCGGCCGCGTCGAGGGCAGCAATCCTTTCCTCGTCGATCCCGCCGAATACTACCGCCATTTCCCGAAGAAAACTCTCAAGGAGTTTGAAAAGGGCCAGGACGCCGATCATAAAGGGAATGTCGATAGCGCCATCGAGCATTACCAGAAAGCTCTGGAATTTTCGCCCGAGTTCTATCCCGCCAACAATAATCTGGGCGCGGACTACCTCAGCCGCCAGAACTTCGATGCCGCTCAATCCCAGTTCGAAGCCGCCCTCAAATCAAATCGGAACGACGGCCAGGCATACTTCAATTTGGCGAACGTGCTCGTAATCACGCAGCACTATGCCGATGCCGAACGCGAGATCGATGAAGGGCTCCGGCGCCGGCCCGACTCCGCTTTCGGCAAGTTCCTGCAAGGGTCGGTTTACATTCGCACTGGCCGGCCCGAACTCGCCGAGAAGAGCCTGCAAGGCGCGCTGCAACTCGATCCCAAAGCTTTCGCAAGCCCACCTGCAGCTCGTAAATCTCTACTTGGAGCAAAAGCGGACCGCCGACGCCGTCACGCAGCTCGAAACCTACCTCAAGGCCTTCCCCGACTCTCCCTTTTCACCGAAGGCGCGAGACCTTCTGAAGCGCCTGCAGTCGGAAATGGCAGCGGCGCCAAAATAGATTTGATTTGAGCCGATCCCCCGTCCACCTCCACATCGCCCGTAGGGTTTCCATCTGTCAGCGTCCCTTCAACTGGTCGGCTGAGTGGCGATCCCGGTGATAAACTTTTCTTACCCATGCATTTTCTGCGCCGCCTGTTGTTTGCCCTGCTGTTTGCGTGCAGCCCGATGTTTGCTGCATCCGCACCACCGCCGAACGTCATCCTTATTACGCTCGATACGACTCGCGCCGACCGGATGGGATTCCTCGGCTCCAAGCGAGGAATCACCCCGAACCTGGACGCCCTGGCACGCCAATCGGTGGTTTTCACCCACGCCTATTCCCAGGTGCCGATCACGACCGCCTCCCATGCCACTATCCTCACGGGAACCTATCCACAATTCCATCAGGTAAATGATTTTGGCGTTCCCCTGGCCGCGGACTTGCCCTACGCTCCCGACATCTTTCGTAGCAA
Source organism: uncultured Acidobacteriaceae bacterium (assembly GCA_963709055.1). Taxonomy (GTDB): domain Bacteria; phylum Acidobacteriota; class Terriglobia; order Terriglobales; family Acidobacteriaceae; genus Acidiflorens. The sequence goes on from CAVPUZ010000013.1 coordinate 78,945, forward strand.
CGGATATCACACGGCGGCGTTTGTCGGGTCGCTTGTTCTCGACCCGGAAACGCGCTCTGCCCCCGGTTTTGAGCGCGGATTCGACACCTACGATGCCGGCTTCCACCGCCGCCACGTGGGCGAAGACCGCTACCAGTCGATCGAACGCCGCGGAGGCGAAGTCATTGGACGCGCGCTCGACTGGTTAAGCAAGCATCACGACGGGCCATTCTTCATCTGGGTGCATCTTTACGACGCGCATGATCCCTATGATCCTCCCGAGCCCTACAAAACGCGCTACGCTGCCACGCCTTACGACGGCGAGATCGCCTACGTCGATGCGGCAGTGGGCAAGTTTCTAGAGTGGCTGCGTTTTCGCGGTCTTTATGACGGCGCGCTCATCGCCGTCATGGCCGATCACGGCGAGGCCCTTGGCCAGCACGGCGAAGCCACCCACGGCATCTTCCTCTACGACGAAACTATTCATGTGCCTCTGCTCTTCAAGCTGCCGGGCGAGCGCTCTGCCGGAGCCCGAATTTCCACCCGCGCCCGCCTGGTGGATGTGCTGCCCACCATGTTGCAAACCGCCGGAATTCCAGTCCCAGCAGCGGTTCAGGGAGAATCTCTGCTACCTCTTTTGAAAACGGCCTCCGTCACCCGGGCCGGAAAAACGACACGCAAGCCGGCCGAGATACCTCCAGATCGCCCAGCCTATGCCGAGAGCGACTATCCCCATCGCACCTTCGGTTGGAGCGCGCTGCGCTCGCTGCGCACAGGAAAGTATCTCTTCGTTCAGGCGCCGCGCAACGAACTTTATGACGAATCGGCAGACCCGAAAGAGGAGCACAATCTGGCGCCCGCTTCGCCGGCCGTCGCGAACACGTTAGCCAGCCAACTCGATGCGTTTCGCCAGAAGACAAGCACCACGAAGGAAGCGCCCGCAGTCGTACCGGATCCCGGCCTTCAGGAACGGCTGAACGCCCTGGGATACGTCGCCACCGATAGCAGCTCGTCAAGCATGCCGGGCATCAAGGACACGGGCGCCGATCCCAAAGATAAGGTCGAGGTCGTGAATTTGTTGCACCGCGCCGAAATGGCCAAGGAAGAGATGCGCTTTGCGGAGGCAGTGCCGCTGCTCCAGCAAGTGATCGCGCTCGAACCGAACCTTCCGATCACCTACCTGCAGTTGGGTACAGCATTGACTTCATTGAAAGATTATGAAAAAGCGGTGCCGGTGCTCCGCAAAGCTGTCGAAATGCGCCCCGACCTGACCGTCCCTCGCTACCAGTTCGGCTCTGCGCTCTTCGAAACCGGAGACCTCCCCGGCGCCATCGCTCAGCTCGAAATCGCCGTTTCCCGCTCGCCAGACTGGCCCGAACCTCTATTCCTTCTGGCGACCGCCTACGCGCGCGTCGACCGCCTGCCCGACGCCATCCGCGAATACCAGAAGGTGATCGAACTCCGCCCGAAACATTATGCCGCGCACCTGCTGCTGGGCCGCGCGCTCGCCCTCTCGGGCAGTCCGGAACAGGCTCTGGCGCCTCTAACCCAGGCTGCCGAAATTCAGCCCACGTCCCCCGAACCGCACGCATTTCTGGCAGACACCTTCACCCAACTGGGACGCACAGCCGATGCCGAGCACGAACGTTCCGAAGCGCAGCGCCTGCGTGCCGCAAAAAAACAATAACTGGAGCAATTCTCCAGGTCCCGTAGAGTACGAATCATGTTTGGGAAGGGCACGAGTTTACTGGTGCCGTAAGCTTCGACGGAGATGGCGGCTTCACGCCGCTGAGGCGAACCGCTCTACACTATCGAGGAAATCGCTATAGTCGCTGTATGCAGATCCATTGTGCAGCGCAAAAACCGACCCAAATTAGACAATAACGCGGGAAGACGACAGGAATTTTACTGGGGCCATAGATACTTTGCCGGATAGGAAATGTCGAGTTTTTCTTTACCGGCGGGCCTCACTTCGACTTCATGGATTCCTTTGCCTGACGCTGGTGGAATGTAGGTCGCGAAATAAATTCCTTCAATGATTTCCTGAATCTGCAAAAAAGTTCTCGATATGTCTTTCGATGCAATACCGACGAAAAACAAGCCGCCGCTCGCTCGAGCCATATCGTTAAGGCCTCTTGCTCCCGAGTTTAGTCTCTTGGGCATGTTTGTATCGACCGCAAGAATCACAACCCCAGACTTGAGTGCCTCTGAGACTGCTTCGTCACGAGTAATGTGGCTCATAGTATCGTCTCCGTCGCTAATGACGACAAGCACACGGCGCGTCGGATGGTTCCAGTCCCGCGAGCCGCCCATTCGTTCTCTACACGCCGCGACCAGAGAATCATAGAGGGCGGTCCCTCCAGCCGTTTTTGCGTTGAACGGAAGACCATCCGCGGCTCTTTCCTTAGCCACCCAGTCATCTGGATCTTGTTTGCAAACGTTGCTACAAAAGCCCGATCGGCCGGTCCTTGAATTACTTCCCTCAAGAAATTCCTCGTCTCCGCGACAAACTCGTTAAAGTTTCCGCTTTCATTCTCCGAACTGCTCGTGTCAATTAGCAGTCCCAATTCGAGGGGAATGTCCGATCCTCGCACGACGCTCAACTCGTTTATGCGCTTCTTGCCCTCGCTGATTATCAATAAAGCCGGAGTCAACCCCTTCACCAGACGCTGATGCGAGTCAGACACAATCATAGGGAGAGCTACCTTGGACGCAGCGCCGGTCTGCGCTAGCCCCGAGAAACCCCATAGGAAGGACAACATCATCACAGCGCGAGCCCATTTCATTGTCGTCTCCGAGTTCCGAAGATGAAGCCCCATAGCGACTGGTTGCTAAAATGTCCCTACTCCGCTGGCACATATTTGCAAAACTGTTGCTCCAGCTTGCAAGCCACGCTGTATTCCTCACGCGCGGCTTTTGTCTGGTGGAGAAGCTGGTGGGCGAACGCCAGATTGAGGTGCGCTTCCGCCAGTTTCGGATCACGCTGGATGGCCCGCTCAAACTCCAGAACCGCCTTTGCCGTTCGATTCGTGCGGTTATAACAAATTCCCAGAAAATTATGGATGCGCGCATCGTCCAGCCCCAGGTTGATCGCCTTCTCCAGATGAGGCGCTGCGGCAGCGTAATTCTTCTCCTCAAACAGCAGCATCCCGAACTCGCGCTGGGCCGCCGAAAAGTTCGGCTGCGCGGCAATTGCCTTCTCATAAGCTGCCTGCGCTGCCACCGGATCGCCTGCTTCCAGCAGGCCTTTCTGGTACCACGCGCGGTAGTTCTGCGGATTGTTCTGCAACGCTTTGTCGAGCCAGCTCTTCGCTTCCTCCTCGCGCCCCACCTTTGCCAATGCCCGCGCCAATCCGGTCATGGCATTATCGAAATCCGGATTCAGCTCCAGGCAATGTTCCAGTTCTGCCGCTGCTTTTTCCCAATTCTCGAGTCGCAGATCCAATTCCCCCAGCATGAACGGCACCACATAAATCTTCGGATCCTGCTCCGCGACGTTGGCGAGCAACGCTTCACCCTGTTCCACTTTGCCCGTCTGGAATGCGTCCTGCGCCTTCAGAATCGAGTTGAATTCCCCCAGCTTGTCCTTGGGATCGGCCAGTCCCTGCTTCAACGCCTCCGGTGAAACCGCGGCGCGAAAACCAAAATAGCCGAGCGCCCGCAATTTATCCTGCGCCTCCGGACTTAAATTCCCCGCCACCCCTTCCTGTCCGCGAAACGGATTGCGCGCCACGAGTGCATGCAATTTCTCCCGCAGCACGGCCACCGTCGCCGGTTGCTCGCCGGCAATGTTGTGGGTTTCTCCGGGATCGCTTTCGAGGTCGTATAACTCTGGCCTGGGCGCTTCGATAAAGTGAAATCGCGCCGTCTCGAGCGCGTGCAGCGGACTCCACCCAAACGAACTGAAGGGATAAAACGTCTCGCTATATGCAAGATCCTTTTCGGATGGCTTGCTGGCTGCCTTGTCGCCCGGCTTTGTGTCCAGTAACGCCGGCGCCTGGAATTGTTTCTGAATTACGATCCTTCACGCCCGCCATTTGCAGCAGAGTCGGTCCCACCGAGGTCGTTTCCACCGGCTCGCGTCTGCGCCCCGCCGGAATCCCGCTTCCCGCCGGCGGTTTCACGATCAGCGGCACATGCACGGTGGCGTTGTAGACAAAAAATCCGTGTTCGTCTTCCCCGTGCTCTCCCAAAGATTCCCCGTGATCGCTCAGCATGACAATCAGCGAAGAATCGTATAGATGGTTCTGCTTCAGCCATTCAATCAAGCCGCCCAGTTCGTGATCCGCATAGGCGATCTCGCCGTCGTAAAGGTGCGTGCTGTACTCCGTCTTGTATGGCTCCGGCGGATCGTACGGGCTATGTGGGTCGTAAAGATGCAGCCAGAGAAAAAACGGTCTCTGTGTGGGGCGGACATTCTTGTCCGCCGCCCGTATCTTTTTCAACCACGCAATCGCATGCGCCACGCTCTCTCCGCGCGCGGCGGTCCACCAGTCCCGTTTCTTTTATCTGAAATGTCTTCGCCGAGAATGCGTCGTCGTAGAAATCAAATCCCCGTGCCAGTCCCCAGCTCCGGTCGAGCACGAATGCGCTGACCACCGCTCCCGTCGCGTATCCCGCTTTCTGGAATGCCTGCGCCACCGAGCGGAATTGGGCGCCTAGCGGTTGTCCCGTAAAGTCCTGCACCCCATTTTGAAAAGGATAGGTCCCGGTGAGAATCACCGCGTGCGAAGGCCACGTCAACGGGACCTGCGAAATGGCCCGCTCAAACACAACGCCGTCATGGGCCAGCGAATCCAGCGTGGGAGTCTTCACATCCCGCGCCCCGTAGCACCCCACGTGATCTGCGCGCGTCGTATCGATGGTGATCAATATAACGCTCGGCTTCCGCGCGGGCGGTTCCCCGGCACTCTTTCGCCCCGCAGCCCTAGCAGCCTGACCAAAGCCCGCCGTAGCAAAAAGCACAACGGTCACCAGCATCGCGACAGCTCGCAGCAAAAATCCAATGCCACCCTGAGCGGAGCGTGTCTCTCCCGCAGGGAGCGACACGCGGAGTCGAAGTTGAGGCGTTTGCGCGGCGTCGGAGCCGCGCGCCGAAATCCCGAGCGTAGTCGAGGGAACTCGGGCTCCTACTCCTTCCCCCACTCTCATTGCGGCCCCGGCTTTCCCGCGCGCCGCCGCTCCGCCGCGGCCTCCGCGGTCAGTCCCTTCACGTCCAGCGCCTTGGCCAGTGATTCATGCATCATCGGCTCGTCCGGCGCCAGTTCCACGGCACGCCGCAATTCTGCAATCGCTTCGTCGGTCTTCCCCTGATAAAGCAGCGTCTCTCCCAACGCCCGATGCCCGCGCGCAAAGTCCGGGTTCGCCGTCACCGACTTCCGGAACGCCCCCGCCGCGCGTTCCAAATCACGTTTTTGTATGTACACCACGCCTAGATTGAACGCCGCCTCAAAATTTGTCCCGTCGAGTTCGATCGCCCGTTGCAATGTCCCAATCGCGGCATCGCTCTGCCCGGCGTGCGCCTGTGCCATCCCCAGATTGAAAACCGCGAGCGCGTAATCGGGACTCAGATCTACCGTCTTCTGCAATTCCGCGGCCGCGTCCGAAAACATATTCAGCCGATAATAATTGAGCCCCTGCATGTAATGCGCCGGAACCGAGTTCGGCTCGGTCTTCATCATCGCCTTCAACTTTTCAATCGACTCCTCGTACCGTCCATGCTGGCTCGCCGCCATCGCGTCCGAAAACTCCTCATACGCCGCAATCCGATCCTTCGGATCCGCCAACTCCCGACCGTTGATCGTGGGGTCGCGCCCTGCATCACTCCCTCCCGAAAACGCCGCATACCCCAGCGACTTCAGCCGCTCCATCAGCGCCGGATCCAGCCCCGTCTTCTCCGCCAGTTCCTTGCCCGCGCTGTAGTCGCGAATCATCGCGGCCAGCTTGGCGCGCATCTCCTCGGCCACCGCCTTCTTTTCGCCGAGCAGGTTGTGCGTCTCTCCCGGATCTTTGGCCAGGTCATACAACTCCGGCTTCGGCGCATCGATGAAGTGATACTTCGCATTCTCCGCGCCCCGCAGTTCGCTCCAGTTGAAATGAATCCGCGGAAGGAACGTCTCTCCATACAAGCTGCGATCGCGCTCAGCCGCCGTCTCGGCCTTGCTGCCGAGCACCTGCGCCAGCAGACTCTTCCCTTGCACGTCCGATGGAACCTCCACTCCCACCGCTCCCAGCACAGTCGGCATCAGATCCACCAGCGAAACCGGATCTGCCACCGTCCGTCCCTCAGGACTTCCTGGCACCCGAATAATCAGCGGCACATGCATGGTCGCGTTGTAAATGAAAAACCCGTGCGTCTTTTCTCCATGTTCTCCCAAACTTTCCCCGTGATCGCCGGCCAGCACAATCACCGTATTCTCATAAATCCCTTTTTCTTTCAAATAACGCACCAGCCGCCCCACCTGCGCATCGGCAAATGCAATCGCTCCGTCATAGGGACGGTCGGCATACTCCTGCTTATATGGCTCCGGAGGGTTGTAAGGAAAATGCGGATCGTAGAGGTGCATCCACAAAAAGAATTTCTTGGATGACGCCGAGTTTTTCTCCGCGGAACTCTTTCCCAGCCAGTCCAGCGCAACATCGGCCACCTCGTTGCCCGGACGCTCCATCTCTTCCAGGTTTTTCTCATCCAGCCGCGAGAAGTCGAAGTGGTCGTAGTAAAAATCGAATCCATGGTTCAATCCAAATCGCGAGTCCAGCACCGCCGCCGCAATCACCGCCCCCGTCGCGTATCCCGCCTGCTTCAATACCGACGCCAACGTCGGCTGCGTCGGACTCAGCTTGTTCACGCTGAAGTCATGCATCCCGCTCAGCATCGGATACGTCCCCGTCAGCATCGTCGTGTGCGATGGCAGCGTCACCGGCACCACCGCGAACGCCCGCTCAAAGCGCGTCCCGTCCGCCGCCAGCCCATCAATATTCGGAGTCTTGATCTGTTGGTCTCCGTAGCAACCGACATGATCCGCGCGCAGCGTATCAATCGTGATCAGCACCACGTTAAGGCCGCCCTGAGTGCTTTTCGCCGCCGGAGCGTTCTGCGCGACCGCGGCAACAGAAACCAATATCGCAAGCGAAAGTACCAGCCCAAGCAGTCCTCCGTGACCTCGGTCTCCGTGACCTCCGTGCCCTCTGTGGTTCAAGCTTTCCCTCGACCGCTCAACGAAAGTTTCCCTTCAGTGTATCCCAACGCCCTAACCGCAAAACGCCGCCCAGCAAAGCCCTTGTGATACGCTGACCCCTGATGAATCGAGCGGCCAATCTGCTTCTCTGCGTCTTGATCTCAGCCGGCGCCCTCGTCCCAGCGCCGCTCCACGCGCAGACTTCCGCCCCCAAGCCCGACGTCTTCCTCATCACCATCGACACTCTGCGCGCCGACCATGTCGGCTGCTACGGATACAAACAGGTTGAAACTCCCACCATCGACGGCATCGCCGCCGACGGCATCCGTTTCACGCAGGCGTTCACGCATAGCCCCATCACCAATACTTCTCACACCACCATCCTTACCGGCCTGCTGCCCAGCGTCCACGGCGTCACCGACTTCGGAGTTCCTCTCTCGCCCCAGCACGTCACCTGGGCTGAACTTCTCAAGAAGCAGGGATATCAAACCGCTGCCTTCATCGGAGCCGTCATCCTCGACAGCCAGGGACTCGCTCCCGGCCTCGACCGCGGCTTCGATTTCTACGACAACTTCCCCGCCAAGCCCAATACAAAAGAGCGCTGGGGACGCGTCGAACGCCGCGCCGCAACCGTCGTCCAGCATGCCGAATCATGGCTCAACCACCACCCCCGCGGATCCGATTCCTCCTCCCCGCGCTTCATGTGGGTCCACCTCTACGATCCTCACGATCCGTACGAGCCGCCGCCGCCCTTCTCCGAAAAGTATGCCTCGCATCTCTACGACGGTGAGATCGCTTACGCCGATTCCGCGCTGGGCCACTTCATCGCGACGCTGAAGAAATCCGGCGCCTATCGGAACGCAATCATTATTATTGTCGGCGATCACGGCGAAGGCCTGGGCGAGCACGGAGAACAGACTCACGGCCTCTTCCTCTATGACTCAACCCTCCACGTTCCACTCATTATTAAGATGCCGGACGCAGCCCATCACGGCATGGTCATCGACTCGCTGGTGCGCACCACCGACATTCTTCCCACCGTCCTTTCTCTGACCAACACACCCGCGCCCGCAGAACTGAACGGCGAAATCTCTCGTTCCTCTCATCGAAGGCAGTAAAGAAGATCGCGAAACCGAGCCCGCCCGCTCGCTCTTTGGCGAGACCGACTACCCGCTGCGCTGGGGATGGGCTCCCCTGCGCGCATTGCGCGAGCAAAGCGCCAAGTTCATCGAAGCTCCCAAGCCCGAGTTCTACGATCTCCAGGCCGATCCCCGCGAGTTGAAGAACCTCTACACGCCCCAGAGCGCAAATGCCCAAAGCCCACGAGGTACGCAAGCCGAACTCGAGGCCGAGATGGCGAAGTGGAAAGCGAAGCTCCCCGCTCCGCCCGCAGGCGCGCAGCCCGCGGCCAATTTGCCCGATCCCAAAGACAAGATCGAAGTGCAGAACCTGCTGCACGATTCCATGCTCGCGTCCGATGACGGCCGCACCTCCGACTCGCTCCACTATCTCGAAAAAGCAATTCAGATTGACCCCGACTCGTCCACCGCGCTCCGCCAACTGGGCGAACTCGAACTCGCCGCTCAGGATTACCCGAAAGCCGCGACCCACCTGAAGCGCGCCCTCCAGTTGCGTCCCGACGATTCCACCGCCGCTTTCGAAGCGGGCGAGGCGCTGGAAAAATCCGGCGATTTCGCTGGAGCCCGCGACGCCCTCGAAGCGAGTCTCAAACTCGCACCCGGCCAGATGAATGCCCGCCTCTTACTCGGGCGCGTCTATCTCCGCCTGAACGACGCCCGCAACGCAGAAGATCAGTTCGAAGCCGCTCTATTAGTGGATTCGGATAACATCGAAGGCACGCCTGGGCCTGGCCGAAGCTCAAATCATGAAGGGAGACTTCGCCGCCGCCGCGCCCGACTTAGAGCAACTTACTAAGTCCGATCCGAAGAACGCCGCCGCCTGGCATTTGCTGTCCAAGGCTTACAAAGGTCTCCACCGCAACCAGGACGCCCAACAAGCTGAAGCAAAGGCCGCCGCGCTCGAAAAGAAGTAGCTCGATCCCGGCAAGGCTCACGTAGCCCCGGACGCACTCTTCCGGGGGCCGAGCAACGCATCCGATCCGCAATTTTCAAATCAGCTTCAACCCGCGTTCCGCCTTTAACCAACCTCCAAATCGTGTTGTAGACAAATTCCACCCCCCGATCCTCCGCTTCACCCTCTGTGACCTCTGTGTTCTCTGTGGTGAAAGATGTTGAGGCTTGCTGCCGCATGCCAGAGGTGATTGAATAGCAGAACGCACTCGGGATGAAAGACTCCACATGGCAAAGTCGGTAAACGCCAGTCGCGCAGCTGCTTCAGTCGCAATCCCGCGCCCCCTCCCCGCCATCTTCGTCGGCGGACTCATCGCCGGCATCCTCGACCTCGCCTATGCGATCGCCGTTTACACCCCGCGCAAGCCCATCCTTATCCCGCAAACCATTGCCACCGGCGTGCTCGGCATTAAGGCCTACTTCGGAGGATTTCCCACCGCCGCCCTGGGAGTCGTCCTCCACTTCGTCATCGCCCTCGGCGCCGCCACGGTCTTCTATCTGACCAGTCGCCGCCTGAAGTTACTACTCGAGCGGCCCGTCCTCTCTGGCATGATCTTCGGAGCGCTCGTCTACCTTTTCATGCATTGGATCGTCCTTCCACTCTCCGCCGCTCCTCACGGGCATCCATCGTTCATCCACCGAGCGACCGAATTCGTGGAACACTGGTTCTTCGTGGGCTTGCCTATTTCGCTTTCGGTGAAGCACTATTCGCGGTGATCTTCCTTATCACATCTTGTCAAGCCCCTTTTCACCCCTGGAAACCTCCAAACTTGTTTTCGTTTGTTGTCGATACACGGCTTGTACGTACATGTTTGTATTCTAAAAAATATTCTATTCGCCCATCATTCGCCAAATGCCGGGTGCGGCCGGCGCCCCGGTTCTCCGCGCTTGCGCGTGGATTTCACGCCAGACGAAATCGCTTGACTTAACCTCCAGAAAACCCAAGATAGACGTAGTGCACACAATGAGTTGATTATTGATGAGCGAAAACGCGAACAGATAACTCCTTATTCCACAGTACTTTATTAATAATCATGAATAAGTCTTTATTCCATAATACTTTGCGGGAAAACGCACAGAATTCCAATGTTAAGTCCTATTCGCTCAATACTTTGCCTATAATTGGTTTCCGTTCAATACTTTGCGAGGAAAAAATCGTTAAGGGCAATAATATACTAGGCAAAATGAACAAACGGAGAAGTCATCCATCCTTGTTCGCATCGCTATTCTCGTCGTATCCGTATCCGCTGCCTTCTCCGTGGCGGTAGGGCAGGACTGTCGGGGCTAGCGGAGAAGCACGATGGTAGGTCCCGCCTAATGCGGCTGCATGTCGTCGTATCTTTTTGGCCTCCCGTTTCTCTTCTAGGTAGGCCAACAGGAGAATGATTCCAAGAGCAATTAGCCCGAACACTCCGGCAGTCACTTGCTCGCCTTCTTTTTTGCTTCCGATTTCTGCTTCTCTCGCTCTTCCCGCTTTAGCAGTTCTTCCTTCGACACGGTGAGCACTTGCCGCATGGCATTGTCGAATCTCTCAAACTCTGTCTTTCCGGGAACTTCTGGCGGAGGCAATGGCTTCATGCGTGGATTATAGTCTACCGCCCCAAAATTGGGCATTGACATGAACCAGCAGCAGGGATTATCAATTTGCGTTACTCTATCAGGTGGAGGATTCTTGGCGTCTATCAAGATTCCAGACAGGTATAAGCCGGGGTTGGCCGTCTTGGCAGCCTTGTCGGATGACGTTTTTGAAAAGGTAGCTGGCAGTCTAAGCGCAATGCCCCCCGCCGAAGGCGAGAAAGAGCTTAATGCGTGGCTATCTTCCGAAGCGAATGGAATAAGCCCTTCCGACCTCCAAAGCCTTGTCCAGACACTGGCATCTCTCTACCGCCTGCGGGTAAAATATGGCGTTAAAGCGGAAGCTCTCGCGATAGACGTTGCTGAGGCGGCATCGAATGATGCTTTTTTTAAGCAACCTACCGGTGCATTAAAAGAACAGGCTCGTGCGATTGTTGGGCATCGACGCCCTGAATTTAGTGGATGTTAAGGCCAAAGAATTGCAGACAGAGGCTGAGCACATCTTTTGCGAAGCCAGAATGATTACTGATCTTCGGCCGGTGTTCGGTAGTAACGTTACAGATTCCCCAGAGGCAATGATAATTGTGCATACCCTTAAACTGGGATATCACGATTTTCAAAGCCAGACCCACAGAGAAATGTACGTGGCAATGGACGCGGATGATATCGCCAAACTGATTGAGGTTCTACAGCGCGCTGAAAAGAAGACAAAAACGCTGAAGGACAAGATGGCCTCTATTGGAATGCGGTTGCTTGATCTTCCGTAAGGCGCGACTGATATGGCTCAAATCCAATATTGCGATGATGAGATACAAACCCCTTCGTGGCACCCGATTTTCTCTGGTGAACTCTGCGCAGAGGTGCGCCAAGACGATGAATGGGGACTTGTGTCTGTCAATCAACTCGGATTGGCCCCGTGGGTGGACGATGACGATGATGTCTGCATGGAAAAAGAATTTCAGCAACTAGCCAGTCGCTGGAAACGCGAGACTGCTATTTATGGACATTTGACCAAAATCATCATACACCCCGACTATCAGCGAATCATGGCTATGGGACCGCAAGTCATCCCCCTAATATTGCAGGACCTCTCAAAGCAGTCAGCGCACTGGTTTTGGGCTCTTCACAATCTCGTTCGCCCAGGTCAAGACCCCGCAGAAGGATTGACTACCATGTCGGAAGCAAGACGAGCATGGCTTGAATGGGGACGTAACAACGATTACTTGTGAGCGACCTGCCAGACAACTACGACGACCTTTCATCTATCGAAAAAATTGAATTCCATTTTCCGCTTTTAGTGGGCGGAGTCGGCTATACCGATCGCAGCGTTCCAACGGATGAATATAACTGTCTTGCGTGGGCACTTGGTATAAATTGGACGCGATACGACCCCGAACCACAATGCGCTGGCTATTATTGGTTTCCTGGTATAGAGAGAAAATGGAATGAGAAAAACATCAGACAGATATTTTCATACCACGGTTATGTGCCAGCAGATAATTACGATCTGGAAGAGGGCTATGAGAAGGTAGTTTTTTACATCACTCCAGACGGAGAGCCGCAACATTTCTCTCGGCAATTGCCGAACGGAAAATGGACAAGCAAACTCGGTGATCTGAATGACATCGAACACGACACTCTGGAATGTATTGCTGTCGAAGATTACGGCACTCCACAAGTGGTGCTGAAAAGGCTAAGGCTCAACTCTTAGCCTTCCTGCCGCGCTTCAATCGGTGCAAGTTAAATCGGACGAGGTTCGCCTGCCTTTCCTGTTAACTCAGTATAGGTAAGGCGTTTCCCGACTATCTGGCGGACGGCAAGATCGAATCGGTCCGCATCGTTCAGCGGATTTTCCTTTGTCCCTCGATTGTTGAATCTGAACAACTGCTCATCCAAGTAGCGGAACAGGTGAAAGGGCTCTACCGCAACATAGGTCCCGTTCAATCCCCGCTTGAAGAGTGACCAGAAGTTCTCCGTGCCGTTGACGTGAACGCGGCCCGCGGACATAGCTCTGAGTCTTGTTCACAACTTCGTGAATGTACCGCGCACTCAATTCGTCCATATAGGCAACGGCATCGTCGGTATAGACATTCGTTCCGTATTTTACGTTACTGAGAATCGCTGCCTGCAAGGTTTCGCGCTTCACATTGGGAACAACCTGAGCACGCATCTGCCGCGCAGTGCGGTCAAGTATGCCTTGCACTACTGCCTTACCAGACGCGCCGCCCTTTTGCTCGTAGCGGAGTTTCTTTCCCTTGTGCATGTTCTTCTTTTTACCGCCGACGAAAGTCTCATCGACTTCTACTTCGCTGTCTTCTCCGCCTACCTTGGTCATGGTTCCGAATGAGGGTTTGGTTTTGCAAGGCAAGGCGAAGACGCTGCAACATGAACCACGCCGATTTTTGCGTGACCTTCACGGCCTTGGTGATCTCGTAGCTGCTGATTCCGTTCTTGCAGTTAACGATCATGCCACATTGCGGTGAGCCACTTATCCGAGCGAGATCGGCGAATCCTCGAAGATCGTGCCAGTCTTGAGGGTGAACTGCGGAGCATCGTGCTTCTCACGGCAGTGCCAGCGGTTATACTTTTCAAGGAATAGGACGTTCTTGCTCTCGCAGCGCGGGCAGATGACGCCATCGGGCCAGCGACGGGCTACAAGGTATTCTCTGCAATTGATCGGACTCGGCGAAGTACAGGATAGCTTCCTGTAGGCTCTTCGGTTCGCTCATGGCCTTGTTCTCCATGAACGAATCTTAGGCTCAGTGGGCTATTTTGTCAAGTATATTATTGCCTCGTTAAGTCTATGATTCCAATAGAGTGCGCTTGCGGGGGGGGCCCTAGCTTGGCATAGAAGTAAAAGTGGGACCGGGTAGACCTTAGGGCCGAGCGCCAGAAGCCAGCGCCCATAGGCCAGCAGCCGAATTTTCACGCTCTTTTCACGTTTGCGTTCTATGCTGGGTTACGATTCCGATGCCAGCGAAGCCGAGAACTCAATTGAGGCACGCGCGCCCCGTTCCGAGCACGGCCGAGCAATTGCCGGAAGACGAACTTTCCGCAATGGTTCTGCGCGCCTGCCTGATTGCGCGCGATGCGGTGTTCAACGTCCGCGATTCGCTGGCGAACGGATCGCGGCTGGCTTTTCTTGCCATCAAGGATTGCGAAAAAGAACTCGACCAGATCGAGCGCAAAATTGACGAGCAGCTTCCGGGCGCGATCACGCGCGTCGGCGAAGCCAAGGCCCGCGAGTTGCTGGCCTGCCTGAAGTTCATTACCGACCTGGAACGGATTGGAGACCTCGCCTATAGCGCGGTCATGCAGCTTGAATCGCGCCGCGAAAAATTGCCGGCCGCCGATCTCCGGCAGTTGGTCGAGATGGCTTCCCTGCTCTGCGAAATGCTGGAGCAGGTTCACCAGGGCTTCCTCACCCGCGATCTTGCGCACGCCCAAAAGGTGCTGCAATCGGATCCGGAGGTCGATCGCGTGTGCCACGCCTTGTTTCACAGGCATCTGGCCGCGCCGTGCGGTCCGGCGAGCCAGCAGAATTTTGACATCCTGCTCGCTGCGCAGGCGCTCGAGCGCATCGGCGATCACGCCAAGAATCTGGCCGAAGAGATCTACGGATTAGCCGAGGGCCGATCGCTGCGCCACAACGCGAGAAAACTTTCCTATTCCTAGGAAGGGCCGCGTTCCAGGACTGCATGATGCATGCGACGCGTCGCGCGGGCGGTGCGCGCAAGGCACAGAGTCATTCGGGATTTCACCGCGCGAAGAGGATTGGGAGCGAATGAGGACTTCGAAGCGCTTTGTTATAATCGTGGTCGAATAAGCGGAAGTTTGAAGCTCACCCGAGGGCGCTATCGTCTAGGGGTTAGGACGGAAGATTCTCAATCTTCAAACCCGGGTTCGATTCCCGGTAGCGCTACCAAAACCAAGATCAGCTAAAGCTCGCTAAACAAGCGGGTTCCGGACGGGACTTGGTTTTTACACGAAGAGCACAGGTTTGCCCGAAATCTCGCCGACCAAAAGATTCCCGATCACAAAGTTTCTTCAGTGACGTTACTTCGATTACTGGCGGAATTGTCCTGACGGGACCTGTCCAATTTCCCACGTTCGCGTAGGATTTGGACATGGCGATCAACGTACTTTCGTTTCCGGGACAGACGGAATGCCCGAAACTGCGGGCCTTTCGGTCTAAGCCTGTTCGAACCGCATCCCGGTTCCGAAGGGCAGCGGTCGTCGTCCAACTATTTAAGTCAGTTAAGTAAGGAGAACACTTATGACGCCGCTCATTACGCTCTACTTTGCACTGCCCGCAATTTTCACGATGGCTGTAACTCTTCGCAACGTGATCTTCGGGGATGTCGTCTAACAACGACGAGGGCGCCCCCAGAGAAAACGCGCACCCGGAAGGCTGTGCAGCGTGAGGTTCATGCGCAGCATCAAAGATCGCTAATTCACCGTTTGCGCGACTCCCCCCCTGAGGCGCTGGATTTATTGTTATTGTCGCCGGCATGGGGTGCGGTTAGCGTGCTTGGCCCGGCAGCGTTGAAGGTCTGAGCGACGAGCCTGACCCGTTTGTTAGTGTACCCGTGCAGCTTTTGCCTATGCTGGCGTTCACAGTCCCCTTGCCCGCAGGCGCTTTATAGTCCGTCGCCTTTGCCACGCCGAAGTGCACGACGACTGCTCTCCCGAGCGTCGTTACTCACAACACTCTCCTTGCAGCTTTGAAGAAAATCTTTTCACTCTACACATGCCAACGAAATCCGTGTAAAGTTATTGCCCTTTGAACTCAAGGGCAAATCATGCGAATAATCGCCGCCAGATTAGGCATGGAAAGCTGGCATCAGTCGAGCCGAGAGAGGTTGTTCCTGCTTGCAATTTCGGTTGCCCTGTCGCTGGCGTCACATGTCGTTTTCCTGCGTTTTCTTCCGTCACCGTGGCAGCGCAACGAAAGTGGGGATTATCGGGTATTTTACGAGCCAGTCGCCCGCCAACTCGCGTCCGGCCACGGATTCTATCTGCCCTCCGGAAAACCGGCTCTCAAATATCCGCCAGGGATTCCCATCATGTATGGAGCTACGTTCTGGATCTCCGATCGGATCGGAGTATCCCACCAGTCAAGTTTAAGAGCTTTGCAAGGCCTGCTCACAATTGCGGCCTCCGCTCTGGTCACGATAATAGCGTTTGAAACTTTTGGTGCCCGCGCAGGATTAATGGCATGTTTCCTTTGGTCCACCTACCCGTTTCATCTTTGGCTGTCCAAACAGCCTTCGGCAGAACCTCTGGTTTGCGTGCTCCTGGCCGCAGCGGTGTTCTCGTTCTTACGATGGCTGTCGAAGGGACGCGGGGCGGTATTATGGGGATCCGTATGCGGCATGGTGGTGGCCTTCGCAGCTATGACCAAACCTTTTAACATCGCGTTGGCGGCGGTCTTCGTCGGTCTGGCGTGGGTTTGCGACGTACCTTGCACCCGGAAAATGCGTGCGCTCTTCGCGGCATCGGTCGTCATCGCGTTTTGTCTGAGCATTCTGCCGTGGGAGATCTGGGCATCCCGGACGGCGGGGCACTGCATCCCGCTGTGCACAAACGGCACCGCAACGTTGTTGGATGGCATTACATTCGGTATTGGACGTAACAAGGTTCAGAAACCTCCCGCATTGCCTGGACCGGTTTCGGCATTGGCAAATGACTTTGCCGCGCATCGAAGAGATTTCCAAAGCAACAGCGAAGTCTTTAGGCTGCTGGTTGCACACGCAAAGCAAGCACCAACTGGCGTGGCGCTTTTGTTTCTAACCAAGGCGGCGGTGAGTTGGTACGGAAACGATTCGCACCATCATGAACGATGGACCTTATTGATTCAGCTCTTTTACCTGCCACTCTTTATCCTTGGCGCCTGGTTTGCGCGCGGCGGCGGGAGGCAGTACAGAAACTTCCTGCTCATCGTATGCGGAGTAACTTTGTACTACTGGGGAATGACAACGCTGGTTGCGCTGCCGATCGTGCGCTACATGGTGCCGGCAATCAGTCTGCTGATAATACTGGGTGGCAACGCGCTCGGTGTGCTAGTGGAGGCCTGCGGACGGCATCCTGTTTTGGTAGAGACAGAAGTAACTGCCCAATAGCCGCTGCAGTTCGCGCAGGCCGGTCTTCGCTATTTCCGCATTGGACGATGAATCGTGGCCGAATCTGCGCCTAACTAAAAGTGGTAATCCGCACCACGAATGTTACGGACTGGGCTCAGAACAGGGGCAAAACCCGCTCCAGACGTGATATTATGGCCGCCTTCACTCGACGACTGCCTCAGGAGGTCACTCATGTCCCACCGCTTGATGTTCCTTGTTTTGGTAATTCCTATTCTCTCCCTGTGCCTGTTCGCCCAGGCGCCTGCCGCTTACGATGGTCCGGCGCGACTGCCGACAGCAACCGTTGCCAGTTCGATGGCGGACACTCCCGCGCCAGGGGCGGTCATAAATGTCAACGCCGGCGACGACCTGCAGGCAGCATTAAATGCTGCGCAATGCGGCAACACGATCCAACTGCAAGCGGGCGCAACCTTCACGGGAATTTTCAAATTTCCAGCCCGGAATTGCGATAACAACCACTGGATCATTGTTCGCACCAGTTCTCCCGACACAGCCTTGCCCGCCGAAGGACAGCGCCTGACGCCGTGCTATGCGGGGGTCGCTTCCCTGCCCGGACGTCCGCAGTATGCCTGCGGCAACCCGCAGAACGTGCTGGCCAAGCTTGTTGATTCGGGATTAATCGGTCCAGTGATCTTCCAGAACGGAGCGAATCACTACCGGTTGACTGGATTGGAACTGACGCGACCAACCGGAACCAAGGGAGCAGTGACGCATGATATCGGTTGCCTCCAGAGGCACGGCAAGCTACATTGTGCTGGATCGAAGCTGGGTGCACGGGACGACACAGGATGAAAGCCGGGTTGGTTTCGAACTCTCCGGGATGAATAACGTGGCGGTCGTGGACTCCTACTTCAGCGACTTTCACTGTACCGCGGTTACCGGCACGTGTACGGAGGCACATTCCCTGCATGCCGGCACCGGCAATTCTCAGGATGGTGTTTATAAGATCCAGAACGACTTCTTGGAAGCCTCGGGACAGGCCATTCTGTTTGGCGGAGCCGCCGCGACTACGACTCCCACTGACATCACGATTCGTCTGAATCATTTCTTTAAACCGTGGCAGTGGATGAAGGGGAACTCGCCATTCCAGGGTGGAGTTGCGGGCAATCCATTTATTGTAAGGCACCATCTGGAGTTCAAGAATGCCATACGGGTATTGATAGAAGACAATCTGCTGGAGAACGTCTGGGGTGGTTTCGGCGAAGCGGGAGATGCGATACTGCTGACACCCAAGAGCCAGCACATTAGGTCCGGCGGCGACGTCTGTCCGGTCTGCCAGGTCACGGACGTGACGATCCGCTACACGCACATCATCCACGCCAGCGGCGGGGTGGAGATCGCGACAGTCCTCTCCGGAAATGGAGCGAACGGCGCACCCGCCCTGGCCGGAACCCGGTTCAGCATTCACGATGTTGTGATGGACGATATCAGCCGGACATATATCGGTGGAGGCTGGTTATTTACGGTGGCAAACAACTGGCTGGTGAATCCGCTCAATACAATCGCGATCGATCACATCACGGGATTTCCGGATTCCGAAGGCGGCGTCCTGTTGCTGGGAAACAGGATGTTGAACCCCCAAATGTATGGGTTCGTCTTTACGAACAGTATCGTCACGGCGGGGCTGTACCCAGTGTGGAGTTCGGGCGGCGGTGTTGCCAATTGCGCTCATGCGGATGTTCCGCTGACGAGCCTGAACAACTGCTTCGCCTCGTACACGTTCACCAACAACGCTCTGGTCACGGCTCCTGCTCACGATCCAGCCTCGGCCTGGCCAGCGGGAAATATGTTCGCGAACAGCGAGAATACCGTTGACTTCGCCCAGTACAACAATAGCAACGGCGGAAATTACCAACTCATGCCCGGCAGTCCCTACAAGAACATGGGGACCGATGGACGAGATCTAGGGGCAGATATTGCCGGATTGGACGCAGCCCTGGCGAATGTTCCGTAGAGGTCTGAACCTGTTTCGGTGCCGAGGTCCGCGGTTATTCGCGGACCTTTTTCTTGGTGCAGAACCAGTTATAGAATTCTTTCTATCTTCCCACCAAGTTTTCTATTCCACGTATCGAAATTCTGCGTTGTACTTTCAAGCCCTGAAGACTGTAATTTAAGAAGTTACGGCTTTGGCCGACCTAGCTGAGGTGTGTGCGGCCGGATCTCTTCCCGATGACAGCGGGAAGTGAACGTTATTGCGATGGAAGTGCCCCGAATAAAGCGCGCGAATGGTCTGCCGCCAGCGCAGGGTCTGTACGATCCTGCGCACGAGCACGACGCTTGTGGCATTGGATTCGTCGCCAACGTGCGCGGCCAGAAGAGTCACGACATCATCAAAAAGGGAATCGAGGTACTGATCAACCTCACCCACCGGGGCGCCTGTGGATGCGATCCTGAAACCGGTGACGGCGCCGGCATCCTTATTCAGATTCCCCACGAATTCTTCGCGCGCGAGTGCGGCAAGCTTGGGATCAAACTGCCCGGCATGGGGACCTATGCCGTGGGCATGACATTCCTGCCGGTGGAGAAACATCAGCGCCTGCAGTGTGAAGGAATCCTCGAGCGCATCCTTCGCGAAGAGGGACTGGCGGTGCTCGGCTGGCGGGATACGCCGGTAAACGCCTCTGCTATCGGTCGCGTCGCACGCGGCTCACAGCCCTATATTCAGCAGATATTCGTGAACCGTCCCGCTGGCATGGATGAAAACGCTTTCGAACGAAAGCTCTACATTGTGCGCAAGCGCGCCGAGTCCGAAGTCGCCGCGTCTGACATCGAAGACCGCGAGACCTTTTATATTCCATCGCTCTCGGCGCGCACCATCGTCTACAAGGGCTTGTTGCTCGCTCCGCAGATCGCGAATTTCTATGGCGAGCTTTCCGATCCTGCGGTGACGAGCGCGCTCTGCCTGGTTCACCAGCGTTTTTCGACGAATACATTTCCCAGTTGGCAACTGGCGCATCCTTACCGCTACGTTGCTCACAACGGCGAGATCAACACATTGCGGGGCAACGTGAACTGGATGCATGCCCGCCAGTCGCTGCTCCAGTCCACGCTGTTTGGCGAAGACATCCAGAAGCTATTTCCCATCATCGCGCCCGGCGGCAGCGATTCGGCTAATTTTGACAATGCGGTGGAATTGCTTTTCCAGTCTGGACGCAGCCTGCCGCATGTCATGGCCATGCTGATTCCTGAAGCCTGGGCGGGGAATCCGCACATGCGCCCCGAGAAGCGCGCGTTCTACGAATACCATTGCTCTCTCATGGAGCCGTGGGATGGCCCGGCGGTCATCGCCTTCACCGATGGACGCGTGATCGGCGCCACTCTTGATCGCAACGGGCTGCGCCCCGGCCGATACATCGTGACCCATGACGATTTGGTGGTAATGGCTTCCGAGGCCGGAGTGCTTGAACTCGAACCGGAGAAGGTTAAGATCAAAGGCCGTCTGCAGCCCGGAAAAATGTTTCTGGTCGATACGGTCGAAGGCCGCATTGTTTCCGATCAGGAAATAAAACAGCATCTATCCTTTCAACAGCCTTACGCCGCGTGGCTAAAGCAAAACCAGGTCACGCTGGATCAGTTGCCGGAGCCTACGCGCGTTCACGCCGCCAACCACGACACGGTTCTGTGCCGGGAGCGGGCATTCGGCTACACCGACGAAGACTTGAAAATGATTCTCGAACCCATGGCCTGCAAAGGCGAAGAGCCCGTGGGTTCGATGGGAACCGACACTCCGCTGGCCTGTCTTTCGGACCGGCCGCAGTCCCTGTTCAGCTATTTCAAGCAGTTGTTCGCGCAGGTAACCAACCCGCCGATCGATCCGATCCGCGAAGAGATGGTGATGTCGCTGATCAGCTACATCGGCGTCGAGCGAAACATTCTGGAGGAAACGCCGGAGAATTGCCACACGCTGAGGTTGCCGCATCCGCTCCTGACGAACCGCGATCTGGAAAAGTTGCGCCGGGTATCGAGCGGAGATTTACTGGCGATTACTTTGCCGGCGCTGTTCCGAGCCGACGATGGCGAAGCCGGCCTTGAGCGCGCCCTGGACGAGCCTTTGCCGCCGCGCATCTCTGGCCGTTACGTCGGGATACACGCTGTTGATTCTCTCCGATCGCGGAGTGGACAAGCATTATGCTCCCATTCCCAGCCTGCTGGCGTTGGCAGCGGTGCACAATTTGCTGGTACGGGAGGAGACTCGCACCTCCGTCGCGCTCATCGTGGAGTCCGGCGAACCGCGCGAGGTAATGCACTTTGCCTTACTCATCGGCTATGGCGCCAGCGCGGTCAATCCATATCTCGCGCTTGAAGCCCTGGAGGATCTCGCGCACCGGGGACTATTTGCCCGATGGCGTGAGCGCGGAGGTTGCGACCAAGAATTTCATTAAGGCGATCAACAAGGGACTCCTGAAGACGTTCTCGAAGATGGGAATCTCGACGCTGCAGAGTTACCGGGGAGCCCAGGTATTCGAAGCCATCGGATTGAACAAGGAGATGGTCGAGAAGTATTTCGTAGGCACCACCTCGCAGCTTGAAGGCGTCGGACTCGACGTGCTGGCGCGCGAAGCGCTCATGAAACACCAGCATGCCTTCCGGCCCGTGACGGAATCCGAGCCTGAATTGAGCGTCGGCGGCAGCTATCACTTTCGTACCGACGGCGAATATCACTTGCTCAATCCGCTGACCATCTCCAAACTGCAGCATGCCGTGCGCCAGTCCAGCTTCAAGACTTTTCAGGAATACACGGAACTCATCGACAACCAGAGCAGCAACCTCGCGACTCTGCGCAGCCTGATGAAGCTCAAGAAGGCCGAGAAGCCGATCGCCATCGAAGAAGTCGAACCGGCGAAAGAAATTGTGAAGCGCTTTACGACCGGCGCCATGTCATTCGGTTCGATCAGCAAAGAGGCGCATGAAACGCTGGCCATCGCAATGAATCGGATCGGAGGAAAGTCGAACACGGGCGAAGGCGGCGAGGATGAAGCGCGCTTCGTTCCCGACTCCAACGGCGATTCCCGGCGCTCCGCCATCAAGCAGGTGGCATCGGCGCGCTTTGGCGTGACCGCAAACTATCTGGTAAATGCCGACGAACTGCAGATCAAGATGGCGCAGGGCGCGAAGCCGGGTGAGGGCGGCCAGCTTCCCGGGCACAAAGTGGATGAAGTGATCGCACGCTTGCGGCATTCGATTCCAGGAGTTGGCCTGGTTTCTCCGCCGCCCCATCACGACATCTACTCGATTGAGGATCTGGCGCAGCTCATCTACGACTTGAAGAACGTCAATCCTCGGGCACGCATTTCCGTAAAGCTGGTGGCGGAAGTGGGCGTGGGAACGGTAGCCGCCGGTGTGGCCAAAGCGCACGCCGATGTCGTGCTCATCAGCGGCGACAGTGGAGGCACGGGCGCATCTCCGCTGAGTTCCATCAAGCACGCGGGCACGCCCTGGGAACTCGGGCTCGCCGAAGCGCAACAGGTTTTGCTGCTCAACGATCTGCGCGGACGCGTTCGCGTGCAAACCGACGGGAAGCTGCAAACCGGCCGCGATGTAATGATCGCTGCGCTGCTGGGGGCCGAGGAATTCGGTTTCGCCACCACGCCGCTGATTACGATGGGCTGCATCATGCTGCGCAAGTGCCATCTGAATACTTGCTCCGTGGGGATTGCCACCCAGGACCCTGAACTGCGCAAGAAGTTCCAGGGCCAGCCCGAGCATGTCATCAACTTTTTCTTTTTTCTTGCCGAGCAAGTGCGCCAGTACATGGCAGAACTGGGCTTCCGCACCATCGACGAAATGGTGGGCCGCGTCGATATGCTCGACGTGCAGCCCGCCGTCGATCACTGGAAGGCGCGCGGCATCGATCTCTCTGCGATTCTCTACAATCCCCCGGTTCCGGGGCGGGTGGCTCGGCGTTGTGTGCAGGCGCAGGATCACGGATTGGAGCAGGCGCTCGATCACCAACTGCTTGAGCAAGCGAGTCCTGCTTTGGAGAACCTCACCCCTGTCGAAATGCGCTTCCCCGTCCGCAATGTCCACCGCGCGGTTGGCGCCATGCTAAGCGGCGAAATCGCCCGGCGCTACGGTTCCGAGGGCTTACCGGACGAAACCATCCGGATTCATCTGAGCGGATCGGCCGGGCAGAGCCTGGGCGCTTTTCTGGCCAAAGGTGTCACGCTGACCTTGGAGGGCGATGCCAACGACTACGTCGGCAAAGGCCTTTCCGGGGGACGGTTGATCATTTATCCGCCGCGGACGGCGGGATTTGCGGCCGAAGAAAATATTCTGATCGGCAATGTCGTGCTCTACGGCGCAACCGGCGGAGAGGCATTCTTCAATGGCATGGCTGGGGAGCGTTTTGCGGTGCGTAATTCGGGCGCAACCGCGGTGGTAGAAGGCGTCGGCGATCACGGTTGCGAATATATGACGAACGGCTTGGTCCTCGTCCTGGGCCCTTGCGGCCGGAATTTTGCCGCGGGCATGAGCGGCGGCATCGCCTATGTATTTGACGAGCGGATGGACTTCACCAAGAAGCGCTGCAACCTCGCGTCCGTCGATCTTGAGCCAGTCATTGAGACCGAAGACGTGCGACTTGTTCGGGATCTCGTCGCCCGCCACGCCGAACTTACCGGCAGCCCAAGGGCGCGGATGATTCTCGACAATTGGCCGGAGATGTTGCCGCGGTTTATCAAAGTGTTCCCACACGAATTCAAGCGCGTGCTCGGCGTGAGTCGCGCAAGCCAGCCCTACATTGCCCGCCAGCCGCTGCCGGCAATTGCCCTGGCCGAACAGGTGCAGCATGGGTAAACCTACCGGATTCATCGAGTATGGGCCAGAGCATGCCCAGCGCCGGCCCGTTACGCAGCGCGTGAACGACTGGTTTGAGATATACGTCGACTCTCCCGAAGACAAACTGCGCCGGCAGGGCGCCCGTTGCATGGATTGCGGCGTTCCCTTCTGCCACACTGGATGCCCCGTTAACAACATCATCCCGGACTGGAACGACCTCGTTTATCGCGGCCGATGGAAAGAAGCCGTGCGGCAGCTTCATGCCACTAATAATTTTCCTGAATTCACCGGGCGCATTTGCCCCGCGCCCTGCGAAGCCGCCTGCGTGCTGGGCATCAACGAGCCGCCGGTGACCATCCGCGAAATTGAAAAAAATATCGTCGAGCGCGGATTCAAAGAAGGCTGGATTCGGCCCCAGCCGCCAAAAATACGCACCGGGAAGAGCGTGGCGGTAGTCGGCTCAGGACCCGCGGGTCTGGCGGCCGCGCAACAATTGCGCCGCGCCGGCCATGGAGTGACCGTCTATGAAAAGGCCGACCGCATTGGCGGTTTGTTGCGCTACGGCATCCCGAATTTCAAGATGGAAAAACACATCATCGACCGGCGCGTCGAGCAGATGTCCGCCGAAGGTGTGCAGTTCGTCACCAACGCCCACGTCGGGGTCAACATTGCAGTCGAAGACCTGCAACACAAATTTCACGCAATTGTTCTAGCTGGTGGATCGGAACAGCCACGTGACCTCAAAGTTCCCGGACGTGAATTGAAGGGCATTTACTTCGCAATGGAATTTCTGCCCCAGCAAAACAGGCGCTGCCTGGGCGATTCGCTCGACCCGGCATCGGAAATTCTCGCAACCGGTAAACGCGTAGTCATCATCGGCGGCGGCGATACGGGCGCGGATTGCCTGGGAACCGTCCATCGTCAAAAAGCTATATCCGTGCACCAGTTCGAAATCATGCCTGTGCCTCCACCAGAGCGCTCCCCGCAGACGCCTTGGCCACTCTGGCCGCTGCAACTGCGCACCGAGGGCGCGCATGAGGAAGGCGGCATTCGCGACTGGAGCATCGCGACGACAAAGTTCACGGGCGATCAGGACGGCAACGTGAAACAGTTGCATGCTGTGCGCGTCGGGCCCCCGCCCAGGATTCGAGCCCATCCCTGGCACTGAGTTCACCATCGATGCGGAGCTGGTCTTAATCGCTATGGGTTTTCTGGGTCCAGTGCGTAACGGGATGATCGAGCAGTTGGGCGCGGCTCTCGACCCGCGGGGAAATGTGGCCACGAACGCCCAATATATGACGACCGTTCCCGGCGTTTTTGCCGCCGGCGACATGCGGCGCGGCCAGTCTCTCGTGGTATGGGCGATCGCCGAGGGACGAAAAGCCGCAGCCTGCGTGGACGAATACTTGAAAGCCGAGCCCAGCGCACGACCCGTCACATCATCCGTTGCGAACTCCCAGGCATTAGCGTCGTGAGTGCGCCCCGCCAAATCTTTTCTATGAGAGCGGCTGCGAGTGTCTGCGCGCGCAGTTCGCTAATCAGCGAGTCTTCGCCCGATTGAGAATTCAGCTTGAGCACCCCGCTTCGGACCAACTTGATGAAGGCGACCGCAGCCCGGGGCAGCGTGCGGTGCCGATCGTGAACCATGCCGAGTTCGCGCCAAAGTTCAACGTCCTTTAGCGGCACGAGGCGGATTTCACCGGAACGACTCTCTCTGCGCGTGAAGGTTTCGCTGATCAAAGAAACGCCGAGACCGGATGCCACGAACGTCTTGATCATCGCGATGCTTGGCAGTTCCATGGCAATTCGCAGCTGCGACTGGTAGGGGCGAAACAGTTTGTCCATGATCTGGCGCGTGTAACCAGCCTTGGGAAAAATCAGCGGCTGCTCCGCTGCCACGCTCACCGGAACCGACTTCAGCTTCGCCAGCGGATTACTCGGAGACGTCGCCAGCATCAACCGGTCGCGAAAGATCCGTTCGACTGCGAGCCGGGGAAGCTTGACTGGCAGGGTGACGATGCCTACGTCGATCATCCCGTCCTGAATTCTCTCCAGAATCTTCCGGCTGAAGTTTCGGTAAATACTGATCTGGACGTCGGGATAAAGTCGGCGATATTCTTCAAAAGCGCGAGGCAGAACATAAAGGCAAGTAGCCTCATTGGCGCCGATGGCCAGCACACCGCGCGGCGTTACGCCTTGGTCAGCCACCGCGCGCAACGATTCGTCGCGCAGCGCCAGCAGCCGAACGCCATATTCAAAGAGAACGTCGCCGGCGGGAGTAAGCCGTACTTTCTTGCCGGAGCGATCCAACAACTTTGCCCCGTAGTCCTGCTCAAGCAGGCGGATTTGTGCACTGACGGCCGACTGGGATCGAAAAACCTTCTCTCCAGCTCGGGAGAAATTGCCTAGCTTCGCCACTTCCAGGAAAGTGCTGAGTTGATCGAAGTCCATAAGCTGTTCCGGAAGCCGGTCCTTTGACCGCGCCTACCGGCCTGATTTCATGATGCCCGACCGGCAGGCCACCGTGAGGAGCGACTTCGCAGTCCTATCATTATAAGAAATCAACGAAGGAACGGAAGCAGTTGCAATAGTAGCCCGAAATCGGAGTTTTAGCAGTGCCCAAAGTCGCTTGCTTCCGCCATCTGGTCTGGACATACGCGAAGGAGGTGCAGCTAGAGAAGGATCTGTCCTTTTTCAGTTCGCTCCGGTAATCATTCTATGAGTGCTGGCGGCATGCGCAACAAACGTTGCATGGCTGGTTTTTGCGCCAGGGATCAGGACGAATGGCGTTGGAAGAACCTCTACGGGTCTCTCCGGCTCGTGTATGATCAGCGAATGTTGTCCGAGAACCAATGATGACTGGAGATAAAAAAGGATCTCAAGTATCGTCTGGGCGAGACAGTTCCGACGACCAATCTAAGGAGCAGGAGCAAGCAGGTCTTGTTCGGGCTCTCGGTCCAGCCGCGGCTTCATCCATTGTTCTCGGGACGATGATCGGCACAGGAATATTCCTGAAACCAAGCGAAGTGGCAGGGGATGCCGGAAGTATTGCATTGGCTCTTTCTGCCTGGGTCGTGGGTGGAGTCCTCTCTCTGCTGGGAGCGCTGTGCTATGTGGAACTGGGCAGCTCCATCCCGGAGGCTGGGGGGGAATACGCATATCTTCGATATGGATTTGGCGAACCATTGGGGTTCTTGTTTGGATGGACCCATTCGATGCTCGCACGGCCGGCATCTGCGGCTGCGATTGCAGCAGGATGCCTTCGTTTTTGCGGATTCTTGTGGCCAATACTAGGCAAGCCAATCTCGTTACCAGGATTTTCTTTCATCCCATACAGCCTACATAGTGAAGGTATTTCAATGACGTTAGCCCAGGCCGCTACCGTCGCCATTCTGGTCTTACTTACTTTTGTTAACTACCTTGGAGTCCGGCAAGGAGGGCGATTGCAGGTGGCCCTAACCGCGATCAAGGTGATTTCCGTTGTTGTCATTATTATTGTCGGCTTATCGCAGATTCCACGACACGTGGAATTGAGCCATTTGTGGACCAGATCTTCTCCTCATGGCAGCAGCTTTTTTGGATTTTGGACCGCCATTGCTGCAACGGCCTGGGCTTACGACGGCTGGAATGATTTAAATCTCGTCGGATCGGAGGTGAAGGACCCAGAACGGAATTTTCGCCGCGTCATTGTAGGTGGTGTTCTTTTTGTAATAGTCATATTCTTGCTTTTCAATGCGGTATGCTTATTCGCCGTGCCGCTCAAGACGCTGAGTTCTTCTCAGAATCCCGCTTCAGAAGTCTTCGCGAGTCTGGCGGGGCGAAATGCTGCGTTGTGGATCACGCTGATCCTGGCGGTTTCCGCTCTCGGTACGCTCAATTCTTCGATCCTGAGCGGGGCTCGAGTGGATTATGCAATGGCGCGGGACGGTGTTTTCTTCCGCTTCGCGTCTCGCATCCATCCTCAATTTCGAACTCCGGGCAATGCGCTGGTCTTTCAATGCGGAATGGCCGCGGTCCTCGCGCTCACAGGAACATTCGAAGAACTTACATCTCTTGTGATGTTTGCCAACTGGATGTTCTACGGAACGGCGGTGTTGGCGATGATGCGTATGCGTCGCACCAAGCCAATGCTTAAGCGTCCATATCTCACATGGGGCTATCCGGTCACCCCTATTCTATTTGTAATCGGCGCCTTTGCTATATCGGGTGGACTATGGCTGGCTCGGCCTGTGCGATCCTCCTTTGGTTTACTCCTTATTCTGTCGGGATTCATACCCTATTATTTCTGGCGAAAAACAGCGAAACGGACCACGCACCCAATTGAGTAACCTTTTGTAGCATAAATTCTTGTGTGCACTTGACCCAGTTATGATTGCTGTTAGTATTCACGATGGCATGCGGCAGGCATCGAGGCTGAAAGATGGAATCTTTTCTGGAAAACCACGACCGCAAGCGTAACACTTAGCGTATGACTCGCAAACGACACTCAGGATCGACGGCGAACGGCTCCGCAGCGATGATTGACCGGCTTGCACCCAGCCGGCAGGAGATCGTGCGCCGCATCCTCGCCGAGCCGAGAACCTATGTTCTGCTCAGTCTGCGAACGGCTTCGCGACAACTGAAAATCGACGCCGCGACATTGTTGCGCACCGTGCAGGCGATGGGTTTCAAACGTTACCACGACTTCCAGCAATACCTCCACGATCGGTCGATTGCATTCTCCACAGCATTGGACGCCTTGGAGCATGGCCCCGATCATGGCAACAGTGTTGAGGCGCTCGTCGGAAAATCGATCGATCGCGACATCGATAACCTAAGGCAGTTGCGGAGCGGCCTCGATCGAGCCCGCGTAGTTGCGCTTGCGAACAAGCTTTATGCGGCCCGCCGCATTCTTATATTTGCGGGGGACATGTCTCGGAGTCTGGCTCTGTATCTGGACTACAACCTTGGCACGCTCGGCCTCAACACCGTTGCGGCGCTCACTCCGGGAGAGATCGTGCACCGGGTGCGGCATGTCAACAGCAAAGACGTGGTGGTCGCGATCAGTTATGGCCGGGGACTACAGCAGACCGTGGAGGGGTTGAAATTGGCGCGCGAGAGTGGCGCATTCTGTGTTGCCGTCAGCGATACTTTTCTTTCTCCACTTGCTCGCCTTGCCGATCATTTCTTTGTCACGTCAACCGAGCATGTATCCTATGCAGACTCATATGTGTCGGGAATGGCGTTCATGAATACGGTGCTGGTTGCGTGCGCCAACGTCCACCGAAGCCGTAACGTGTCGGTTCTCAAGAAGGTTGCGCAAGAACAGCGCACCGGCTTCCGTTGGTACACAGAAAGTCCTTAGTTTCCATCCCCCGCGCAGGTGTTGGTTCGGGAGCTTGGCAAGCTAGGGGTTGATGGATTTGGCGGGCAGGCTGTAAATGGTCTTGCCCTGATCGTCCAGGAACTGCAGGGACGCTACGTCCGATCCATCGACGGACATCACGATGCGCGGTTTCCCTTTCGTGTCGGACAATGTGACGGTCGCTTCATTCTTCGCTCCGCGGCCCACAAACACCCTGGGAACTCCGCCCATGCCAGTTGCGATTGCCTCTTCGCGCAGCTTTTTCATGGCTTCTGTCTTTTCGGGTCCGTCTGGCTGCAATTCGATTTCCTCAACCTTCTTAGCAAAGGGCGCCATCGGCGTTAGCGATCTCTCCCATACGCGCAAGCCCGAGGAACGATCCTCACCAGACTGCCGGTAACTGATCCCAACGGTCTGGTCCTGATCGTACTGATCGAACATGAGGTTGGAGCTGGCGCTGATCTTGCCGTTCTCCTTCTTCCCTTCCCAAGTCATGCCTCCACATTCGTCGCCTTCATCGTTGAAGAAGATAAACCCGGCGCCACGCTTGCCTTCACGAGTCTTCATGTAGTGGCCGCCTATAATCGGCCCGGGCGAACGCTCATTGTTGGAAATTGCGAGGCGCAGTTTGCCGTTCTCCACGATGTTGATGCGCTCGGCATCGATTTCCTCGAATTTCACTTTGTGGCTCGTTTCGGCGGCAGAGAAGATCAGGACGCCGATCATGAGCGATGAAATCCCGACATAGGCCTTAAGGATGCGCAACTCTTTTTTGATAGTCATTTTCATCATCTGCCTTCTCTTTTCTTTCTTGCAGCGGCTAAGTTCACTGGCCGGCGCCAGCGTGCGATGCTGCTTGCGTTCCTGCTTTAAGATAACGATCAAACCACGCAACGGTGCGATGAAGTGCGTCGATCTGGTCCTCGCGCTTCCGCCAGCCATGGCCCTCCTGCGGATAATAATGAGCGTCAACCGTATTGCCCTGCGCGCGCAGAATACTAACGATCTGCTCGGCTTCCTCTTTGGGAACCCGAATGTCGTTCTCGCCTTGCAATAGCAACAGAGGAGCTTTTTCCGCCTTAACGTAATCCAGTACAGAAGTCTTGTCGTAGACCGACGAATCCTTCTCGGGGGTCCCCAGAAGACCTTTCACATATTCCTGCAGGAAGGGGTCGGCATGTAGCAGCATCGTTCTCCAGTTCACAACGCCATATTGCGCCACGCCGGCAGCCCAGACGTCGGGTGTCCTGCTTACGGCCATCATGGTCATGAAACCACCATAGGAGCCGCCCGTGATGCCGATCCGTTTGCCATCGACATATCCAGTCTGCTTCAGGAACTCGGTAGCATAGACCTCGTCCTGGAGATCCCCGCCGCCCAGGTCTTGATAGTTGGCTTTTTGAAACGGTACGCCGTAGCCGGTCGAGCCCCGCACATTGGGAGCGATGCAAATGTATCCCCGTGAGGCGAGTGCGGCCGCTGTCGGGTTCCAGCCGTCGGACATCTGCCCTGTCGGTCCGCCATGCGCAATCACGACTGCCGGGTTCGAGCCGTCTCGTTTCAGGTTGAAGGGCACCCACAACACCGCGCTGACCACCGTGCCGTCGAAACTCTTGTAATGCACAATCTGCGATGGCGGCACGTTATTCGGATCCAGTGACGCGATTGCGGAATATGTCAACTGCGTTCCCGATTGTGAGGCCAGATCGTACAACCATAGATCGGACGGCTGACGCGAACTCTCATGCAGCACCAGCAATTTCTTGCTGTCTGGCGAGAAGGCTTGCGGATTGGCATTCAGCGAATTCATGACCTTCAAGCCCGCGCAGCTTAGCGGTGTGCAAGGTCTTCGCATCCACCAGATAAACGTCACTTCTGGAATCCTGGTCAACGCTGTAAGTAAAGGCATGCCCGTCCCGAGACCAGTCACCCGGCTCGGCGTCCCAGTCGCCATTCGTGATCCAGGTTGTCTTATGTGTCTTCAGATCCATTACACCGACACGGGAATGAGATACTCCTTCATTCGAACTGACGAGCAGGCGGTCGTCGCTGGGAGACAATGCCGAAGCGGCCATGCGGACGGCGCCCTTATGCGGCGTCAGATTCTCGGCGGTGCCGGTTGATACCTCTATCCGGTAAACGTCGGAGTCGGCAAAGCTGTTCTCCATTCGCAGCGCAAAAACGTATCGGCCATCATGGCTCCAGCAAATCCGGTTCCAGAAGTGAGTCGGCGTGGTCTCTGCGGTCAATGCCCGGACAGCGCGAGTTTGCCAGTCCATCACCTCGACGTTGGTATTGGGGGATTTAGAAGTCTTGGCATTCAATACGATCGACTTGCCATCCGGTGAAAATTGAGGCGAACTCTCGCGGATCTCCGGCGTGTTGGTTAGATTGATGGGCACTCCGCCAGCCGAGGAAATTGCATAAAGGTCGTAGAGTTCATTCCCGCCTGTATCTTGCTGGTAGACGATCCACTTGCCGTCGGGTGAGTAAGTGGGGTCGAGCATCGCCTCGTTCGATTGCGCCAACTGGATGGGCCAACTCCCTGAACGAACTAACCTTCCACAGGTTCATTCGCCCGGAGAGGTTGGTCGCCAACACGATATCTTTGCCGTCCGGCGACCAAGAGGAGCCTCCGATGGATCGTGTGTAGTAAAGATCGTCGATTGGAAGCGCCGACGCGGCGGCGTTGTCGAGCGATCGAACAGCTTGGGGATCGGTGGGCTGGAGGTGAGTGTCGATCTGCGCCGCAGCCGGCACAATAGAAACGATGGCCAGAGCTAGCAAGACTCTTATGCGATCATGATGTAAACCAATGGTCGTAAACTCACCTCTGATAAGCGCGATGATAAGACATCTTACAGACGTTAAGACGCCACTCACAAATTTGCACGCGCTCCACTCCGCCGCAACTAAAACGCCAGCTTCAATGCGAGCTGAATTACCCTCGGATTAGAAACCGTGGCCCCGATTACTCCCTTCCCACCGCCGGGAGCAAACTCCGTGCTGGGATCAGAGAATACCGGGTGATTGAAAACATTGAAGACATCCGCTTTGAAGGTAAATTGAGTGCCCTCCTTTGGCCACCTCATCGGGATAGCCTTCGAAAGCGACATGTCGCTCACAAACTGATTGGGACCAGTAATGTTGCCAATGGGAGCATTCCCAAAAGGTGTTGCGATTCCATCGTCTCCAGTCGGCATTGGAATAGAGAAACAACCGGTATTGAAATAGTCATTGATGCGACTGCTAGTCGAGCCGGATTTATTTACGGCACAGCCGGGCGTGTAGTCCGGCCGATCGGTGATCGTGCCATAAAGATTTTGTGGATTCGAATTGGTGGCAAATAGTTCGTGTCCCGATTGAGCGGTCGTCACACCAGCAAGCATCCAGCCCCCCAGAATTCGACCCGGCACAGATGCTATGTTTCCGGGATAGGGGATCGCATAGATGTAGCTCACCACGAACCGCTGTGGTCGAATGAATGGATCAGGCCCATAATTGGTCCTCAGATTACGCTGATCGCCGTAGATGAGGCCGCCAAACCCGCCGCCCGTCACTACACCGGGGACATCGGTCAAGTCTCGCGCCCAGGTGTAGGACGCCTGGAACTGAAGCCCGTGACTAAACCTCTTGCTCATACTGACCTGCAGCGAGTTATACCAGGCTGCTCCATTCGATTCGATCAAGATCAGATCGCCGCTGCTCCAACCCTCATAGGGAACGCGCAACGGAATGTTATTTATCGTATTGGTTGTTTCGCCGCGAATAGGATTTGTGGGACTGGCTAACGCGGCCTGATTGACCTGGTTCGAGTCCCATAGCCGCGTGAAGCGCGCTCCGCCGTAGGCGATATCAAAGACAAAATCCTTTGCTACCTGGGTTTGAAGGTCGAGGCTGTAGTGCTGAGAAACCGGAGGGCGAATATTCTGGTCGAGGCCATTGAAGGACTGCGTAGTGCCAGGACTATAAGCAGCGGCCGGCCAAGACGGAAAAGATGGGATTGGCTGCCAAAGCGGATTCTGGAGAGTGGCAGGAGCATTATCGGGGCCTATGGCATATACGAGGGAGGCGAATGGCGGAGAGGCTATATTTTGCGTCAGGCCATTTGCGCCGAGGCGGCTGCGATACATGCCATAGCCACCGCGGAGCACGACCCTGCCCTCCATATTGGGAAGCTGCCAGGCGAACCCGACGCGTGGTTCAACAGCATTCTGCCCTCGACCTTTGATCCCGGTATTATTGTCGAGCCTCGTCACGCCGTCCGGCGGCGTTCCCGGATAATTTGATGGAACAACATAGCCCTGCAGCGTCCCTCCCGCTGGGGGATTCGGGTTGAGGAGCGTCAAATCGACCCCGGTATTGATTCCACGGGCCTCACTGAAGTCGCCGAGATGTTCAAAGCGAAGGCCAGCGTTCACGGTCAACCGCGGCGTGACCTTGAAATCGTCCTGTATAAACCCCGCAGCATCATAATAGCGGTAATAGCGTGAAAGATTGCCCGGGACTTCCTCATCCAGGTATTCATTACTGTAAGGAAGGCCATATGCGGCCGTGCCATTGTCGGTCGCATCCAGGCCTAGCAAGAAGTCCGGAAATGTCAGGTAATAGATTCCGCCAAGGTCCTGAAGATATGCTGAGTTGACCTGACTGCGCGAATAATCGCCGCCAAAGCGAAGGCTATGACGGCCATGGGTCCATGCCAACGAATCCTGCGCGAGATAGGTGTTTTGGACCTCGATCGTGTTTTCCGCATTTCCCCCCAGGCCTATGCCTGCGATTCCGATGCCGGGAATGTTGTTGACGAAATCAGGCACGGTCGAGCCGATACCGGAATAGGAGAATTGCTCGCCTTGATGGAGGGTGTCGTAGCTCCGATTGAAACCGATCTCGGCCTGGTTCATCAGCGTCGGGCTGAACGTGTAAGTGTGGGTGACCGAGGCAGTCTTGAAGTTCACCGTATTCGCGAATGGGAAACCGGGTACTCCCGCGCCGGACGGCCGGGCCGAAGGAAGTGTCATTGCGTCATTGCTGTTCGCCATGAAATAGCGAAATTGGAAGCTGCTTTTGTTGTTTTGAATATAGTCCCCGTTCGCCATGTACTGGTCTTCGGTGTAGGGACACGGAACGCTGAAGGTAGCGCTTCCCTGCGTGTCAGAATAAGGACCGGGAGTAATTATCTGGGGCGTGGGAATAAGGTATTGGCCATTGGGCAGCTTCTTCTGTAGCAGCGTCAGCGCGACCGGATTAATGTTGGACCCGTCCGATGCGACGGCAGGTCCGACGGGCGGTCCCCCCGTCAGTTCCTGAATTAGATTCTGAATGTATCCGCGTTGTCCGCCAAAAACTGCGCCCAATCCAGCAGGAGAACGATCGTTAGTCAGCGCAGGCAACAAGGCCGTCGTAGGCGCAACTGCCGGAAATGCCATTTCGCTGTCGAGTCCCCTGATAGGATCCAAAATAAAGCAGCTTGTCCTTAATAAGGTGTCCGCCGATGGTGCCGCCAAATTGGTTTTGCTTTTCGACGGCCCTGGGCTGGTTGGTGTGATTCAAAAACCACAGATTCGCGTTCATGTCGTCATTGCGAAAATACTCAAAGAGTGACCCGTGCAAATCGTTCGAGCCGGTCTTCGTAATAATGTCAACGCTGGTGCCGCCATTGCGCCCGCTGGAGGCGTCATAGGGCGTGGTCACGACCTTGAATTCTTCCAGCGTGTCCGGGTTGGGGATCGGGATGCCGCCCGAGAATTCTCCCGCGCTGAAGTTGTCGTTTACCGGAACACCATTCATCTGGAAATTGTTATCGTTGGTCACCGCGCCGCTGGCGGAAAATCCAGCGCCTCCGGTCGCCAGGCTGCTGCCACCCTTCCCCAGATCGCCGGCATCGGTGAGTTCTGCCGATACGCCGGGATTCAAGCCGATGATCTGCAAATAATTCCGTGCCGCCAGAGGAAGGGTGCTGATCATCCGGCTGTCGGTCACAGTGCCCAATTCGGCCGACTCCGTCTGGACCTGCGAAGTAGCGCCCGTTACCGTCACAGTTTCACTCGTCGCGCCCACCTGAAGGCCGACCGTGACAGCCGCCGTTTCGGATACAACCACCGTCACGCCTGTTGTGATCCAGTTCTTGAAGCCGGGGGCGCTGACCTGGACGCTGTACTTGCCAGGCGCAAGCAGCGGCGCGAGAAAACTTCCATTCGAATGCGACACGGTGGTGCGCTTATCCCCCGTGTCGGTGTTCGTTACAGTGACCTGCGCATTGGAAACCAAAGCCCCGGTCGCGTCGGTGACGACACCACTGATTGCACCTGTCGATGCATTCTGTCCAGCGGCAGGGAGCAGGAATACGGTCAATATCAAAAGTGCCGGCAGCCATGTACGGGTCATGAGGTCTCCTCTGACAACAATCCTGTGTGCAACATTCATTGCATACTACACGAATCCAGCAACCAACCGGGATTGGGCCAAATTATGGACTTGCCAGGCAGATTTTGTCAACGCGCAAATTTAACGGAAATAATGGCAGAGTTTGACTCGAAATAAATTGGTTGCAACGGGCGTTGCGGATTACAGCATGTCGGCAATCGGTTCTATACTGGCATGGCATTGCCCTCGATTTGAAGGCAAGCTCGAAATTGTTGTCGTTCCGCCACCGGCTATGCAACAATCGTTGCCATCATCGGCTAAAGGCGATTGACGCTTTCCTGAAGGAGTGGATCGAGATTATGACGAAACATTACGCGCAGCAGGCATTGCAACAGTCCGCATTCCTTTTCATGGAAGCTGGACGGCGTGTTTCGTGCCTTTGTTCTCTTGCTTCTCGTCCTGGTCGCCGTCAACGCGTCTGCCGCGCAGGAAAAGGCCAGGCGGCGTTCCCAGTTTTCAGATTTCATATTCGAGCGCCACTACCGCCGGCCCGATCACCGGTCGGCTGATCCTGGTCCTCGCAGTCGAAGGCGAGTCCGGAGCCAAGACTTACCGTATCGCCTACCGGCTCCGCTATCTTTGGTGTGGATATCGAACATCTTCAGCCGGGTCAGCCTGCAACCATAGATGCGACAGCTCTCGGCTATCCAAAATCTCTCAGCGATCTGCCGGCCGGGGATTATTTTGCTCAAGCCATAATCAACGTTTACACCCAGGTTCACCGTTCCGATGGCCACACGATTTGGGTTCATCTGAATGATGGCAAACAGGAGTTCTTCAACAACGCGGCGGGAAATCTTTATAGCAGCGTACAACAGGTTCATCTCGGGTCGAGCGGGCAATTCAACATAACCATCGACCATGTGATCCCGGCCGCCGAAACTCCGGCCGATACGGAATGGGTGAAACACGTTCGCATTCGCAGCGAAAAATTGTCGGCATTCTGGGGCCATCCGATCTACATCAATGCGACCGTACTGCTTCCCAAGGGCTACGCGGAACACCCGGAGGCTCGTTATCCCACTGTTTATACGATGGGGCACGAAGTGCCGTTTACATTCGATCCGAAGCCCGGGCCTCCGCCCACTGAGCAGCAAAAGGAGGCGCGCGGCCTGGAAAGCGGTTACCAGTTCTACCAGTCCTGGACCGCGGATCATTTTCCCCGAATGATCGCGGTATCTTTTCAGCAGCAGACTCCATTCTTTCCTGATTCCTATTCCGTGAATTCGGTGAATCAGGGCCCATACGGCGATGCCATGATCGAGGAAGTGATCCCGTACCTGGAATCGCACTTCCGGATGATTGGCAAGCCATATGCCCGATTAGTGGAGGGCGCATCCACCGGAGGCTGGCAGACTCTCGCAGTTGCAGCTTTATCATCCGGACTTCTTCGGTGGAGTCTGGGATTTGCAGCCAGACCCAATCTCTTTTCGCCATTACCAGTTGGTGAATATCTACGACGATGCCAACGCATTTTCCATCCCTTCGGGGCCATTCACCACAGCCGTGCGCCCGATGCAGCGGACGACAGAAGGTCAGGTTACGTTCACGCTTCGCGACTTGAGCCAGTTTGAAGCGGTATTAGGAAGTCACGGGCGCTCCGGCTTTCAACTCGAAGCGTGGGAGGCGATCTATGGCCCAATCGGGCCGGATGGATATCCTGTTCCTCTGTGGGATAAGGTAACGGGCCAAATCGATCGCTCGGTCGCCAGCTATATGCGCGACCACGGTTATGACTTACTCGAATACAGCAACCGGAACTGGAGTACACTGGGCCCGAAAATCGTGGGCAAGCTCCATTTCTTTTGTGGGGACATGGATAATTATTACTTGAACCTGGCGGTCTACGATTACCAAACTTTCCTTAAGAAGACTGAGGCGCCGCACTACGAAGCGGAATTCACATTTGGCCGCCCCATGAAAGGACACGGGTGGCACGCGTTCACATGGGCGGAGATGGTACAGCGAATGGCCGCCTATGTGAAAACGAACACGCCGGCGGGAGACGATAGCTCCTCGTGGAATTACTAGACGTTCTTGCCGTTTCACTTTACCGAGAGCGATACCAGATGATTGAGCTTTCGTGTTCGTATGAGGATTTTCGAATAACTTTTGGAAGGCGGTTCCCGTGCTTAAACGTGAGATTCGGCCAAATGTTTTTCGTTTTGGTCATTCTGTTTACGCCGTCCATTGCGTTGTCTTCCTCTGAAACTTTCCACTGAAAGTGTGCTGCATTGCGCACAGATGTGGGATGGCCGTTCGGACGCCATGCAATCGAACGTGACGATTGTGATCGTTGGGCAGCGCATCAAGAGCGTTACGTCTGGGCAACCGGCACCCCGCGGACCTTCAGTTCTCGATGTGAGCGGAACGTGCATGCCGGGACTGATCGACGTTCATACTCATGTGTTTTTGCAGCAGGACACAATCTCCCCGACTTATGACGAACAGTTACTAAAGCAATCCGTGGCGTTTCGCACCATTCGCGCCGTTCGTTCCGCGGCGCTGGCGCTTGAACACGGGTTCACGACGTTGCGCGATCTTGAAACTGAGGGAGCGGGCTACGCCGATGTGGATCTGAGAAACGCGATCGAAGCTGGAATTATTCCTGGCCCCACTATGCAGGTTGCCGGACGTGCGCTGGATGTTACGGGCGCTTACCCACTGGAAGGCTAT
Source organism: uncultured Acidobacteriaceae bacterium (assembly GCA_963709055.1). Classification (GTDB taxonomy): domain Bacteria; phylum Acidobacteriota; class Terriglobia; order Terriglobales; family Acidobacteriaceae; genus Acidiflorens. The sequence goes on from CAVPUZ010000013.1 coordinate 117,133, forward strand.
GCCCCGGAATTAGAGCCGATGCTGCCCCACGGAGTTCAAGTGGTGGATGGGGTGGAAGCTTCTCGCAAGGCCGTTCGCGAACAGATCAGCTACGGCGTCGACTGGATCAAGATGTATGCGGATCGTGACCCCTATATCGAGGGCAATACGCTTCATGGGATTCCCACGTTCACGGTGGAAGAGGCCAAGGCAATTGTGGACGAGGCACACCGCGAAAAACACAGGGTCGCATGCCATGCGAGAAGCGTTGAAGGAGTGCAACTTGCGTTGCAGGCAGGCGTAGATACCATCGAGCATGGTGTTTCTATCACGAATGAGCAATTGGCGGAGATGAAACAGCGCGGGATCTATTACGTTCCCACCTTGTGGGACCTGCAATACAGTGCCGAGCGCCGCCACAGCGCTGAAATCGAAAAACAATTCCAGATCGGAAAGGAGACCCTGGTTCGAGCCATGCGTGCTGGCGTCAAGATTGCCTTTGGCACGGATATTGGCGGCTTCGACTGGCAGATCACGCCAGCGAAACAGATGGAAACCTTTGTCGCCGCCGGCATGACACCGGTAGAGGCAATTCTGACATCCACGCGAGTTGGTGCCGAACTTATGGGGATCGGCGGCAATACCGGGGTGCTGCAACCCGGACAGTTTGCTGACATCATTGTCGTCTCGGGCAATCCGTTGAAAGATGTCACCGCGCTGGAGCGGGTTCGAGTAACCGTGCGTCACGGGAACGTGTACAAATATTCCACCGAGTAAGGCAAGTCTTGACACGCTCCCTCCGTGCCGGAATAACGTGTTATATGCAACGTTCGTTGCACGCTCGGTCGTTGCACGGTCGAATCCTGTTTTATCCCATACTCCGCCCAAAGCGGACGGATTATCTGCGAGTTAAGAGGTGATTAGATGACAACCGAAATGGCGGCAACGCGAGTACAACTGTCGCAGCGCGCGGCGCGACTGATCCCTACCCTCCCACCCTTGGAATCCCACGATGTAATTTCACTTGGCTCCGGCCATGGCTTCCCGGGGGTCTTTCCGGACCTGACCGAAGAGGCGCGCATCGCCATTGAACGATCACCGGTCTGAAACGCTTCAATATGGGCCCACCCTGGGACTGCCCGAAATGCGCGAGTGGATTGCCGAGTACATGAAGGAAAATGGCGCGGATGTTTCTGCCGACAATATTCTTATCGTGAACGGCGCGAAACACGGTCTGGACTTGATCTCCCGGCTGCTGCTGGATGAGGGAGATACGGTAGTTGTGACCGCGCCCACGTACTTTACCTGCATTCCAATTTTCAAGACGTTTGGAGCGAATTTTGTTGAAGTATCGCAGGATTCCAACGGTATGGTGGTCGAGGAACTTGCAGAGACATTAAAGCGGCGAGTCTCGCGCCGGGCAGCCGTTGCCGAAGCTGATCTACAACGTTCCCGATTATCACAATCCCGCCGGGGTAACCATGTCGCGCCAGCGCCGCCAGGCCCTGGTTGACCTGGCTGACGCAAACGGGATTTACATTGTTGAGGACAGCCCGTACCGTCGAGTGCGTTTCGAAGGAGAACAGGAGCCCATGATCAAGGCCTTCGATCGCGGGGACACGGTATTTGTTCTCGGCACTTTTTCAAAGCTGGTTGCACCCGGCCTGCGAATCGGATGGATTGTGACTTCCCAGGAGATGGTGGCGCGGCTTGCGCAGTTGAAATCGGATTTGGGTTCTTGTCCACTTACGCAACGGATCATCCTTGAATTTGCCAAAGGAAACCATCTGGCAGAACATACGAAACGCGTACAAGACACTTACCGCGCACATCGCGATGCGATGGTGACTGCGCTTCGGCAGCAAATACCCGGGGCGTCCTTCGTGGTTCCCCATGGCGGCTATTATCTTTGGGTAACGCTGCCCACGAACGTCGACGCGGACAAATTGACGGATCGCGCTCTTCGAGGAAAAAGTCGGAATCATTCCGGGCAGCAAGTTTTTCGCCGGGCCGGGACCAAAGGGAGCGGGTGCGCCAAAAAACAATATCCGGCTCTGCTACAGCCATGCGACTCCGGAGGAGATCGTAGAGGGTGTCAGGCGGCTAGCGCAGGCGATGCGAGCCCTGACCTCCTGATCCACAAGCCAAGGAGATCGCCATGCCCGTGAAAGAAAGAACTGCGATCAGGATCGGTTCGGTCAGCGCTGAACGCGGCCAGGTGGCTCGCGGTTTTCTGGACGTCGGCGAAACTGCGACCGGCCCCGTCCAAATTCCGCTCGTCATCATCAATGGAGCTCCACGATGGCCCGACTCTCTGTCTGACGGCGGGCGTGCATGCCACCGAATATGCTTCGATCGCGGCGGTGATGCGACTTACTAATGAATTACAGCCGGCTGAGCTACGCGGCTCCGTGATCGCGGTGCCGATCGTCAATCTGCACATGTTCGCCACACGCTCTCCTTTCATCTCGCCTCTCGACGGCATCAATCTCAACAAGATTGCTCCTGGAGGTGAGGGCTCTATCTCGGCGATTCTTGCGCGCGCGCTCTTTGACGAAGTGATCACCAAGGCTCAATATCACATCGACTTTCACGCCGGGGACTTCGGGGAAATGCTGCTGGCTTTCGCGGGCTACAGCTTGACTGGAAATGACAAACTCGACCGCCAGGGAGAGGCGCTGGCTCGGATCTTTACTCCCCAGGTGTTCTGTCTCGCGCCACCGGGAACGACATTGCCACCCTCGCCCGGCTTCGTCGCGCATGCGGCGGCTCACAAAGGGTGTGGTCTCGATTCTCGCTGAAGCTGGAGGGAATGGCAGCCTGGAGGAAGCAGATATTCAGGTGCATGTCGAGGGTGCGCGCAACGTGATGCGCTACCTCGGCATGATCGATGGCGAACCACAAGTTTTCGGGCCTCGCGTGGTTGCAACGGATTGGCACAACACTCGAGCCTCGCGTGCGGGCTGCTTCGGCTGAAAGTGGCCGTCGGAGACAAGGTTTCAGCAGGTCAGGAAGTCGCCGAGGTATTAGACGTTTTCGGCCGAACGGTCGAGAGTGTTCGAGCGGAGAAGCCCGGACTTGCGATGCTGGTGTGGAACTACAAGGCGGTGAATACGGGCGATCCCATCGTCAGATGCTGGTCCACGCTCCCGGCCATGCCGTTTCCCGAGACCGATCGCTTTGTCCGCGCTCGCTTGTAACTGGCCTTACACAACTGTACAGGCACAGAGTGGTCTACATGTTCCATTTATCGAACCCGTCGGAGGATTCAGTGAAGAATTTCTTTGGAAGTCAACGGTTTCTTGCGATCTACTCGGCGATTCTGACGGTTGCCTTTGCGACCACCATTCTGGGGGGCTTCGCGGTCGAGAAGGAATAAGACAGACTTTAAAGAAATTACTGTGCAGCGTATCAACATCGTAGAGCCGGACGGCACTTTACGCATGGTCATCTCTGACAAAACGCTGTTTCCTGGCATATTTCTCAAAGGCCAGGAACATCCCCATCCCGATCGCAAGACGGCTGGCGTGCTTTTCCTGAATGATGAAGGAACCGAAAACGGGGGGCTGATCTTTGGCGGCGACAAAGACAAGAGTGGCAAGGTCAGCAGTTATGGCCATCTGAGTTTCGACGCCTACGAACAGGATCAGGTCTTTAGCGTTGATGCCCAGCAGGAAGGTGATCAGCGCGCCTCGACTCTAACCATGGTGGATCGACCGGATTATCCGATTGGCGATTTAATTTCTCTTACCGATCGGATCAAGAGCCTTCCACCTGAACAGCAAAAAGGCCGAAATCGCAAAGTTTACCGAATCGCATCCAGCACCTCACGCTCGGCTGTCCCTCGGACGCAGTCATGACAAATCCGTGGCCTTGAAACTTAAAGATTCGGATGGCCACGATCGTATCGTCATCGAAGTAGCCACGGACGGCTCGCCGGCAATTCGCTTCCTCGATCAGAACGGCAAGGTGGTCAGTCAATTGCCGCCGGCGGCAAAATGAAGGTTGGCATAACGGTGGATGCGGCAGTAGCTCAACAAGCGACTTTGCATTGCAACGATTGTTGACATCTTCTATGATTTTCTCTATTCGGACCATATGCAAATCCTTGACAGAAAACTATAATTGCTATAGAGTCTGTGTGCAACGTATGTTGCATACAATCGATCTCTCCTCTTCATACTGCCGTGACTGAAAAGTCGAACTTACGCGAGTGTCCTTCCTTAGAAGAGCTGGCCGCGCAATATCGCCAGCTCTTCCCCATTACGCAACGCTATGTTTATTTGAACCACGCGAGCGTATCGCCGTTATCAACGCCCGTGCATGATTCCATGATCGCGATGCTCGACGGCGTCAGCCAGTTTGCGGACCGGAAGTTCGAGGAGTGGGAGCATACCACGGCGCTGGCGCGAAGTGCCGCCGCCCGCCTCGTAAATGCACAACCTCATCAGATCGCTTTCCTGCGCAATACCTCCGAGACGCTGTCGGTCATCGCCAATGGAATGAAGTGGCAGGCTGGCGACAACATTGTCAGCGCTGCGGCGGAATTCCCTGCCAACATTTATCCGTGGTCGCGACTGGCTGCGAGCGGTGTCGAGTTACGCCTTCAACCCGATCGCGACGGTTTGGTTGACACGGACGAACTTTTGTCATTAGTCGACGAGCATACGCGGATTGTGGCCATAAGCTGGGTTCAGTTCGGCACGGGTCAACGACTCGACATCAGGCGGATTGGCCGATTCTGCCGTGATCGGAACATTCTTCACGTAGTCGATGCTGTGCAGGGCCTCGGGGCGTTGCAACTGGATGTGGAACGGGATTACGTGGACGCGTTCGGCGCGAGCGCTCATAAGTTCCTTCTTGGACCGAAAGGTGTTGGATTGCTTTATGTATCCGACCGCGCTTTGGAGAAAGTCTCACCTACCGTCGTAGGCTGGACCGCTGTCAAGGATTATCACGATTATTTGATCCATGACCTCGACTTCAGGGACGGCGCTGTCCGTTTTGAGGGAGGGACTTTGAATGAGGTGGGTATTTGCGGATTGGGACAAGCGATCGAGCTTTTTCTTACCGCTGGCCCAGATAAAATCGAGCGATATCTTCTGTCGTTGAACCAATACCTCACTCGCAATCTGGAGGAACGGGGTTACCGGGTAATCAATTCTCGAAGAGCTGCAGAACATTCTGCCATTGTCGTCTTCGAAGGCAAGCCCTGTTCTGCAGAGAAAATCTGCCTTCACCTGGCCTCGCTCGACATCATTGTCTCTACGCGGCTCGGTAAAATCCGGGTCGCGCCCCATTTCTACAACACGCGGGAGGACATCGACAAGATGGTCGAGGCCCTGCCGTCGATATAGGCCATCCGAAAGTTGCAGGATGCGGATGCAGACTTCCTTAGGGCAGCACCGACCTGGAGTCGTACGATCAGATGAAACTATACATCCGAATAACATTGCTGCTAACGCTTAGCCTGCTGCTGTTGGGGCTTTGCTCCGCAGTCTTGGCCACCGACGAGGATGCCCCCAAACATCTTACGCACGACCAGGCTTTCAAGGACACGAAGACATTTCTCTCGCTCTTGGAATCCACCCATCCCGACCCATATACGAACCTTGGGGGTAAGGTCGAGTTCAAAAGGACAGCGGAGAAACTGGTGCGCGATCTTCCCGCGAATGGTTTGTCGGTTCCCGAACTTACGGAGCGACTCGGGAGAATTCTCTGGCACCCCTCAGAGATGGGCATACGCGGATCCGTGGAAATCGATCGCGCTGGCAGGATTCCTCGCCCCGCTTAGCGGTTCAGTTCGGAATCACCTCCGATGCCTTGGTTATCACATCGTCCGATCTCCAGGAATTGAAGGGCACGCGAGGCGACAAAGTCGTGGCGGTCAACGGACATACGGTTCCGGAACTGATGAACCGCATGTTGTCGGAGCTCTCCACGGAAAATGAGTACGGCACTTACTACGGTCTGACGCTCGCGTTACGCAGTTTCAATATGCTAAGTAATCTGATCCCCGATCTTGACCGTTCGCAGGGTGTGCGCTACACCCTCGAAGACGCCAATGGAAGCAAAGTGGAGCGTACGATCAAGTGGGATGGCGATCATCCGGAGAATCCGGAAAAGTGGTCCGATGCGCCGGCGCAATGGGCGGGCATCTCCCACCCCGACCAACCATATTATTACTCCTTTCTCGACGATAATCGCACAGCATATTTTCGCGTTGCCAGCATGGTTCCACGTGAGAGTTACGAAATAATGAAGGGGTATCACGTGGGCAACCTGCCGGAAATGCTCCATGACTATTACAAAACGCATAAGAAGGAGATGCCCACCGATCTGGAGTCCGCAATACAGGGAGTACCATCACTAACGGAGCCTGCTACACAAATCGTCGAGGAAATGAAGCGGCGCAACACCCGGAACCTGATCATCGATTTACGGGGTAACGGTGGCGGCTCGACTCCGGTGATTGTGCCTTTTTTTTATGAGATCTACGGCGACGCTTACTTCGGACGCAAGGATGACGCCGAGTTCGTACAAGTAAAGTCGCCTCTTTACCTGGAGAAGTATCATTCCACCATTGAGGAGGAGCGCAAGAAAGATCCTCAATTCGAAGTTGGCGATTACGAATTCACCAGCGGCAATGAACCAGGAACCGCCGAGCAAAAGCGTGAAAAGAAGTTTGCCGAGTGGAACGAACGCGGGCTCGCCTGGAGCAAGCCGCTCGAGGCTCTGCACGGAAAGCCTTTGTACAGGCCCGCGAAGGTCATCGTTCTTTGCGACCCGGGAACATTCAGCGCGGCCTTCCAGGCTATGTTCCTGCTCCACCAGATGGGTGCGACTGTAGTCGGAGTGCCGTCCGCGCAATCGCCCAATGCATTCATGGAAGGAACGGAGTATGTTCTGCCCGAGTCGGGGATTAAAGGACTGATCTCGAACGGTATGCAATTATTCATGCCCCATGATCCCAAAGCAAACGTGTACCATCCAGACTTTGAGACTACTTACTCAGTCTTCTCAAAGTATGGCGGCGATACCGACGCAAGTTTGCGATATGCGCTCGATCTGCTTGCCGCCGGCAAGATCCAGTGAGGTGAAGGCGTGGAAACCGGCATACGAGTTTACCCGGTGCAGGAACAGCACCCTTGTTGCCAACAAACAGCTGCTATTAACTGAAATGCATAATACCTAAATGCCTGAAAATGGTGAGCGCGGAAGGAGTCGAATCCGCACTTGAACGTAAAATCCACTCCCGCGCCACAACCTCGAAGTTCGTAACGATCAAAGATGCGGCGCGCCTTAGCAGGCTGCGGAAAAACTCGTTTTGCAGCGGGGGAGTACCTAAAAACTGTCTTGTTTCCACAGCACAACCTGATAAGAAGAAGGTATGCGAGGACAAGACGAGCAGCAGTTGGATGTGTTCAGCTACGTAAGCCCAGAGCAGCGAGTACCGCAAGACCACCCGCTGCGTCCTCTTCGTGTCATGACCGATGAGGCATTGCGGGATTTGCAACCACGATTCCACAAGCTTTACGCCAAAACGGGGCGGCCTTCGATTGCGCCGGAGAAGTTGTTGCGAGCGCTTCTGCTGCAAGCGTTGTACACGGTGCGCAGCGAACGACTGTTGATGGAACAGCTCGACTATAACCTTCTGTTCCGCTGGTTCGTGGGCTTGAACATGGACGATGCCATCTGGGATGTGACCGTGTTCACCAAGAACCGGGAGCGGCTGCTCGCTGGGGACATTGCCGAAGCCTTCTTCCAAGCCGTGCTGCAGCAGGCGCGTGAGCGGGGTTTGCTCTCGGAGGAACACTTCACGGTGGATGGAACGTTACTGGAAGCGTGGGCGAGTGTGAAGAGTTATCAACGCAGAGATGCGAAGAACGACGTTCCGCCGGACGATCCCGGCAATGCGACAGTGGACTTCCACGGGGAGAAGCGGTCGAACCAGACGCACGCATCGAAGACGGACCCGGATGCGAAGATGGCACGCAAAGGCAAGGGCAAGGAAGCCAAGCTGAGTTACAACGGGAATCTGCTGGTGGAGAACCGCCACGGGCTGATCGTCAACACCGAGGTGTTCGAGGCCAACGGAACGGCGGAGCGCGATGCGGCGCTGGTGATGCTGGAACAGATTCCGGGAACGAAACAAGTAACCGTGGGCGGCGACAAGGGATATGACACGGCGGATTTCGTGGCCGAGTGCAGAAACTTAAAGGTCACGCCGCACGTGGCGCAGAACCTGGAGCGACCCGGTGGGAGCGCCATCGATGCTCGTACGACGCAGCACGCCGGATATGCCATCAGTCAGAGGAAGAGGAAACGCGTGGAAGAATGCTTCGGCTGGCTGAAGACGATCGCGCTGTTGCGGAAGGTTCGGCATCGCGGGGTCTTGAAGGTCGGATGGGTCTTCACCTTTGCCGCAGCTGCCTATAATTTAGTCCGCCTACGGAATCTGGCTCTGCAAGCGACGTAACCCAACGCCAAGTTGGGCTGCCTGGGCCGGAAACGATCTTCAGGGCCAGCAGCGAACGCAGCCAAAGTCCTTCTCCCAGTCAAAAAATTACGCAACCGCCAAAGATTCTAACTCGCAACGTCCATTTTTCCGCAGCCTGTTAGGGGAACGTATCGGAATCTCCGCAACAATTGTGTTGCCATTGATTTCGTCCATGTCTTGCTCTCTTTCATATGCGGGGTAGAGATAGGGCCCCATCGCGACGATGACTATCACAAACACCCACAAACAGGCTTCGGATGCGTCTTGGTCATTGCGTCCTGCGCTTTCATGCCTTTCCACTTCGTGGAGACCAACGCCGGTCCATAACGGTGCTCTTGGGTCTCTCCACTACCGCGATCCTCGGCAACGGCAAGGTAGAAGGCGTTCAATTCAAAGGCGGCCGCAGCATTCCTGCGGATTTGGTTGTGATCGCTGCAGGCATCCGCCCGAGCGTCGACCTTGGGCACAAAGCAGGCCTCGAAACCAAGCGCGGCATCGTAGTGAACGATTACATGGAAACCTCGCATCCCGACATTTTTGCGGTTGGGGAATGCGTGCAGCACAAAGGAGTCTGCTACGGTCTGGTTGCGCCACTGCTGGAGCAGGGCAAAGTATTGGCCGCCACCATCACCGGCAATAAGGGCCCGACGTATCAGGGAACCATACTGGCGTCCAAGCTGAAGATCATGGGGGTGGATGTTTTTTCCGCTGGAGATATCAATGACAAGTTGGACGGGTCAGAAGTAATCCGTTATGAAGACCCGTCGCTTGGCATTTACAAGAAGCTTACGCTCAAAGACAACAGATTAACGGGCGTCATCATGGTGGGTGAAACGTCTGACAGCCACCACTACATGGAGTGGCTGCGCGCGGGCACGGATCTGGCGAAACTGCGGCGGCAGCTCTTGTTCCCTGAGGCGGGCAAAGATGGCGGCCTCGATGTGGCCCAGATGTCAGACCGGGAAACCATCTGCGGCTGCATGGGTGTGACCAAGGGCACCATCATCCACGCCATCCACGAAAAATGCGTAGACACGCTGGCGCAACTCAAGGAATGCACCCGGGCCTCCACCGGTTGCGGGAGCTGTACCGGACTGTGCCAGCAACTGCTTAAGGCGGTGGTTCCGGACTTCGAAGAAGAAGCTAAGAAGACAATGTGCAAATGCATTCCGTTTTCCGAGGACAATTTGCGCGAAATCCTGCGCAGCCAGCAATTGAAGTCCGTGCAAGAGGTGCTGGAGATCTACGGCAATGGGAAAGGCTGCGAGATGTGCAAACCGGCCTTGAGTTACATGCTGGACATGCTCTGGTGTGGCGACCACGAGGAAGACCGCTCCGCGCGATTCATCAACGACCGCGTCCACGCGAACATACAAAAAGATGGCACGTTCTCAGTAGTTCCCCGCATCCGGGGCGGCGTGACCTCGCCTGACGAGTTGCGGCGCATTGCCGACGTAGCCGACAAATACAAGGTGCCGATGGTGAAGATCACAGGCAGCCAGCGCATTGATCTGCTGGGTGTACAGAAAGAGGACCTGCCAAAAATCTGGGCGGACCTTGGAATGCCTTCCGGCCAGGCATATACAAAAGGCGTGCGCATGGTGAAAACGTGCGTGGGCACCGATTTTTGCCGCTTTGGTGTGCAGGACTCGACCAGCGCGGGCATCGAACTGGAGCGCAGGCTCGAGAATCTTTTCACACCGCACAAGCTGAAGATGGGAGCTGTGGGTTGTCCCCGAAATTGTGCGGAAGCGACCGTGAAGGACATCGGCCTGGTAGGGCAGGAAGGCATCTGGCAGGTTGTTGTGGGCGGCGCCGCGGGCAAAAGAGTGCGTAAGGCGGACTTGCTGATCACAGTCGAAACCACCGAGCAGGCGCTCGACGCTGCGGATTGTTCTTCCAGTACTACCGCGAAAATGCGAATTATCTGGAACGTACTTATGACTTTGTTGAACGCCTGGCCATCGAGAAGGTCCGCAAACAAACCGTTTATGCCACGGATGCAGTGAAGGACGGGGCCGCTGCAACTTGCAATCTCCACCGCCGGGCACAGTCCGGCCCTGGCACAGCGACTCCGATTAGAACTGGAACAGCAATTCGGGCAGGAGTATTCCCCGTGGGTAAAGGAACTGGGCGAACTGCGTCGCCGTCTATTTTCGGAGCCGGACCTCGATCCAGACTCGCGGAGAAGGATGCTACACGAGCAGGCAAGCGCGGCCGCCTTCGAATCGTTTCGGAGTTTGCGCGGTCAAGAGATTTCCTGGTTCGAAGATTGGCAACATCACGCAAAGACAGGTGGGCGATCACCCGATATTCCCATGGCAACCAAGGCGCCTGTGAAATGAAGGGCAGAGTCTATCTCGTTGGAGCCGGTCCGGGCGATCCCGATCTTTTGACGCTGCGCGCATTGCGCGCGCTTCGCCAAGCCGATGTTGTGCTCCACGATGCGCTCGTTTCCCCCGAGATTCTGGAACTCGTCCCGAGCAGAGTAATGGTTGTGAATGTGGGCAAGCGATGCGGGAGCAAAGCCATCACTCAGGAACAGATCAATACCATGCTCGTGAGCTTCGCCGCCGCGGGAAACTGTGTGGTGAGACTCAAGGCCGGGGATCCGCTTATTTTCGGCCGAGCGGGGGAGAGATTGAGCATCTGCAACGGGCCGGAATCGAAACTGAAGTGGTGCCTGGAATCACAGCTGCGCTCGGAGCCGCGGCAATTGCCCAGGTTCCACTCACTGACCGGCGTATGGCGGCGCAGGTTGTGTTCGTCAGTGCTCATCGTGTTCCGGACATTCCCGAACCCGATTGGAGTGGCCTGGCAGCTCCAGATACGACCATTGTCGTGTACATGCCCGGAACAAATTATCAGCGGCTAGCGACTCGGCTTAGCTGTGCAGGATTGCGCCGCGACACACCTTGCCTGGTGGTGGCCAAGGCATCGACTGCCGAGCAGCGGCTGCATCTCACCACGATCGACCAGTTGCACCACCTGCAGTTGCTCCCCTCTCCGTCGCTGGTGATCGTGGGTAAGGTCGCGGCTCTGGCGGTTAGCAAAGTCCCCGCCAAGTGCGGCCTCCGGGTGCAGCTATTAGCCACTCAAGGTGATGGTGAAACCGCCATACAGTCATCGAGTGTTACGCGGCAAGTTCTGGCATCTTTGGGGGCCGAGCCCGAGCCAGTTCATTGACCCGGGTGCGGATCTCGTTGGGTCACCACGCGTGCTGACGCTGGCTGCGGACTCAACCCGTCAACCGCACCTTCTTTGACGTTTAGGATTCATTGTCGAAATCATGTCGCTCACCCGTTATCTCTCAGAATGCAGCTGTCAACCAGCAACCGGAATCGCATGATAGTCGTTTCGTACATCGACGCGTGGGGATTCCTCTTATTCCATGTCAGCGGGAACGGCTCCGCGCTGCTGCAACCTCTCCCAAACCGCCCCGATGGGTATTTTTCATTGTCTGTTCGTTCTTCATGGCCGGTGGCGAGAAGGGAACAAGGGATAGTGTGGGGGGCATCCGATACAGCACTGGTATTTCTGGATAGCTTCCTGTTTGGCGACCATACATCCAATCGCTGCATCCTGCAGCGTCCTGCGCAGACTATAATTATGCGCCAAGATGGCCCTCACCTCTGGCACGAAGCTCGGTCCCTACGAAATTATTGCGGCCCTCGGCGCGGGAGGCATGGGCGAAGTGTATCGTGCGCTGGATACGCGGCTGGATCGTACTGTTGCCATAAAGATCATTCCGTCTCATTTCTCCGATGACACAACCCGCCGTCAGCGCTTCGAGCGTGAGGCAAAATCTGTCTCCAACTTGAATCATCCTCACATTTGCACACTGTACGACATCGGCCGTCAAGATGGCGTTGACTTCCTGGTCATGGAATACCTCGAGGGCGTGACACTGGCGGCGCGGCTGGGAGACCGCGGATTACATGGAGTACCAGGGGGTGGGCTGGAAAAACTAGATGCCGGCTGGTTTTATGTGGCAGTGTTGTTTGCGAACTGAGGTTCCTTAGGAAATAGTTTCTTATGGACAACGTGCTCAATCGGTTTAGCGCGCAGTATGTTACTTACAACCAACGCACAGCGAGGCTCTTCCCTGGGAATTTACTAGCTCAGCCGCGCCAGAATGCCAGGCCACTGGCAACCGCGAACATCACGAATGAGTCAGGCACCCAGGAACTTCAAGTGCGCAAGAGCAACTAGGCGGGCGTCAGCTTCTTCAAGAATGCTGGATCGATGTCGAGGCCGAGGCCGGGTGTGTTGGGCAAATAGACGGTGCCTTGCCTGATTTCCATCCCTCCGATGATTGGATTGCTGGCGTTGAACAGGAAAGAATCCAAATCGGCGTAGATGAGATTCTTTTGCGATGCGATCACATGAGCTGCGGCAGTTAATGCCAGGCTGGTTTCGGTCATGCAGCCGAGCATACACTGGATGCCGGCGGCGGAGGAGACCTGCGCGATGCGCACAGCGTTGAGGATGCCTCCGGTTTTCATGAGTTTGATATTGATGAGATCGACCGCATCTTTGCGCACCGCCTCAATTGCATCGTGAGGCGAGTGCACGGATTCGTCCGCCATTATCGGAATGGAGGAGTGGTCGCGTACGTACCTGAGACCATCCATGTCCCAGTACGGCACGGGCTGCTCACAGGCCTGGATGTGGTAGGCCTCGATGCCCCGTAGGCTGCGAACCGACTGCGCCGGAGTCCATCCCTGGTTGGCATCGATGCGGAGGTCAATGTCAGGGCCGACGGCCTCGCGCACCGCGTGTAGCCTCTCGATGTCTTTCTCGGGAGACTCTCCGACTTTAACCTTGATAGTGCGAAATCCCTGGCGCACAACGTTCTGAGCCGCCTCGCCCATCGCCGGGGGAGCATCGATAAAGATGGTTTTGTCGGTATCGAAACTGTCGCGGTACTTACCGAGCAGGCAGCAAACGGGCTGTCCGGCGATCTTGCCGCAGATATCCCAGAGGGCCATTTCGAACGCGGCTTTGATGCTGGGATTGTTGGGAGACATTTCATCCATATCGTCCACGATCCTGGCAATGGTGAAAGCGTCTCGCCCGCGGACCAGGTCGGCGAGCGTATGGCCGAAGGCGACGTCAGTCTGCTGAGTCTCGCTGGTAACCGCGCTGTAGGGAGACGCTTCGCCCACGCCGGTGACGCCATCTTCGGTGCGCAGACGAACAAAAACGTTGTCGGTTGACAGCGGAGTGGGTAAGGCAATCTTGATCACCACGTTCTGCCGAAGGGTGAATGGGTAGATTTCAACATCGCGAATCTTTGTCGCCTTTGCCGGAACGCGAGCTTTCTCCTGAGCCAGTAATAAGGTCCCCCCCTCGCTGCCTAAGAATCCGCAAGTGGTTACTGCTCCCAACACACCTTTAAGAAAAGACTTCCGCGTAATTTCCATTGTGTCCCCTTGATACTTAGCTCAGCCGGGAAATAGTGCGGCCGGATCGATTCGGCCAGACTTCGGGATTCAGTAGTTCAAGTCCCAATGCAGCATGTGCCAATAGAGCGCGAACCAGGTGAAACCTAAGGCCGCGACTACTATTAATGTGTCTCCCAGCCTGCTCCATATGCCGCGCCCCTGATAACGCCAGGATTCAATGGCATTCCACAGGATGATCAGCCCACCAATAATACCGACCGCTCCGAGCAACTGAAGAAGGTGGAACCAGATATCCATCCGCGAGCTGAATATCGATAAATACTTCTCGGAAAGAAGCACGATCGTGACAAAGATACCGACGAAAACGATGTCGACCGCACACACCACCCGAGTCCATGTGCGCAGCTTTCCGAGCGGCGGTTTGAGGCTCAACGGTTGGCCATAATGGCGTCGAACGAAATACCCAATCGGCCAGAGCACCAGGGTGAGCACAAACACCGACAGCGCTCCGATGAGAGCGGCCAAGTTGAAGGTTCCCGAGCGGTACCATGAAGCTTGCTGGAAAATCATGAACGGATAGTCGATCACCATGACTAAGTTGCCGGAATCATCGCGCTTGAATGCCAGCTTGGCCTGTCCGTCGACTTCGCGGAAAAGAAGCGGACCAATTTCCTTGAAATGTTTTGGCTTGCCATTCAAATCCTTCATCGCGTCTGGAACGATGGTGTTGTCTTTGCCAGGAGAAACCTTAAGCTCTCCGAGTGGCGTGAAAACAGCCAGCATATCGGTCTCCATGCGGCGGCTGACGATGTAACTTCCGGAGACGTCTTGGACGTCCTGGGCCGCATTGGCAACGGCTATGCCAGGGGGAGGCTGATAGGGGAAATAACGGTCGAGGAATTGATGCCAGAGCGCGTCGCGGGGGCTGATTTCGGCCTTACCCCGGCTGTTGTAAGAAACGAAGAAGCCCACCCCCACGTCGGGAATAAGGTGCAGATCGCTATGGAAGTAAAGCGTGTCGCCGGCATGTCCGATGATGCGATGCCCGTTGCGGCTTTCTTCATAGAAACCGAGCGCGAAACCGTTCATTTCCGGCAGGTTGACAAACGAGCGCGTGTGCATCAATCGGACAGTCTCCGGCCGCAGAATCTGGGCATTCTCATACTTGCCGTCCTGCAGGTGGGCAAGCATGAAATGGGAGATATCCATCGCCGTCATGGAAGAGCTGCCGGCGGGCGCAGGTTCGATGACTTCAAACGGTTTCGCGGGCTCGGAGGCTACCGTATAGCCGCACGACATCATCGGCTTGAGAGCATCCGGGAGCGGCTCGCCGAATGTCGAGTGCAGCATTCCAAGGGGGGCGAGGATATGGTGTTCGATGTAATCGTCGAAACGTTCCCCTGAAACCCGTTCCACGATGTAACCCGCGACCGTGGTGGCATAGTTGGAATAGGCGGGAGTAACACCCGGCGGAAAAATGCGCGCCGGAATGTGTGCCTTGACGTAATCACCGATGGGCACCAACTCCTTCGGGTCGCTCAGCCACATATCCTTGACTGTTTCCTGAAAGCCGGGGGTGTGGGTCATGATGTTGCGCAAAGTAATGGGCTTCGGATAAGTCGCCGGGATTTTGAAATCGAGATAATCGTTCACGTCGCGATCAAGATCGAGCTTGCCCTGTTCCACGAGTTGCATTACCGCTGTCCAGGTAAAGAGCTTCGAGACGGAGCCGGGACGGAACAGCGTGCCATCTGGAGTCACCGGGATCTTTTTGGCGACATCGGCGTAACCGTAGCCCTTGGTAAACAGGACCTTGCCATCTTTGATCACGAGGACGACGGCGCCCGCGATGTCTTCCCGGGCGAGTTGCTCGGGCATGATGCCGTCGAGAAAGGCCGAAACGTCGGCGGCTGTCATTTCGGGCGCACCCGCGGGTTGTGCTGGGACGCCGGTTGTGGCAACAGACAGGGCCTTCTTCTCCGGATTCCCTGAACGCGGTGCCTCGGCGAGCGTTCCCAGGCAGAGTGTGAGCACCAGAAGCAATAGTCCGGCGCAGCTGAGCAGGCGCCGTCCGCGCCCGTGAAGATCTTGAACGATTAAATTAAAGATCATGACTCTTCCCTCTTCCCCCTAAGAAAAACTCTACGTACATCTGGCAGACCGCAAGAGTCGCGGCCGCATCGCCAAGTTTGGCACATCGCCATTGACACCTAAATGTTCACCTTACTCAGAAGCTGAACCTGAGCGACAACTGGAGCACTCGGGGATTAGAGGCCAGCGTTGTAATCTGTCCAAAACTTGCGTCGGTAACCGTGACATCCGGGTTGCTAAAGATCGGATGATTGAAGACATTGAAAGCATCGGTGCGGAATTCGAGGTTCATCGCCTCATGCGCCCTGCTCAATGGGAACAGCTTGTTCAGCGAGAGATCGGTATCGGATTGCCCAGGACCGACCACCACTCCTACCCCACCATTCCCGAAGCCGGTGGGCGCGAATCCGTAGTTCGGATCAATTGGGCCCACTGCCGGATAAGGCGCCTCACAACTGGCGTTGATCCAGCGGTTGGTCACCCGCGTAAACGTCGAGCCACTGGTGGCGAGGGCGCATCCAGGAGTGAAATTAGCAAAATCCGTTAGCACACCGTAAATGTTGGAGGCAGGCGCACCATTGTACGGCGTGAGGAGCTGTCCCGATTGGATCGTAGCCACTCCGGAAAGCTTCCACCCAGCCAAGGCATAGCCGAGCGCCGAATGGCGGTCGTTTGGACCGGGCAGGTCGTACACGGCGCTGAAGACGAATCGCTGTGGGCGAACGAAGTTATCTGGCCCATAATCCCGGCGCGCGTTAGTCTGGTCACCGTAAAGAAGACCCGAGGTAAAGGCATAGGGACCCCCAACTCCCCCGATTACATTTGTAAGATCGCGCGCCCAGGTGTAAGAAGCCAGGAACTGCAAACCGTGACTGAACCGCTTGTTGAGGCTGACTTGCAGCCCGTTGTACCAGCCCGAGCCAAACGAGCCAAGCTGGGTCATTGACGATGAACTGAATCCCTCGTAAGGCACCCGCAACTGTATGTTCTCCAGGGTGCTGGTAGTCTCGCCCCGGATGGGATTTGCGACGCTCGCCAAGGCAGCCTGGTTTGGATCTATGGCTAGCAGCAGGTGAGTGTAGCGCCCGCCCGAATAGCCCACCTCCAGCGCCAAGTCCTTAGCGATCTGAGTCTGCAGCGTCAAACTGTATTTCTGCATAGTTGGCGGGCGCAGGCTCCGGTCCAAAAAGTAGGGCGACAGGAGTTGGAGGGGATTGGTGGTCGGAATGTAAGGAATCCATTGCGGGAACGCACCCGGATCGCCCGGAAATGGACTGGCAAAGCCGCCCGGGGGGTTCACGGTGATGCGCTCCACCGCGAAGGGCTGATCTGCGATCTCCTGGAAAAAGGGTTGACCGGTGATCGTCTGGTGATAGATGCCGTAGCCGCCGCGCAACACGGCGCGGTCGCTGTTCGGTAGGGCCCAGGCAAACCCAATGCGCGGGTTGATGGTGTTCTGTCCTTCGCCCTTGATGCCAAAACGGTTGCCACTGCTGACCACACCTGCTGGCGGTGTGCCCGGATAATTACTTGAGACCACAAACCCTGCCAAGCTGCCCGCAGCAGGAGGATTGGGATTAAGGAGCGAGGGATCGATGGTTGAGTTCCGGCCCAAGTGATCACCGGGATCACCCAGATGCTCATAGCGGAGACCCAGGTTGATCGTCAGACGCGAGGTCAGCTTGATGTCGTCCTGCACGAAGCCGCCGATGGTCCACGTCCGCCACCCGCGCGCCGTCAATCCGGGCAGGTCAGCGGTCTCATAGGGAGTCAAAGGCAGCCCCACGCCCTGCAGTAGGCTGGGGAAATCGAGAAATATTGCCTCTGATTGGAGGGTAAAACCCGTGTCATTGATCTGGCCCCGGTCGACACTGGCGCCAAGGCGGATATTCTGGCGCCCGTGCGTCCAGGAAAGCGTGTCCTGGACGATAAATGTGTTCTGCACAAAACCGACGATCTGGCCGCCGCCCGCGATCATGCCGCCAAATACTTCAAGATAGGGATCGGCGTTGTCAAAGCTCGGGGCAGTGACGCCAAGATCCGACCACGTGAACGCGGGTTGTGGCGTGGCCGTGGCATAGGTCCGATGGAAGGCAATCTCCGCCTGGTTTACCAGATGGTTCGTGAAAATGTAAGTGTGAGTCAGGGAGAAATTCCGGTAATTCAGGGGATTGGTCTGCGGCGAACCGGGAAGAACCGGAGTGCTGGCGCCCGCATTGGTTAGCGTCTCAACGGAGTTGCTATTCGAAAAGAAGAAGCGCCCCTGGAAGCTGCTCTTCTGGCTCTGCAGCCAATCCAGATTAGTAATGAACTGGTCCTCGTTGTACGTGCAGGGTTGGCTGAAGCTGGAGAAGCCTGCGGGGCCGGTAGACGGCACCCCTGAAAGTGGATTCACGATCGTGACATTCTTGATGATCTGAGGATCCGGAATCAGGTACTGGCCGTTCGGCAGTTTGAATTGAAATAGCGCCAGTGACTGCGAACTGACACTCGTTACCGGCACGCCTAAGAAGTCAACGCCGCCCCAAACCGTGCTCGCGCCGACCGCAGCCTCCAACCCGGTGGCCGAGCGGTCGCTCGTCAGTAACGGCAGGATTGCGCTGCTGGAGCAGTTCGTGTCAATGCCATTCTGCTGGCGAGTGCCTTGATAGGACGTGAAGAACAGCAGCTTGTCCTTCTTGATGGGACCGCCCAGCGCGAAACCGAACTGGTTTTGCCGCAACCGCCCGCGCGGCTGACTGGTCTCGTTATTGAAAAAGGTGTTGGCATTCATCGCCTCGTTGCGGAAATATTCCCAGGCGCTGCCGTGCCACTGGTTGGTGCCGCCTTTGGTCACCACGTCAACGTTGGCACCGGAGTTGCGCCCCGAGGAGGCGTCGTACTGGCTGGTCTGCACCTTGAACTCTTGAATACTGTCCGGGTTGGGAATGGCCGTGCCGCCGCTGTAATAGCCGCTGGCTTCCCGGTCGTTAATCTCGACCCCGTTCATCTGGTAATTGTTGTCCACCCAGTTGCTGCCGCCCGACGAGATGCCGTCGTTCAGTCCGCCACGGCCAATCTCGGCGGCGTTGAAGACCTCGGCCGAAACCCCCGCCGACAGCCCCAAAATCTGCGTGTAGTTCCGGGTAACCAGCGGCAGGCTTTCCATTTCTTTTTGATCTACCACTTGGCCCAGGGTGGCATCTTCCGTCTTCAACAACTCCTGCGCGCCAGTGACAGTTACCGTCTCGTTCGTGCTGCCGATTTCGAGCCGCAGATTGACCCCAGCCGTTTCCGTAACGTGGACGCGAACGCTGGCGCTGACCGTCTCCTTGAATCCGGTCTTTTTGACTTGCACGCGGTAGGTGCCCGGATTCAAAAGCGGCACCAGATAAGTTCCGTTCGCGGCGGAAACGGCGCTTCGGACCTCGCCGGTGGCGGCGTCGATGGCCTTCACCGTGGCATCGGGAATCACGGCGCCGCTGGGATCGGTAACAGTACCGGCGATGGCCCCTGTGCCGGCAGTCTGCCCCAGCGAAACGCCACTCAGGCCGAGAACCACGAGAATGGCGACGAAGGCAAGCGGACAACGCGCAAGCTGTTTCATGGCAAATTGCTCCTCAAATATTCTGGCTTGCCTGAATGAAATGCATGTTTCATTCAGGAGTAAATGGCGCTCTTTTGTCGAAAACACTGTACGGCGCAGTTGTAGGGGTGTCAAGCGCAAATAATCGTTTATGAGCAGCAAATAGTCGGTTTTGGCAATCTGTGATGACGATAACATCGAGTGAAACATGTGATACCGATTTATCGGCTGGACGCGAGATACGCCTCAGCGTGACCCCGAAAGCGCAGTGGATCGAGAATGGTGATTCGCGCTTCCGCAGGAATCCCCCTGGGGGATCATCGGTCTGCGCACGTGGGCGTAGATTATGCGGGAATGTTTGGGAGCCAGCATCAGCCAGAACTGCAGCTTTTGTTCGGGCAGCGAGAAGGCAAGTACGCCTGGGCGTTCACGCCAGGGGCTGGGCAACCACGCTACTTAAATTAGCGGAAAAGCTCTGCTCGCGCACGGTGAGGTGCTCGATTCTTTTGCGGCGTGCTCTGTAGCCCAAGCCCGGTGCCGACGGTACGTGGATGGTTCCGTGCGGCGTGATCTCCACCTCCGGGTCAATCACATCTTCGTCCCAATAGCGTTGGCTGGCGGAAACGTCCCCAGGCAGCACGAAGCCGGGTAAGGCGGCCATCGCGATATTGTGGGCGCGTCCAATTCCTGATTCGAGCATGCCTCCGCACCACACCGGCACTGATTTTGCACGGCAGAGCTCCTGGATGTCACGCGCTTCGCTATGGCCGCCTACCCGGCCCAACTTAATATTCAAGATGCGGCAGGCGCGCATTTCGATCGCCGCTCGCGCGTCACGGAGATTCAGGATGCATTCATCGAGGCAGATGGGCGTTTCCATCTGCGCTTGCAAAATCGAGTGTTCAAAAATCTCGTCCCAGCCGAGCGGCTGCTCGATCATCATAAGGTGGTACGCGTCGAGGCTCTTTAGCAGATCCAGGTCATCCAGGCAGTAAGCGGAATTGGCATCCACCATCAGTGGAATGCCGGCGAACCGCTGGCGGACCGCGTCGACACTCTTCACGTCCTTGCCGGGCTTGATCTTGATCTTGATGCGCTGGTAGCCGGCGGAGAGTTCCTTTTCGATTGCCGTCAGCAATTCTTCAATAGTCGGGCGTATTCCCAGTGAGACGCCACAGGGAATTTGTTCTTGCGTGCCGCCCAGCAACTTTGCCAGCGACACGCCCTTCTGTTGAGCTTCGATGTCCCAGAGAGCATTCTCCACCGCTGCCTTAGTCATGCCATTGCCACGAATGGCGCGCAGCATTGCGGGCACGTCGCTCGCACTGTTAATTTCCTTTCCAACAAGTTGCGGACCGATAAAGCGGCCAAAGATCACCCATGCCGTGTCCACGCACTCGGAGTTGTAGTATGGCCCATCTTCGGTGGTCACTTCGCCCCAGCCTGACACGCCATCGCAATGTGCCTCCACCAGCAGGATGCGACGCTTGTCGATTTTGCCGAAGCTGGTTTCGAAGGGTGCCTTCAGGCGCAGGTGGATCTCGCGCATTTCGAGCCGTTCAATTCGCATAGAGGTCGCCGAACTACAGACACCTGCCAGTTTGATACGAACGTTTCATTATAATTAGCCGGTCTTTGACGCGTGCAGTCTAGACCAAGTGCCCACCGTTGTCAATGCATGCGCTGGCGCGATTGCTAGCGCACCAATATGCCATAGAAACATATGATACAGTGTTACTTTTAAATCTGTTCTCGCCTGCGTAGATCTGTGTTTTTTGCGTTCTACGTGATTCCCGAACATCAGTTTGCTAAGATTGGCGGCGCCGCCATGGCTGATAAAAATAACCGCCCCTGGGAAGCGCGACGGGCAGTAAGTCCCGCCGACCGGTTGTCCCAGCTAAGTCCGCGCCGGCGCGAGATCATCCGGCCGGCTCTGGATGACCCGCGCCGATTCGTTCTGCTCAGCGTGCGCGATATGGCCAGGGAACTGGGCACGGATCCGGCCACTACCGTACGCATCGCCCGTGGACTTGGTTTCGCAACCTATAAGGAATTTCAGTATTATCTGCACGAACTTTCGGTGGTCGAGGCGACGTCTCTGGATACGATGGCAGCCGGATCGGCCCCTGATTCGAGCGTGAATTCGCTGATGAAGGCTGGCCTTAACCAGGAACTGAAGAATTTTCGGGCTGTTCTCAATGGCGTGGACTTGAGAAGCCTGGAGACGGTCGCTCGCCGTCTGTGGAAAGCACGCCGGATTTTGCTGCTGGGCGGAGACGCGGCGGCTTGCCTGGTAGATTACCTGCGCTACCATTTCAATATCCTGGGTTTGCCAGTTCATGCCGCCACCTCGCCGGGCGAGGCGGCCCACCTCGTGCTCACTCTAGGCAAAGGAGATTTGGTCATTGCAGTCAGTTTTCGGCGGGGCCTTCGCATGACCATTGAAGGCATCCAGCAGGCGCGCAAGCTTGGGGCCTACTGCGTCGGCATCACCGATACTTTTATTTCGCCGGTGGCGCGCTTCTCGGATAAGTCATTCATCACGCCCGTCGACACGACGTCGTTTGGCGTCTCCTATTCTGCTCCGCTGTGCTTATTCAATGTTCTTATGGTCGCAATGGCGGAAACCCGCCGCCCCAAGACCCTGCAAATCATGAAGAATGTCGCTGAGGAGCAGCGCCACGGATTCCGCTTCTACCAGGGCTAGCAAGCCGGAGATGGATTTTCCGCGCCCAAGGGACGGAAGAATGCAGCCATTCCAATTGGCCTCAGGTGCGCCGCGCCACCCCAAATTGCGTCAGAGCCCGCTGCCGCCCGGACATGAAACGCGCGAAACGCCTGACACTGTTTGAAGCGGAATGGATGACGGTCGAGGATACGGTTTGAAGCAGATCAGTAATTCAGGCTGAAGCTGATCAGCTTGGTGATAACAGCGATCCAGACGATGCCGCACAATGCGACGGCGTTCAAAATTCGCCAAACAGCCGTCGTCCACCCTGGGCTCTTCTGAAGCACTGCCCAGATGCCTGCGAGTGCGCAGACAATTACAACCAGACCGAAGACTTGCAGGAACCGAAGATACGGGTCGAGGCTATCGTTGTAACCATCCAGGGAGTGGTTCAGAATCGGCCGCAATACAACGAACCATCCCACGAGATAGACGAGATCAATGATCGCTGCGAGGCGGAAAACTCGAATTACAAGAAGATTCTTTCCTGCAGGTGCAGCCTGCCGGTAATGCCTGCGCACGACCGCCGAGAACGGCCACGCGATCACGGAGATCAGAAGGATCAGAATCGAGCTGGAGAGTAACGTCAAGTTCCATGGCGCAGAATGCCACCCGGGCACCGGCTGCAATACCGAGCTTGGGTCATCACTGCTATAGATGGTTTGGTTGCTGCCTTGTCCGGTCATGGCAACTTTCACTTGACCGCCTTCTTCCTTCCACAACCGCGGCGCTACTTCGCGATAGCGTTGCGGTTTCGTCTCCGGAAAGGTGGGAACGTTTATAGTGCCATCGTCATTGGCGCTGATCACGGTCTGCCCGAGAAGATAAAGAACGCTCAGGAATGCCGATTCGACGCGACGCGAGCTTTGATAGCGCCCGGCGATGAGCTGGGCATCCCGTTTTGCGCTGGGAACGGCCGCCTCAGAAATCGGCTGCTGCTCGCGATTGGGGAAGTAGCGGTCGGCAAAGGCTTCGAACAAGCGCTGGCGAACTCCGTAAACGGCGTCGTTTTCACCGCGGCTGTTCATCGAAAAGAAGATGCCCACACCGTCATCGACGAACAGGTCACACTCGGTGTGGAAGACCTCGGTGTCGCCTCCGTGACCGCGAATGCGATGCCCATTCCGGTTCTCCTCGAAGAACCCTAAGGCCATCACATTGACATCGTCAATTTGCTTCACCGCGGGCTGATACATCAGGCGAACCGTTTCCGGCTTCAGGATCTGGAGGTCCTGATAACGGCCGCCCTGTAGATACGCGATCATGAACCTCGACATGTCGTCCGCGGTCGTGCTCATGCTGCCTGCCGGGGCCGTGGTAATGATTTCAAACGGCTGAGGTGCGCCCAACGCGGTCATGTAGCCCTGCGCGAGGTCTGGCCTAAGCTGCTCGGGAAGGGGCTGCCGAAAGGTCGAGCGCGTCATCCCGACAGGCGAGTAGATGTGCTGTTCGACATAGCTCTCGAACGGCTCCCCTGACACACGCTGCACGATATAGCCGGCGAGTGCCGCACCGTAATTGGAGTAGGCAGGAACTTCGCCCGGCGGAAACAGAGTGGGAGGTTGGTGTTCTTTCAGGTATTGCTCGGTTGTGATGGCTTTTTTCGGATCGAACAGCAAAATCGATTTGAGTCCCTCTTCAAAGCCTCCACGATGCGTCATCAGGTTGCGCATGGTGATCGGCTTCGAGAAGCTGCTGATCACCTTGAAGTCGAGATAGTCATTAACGTTGCGGTCGAGATCGATTTTTCCCTGCTCGACTAATTGCATCACCGATGTCCAGGTGAAAAGCTTGGAGGTCGAACCGGCGCGAATCAGTGTCATCTCCGGATCCATCGGCCGCTTCGTTTTGACGTCGGCGTAGCCATAGCCTTTCTCGAGCAAGACTTGGCCGTCCTTTACGACAGCCAGCGTCATGCCGGCAATGTCGCCGTTCTTCAATGCATAAGGGACGAAGCCATCGAGAAAGGCTTCGAGGTCGGTGCGGGTGAGTTCGGGTGAGCGGGTTGGGTACCCTTGCGCAATCTTCGCAGCAGTCGCAGGCTGAGGAGCGAGCGGCTGCGGTTGCAGTTTCTGGCTGGCAGCCGGGAAGGCCACGGCTGCCAGTAGAACGGCTCCTGCTGCGAAGCGAATGGCAGAATGCCACAGAGAAGTGTTTCGAGGAAATTGTGACCCATGCATGGAGAATTCCACAAAAGAAATGAATGTTTCCCTAAGTAAAAATGTAGATCAACCAGCTAAATGTAGAGATGTTCGCGCGCACTGTCAAGGCAAAGTCGAGATGCGTCGTTGATAGAGAAACAAATGATACATTCGCGGATCGCCAGTGTTTTGGACCGCCTTTCAGGATTCACCAATTTCCAGACGCCTTTATCATTGATGCCCCGCACTACGCGCACACGTCTGTTTGCCATACAGGGTGGATTCCGGCGGAACTACGCCCTTAGAGCGGTCAAATTTCGGGCAAATATTCGAGGTGCGCATTTCCCCACTGTGAAGACGCGGCTTCTAGAAGGCTGGCGGAGGGAGAGGGATTCGAACCCCCGGTACCCTTTCGGGTACATCGGTTTTCAAGACCGACTGTTTCAACCGCTCACACATCCCTCCGCGGCTACGAAAAGTTTACCAACCAGAATGGCATTTAGGGTATTGAAAGAGAGGGGAGCGGTCTGAGGGCCATGATGATCAGCGGTTCGCGTCATGGGCGCCCCGGCTGACTCCCTTCGGGTTGGCCGTTTTGAATTCTTCCGATTTTCCCCGCGGAATGCTCAGCGTCTTCCACTGCGCCGAGCGCAGATGCTTGGCGAGGAAAACCATCTGCCCGATGTGCTGCGCGTAGTGGGCGAGGGCGCGGCTGAGCGCCTGCAATACCGTGTGCGGCTCCTGACGGATCGTCACCGTACGGTTCAGGTCTTCCGGTTTGAGCGAGTCGAGCGTGGCGAAAACGATGGCCCATCCTTCCTCCCACCAGCGCAGCACGCCTTCCCGCGAAGTCTCCCCCGTAAGTTCGAATTCGCGATCGCGAAAGCGGTCCGGCTTCTCGCCGTCGGTGGTAAGAAAGTCGGTGAAGCGCGAGCGTGCGTTGCCGGCAATGTGCCTGGCAAGAACGGCAATCGAATTCGATTCGGGATCGATGGTCGTGAAGAAGTCCTGGTCTTCGAGCTGCGCCATGGCGGATTCCGCCATGCGCTTGTGACCGCGCATTTGCCGTTTGATTTCGTCGAGATAGTGGGTAGCTAGATCCATGGGTGTTCCTCGATCGCTCACCGGAAGTCAAAAGTCAGAAGTCAAATTGCCGAAGTAAAAAACTTTTCTATTTGATTCTACTTCTTCAATTTGACTTCTGACTTTTGACTTCATTTTTCGCATGCCACCCTGAACCCGTAGTCCGCATAGTGAAACTCGGGCGGAATGCTCGATCGCGCGGCGCAACGCGACATCTTGACATGGTGACGCCACGATCCTCCTCGAGAGGCACGCCGGTCGCCCGTTTCTGGTCCACGCGGATTGCGTTCCGGCGAGACGGCATAGTAGCCGGCCGAATACCAGTCACTGCACCACTCGTGCACGTTTTCGCACATGTTGTAGAGGCCGTATCCGTTGGCTTCGCCGTGGCCTACCGGCTCCGGGCCAGTTTTCCAATAATGGGCGCAGCGCTCGGCATATCCAGGCAGCGACTGCGGAGGCGCATCTCCCCACGGAAATAGCGCGCCCTCGCAGCCCCCTCTTGCTGCTCGCTCCCATTCCGCCTCGGTCGGCAGGCGAAATTTTCTGCCGGTCTCCCCGGTCAACCACTCACAGTATCGACTTGCCTCAGACCACGACACTCCCACGACGGGCTGCTCGTTTTGATTAAGGTTAGGATCTCCCGAGAACGGCGGCGCGACCGCCCCACTGGCACGCACGAAGCGCGCATATTCGGCATTCGTAACCTGGTATGCCGCCAGCCGAAATTCATCGACCCACACGCGATGCACGGGCTTTTCGCTATCCTGGCCTGCGTCGCATCCCATCAGAAACCATCCTGCCGGAATGCGCGCCAGCACCAGGCTGATTTCGTCGCCTGCCACACGCATCGAGATTGCGCCACCATCCATAGGTTTACGTTCCCATCGATCAGATCCGCCGCAGTGCGTGGACAACTTCTTCGATTTTATTCTCCTGAAAAAGACGAATTCCCGCGATGCCCGCGGCTCCAGCGGCCAGGCACGGCGCGGCATTCGCCAGCGTCACTCCTCCCAGGGCGAGTACACGAATCGTCGCCGTACACGCTTCGCGCAACTCAGCCCAGCTTTTCGGTTGGATCCCAGGCGCGTCCTTTTTCTCGAAGACTGGCGCGAACACGGCGAAGTCGGCGCCCTCGGATTCGGCGCGCTCTACATCAGCTTTGCTATGGCAGGAGACGGCGATGAGTGGGCTTTGAACTTCAGTCCGCGAATGTTGAGCGCGCACTTCGCCCCAGATGGATCGTACAAGGGAAACCGGTATGTCGTCGGAACGCAGGTGCACGCCGTCCGCTCCTGCCGCGAGCGCAACGTCAGTGCGTGAATTAATCAGAAGGCGAGTCGCGGTTCGCGATTCGTGGTCCGGGCGGCCTCTCTCTTCGCCAATGATGCGAACCGCCTCGCCCGCAAGTCTTTCCAGGTCGCGAGCGCTCAAATCTTTTTCGCGCAGTTGGATGTAGTCCACGCCAGCGCGCGCAGCCTCGGCAATCTTGTCGAGCAGCATGCGGCGGCGTGAACTCTCGTCGCCCGGGAACTGGCTCCGGTCGGTGATGTAGTAGACGAGGCAGCGATTCGTCATCCACTGTCAGACTACCCTATCGCCGCCTTCATTTTCTGGTTGAATCGGTCCCGGTCGAATCCATCCTGCTCTTGTCCGTCGTGTTCGCGTCGGTGCCGGTCGTGTCCGTTTCGCACGCAGCCGCTGAGGCCGCCACTCCATACGCGCTGGCGCAAGGCGGAACAAACAGATTCAGATTCTCCGCTTTCCAGCGCATCGCGGCGTAAATGCGATTGCGGCCGCTGGGATGATCGAAGAAGATCCACTCCTCAACTGGCCCCGGGCTCATCTTCCGATATTCGCCCAGATGGATCGCCGCCTGCGCAAAGCCATCGGGCTGCCGGCTGGCGTTCAGGCCATACATATCGGCTTCGTACTCAGTCGTGCGTCCAAAGGTATTCGTGAAGGGAGTAGTCACGAAGCCAAACACCGAGGCCAGCAACAGCACCAGCGGGAGCACAGCCGTATCTCCAATACCGCGTATCTGCCATTTCTCTCCCCAGCGCCTGAGCGCCCAGTCGAGCGACCAGCGCAGGCAGCCAAAGGCCACCACAATCACAATCAGGAAAAATGTGAGGAGTTTGTAGATGTGATTCATGACGTAGTGGCCCATCTCGTGTCCCATCACAGCCTGAATTTCTTCCGGTGACGCACGGCGCAGCAGGTTGTCGTTGAGCGTGATCCGCATGGTATTGCCAATGCCGCTGACGTTGGCGCTCATGCGCGTGGTCTGGCGCGAAGCATCGATCTCATACACATCTTTGGCGGGGATGCCATTGGCGCGCGCCATGCTCAGAATCGGGTCGACGATCTTCGGATCGTTGAGGCGCGTGACTTTGTTGAAGATGGGGACGATGTAGACGGGGGAGATCAGCACCACAAAAACCATGAATACGAACGTCACCGCGGCGCCCCAGATCCACCAGGTGCGCGACAGCCGCCGCACGACGCCGAACAACAACATTACGAGCAATCCGCCCAGCACCAGGTTCACGCCAAGATTTTTGAGTTGGTCGCCCATCCACGGGCTGAAGGTCTGCGTCGCCAATCCATATTTGTGCTCGCGAAAATAGTCCTCATAAACCGTGAGCGGAAAAGTAAGAATGCTCGTCACAATCAGGTATTCCACCCAGTACAGGAAGGTCTGCACTGGCTTGAAGCGCGTCACGCGCTCGGCGAGATCGCGCATTCCGGCCGACCAGCGCGTATTCAACAGCAGCAGCGCAACTACTGCGCCGTAGAGAAAATCCCAAAGGATCATCCAGTAACCGCCTTCGAAATAGGCGTCGGAGCGGGCCGTCTTGTCGGCGGGAATCTGCGCGAGATAGGCATTGGTCGCGGCGGTGACATCGAAGTGCGCGCTGGGTTGGGCGGCCGCCGGAACCTGAAGTACCGACTGGCATCTGGTTGGCTGTCGGTGGTTGCGCGATCGCACAAGCACAGAAAAGAATCAGCAAGCCAAGAATGCCCTCGGCCTTGGTTAGGGTCATGTTATTTTGCCTCCGAAAGCAAGCGCTGGAAAGAAGCTTATACGCGAACAGACACGATGAAGTTCAGTTTTGTAAGGCGGACGCCACTAAGTCCGTTGAAGAGATGCCGCGGCGTGACGCGACATTCACCACCAAAATTCTTAGGGCCGCGTCTTCGCAATCTCCGGAATCGCCGCATCCCCGCCACGCTTCGGTTGCTGCGGCCCGAGATGGTACTTCGTCAGGCCTTCCTTGAGGAACTCGAAGCTCTCTTCCGGAGAATCCGAGATCTTGAACAGTTCAAGATCCTGCGGCGAGATCGTGCCCACATCCACCATGGCCTGGAAATTAATAATTTTTTTCCAATACTCGCTGCCGTAAATCACGACCACAATTTTTTTGGCGAGCTTCTCGGTTTGGGCAAGGGTCAGAATTTCAAATAGTTCGTCGAGCGTGCCGAAACCTCCCGGGAAAATTACCAGCGCCTTCGCCAGATAGGCGAACCAGAACTTGCGCATGAAGAAGTAGTGGAACTCGAAGTTCAGCGAAGGCGTGATATAGGGATTCGGAAACTGCTCAAACGGCAAATTAATGTTGAGCCCGATGGTCTTTCCTCCCGCCTCATGCGCGCCCAGGTTGGCGGCTTCCATAATTCCCGGGCCGCCGCCGGTGGTGACGACAAAGCGATGCCGCCGGGCGGGAATGTGCGCCGACCACTTCGTAAGCAGATGGGCAAGGCGGCGCGCGTCCTCATAGTAGCGCGCCATGTCCACGGCGGCTTCCGCGCGCTTCATGTCCAATGCCTGTTGCGCCGCCGCGACGTCGACTCCGTTTTCGCGCACCCCGTTCAGGTGTTTGTCGGCGGTAGCGCGGCTTTGCACTCTCGCCGAGCCAAAGAAAACCACCGTATCCTGAATCTGCTCCCGCCGGAAGCGCGACAGCGGCTCGCTGTATTCCGAGAGCAGGCGCAAAATCCGTCCGTCCGGACTATTTAGAAACGGTTGGTTTTGATACGCCAGAGGGGCGGGCTTCAGCTTCGGTTCAGTCATAGTTCAATCGCTTGATCTTCAATCCTTCGATCTTCAACCGTTTGATCCTGGATGTTACCTGGGATGTTATCTCTAGTGATTGTTACCTGTAGCGATCACCATGGCCGCCGGCTCCCCCACCTCCGCCTGACGGCCGCTTACTAGTCTTCCCGGTATTGCAGGGCTTCCCAGAACCCGAGCCATACATTGATCAGCCCCAGGCCCGTCACCAGTCCGCGCACGAACCCGCTGCCCACCAGATCGCGCAGAGTTGGATACGGAAGGAGCAAAGGGTTGTCGGACCACTCCGGGCGCCAGGGCACAATCATCAGCATCACCCCGAACGTCGCGCACAGAAAAACGAAGAGCAGCACTCCCAGGCGACGCAGCCACAGACGCGCCGTCGAAGGGCGCTGGACGGGAATCGAATTGTGCTCCGCCGATCTGTCCGCGGTCGATCCATCTGCCCGGTCGATCCGTGCGCGCTTTCCGCCCGGCCTTCGGACGAAGCCTCGGCCCGGGTTTCGACACCGGTGGGCGAGCTGTCAAAAGGGAGTTTGGGATCTGAAATCATTGCACGCGTTGTCGTGGGGATTGCCGTCCTGGGATGGTCGTCTTAGACGATCGTCCTAGATGATCGTCCTGATACGAGCGCGGGATTCATTCCATCCCCTGCGCATGCTGCCAGGCCCCTTGCTGCATTCTACGACTTCAGAGCCTGTATGCGCTCGGCCACGTCGCGGTAATCGATGTTCGCGCCATATACGTAGGTAAAATGGCGCAGCGCCGCCGGCCTGTCCTGCGCTCTTTCGCAAGCTGAGCCCAATTCGTAATTAATGGCCAGACGCGTTTCGTTGTCGAGCCCGGGAATGCCTAAAGCTTTCTCGTACCAGCGAATGGCGGCTTCGGGCACTCCTTTGTCCAGGAAGCACTGTGCCAGCCAGGTATAGGTTTGGATAATCTGCGCAAACGGGTGTCCCCGATCAATCGCACTGCATACCGTTTGCAGTTCCGCAATCGCCTCATCCAGCAAACCCATTTCGCGGAAGGCCACGCCCATGTTGTAGTGCGTCTCGGGATCCTCGGCGCCCACGACGATCTCGTCTTCGAGTTCCTGTCTCAGCTCGCTGAACATCTCCGAGAGATCGACGCTATCGGAAGGATGCATCGCTTCGGCTCCCGCTCCCAGATGGCGCAGCGGAGCAGGACTGTAGCTCATGGCCGGGGCAGCCGCCGCGCCTCCCGCACTGGCCGGAACCGCTGGCATCGTTTTCGTTTCAGATCGCGCTGCCGCGGGAACGGATGCGATCGGCGCTACCGGCTCGGGCTTAACCTTCGGGCGCTTCTCCCGAACCCGCTTCGAAGTGCCAGCCTCCGGCCATGCCGGCGAACCCTCAGCTGAAGGTTGAGCCGCCAGAGCCTCGATTATCGTTGGTGGGGCTGTGGTCTCTAATTCCGCAGACTTTGCCGCCATCGGAGGCGCTACCGGGAAGTCTCCGATCGACGCTTCCAGGTCCGCGACCAGAGCAGTCAATTCGCTTGGTTTCGGATGCTCCGCTGCTCGCGTGCCGCGGCGCCGGAGTCGCCGGTTCAGCATCGTCATGGCTGGGGTGGTGGGAGTTCGGCATCAGATCGGACGCGGTGACAGTTTCCGGCGGGGATGGCGTCTTCAGCTCAATCTGGAATGTCTCGAGATCGTCGGCACTGATCTCCGGAACACTGATCTCCGGAAGAACGATCTCCGGAACCGTGATCCCCGGAAGAACGGCCTCCGGAACATCGGCCTCCGGAATAGCGCCGTCCGGAATATCGACCTCGGCAATCTCTACCTCAGGCTCCTCCGAAGACTTGGCGGCCGCTTCGATGGCAGCGCGCAGGGAATCGAGAAGGGCGGCGTCATGGGTCAGCGTTTCCAGCTTTTCCAAGCCGGTGCGCGCCTGATCGGTCATGAAGTGCTCGAGATAGAAACGAATCTCTTCCACCGTCTCGGCAATCTCGGGATTGGCCTCCGCACCTTCCCCGGCAACCGTGGATACCTCACCCACGGCGGCTGGCTCGGCGACCGAGAGCGCTTGTTCCCACTCCGAGGAAAGATCTTGCGCGTTCGACGCGTGCACAGGCTTCGGCTGGACGGCGAATTCGGGATGCGCTGCCGCTTCGGTTTCGCTGGTGGCTGCGGCGGCCGTCGTTGCCGTCGTCGTTGGCCACGCGGCGGATTCCGGCATGCCCTCCAAGGGCAGGACCTCGGTCGGCACTTCGAGCTGCACTCCCGCTGCCGCGCCGCCGCCTGCGCTGTGCTCGTAGCGGGCCGCCAATTCTCCATAGCGCACGGCATCATCGGGATGGCCGGCATCGTGATACACGCTTTCGAGCGTGCGGCAGCAGGCCGCGGCTTCGGCAAAATGCTGGAAGCGGGTATGCAATGCCGCCAGCCGCTGGTTCACGCGCACGTCGCGCGGCGCCTGGGAGAGCGCTCCCGTCAGTGGCCCAACCGCCTTGTCGGGCAGGTTATAGGAGAGGAACAGGTCCGCATCGGTCACCGCCGAGCGCACCGCGATCGACAGATGATCCGGATACGACTGGTCGATCACCGGCGCCGTTGCCTCCAGTTCCTCCACGATCAGGGCCCCTTCTTCGGGCGTGATCTGGCGGATGGCGGACGAAGGCTTGGTCATGCGCTCCACCACCTGCTGATAATTCTGCATGTGGATCGTGTTCTGCGGTTCGCTTAGCGCCAGTGCCTGATACAAACCGCGGGCCCGCGCCAGATTTCCGTTCCGCACCGAGGCATGCGCCAGCAACTCGGACACTTCGTTGATGTGCGTGCTCTCCCCGGACTTCTTGAGGAGCTCCAGCAGCTTTTCGAGCGAGCCTCCGTCGTCCCGCACGTGGCTGATCATGGTATGGAGGTTGGCCAGCAGCTTGGCCGAGTCTGTCGCCAGCAGCCGGTCGGCATGCCGGGTATAAATCTCCAGAGCCTGGCCATACTGACCGAGCCGTGCTGCACCTTCGGCCAGCACAAACAAACCTTCCGGATCGTTGTGCACGGTGAGCAGCTTCTCCGCGATCGGAGCGCACGTCGCCAGATCGCCGCCTGCCAGATACGCCTTCAGCAGATCGGTCAGACCCTCGGGATGCGAATCGATGTCGGATGCTTTCTCCAGATACAGAATCGCGTTCTTCCAATCGCCGCTTTCCAGCGCCGCTCGCCCGCGCATGAGTAGAACGTGGCTGTTCCCCGGCTCCAGAACCAGCATGCGCTGCAAAATCTCTTCCGCGGCGGGCAGCGAGCCGCGGGCGCGCAAGGCTTCGGCCGCCGTGCCGAACACCTCCCATGCTTCCTTCTTCTTGTTCAGCTTGACGTAGACCTCGGCCAGCTTGATCCGCATCGGGACATTTTCCGGATCCATCTCCAGGACCTTCTGGAAAAGCCGCACCCCCTGCTCCAGGTCGCCATTTTTCATGAAGTCGTCGGCGACCTGCAGATATTGCGCCCGCGCGTCGTTGAACAGCCCCTGCTGGGTATAGAGTTCGGCCAGTTTCAGCGATCCATCCACGCTGGGCTGTAGTTTGGTGATCTTCTTGTACATCGCGATGCCCTTGACCGTAAATCCTTGCGCGGCATAGGCATCGCCCACCATTTTGAATAACTCAATCGCCTTGGTGCTGTCGCCCAGCCTGGCATACAGATCCCCGATCGTATTGGCGACCGTCAGATCCTTGTCGTCGTGCTTGCGGACTTTCTCATACTCAGCAATGGCGTTCTGCAGCTTGCCCTGTTGGACAAACTTTTCCGCGGCGCTGAGAGCCTTCTGTTTGTTGAAGCCAAAACCAAACGCCATAGGATTTACGGACTCCAGCCTTAATTCCCGCCGACCCGCCGCCTTCACCCGTCATGCAAAATCGCGCTGGCCGGGAGCCGCAGTACAGGTGAGCGGCGCAATGGGTAAGACTTCGCCAGGAGATTCACTGGACGAAACACCGCAACCACACTGCCGGGATCGCGGAGTAATGTCATTGTAAGGCTGGGTGTCGTCAGCCCGATGATTACTGACGATTACTATGGGTTACCGAAAGGGCGTGTACGTCCGGGCACGGAAGAAATCCCGAACATGAAGCCCGCGCTTGAAGTCCGCCAGACGCTGTCTGGCTCTGTTGACATCCTCGCCCTTCTGTCATGTTGAGCGGAGTCGAAACAGCTCTACTTCCTGCCCAAGCGGAATCCTCAGCGGAGTGAATCAACCAGAGCTGCGCTATCTCACAAATTAAGCTTTGAAAGGCTGGACCGAGTACCAGCGGCAAGCTGATTTATGAAACTAGCGTGGCTCTGTCGCTTTGTCCGTCATGTGCCGCGCCTTTTGACTTTGGGTGGCGCAACGCTTCAGCGTTGCGACGAGAGCGCCGTGTTGAATGCGGCTTATAGTGGTGTGAAAACTCGAATTTCCAGCTTGCCGAACGATAACTGCGATTATCAGCCGCGAAGCGGCGTAAGAATACAGCCCACGGCGCTGAGCCGTGGGTGCAAATGGGAAGCGATCAAGCCCCAGTGGGGGCAAGACAATTTCTCACGCACACACTTTCAGCCGCTGAGGCATCCGCGCATCTATGGATGAGCCGCGCTGTGCGCCGGCAAACACGCCCGTGTTCCTGCGGCTACGTCTGGAATCGCTGCCATCATCGTAAGCCGAAGAAAATCAATCTGCTCTCAATTGGCGCCCGCCTTGCTTTTCTCCCTGGCAACTGCGTCGGTCGCAGGGAGGTGACAAGATGGCAACGATTAAATCTACAAACAAGGCAGAACCCAACAACCCATTCTCCGGGACGCTACTCTCGTCCTGGCCGCGCAAGCACTGGTCGCGCCAACATGGTCGGCCAAAAGAAGATCGCAATGACGATGTTCGCAAGCCCGGCGATTCTCGGACTATTGCTGGCCGGAAGCGCATGCTCGAAACAATCTTCGAAACCAACGCAGGCCGGCGTCTCCAGTCCGGATTCCCTCATCCATTACAAACATGGCGGGAATGCCAGCGATGGCAGCGGCCAACTCCGCTGACGCTCCAACCGAGTTGCCGCCACCAAAACAAAAGCAAAGAAAGCGGCGAGGAAGCATCCCGCCGCGGTTGTCACCTACAGCGATCCGAACTCCGGCGTCTCATTTATGTATCCGCGGAAATTCGCGCTCGCCTCGGGAGACGAAGCGCAGCTCCAGCTTGCCGGAATGGACGCCGTGCCGATGAACTTCGTCCAGCCGGGAGGCGTCACGGTGGCCACCGTCGCCCTCCCGAACACTCTGTATCCCGGTACCGATTTCACAACCGGCTTCTTCACCGTGAATGTGAATCGCACCCTCGCGGAGCAGGAATGCCCGCACTTCGCCTTCGTCGACACCAGCGACGCGGACGGAGAGCCGATCGATGCCCAAAAAGTGAAAGTCGGCCCGGGCGCCCGCTCGAACTGGGTCGTCTGAACGATGGATCGTCCAATGAACCGAAGGAGATGGAAATGACCTCTGAATTCGAGGGGAACGCCACCCGGCAACTTGAAACGCAGTACTACCACGATTACGAAAATGGAGCCTGCTACGAGTACGTTCTGGGCCTCGGAACCGCGGGATACGGCGCCAGGGAAGGCATCGAGCCCGTCAATCGCGACGAAGTCTTCGCCCGGCTGGAGAAGATCCTGGTAACCGTGAAGACGCATCCCGTAGCACACGAGCACGTGGCTCGACAACCTGCGCCGGAACAGCCGGCCTCGGAACAAACGCCAGGGGACGACGGCTCGGGAAAGTAACGTGTGGTGACGGGGCAGCAATTCTCCGACACAAAGGCCACGCGGGATTTTCTCGCGCGGCCTTACAGTTTGCTGAAAAACTCAAATTGCACAAAGAAAAGGGAAGGGCACGACGTTTAGTCGTGCCACTAAGTCGTTCAAAATGAATCTGCGCTTTAGCGCCTGGGGACTCCTCACGGCCGCAGATCGACTTTTTAAGCAAACTGTTTAGCCAAGCATCCTCGTAAGCCTCAGACCACTCATTTATGCGAAGGACCGCAAAGCTCGTCCGTTCCAGGAGCGCCCGGAGCATTTTCGCTCGCGTCCAGCACCACGTCCCACGCCTGATGACGGTCGAGTTTGTGCTCACCGTCTTGAATACCCACGAAGTTTTCAAATCGGAAATCATTAC
Organism: uncultured Acidobacteriaceae bacterium; assembly: GCA_963709055.1. Taxonomy (GTDB): domain Bacteria; phylum Acidobacteriota; class Terriglobia; order Terriglobales; family Acidobacteriaceae; genus Acidiflorens. The sequence goes on from CAVPUZ010000013.1 coordinate 152,863, forward strand.
CGTTATCGTCCTTGTAGGATTTGTTGGTGTATTTCAGCGGAATCCTCACCACCCCCATTTCCGCGAGATGATGTAATTCACCAGGTTGCGAGATGCCGTCGTGGTTGCTGTCAATCCAAAGTAATAACTGCGGATAGATCGCGTCTTTGGCGTCGATCACTCCATCGCCGTTCCCCCCATAGGCTGGTTCGTCGTAAATCGCCAACGCAAGCCAGCCAGTCCGCTGTCCGTCCGGGCTCGGCACTTGCGGCTCGGTAAGGTAACCGAACAACTCCTGTGCGCTATCGATTGTTCCATTTTGGTTGCGATCCAATGCAAGCCAGGCATTGTGGTAATTCGGATCCGTCCATGAAAGATATAGCGGCTTTCCGTCGCCATTGAGATCAAACTGAACGCCATCCACCAGGTTCGTAAAGTGTATGCCCTCGTCTAGGACATCAATCACAACGGGACTGCTACAGTTGGGA
>CAVPUZ010000014.1:0-351897 GCA_963709055.1 uncultured Acidobacteriaceae bacterium
CACACCCACTTGGTGACGCTCGAAAATCAGCAAGCCGCCTGCAGCCTTCCCGTCCAGATGGATCCGGGCTTCGATCTAAGAGAGACGTGGTGATTTGGGACGCATGGTAGAGCGGTGGGGCACGCTCCCGCTCACGATGCTGAGACTCTGTCTTCTCAGCACTACATCTATGCCTACATTGGCTATGAAGACTTCACCATGTATCCGATACTGCAGCCCGGATCATTCGTGCAGGTCGATGAATCGCGAGAGACGCGTGGTGGAGCGGCAATGGCGCTCCGATTATGACCGCCCCATCTATCTTGTAGAGACGCGGGACGGATTCACCTGCTGCTGGTGCGATGTTCTGCCTAATATGCTGGTCTTGCGGCCGCATTCACTTTCTCCAGCGCAAGTGCGAATTCTCAAGCACCCTCAGGAGGCCGAGGTGATCGGTCAGGTGGTAGGGGTGGCGATGAGGATTGGGAGTCTTGTGGCCGCCGAATCGCAAGAGCCGACAGAGTTTTCAGAATCGAAACAAAGTGTAATTCTGTCATCTTCGGGCAGCCTGAAGGCAATGACTGGCGCAGACCTTCCTTCAATTTCGACACGTAAGAAGCTGGGCTAACTCCTGCCGCGCCGCTCGATTGCTCGAGATCCCCGCGCAGTAACTTCAACCGGGTTCGAAGGGTAGTTCCGATCAGCGATTGATGCGCTTGCGCGAAAGTGTTTTGCGCAGCCACCCGCCCATGCAGCCGCTCAAATCCCCAGTGTTCGTAATTCCCTCCTGCCGTTCGTAGACCTGCCAAATAGGAAAGCTTCCCCCATAGCCCCGCTACTCTCCCCAAGGTCGTTTGAAGAAGGTCGTCATATGCCGATTTCCGCGCCATTATCGCACCTTTTCGTGCTTCGCTACGTTTTCCAAAAAGCTCGGTAACCCCAGATTCCTCTTCTGTGTGTGCGCGTTTCCGCCAGACTACGCCCACTGAACTTCACTTCAACACAAGAGAGGATACGCCGTGAATTCACTAAAAGCAAAGGTTACCCTGTTGTTTCTCGCACTTGCGCTTGTTACTGCCTTTCCCGTCTCACTCCGGGCCGATGGATTCCCATATCCGGTCTGCGGGCCTAACGGCGGTTGCGTGGTTGCAAGGTAAGGTAAATCGACGCTTGAGTGCAACCGCCGGGGATGTTACATTTCGGAGTCGGTTGTACTCAAGCGTATGAGTTTGTCACTCCGTCTCGTCTGGCTTTGTCTGTTGGTAATTCCTCATGTGCTGCTCGTCCCCCTTGCGGTTGTGATGTTCCGGAAGGGATTGCAGAAGGACTTTCCGGTTTTCTTTACTTACATCCTCTTCGAGATTCTGGAGTTTGGTGTTCTTTTCACCATGTTGGGAATGAAGGTCCCCGACTCGACGCAAATGAGTGTCGATCGTCTCGCGCGCGGAGCAGACGTCGCATTGCACTTCGGCATTATCCAGGAGATGTTTGAGTCGCCGTTTGGGAATATCGTGCCCATGCGCCGGGCAATGCGTGGAATATTCAACGGCTTGACCCTCGCGCTCATCCTGCTGGCTCTGACGTTTATTACACCCTTGTATTACCGCACTCAAGGGTATGGGCTCTTGAAAGGCTACGTGGGCATCAAGGCCTTGAACAACGCGCAATGTGCCCTGCTGGTTTGTGTTTTTATCTGGCACAAGTTTCTGGGCTTCAGGATGTCGTCCGCCGTCTTTGGTATTGCGCTCGGGGTGGGACTGATTGTGTCTTCGGAACCGCTCATCTATGTCTTGAAGGATTCGGTGTCCGCTCGAAACTCGCCGTTTGTAGACTTGACGCAAATGGCAATTTTCCAAGGGGTTGTCCTCCTTTGGATTTACTATGTTCGATCTCGTGAAACGGTCGATGCAAACATTGATGCCGCGTATTTGCTCGAAGCCCGTGACTGGGCCTCCGCGGCGGAGAGGATAACCCGCCCATGATGCCGCTTATTACTCTGGCTGGGATCGCAGCTATATTTGTCCTTTTCCTCATTCTTCAGGTTTGGCGACGTTACTCCACGAAGGGAGAGGCACCGAACGCGGGGCAGCTTATCCCGGTAGATCTGGAGGCCTTCGAAAATCTAACCGATCCGGAAGAAGAACAATATTTACGGGCGAACCTTTCGCCAGCCGAATTTCGAGGGGTGCAGCGGTCGCGCATCCGCGCTGCGAAGATGTATGTGATCGCATTGTCGCAGATGCCGCCGTGCTGGTGGCGATCGGTCAGTCCGCGTACTCCCATGCCAATCTGGAAATCAAGGCTTCGGGACAAGAGATTCTCCAACGGGCGATACAACTGAAAGTATGGTGCCTGCTCTCGCTGCTACGGCTGAACGCTGCGATGCTTCTTCCGGCCGTGCTATCCCCATCGGGCGGCATCGCCGCTCGATATCTGGTCGTGAAGAACATGGCAGCGAGGCTACCCAGGGAGGTAGCTGCGGCTTAAGTGGGAGGGTCGGTCGAAACCTACATCCGGCCGGTGTTGCCCACGGCCGCGTCGCGTGTAATCAGAGGTTCTGAGATGGTGGCGGAACCGTTTGAGGGGGTACAGAAACACAGTCCCGCCTCCACTCCTCATACTGCATGCGGAGTATAGGCACTATCCATCTGTTGATTTACGTCGAAGTGTTACCTGTTACGGAAACCGAACAGACCTCCGACCTGTCTTGGGCACGGAATGTGCGTGACCGTTGGTCACGCCGAATGTGAGTCTGTCCCAAATCGGGAAAGTGGGCCCCCCGCTACCTTCTTTAGGCCATATACTTTGGTGTCCCTCTGTCTTAGTCTGAGCTTTGAAACCAAAGCGGGGCTGAGGCCAAATGAAGTATCTGTTCCTCTCGATTCTTGTGTTGTGTGCGACCGTGCAAGCCGAGAATTTTGCGGCCGCCTCTGGTCCCCTACCGGATGCCCCTAACCAGGCTCGACCTTTCTGGACGACCGAGAACAAAGTGGACTTCGGTATTCTTGGAGGGCTGGTCACCGCCGATGCAATTACGACGCAACGCGGTTTGAGTGAAGGTTTCCACGAGACGAATCCGCTGATGCGTCCGTTTGTTAGCCGGGGCGCTGCCGGAGAGGGCGTAGGGTTCGCACTGGGTTTCGCCGCCGGGTTGGGAACTGTGTACCTTCTGCACCAGACCCACCACCACAAAGCGGAGCGCATCACGATGCGCCTGATGGTGGGCGTCGAAGGCGCTATAGTCGCCAATAATGTCGTGCGGCTTCGCTGAAGACGCGCAAAAGCGAGCATCGTCATCGAGAGTTCTCGAAACGTTTGGCCGGTCCCGCCCCAAAGTTCCTCAACCGTCGATGCCGGAACCTGACCTTCAATCCAGCGACCGCTCGCCGCGTCTGCTCATCCAAGCAAGGGTAAGCATCCAAGCAAGGGTAAGAAAGAAGGAAGGGTGTTGCGAGCGACATTTTCCATGAGCCCTTATCCGCGCGCGAGCGAGGATGGCAAATGCCACTAAAGGAGTTTTAAACAATGAGCACTCTGGCACTTTTGCAATCAGTGAAGGAAAGCATTCTGAGCCAGGCGAGCGTGAAGGCCATCTATGGTGAACCCATCACAGCCCACGGAAAAACGATCATACCAATTGCGAAAATAATGTATGGCTACGGAGCGGGGACAGGCACGGGCGGTGTGGGGGCTACCAGTGCGCGAGGCGAGGGAGGCGGCGGCGGTGGCGGGGCGCGCGCCACTCCCGTCGGCGTCGTGGAAATCAGCGAACAACATACTCGCTTCGTTCCGATCTCCGACCGCAGGAAATTGGCAGGAGCAGTGCTGATCGGGATCGGGCTTGGCATGTGGCTGGGTTGGCGAAGACGTCGCTGATGTTTACGAGTCCCACGTATCCCCGGCATTCGTTGGTGCTCTCGCCGCGTTGCCGGCTGCATTCCAGAATGTTCTATTTCCAAAGAGTACCAGCCATGACCATCATACGATCAGAAAGTTCAGAGTCCTATCCCGGTCGCCTGGGCCCCACCGATCTCTTCTTTCGGGGAGAGCCGGACGATGATGAAGACGAAGATGAAGACGAAGAGGAAGATCGTCGCAAACATGATAAAGACAGAGACGACAATGAGGAAGACGACAATGACGACGACGGCGACGACGAAAGCGGCGGCTACTCCGTGTCGTCTCGTACCGATTTCACAGGCTGACCGCCAGGCAGACCGATGACTCGCGAGCATTTCGTCGACGTCGTCGAGCAAGCGCTCGACTCGCTTCCGGAGGAATTTCGCAGCCGCATTCGTAACGTTGCTGTTCTGGTGGAGGATTTCCCGCCCAACCAATTTCCGCCGAACCAGCCAGCCTCGCCGGCGGGCCAATCAACGCGACTACTTCTGGGTGTCTTCCACGGAGTGCCCACCACCCGGAAGAGCATATTTGACCTGCCGTCCGGACCAGACCACATCGTTCTTTACCAGAAAAACATTGAGGCAATTTGCTCCACCGAGGCCGAGGTCTGCAGACAAATTCGTCTTACCGTCATCCACGAACTGGGACATTATTTCGGGCTGGATGAGGAACACCTGAAGGATGTTTAGCCGAGAGACGGCGAACCGGGCGACTGGTTCCAGCAGAATGCCAACGAGGGAGTAAGCTTTCGCCTGTATAATTACAGTTTCCAGATTGGGGGTGATGAGTTTGGCGGAAATTCGGCTGCAAGAGGGCGAATCGTTAGAGAACGCCCTGCGTCGGTTCAAGCGCAAGGTTCAGACAGAAGACATCATTAAGGAAGTGAAGCGTCACTCCTACTATCTGAAACCGGGCGAAAGAAAGCGTGTGAAGCAAGCTTTGGCGCAAAAACGCGCCCGAAAAAAGATTCGCAAGGAGCATGACTGATTGAGGCGGTGGCTTCGGGAGCGGCCTGCATGTCGCTGCAGTCGCGAGTATCGACAGAATCAGTCCAACGTTCGAAGCCGCGTAACTCCTTGACGAGAGGCCGTTTTGAAGGACCACTTTCGAGCCATTCCCTCGCTCGAAGCCACCGCGTAGTCTTGCAATCGAGCAGACTTCGGGGGAGGGCTGTTCACATGAAAACGCCCCACGATTCTTTGAGTCAGGGGCGTTTTCGTTTGGTGCCAGAAATTCTGCTCGGCAGATTATTGCGGCAGATTATTAATGACAGCCGACTAGGATTACCTCACCCGCCGCATGCGTGACAACGCAAGAAAAGTGAATTAAGCTTTACTCTCAGTCACCCACCCTTCGCCGGGATGGCGGAACTGGCAGACGCAGCGGACTCAAAATCCGCCGGGCTTCGGCCCTTGGGGGTTCGATTCCCCCTCCCGGCACCAGACCTAAAGACCTTAAACTTATGCGATTATCAAGCATTGGTGTGGTCGTCTGAATTCTCTTCCTCCGGTTCACTATGCCCGAAACTATGCCCGTCGCGAAGTTCTAACCTTTCGAGAGCTTTAACGATGTCCGCTTGAGACACGATTACATATTGTCCGAAAACACTTCTTGTTCGCCAGCCTCCGATTTTCAGGTGGGACACTGCGCGCTCTGAGCGCTCCTGTGCACGGTCCGGTGCACCTGCTTATCGCGGTCGCCGACCATTTCGAGCCGACGGTTTTCCTCGAACGCGTGGGAGCACGAGTTTCCCGTCCGGAACAGGAACGGCGCCTGGAGTTCTGGGTGCGCGAATATCCCAAGGCGGCAGAGCGCTGGGCGCGACCATGATGGGCGCCCACGAGGCATACCTTTTGAGATGTCCGGCATTGAGTTTAATCAGTCGGCGGCTCCGAACCTTCAGCTTCATATCATCATTGCGACGGCCGATTTATCTTCGAATGGCGCGAATATTGGATTGGCCATGCAGAGTTCAAGTATAGGTGTGCTCAGGATGATGCGAATCTAACTGTAAAAAGCGCGCTATAATTCAGCCGACGAGAGTCCCTTAAATGACGGTATCGCCAACAAAAACCTCAAAACCAGCATGGGTGTGCCCAAGTCATCACTCTGTCCTGTCAGAGGCGGATTCCAGGCTATTGTGCTCGGACGGTCATTTTTTCCCGGTGGTGGGCGGCATCCCGCGGTTTGTGGAGTCGGAAGAATACGCGGAGCACTTCGGCCTCCAATGGAGGCAGTACCGAAAAACGCAACTCGACTCTCACACCGGCATTCCCATCTCGAACGATCGGCTGAGGAAGTGCCTCGGCGAAGATCTCTGGGACCGACTCCCGGGAATCTCGGTTTTGGAGTGTGGGTGCGGCGCGGGCCGTTTCACGGAAGTGCTTCTCAGCCGTGGCGCGGTGGTTACCTCTGTCGATCTGAGCAGCGCTGTTGAGGTCAATGCCGATCTCTTTTCGATTAACGAAATGCACCGAGTGGCGCAGGCCGACATTATGAGCCTGCCTTTCGAAGATAGCCAGTTTGATCTTGTAGTGTGCCTGGGTGTGATCCAGCACACGCCGAATCCGGAGGAGACCATCGCCAAGCTCTACCAGCAAGTAAAACCGGGGGGCTGGCTCGTGATCGACCATTACACGCATGAGAGGGGCCGATGGACCTCGGTGAAGCCTGCATATCGCGCGGTGATGAGGCGTCTGTCGCCTGAGGCTGGTTTGCGCTGCACGGAGCGGCTGGTGGACGTCTTTCTTCCTCTGCACCAGCGTCTCCGCAATTCTCGCCTCGGATGGTTTCTGCTCTGCCGCGTGTCTCCAATCACGACCTTCTACCGTTCGGTGCCTATGTTGCCCGAGAGTCTACATCGCGAGTGGGCGCTCCTCGACACTCATGACAGCCTGACGGACTGGTACAAACACCTGCGCACGGCGGAGCAAATCCAGCAGACGCTGAGTCGTTTGGGCGCCCACGAGGTATCGTGCGCATATGCAGGCAACGGCGTGGAGGCAAGATGCCAGCGCCCGTAAACCTGCTTTACCCACAGCTTGGGCCTGAATCGAAACAAACCTGCTCCCGCGCTGGCGCATCCAGTGACCAGCGTGCTCTTGTCATCGCGAAATAATATCGTATTATGACAACCGCTGGCCAGTTTTTGAGGGCCAGGTCACGTCAGGATAAACTCAGGTAATTGCACTACTGGCAGGAGGGGAGAGGATGCTCTCGAAAGAACAGCTCAAAGTCGACGAGGTCAAGGAGCAGGTAGACGAATTGTTCACCAGAACGGTGGACGACTGGGCCCGGTTCTATGCCGATCCCAAGCCTGCTAACTTCACCGCCCAGAACCTGGTCTCGCGGCGGCAGTTTACGCTGCAGATGATCGAGGCTCGGGTGCCGAAGGGATCGACGATTTTGGATGTCGGCTGCGGCACCGGCCATCTGGCCGGGGAACTGATGCGGCGCGGGTATCAGGCCATGGGCGTCGACTTCTCCGAGGGCATGGTGAACTATGCCCGCGAATATTACGGAGCCGACCGCTTCCAGGTGGGTGACATCGAGCACATTCCATTTGCCGACAATTCTTTCGACGGCATCGTTTGCCTCGGCGTGATGGAGTATCTCAGCAGCGACGAGCCGGCGCTGCGCGAGATGTGGCGAGTGCTCAAGCCGGGCGGTTGGGCAGTGATCACGACTCCCAGCAGCGTTTGCCCTTTCTTCTATGCCGATCGTGCGATCGTGAACGTGCGCTACTTCGCCCGGCCAGTGGTGAATCTGGTTCGCAGGGGATTGGGCGCGGAGCCAAGGCCAGCGACCCGGAAAGCGCCGGCCGTCAATCATCGCCGCTACTCCCATGGGAAGTGGGTAAAGCTGCTGCGTTCGGTGGGACTCGAGACTGACGATTGGGTGTGCCACGCCTGGGGATTCTACAGTCTGGAGCGATTCTGGCCGCAGGCAGCATTCTGCCGCGCCAGCGACCGCTTCGCTCGCAATCCGTTGATCAACTGGATCGCCTCCGACCAACTGGCCTGCGTTCGCGCGGTTAAGTAGGGACGTAGTTAATCACGGCGCACGACGTGAATCCATTTCCAGAAATCACTCATCCAACTGCCGTGTTGTCGTTGGTATTTCCCGGCGAGCATAACGGAAGTCAAGGAGGTTTTTGTGGTTTCTTCAGGAGCCTCGATACGCCTTCTATGCGCAAAGGCCTTGATTTTGGGAACGGTAATTTCGCTTGCGCAAACTTATTCAGGTTCTGTTTCGGGCGCTGCCGGTCAAAATCTTCCGGCCGGAAATGGAGCGAATCCTTTTTCCGGCAGCGTGCCGATAAAGCTCATCGTGGGTCGCATGCCGCTAGCATTGCAGGATGCGGTGGATCTCGGACTGAAACACAATCTCGGATTGCTCCTTTCACGGGCTGACACCCTTGCAGCCCGTGGACAGCGCTGGCAAGAATTGAGTACGTTGCTGCCGCAAGTAACAGCAGGGCCTTACGTAGCGGCGTCCAAGGTCAACATTGATGAAGCCGGATTCTCGGGCCTGGCCGCGCTGTTCCACATCTCTCCGTCGGTCGGGCCATTTTCTTACTTCGACTCTCGCGCGGCCGTGCGCCAAAAGTTATTGGACTGGAAGTCCATCAATGCCGCCCGCGCCGCTAGCCAAAATGTGAAATCGGCCGACTATACATTCCTCGACGCTCACGATCTCGTCGTCCTGACTGTTGGGTACGTTTACTTCCAGGCGGTTGCTGACGAGGCGCGCATTGCGACGGATGAAGCCCAAGTCCAGACGGCCCAGGCGCTCTTTGATCAAGCGAGTGACCAAGTCAACGCTGGCACGGCCGCGGATATCGACGCATTGCGCACCAAAGTCGAACTCCAGACCAGGCAACAGCAGCTGATCCAGGCAAAGAACGATTTTGCAATTCAGAAGATCACCATAGCGCGCGTGATCGGCCTGGCCCCGAGCCAGGATTTCGATCTTACCGACAAATCGCCGTACCAGCCGCTCGACAATATGACCGTCGACGAGGCATTACGCCATGCGTATGCCTCACGATCCGATTATCGCGCGGCCGCCAGCGCGGTTCGCGCTGCAGAGTTATCTCGCAAAGCAGCAGTCGCGGGCTATTTCCCATCGCTATCTTTCGATGCCGATTATGGAACGGGCGGCGCTCACCCCTCGGATTCAACGCAGGTCTACGACGTCCGCGGAACGCTCTCAATTCCGATCTTTACCGGCAACAGTGTTCATGGTGACATTCAGCAGGCCGATGCACGGCTCGAACAGAGCCGCGAACGGCTCGATAATTTGCGAGCACAGATTGAGGCCGACGTACGTACTGCGCTCTTGAACCTCCAATCTTCTTCGGATCTGGTGAAGGTTGCGCAAAGCAATATCGATTTGGCCGACCGCACCCTCGCGCAGTCACGCGACCGCTTCACGGCCGGGGTTACCGACACAGTCGAGGTCGTGCAGTCGCAAGAGGCAGTCGCGGGCGCTCACGAGCAATACATTTCCAGTTTGTACAACTACAATTTCGCGAAAATTTCACTCATTCGCGCCCTGGGTGCTGGAGAGCGGGGTGTGAAGGAATACTTCGGGGGAAAATGAACATGGCGGAAGAAAACGCATCTGCTACCGGTTCTGAAGCGGCGGCCAATTCAACCCCTCGGCCGCAAGAAAAGTATTCGGCCACGGCACGCCGGAAGCGCCGCCGCAACTTGGTGATTGTAATCTCCGCGGTGGTGCTGCTTATCGCTGGCCTGCTCTTGTGGCATTACTTGAGCGGCTACGAATCGACAGACGACGCACAAGCCGATGTTCACCTCTACCCTGTAAGCGCCCGCATCTCCGGTTACGTGGTGAAGGTCAATGTCAATGACAACCAGTGGGTGCGAAAAAGGCGATGAACTGGTCGAAATCGACCCTACGGACTACCAGGTGGCCCTCGCTCAAGCGCAAGCAAATCTAGCCAACGCGGAAGCTACCGCACGATCGCTCAATATCACGGTACCCATCACATCCGTGAATTCAACCAGCCAGTTGCAGTTCACCGCTTCGGGAGTAGAAGACGCCCACGCCGCGGTCAAGGCGGCTGAACAACAATTGGCCGCTGCTCATCAGCAAGTGGAGGCCGCCGAGGCGAACGACGTGAAAGCGCAGGATGATCTCCGCAGATATAAGCTGCTGGTCGAAAAGCGGGAGGTGTCACAGCAAATCTACGAACAGGCGCTCGCGGCGGCGAAATCCAGCACTGCCAACGTCGCAGGCGCGCAAGCCAGCGAATCTGCCGCGCAGCAATTTGTACAGCAAGCGCAGAGTCGCGTAACGCAAGCGACTGCCAACCACCAATATGCGCAGACTGGTCCACAACAAGTGTCTTCCACCAGGGAACGCGTGCAAGCTGCGATCGCTGACGTTCAGCAAAAGCGTGCGCTGCTGCAGCAGGCGGAGTTGAACCTGCAGTACACGAAGATCGTTGCTCCGGTGAGCGGAGAGGTAAACAAAACTGTAGTTGTTGGGTTGAATGTTGATCCGGGGCAGCAAATGCTGACCATTGTCCCTCTCGACGAAATCTGGGTTACGGCCAATTTCAAAGAAACCCAACTCAAGCACATGCAGGTTGGACAGAAGGCTGAGATTCAGGTGGATTCAAGCGGCCGGACTCTGCACGGTCATGTGGACAGCATTGCGGGGGCTACGGGTCCGCTTTTCAGTCTGCTGCCCCCGGAGAATGCCACCGGAAACTACGTGAAGATTGTGCAACGCGTTCCGGTCAAGATCGTGCTCGAACCGGGCGAAAACCGCGACCGGCGCCTTCGGCCCGGCATGAATGTTGTGCCCGACGTGTATCTCAGATGACTACCGCTGCTCTGACCATCGATCAGGACATTTGGCGGCCAAAGTACAACCCATGGCTGATTGCGGTGGTCGTCTCGCTCGCGGCTTTCATGGAGGTCCTCGACACCAGCATCGCCAACGTAGCCCTTCCATATATGGCGGGAAGTTTAGGTGCGAGCAATGACCAAAGCACTTGGGTCCTGACTTCTTATCTGGTGTCGAACGCCATCATTCTGCCCATGACCGGCTGGCTCGCGGGTGCGGTTGGCCGCAAGCGCTTTTTCATGATCTGCCTCGGTGTATTCACTGTCAGTTCGCTGCTCTGCGGGTTTGCACCCAGTCTAGGGTTTCTTCTTCTCTTCCGAATCCTGCAAGGTGCGGGTGGCGGCGGGTTGCAGCCCATGGCGCAAGCCATTTTGGCCGACACGTTCCCTCCGGAAAAACGCGGGCTGGCATTTGCCCTGTATGGAATAACCGCGGTGACGGCGCCGACGATTGGCCCGACTCTGGGCGGATGGATCACATTCAATTATTCCTGGCGTTGGATCTTCTTTATCAATCTTCCCGTCGGCATCATGACCTGGTTCCTGGTGCGCCGCTTCGTCGAGGATCCTCCTTACCTGCAGCGGCTCAAGGGAGCCGGGGTCAAGTTGGACTACGTTGGCATCGCTCTTCTGACCATCGGGATTGGCGCCTTGCAAATCCTGCTCGACAAAGGCCAGGAAGACGATTGGTTCGGATCGCGCTTCATCACCACCCTCGTCGTTACTTCCGCGGTATGTTTGATCTCACTGGTGATTTGGGAGTGGTTCCAGAAGACGCCTATCATCGATGTCCGAATGTTCAAGAATTTCAACTTTGCGGGCTCGAGTCTGATGATGTTCATGCTCGGCATCCTGCTGTTCAGCAGCCTGGTTCTGATGCCTCTGTTCCTCCAGACACTTCTCGGATACACGTCAGAACTTGCCGGACTGGCCCTTTCGGCGGGAGGATTGGTTTTGCTGTTCGAAATGCCTATCATAGGCCAGCTCACAACCAAAATTCAGGCGCGGCACATGATCGCCTTCGGATGGCTCGCGTTGTCGATTGCCATGTACTACTCCACCAAGCGTATCGATCTGCAAATCAGCTTTAGCGCCGCTACCTGGTTGCGCATTGCCCAGGTCATCGGCCTGGGTTTTCTGTTTGTACCGATTTCGCTGGTGGCGTATATCGGAATCGCTGCGGAAAAGAATAACTCCGTAGCCGGCATCATCAACTTCATGCGGAATATGGGAAGTAGCGTGGGGACCTCTATCGTAACCACATTGATCGCGCGGCGCTCCCAGTTTCACCAGCTAAGACTCGTAGAAACAGCCAGAGTTGATAACCCCAACTTTGCAAACACGGCGCGCGGACTCACGCAACACTTTATGAGTGGCGGACTTGGAAGACACGAAGCGCTCGCCACTGCCTACGCTCGAATTTACCAATCATTGCAAGCAGAGGGGGCGAGCCTGGCATACATTGACACTTTCATGTTTCTTGCAGTTGCCGCAGGCGTCATGTTTTTTCTGAGTTTTATGTTGAAGAAAAATGATCCCCGTGGCGGCGGGGTACGAGTGGCCGAATAGCAATGGAATGGAATTGAATTCATGCGATTCAAACTTATTCTTTGTCCGGTTGACTTTTCGGAGTTCTCTGTAAGCGCGTATGAGTATTCGCTGACGGTCGCCGAATACTACAAAACTGGATTGGTGGCTCTGCACGCCATCGAGTTGTCGAAATACCCCTATGCCGATTACGTTGGAGCGACCGGTGATTTCGCTGACTTATCGAGAGCGCTTTGCGAAGGCGGCCAAGCAAAACTGCGGGAGTTTGTGAAGAAGCACTCGCGGCGCGGAGTTGAGCCGCAGCTTGTAGTAGACCAGGGGAACGCGTCCGATCTGATTTTGTCGTTTGCGCAAACACACAACGTCGAACTGATTGTCATGGGAACACATGGCCGGCGCGGATTTGACCGTCTGGTGCTAGGCTCGACCACCGACCGTGTTATGCGCAGAGCGTGTTCCCCGGTGCTTGTAGTATCCAATCCGGCGCACAATGTCATGACTACCGGGCCAGACGGAAAGCATCGCCTGAGCCGAATCCTTTATTGTACGGATTTCTCAGCCAATTCCGAGCGCGCTCGCGCCTATGCCATGTCATTGGCGGCAGAGTATGGCGCGGAACTCACCTTGCTGCACGTGGCCGAGGGCGCTTCGGATCAGGCAAACGCAAAAGCCATCATCGCTGAGCGCACACAAGAGCTCGATAAGCTGATCTCAGAAGAGGAACGCGGGCAGCTCAAAGTGCGGACGCTACTAAGGTTCGGCAAACCTTACCAGGAGATCGTTCGCCACGCGGCGGAAGTGCAAACCAACCTGATTATCATGACGGCACGTGGCGGCGATGCTGTGGACCGTGCAATTTTCGGATCGACCACCTATCGGGTGATTCAGTTGGGCCCTTGCCCGGTCCTCGCGATCCACACTTGATTGCGGGAAGGAAGTTGGTTTTTATGATCAACATCGTCACCATTGAACGCGAATACGGATGCGGCGGCGGCGAAATCGCTCAACTGCTGGCCAACCGCCTGGACTGGAAACTATGGGACCAGCGCCTGACCGAGGAGATCGCCAGGCTCGCCAACTGCCCTAAGGCGGTCGTCGAGGCCCGCGAAGAACGCAATGATCCTCTGTACTACCGGCTGTTCAAATCATTCCTGCGCGGAAGTTACGAAGGCAGCATCAACGCGCCCAAACTCAACCTCGTCGATAGTGAAACCATACTCAAGATCACCCGGCGTGTGGTTGAGCATGCCGCCGAGAAAGGGAACTGCGTCATCGTAGGGAGGGGTTCACAACAGTTTCTCAAGACCCGACCGGATACCTTGCGCGTGTTCCTCTTTGCCCCGCGAGAAGATAAAGTCCGCCGACTTCTGGGTCGTGGCAAGAGCGAAAAAGAGGCCGAAGAACTTGTGGATAGTGTCGATCGCGAACGCGCGGATTTTATCCAAAAGTATTTCCAGGTTGAATGGCCGGATCGAGCGATTTATCACACCATGCTGAATACCGCGATCGGCGATGAGGCTGTGGTGAATATGATTCTGAGTCTTCTACAGATTTATCAGGCGAGGGCCACTGCATGAACTCTGCAGACAGGAATTCCATTGTGAGATCTGTGGAGCATCATTAGCAGCCCAAGTCACTGGTTTATGTGTCACGGACAGCAGTTTCCTATACTCAATGCGGGACCCCCCTTAGAACCGATCGCCCCCTGAATGGCATCCATAGTGTTCATGAGACCGCCTTGCGATGAAGCCGTATTGCGATCGGGGGGTGGCGAAGTTCCGTGTCGGGAAGAAAGCAAACCATGGATACTCACCGCTACCATTCTCGGCTCGAGCATGGCATTCATCGACAGCACGGTCGTCAATGTCGCCCTGCCTGCGATACAGGTTAGTTTTCATGCAACGGTGGTAGATGTGCAGTGGGTGGTTGAGTCTTATGGACTGTTTCTGGGCGCTTTGATTCTGGTCGGCGGTTCCCTGGGCGACCTGTTTGGGCGGCGTCTGATTTTCGTCGTGGGTGTTGCGATCTTCTCAGTTGCCTCCGCCGGTTGTGGCTTCGCGTCCAACATTCATCAGTTGATCATCGCGAGAAGCGTTCAAGGTCTGGGAGCTGCGCTCCTGGTACCCGGAAGTCTCGCGATTATCAGTACGTCTTTCGACGAAAAGAGCCGCGGCCAGGCGATCGGCACATGGTCGGGCTTTACCGCTATCACCACGGCGGTTGGACCCGTTCTCGGCGGTTGGCTGGTTCAGCATGCCTCCTGGCGCTGGGCATTCTTCATCAATCTCCCGATTGCAGCGGCTGTGATGGCGATTTCATTTTGGCGAATTCCGGAAAGCCAGCGCGCGGGTGCCGGACGCATCGATTGGATCGGAGCGCTTCTTGCCACGCTCGGGCTCGGCGGCTTGGTTTATGGTTTCCTGGAATCGATGAACTTGGGTTGGACGAATCGCTTGGTCTTCGGAAGTTTAGTTGTTGGTTGCGGGGGTCTTATCGTATTCGTTTTCGTCGAAGCGCACCTTACTTTCCCGATGGTGCCACTCACGCTCTTCGGATCCCGGAGGTTTAGTGGCGCGAACCTGCTGACTCTTCTTTTGTATGCCGCAATTGGAATTTTCTTCTTCTTGTTCCCGTTGAATCTCATCCAAGTTCAGGAATATTCTCCAACCGCGGCCGGTACTGCCATTCTTCCTTTCATTCTTCTTATGTTCCTTCTTTCGCGCTGGGCTGGCGGACTCGTTACTCGCTATGGCGCAAGAGGTCCGCTGATCCTTGGCCCTTTCATTGCCGCCACGGGTTTCGCTCTGTTCGCTGTGCCGTCGATTGGGGATAGCTATTGGGAGTCGTTCTTTCCAGCGTTGGTTGTCCTGGGATTGGGGATGACGATTACGGTCGCGCCTCTGACTACCGTCGTCATGAATTCAGTAACGGAAGAACGAGTTGGAACGGCTTCCGGAATCAACAATGCAATCGCGCGGGTAGCGGGGGTGCTTGCTATCGCAGCCCTGGGGATTGTAATGGTGAAGGCGTTTAGTTTTCACCTGGATCGAAGTCTGGCTGGGCTCTCCTTACCTTCATACCTTCTGAAGGAACTTCGGGCAAACGAGATCAAGCTTGCTGGCTTGCCGTTGCCAGCTGGGCTTGCTCCGGCCGCGAACGCGGCCATCAAGGAATCCGTGAGGGCAGCGTTTGTATATGGATTCCGAATTGTCATGTTGATTTGCTCAGCCCTATCGCTGGCAAGTGTGACGGTCGCCTGGCTCGTGATTCCGCAAGATCCACGCCCTCCCAAATGACCCATATGGCAAAGCATTGGCCTGGTGCCACCTGCGCGAGGACGCTCGCTTCGCTGAGATCCTCGCGGGCGGGGATTCCGAAAATGACGAGTTGATGAGCCGTAACAGCCGACCAGGGGCAGCCGCTTCCGATCCTAAACAACCGGTTGTCCCGGCAACGCAACTAATCGAATGGTTCTAGGACTAGGAGAAACCACTATGAGCATGAGTTCAAATGTTCGTTTCCTTTTATGGGCCTTCGTGATTTCGGCTGGGATGCTGATGATGTCGACGGCATCTTTCGGGCAGATCAGCCTAGCCATCTCGTTTGCTCCTCCGGCGCTGCCCGTGTATGAACAGCCTCCATGCCCCGACGAAGGTTATTTGTGGACGCCTGGCTACTGGGCTTGGGACCCGGATTACGAGGATTACTATTGGGTGCCTGGAACCTGGGTGTTGGCCCCCGAACCCGGCTACTTCTGGACGCCTCCTTACTGGGCCTGGGGCGACGGCGGGTTCGTGTTCTATGACGGCTATTGGGGACCACAAGTCGGCTTCTATGGCGGCATTGATTACGGATTCGGCTATTTCGGCACGGGTTTCGAAGGAGGACGCTGGGACCACGGACATTTTTTCTACAATCGCGCGGTGATGAACGTGAATGTCACGAACATTCACGACGTTTACGACCAGAGAGTGGAGCACACCGTCGTCAACCATGTCAGCTATAACGGCGGCAACGGTGGTATAACGGCGCGTCCCACGCCCCAGCAAGAGGCTGCGGCGCATGAACGCCATCTGCCTCCGGTGGCGGCTCAAACCCAACACATACAGGCTGCCCGCGGTAACACCCAGTTGAGAGCTTCGGCGAACCACGGCAAGCCTCCAATCGCAGCCACCGCCCGGCCGACCGACTTTAAGGGCAAGGGTGTCATCCAGGCCAAGGAAGCGGGAGCGCCTTACCATCCGCCCGCCCAGCGGCAAACTCCAAATGAGGGAAACAAGGCTGCGCGCGCAGAGACCAATGCGCGGGGAGAGAACAAGCCTGTCCAAAACGAAAACAATGCTGCCCGCGAAGAGAACAACGGTAACCGTCGGGTCGAGAACGCGCCCCAAAATGCCAAACCTGCGGTTCATCCCAACGAGCTTCCCCCCGTGGAACGGCCTGCCGCTCCCAATACCGGGAATGCGAAGCAAGACAAGAAATATCAGCAACAACAGGAAAAGTTGATGGCGCAACAGAATAAGGAGCGGCAGAAGCTCCAGCAGCAGCAGGAGAAACAACACGAGCAACTGGCGAAGCAGCAGGCGAACGCAGCGAAGACACAACAGGTCGAGCAGAAGCATCAGCAGCAAACACAACAATTGCAGCAAAAGCACACACAGCAGATGCAGCATTTGCAGCAGCGCCAGGCGCCACGTAGCGAGCCTAGGCCTCCCAAAAAGCCTTAGCAGGATGCGGAAAAACTCCGAATTTGACGTTGTTTTGAAAGGGTGCGGCTTTTAGCCGCACCGTAAGTTACTGCGGAAAAAGTCACGAACGTAAGCGCAACCGTGGAAGAGCGGCCCTTCAGTGTGTGCGTGAGAACTCGAATTTCCAACTTGCGGTGGAGCAATCTCTGCGATTATCAGCCGCGAAGCGGCGTAAGAATGCAGCCCACGGCGCGAGCCGTGGGTGCAGGTGGGAAACGATCAAGCCCCGGAGGAGGGGCGCAAGACGAGTTCTCACGCACACACTTTTAGCCCCGGTGGTCGCTTTTCGCATGCCAGCGGCCTTTTTCCGCAGCCTGTTAGTACTACCGTGTTATAAAAATGGCGATCCACAAAAAGGACAACCCGAGAGTTGTCGGAGCAGAACCCGTGCGATGGTTTGTCGAAGCGTAGCAATGGACCAGGGGTTATGCCGCTCCACGCGTACCGGGCGAACCCCGAGGGCGGAACTTGAGCGGCATTTCGGGGACGGGTAAGTCCACCTGACCGGCGCGAGCGGAGGGGGAAAAACGGCTCCGCTCGGCGACCAGGAACCCATAGGCCGCAATACAGAGAGTCGCGTGATGATGAAAGCCGCGCCAGCCTCGTCCTTCATAGTGGCCCAGTCCAAGTTCTTGCTTCAGTTCTTGGTAGTCACGCTCGATGATCCAGCGCTGCTTAGCCACACGCACCAGATCGGAAAGGTTCGTGGAGGCGGGCAACGTAGATAACCAGTACTTGGTGGGTTCGGCTTCTTGCTTCGGCCACTCGATCAGCAGCCACTCCTCGGGCCGAGGCTCGCTGCTCCAGTAATCGCGATGGGCCGCACGCACGCGCACAGCCGCAAAACGGGAACGGAGGGGTTTACGAGTTCCTTCCCGCCAGCGCACCGTCTTCCAGTGAGAGGAAGGCAAGCTCATCGCCAATTCGCGCACTGCAACCGGAGCATGCTTGTCATCACGGCGTAACAGCTTGGTGGGACGTCCGATTCCTTTCCACTTCCGTTTGGGTAACGGTGCCTGGCCTGGTTTCCACACACTCACCGACGACTGGATACCCACTACGTACAGCAAACCTAATTCGGTGATGCCGTCGCGAAACCCGGTGTCGTTGCCATAGGCCGCGTCAGCCAGTACCGGAGCGGTGGGGATCTCTCGGTCCAGGGCGGTGCGAATTTGTTGCAAAGCAATTTCCGGCTTGGTTTGAAAACTGATTTCCGGCGGTATGCCAGTGGCCTTTCTCCGCCTCTTATCTTGGGTCCATACTTCCGGTAAGTAGAGACGCCAGGCGATCGGCAAACTCACCTCCGCAGTGCTGATCGACAAACTCACCGCCACCCGGCAGTTCTCTTGCTTGCCCACTTGTCCACAGTACTGTCGCGTGACTCCTACCGAATGCCTCCCCTTCTTCACCAATCCCGTGTCATCGACGATCCAGGCTTCGATCGGTCCTGGCTTCTGCATGGCGGGCAGCGCATACCGACGCACCGCTTCCAGAATGTCTTCATCCCTCCAGGGCGCATGGGCCACGACATGGTGCAACGACTGATGGGTTTGGCGCACGTTGTCGGGGCAGAGACGAGCCGCCATCGGTTCCACGCTTTTGCGTTCCCCGGGAAGCAGCAAACCGGTGCAATAGGACTTCAGAGGAACCACGCGATCCAGGTGCCCCGCGGCTTGCGCCAGGCGATTCAGATAGGCCGCGAAGCGTTTTTGCTGGGCGCCTGGCGCAACAGAATGGGCGCTCATGACCAGCAACTTAACATTAAAGCATGCAGTCCCGGGTGGTTTCTCAGTCCAGGGTATCCACTTTATAACACAGTAGTATTAGAAAGGTCTGTGGCGGCTTATAACAAACGGTTGTCCCGTGCGATGTGTCGGTCGGTACCCCGTTGATGCTCGCCCGCATTTACCGAAGACTCTGCCGCCGCACCGGGAACCTTGGAAGGAAACACGATTCCAAGTTAGCGTGACTTGGCCTCGTTCTTCTTGTTGCCGAAATCCAGGCCAAAGTGAGGATCCGACTTTGTGCCCGTGATCTTGAACGGGACCTCGGTTCCATGGCCGTTCTTGCTGAAGAAAGGATCGGCCGGTTTCAGCAAGATGGACTTCCATCCCGTCATCGTGTGCGACAACTTGGCCTCCAATTCAAGCTTCCCATGAAAATCGAAGGTCTTTCCATCGAGGCCGTATTCGCCCGTCATCTCGACGTTTGCCCCCGGTACCTGAAAGTGCAGATGAGAAAACGACAGGACGCCCTCTTTCAAATTAAACGCACCTTGAAGATTCGAGAGAACCTCATCATGGACCCCCGCTTTCGCCAGTTTTGCTTTACCCTGACCGCGAAGACTCAGGTCGTCAACTTCCTTCTGAACTTTGTCATTCGTGAAGTGGGCATCTGATACCAGAAAATTACCTTTCAGCCAAAACCGGTCGGTGATGTCTGCCTCGCCGGGCCGCAGGTCAAATTTTGCCGTCGAACGAACCGCGCCGGTCATGATTGGAGGATCGGTTCGAACACCCAATTTGAGCAGGTCTTCGATTTGGGCGTGGTCGATCCGGATATCTAGCGCGATCTCGTGCCCTTGGATTCCCTTCGTCCGCACCACTGAACCCTTCGCCTCGAACGTGGAATTCAGCACCTTGGCGTCGACCGGTTGCAGATAGGTGTTGCCGCTGGTTCCGTCCACGATCGCATGGAATCGGGTCTCCAGGGGCACGGGATGCCCGCTTACCGCCAGACGAAAATCCGGCGTATTCGTCTCGCCATCGACCACGATATGTCCCAGGCTTCCGCTGTATTCCCCGGTGGAGGAAAGAATTCCTGCGATGCCCTTGAGCGTCGCGAGGTTCGCATTACTAAACGAGTAAGTGCCTTTCACCGGCGTGTCGCGAGGGCTATCTGTCCGGAAGGGCCCTAACAATCCGCTCGATGAAATGTCTCCGACCGGCTTCGGGTTCATCAGGGTGGCCTCGAAGTGAAGCGGTTGGCCCGGACCGATGTCTTTCATCTTCAGATTTCCAATACTGAATTCCAGCGGCACCTTATCCGGTCTCGACGTATTGATTACTAACTGCGCGTCCTGGCAGACAAATTGATCCACGAAGATTTTGATCTTGCCGCCCCGTGGACCGAGGTCTTTCATCTGCTGTCGTTGGCCCGCCGGAGGAATGTTCAGCGCCAATCCCTTCAGGCGTACCATCTGCACATGCATCGGAGAATGAAGGAGATCGAGAATCCCGTGTGAAAGCGGAATTCTGCGATTGCAATCAGCGGTTGAATCCCTGGCTGGTGGATATTCGGATCCGTTTGTCCAAAAATCTTGAGCCCTCCGCCCGACACTTCCAGGCCATCCGCCACCCAAACGTGAAATTCCGCCATCTCGACTTTGCTCTGAAAGCGAGCCGTCAGAGTCTCGATGACGCGGGCGCGGAGCATGGGCTCCGCGTGCGATCTCAAGAAAAGTGTGGTGAAAACAAGAAGCACCAGGAGGAAGAAGGCGACCCCGCCGGCCCATTTCCACCCTGATCGACGCCGATTGCGATACGGAGAAGCCTGCCCTTCAACGGTCATAAGTCACCATCGCGATCAAAGCACATTGCCGTCACCATGCACGCAGGTAGTGGTTGACGGCTCGTTGCAGGGAGTCGAAATTTCGGCCGATAATAAACGCCAGTAGGGAAGAGGAGCCGTGACTCGCCTGACGTCGTTCCGCTTCGATCGAGTCCAAGCCAGAGAAACGACAAAAATCTGGGCCGTACTCCCATTCCCCACTGGAACCTGTGATAAGTCGGCGGTGAACGATAGCTGCCGCTCTTCACCGGCCTCGCGGCGTGTTAGACCCGTCCCATCAAAGCCAGCACCAGCACAATCACAAGGACCAACCCTAAGCCTCCGCTTGGGTAATAGCCCCAACCGGTGCTGTACGGCCACGTTGGTAAAGCGCCGACCAGGAGTAGCACTAACACGATGAGCAGAATGGTGGACATTGGCACGCTCCGTTGATTCAGAAGTAACCCGGCGGCGCGAAGCCCGGTGCTTATTTCCGTGCCGGCTTATAGCGGTTATCCTCGCGCCCGCAACCGGCCTGATATCAACGGACATAGAACAGATTGATGTCTCCGTTGACTCGATTGCAGAGTACAAGAGTCTGTCCGTCCTCCCTATCCGGCAGAATCTGTACGAAGATGAATTTCGCTTAGTATGGAACGGGGATTCGACACTGAAAAAAAGAAACGGCTAGCCGGACCTTCAGCTAGCCGTTCCCGCGCCATACCTCGTATGGCTTCAAAACCTGTCAGACTCTACATGCCTTGCTCTTTTGCCTGGTGCGAGTATTTCCTCACGGTTGCCAGGAAAGCATCGGCGTCCTTCGGAGGTGTTACTTTCCCTGACAAAATGCGATTGAAGGGGATCATCTTTCCATACAGGATGCGAGTGGAATCTTTGTCTTGGGTAATTGCAGCACCGTTCAAGTCTATGCCCGCGAATATGCCGCGGGATCGCGAGTAGGTCAATACCTCCGACTTCATCTTCCAGTCCGTATCCGCACCCGCGTCGCGGCCCACCGGGCCAGCCGCCGCCGAAGCGTCAGCGCCCAGTTTGAACTTACTGGCCAGTAGATGGTCCATTCCGTTTTGGTTCATGACAACCAGTACAAAGTCAGTGGCCTCGCCGCCCAGCTGGAGGCCCCAGCTGCCCCCGGTAATTGTGATGGGTGCCGGCGCGCTCCAACCGTTTGCCGTTTTGCACGTCGCCACTCCTTTTCCGTGGCTTCCGCCAAAACCGATGGCAATCTTGACCACGGAAGGTATGACCGCAATGCACGTGGCATCGTTCATGATTTTGTCTGGTATCGCTTTGTCGGGAGTTCCCATGATTTCCTTGAGAACGTTCGCCGAGGTATCGATGCGCTTGGCAATATCGGACTCGTCTTTGTTGTCAGCGCCCCAACTAATGCTGGCCAGCATCAGGACGACAGCGCCGATAGCCACAATCGCTATTTGTCTGGATCTGTTTTTCAATTTCACGGAGAACCTCTTTCTGCGCCCGAGATGGGCCGTCATTTTTGTACTGCTAATCCTTGAACCCAGTCATCAATAATGACTTTAATGCTTGTTAAGAGTGCCTCCTATACAGGCAATCCTGTAGGAAACTCCGGGACATGACCTGATCGAGCGTAGTGGTCTGTACCCTAAGCGGCGGTGGCCTCGGCGTTTGTCTGTGTCCATCTGGGCGCTACCGCGCTCATCGGTCCCGGCAGACGCGGAAAATCGTTCGTCGGCGAGCTTCCCCGTTGCTGAATGCGCCGCTTACGCGCAAGTTCCTCGCGCTCGCAACGCGACCTTTGGCCCAGCGGCTCTGCGCGGCGCTGCAATACTTCGCGAATCCGCTGCCGTGCTTTGTGCAACTGCGATTTGGAGTTGCCCACCGAGCAGCCCAGGAATGTTGCAATCTCGCGATGCTCATATCCCGCAACTTCGTGCAGCAGGAATATCCTGCGATATCCATTGGGTAGTTCGGCCAGCGCGCGGTTCAAGGCGAGGCGATCGACGGAGCCTGCCAGCCGTACATCGGTCGTTGGAAATTCCCGGGGAGTCGGGTTGCCATCCTGTTCGCGTGGGTTGGGCTTATCCGCGGAAACCGTGCAGAGCGACTTCTTTCGAAAGTGCATCAGTACCGTGTTCACGGTGACGCGGTAAAGCCAGGTTGACAATGCCGAGTCTGCGCGGAAAGCCGACAATTTGCGGAACACGTGCAGGAAGGCGTCCTGAGTAAGATCTTCCGCCTCCGCTGTATTCCTGGTCATGCGCAGGCAGAGTGCGTAGACGCGCGTTTTGTGCTGTCGAAAAAGAATGCCAAATGCCTCTACGTCGCCCTGTTGAGCGCGACGGACAATATCGGCCTCCGAAACTGCTGGAGTAGGGGAATCGATACGCACTCTGGTCTCCTTACGATGCAAACGGACCTTTAGGTTGAGCGTTGGATCCGCGTTACATTCGGAGATTAGATTGGCACTTGTGATTGGTCTATCCGGTGCTATCTGTACCCCTCCGAGTCATGTGCTGTACCATTTGTAGTAGAGCCAGACCGGACCGCTCATACGGAAGATTCCAGATACCTCTACAGCACAGATGTGATTGCCGGTTACCGTAGCGGGCATTATGCTCCGGCTTGATCCTCCTCGTATTTGCCCGCCTATCGAGCAGGTAGCCGATCTTCAGTGGTCGATCCAGTGAGATCGGCTACCTGCTTCTCGCCTTTACACCTGGAGAACAACGTTACCCTCGGCCCTCTTGTCCATGGCCATCAGGTCGACAGGCAATCGCGCCAAGAAAAAAAACCACGGCAGTTACGCCGTGGTTTGCGGGTAATTAACTTGATGTCACAGTTGAGTTACGAAGCACGCCGCTTGGAGCCTTGATCGGATTCTTCCTGTTCGTGCCGTTCGCCTGTTTGCCGCGAGGGATCCTTCTTCGAGATGTCCTCTGTGTTCTTGGGATCGTTGCTCCCACTTTGTGGCTGGTTTGACTTCCACTTGTCAGAGGTATTCACCGGCCCCGATGGGTCCTGCTGCCCCTGCTGATGAGATTGCCCTTGCTGATGCGATGGCTGACCCTGTTGATGGGTCTGCGATTGTCCCTGTTGTCCTTGCTGCCCTTGCTGTTTGTTCGGTTCATTTCCCATTTGAGAAGCTCCTTATCAACGTTGACCCGAAGCGCACGACCTGCAAATTTGCGCGTCAGTAGGTTTTAGGTGCAGGAATCCGGGCTGTGGTGGCACGCTGACGAAAAAATCTCTCAGCTATGTCGGTCAGACGACACTTACCGTCCGCGTTGTCCCGCGATCATGATCCCGGCGCCCACCACAACAAGGAGGACGCTGATCGCCGGTGAGATGCGCTCGCTATGTTCCGTCCGAACTCCGACATGCAAATCGCCGGCCCGAATGCCATGATGTTCGGAGTGGGGGAAGGGGACAATAAAGGAAACAACTCCAAGTATCAGTACGGCCAAACCTACTCCGAGCAAAGCCTTCATGCGAGATTTCCTCCTGGTGTTGACGAAAGAGTAGTTGTGCGCGCGAATCCGAAACATCCCGTTGAGTCCCTACGCTCCCGGCAAGAAAACTGTAGCATGTTGCGCTTTTTCAACGACGCCTGGAGTATGCGTTCGGCGGATCGCGGATCGACGGAGCGCGAAGGTAGATTGTGTGCACGAATAGCGCACGACGGATTGCGAATACGCATGAATAGTGAAACTATTGATAGTGTGTACAGCATGGACCCGATGGCGGCAATCGTCGCAGGTGTTAAGCTCTCGATGAAACAAGGATGAAACCTGTTTCGCGAATCGATTGGAGTGCACATGCTTTGGACGATCTTCGTTCTTCTCCTGATTCTGTGGTTGCTGGGCGTGGTAACTTCCTTCACTTTCGGCGGGTTGATCCACATTTTGCTGGTTCTCGCTGTGATCACACTTATTTTCAACCTCGTCACCAGCCGCCGAAGCGCGGTCTGAAGTGACGTCCGAGTGCGGTTTAATGTCTTGCTCTAACATCTAATATATGCACGGTGTTCAACCGTGCCATCGAAAGGACGACAAACCTATGAAATCCATGAATGACTTTCTGAAGCTAATGCTTGGTACCGGTCTTTATCTGCTTGAACAATCCGACCAGTCCACCAGGAAAATCCGTGAGCGAGCGGCCGGAAATCTGAGCGATTTGCGTGACCTCGCGCAGGACAAGTATGAAACCGCGACCGACAGGGTGAGCAAAGCCTCCCGAGCGATTCGCGGAGACGACAACCGGATTGTAGGCAACGCCCTCAGCCTGGCTGCTGGAGTCGGAATCGGCCTCGCTCTCGGTGTGATATTCGCGCCGGCCAGCGGCGAGCAAACGCGTAGCGCCATCGCGGACAAGGTCCACGTATTCGGCGACAAAGTCAGACAGCAATTCTCATCCGAGGATCTGGACTCAACCGGCACGAACGGCTAGAGCATGTTTTAAAAATAGGTTTTGGGTAGGGCACGGCTTCAGCCGCGCCGCCCATGGGCCAATAAAAATGCGAGCTTTAGCCCCTGAGTGGATGCGCCGTCAGACCCGACGGTTAAGTCGTCCAATAATCGGATCGCGGGTTTGACCGAAACGGACGTTGACCGGAACTATTGCGTAAATCGGAGGTTGTTCAGTGCTTTGGACGATCGCTGTGATACTTCTGATCCTGTGGGCCCTTGGGTTAGTCAGTTCCTACACCCTGGGCGGGTTTATCCACATCTTACTGGTATTGGCCATCATAGTGATCCTCATCCGGGTCATTCAGGGCCGCAGGCCAGTGATCTGATCCTACTCAAGTCCAGGCGTGTATTTGACCTCCAGCCTCGTCCTTTACTTATCACTGCGCTACCGACGTCGGCTCCGGCGGCGGACTTACCTGCGAGGTCTGCACCTGGATGATGTTGTTCTGAATTGCATATACGACCAGGTCGCGGATCGAGTGAAATCCCAGCTTTCGCATAATGTTGCTGCGATGTGTTTCCGCGGTCTTGGTACTGAGGTTCAACAGGCAGGCCACTTCCTTTGAGCTTTTGCCCTCCGCCAGCAGTTGAATCACCTCGTGTTCCCGGGCGGTTAAGGTCGGCATCTTTGGAGCTTCGCCCCGTGCAATGTTCGTTCCCTTGTCGAGAAAACCCGCCAGCACCATCTCGTTGACGCGCGACGTAAAGAACATACGGTTGCGCTGCAGAGCTTCGACCGCCGCTACCAGATCCCTCGCGGCGTCCGATTTCAGCACGAACCCTCTGGCCCCGGCGTCCAGAGCCTCGCGAATCACCTGGTCCACGTCCGTGATCGTGAGCACGATGATCTTGTATCCCGCATCGTGCTGCATCAACTGCCGAGTCGCCGCCAGACCGTTGAGGTTCGGCATCCCGACGTCCAGAATCACGACGTCAGGTTTCAACGCCTTTGCTTTCTCGACGGCGTCGCGCCCGTCGATCGCTTCCCCGCAGATCTCCCACCCCTCGTGGGCTTGCAAAAGCGTGCAAAGTCCCCGGCGCACCACTTCGTGATCATCCGCAACCAGAATTCGAAGTTTCATATCTACCCCTCCCACTGAGATTCACCTAGTGTGTAGCGCAACTTTACTGCATTTCCCGAGTGGAGCCAGCTACCGCCGCAGGCCAATATGGCCGATGCTGGCTCGTCGCCTTCACCGCTTTGATTAGATCGCTGGCGATGTTCGACTTAACTACATAACCCCTCGCCCCCGCCTGCCCCGCCTCACGCATCATCTGCGGAGAATCGTGCTGCGTAACAATCAGGATTTCACACTGCGGAACCGACTTCAAGATCAGGCGGCATGCTTCCAGTCCTCCCATATTCGGCATACTCAGATCAAGCACCACGATGTCCGGACTTAGCCGGCTGGACTTATCGACGGCGTCGATCCCATCCACTGCTTCATCCACCACTTCCCACCCCGGCTGCCCTGCCAGCAGACTCGTTAGACCACGTCTTACAATCGGGTGATCGTCTACCACCAATATCCGAAGCGTCATCAGTCCGTCCCAGCCCTCGGCGCGAAAGCTGAAAACAGACCCTTCGCAATTTCCCAACCTTGTTCTCACTATCGCCCCTGTACCGTGCCCTGCCTAGCCCTGCATTACCGCCGGATCACCCTCCACATTTTCCCCAACTGTGATAGGAATCGTGATCCGTACCGCGGTGCCGCAGAGATCCGAATCAATGTGCAAAGTTCCACCCAAATCTCGAACCCGCTCACACATGCTGGTGAGGCCTACACCCATTCCGTTCCCGGTTTGACGAAACCGAGTTAGCAAATTCTGCTGGATTCCGCATCCATTGTCCGTCACCTCCAATACGACTTGCGTATCGGATCGCAGGAGTTGAATATCGGCCGTTGAACCACCGGAATGGCGGTGCACATTAGTGAGCGCCTCTTGCAGTGCTCGAAACAGGGTCAGTTCGATCATGTCGGGCAGGCGAGCCAGGCCCTCCGAAGCCGTCAATGTCACCTTGATGCCAGTCCGCTGGCTAAAACCTTCCACGAACCATTCCGCCGCGGAAGCAAGCCCGGCTGCATCCATGGTGGGAGGGTGAAGAAGATAGGAGAGCGTCCTCACCTCCGAAATGCATTGTTGCATCAAATGCTCCGACTCCGACCACAATTGCTCGTGTTGGGGCGAATGCCTCAGCATGTCGACATTGAGTTTTAAACCGACCAGATATTGCCCCAGGCAATCGTGCAGTTCACGCGCGATTCGGCGCCGCTCTGAGTCCTGCAACGTGAGCAGCCGCGCCGAAAGTTGTCGCAACGCCACCGTCCGTTGCTCCACCAATGATTCGAGGTCGGCTTTGCTGCGCCGGAGTTCCTCTTCCGCCAGCTTGCGCTCCGCGATCTCAGTGCAGAGCGCGTGCGCCTTTTGCTGCAGGCTCGCAATCACCCGTGAGCGGTCGCCCTCACTCGCCAGTGATGTATAGTCTTCACCCGGAATCACACTCTCATGGGCGGCGCAAATCTTCAGAAATGACTCGCCGTGTTCTTTCCGGTCAAACTTTTGCATCGGGTAGGCGCACCGCAGGGAGAACGAGTGGGTCCGCGCCAGCCCGTTCCACAGTTCTTCGAGTTGAAGGGCTGCCTCGGCCTTCCCCTGCTCCCAGAGGAGCGCAACCATTTCGCCGAAGGCCACGACGCGCGGCTCATCCCCTTCGGAGGCTGCAATCGCCTGCGCGACGGCGGAGCCCACAACTTCAGCGAAGCGTGCCGGATCAGGCGAACCATGCAGCATGAACTTCGATAGTGTTTCCATTGCGTCCAGAACGATATATCGGCCTTGTTGAAAAGCGTGTACTGGATCGAAACCGCGCGACTTCAACCGCTGCGTGAGTCCGTCCCGATGAGCTTTCGTGGCAATCAGAATCGCACCCTGGCCGGCAGCCAGGGCGGAGCCGATGAATTCAGTCAATCCATCCAGAAGATATCCATCGTCGGCGTAGAACTGCACCACGTGGGCGCTGTGACTCCGCGCATGCCTGTGCGCTCCTTCCACGAAGAAAGGCCCGGGCGTCCGTAAAGTTTGCCGTACTCATGTGAGGATTTCTTCTCTGCCTATGAACTGCAGCTACACGGTAGCAGAGACTCGGATTTTGCCGAATACAGTGAACGCTGTAGTCCTAATGGGCCATTCATCTACCGGCTGATTGCGCAGCGGCCAATTTGGCAGCGGTTAATTGGGCCGCGTTTAATTAGGAAAGTAGGTCTCTTCCCGAAGCAGCGCCGAGACCGCATCCACCACGCAGCTGATGTGCGTTTTCGGGCATGTGCCCTTGATACCCGCTTTTTGGGCTTCTGCCGACAGCTGCTTGGAAAGGTAAAGTGTGACCATCAAAATGGGAGTCTTCGGAGACTCCCGGATGATCCTGCGGGCGGCTTCCAATCCGTTCATTTCCGGCATCTGGAAGTCCAGAACGATCAGATCATGATGGCCACTTTCAAAGCGCCGAACGGCCTCTGCGCCATCGCATGCTTCGTCGCACACCCGCCAGCCCTCCTGTTGCTCGAGCAGCCCTCGCAGGTAGCGTCGCACCGCCGGGTTGTCATCCGCCAATAAAATACGGATCAAAGCATTTGTCCCCAAGGCTCAAAACCCACTTCTTTCTCCAATTTAGATGCTATGAAACATCGAAACAATACAGCGGAACCCCGATTACCACCGTTCATTGGCCATTCGAGCGCCTGGACTCACTGCCCCTTTTCATGCCCCTTCTCTTTGTGTTGCTTGAGAACGGTGCGCGCGGCAACTTCTTTGGCGCGGCTTCCATAGCGACCCGATTCCTGTGCACTTTCCTTGATGTGCTCGTACTCGCGCTGCTCTTTTGCGCTTACCCCGCGCAGATGTTTTTTCCCCGGCATCAACTACTCCTTTCGTGTTCGCGTGAAACCGATATCTGACGTTTACCAGTTCGACTGTAATCATCAAACTCGCCGGGAACTATCGGGTCAACGTCCTAGCAGACTGGGAAAAAAGCTCTAAACCACGCGGATTCGGGGAACGCCAAAACTAGTAACGCCGTTAAGTTGTTGGAAACTGCATCCGCTCTTCTACGCCTGAGCCATGCTCTTGGCGCCTTGGGTGACTTCCCCGGCAGGTTGTTAGCAGGAAATAATTACACGCGGTGCACTCAGGTTTTTCATGTACTGTGAATAACTTAGAGTGTGGTACGCGAATTGCTCTCCAGATACTGATTCTTCGAGGAGGAAATATGGCAGAGAGCATCAGGGACGACTGGCGCAGAAACGACTGGCGCGAACTCTGCGCCGCCGCGATCAAGGAACAGGATGGTGCAAAGCTGGTCCGCATTGTGGATCAGATTATCGAAGCCATCGATCAAACCGTCGCCCGTTCCCACACGCTCAGCGCTTCGCCTGAGCGAAGCCCGTCATAGCAGCACGAAATGCATGGCGATACCGGTAAAAGGATTGTCAGGTGAACGGATTCTCAGCGAGATGATCTTGTCAGTCAAGATCCAGGCTGATATCAAACCGCCGGCGCGTCCGTCTTCGTCGACAATTGCAGCAGCCGGTGTAACTCCTTTTCCGGATCGTGAACAAAGTGGCGAACCATATTCGTTCCATAACGCGTCAGCGTGGCGACATTGGTTCGATACCAGCAGCACTGCGCCATCCTCGGTGACAAACCGCAGTAGAAGCGGAATCTCCGTAGCGCTTGCGCGGAGGTCAACAATGCCGCTACCAGGCGGTGGTTGCCATCGAGAATCGTAAACGGGCCACCTTCATTCTCTCCAATAAGAAGCACGGCGCCGCCTACCGTCTCTTGCTTCAGGTGATCGCGCAGATCGTCAATTTTCGCGAGAAAGGCTCCGCTGCCACGCTCGCGATAACGGTCGTCGACGATCCGTTGCGCCACCTGCGTAAGGCCGAAGTCGCCCAGCGCGAATTTTCGCCATTGCGCACGCGGGAATACCCGGAAACGGTCCAGATCTTTCATTTCGATCTCGGCCTCGAACCACTCGGTATCCGTGGGAAGCTCTTTCCACAACGCCCGGTGGCGAACGTTGAAAAGTGCGCGACGCACTCTGTTTTGCCCATCGTGCCGCAGGTCCGGCTCTGCGACCAGATCTTGTAGGGCGCTCTGGTATTGCTTGAACACCGGAGAGTGAAAATCATTCTTGAGAAATTCCGCGATCACCTCGTCTTCGGTCGCCGGTCTGAGAAGCCTGACGAATCCAGGCGCGGCCGCGCGCCCCCCATTGTCCCTCTCTCTCTTCAGCAGGGCGATCAGGAATGGAATCGCGACGCACAGCA
Source organism: uncultured Acidobacteriaceae bacterium (assembly GCA_963709055.1). Classification (GTDB taxonomy): domain Bacteria; phylum Acidobacteriota; class Terriglobia; order Terriglobales; family Acidobacteriaceae; genus Acidiflorens. The sequence goes on from CAVPUZ010000014.1 coordinate 30,402, forward strand.
CCAGAATCGCCATAAGCACAACCTGCACCCAGATGACTTGCCGCCAGCGACGAGTGGAACCGGTAGATGCCGGCAACGACCGCGCCCCCGACCACCAGCTGCACCCAACCAGTGTTCGCAATCTTGCGCGACATCTCATAGGCGATAAGGACGACGCTCAGGCTGTACACGCCCGCCGACAACGCATAGAGCACCAGAAGATAACGAAAATTGCTTCCGGTGACAGTTGCGAATTGCGGTCCGAACAAATGCGTCCAGATCGCCGAGGGAGCCACCCGCAGGCCCAACATGAAGGCCAGGCAGATGCCGGAGACCATGAGCATCGTAATCCCCAGAACTCCACGGTCTTCCTGATTCCGGCTGTGACTCTCTGCCGCAATCGGAAACATGCTGCTCACAATCGACCACGAGAACGCGAACACCACGCGTCCCACCATGGCCACCGCGGCGTAAATACCCGCGATCTCGGCGGGAAAAAATGCTTGACCACCACGATGTCGCAGTTGTTGATGACCACTTGGCCCGCGAAGAAAACGGCGGCTTGCAGGCTCTCCCTGAAATCGACCGTGACAGTCGGATCCGGCGCCGGCCGAACTGCGGACCTTCGGCCGCGCAAAGAAATAGGCTACGACCACGGCTGCGGCATTGGCGGCGATCACACCTCTGACACCCTTGCCCAACTCAATTAGGAGGTACGACCCGCACAGCCGTGTGAGACCTTCCAGCACAAGATTGCTGGCGAGGTGCCGGAAATTGCAGACGCCCTGAATGTAGCCGCGGCGCGCTCCGAGAGGAACGTAGAACGTCGTGCCGATCGCCAGCAGAACGATCAGCACGGAATCGTTCAGGTTCAGGTAGTTGCGTGATGGTGTTGCGGAAAAGCAGCAGTAGCGCGCTGACAAAAATGCCGGCTGCCCAAGCCCAGTTGTGAAATCTCCCATAGGCAAGGCTTCGCGCCTCGGGAGACCCGCGCTGCGCCACCATTTTGGCGGTCAGAATCTGGAAAGACAGCGTGACCGACGAAATGAGAATTAGAAGAGTGTAGACGGCCGTCGTGTGGCCGAATGCGACGGGCCCAAGAAATCTGGCGACCGCCAGGTTATAGGCGAAGTTGATCAGGGTCACCAGACCAAGACCCGTCAACATCACGGCGCTTCCACCCAGAACACGCTCTCGTGGTGATCTCGTTTTTGCGGCGATTCGCTGGATCATACTCGACGACACGGCACAGGCCCCGGCTCCAAAGTGGCGAATGTTGAGCCGGCCCGGCGCCCGAGGAGCGCAAACCGGTTTCCAATGGAGTTGGTTCTCTGATGCAACTAATAACGTTCTAGCTGCCCGCAATGCACGGCGAGATGCACAAACCCGCCCTGCAACCCCCGCTTCATGGCAAGCCTCTAATCGAGTAGTCCCGATGGTCCTTCGTCTCCCATTTACATTGGTCACCGCGCTCCTGCTCACCTTTGAGGGTTGTACCCATACTCCCGCCCGCCAAACGAGCGTGCGCCAGTCCTTCCGCGACTCAGCCCCCGCTGCCTCAGGACCGACCAAAGTTCTGGCTGTGTACGAGCCCTGGTTTGGACATCCCCAACACATCGATGTGGGATATTCTTCGCAGGATCCGGTGACCCTGAAGAGGCAGATAGCACAGGCGAAGAAGCTCGGAATTTCCGGGTTTGTGGTGGATTGGTACGGGGACCGCGAGCCTTTCCTGGATAAGAGTTATGCCCTACTGCAATCGATCGCGCCCGAGCACAACTTCACGGTTGCCATGATGTATGACGAAACCGAAAAGGAAGCCGACGAAGCGACCGACGACGCGCTCGTCTCTTTCGATTCCTTCCGCGACAAATATCTGGCGCCCGGCGCTCCCGGAAGTCAGGCTTACCTCACTTACAAAGGCCGTCCCGTGATCTTCATCTTCCCCAAGGGAGGCCACACCGACTGGAACCGGGTGCGCACGGAGACCAACAAGTGGCCTTCTCCTCCGTTGCTGATCTACGAATACCGCCAGACTCCTTACGTGTCGGACTTTGACGGCTTCTATGCCTGGGTGAATCCCGGAAAGAAAGGTTGGGCGAAAGACGGAAGCAATTGGGGGGAAGATTACCTGCGCGATTTCTATCACACGATGCAAACAAAGTATCCCGACAGAATCGCAGTCGGAGCCGCCTGGGCCGGCTTCGACGACCGGAAAGCATCCTGGAGCCTGGGACGATTCATGTCGCAGCGCTGCGGCGCAACCTTATCGGATACCATGAAATTGCCGCAGGAGTATTACTCCGCCGAGAATCCGCTTCCGTTTCTATTGATCGCCACCTGGAACGACTACGAAGAGGGCACAGCCATCGAGCGCGGTTCCGCGAAATGCGACAGCAGAACAAAACCGGCTTCACACTAGTACCGTGATCGCGAAAAGATTACAGCAGCCGGCAGAGCGTAGCGCCGGCAACTTGCCCTCGGGCCCCCGCGTAGCGACAGCCGCCCTCGGCTGTCCAAGAAAGCTGACGGAAAGTTAGAAAAGAAAGGATCATGCGGCCACCGCGCTAGATTGTGACAGGCGGCGCTCACGCCGCCGGGTACATTCTCTCCATCTTGCCATCGCCTATGTCCACGACTTCGTCAGGCCTTATCCCCGTAGAGGCGAAGACCTGATCGGACTCGGATTGATACACGCGATTGATAATCGAGAGCGGCCGCGCCCGCACCTCGTCATAGACCCGCCCCAGGTATTCCCCCATGATTCCCAGGCACAACAGAGGAAGGCTGCTCATCAGGAAAATCGTGGCGAACAAGCCATAGAACATCCCATTACCGCTCGACACAACCGCAGCAAGGGCGAAGACGACGGCGGCGAAGAACGAAAGCGCGGCCAGAACGAAGGTCATGCGCAGCGGCTTGTAGCTGAAACTGGTAATGGCGTCCATCGCATACTTGATGCGGCTCATGAAGCTGAGCTTGCCCTCGCCGCCAACGCGGTCTTGCCGGTCATAGTAGACAATCGCCGTTCGATATCCCACCCACGCTCGCAATCCCGGAAGATAGCGGTTGCCCTCGCGCAAACTATTCAGCGAGTCGAGTACGCGGCGATCGAGCAGCCCGAAAATGCCCGCATTAAGCGGAATCGGATAGTCGGAAATCGCGCCCAGCACGCGATAGAAAAGAGGGAAGAGAACCGCCAGATATTTGCGCCGTTCCTGCCGGCTGCGTCTGACGGCTGTAACCACCTGCGCCCCCTCTCGCCACGCGGCGACTAACTTCGGCACCACTTCGGGCGGATCCTGAAGATCGCCATCCATCAGCACAATGGCCTCACCGCGGGCAGTTTGCAGCCCGGCGTGAAGCGCGCCCATGTGGCCCCAATTGCGCGACAGGTCTACGACTACAACATGTGGGTCGGCGGCTTGCACCTGCCGCAACAAATGCAGAGATGAATCCTTTGACCCATCGTTGACGTAGACAACTTCCCATCTCTCCTCGAGTTCATTCATAGCGCTGCTCACGGCATCGTGCAGCACCGGTATGATTTCTTCTTCGTTGTAAATCGGGATGACAACCGAGATCATGCCGTGGGCTCCTGGGCTCTAACAGTTACTACCAGTTACTGGAGGATCAATTCGTTGCACACGCTCTGCCCATCATTGCGACTAACATCATGGCGTTCCCCCTTGGAACACGCGCACCTTCCACTGCGATTCAGTTGGCGTCAGCACCGCAACATACCGCGCGTGTACGTGTTGTGACCCCAATCCGTGATCGCCCTTCTGCACGCTAACGTCGTATTCCACTTCGTCCGTCAGTTGAATCGACAAGCCTTCGGGCGAATAAAACACCACTTTGATGTTGTGCGCTTTCTCCTGGTAGCTTGTCCGGAGCCCGATATTCTGCTGTTCGCGAATCGTATCGCTGAGCTTCTCCTCCGCCTGTCCAACGAAGTATCCGTCGAGTAAGTCCGCGCGATTCTCGCTCAGGGCAGTATTCATGGTCTGCCAGGCCAACAGGTAGTCGCGGATCACCGACGACTGCGTCTGCGTCTCCACCGGCCGCGGTCCTACAGTATTCATCGGAGCGACGCGAACGGCAGGCTGAGTATCCGCCGACATCAGCAGCGCGAAAAGTGTCGACACCCCCAGACAAAACGAAAATAGGAAAAGCGAAAACAAAGTCGCTCGTCTGCGCATCGGCATCATCGCGTGCTCCAGCGAATCTCATTGCCCAGCACTACTCCCGCCGCGGCCGAGATCACAGCGCCGTCTTGTGCGGGGAGTTCGGTCTGCCGCTACCCCACGCTTGAGCGGCACGTCCACCGTTGACTGGCGTCCGGCATAGGTTTCCGTAAAGCTGACAATAGTTCCGTCGGGAACAGGATTGCCGTTGCAGTCCCGCACCGGCTCCGTCTGCAAAAGAACCCTCTGTCCGGGCGCCGGTTTAGCCGTCATGTGGATCGCGCAAGGTTCCCCCGGAACTTCCTGCACCACTCGCGTTGCCCGAACATTTGCGTCGCTCGCCTGAAAGTGCGCGGAGCCAGCCTTGGCCGCGGAATTCATCTGCACCCACGCGACGCCGTCGCGGCTGGCCGCGGTGCGCGTTTGCGTGCCACCCGGTGCATCCGACAGCTCGAACGAAATTTCCTGCGGCTGAAGAATCAGATTCCCGAAGACATCAAAGATGTAAACGACTCCGCTGATGCCGTTAGACAGGTTCACCGGCAAGCGCGACGGCTTCGCCAGAAAGCTCAGAGATGCAGGTTGCGGCGAAGCGGCAACATCAAACTGCGTCGACTGCGTCGTCGATCCGGCGTCCAGAATTGCCACGTAATGCCCGGCATTATGCAAATCATCAGGTCCGAAGGTGACACTTTCTCCCAGTTGGAAATTCCGCTGAAGTGCATCGCCGGGCCCGACAATGTACAATGTCGCCGCGCCCGAGCCGGAGGTCGTCACCGAGAATGCGCTACCGGCTTCCACGCTCTTTGGGAAGTGCAGGCCGGAGTTCGAATCTGACACCGCGTTCGAAACCAAGTTCGAGTCCGCATTCGAACCCAATTGGACTGTGCCGCCACAACGCCCGCCAGCAGCACCACCACAAACAGAGATGTCATCCCCGGCCTCATTGGAAGCGGCTCGAAATGTAAGTAGTGGCAATCGTGCGAAACGTCTTTGCCTTTGCCGACACATCGGCCGGCAGTGAAATCAGAAATGGGACTGGCGTCTGCGGCAGCAGCGCTCGACTGGGATATTCATCCGCGACCCAAACAATCTGCCCGTTGCCGTCATAGAAACGTGGCGATCACGTGAGCTACGTTCACAACCTGCCCACCCTGATTCACAAGCTGTCCGGAAAGGGAAGCATCCGGTACAGGGTTCCAGCTTCTGCGATTCAATTCCGATTACCGGGTCCGCCGAGGCGGGCACAAGATTCGAGGCCGGTTCCATTCGAATGCTATCCACCTGCGACATCTGAAGGTTTCGGAAATCGATCCGGAAAGGCGATACCTGTTTGGGCAGCAGGACGTGCGAAATCTTGTCGAAGCTGTCCTCCGTCGCAATGGCGGAGCCTTTCTTGTCAAGCAAAGTCGCCTTCACCGTCACAAACGCCGGAACCACATCCTCGTTGAGAATTTCTCCCATGACGATGACTTCGCCGGCGCGATCCACGGGATGCATCGCCACGATTCGCACATGTGGCGCTTCGACATCCTGCGCGCCCCAGTCGTCCTGCGCGCCGCGATAGATCACATCCCATCGCAGATAGTTCACGGGGATCACTTGAGGAGGAACTCGCGGTTCCTTCACGAGCGGCCATGCCACCTGCCAATGGCTGCCATTCCTGACCACCTTCAGATCTCGCGAATCCTCAAAAGTCCCGACAACCGACGACCAAAGCAGGTGAGCGCGGATGTTAGCTTGATCGGAAGACTCGCGCAGAGGCTGTGTGTCGAAACGGTTCAGCGTCGCATAGCTGCGCAAGCTGCCATAAGCGCCCGTCAGATCGCGCACGAAATCGGTCTCCGTGAACTCGCCTTTATTGCCCAGAAGTTCATAGGCGGAGTGCCAGTCCCGGCGTGCGATCTGTTCCAGGACGCTATTCACAGCAGCGCTGGGTGATGAAGACGAAGCGATGAGCCCGGCGTTCGGATCGGCTACCCCTGAGCCCGCTTGATTCGGCCACAATGTGCCCACTACGATCAAGGCCACAGTGGCACACGACCAGCGCGAATGCCAAAAGGTATCCACCACTCTTGGTGCCCGCATTGCCGTAGTCGGCGCTCATGAGATGAATCTCCCCACCACAAGATTGGTATCTTCGTGTTCGGCTGAGGCGGGTTTCACCGGTGGGCTCGCCACCTCCTCGATGCGTCGCCGAGCCGGAATCAGCACCAGCAACATCGCGAAGACGCTGCTCCCGATCGGCAAAATGCCCCACAATATTCCTTGCCAGGGTTGGGGCTTCTGTGGCGAGTCGATCGGAGTCGCCGGTGGGACCGCATCTTTCTCCCAGACCGCGATCGTGCGGTCTTCCAGATCATCCACTCGTCGCCAGCCAGAAAATACGAGAAGCGGCTCATAATAAGGATCCCGCACAAAAACCCACTTCAACCCATACCGGTCAGAGTGCTGAAGGATCGCTGTCAGGGCATCGAGTCCAGCCTTGCCAAAAAATTTTGAGCTGGTCAGCGCGCCCGCGCCGTGCTCGGTCAGCTCCGGCAGCAATCGGCCCGAGTTCCATTCGCCGTCAACGCTGCTGGCATCGGTAAGCATCGCCAGGCGGGCGATCTTGTTGCCAAATCCGAGCGTGATGTAGCGATAGCGGTCGTGGCCATCACGATTCAACCACGCCGCCACCGAGTCAACCTTAAATGTCTCGGCATCGGCAGGCTTGAGATTCGCCCACGCTACGGCTCCGGCACACGTCAAACCAGCGGCCACCGTCACCGCGGCCAGGGAGCGCCACCGCGCGCGCGCAATCAATTCCTCGGCGAGCAGTCCTATAAAAGGCAGGGCCAGCAGAGTGGCCCAGTAAGTGAAGCGCTCCATCGTCAACACTTCATAGGCGCGGCCAAGGAGCAACCGCGCAACCGGCGTGGTGCTGCCGAGTCCCAGAAGAAACGCGACCCAGAAACCCAGCAGGAGCGGCCGCAGTCGCGGAATCGCCGAACCGCGCAGGAAAATAAAAGGGAAAGCCAAAATCATCGCGCCATAGGGCACGACGAAATAATTCAGCCCCCATTGCGGGCTCAGGATGTAATTCGCGCGGCTGGGATGGGGAATGGGAGCCTGCGTGACCGGATACTTGATGAGAGCCATCCAGAAAGGCAAGAGCACAATCGCGACCAACACTCCAACCACTGCCGTGACAAACACAGCTCGAAAAATAAAGCCGCTTCCCCATGAGCGGCGGCTTTGACGTAGATCGATCACAGCCAGCGCGAGCACCGGCAGCGCGAACAGAAAAGATCCGAAAAGCAGAGTCGCGTGATGGGCTGCCGCGGCCGCGACCGCCAAGGCCGCGCCCTTGAGAAAAGATCGCCAGTTGTTGCCACGGATCCATTCATAGATGTAAGGCAGCGCATTCAAATACAACGGAGCCGCAAACGTCGTAGCCAACTGCCCGGCGGAGTACACCAGAAAAGCTTCCGATCCCAGAAGGACGCTGGCCAGCGCCGCATAGGAAGCGGCGCGGCGGCCGACCCACAATGCGGAGAACCGGTACACGCCCAGCGCGAGCAGCAAAATCGCGACGAACTGCACCAGCATGTAACCCATGTCGAGTCCGGTCACACGCGAGACGATCGCAATCCATTGTTGCGGCAGCGGCGGATAGGTCGTCTGCGAAAATCCGGCGTACCACTTCGGGTTCCAGGGATTGAACCAGTGCTCCGCGTAGTGCGAAGCGAAAAAAATATGGAAGTTCGTGTCGTACGACTTCAGGGGAAGCTGCATCAGCAGCAGTGGCGCATGCACCAGAAGCGCCACCAGAAAAACGAGGCTCAGTGGAAAGGGACGCGCGGCACGGTCGACGAAGTCTTGCCTTTGCACATTGTCCTCCGATTGCCCAACTTGGATTGTCTGCCGCTCCGACTGGTTGCTTCGTCTCGACGCGCGAGTTCCGACCGTCATCGCCGCAAGATAGCCGCCACAGCCAACATCTGACAGGAGTTCCGAATCGAAGTATCGCAATCTCAGCCAGAAACTTGGCGGAGGCAGATTGAATTCCCGGATTTCATACTTCAAAGTTTTGTCGGCGGTGCCGCTCGCATTGGCAATGTGCACGCCGAGCCTCGCGCAAACCTACAAGGTAAATTCCGCCAACCCCGATCAAGCGCAGTCCGACCAAACGAAGGCTGATCAAACAAAGTCCGACCAAACAAAGTCCGACCAAACGAAAAATGCCGCTAGTCAATCCGCGGAAAAATCCATGGGCTGGGGATCGAACATCCAGAATGCCCGCCTGGCGCGCGCGGCCGAGTCCGCGCTCAAGAGCGGTAACTACACCGCCGCGCTCGACTATGCGCAGCGCGCGGTCGAGGCAGCTCCGGGCGATCCGCAGCTATGGTTCTTGCTCGGCTACGTGGCGCGTCTGGCGGGCAAAGCGCAAGCCTCGGTTGAGGCCTACGACCGCGGTCTTCGCATCAATCCTTCTTCGCTCGAAGGCCAATCCGGTCTGGCGCAGACCTACGCCCGCATGGGACGAAGAGAAGACGCCGTGAAAATTCTGACTCGGGTTGTGGCCGCCGATCCGCGGCGAACGTCCGACAGAGTGCTGCTGGGCGAGATGCTCCTCCAGTCTGGCGAGTACGACGAAGCGGTGAAATCGCTGCGGCCGGCCGAGCAGTCCCGGCCCGATGCGCGTTCTGAGTTGCTGCTCGCCCTCGCCTACCAGCGCCTGAATCAGATGAACGACGCTGAACACTATCTGGACCTGGCGAAGCGTCGCTCGCCCAACAATCCCGAGGTCGTGCGTTCGCTCGCTGGCTTCTATCGCGAAACGGGGAATTACACGGCTGCCATCGCGGCCCTGAAATCGCTCGCTAATAAAACTCCCAGCATCAAGGCTGAACTTGCCTTCACCTATCAACTTGCTGGCAAGCGAGAGGAATCCGCAAAACTCTATGCTCAGGCTGCGGACGCCGCGCCGCGAGATGTGAACCTGCAGTTGTCGGCGGCCCAGGCTGACATGAGCACTGGTGAGCTGGATGCCGCCAAAAATTATCTCGATCGCGCCCAGAAACTGGACGCGAATCACTACCGGCTGCATGCCATCCGTGGGGAAATCGCCAAGCTCGAAGATCGCAATCAGGATGCGGTAAAGGAATATACAGCCGCGCTCAGCAACCTGCCGCAGTCTCCTGCCGAGGGGCCGCTCTACGCAATCCAGCTGCATTTGAACCTGGTGCAGATGTACCAACGCCTGCAGGATGATTCCGCCGCCAACAGCCAATTGGCGACGGCGCAATCCGAAATCGGCCAGTTGAATATTACGGGTCGAAGCCGCGAAGACTTCCTCCGCCTGCGCGCCATGGTCGAGTTGTATGCCGGCGACTCACCGAGCGCGCTGCAGGACGTCCACGAGGCTCTGGCGCTCGATCCCAAAGATCCAAATGCTCTGCAATTGAACGGGGATTTGCTGGTAAAGATCGGCCAGAGCGAAGAAGCGCTGGACATCTATAAGAAGGTTCTTGCTTTCGATCCCGACAATGAACTGGCGCTCACATCGCTCGGATCGGTATCGCGCCAGCTTGGGCGCGACAAGGAGGCTGAAAAGTATCTTCAGAGGCTGGCCGCGGCTCATCCCCGCTACTATGTGCCGTATCTCGCACTGGGCGATATGTACACCGCGCGCCGCGAATTTCCCAAGGCCGAAGCGGAGTATCGCAAAGCAAACAGCCTGGCTCCCAAGAAACAGTTTTGTGATTGCCGGCGGCATGAACGCCGCCATCGAAGCTCATCAGTTTCCCTTGGCGGCGGAATGGTTAAGCCGCGCGTCCGGGCAAATGCAGCAGGATCCGTTCGTGATGCGGGAAAAAGAAAGATACCTGACCTGGACGGGGAAGTATCAGGAGTCGGCGGATGTGGGGCGCGAAGTGATCAAAAAGCTTCCCCACGACCGGGACGTGGTCGTCTATCTCGGCTACGACTTGCTCCACCTGGAGCGCTACGACGAATTGCTGCAACTGGCCACGAACTATGAAAACGTTTTGCCGAAGGAACCCGATCTTCCCCTTCTGGCCGGCTACGTCTACAAACACAACGGAGATCTCGATCAGGCGCAAGCGGCATTTACGCAAGCGATCGAGCGCGGTCCCAACGTGGCCACCGCCTATGTGAATCGCGGATTCATTTTGCACGATCTTCGCAAAAGCTCCGCAGCCGCATCGGATTTTGAGGCCGCACTTAAGATTGAGCCCAAAAATGGAGAAGCCCACCTGGGCATGGCATACGCCGATCTCGATTTGCATCGGGCGCGGCCGGCTCTCGAACAGGCTAAGCTCGCCGAAAAGGAAATGGGCGACTCCACTGCTCTGCACCTGATTCGCGGAACCGCCTATGGCGATGAAGGCATGTTGAAGCGAGCGATTGCGGAATACCGCATCGCTCTGAAGAGTTCGCCCAACGACGCTCCACTTCATCTGGCGCTGGCTAGTGCGCTCTATGACGAGCATGAATATCAGGACGCGATCGCCGAACTGCAATCTGCGGATAAGATCGCGCCCGGCAATGGCATGGTAGACGCCCAGTTTGCCCGATGTTATGCCCAGCTTCACGATCGTAATCGAACCAACCAGTATGTCGAACTGGCGGAGAAGCAGGGGCCGAGCACCATCTATCTCGTGACCGGGGAAGCTCTCAGCGTTCTCGGAGAACAAAAGGCCGCGATGGATCGCTTCGAGCGCGCGCTCACTGCTCCCGGCAGCGATCGCGTCAGTGTTCGTCTGGCGATCGCACGCCTCATGATGAACAAAGGTGAGATGGATGACACTCGCCGTCAGATCACGCTCGCGTTGATGGAATCGGCGGTCGGGCGCACCGCGCCGCCTAGCGGTATCGAGTTGATGCAGTCCGCCGACTTGTTTCTCGGCATGCATGAGTATCCACTCGCCGAAACCTACTTTCAGCGGGCGCTCGCTGCCGGCGCGAATGAGATGGACGTGCGCGTCGGACTCGCCAACGCGTATCTGGCATTGGGCGACACGCCTCGCGCTCAGGCGCAACTCGACATAGTCAGCAAGGGGCAAAACGACCAGGACCTCAGCTATCAGTACCTGCTGGCAAGAGCCAATGAACTCCGCCAGCGGCGGCAGAACGCGCAAGCCCTAACCGCTTTTGCCCAGGCCGCGGATGCGGCGGGCGAAGACCAGGCTGCCGACACGGAAATGTTGCGCGCCAGCGCCGACGAAGGGCTGCGCATCAACCACACGCTAAGCTTTCTCTCCGACTACTCTCTCTCTCCCATCTTCGAAGATACGACGGTATATGCATTGGACGCTCAGCTCGCGGCTGCCACGCCCGGCACCTTGCCTCCGCCCCGGTCGTCGATCCAGAGCCAGTGGACCGAAGCTTTCCATCTCCACGTGGCGGGAATGCCAGACGCCGGAGGGTTCTTTCAGGTCCGGAATGCGCGCGGCGTAATCTCGCTTCCCAGCGCCAACGTCATTGTCAATCGCGATACCTGGGATTATTCCTTCAACTTTGCCGTCAATCCGTCGTTTCGTCTCGGCGACAACGTTTTCAACTTCAGCGGCGGCATTCAGCAAACCACCCGCCGGGATAACGCCGATCCCTACGAGATGAACCAGAATCTTTTCCGCCAATTCCTGTATCTGCAAACCAGTTCGTTCTTCGATTGGGTGTCGGTAAGCGGCTATGCAATCCACGAAGCCGGACCATTCACGGAGCAAGGTCCACAGCATTCCCGCGATTTAGCGGGCGCCTTGGATTTTCGTGTCGGAAGGCCCTGGGCAAAAACCGCTTTCGTTACCGGATGGGGAGCGCGCGATGAGCAATTCGGTCCCATCATCCGCGAGTTCTATTACACCTCCACCTATGGAGGAATCGAGCGGCGAATTTCGGATCGTCTCCAGTTTCGAGCCATTGGAGAGTATCTCCGGTCATGGCGGGTTGAACTCAGCCAGTACGGGATCGCTCAGGCGTTTCGCCCCGCCGGCAGCGTGGAGTTCTCCCCCGCGCGCAACTGGAGCGTTCAGACTTCGGCCGCTTATTCCCGCAACATGGGCTTCCACGCCTATGACGCTGTCCAGAGCGGGTTCGCAGTCTCCTATGCAATGCCCGTTAGTCGAAAGTTTGAACAGAACGGACATGAACTGCCCGTGCGTTATCCGATCCGTTTCTCCGCTGGCATGCAGCAGGAGACCTTTTTCAATTTTGCTGGCGCGGGCACTCAGCAGTTTCGCCCGTATTTCCAGATCAGCATCTTCTAAATCGTTTTAAGAATGGGCCCATGCGAATCTGTCTAGTCAGTGCATTTCCCCCGAGCGGCCGGCAGCTGAATGAATACGGCTTTCACCTGGCCCGCGAACTCCAGCGCAACCCCCTCGTCAACCTGACGATTCTTGGCGACAAGCTCACTGACTATGAATGGAGCACCGACGAGCATGGCCAGCCCGTCAGCGCCGATCAACAAAAAGAACTGGACGGCTTTCATGTGATTCGCTGTTGGGAAGCGAACAGCGTCGCCAACCCTTTGCGGCTCGCCAAAGCGGTGCATCACTGCCAGCCCGACGTAGTCTGGTTCAATCTCGTCTACTCCAGCTTCGCCACGCCCGAATACCCGGTAGCGGCCTTCGCGGGTTTGTGCACACCGGCCCTGACCCGCGCGCTGGGTTACTTCACGCACGTAACGCTGCATCACATTCTCGAACACGTCGATTTTGGCGGTGCCGGCGTCAAGCGAGAGGGACTCTATCGGCTGGGCAGCAGCCTTGCCACGCGGGCGCTCCTCAGAGCCAATTCGATTTCAGTTTTGCTTTCGGGATATCGCCGCACTCTCGCCGAAAAATATTCCGCGCAAAATGTTCTCCTCGGCACGCACGGCACCTTCGCGCCTTGTCCCAGTCCGCCTGACTTTTCGCTGCGCGGAAATCCCGATCAGCGCATCCTCGCCATCGGGCACTGGGGAACCTACAAGCGGCTGGAGACGCTGATGGAAGCCTTTCCGGCAGTCTTGCGAAGGGTGCCCAGCGCGCGCCTGATTATCGCGGGAGCCAACCACCATACCAAACCAGGCTATTGGGAATCGATCCGCGAAAAATATGGAGACAACCAGCGCATCGAATTTCGCGGCTATGTTCCCGAACAAGGAGTGCCCGAACTATTCGGCGCCGCGAGCATCGTCGTCCTGCCCTACGACTCGGCAACCGGATCCAGTGGTCCCGCGCATCAGGCGTGCGAATATGGCGTGCCCATCGTGTCGGCGGATCTCGGCGATTTTCGAGACATGGCGACCGACGAAGATATGGCCATCAGTTTTTACAAAACTGGAGACCCGGTCGATCTCGCCGCGCAATTGATTGGGCTGCTGGAGTCGCCTCAGGATCAGCGTCGTGCAGCAGAACAGAACTATGCCGCCGCCATCAGGATGACCATGCCGAATGTTGTGCGACATTATCTGCGCTGGTTCGAACTGGAGAGGCGTAAGCGAACATTCGGTTCTTCCATTCGCCGTTTCCCACGTCTCGCCCGTGGACGCTCTTCCCTCCGCGCAACCTTGCATGCGCTTCCTCCGAATGCGGCACCAATTTTTTCTGCCGATCTTTCTCCCGACTTCCCTTCCAATGACGAGGAAGCATCTTCCGGCACTGGTACCTAGCCGGGTCCAAAGTTCGAGGCCGGGGGAATCCCCACCGTAATGCTGCACCATATCCAATCTTGACTTCACCCTCCTTTCTGGGATAATCCGGCTAGGGTTTCCCTGTAAAAGATCTGGAGGGTTTCAGCGTGCTCAAACCACTGCTGTCGATCTTGCTGTCTCTGCTTCTCTCTGCAACGCCCATCTGGGCCGCCGATAACCAAACAGCCGGGCAAGTAAAGGCGCTGATTCCCGCCGCGTCGCGAAATGCGCAGACAGTCAAGGTCAAGGACACTCTCGACTGGAATGACCTGCTGAAGACCGATACTCAGGGACGCTTGCGCGCCGGCCTTACCGACGGTTCTATCCTTAGTCTCGGCTCCAACAGCGAACTCAAAGTGGTGCAGAGCAATGCCGCTTCTCAGCAGACTTCGATCGAAGTCAACTATGGCAAGCTGCGCAACCAGGTGGTCAAAATCACCAAGCCAGATGGCAAGTACGAAGTCAAGACTCCAAACGCGGTGATCGGCGTGATTGGAACCGATTTCTACGTCAGCTTTGAAAACAACCAGACCAGAGTAATCTGCTACGTGGGTAAAGTCGCGGTCACACCGCTGGCCGGCGCGAAAGTGCTCAAAGGCGATAATGCCTCTGCCGGTTCCATCAACACCATCACACTTACCGCGGGCCAGATGGTCGTCATCGGCCCCGATGTTCCTCCCGGAGGATACGAAGCCACCTCTACTCCCGCTCCCGTGCTCGAGGCGAGCATGCAGGACACCAATGTTCCGGAGCCTGTGAGCGTGGCCAAGCACGGCCACACCATGCGCAACGTTTGGATTGGAATCGGTCTGGCTGCCGGACTTGGAGTGGGCTTGGGAATCGCCGAGACCCGGGGTGGTAGCACTCCCCCCAACCCGGTGAAGTGATACAGGCGGCCAGTTCTGACCATCGCGGGGATGTGGGTGCCTTTTAGAGTTGCAGCCAGATGGCTTTCGCACCATACCCACGCTGCCATCGCGCTGGCGGCGACGGCGGCCGGTCTGGCCCTGTTCGCATATTCCGGAATCGGCGGCAACCAGCGCGCCGGCTTTCTGTTTCTACAGGAAATAGAGCAGCGCACACTTGATCTCCGCTTTGCCCTGCGGGGCAAGCGTGCCGTCGACCCTCGCATCGTCATCGTTGGCATTGATGACAAGACGCTGCAAACCATCGGCTCTTATCCTCTGCCGCGCAGCAACTACGCTCTGCTCGTGCGTCGGCTGAAACAAAACGGCGCCGATGTGATCGCCTTCGACGTAACCTTCCCCACCGCAGCCAGCAGCGAAGCGCTGGCCGTCCTCGCAAAACTCCAAAGCGAAATCGGACCCTCTGCACCCGGGAATCTGCAAAATAAGCTCCAGGCGCTCCAGCAGCAATCCGACGTCGACGCCCAATTCGCCGCAGCCCTAAAAGACGCGGACAACGTCGTCCTCGGCCATCTTTTTCTAAGCGCCGAGCGTTCGAAATTCTCCGACCCCAAGCTGGCGGAGGCCTATTTCAACATCGCATGGGCAAAGGCCTTCCCGCAGGTCCTGAAAGTAAAATCCAGCAACCATGACTTCGATCTCAGCCAGGCTTGGATTCAGGCCGGAGGCCCCGTAGCCGCCGGCGTGGAAGCCAATCTTCCCAAGCTAGCGGAAGCGGCCGCTTCGTATGGTTTTTTCAACATTGCTCCCGATGCCGACGGAACCATTCGCCGCGCCCTCTTCATCATCCGCTATCAGGACCAGGATTTTTTCCCATCGCTCGCGTTACAGGCCCTGCGGCAGTATGAAAGCATTCCCGACCAGCAGATCGCGGCCTACATCGCCTCCGACGGCATCGAGCGCATTCAATTTGGCAATCACGAACTGCATCCCTGGCAGAATGCCACCGCGCTGATCAACTATGCCGGGCCCTATCGTTCTTATCCCCATTACTCGATGGTCGATGTGATCGAGGGCAAAGTTCCCGCCGGCGCCTTTCGCGACAAGATTGTTTTTGTTGGCGGGACCGCGCTCGGCATCGGCGATCTGCGCAACACGCCGTTTGAGAAGCAGGGCTCCGGTTACATGGGCGTCGAGATCCATGCCAACATCCTCGACAACCTTCTGCACAGCGCCGAGCCCGGCCGCACCTTTCTCATCCGCGGTTTCAACGAAGAGATCGTCGACATCGGCTTCATCGTTCTCTTCGGCCTTGGGCTGGGTCTATGGTTCGGACATTCCCGTCCTCTGGTTGCCACCATTACTGCCATCGCCGCGCTCGGCGCATTCGCGGCGTTCGTCTATTTCGGTTTTGTTCACTGGGGACGCTGGTACAGCTTCGTGATCCCGGCGGCGACGCTGGTCGCATCGTATGCCTCCATCACCAGTTTCCGGGTAATCCACGAGGAACGCGAGAAGCGCAAAATCCGCAAGACCTTCTCTCAATACCTTTCGCCCGGAGTCATTGCGCTAATCGAGAAAGATCCGCAAAAGTACATTCGTCCGGGAGGCGAAGTCCAGGATCTGACCGTGATGTTCAGTGACATTCGCGATTTCACCTCCCTCTCCGAGGGACTAACTCCCGACGATCTCGTCCACCTGCTGAATCAATATCTCTCCGCGATGACCGACATTCTGTTCCGCAATCTCGGCACGCTCGACAAATACATCGGCGACGCCATCATGGCGTTCTGGGGATCGCCGTATCCGCAAAAAGATCACGCCGAATGTGCGTGTCGCTGCGCGCTCGAGATGACCGCAGCTCTCGAACAACTCAACCGCCAATGGGCGGAGCAAGGGCGCCGCCCCATCGCAATCGGCATCGGGCTCAACACCGGCCCGGTCAACGTCGGCAACATGGGATCCGACAAGCGCCTGGCATGGACGGTCATGGGAGACAATGTCAATCTCGCTTCTCGCCTGGAGGGTATGACCAAACAATACCGAAGCCGCGTGATCATCAGCGAGAGCACTTACAACCAGGTGGCGCCTCAGTTCGTCGCGCGCGAAGTCGACCGCATCCGCGTCAAAGGCAAGAAACAGCCGGTGGTGATCTATGAATTACTGGCGCCAATTTCGGAACGCCCGACTTACGCCACATTGCTGTCTCAGTACAACACTGCACTCGATGTCTACCGCAGCCAGAATTGGCGCGAGGCAGCCGGAAAATTCGGCGAACTCTTGGCCACGTATCCCAATGACGGACCCACCCAGGTGCTCCTGCAGCGCTGCCTCGAATTCATCGAAGAACCGCCAGACCCTGGCTGGGATGGCGTCTACGTGATGAAATCGAAGTAGTGCGAAGCCAGAAAGAAGTGCCCTGCCAGAGTAGTAAGCACGAGAAATTCACTCCGCTCGCCCTTAATAATTTCCACGCTTGCCCTGGTTACTGTCGGTCAATCCCCATCGTGATGTTCACGACCTAGTCATCAACAGAGACAATCGGCCGTAGCCCACTCGTCATTCCTCCCGGAGTAACGCAATGCCTAAGTGTGCCTTAAAACTTCTTTGTATTCTATTTCTCTGCTCATTCTTTGCCGCCTGCGCCGGAACGCATGGGCTTACCGGCACGAGCACATCTCCAGTCAATCCTCCGCCCGATCCACCACCGGGCAATGCTTACCAGGTAAACAATATCGACGACAATACCGGGCTCTCTGGTTGGCGCACCTGTGTCATTGGCGCATGCTCAGGAAATGGCACGCCCGGCGGGAGCCATGCGCCTGATTCCTACAGTTTTACAAATGGTGTCACCGATCATTCCTGTGATGGCTATGCGGCATACCTGACCGAGACCAGTGCCAACGCCGAGGGCAATGCCAGCAGTAACATCCTCGCGACCTATATGGCGGGTCCCCAGGACGACGTGCATTCCTTTACTTCCAGCTTTTGCTTTTATCTGACGGGAACAATCAACGAGGCCGAATTTGACACCTTCCAGTTCAATCGTGCTAATAACACCGAATTCATGTTCGGCACTCAATGCGTGACGGGCCGCGATTGGGATATCTGGAACCAGAAAACAGGATCGTGGGTAAGCCTGGGATCGTCGGTGCCCTGTTCGTTAACCTTCAACGCCTATCACAAAATGTCCAGAACAATGCATTGGGATCCCTCCGACGCCGGCAACTGCGACGGGGAGATTTGCATGTATTACGATTCCATCGTCCTGGATGGGCAGACCCTGTGCGCACCCTGCGGCGGCCCGCAGCCCGCGGGAAAATTACCCGATGGATGGGCCAGCGATTCCGGATTCCAGTTTCAGATCGACATCACCGCTCCCAATCAGACCGGGGGCATGTACATCGACGTAGCTGATTTCTCGGAAGCCGAATAAATCCGGTTTTTCGCAAAAGCGCCGTGCCCGGTCGCCCCAGTGAAGTTGCGGCCGCGAGTCAAATCTGGTGGGCGCTACAGGATTCGAACCTGTGACTTCCACCGTGTGAAGATGGCACTCTACCGCTGAGTTAAGCGCCCAACCCTGTCTATTCAAACAGTTGCAGCGACTCCCGTCAACCTCGAGGAACGTTGGCAATGGAAGCCGCGGACGCATTAGATCGAGAGTTGCGCCGCGGGCACCACGAACTCTGACAATCCTTCGGTAGATTCGACGCCATCTGGTCTTACCGTCGTTACGCGAACGAGTTCTCGTCCCTGAGCATCTTTCCACCGTGCCACGACCTCACCCGCAATCACACCCACCCTAGGATATGTACCAGCAGCATCAAGGTCCTCGGCACTAAAGATGGGAACCTTGTCAACAAACCTGTGTTTGCGTCCTTCCGCATCTATGAATTCACACTCCACCCAGCCGGGTTGGTGGTCATCCACAAACCGCACGATTTGGACGAAAATTCCCACGTTTGAAAGAGTCTAGCGCACTACCCGCTTCGGCGCGCACGTTGCCCAGTCATAGTCCCGGATTACCTCCGTAACCTTTGCCTCGCCCCCTCCACGCAGCACAATGAAACCGAAAGGCTGATCTATCACGGAATGCTTGCCAAGTGTTCCAACTCGTCCTGCTCTGCTTCCTTCCGATTCCTGCATTCTGGCAGACTGTTCCACTTCGAGAAGCAACTTCATCCTGTTTCCGAAGCTGCGGCTGTGCGCCGGCCTGCAAACGGACCCGATCTGTTCTGGCTGTGCGAGGAGTGTGCCGCAGAATTTACGCTGGTTCCTGATGCGGAGCATGGCGCTCGTGTCGTTCCCCTGGCACGGAACGCATTTCGAGCCGCCTCATAGCCGGTCGCGATTCGAAGCGTTTAACCACGAACCACGGCTCGCCAGTTCTGCCCTACGCCCGCGTGCCCGAATAGTTGTAGTGTCCGCTCAGGAACGAATGCTTCCTCTATTTGGCGCTTGTAATACCGAGATAGGTATTCACAGAATCAACCGTCAGACTCAGACTCAATGCGATCTGAGACACCTGCTGCCCCTGCTGATAGAGATGAGCCACCTGTTGCGCCACGGTTAATTGGACCGTGTCCGCGGAGTCGCTCACGGTTTGCTGGACTTGTTGGGCGGCCGAATTCGAGTAAGAGTTCGCAGCGTCGAACGCCGGCGAAGGCGAGTTGGATATTGAAATACTCATAAGATGCGTCCTTTCCTCTTACACCTAAGGAGATCGGCATCCTACCTTCGTTACATGAGTCGAATCGCTAAATTGTTTCGGAGAGCCAAAATCTGCCGTGTCAAAACGGAACGACTCTTGATATTGGCTTTTGCGCGGCCGATTGGTTACTTCGGTCTCCGGCTTACCGCGTAGCCGTAATGCTGGGCGGGAACGTCATCGAAATCGCGTCGCTTGAGATAAATGAAATCAGGATGTTGGTTTCGGTTGCGACCGGCTGGCCATCTTTCATGTAGGGCCGGTAGCGCCATTGGCGAACCGCGCGGACCGCGGCCGCAGCCAGCGCATGGTTGCCCGTGATGACTTTCACGCTGCGTACCTTTCCTTCGGAATCCAGCTCCGCTGTCAGAGCCACAACTCCTCTCGCTTGAATATCGGAATAGTCAGGGTACACATAACGCAATGGCGGCCTCGTCGCCTGGATTTCGCTGCCTTGCACCGGGAGTGGGAACGTTCGAGTCGAAAAACAGCATGAACGCGAGTCGCCCGCTTCGAATTCATGGCCACCGTTAAAGCGGGAGCAGCTGGCGCCGCCGCGGCCGAAGTAGCTACGGCTGGCGGGGCAGCAGCAAGAGCAGGCGCAGCAGCAGGAGTAATAGGAGCGACGGGAATTCCCGCCGAGATCCTCGTCGGCTTGAGCGGAGCATCGGGATCCGCCACAAGTTCCGCGGCCGGAGCCGGCGCAGCTACGGCAACTGGCTCCGCGACTGGAGCGCTTGCCAGCGCGATCGCACTGACCTGCTCGAGTTCAGGCCGGCTTTGTGCCTGAGAGCCGGGCACAGCCTCGATTCGATGCCACGCCACCACCGAAACAATGCAGAGCGACAATGCGCCGAGCGCCGTCGCAAGCCTGGACATCACTGTAGACCATCTCACTCTGGGTGAAGAGGAACCCGGTCGAGAATCCGGTGCGACTCCCGCGGCGGCTTGCCTCCGCAAGCGTTCCGCCGTCTTTTTTTGTTTCCGTTCTTTTTTCCGAGTCGCCGAAGCAGCAACCTTCTCAGCACCAATCTTCTCGGCAACGATCTCTTGAGCGGCGACTTCCCGAGGAGTGGTTCTCTGCGCAACGCTCGTTTCAGCAACGATCCTCTGAGCAACGACCTTCTCCGCCACCATTTCCGGAGCCCCCATCTCCATTGAGGGCACGAACTCTTCCACCACCCCGATCACCAGCGCCGGGTCGTACGAGTGCGATACAACGCCCGCATGTGTGCGGTAGAGGGTATGGATCAGCGTGTTTTCGCGCGAGTTCAGCAGGCGGGGAGAGAGCCGGCGAAAGTTACGGAACGTCCAAAGCAGCGCGACGCGCTCTTTAAAACAAAGTTCAACGCGCACCAACCCTTTGGGCGTTTCAAACAGCAAAAGGCCAGATTGAAGTCTCCCCATAGATAGAAATTCCCCCAACCACAGCTCTGCAGCTTGGGTGCCACAGGAATCGTCTGGTAACTCTCAGATAACAGACCCTTTATTCATCAGGATGCGCGATCCTGGGCAAGCTGATGCAAACCGTTTCATCCCGCAAGTCCTGTAGAATACCTCCTCTTTGACTAACTCTTTCTCCTGAAGCGCCCAGCCACGAATTTAATCAGCAAGTCATCGCTAAGTTAGGGAAGCTCTGATTAAGGTCATGGGATCTCTCCGTGCACCTCTGTGTCCTCTGTGGTCTACGCTTTTTGTCGACACTTAATCAGCGTCTCCTTAGAAATTCTAATCATGATATCTCCGCTCGCCCGCCGGAATCGCGATCGGCAAACGGTTCTGCGGTGGCGGCAATGGGCAAGTCGCGTATGCCGTGAATGCGCAGGGTGGGTTCACCAACTTATTGAAATCGAGCCAGAGTTCGCCCGGTTCCGTCACGCCATGCGCGGGAAGACTCGTATACAGAAAGCGGCCGGCTCCATACGTGCTCGTCTTACTCGTGGCGTCCCGCATGATGAAGAATAATTCCGCCGATGTCGGCTCTTCGAGCACCGGCTCCAGTCGGAGCGTCTGCCCGTCAATCGTGAACTCGGCCGCTCCCGGTGCCGGAAGATGCGTGGTGGTTCCTAGCACCGTAGGAATGTCGAGCACCTTGGGCGGGTTGTATGGAATCCATCGCGCTCGAATGCGATACGCGGCGTTTGGCGGATACCATCGTAAGCCGTGAAAGCCCACCCGGGTCGGCGCTTCCAGGTCTTTGATTCGCAGCGCAAAGCGGTCATCGCGATGGATCAGGATCATAGTCAGCGTCCCGATCGTCATCTTCGTCGGATGGTCCGCATCATCCGCCCCCAGCACCTGCTCCGCGGCGGCATGACCATCCACCAGCAAATCTTTCGGAAAGCCGCCCGCTGGCGCCCGCAATCGCAGCGAGCCTTTCTCCAGCCGAACCACTCCAATGTGAGCCGGTATTTTGGCGGTGATCTGGATACGGTTGTCGGCAGTCGGCCCCGAAACTGTTGTCGCCCTCCTGCAACCAGCCCAGGCCGATCAGCGACAGCCAGCCCTCCGGCGCCTGCAGGTTTGCCGCCCGTTTCGCTCTCCACGATGTGAGTTCCGATTGCCACGCACTTTCATCCGTCGCAGCGCCCACAGCCAGAGATGGCAATATCAGCGCAGCAGCCAGGGCAAGCACAGCGACAACGGCGGGCAGAACGACTGGGTCTTTTTCATAGGGTCGACCCGCTATTGTCGAAGCGCAACCACGGCAAGGCAGGGTCCAGCAAAAGCCAATTGGATGATTGTACTGCGAGTCTTGCGCAGTGTTTTTCGGCGGAATCACACATCGCCGGAGCATGGACCCTCACGCCGGGCGAAAAGCGCTCATTTCGCAGCGCCCGCGTTTGTACTCATAGAATTTTTGCGGGTTCATCGATCGAGCAGTGCGGCCGTCTAGGTGCGGCGAGCTCCAGGAGGCGGTCGTTGACGGCTGCCGCGCACACGAACCCCGGAAGTTCCTCGGGATCGGGAAGCTTCCCGGTACAATCTTAGCCCATTCAGCGACGTAAGTCCCATGCGGGAGAGTGGGCGGAATTGGGCCGGTGAGAGTCAGTCGGCCAGCGGACGACCCGGTTCTCACCGCTTTTCAGTCCTAAGTGTGACGGAAGCGGATAATTTCACCACGGAACACAGCATGACCGGAATCTCCTTTGCGAATTTCGAGGACACAGGTGTTGACCCCCATTCGACCAGGCCCATAGCAAATCGGCGCCACCCGCCCTGCTCCCCACCCTCTTGACCGCCCTAGCCGCGCCAGATAGCCTCTTCTTACGACTGCCCTTCATGCCCGCTCCTGACACACCCGGCTCCCGTCCTGTAAGTGATTCACGGGAAACTACTTCCGTCCCACCCCCGGATTCCGGCGACGCGCAACTTTCTGAATCCGATGGGGTTTCCACAGGTGTGAGCAGCGTAGCCGATCTCAGCGCGACCATGGACCGCGGGCTGCTGAATTTTGCCAGGCCGCTAGCCCCGGCGCCCGTAGCCAATGCCGGCGAGCCCGCTTCCGACGCCGACGTGATGCTGCGCGTGAAAGCGGGTGACGAATCTGCCTTCGCCTACCTGGTTCAGAAGTATCGCCGGCCGCTCGTCGGCTTCATGTATCGCCTGTGCCACAACCCGGCAATCGCTGAGGATCTGGCGCAGGAGGTTTTTCTGCGCGTCTACCGCTCGCGTACCACTTATGAAGCGAGCGCTAAGTTCAGTACCTGGTTGTATCGGATCGCCACCAATCTGGCCGTCAACCACGCGCGCGACACTCGTCACGAGCGCCCGGAAAAAACCGTGCGCCTCGATGAACCCGATCAGGAGACCGGCACCACTCCCGATCTGGCCGACGATTCGCTGTCCGCCGAAGAGCAGATTCTCAAGCGGGAGCGGCTGGCGGCCATTCGCAACAAGGTCAATGCGCTGCCCGAACGGCAGCGTTTGGCCGTAATGATGCACAAGTACCAGCAAATGGACTATCGACAGATTGCCGCCGTGATGAAACTAAGCGAGTCGGCAACAAAGTCGTTGCTGTTCCGCGCCTACGAAACGTTGCGCGAACAGTTGAAGGAATTCGTTTCGGGAAAGCCGATTTCGGCAAAGTAAAGAGAGAGACGCTGTATGGACTGCAAAGAGATTCACGAACTGTTGCCGGACCTGGCCGCTGGCATGGAAACTTTCACGCCCGAGGTCGAAAAACACATCGCATCCTGTGAAGCCTGTTCCGCCCAGCTTCACGACTTCCAGAAAACCATGGCGCTGCTCGATGAGTGGCAAGCTCCCGAGCCCTCCCCTTACTTCGATACCCGCCTGCAGGCGCGCCTGCGCGAGGAAATGGCGCGCCCGTCCGCCAGTTGGTATGGCCGCCTTCTGCATAGTCTGTCTTTAAGTCGGCGTCCAGGTTCGAGTTCCGGCCGGTGTGGGTTACATCCGTCGCCGCCGTAATTTTCACGGTGGCACTCGCCATCGGCAATCGCACCTACATCTCGCCGACTGAAACCATCGCGACCAAACCCCCATCGCTCACTCTTCCCGTGCAACCGGGAACCGCCGTGGGAGATCTGCAGGCGCTCGAGAAGAACAACGAGTTGTACGCCGATTTCGACGTGCTCGACGATCTGCAGGTGCAGGACGACGTAACCGCAAATCCGTAATCAGTGTAGAGACGCGGCTTGCCGCGTCTCTCGCGCCGAGTGAATAGAAGCAGTTGGTGAATGGCCGAAGTGCCATGAATAGCCGCGAAGCGGCGCAAGAATGCAGCCCTCGGCAAGCCGTGGGTGAAAGCACGATCCGACCCAGCCCCGAAAGGGGCGAAAGAACGGCACGAGGCGCAAAAAGAAACCGAACTAAGAAACGCAAGCCATGTTGGGCCGAAACCAAATCATGGGCTGTCTGGCGGCCTTTCTGCTGCTGACACCGTTGTTCGCTCAAAATCTGTTCGCCCAAAACCGGCAAGCGCAATCCCATCCGCGATCCAATGACGCCGACGGCCAATGGCACCACTTCCAAAGCAATGGACGCCCCGCCGCCAATCAACAACACCCGCCCAATCAACCCGGTCACGCCGGAGCCTGGTTGCGCCGCTATAAAGATCTGCCCCCCGCCCAGCAGCGCCGCGCGCTCGAAAACGATCCCCAGTTCCGCCGGCTTCCGCTCCAACAGCAACGGCAGTTGCAGAATCGCCTGCAACATTTCTCCAGCCTGCCCCCCAACAGCAGGAGCGCATGCTCGCGCGCATGGAAACGTGGGAGCACCTGACGCCCGGCCAGAAGCAGCAAGCGCACCAGCTCTTTCAGCAGTTCCGCCAGTTGCCGCCGCAGCGGCGCCAGGCCCTGAATGGCGCCATCCGCAGCATGCGCGGCCTTACTCCCGCCCAGCGCGATCGCCTCATCAACTCCGAGCAATATCGAAGAGAATTTTCCCCGCAGGAAAGAAATATGCTGGAGGGCGCAGCCCACCTACCGCTAGCCCCAGGCGGCATGGAGTAAGCGCTCTCGATCGACGGCAAGCTGCCCTTGGGTGGTGAGTCTGGTGACGGGCGTGGTGAGTGTGGTGACGGAGCTTTGCCCCGTCCAGCGGGACGAAGCCCCGCCACGCCTTTGGGTGGCGCAGCGATTTATCGCTGCGATAACTGCCCACTCTCAATGTGGCTTTAGCCGCCGAGGTGCCTGCGCCGCGGCTCCCCAGCTTCTTCAATCCAGGGCGTCACTTCCGCAGCATATTCTTCGCAATAAAGAACACGTTGGCTGGCCGCTCCGCCAGCCGCCGCATAAAATACGGATACCACTCCGTCCCGAACGGAATATATACCCGCACCTTCCATCCTTCTTTTACCAGCGACTGCTGCAGATCCCGCCGGATCCCGTGCAGCATCTGGAACTCGAACGCATCCCGCGCAATTTTCTCGCGCGTGGCAAACGCCTTCGCCTCCTTAATAATGGTCTCGTCGTGCGTCGCCAGCCCGTGATAGACGCCGCTCTTCATCAGTGCCTTCATCAGCTTCACGTAATTGGCGTCCACCTCGGACTTCTTCTGGAACGCGATCTCCTCCGGTTCCTTGTAAGCCCCCTTGCAGAGCCGTATCCGGATACGATCCGCGAGCAGACCCTCCACATCGGCCTCCGCCCGCCGCATATACGACTGGATCACCGTCCCAACATAGCCTGCATTTCCCGGTATGCGATGCAGTTCGTGCACGAAGTCGAGCGTCCGCTGGGTGTACGCCGATCCCTCCATATCCACGCGCACAAAATTTTTCGGCGTCATGCTGACGGCCTTAGCCACCAGGTTGCGCACGATCTCATAGGCCATCTTTTCGTCCACGTCGATGCCCATGTGCGTCAGCTTCAGGCTGATGTTCGCATTCAGCTTGTCTTTGGCAATTTCATCGAGCAGATCGTGGTAAAGCCGGGCGCTGGCCCGAGCCTCGTCGGCAGTGGTGACGTTCTCACCCAGGTTGTCGATCGATACGCCCGCGCCAAACCGGTTGATGGCTGCCGCCGCGCGAACCGCATCCCTGACCTCTGTCCCCGCGACAAAGCGGGCTGAAGTATGCTGCCCAAAGCTCGACCGTTCGGCGATCCCGCGCAGCGACTTGCTCTCCGAGAGCGCAATAAATAAAGCTCTCAGCATAGAGCACCTGAATTGAACGGATTTCGACTGCCAGAGACGTTCGTTGGCATTACAGTATTTTTTACCACAAATGACGTACACGCGGCATGACGGAGATCACGGCCAGCCGTGAGCGTGACTCCGATCCAGCTCGGTGCCCCAGGTTCGCGCCCGTCCTTTGGGCGCTAACCTGGGAGCGGGCGATCAAGTTTCGATGGTTGAACGTATTGACTAGTCATATGACTAGTCTGTACAATTGAAGCCTACCGCTGGAAGTGGCACCCATTGGCTTTATGGCAGGTACAAGACGCGAAAGCCCGGTTCAGCGAGTTCCTCGACGCAACCATCAAGAAGGGTCCGCAGATCGTCACCCGTCGCGGCATCGAAACCGCTGTGCTCGTCCCGATTGAGGAATGGAACCGCCTCCAAGCCGCCGCGCGTCCCAGTCTCAAGGAGTGGCTGCTTAGTCCCGAGCCGCGCTTTGATAATTTGGTCCCGGAACGAGGTCATCTCCGCCGCCGCCCTGTGCCGGATTTCAAGTGAACAAATACCTCCTCGATACGAACGTCGTTTCCGAATTCCGCCGAACTCGCCCTCATGGGGCCGTCATCGCTTGGCTCAATGCTCAATCAAGCGCACAGTTGTTTCTTTCAGCCGTCACGATTGGGGAACTGCAGGCTGGCGGCGAGCGGACGCGGCATCAAGATCCCGCAAAAGCCAACGAGATTGAAACTTGGTTGGGGCAGCTTCCTAGCCTGTATCAAGTCCTCCCCATGGATATAAACTGCTTTCGCGAGTGGGGCCGCGTCATGCATCGCAAATCCGCAGCGCTCATTGAAGATGCCATGATCGCCGCCACCGCGCGCGTCCACGGCCTGATCGTAGCCACCAGAAATGAACGAGATTTCTCACAACTCAACGTCCGCGTCCTCAACCCATTCAAAACCTAGCTGCGGAAAAAAAAAGAAATCGATCCGCTTTTCTCCGCGACCTCCGTGTCCTCTGTGGTCAAGCCCTTGGCCAGAAGCGAATAGAAATCCAATGCAATCATGCTCGCAACTCGAAGCTCGCAGCTCGAAGCTCGCTCCTCATGTAAAATAATCCCTTACCATGGACCTCTCCGCCATCCAGCACGCTCTGCGTGAGCGCAACATCGACGCCTGGCTTTTCTACGACCATCATCACCGCGATCCCATCGCCTACCGCGTCCTCGGACTTCCCGAAGGCCTCATGGTCACGCGCCGCTGGTATTACCTGATCCCCGCCAAAGGCGATCCCGTCAAGCTCGTCCACAAAATCGAAGCCGGACACCTCGACACTTTGCCCGGCCCCAAAAAGCAATATGCGGGATGGCAGGAGCTGTTCGAAGGACTGAAGCAGATGCTGGCCCCTATCGCGATGTGGCCATGCAGTACTCGCCCAACAACATCGTCTTCACCATCTCCATGGTCGATGCCGGAACCGCCGACATGATCCGCGGCCTCGGCAAGAATATCGTCAGCTCCGCCGACCTCATCGCCCAGTTCGAAGCCACCTGGAGCGACGATCAGATCAAGACTCACTTCGAAGCCCGCGACGTGATCGACGCGCTCACCGCCGAAGCCTTCCGCGAAATCGGCCGCCGCGTCCGCAACGGCGGCACCACCGAGCACGAAATCCAGAACTGGTTCAAGGAAGGTTTCGCGCGCCAGAACATGGTCACCGACGATCCTCCCATCGTCGCCGTCAACGCCAACAGCGGCAATCCCCACTACGAGCCCAGCGCCGCCCGTCCTGTGCCCATTCGCGAAGGCGACTTGGTCCTCCTCGACGTCTGGGGCAAAAAGAATAAGCCCGGCGCCGTTTATTACGACATCACCTGGGTCGGCGTCGTAGGCAAGCCAACCGACCGCCATCGCGAAATCTTCAAAATCGTCAGCGAGGCTCGCGACATCGGCGTGAAGACCGTGCAGAATGCCATCGCCGCGCAGCAAGCCGATCGCCGGATGGGAAGTCGATCACGCCGTCCGCGGCCACATCAAGAACGCCAAATTTGGAGACTATTTCATCCATCGCACCGGCCACTCCATCGGCACCGAGGTCCATTCCAACGGCGCCAACATGGATGACCTCGAAATCCACGACGAGCGCCGCATCCTGCCCAACTCCTGTTTCTCCATCGAACCCGGCATCTACCTGCCCGAATTCGGCGTGCGCCTCGAGGTCGATGTCCTCGTCCGCGCCGCAACCGCCGAGGTCACTGGTAAAATTCAAAAAGAGATCGTGACCATCTGAATGGCAAAAGCAACTTCAGAAAAAGCCGTAACTAAGAGCGCCGCGCCCGAGTATCCCATCACCCGCTTGTCGATCGTCGCCCCGATCGTGGGCTGGATCATCCCCGGCGCCGGGCACATCATGCAGAAGAAGTACGTGCGCGGCCTTCTCCTTTTTATATCGGTCGTCGCCATGTTCCTGATCGGCCTCGGCATGAACGGCCGCGTCTACAAACCCAATGGTGGAGACATTCTCGACATCCTCGGCTTCATCGGCGACGTCGGCGCAGGCGGGCTCTATGTTCTGGCGCGCATCATGGACTGGGGCACCGCCATGGCCGCCAACGCCGTCGCCGATTACGGCAAGACCTTCATCATCGTCGCCGGCCTGCTCAACTTCATCGCCGCCGCCGACGCCCATCACATCGCCCTGGGGAAAAAGCCGTGACCATCACCTTGTCGCACTTCTCGGCGGCGGTCATCTTTGCCCTCTTCACCTCCATCGTCTTCGGCATCACCCAGAAAAACTCCACCAGAGAACAGGTCCGCTACGGCCTCTACTGCTTCGCAATGTTCGTAGGCGGAGTCTTCGTAGCCGGCTGGCTGATGTGGCTCATCCGAAGATAGCGAAGCTCTTGGCTCTTAGGTGTTAGCTCTTTAGACCTCTAAACCTACCGAGGGTGCCCCATCCTTGCGCGTCTTTTGCGCAAGGGTGGCATTCCACGCCTGTTGAGCCCCTGCGATTTTCAGAAACCAGCGTCACCCTTCCCAAACAAATGCATCGAACACCCTCTTCGACTCAAACCCAATCCGCTCATAGAGCGCAATCGCGCGATCATTCGCCTCAGTCACCGTCAGCGAGATGGCGCGAAAGCGCCGTTCGCGCAGGCTGCGCGTGGTTGCGGCGAGCATGACCACTCCTAATCCCGCGGATCGATATTCGGGCAGCACGCAGACTTGCGTGATGTGTCCGACATCGGCCCGCACCAGCGAGCACAGGATCAGCCCAGCCAGCGTGCGCGTTCGCCGATCGACGACCACGAACGATGCTTTGGGATCGAAGGTTCCGCATCCCGGAAAGCGCACGATGTTATTCAGAAAACGCAGCGATCCGGTCAGCGTGCGGTATTGGTCGTTGATGTCGGAATCGACATGCCCGCGATACGCAGCGGTAATCACGGCCGCCGCAGCCTGATATTGTTCCTCGGACCACGGACGAATCTCGAACTCCGGAGCGAGCGGCGGAGCCGTTTGCGGATGCAGCGCCATCTCGAAGTTCATGAACACCCGCGGATGCCGGCTGAATCCCTGCGCCAGAAACGGACGGGCAACTTCGCCGGTGTTGTGAGCCAGCAGTTGCGCTTCCACGCGGTGAATGCCGGGC
This sequence comes from uncultured Acidobacteriaceae bacterium, assembly GCA_963709055.1. GTDB lineage: Bacteria > Acidobacteriota > Terriglobia > Terriglobales > Acidobacteriaceae > Acidiflorens. The sequence goes on from CAVPUZ010000014.1 coordinate 60,057, forward strand.
GATTGCTGCAGCGTTTCGATGACGTGAGTAAGCAGCCGGTCTTCCACTTCGCGGCGGTTGGCAGTGCGTCCTTCGTCGCGCACAAACAGGTCGCCGATCACGCCCTTGCTCTGCTCGTAAACGAAAAACGAATATCCGAAAATATTGCCGCGCTCGATGGCGGCATAACCGGGAAGAATCTTCGCCTCCATGTAGCGGAGGATCATCTCGGCCGATTGCGCGTAGTCCCACGAGAGCTGGCTTCCCCACAAGGCAACCTCGTCCTCGAGCAGCGGCCGAAGGTCGGCGGAAGAGAAGTGGCGGAGATCGAGGATTTCCATAAATATAAGGAGTCAGGTCTTAGGTCGCGGGTCTCAGGAAAAGCTATGTCAGTCTAGAGTTCAGTGCCTGGCACCTGACGACCTGACACCTGAGACCTTTCTTCATTTTCCCACCCAGTACAGCTCCAGCTTCTGCGCCGGGATGCTCGTTAAATATGATACTCGGCGTCCGGGGACGAGTTCGGCAACTTCCGATTGCGAACCTCGTGCGGCAACCACCACATGCGCCGTAGCCGGAATCCCGCCGCTTTCGTAGGTTTCGGTCGGACGGTTCAGATAGAAGTCGAGTCCATATTGCTGCGTGCGGCTCACGTGATAAAGCGCCACAGGCACAGGCTCGCGCGAAAAAGCCTGAATGACCTCGGCAACGGGACGCGAAGATTGGGTGGCATCGATGGCGGGCGCAGCGAGGCGAACCACCGCCGCCATGCTCACGACGACGGCGATCATCGTGACCGAGCGCAGCAGGCGCGCTCCTGCCCGCGTGACGAGCGCAGCGGCGATGCCGAACGCGAACACGGAGGCAATGGCTGCGGCGACGTAGGTTCCTTTTCCCAACCTCAGATGGTGCGTCAGCGCAACCGAGGCGGTCGCGAGCGCGGCGAAGATCATCAGCCCACAGAGGATTCCATGCGCGGCGGCCAGCGGCAATGAGATTCTAGTTTCCTGCCCGCCCGAAGGTTCACGCCGCGCCGCGAGATATTCGGTGACCAGCAGCGCTCCGGCAGGCACAGCGGGAAGGATGTAGCCGGGAAGCTTCGACTGCGACGCGCTGAAAAACAAAACGGGGACGGCCATCCAGATGAGCAGGAAGAGCGCCCACGAATCATCGGGGCTCGCAAAAGCCTCTCGTCTCTCGCGCACGACTGCGCGCACACGTTCGACGATGGCCACGATCAGCCACATCGTCCACGGCATAACGGCGAGCAGAAACACGGGCAGGTAGAACCAGAAGGGCTGCGGGTGGTGATAAATGTTCGAGGAGAAGCGTGCCAGATTGTGCTCAAGAATAAAGACGCGAAAAAACTCCGGGTTGCGCATCTGGACGGCAATATACCAGGGCAGGGCAACGGCCAAGAATAGCGCGAAGCCGCGGATCCAGATGGTTTGGAAGATGACGCCCCAGTCGCGCTTGGCGAAAGCGAAAAGCACGATGATTGCAGCGGCCAACACCGGCGCGACTGGACCTTTGGCTAATGTTCCGAGCGCAAGAAATATGTAGAAGATCGCGAGATCGAAATTCCGCTGGCGTTCATAGAACGCGAACCAGGCAAGCATCGCGATCGCGAACGTCGCGGTGAGGGGCATGTCGGTCGAGGCGGCGTGGGCGAATCCAATGACTCCCGCGCAACTGGCCGTGATGAGTGCGCCATCCAGTTCGCTGCCGGGCCGGAAACGCCGGAGAAAGAAATAAATGATCGCAATCATGATGGCGGCGTCGAGCGCTCCAGGGAGGCGCGCAGTTTGCTCGCTGACGCCGTCATTGGCGGGCGAGAGTGCTCGCGCCACACGGTATGTCAACATCGCCTGCCAGTAATAAAGAGGAGGCTTCTCGAGCCACGGTTTGCCGTTTAGCGTAGGCGTGACCCAGTCGTTGCGATTCAGCATTTCGCGCGCGACTTGCGCGTAGCGTGGTTCGTCGGCTCCCAGCAGGCCGAAGGCGCCGAGGCCGTAGAAAAGCAGGAATCCGCAGCAGGCGACAAGGAGCAGCAACCCCGTGCGAGAGCGCGAATTAGTGCTGGCTGCGCCCATGCGTTTTATTCCGATTGCGAATTGGAAACGGCCGGCTCGGCGCGCAGGCGCTCGACCACTCGCGAAACCGCGATGGCGAGCGGGCCTTCGAGCGAAAAGCCGCTGGCGCACTTGTGGCCTCCGCCGCCAAAGTGCTCCGCCACAGTGGAAACGTTCACCTCTCCCTTGCTCCGCAGGCTGACGCGATAGCGCCGGTCGGGCAATTCGCGGAAGAAGATGGCCACCTGCACATCGCCCATCGAGAGCGCGTAATTGACCAGGCCCTCGCAATCTTCTTCGATGGCGCCATAGCGCGCCATCTGTTCCTGCGTGACCCATATCCAGGCGAGCGGGCCTTCGCGATGCAGGTGCGTGAGGGCAGCGCCCAGCAGGCGCATCTTGGCGGTCGAGTGTCCGAAGTAAATGTGGCGTGCACACTGCGCGGGATCGGCCCCAGCCAGCACAAGCTCGCGCGCGACCGTAAAGGTGTGCTCGTTGGTGCCTTCGAACATGAATGAACCAGTGTCGGTCATGAGCGCCGTGTAAAGGCAGGTGGCGATATCGCGATCCATGGGCACGCATGCCAGGCGAGCCAAACGGTACACGAGTTCGGCGGTGGCCATCACGGTGGAATCGATCCAGTTAATGTGTCCGAACTCGCGGCCGCTGACATGGTGGTCAATATTAATAAGGAAACATTGGTCAAGGCCTGTCGAGCAGCGCGCGCCGCGTGCTGTCGCATTCGAGCAGAACGACGGCGTCGTTCGGGGGCACGGTCTGAGCGTGAATGGCGCGGTCGGCGAAAGGCAGGTTCTGGTAGATGCGCGGGATGCCCTCGTAGATGACGACTTCGGCATCTTTCCCCATCAGGCGCAGAATCTGGCCGCAGGCGAGGGCGGAGCCGATCCCGTCGCCATCGGGCCGCGCGTGCGACGTCACTACAAAGCGGTGACGCGCGCGAATCGCTTGTAGAACTTTGTCGAGCATAAGTAGCTATCAGCTGTCAGCTCTCAGCCGTCAGCCATCAGGTCAAACCATTGCCCTCGTGCCATTTATCAACTTTCGATCGGCCCTTCTGTTCAAGCCTTCGCCTTTCCTGATGGCTGACGGCTGATGGCTGACAGCTATTTCTTACCCCGCTTTTTCGACCGGGCCAGAAGCTCATCGACCCGGCTTTCGAGCTGGTCGGAACGGTCGATGTGAAAATACAATTCCGGAGGCCGGCGCAATCCCAGGCGTTCCGCGAGCGCGTGCCGCACGTAGTTCTTCGCGGCATTCAATCCCTGGAGCGTGCGCTCCGCCTCGGCTTCGTCGCCTTGCACATTGACAAGCACGCGCGCCGAGCGGGAGTCGTCGGCCATCAGCACCGTGTTGACGCTGGCCAGCCCGATGCGGGGATCGGCCAGCTCACCCTCAAGGATGGTTTCGATCTCCTCGCGGATAGCCCCGCTCAGGCGCTCCCGATGATGTCTGACTCCGCGGCGTTCCAAGTGCTGTCCTCGACGAAGGAAAACCGATTAGCATAGCAGAATTGAGACCCTCACGCTTCTGTCATGTTGACTCACGCTTCTGCATATTGACTTGTGCTTCTGTCATGTTGAGCGGAGTCGAAACACCCCTAATCCCTCTCCCACAGCATCCTGAGGTAGGTTGTGGGAAGGACACGGCCAGCCGTGTCGATCACCTCGGCCAAAAACTGGGTTCGGCCCCTTGGGGTTTCGCAGCCGCACTCGGAACGGACGCTCACACTTCTTCAGCGAACCTGGGTTACACCACACTAGACGGACTAGAGATTTTCCTGAGGCCTGCCACCTAAGACCTAAGACCTGTTTCACAAAAACTCCACAAACGAGTCGGAAATTTCCGCGCCATGATTATTGGCGATCCGGGTAGCGGCGCGCTCCACATTTTTCATCAGGCCGTCGAGATAGTCGCGGGAGTGCGAGATGCCGACGACGCCGATCGTCGCCTGGTTCCAAAGGTTCGAGGGATCAAGCTCGGCAACCGAAACATTGAAGGAATTGCGCAGCCGGTCTTTAATGCTGCGCACCACCTGCCGCTTGTCCTTCAGCGAGTGCGCCGCTTCAATGCGGAGTTCGAGGGTAAGAGTAGCGATCATAGGCAATGTCAGCCGCGGAGTGTAAGAGTGGCGATCCTGAGCAATGTTAGCCGCGAAGCGGCGCAAGAATATAGCCCACGGCGTAAGCCGTGGGTGGAAAGCGGGATTGACCCAGCCCCAACGGGGCGGAAGAATCATGCCAGTTTGCGCTGCCTGCGCCTGCAGCAGCCCCAGAAATGCCTGCGCTGCGTTGGAACGATGCTTGTCTTTGCGGTAGATATAGTAACGCGCAAACCTGGCGTCCATGCCCGCCAAGGAGACGCCAGTGAGGGAGCCAGCAGAGATCTCCCGCTCAACCACATTCCGGGCCTGGATCGAAACGCCTAGCCCCGCTTCAACCGCCCGCTTGACGCCCTCCACGTTTCCGAAATCGACCACATTCGTCAGCACGATGCCTTTCTGCTTAAGCCGTTCTTCCACGACCGCCCTTGTGCCCGCGCCTCTGGCCTCTACGATAAACGTCTCCCCCAGAAGTTCCTGGGGCCGGATTCGCTTCTTGTTTGCCCACCGGTGATGGCGGGGCACAATGGCGATCAGTTCATCCGTCATGAACTCTTTGGCCAACAGCTTCGGATCGCGCACCTCGGGACTGACCAGGCCAAGATCGAGTTTATTGGCCAGGACCCTTGCGATAATTTTCGCGCTGAGTGAGATGTCCACGGTCACTTCCACTGCCGGGTATTGCTTCCTAAAGGCAGCGAGGATTTTGGGCAGAACATAGATGCCCGGCCCAAAGCTTGCCCCGAGAGAAAGTTTGCCGCCGCGCAAGCCTTTCAGATCCTCGATTCGCTGTTCCGCCGTGGCGATCGAAGCCATGATCTCCCGTGTCGCTTCAGAAAGTATTTCGCCGGCCTGGGTCAGCGCGACTTTCTTTCCCAGCCTGTCAAACAGGGGGAGACCGTAATACTCCTCCATCTGCTTGACATGTTTGCTGATGCCGGGTTGCGTGAGATGCACCGCCTCGGCCGCGCGAGTAAAGCTGCGCGCGTCGGCCACAGCCCGGAAGATTCGCAGCTGATCCAGATTGATCATCGTCCAGATCGATCATTCTCCATAGTTATGATTATGATCAAAACAAGTCATTTGATTCATGTCAAGTTGTTTCGTAATCTCGAATCAAGAAAAGGAGGTTCATCATGAACTGCATTGCATACGAGAGTGTGGGGATCGTGGAATTCAGCAGCGAGGACAAGGCCCAGGCCAAGACTTTGAGGCTCAATGCCGCGCGACGTGGTCAAGCGCGTCTGGGCGACCAAGTCGCCCGTCGCGTAGCTGAAGTCGTAGACTCTGAACTGGCGCAAGGGGCGCTGCCCGCTTAGCTGTGGAACCGCCGCTTAGGTGTGGGAACCGCCGCGTAGAGTAGCGCCAACGATTTCTACGTGAAGATCCCCGAGCGGTAAGAAAAAGCCCGGGATTCGCAGGGATCCCGGGCATTTTCGCATCTGAGGAACGAGCCATCGGGTCTGTTCTCTACGGATAGCCGCGAGCCCCGGCTTCCATGATGGTTCGCTTCCGCTCGAGTCGGTCTACTTTGCTGCGCTCTTCGTCAAATCTGCAATCATGGTCTGGGCATCAAAAATTCCAGCTCCCACCACATACGGAGTGCCAGCAGCCATGAAGCCATAGCTGATCTTGCGCGACCCTTCCTTTTCGCCGGGCTTCGGAATCCAATACTCCGCCCAGGTACCATTCGGGTTCTGGGTGGCTGCACACAGCAATGCGAAAGCAGGGCTGCCCTTAATATCTTTGAGGGCCGCAAGCGGTTTGCCAATCAGGTCGGCCTTGGGATGGGCGGCCATGACCCCCTTCGCACAGTCGAGAACAAAAACATAGGTGTCTTTCCAGGCCCATGGCCCTGCTTTCTTGTCGAAATCAGCCAGGCCCGGCTCTCCCGCCTGGGAGAGCGCGCTGGCGGCCTCGCGAACTTTGCTTACCAGTTCTTGCGGGGCCGCTTTATCTTGCGCCGACACAAAACGAGGCATCGCGCCGGCACAGCAAGTAATAACCAGAAGCGTGACGAGATTCTGAGCGAGTTTCATATTCACGACCTTTTCATTGGATTTTGGTGGTCTTGTTGAGTACCTGCCTTAAATGTTCGAAGCATCAGGGCTGCGATTCCGGACTATGCCCCGGCATGCGCCGCCCGGCTTCTGCCCCACTCGGCTCCATTGTTGCCGCCGGCGCTGCTGGCGTTGATCTTGAACTGCTCGATCAACTGGCGCAGTTGGGTGGAAGTTTCCAACAGTTGCCGTGAGGCCTGCTGCGTGTCGGTGGCGCCTCGCGATGTTCCCTGGGCTGCTTCCGCCACGCCGCCGACGTTTCTGGTGATCTCGTTGCTGCCCTGCGCCGCTTCGCTCACGTTGCGCGCCATTTCGTTGGTGGTCGCGTCCTGTTCCTCGACCGCGCTCGCAATCGTCCCCGAAATATCGTTGATCTGGTGAATGACTCCGGAAATCGATGCGATCGCATCCACCGCCGCCTTGGTATCCGTCTGGATCGCTTCAATCTTGACGCTGATATCTTCGGTGGCCTTGGCGGTTTGCTTGGCCAGTTCTTTGACTTCATTGGCCACCACCGCGAAGCCCTTGCCCGCTTCTCCGGCGCGGGCCGCTTCGATGGTGGCGTTCAGAGCCAGTAAGTTGGTCTGTTGCGCAATCGAAGTGATGACCTTGATGACCTGTCCAATCTCGGTGGAAGAATCGCCCAGCTTCGATACGGTTGTTGTCGTGGTGGCGGCCACCTGTACGGCGGAGGTTGCGACCTTGGCAGCTTCGGTGGCATTCTTGGCAATTTCCCGGATGCTCGCGCCCATCTCTTCGGCGCCGGTTGCGACCGTCTGGAGATTCTGGCTGACCGTTTGTGCCGCTTTCGAAACCACGTCCGCCTGGGCCGAGGTTTCCTCGGAATTCGCCGTAATCTGCTGACTCGTGACGTTCAGCTCTTCGCTCGCGCTCGCCACGTGCGCGGCATTTTCCGAAATCGCGAGGATCATGCGCTTCAAACTGCCCCTCATCTTGTTGATCGCCAGAGTGAGGTCGCCGAGTTCATCGCGGCTGCGGACCTTCAGATCGTCGTGGGTCAAATCGTTGTCGGCGATAGCGTTGGCTTGATCGAGCAAGGCGCGCAGGCCCAGCGCCAGTTCCCGGCTAAGCCAGAGAGCAATCACCGTGCCCAATATCAGCACGCTGCCCACCGAGAGCACCAGTACCCAGGTGGTAGTTTCGGTAATCCCTACCGCCTTGTCGGCAAAGTCGGTCCCCATCTTCACGCCAATCGCCACCCCGTGGCTGGTTGCCGGGTCAATCATGGCGGCCGCTGGCCCTACCTTCTCGTTGAGGATAGCCAAGGCGCGTCCCCGGTCCGAGTCCGCGGCGCTTTCAATCTGCGGCACAGCATCGCGGATCACGCCAAAGTTGACTTCGACCTGATGCACCAAACCCTTCGTCTCGGCCTTCGCGAAGTGCGGGCTCAACTTCCGCATCGTCTCGTTGGTCTGCTCCGCCTCTTCCAGAACCGCGGCGATGTCCCGCTTGAACTCGTCCCGCTGTGCGCTATGTGGCTCGGCCAGAACGTAGCCGCGGAGATCGGCGAGCAACTGCCGCTCTTCTGCGCGCCACCCCGCGAAGGCATAGGTCGTTGGCACACGCTGGTGGAACAGGTCCGTCTCCACCGCAGCCAGGTTATGCAGGTAGGAATAAGTGGTGGCAGTGGCGGCGATCAGAATCACAAAGATGATGCCAAAGCTTATGCCCAGTTTCTTGCCAACCGTGAAGCGCATGTGCAGAACCTCGATTCGCAGTGTGTACCCACGGCGAGATGATTTCCTGTACGTCGGCAACATTTGCCAATCACATGAGCGGCAGATCGGGATGTAGCTCATCTAAAAACTTCGGTTCGGGGTTTCACAAGCTCACAAATAAGAGGTACTAACTCAAGTCAACTCGCGGGCAGCCGATTACACGAACTGGAGCGCAACTTGAGGTGGGGAGAGATATGCCACGACTATTTGTTACCCGACACCTCAGGGAAGCCAACCCCGGAAGTCAAAGATGAGGAGAAATGATATGGGCCAGTTACTCGAGAACACCCGGGCGAGCAGGATTGTTCATGGCACGATGCTCGTGTTTCTTTTCTGCATCATGATCGCCATGACCGGAGTAGCCAACGCATCGGAGAATGGCGCGAGCGTTTATCCGGTCGGGGTTGAAACCGTGATGCCAGGCATGATGCCGGGTCCGCATGGGACCATGTTCTATGAATACACCGCCTCGGTTTCCGCCAATCAAACCGACGACGCCAACGGCAAAGCGCTCCCCTTCGAGTTCAAACTCCGGGTTACGGCGCTGGCCTTCAAAGTCGTGCACAACTGGGGGCTGAAGTTCCTCGGCGGCACCGTGGAAAGCAACTTTGCCGTTCCCTTCGTCGATCAGGAACTGCACGTGCCGCCCGGCAAGTTCACCAAGTTTGCAGTCGGCAACGTCGCCATCAGTCCGCTGGGGGTCAGATACGCCACCCGGCACTGGCACTTCTTCTATGAAGGAGACATGTGGTTTCCGGGCACCGGCCGTTCCGCGGCCGACGTTCTCAATATCGGCCAGAACAACTATGCCGCGGGTCCGGTCGGCGGCTTCACCTTCCTGAAAGGGAAAGAGGAAATCAGCTCCAAGCTGCAATACATCGTCAACCTCGAGGACACCGCGACCACTTACCAGAGCGGCAACGAGTTTACCTGGGAATTTGACGGCATGCATGCCATCTGCAAAAAGATTGCGGTCGGCGCCAACGGGTTTCTCTACCGCCAGACCACCGACGACAAACTGGCTGACGCGGTCTTTAACAACGGAAACCGCGGGCGCGATCTGGGCATCGGGCCGGAGGTTCGTTTCAATCTGATCACCCACGGCGGGTTCGCCATCAAGTACCTGCGCGACACCATGGTCCAAAACCGGGCCCCGACCAATGCCTTCTGGTTCCAGTTAGCGGTTCCAATCACCATCGGCCACCGGGAATAAGCCGGCGGCAAGCATCTTAGCCAACACTTAGGGAAACTCTGATTAAGCCGCGTCTTAAAAGGGACGTCCTTCAGGCCGTCCGCAAATGCACCCGTTTTTGAAGGCGGCTTACAGTTTGCTGAAAAACTCGTGTAGAGACGGGGCTTGCCCCGTCTCCGGGGTGCCGATGAATTGTGGTCGAGCAGAATAGGAGGGGCACGGAGAGCTGAAAGCTGAGAACTGAGAACTGAGACTGGACTGAGAACTGAGAAGAGACTGAGAACTGAGAACTGAGAACTGAGAACTGAGAACTGAGAACTGAGAACCCCTCCTAGATCGGCGTGCGCCCTTTAAACAGCCAGATCAAATCGATGATCAGAATAATCACCACCATCAGCTCCAGTACAAACGCGCGGCTCTGGTGGAACTGGTCGACCATGAAGCGGTAGAGTTCTTCGGCGGTGTGGACCTTCTGGTTGACCAGGTCTTTGTAGTCGGTCACTCCGATTTTCGACGCGGCAACTTTATACAAGCGCGCCGAGAACATGTCACTGAGGAACTTGATGGCGTTGTCGGCGCGCTCGGTGAGTTCGTCCACGTCGAGCAGCACGGTGTGCAGGCGCGTCGCGCGTTTCGCCGTGCGCCAGCGCGCCCAGATGCCGCTCTTGCCGTGATCCATGAATTCGTAAACGCTTTGCAGCTCGCGCGTCAGCAGCTCGTCGTAGTGGCGGAATTCGAGCAGCTGCGAGTTGGCGTATTCGAGCAACTGGATCGCGGTCTCGGCGCCCGCCGGGTTGTCATAGAGAAATGCGGCGTTCCAGCCGATCACCGTCAGGTCATTGGGATAGTAGGAGATTCTGGACTGCAGGATCTCCTGGCACTCACCCTCGGAGAGCGGAACGGTTTCTCCGCGCACGATCTGGGCAATGCGTCCGCTTTCCTTCGCGAGCAAATCTGCGGCGCTGGGGTTGCCGCCGACGTCGCGCACGTGGAAGACGAAATAATCTTCGGTCAGCCAGTCGTCGTAAGGCTTGACCAGCGCCGGGCGAGCACGTTGCAGCTTCTGCTTGACGATCTTTTGCGCGAAGCTGGTGAAATCGGTATCCCAAACCCAGCGGCTGGCGAGGCGTATCAGCGTGTCCCAGTCGCCCGTAAATGGCAGCTCGAAGACTACGCTAAGCACCCCATAGTCGTAATACTTGATCTGCGCGTCGAGACGCTCGCCGCTTTCGAGCACCAGCGGCTCGACCGGCTCGACCACCGGCGGACGCTGGTAGCGGACGTATCCGGGCGTGGGATGCTTGAAGCTCGCCTCCTGCCTCCGCGCCCCAAAGATGTCGCGCAGGTCGTCAAGCCGGATCTCCTCCGAGACGTCAAACTGAATCAGGACGAGCACCGAACCTTGCAGTGTTTTGTCTGAAGGCGGCGTCAGCAACGGCGCAGGCGACGGCTGCGGCGGAGACACCTGCTCCGCCAATGGCGCCAGAAGCGTACTCTTTTCGGTTTCCATGAAAACCAGCCGGCGGTCAAAGGCTATCCATCGTTATGTTAACTCATGACACAGTCATGGACTGAGCCATCCTTCCGGGACTTGAATACAGGCTTACCCCTGAGTCAATCGTAAGGAATGATACAGGCCTGGATTTTGGGATGCCCAAGTCCCACATTGCTCTCTGGGGGATAGATTCTTAGAGCTGAAAATTCTCCAGACACAACGTAACTATCTATTTATCAATTGAATAGGCTATGACGGCCGGGAAATCCCAAGAGAGGGGCGAAAAAAAGGCTTGCAAAGATTATAGTGATCTAGTTAACTATAACAGTATAGCAAGTGCTCATGTGCAAGCTCGTATGAACCTTGCCGAAATTTAAGAAAGACTTTAAGGAGAATGCAAAATGAAATCCCTTCGTTTTATGCTGTCCGTTGCTCTGATGTCGCTCACCACGGTGGCTTTCGCCCAATCCGACGCGCATATGTCCTCTGCGCCTCCTGTGACGTCCGAGGCGCAGAAGTCATTCACAACTCTGAAGAGCCTGGCGGGAGAGTGGGAAGGCCCCGTCGCCGTGCCGGAGATGCCGGAGATGTCAAACGGCAAGCCGATCCACGTTTCGATGCGCGTAACCTCGCGGGGGAACGTGCTTGTGCACGAGTTGCAGGAAGCGGGAACGCCGTTGGATGCGACCAAGTATGATCATCCGGTCACGATGCTTTACTTGGACGGAGACCAGCTCACGCTAGTGCACTATTGCGACGCGGGAAACCGGCCGCGCATGACCGGCAAGATGTCGCCCGACACCAAGACAGTGGAGTTCGAGTTCAAAGACATCAGCGGAAACCCGGAGTACCACATGCACCATTCGGTGTTCACCATCGTCGACGCCAACCATCACACGGAGGATTGGACGTTCATGATGAAGGACAAGCCGATCCATGCGCACTTCGACCTGCACCGGGTGAACTGACGCCGCTTCTGCGGCCATGTGTTGTGACGAATCCGCGGAGGTGCGATGGTCCGATTAAGTTGATCACTTGCACCTCCCCCGGCGGGGGAGCTGGATTGAGAGGAAACGAAATGACAGTCGGCGCGATCGACGAGTCTCAACGCCAAGCTGCAAAAGTGGTGGGAGCTTTGTACCTGTTCGACTTTGTAGCAGTCTTTGATCAGTTTTATGTTCGCGGCCGTCTCATTGTCGACAACAATGCCGCCGAAACCGCAAGGAACATCATCGCGCATGAACGGCTATTTCGCCTCGGCATTGCCGTGGATCTAGTTGAAATGGCCGCTCTGGTTGTGCTGGCTACAGCTCTATACGTGACCCTCGAGACAGTGAACCGGAACCTTGCCTTGCTCGGGCTCTTGTGGAGACTTATGGAGGCGATAATCTGTGTGGTCATGACCCTGAGCAGCTTCGACGTTCTGCGGGTGCTGAGCGGTGCTGAGTCCCTGCGTGTATTTGAAGCAGACCGACTGCACGCCTTGGCAACGATATATCTTGGGGCGCACGGCGACGGGTATAACGTTGCCGAGATGTTCTTGGGATTGGGATCCGCGGTCTTCGCCTACTTGTGGTTTAAGTCGAGATTTATTTCCAGGGCGTTGGCGGCCTGGGGAGTGTTTTCGTCGTTGTTGTTGGCAACCTGTACTGTCGCTTTCATCATTTTCCCTCGTTTCGACGATCTAGCTGACCCCGCCTGCTACCTACCCATCGCGATTTTCGAGCTGACGATGGGATTTTGGCTTCTGATTAAGGGATTGCGGCCGTCTGAGATAACTGAGGTCAAAAAGTAAGCCGTTGAGCACGGGGCGATTTGAACTGGAACCCATGATGGACCGTGAATGGAACGACAGTCAGCCGATTTACCGCCAGCTGCGCGACCGCGTGGTCGCGATGATACTCGAAGGGGTGCTCAAGGAAGGCGATCCTTTGCCTTCGGTGCGCAACGTCGCGGCGGAATATCGGGTCAATCCGCTCACGGTCCTGAAGGGGTATCAGCAACTGGTGGATGAGGGATTGGTCGAGTCCAGGCGAGGCCGCGGGATGTTTGTGAATGACGGCGCGCGCGGTTGGTTGCTGGAAGGGGAACGGCAGAAATTTCTGGGAGAGGAATGGCCACGGATCCGGGCGACCATTCAGCGGCTGGGCCTGAAGACGGAAGAGTTGCTGAACGGCGCGGGTGCCGGGCGGTCCTCATCCGATCGAGCCGCGTCAGAGGGTGCGGCGCCGAAAACCGCCGCGTCGGAAGTTGGAACTCCCGGCAAGAAGGAGCGCTGAACCTATGACATGCATAGAAGCTCGCGGACTGCGCAAGGTTTTCGGCACGACTATTGCGCTGGACGGCATCGATATGCGGTTAGAAGAGGGCCGCATCCTGGGGCTCATCGGGCCGAACGGCGCGGGCAAGACCACGGCGCTCCATGCTGTGCTCGGTCTCACTCCCTACCAGGGAGAGTTGAGGGTGCTCGGGCGCGACCCGTGGCGCGAGCGCGATCGGCTCATGAATGATGTCTGCTTCATTGCCGATGTCGCCGTGCTGCCGCGCTGGATCAGGGTTGCGCAGGCGCTCGATTATGTTGCGGGCGTGCATCCGCGATTCGATCGCGCCAAGGCGGAGGGATTTTTGGCGAAGACTACCATCCGGAACGGCACGCGGGTCAGGGAATTGTCGAAGGGGATGGTGACGCAACTGCACCTCGCGCTGGTGATGGCCATTGATGCGAGATTGCTGGTGCTGGATGAGCCGACGCTCGGCCTCGACATCATCTATCGCAAGCAGTTTTACGATTCGCTGCTGAACGACTACTTCGATCGCAATCGCACCATCGTGGTCGCAACACACCAGGTGGAAGAGATCGAGAACGTGTTCACCGATGTCATGTTCATCGACCGTGGACGGGTGGTCTTCAATCGCAGCATGGAGGAGTTGGAGTCGCGCTATCTGGAAGTCATGGTGAGAGGTGAACAGGTTGCGGCGGCGCGGGCGCTCAAGCCGATGCATGAGCGGCAGGCGATCGGCGGCAGCATCCTGTTATTCGATCTAGGGCTCGACGGGATGGATCGTCAGCAATTGGATCGTGAGCGGCTGCTGGGGCTGGGCGACGTGCGGACACCGGGCATTGCCGACCTATTCGTGGCGGTGATTGGAAATCAGCGCGGACAGGCACAAACTGGCCAGGCACAAGGAGCGGCGCAATGAATATGCGACCAAACGCCATGTCCGAGTCCGAGTTTCCTATTGAATCGCAGGTAGCCGCGACACCGCCCATCACGGCAAGTCGGCGGTTGTACTGGCAGGTGCAGCGCGAATTGTGGGAGAACCGCTCGATCTATATCGCGCCTCTGGCGGTCGCCGGCGTCGCCCTGTTCGCCTTCTGTCTGAGCGCGCTTGCGGGCATCTGGGTAGAGCCGTTGCGGTTCGATGCGGCGCGACCGCAAGGGCCTTACGATATGGCGGCAGGCCTGATGATGCTTACGGGTATCGTGGTCAGTGTGTTTTATTGTCTGGACGCGCTGCACGGAGAGCGCCGTGACCGCAGCATTCTTTTTTGGAAGTCGCTGCCGGTGTCCGATGCCAGCACTGTGCTTGCGAAGGCGAGCATTCCGCTGATTGTTTTGCCGCTGCTGACCTTTGCGATCACCTTTGCGATGCAGTGGCTCATGCTGCTGATGAGCAGCGCCGTGGTGCTGGCGAGCGGCCAGAGCGTGCGGACTCTTTGGACAAACGTAGCGTTTTTACGGATGTCATGGCTGATGCTCTACCACGTTCTCACCGCGCACGCGCTTTGGCCGGCGCCAGTTTATTGCTGGTTGCTGCTCGTATCGGGATGGCCGCGGCGGGCGACATTTCTATGGGCGGCCTTGCCGCTGGTGGCGATTGGCGGGATCGAACAGATTGCGTTTCACACCTGGAAGTTCGCTGCCCTGGTCGGCTCCCGATTGATTGGGGACGCGCCCACGGTTGCCTCGGCCTCAGCGGATATGTTCCCAACCGATCCAATGATCCATATCGCAGTGGGTAGTTTCCTGAGCAGCCCTGCGCTGTGGCTCGGGCTGGGAGTGGGTGGGGCGTTCCTTGCGGCGGCGGTCCGGCTACGCCGCTATCGAGGACCGCTCTGATTTGCGTCCGCCGGCGAAGTGTGTCACCGTTCGAAAGGTTAGCGTCGAAAGGTCAGCGCCGCCTCGCTATCCCCCACAGCAGCGCCGCTCCCGCCGCCATCCCCGCCACCGCCAGCCCCGTACGCTTCATCGATTTCCGGATTGCCGCTTCATGCGGGCCGACCCATGCGTCTTCGGGATAGTGCCGCGGGGCAGCATCGAATAACGGAATGCCCTCCGGGCTTTCGGTCGATTCGCGCAGTGCCATCTGCAGGACCTCGGCCAGGTGCAATGCGTGGCGGTCGGTTTCCTGCGCGATCTGCTCGCGGCAACTGAAGCCGTCAGCGACGATGAGCCAGTCGGTGGGAGCCTGGCGCACGGCGGGAAGCAGTTCGAGTTCCCCAATAGCGCGCGAGATGTCGTATTTTTCCTTCTCAAAACCAAAAGCTCCTGCCATGCCGCAGCATCCGGGAGCAGGGGTGGTGAACTCGACCCCCATACGGCGCAGCACCGCTTCCTCGGCCGTCATCTTCATGATGGCCTTGTGATGGCAGTGGCCGTGGACGAGCGCGCGGCGCGCCAACTTCGGCATGGGAAAGTCTTTTGCGTATCGCTCCAGGAATTCGCTCAGCAGAAAGACTTGCTTCGAGAGCGCGCGGGCCCGTTCATCTTTTGGGAAGAGGTTGGTAAGTTCATCGCGGAAGACAGTTGCGCAACTGGGCTCGAGAACCACGATGGGCGTGCGCGCTTCGATTTCAGGGAGAAGCTCATCCATGATCTCGAGCAGCAGATGCTTGGCGCGATCGAGCATGCCGACGTCGTAGAGCGGGCGTCCACAACAAAGATGCGCGCGCGGAACGAGAACGTGGAAGCCGGCAGCTTCGAGCACCTCGGCAGCGGCTTTGGCAGTCGAAGGGAGGAAGTGATTGTTGAAAGTGTCAGCCCAGAGAAGCACCGTAGCGCCGGCGTCTCGCCGGCGGTTGAGCGGGCGCCCCGCCCGCTCTCGGTGGGAGGAGCGTCCTCGTTCGTCGCTCTCTCGCTCTTCCCACCATTGCTGGAAGGTCTCCGGGGCCAGCGGCGGAATGCGGCGCTGGGCAGGGATATTGGCGGCCATCTTCGCAAGATCGCGCAGGCCGGGCAGTTGCGTGGTCAGATTCACCAGCCCTGGGACGTGCGAGGCAGCGCGCGCCCACAAATCAATGTTCGCAAAGGCGAGCGCATTCAGCGGACGGCGATTGTACCGGTAATAGTGCGACAGAAATTCCGCTTTGTAGGTCGCTACGTCAACGCCCACCGGGCAATCGCTCTTGCAGCCTTTGCACGCGAGGCATAAATCCAGCGACTCTTTTACCGCTTCATTCTTCCATCCGTCCCGAATCACGTCGCCCTTGGTCATCTCCCACAGCAGGTGGGCGCGGCCGCGCGTCGAGTGCTCTTCCTCGCGCGTCACCCGGTAGCTGGGACACATGACGCCGCCCTCTTCGCGCCGGCACTTGCCGACTCCTACGCAGCGCAGAGTGGCGGCGGCGAGGCTGCCATGATCGTCGGGAAATTTGAAGTGGGTGGCCGGCTGCCACGGATCGTAGTCGGCGCCGAGCCGCAGATTCTCGTCCAGCCGATATGGATCGATCAGCTTGCCGGGATTCATCTTCCACTCGGGATCCCAGATCGATTTGAACTCGCGGAAAGCCTGCATCAGCTCCGGGCCGTACATTTTGGGCAGAAGTTCGCCGCGCGCCTGGCCGTCTCCATGCTCGCCCGAGAGCGAACCTCCGTAGCGGACCACCAGGTCGGCGGCCTCTTCCATGAACTGGCGAAACTTGCGCACGCCTTCGCCCGATTCGAGATCGTAGTCCATGCGCGTGTGGATGCAGGCGTGTCCGAAGTGGCCGTAGAACGCGCCCGTGTAGTGGAAATCCTGCATCAGCTTGCGCAGGTCGCGCAGGTAGGCGCCGAGTTTTTCGGGCGCGACCGCGGAGTCCTCGAAGCCTTCCCAGTGCAGCGGCTCGCCGGGGACGTGCGAGGTCACGCCCAGGCTCGATTCGCGGACATCCCAAATCCGGCGAGCCTGGCGCGCGTCGGTGAACAGCCGCATATCGGGCGCGGGCATCGTCCGATCGAGCGCCGCCATCAGACGGTGAGCTTTGGCTTCGGCTTCGGAAATCTTGTCAGCGCCGAACTCCACCATCAGCCAGCCGCCACCTTCCGGAAGCAACGCGAGGCCTTCAAGGTTGACGCCTTTGCGTCGGCTAGCATTGACGATGATGTCGTCGAACCCCTCCAGACCGATCGGAGCGTGCTCCATGATCTGCGGCACGTGGTCGGCGCAGACATACACGTCGGGCCATCCGATCACCAGCAGTACGCGGGCGGGCGGGCTTTCGACCAGGCGGCACGTCGCTTCAAGAATGGTGACGCATGTTCCTTCGGAGCCGACGAGCGCCCGGGCAAGATGAAAGCCGTTTTCCGGAAGCAGATGATTCAGGTTGTATCCGGAGACGCGCCGCGGGATGTTCGGGAACTGGCGGCGAACGTGGTCGCCATAGCGATCGGCAAGTTGCTTGAGTCCGGAGTAGATCCCGGCGCGGCGGCCGCCATCGCTGACTACGCGATTGAAATCCTCCTCGCTCGTTGCGCCCACGTGCAGGCGCTGGCCATCATAGGTCAGCACTTCGAGCGCCTCAACGTTGTCGTCAGTCTTGCCGGCCATGATCGAGTGCGCGCCGCAGGAGTTGTTGCCGATCATGCCGCCGAGTGTGCAGCGGTCGTGCGTGGCCGGATCGGGAGCGAAGGTCAGATGATGCTTTTCAGCCTCGCCACGCAGGCTGTCAAGCACGACTCCCGGCTGCACGCGGGCGATGCGGCGTGCAGGGTCAATTTCGAGAATCGCAGCCATGTACTTCGAAAAGTCGAGGACGATGGCGGCGTTGCAGCATTGTCCGGCAAGCGAAGTGCCGCCGCCGCGCGCCAGCAGCGGTGCATGATGTTCGCGGCAGAGCGCGACGGTCGCGAGCACGTCCTCTTTATCGCGCGGGATGACGACGCCGATCGGAACCTGGCGGTAGTTGGAGCCGTCGGTCGCATAAAGAGCGCGGCTGCCGGAATCGAATCGGACCTCTCCGCGAAGATGGCGAAGAAGCGCGGCCTCGAGCGCGAGCGCGTCGAGATGGGCAGGTGGATCTGCGGCTTCGGGCATAGGAGTACAGAGCATTATTCGAGGTGGCGCGGCTTAGCGCAAGGACAATGCGAGGGCGGACGAGGTTAGAGGTCAGAGGGCAGAGTGCCGATTGCAGAGTGCCGATTGCAGAGTTGAGGACACTCGCGGGTGGGACCGGGCGGTGCCCCATTCAAGCCGTCTTTTGGCTTGAGTGGGGACCCCCTCAGCATAGCCAGACTTTGCAGAAATCGTCTGCAGGTTAATTCGTCGGACACGCGGCGCCCGCGCCTTCCGTGCAACCCGCCTCGCCGGGATCGATGTGCCGGCGTTGACGTCCGCTTTGAGCCCACGCGACGTAGGGGAATGTCTCCTGAAAGGGGACATCATTTGTGTTGACGCCGTCACCGAACGCGTAGTTATAGATCGGACCCGCGAGGATTCCTCCGATTACCCGCAGCATGATATCGGTCACGTCATCGGAGACGCGGAGCCTTGCACTCTTGGAGTTACTGATCGGTGGGCTTGGTGTAGGCCTGGGCGGAAATTGCTGTTCCCCAGTTTCCGCTATTGTCGTAGTCGCCCGCAGTCCACATAAGCACATCGTGCGTTATTGAGTTGTCTGGGGCAACGGCGGAGTAATCCCCCCAGCGGCCCCGACTGTAAAGTCCACTGCCTCCCACTAAAGCGTAGCCCGCCCCGTTCATCTGGTTGTCGTTGTAAGTTACGCGGCGGCCAGTGAGCGTCATTTCGGGATAAATGTTGTCGTCGGAGTAGGTGTACGTCATTGTGACATTGTTTTCCGCGTCCGGGATTAGAGTCGCATAATAAGACGACCCGTTAGCCCCTTGGCCTCCGCAGAAAAAGCAGTCTTCCGACCGCTCATCTCCCCCGACAATGTTTTGGCTCGTATTCAGCAAGGGATGATAGTCGAACCAGATGGCGTGGGCTCCTGGTACACCAGAAACTCCGGTATTAAACGAGCCCCAGAGATCGCCGGCGTGGTAATACATGGATCCCGAAATTCGCAAATCGTCGGTGTCGATCGATGTTGCGGCTCCGGGTTGGCCGGCTGCAGGAGGATAGTAATAGGTATGTGTCGTCGGCACGAACGTGCCCGAGAATGTTGGTCCCGGACCTCCCGTCGTGAAGGCCGCCACGTTATTCTCGGACCACATGGCCAGGCCACTACAACCACCGCCGCAGTTGAAGAGAATGTTGAAGGTATTGGTAATCAACTCCGCGCTGAGGTGGTCGCCCGCTCCTTGCGGATTGGCGGGCGAAAGCGTATCCACCAACGTTCCGCCGACACTGAAGCCATACTGGTACCAGTAGTAATAACCCGTGCCCGCGTAAAGCTTATCTTTGGGAAACGTATACAGATAGTTTTGGATGAACCCGCCGTTGCAGTTGTTGGCAAACTGGTTGAGCCCAATATAAATGGCGCCCTTTGTGGCATTCTTTCCCCAGTTGTTCGAGTCGTGACCGAGTGTCGGGAAGTCGGGACACTCTCCTGTGTTGCCGACTTGGAGCGAGATAATGTTCCAACCGCCTGTCGGGTTGTTCGTTTTGCTGACGGCGACCATGATCTGTCCGACGTTGTTGGAACTGAAACTGCTCTCGGTCAACATGGCAACAATGTACCGGCCATTTGTCCAGTCATACACCGCCCGTGGATCGGTCGTGTAGGTGCCAGAGGCTAGTCCAAAGAATGCATTGGCGCTCTTCGGATAGCCGCTGTGGAGTACGCCATTTTTTGTATAGACAGCGAAATACGTGTTCACGACTTGGAGGACGTAGGTTGGTCCAACTGCAACGGCCATGTCCGATGGCGAACAGCACACTTCACCTTGTGCAATGAAAGAATTGGTCGTTGTGAGAAAGGCGGACCGTTGCCCGGGAGCGGGACCTACTTCCCCGGACGGAGCCATTACATGAACTTTGCCCAACAAAGCAGCCTGACGCTTCATTTCGGCATACTGGGCATCGGTTCGGCCATCGCGTGGCCGCAACATCTTCATATGCGGCGCGATTTCCTCGGCCGTGGCCGCCGGAATATCGTCGAGAACCACTTCTCTCACATCCGACCCAAACGCCCCTGCGCCACCCACTGTTGCCGCTGGCATCGAGCGGATGTCCTGTGCCAAGGCGAACGACATGACAAACAGACCGCACAACATCACTGCAACTACGAATCTGCAATGCATACGTTTCTCCCTCCTTTAATAAGGGTCATAACCCGGTTTCCGATTAGTGGCCGCCCAGCGCTCTCCTGAACGGGCTTGCTGTCGTACGGAAGAGTTTTCCTTTGCTCACCAGGCGTCACTCGGACATACTCCGTCCCGCGGGGGTAAGCAAAGATAAGTCCCAGGGTTCGAGAAAACCTGCTTCTTACTTGCTGATTTCATAGGGGCGGGAAGGAACCCCACATACAAGTGGACGGATAATCCTACGATTCGGGCGGGCTGTCAATAGGAAAAATCGAGTCTGCTGTGGGAGCGGTTGTTCGCGGAATGGGAGTAGTTGCGGGCCGCATTCGCCACTCTGTGCAGTTGTTGTAACGAGCATTCGCACTGACAACCCAGCAAACTCGCTCTATACAGAATTTTCAACAACGGTCGGTACCGGGTAGCATAGACTCCGCGTCACCTATCCTCTCGAGATAAAGCAAAACCCGTCCCCGCAAAAACTCGTTGGCTCCCCGCCTCACTTGGGAGTACCATGCTTGTTCTATATGGAGTAGCACGCCGGTCTTTAGTTTTAGGGAAGTCGAGGTCAACTCTGAACGTCATCTACTGGGGCTTATGAAAATCACTGACACGATTGAAATGCTATTGCGCAGCACGGGCAAGAACCGCATCTTTTCGGTCACGCCCGATCAGTCTGTTTATGAAGCGATTGAGAAGATGGCTCAGGAAGGCATCGGAGCGGTGCTGGTCATCTCCGGCAACAAACTGGTTGGCATCATGTCGGAGCGCGACTATGCGCGCAAAGTCATCCTAAAAGGCCACGCCTCCAAGGAGACGCCGGTGCGCGACATCATGACCACGCCCGTGGTTTTCGTGACCAGGCAAAATACCGTCGACGAGTGCATGGCCATTATGACCAACCGGCGCTTTCGCCATCTTCCGGTGGTCGAAAATGATGTGCCCGTGGGCGTGGTGTCGATCGGTGACCTGGTCCGCTGGACCATCTCCGGCCAGGCGCAGGCGATTCAGGAGTTGGAAGGGTATATTACCGGGCGATATCCCGGCTAAAACGGATCCGAAATAATATTTCAGGCAAAAGTGTTGTAATTTTCTACAATTTCGGCCTGTTTCGGGGTACAATCCTAGCCGTCGTGCCCGTTGTGGGGTAGTGGGGTAACGGGCCAGAGGTAGATTTTCGCGGACACGTCAGATCTGACATTCAGGAGGCTCGCATGGAAGTACCGGCCACTGGGGAGCAGTCTGCGGAACAAAGTCAAGTTCGTCACGGGGTTCAGCACGAAGATCGGAGCACCTGGATTTTCACGGTGTATGCGATCTGCGGCCTCGCATTTTTTGGAGTGCTGGCTTATTACACTTCCGTGTTCTTCGCCAGATAGTGGAATGAGCTGACCGGCCAGATACCTGTCCGAGCCGGTGAGACTTATTTAAGTAGAACGTCGGCGGGACCTCCTTCTGACCTGTCGTTCATGGTGAAGTGTACCTTCCGGCTGATTTCCCCGCCGACCCGATGTCCAGATATATTTCCCAAGAAAACTGCGCTCCATCTCCTCGCAAACTAGCCTAAAGTATTTATTCTTCATTAATATACGAGGAAAAACGCCCCTAAAATCATCGTTGTTTCGCCTCTAATTGATTGATTATAAATACTTTACAGCTAAGTCTTTATTTCTCAAAGACTCAGCAGGAATCGCCTCGCAACTCCTTTGTTTTCAAAGACCAATTAAGGGGGGATAGATGGCAGATTGGTAAACTTCGTCGACCCAACTGCTCTAGTCAATCAATTTTTTCTAAAAGGAAGAGCTGTCGTCGCGACCTTGCGCCTCATCGCGCTTCTTCCCATAGCGGAATGCCAAGCCCACGCCCAAAGTCATCACCGCAAGAGGCGGAGCGACCAGAACCACCACACCTTGCGTGATCGCCCTTTGTCCCTCTTTGGAAACTGCGCGCGCCGTGCTATAGCACATCGCGCAACTCTGCGCGACCGCGGGCGCGGCCCACAAGAAGAGAAGCAAGGTGAGCAGCGAAGCACTGCTTCGGAGCCGATGCTTCGCCCATCGTCCCTGGCTACTTTCGTCCGTAACTCGCGGCTCACATGGCAACCAGCGTTTCAATGAACCCCCAGATAAAGAATGCGGAAGGCATCCGGAAAGAAGACCATCATCATGGCCAGGCAAAATACCAGCGAGCACATGGTGAGATACTTCATGCGCGACGCTTCATACTTCATGTGCATGAAATACCCGATGATCAGCGCGGCCTTGACGATCGAAAGGCACATCAGGATCGAGAGCATGCGCTTGGGCTCCATGTTCTGATAGCCGAGGTAAACCTCGATCGCCGTCAGCACCAGCAGCGCTCCCCACACCACAAAAAACGGCGTGTGTGAGTGATGCCGGTGTTGCTCCGCTACGCGTTCTTCAATGGCTAACTGGGAAGCGTCTTCCATTTTTTGCAATGCTCCTGAGTGATCATTACTCCTACACAGCTTTAGCCGCAGTCCGTGGTGCAAGTGCGTATCAGGGCACGCATTTATGCGTGCCGTAAGAGGCTCAAAATCAGCGCGCCTTCAGGCGCTGGATCTGGATTCGCGACTTCCACCACCGACTGCTCCTAGATAATCTTGGTCGACATCAGGTAAACCAGCGGGAAGATGAACATCCATACCAGGTCGACAAAGTGCCAGTACAACCCCGCGACTTCAACATCGGCCGCGTCATAGACTTTTGGTTTCAACCACAGAATCACCGCGCAGACCAGAGCCGCAATCAGCAGTACATGTGCGGCATAGTGAAACGGGCTGTAAGAAGGCGTGGCGAGCCACGCCAGCAGCCAGCATCCCAGCAGAATCGGGATGAACTTCTTGCGCAGCGCGATGATGCCGAGGTAAATCACTCCCAGCGTCACGTGCAGCATGTGCATTCCGGTCAGCGTAAAGAAAGTAGCGGCGAACTGGGGAACGGTCTTGGAGACACCCGCGTACTCTGACGCAGTTTCCTGTCCCGGGACCGCGGGAAAGATCGGCAGCCGCAAACCTTCCGAGATGAGGTGACTCCATTCTCGGCCGTGAAGAATAATGAAACCGGTGCCGCATGCCATGGTGGCGAGCAGCCAGAGGCGGCGTTCGCTGTCCTTGCCGCGCGCCGCAGCGCTGACCGCGAGAACCATCGTCAAGGAACTGGTCAGCAGGAACGCGGTCATGATGGTGGCATTGACGATGCTGCTGGAGTGGAACGGCGTCGGCCAGTTCGCGATCGAGATGCGCCCGTAGCTGTAGGCATAGAGCAACGCGCCGAAGGTCAGCGAGTCCGAGAGCAGGAATAGCCACATCCCGATTTTCTTCGAGTACGTTCCAAACAACGACGGCTCATAGATTGCAGCTACATCGTGCGGCAAGGCAGCATCCGCCATGCGTTCAGTCTCCTTGGTCCGACTAATTTGGTTCAACTAATAAAGTTCGGCTAGTGTGCGAATTCCAGCAAAGCCAGAATGTAAATCCAAAGCCCGGCCATAAAATGCCAATACCAGGCGGTAACATCCACTACTATGCGGCGCGATTCCAAAGGCCGCCGCAGAATGACGGTCGATCCAGCTACCAGCAAAGCCAGGATTCCACCCAGCAGGTGTACCGCATGGCCACCCGTCAGCAGATAAACAAACGAACTGCTCGGGTTGGTCGCGACGAAAAAACCACGAGAGGCGAGCTCTCGCCATGCCAGCCATTGCCCGGCCAGGAACCCG
This sequence comes from uncultured Acidobacteriaceae bacterium, assembly GCA_963709055.1. Lineage (GTDB taxonomy): Bacteria > Acidobacteriota > Terriglobia > Terriglobales > Acidobacteriaceae > Acidiflorens. Next base: position 83,915 of record CAVPUZ010000014.1, read on the forward strand.
ACACCGAGCACAATGGTCACGCCGAGCCATGGAAATTCGCGCTCCGTGCCCAGCGATACTCCGGGAATTGATTCGACCGGCTGAAGCGCTACACGGCGGATCAGTTGGCGTCGCGCAAACTCCATGGTTACGCTGCTCAACAGCAGCACGCAGGTATTAATCAGAAACAGCACGGTAGGCAGCGGAACCGGCGCCCAATCATGCACGACCTGGTTGGTGTTGGGATCAAGCGTAGGCAAACCTTGACGCACAATGTAGGCGCTGGTGAAGGAGACAAACAGCATCAGGATCGGCGTCAGGGCAATTGCCAATCCCAGGCGCGCCCGCCGCAAGCGTGCGCCGTAGTCGGGTAAACCAGGATCAGGACGGCCGTCATCTCCGCCGCCGATTACAGGTGGCAAGTTGCCGCGGTTCCCCCTCGATGTTCTGGGAGGGCGCGTCGTGACGGTAGAGGTGAAGCTTGCCATAATTTCCAGATGCTCTAATGCGCCGCTACGGTTGCCGGATCGGTCTGCATCGTGTAATCACGCGGCGCCCCGGGAACGGCGTACTCGTACGGACCGTTGTGCACCACAGGCGTGTGGCCACCGAAATTGTCGTGTGGAGGCGGAGTCGCGGTAGTCCACTCGAGAGTGGTCGCTTCCCATGGATTATCCGTGGCCTTCTTTCCGTTTCGCAGACTCCAGAAGAAATTGAAGAGGAAGATCAACTGTCCCGCGATGGTCGCAAACGCTGCGTAGGTGATGAACTTTTGCACTGGCATCAAAGGTCTGAGATATGCAAGTTCGGTCAACTGGGAATAGCGGCGCGGATGGCCTGCCATGCCGAGATAGTGCATCGGCATGAAGATGGCATATGTTCCGATGAACGAAAACCAGAAGTGCCAGCGGCCCAGGCTCTCGTTCAGCATTCTGCCGAACATCTTCGGGAACCAGTAATAGGTCGCGCCGAATATGCCGAAGATGGCCGCGACTCCCATGATGAGGTGGAAATGGGCAGGCACAAAATAAGTGTCGTGCAACTGAATATCAAGTACTGGCTGGGCGAGGAATGGACCACTCAGACCGCCCGAAACAAACAACGAGACGAAACCAATAGCGAAAAGCATGGGCGAGGAAAAGCGGATGCGTCCGCCCCAGAGTGTTCCCAGCCAGTTGAATGTCTTGATGGCGGAGGGCACGCCGATCGCCATGGTCATCACCGAGAACGCGAAGGCCGTGTAAGGACTCATCCCGCTCATGAACATGTGATGTCCCCAGACCATGAAGCCCAGCAATCCGATGGAAAGCATGGCATACACCATCGCTTTGTAGCCAAAGATCGGCTTGCGCGAAAACGTCGAGAGCAACTGCGAAGCCACGCCCATGCCGGGGAGGATGGCAATGTAAACCTCGGGATGTCCGAAGAACCAGAACAAGTGCTGCCACAACAGAGGCGAGCCACCTTTATGTCCGGTCAGTATGCCGTTAATCGTGCCCAGCGGCACAAAGAAGCTGGTGCCGAGGTTACGATCCATGAGCAGGAGGATGCCCGCCGAGAGCAGAACTCCGAAAGCCAGCAAGCCGAGGATGGCGGTGATGAACCAGGACCAGCAGGTCAGTGGCATGCGCATCATGGTCATGCCCTTCGCGCGCATGTCGAGCGTCGTCGTAATGAAGTTGAGAGCGCCCATGAGCGACGCGATGCAGAAGATCGCGATACTGATGATCCAGAGGTCCGCGCCCAGTCCCTCACCGGGCCCCGACGATTGCAGCGCGCTCATCGGCGCATATCCAGTCCAGCCGTGAAGAGGCGCTCCTCCGACAACAAAGAACGCTGACAGCATGACGATGTAGGCGACGAATGTTGTCCAGAACGACAGCATGTTCAGGACAGGAAAAGCCATGTCGGGCGCGCCGATTTGTATGGGCAGAAAATAATTGCCGAAGCCGCCCTGCGGCGCCGTGGTGAGCACGAAGAACACCATGATCGTGCCGTGCATGGTGAGCAGGCTCAGATAGGTTTCCGGCTTGATCTCCCCGAGAAGAGGCAGAGAAACTCCGGGCCACACGAGGTGGATGCGCATCAGCAGGGAGAGAAACATCCCAACAAAGACCGCGGTCAGGGCCAGGAAATAATATTGAAGGCCGATGACCTTGTGGTCGAGACTGAAAACATATTTGCGAATAAAGCCCTGCGGGGCCGCGTGTCCGTGGAATTCCTGAGCAACCATTGATCGTTTCTCCGCCTTATTGTTTATCGGCCTCGTGCGCTGCTATCCATTGATCAAACTCACTCTGGCTAACCACTTTCAAAATGCCATGCATCTTGTAATGGCCGAGCCCGCACAGCTCCGCGCAAGCGATCTCGTAGCTGCCGACCTCGGTCGGAGTGAAGTGCATGTGGATCGCCAGGCCAGGCACGGCATCCTGCTTGAAGCGCATGTGAGGAACAAAGAAACTGTGGATGACATCGTGCGCGCGCAGGATCACTTCAACTTCGCGGCCCACGGGAACTTCCATGATGCCGGTTACTACATCGTCCTTGGAAGCCGGGTCTTTAGGATCGAGACCGAGCGCCGCTTCGCCGCCCGACGATGGGTCTTCGAGTTCAGGCTTGGTGAGGCCAAATCTTCCGTCCGGGCCCGGGATAGCGGAAGTACCAGGCGAACTGCATGCCTGTAACTTCCACTCGGGTGGCGCCGTCCGCCGCTGGGCGAAAACGCTCCGATGCCCAGATGGGACTGCCGATCAGGTTCAAACCAACGAAGAGGATGATGGTGAGAGTGGTCCAGATGATTTCAAGCTTGGTGTTGCCGTGGGAATAGCCGGCCCGCCCGGCGTTGGCCTGAGCGCGATACTTGAAGACGAGAAATCCCAGCGCCATTTGGGCGGCAACGAAGATCACGCCCATGATCACGTAGGTAACGGCGAACTGGTGATCAATGGACGGCGGCGGCGGCGGAAGCGCCCGTTGGCAACCACCAAGTCTTGGCAATGAAAAAGTATGTGCTGGCCAAGGTAATCAGCCAGATGACACAGAGAAGTACCAGCCCCATGTACTCAGACCCCCTACCACCGTTTGAGTAAATCGGCTACCCCGGACTTGCACGAGCACGTTGAACCGACGCGACGGCCCGTAATGGGCCGAAACTATATCACAGCTCGATGTGATTTGCGCAAGGGAGTTCTACGTAAGATATCGCACGAGGTGATGCCCTGTGAGATTTCTTGCCGCCTCGCGAAAATCCGAGCAGAGATACATTGACGACAGGATCGGTTTTTATGTAACATCGCGCCCATCGGTTGGGGATCTGGGGTAATGGTGAGGATTTCGAAACGTGTTGGTGTAGTACTTTTCCAACTCGGTGGACCGGACTCGTTAGCTGCGGTCGAACCCTTCCTTTTTAACCTCTTCTGCGATCCCGACATTATCGACTTCCCATTTTCACGCATTGGGCGGCGTCCTTTAGCCAAGCTGATCTCGAGCACGCGCGCGAAAAAAGCCGCTCAGCACTACGCCGTGATTGGGGGCGGTTCTCCCATCCGGAAGTTCACGGAAATGCAGGCGGCCGCTCTGGAAGCGCATCTCATGCGCGAGGGCATCGATGCGCGCTGCGTGGTAGCGATGCGTTACTGGCATCCGTTCACGGCCGAAGCGATCGCTCGACTTCAGGAAGCGGAAGTAGAGCAACTGGTGTTGTTGCCACTCTACCCGCAATATTCCAGCACCACGACCGGCAGCAGCCTGAACGAGTGGCGGCGGCATTGGCGCGGCGCAATTCCCGACTTCCTGTGTCACAACTTTTTATCGCAACCCGCTCTACATCGGAGCGCTGGTCGAAAAAATCAACGAGGCCATCGGGCGCTTCCCTGATCGCGAGAATGTGCAACTCGTCTTCAGTGCGCACAGCGTCCCGGTTTCGGTGATCGAGAAGGGCGATCCCTATCAACGGCAAATTGAAGAGACGGTTGCCCTGGTGATGGAACAAGGCGCATGGTCGAATCCTCATCGCCTCTGCTATCAGAGCAAAGTCGGCGCCAGCCGATGGTTGCAGCCTTCGCTGCACACGACGCTGCGAAAACTGGCGGCGGAGAAGGTGCGCGAAGTCTGCGTGATCCCGATTTCGTTTGTGTCGGATCACGTGGAGACTCTGGGCGAGATCGATCATTGCGCAAGGGAAGAGGCCCGACTTCTTGGCATCGAGCATTTCGCGATGACGCAAGGTTTGAACGACTCGCCAAAATTTATTGAAGCGCTGGCGGCAGAGGTGCTGGAGGCGTGCGGCGAGGCGAGCTTAAGCACTCAGAGCTTGAGAAATATAAACAAAGACCAGGTGAGGGAACTGGCGGCGCTTTCCATGGCCGCCGATTGAACCAGCACAATTGATTCGAGGAGGAGAGGATCATGGCAGAGAATCCGGATGTGGCCAGGGCGCCCGAAGAGACGCCGCCGCCCGAAAAAGCGGCGCCCGCCGCGAAAGCGAGCGCCGCCACTCCTTATGTTGGCTCGACTGCGGTGGGAACCTCAAAAGCCGCGGCGTCCGCCGGAGTGGCAGCGGTCGGACCGGAAGACAATACGGTCAACCAGCACCGCCGGCGGCTGGCATGGGTATCGGTCACGGCCTTTCTGGCAGCATGGTTCCTGGCTTTTTTCCGCTTCTTTTTGCCCCGCACTCTTTTCGAACCTTCCACGGTTTTCAAGATCGGGTATCCCGCAGATTACGGTTTGGGTGTGGACACAAAGTGGCAGCAGAAATACCGCATCTGGGTCGATCGCCGGCCCGATCGTCTCTTCGTGATTTACGCACGCTGCACGCACCTCGGTTGCACGCCAGATTGGAAGGCGAGCGAAAACAAATTCAAGTGTCCGTGTCACGGAAGCGGCTACGACGACGAGGGGATCAACTTCGAGGGACCTGCGCCGAGACCGATGGATCGCGCGTTCGTGCAGAAGGGACCCGATGGGCAGATCATCGTGGATACTTCGCGGCTCTATCAATGGCCGAAGGGTCAGCCGAGCCACTTCAATGATCCGGGATCGTACCTGGACGTGTAACTCTGAGCACAGCTTGAGATCGGTGGTTGCGTGATTGGCGGGGTGAGGTAGCCAGGAATGAAGCCACAGAGAAGGGACGAAAATGCCTGAAGACGGTGGTTCGAACGGAGCGAACGGAAAGAACGGGAAATCAGTCGGCATCGTTGAGCGAGTAACGACCGGGGTGAAGGAAGACGTCCAGTCGCTCAAGACCGACATACCGGCCAAGGCCAAGGAGCAGGTTGATCTTCTCAAGGACCCAACCAAGACTCAGGTCTACACCTCCATCTTCCGGCACAAGCACGATGACACGCCGCGCAATCGCGCTCTGGGCGTGCTTTCCAACGTCTTCTTGCATCTGCATCCGGCGAAAATCAATCGCGATGCGGTGCGTTACAACTACACCTGGGGAATGGGCGGCATCACGTTTTATCTTTTCATCGTCCTGACTTTTACCGGCGTGCTGCTGATGTTCTATTACCACCCGACGAAGGTGCAGGCGTTCCGCGACGTGCTCTACCTGGAGCATGACGTGCCCTTCGGCAAGTTGTTGCGCAACATGCACCGCTGGGCCGCACATTTGATGGTGATCGCCGTCTGGCTGCACATGTTCCGCGTGTTTCTGACCGGCTCCTACAAGAAGCCGCGCGAGTTCAACTGGAACATTGGCGTGCTGCTGCTGGTCTTCACGCTGCTGCTATCGTTCACCGGATATCTTCTACCCGACGATCAACTCGGCTTCTGGGCCGTCACGGTTGGCACCAACATGGCGCGCGCTACGCCAGCGCTGGGACATGAGGGCCCGTTCGGTGCGCTGCTGGGGATGACGCCCTATAACGATATTCGCTTCGGCTTGCTGGGCGGATCGATCGTGGATGCAAACGCGCTTCTGCGCTCCTACATCTGGCATTGCATCGGCATTCCGATTGTCGCGTCCGTGTTGATGATCGTGCACTTCTGGCGTGTGCGCAAAGACGGCGGCATCTCCGGCCCTGCGCCGGTCGTGCTCGAAGCCGAAGTGAAGGAGGCGCGCAAATAATATGGACTGGAGACAGCTGTGGGACATCGCTTCCGCTCCGGATAACGTGCCCATCGTGGCCCTGATTCCGCTGCTCGCCTTCTATATCTATCTGGCGTGGAAACAGGCGCACGCCAACGATCAGCTGATCGCGCAACTGGAAGGCGATGCCGCGCTCGCCAAGACGCATCATCGCAAAACGTGGCCGTGGCAGGCCGGATGGCAGAAGGAAATTCACGTGTGGCCGTTTCTTCTGCGCGTGGAGTTCCTGGCTGCGATCATCGTCACGATTATTTTGATGGTCTGGTCCATTACGCTGAACGCGCCCCTGGAAGAGCCGTCGAACCCGAACCTGACCATGAATCCTGCGAAAGCGCCCTGGTATTTTCTTGGCTTGCAGGAAATGCTGGTTTATTTCGATCCCTGGATTGCGGGCGTGGTAATGCCGACGCTCATCATCATCGGGTTGATGGTGATTCCTTACATCGATACCAATCCGCTGGGCAGCGGCTACTACACGTGGAAGCAGCGCAAGTTCGCCATTGGCACGTTTCTTTTCGGCTTCATTATTTTGTGGGTTTCGATGATCCTGATTGGAACCTTCATTCGCGGACCGGGATGGCAGTGGTTCTGGCCCGGCCAAACCTGGGACCATAATCGCCTTATTTATGAGGTGAATCGGGATCTGCCTGACATTTTTGGAATCACCTCTAACTGGGTCAAGGCGGTCTTTGGCCTGGTGGTGGTGGGCGGTTTTTACGCGATTGGCGGGTTCGTTATGCACGCTTTTTTCCGGCGCCATAACCCCAAGGACTACAAGCGCATGAGCCTGCTGCAATATTCCATCATGATGTTCTTTGTGATCACCATGTTTGCGCTGCCGATCAAGATGCTGCTGCGGCTTATGTTTCACATCAAGTACGTGTGGATTACGCCCTGGTTCAATGTGTAGAAGTGCAATCGTGTGGTAGCGGGGCTTCGCCCCGCCTGGACGGGGCACAGCCCCGTCCCCACACCGCCAACTCTTAGGAGGAAGTGGTGCCCGAAAAGCCCGTCCCCGAGAATGATCCGCTAGTCCAGAAGTCGCTTGCGACCTGGTACGTCGTGGCCATGGTTCTCCTGATGGCCTCGTTGTTCTGGGCATTGTGGGACGAGGCATTCGGACAGCGTCCCTGGAAGGCGTACCAGCATGAGTGGGTCGAGCGCTACTCCGCATTCTTAAAGACGGCTCGGTCCACCTCGGCGGCATCCGAAAAAGAAGTCGAGAGCAACGGCGATTACCTGAAGCTGAAGCAGGATTACGAGCAAGCCTTCCAGCAGGCGGCGCCCCGAAAGAAGGAGATCAACGATCAACTGCTCGCCTTGAGCGCCAAAATCATGGCGGTGCAGAACGTATTCACCGACCGGCGCGCCTACGTAAATGCCCTGACCTACAATATCGAGACCACCACCAGCGCGTCCTCGAAGCAAAGCAAACTCGAGGATCTGAAAAAGTACAAACAGCAGACCGCGGTCGTCGAGTATCCGGACGGCAGCAGGGCGAACTACACATTCCCGCAACTCGAAGAAACCTACAACGATCTGAAGGCCCACCGCACCGCGCTCAGCGCCGAACTGGGTGAAGTGATCAAGCCGACAAGCGAGCGGAAGGCGAAGCTCGATGCCTACATCTCCGAGCACATGGTGAATCTCACGCCGAGTCAGATCAAGGGTCTGCAGGATAAGACCGAGGCATGGGATCCGGTCATCATGCAGATCAACGTCGCCGACGCCAACATTGTGGATCGATGCGAATCGTGCCACATGGGGATTCGCGAGCCGGTCAAGCTGACTGCGGCATCGATGGCGCTCAAAGGGCAAAAGCCCGACGAATACGCGCACGCTTTCACCAGCCATCCTGAGCCGCAACTGCTGAAGACGCATGATCCGGAGAAGTTCGGCTGCACTCCCTGTCACCAGGGAAATGGCCGGGCGACAACCAGCGTTGAGAAGGCGCATGGCACCTACGAGCATTGGCTCTGGCCGATGTTTCCGAAGCCGAATGTCGAGGCCGGGTGCCAGACGTGCCATGCCGCCGACATGGTGCTGGTAAGCGGCGACGTGGGCTGGACGATCAGCGAGGGCAAGGATCTGTTTCGGCAGCGCGGATGCACGGGCTGTCACCGCTATGAGGGCTACGACAAGGAACCGGAAGATATCAACTCCGTCGCGCAGCAGATCAAGCAGATGGAGACGGAGAAGAAAGATAACCTGAAGCAGGCCGCGTACCTGATGAAGCAGGCCGACGCCGCGCAGACCAACCAGGAAGCGAATCGTCTGAACGATGACGCCGTGGCGCTCAAGGTTGAGAACAGCAAACTGGATTTGCGGATCGTGCAACTCGATCGAACGACCAAGAGTCTTCTGCAGGACATCAAGAAGGTCGGGCCGAACCTGAAGGACGTCCGGCTGAAACTCAACAAGAACTGGATTCCGGTGTGGCTGAAAAAACCAACGGATTTCCGTCCCACGACGCGCATGCCGAATTTCCGGCTGAGCGACGAGCAGATCCGGGCAATCTCGGCGTATCTGTGGCAGTCCGCGTTTGCCGGATCAGCCGGTTAAACAAAAACCTGGAGATGCCGGTCACGGCAAGGAACTGTTCGAAACGCGGGGCTGCCTCGGTTGCCATTCGGTAGAGGAAGGCGACCAGATGATTGGCGGCACATTTGCCGCCAACCTGACGCGTGTCGGCGAGAAAGCGAATTACGATTATCTGGTGCGCTGGGTGCACAACGCGCGCCAGCGCACGCGTCCGTATTGCCTGTACGAGAAGAAAGACATCGGTCCCGAGGATTACGCAAAGAAGGGACTGCCGTTTGTTTTCGATCTGCAGCACAGCAAGTGTCCGAACGATGGCCACGAACTGCAGGTGCAGAACATGACGGTGATGCCCAGCCTGCGGCTCTCGGACGACGATGCGCGGGATGTTGCGTCCTACCTCATCACCCTCAAGAAGAAGGATCCAAGCTCCTATCCCGACGCGCCTTTCATGGATGATCCCAATTTGAAGGCGGAAGGGAAGAAGTGGATTCAACACTTCGGTTGTGCGGGATGCCATGAGATTTCCGGTCTTGAAGACGAGGGCAGGATCGGAACGGAACTGACGTTTGAGGGCAGCAAGCCGATCGAACGTCTGGACTTCGCGCTGCTGACCGAGATGGCGGAGCGCGGAACCGGCGAACCGATCACGAATCCGGAGGATCGTGCGCGGCTTCCGGAGGGACCGGCGAAAGGGCCGTGGTATTCGCATCTGGGATTCTTCGAGCACAAACTCGCGGAACCGAATGTGTGGGATCAGGGAAAGATCAAGTCGGAGACGGAAAAGCTCCGCATGCCCAACGTGCACTTGCAGCCCGAACAGATCCGGGCGCTCACGACATTCCTGATGGGCAGCCAGGAGAGCGGGCTTCCCGACTCCTATCAGTACCGGCCGCAGGACTACCGGCGCGACATTCAGGAAGGCTGGTGGGTGGTCAAGAAGTACAACTGCATGGGCTGTCACCAGTTCATTCCCGGCCAGCAGACGGCGCTGATGGGAATGAAGCGCTACCAGGAATCGCCGGAACAGCTTCCGCCAAAACTGCTGACCGAAGGCGCGCGCGTCGATCCGGAGTGGCTGCTGCACTTCCTCTCGAATCCGGCGCTCAGCGATACCGATACCAATCGCGATGGCGTGCGCTCGTACCTCAAGGTGCGAATGCCGACTTTCAGCTTCTCGGAGAACGAACTGGGCAAACTGGTGCGCTTCTTTGAGGCGCTGTCGCGGCAGTCGTTCCCGTATATTCCGGAGTCGACGACGACTTTGACGGCCAAGGAAACCGACATGGCGCGCAGCTTGTTTTCCAGCACCGCGGCGCCTTGCCTGAAGTGTCATGCGACGGGTGATCCGGCGCACGACAAGAATGCGACGGCGCCCAACTTCCTGCTGGCGCGCGGACGGCTGAAGCCCGATTGGATGGAACGGTGGCTCATCGATCCACAAGCGATCAGTCCGGGCACGGCGATGCCTTCGGGATTGTTCAAACGCGAGAACGATCATTGGGTATTCTCGGGTCCGACTCCGCCGTCTTTTGAAGGCTACGACAAGGATCAAACGCGCCTGCTGGTGAACTACATTTTGCAACTCACTCCCGAGGAGCAGCGCCGCGTAGCAGGAGCGATGGGTCGCAAGCAGGCGAGCGGCAAGACTAGTCCACGAGCAAAGCAATCGCGGAACGGCGCAGAAAAAGTGCGCCGCTCAGTCGCGAGCCAGGCGCGTACGCGGAAGCGGCCAGTGAGCGGTAAAATGTGGAGAAGATATCATTCAATTCCAGGAAAGGTGTAGAGAAATCATGAACCGGAAAATGTGGGTAATGTTCCTTGGCCTGTGCGCGATCGTCGGCGTGGGCCTCGTTTTGTTGACAGGATGCAGCAAGAAGCCGAGCGAAGAGACGCAACGCTCCCGCATCGGCGCCGCCGACTCCGGCTTCCACGCCGATTGATCCCGCGACTGCGGCGAGTGTCAGCGGCACGGTTAGTTTTGCGGGCACGGCTCCCAAGATGGCCAAGATCGACATGAGCCAGGATCCGGCCTGCAAGGGCATGAACATGGCGGAAACCGTGGTTGACGACAGCGGCAAGTTGGCCAATGTCTTCGTCTACGTGAAGGATGGTTTGGGCAACCGGACGTTTGACGTTCCGAGCGCTCCGGTTGAGATCGATCAGAGCGGCTGCAAGTATCATCCGCACGTTCTGGGCGTAATGGCGGGGCAGACGATCAAGATCGTCAACAGCGATCCGACAACGCACAATATTCATCCGACTCCCGCCGACAATCGCGAGTGGAACGAGTCGCAGCCTCCGCAGGCGCCTGCTCTGGAGAAGACTTTCGCCCGCGAGGAGATCATGTTGCCGGTGAAGTGCAACCAGCATCCCTGGATGAAGATGTACGTCAACGTGGTGAAGAGCCCGTTCTATGCGGTTACCGGGCCGGACGGCAAGTTCGAGATCAAAGGACTTCCTCCGGGCGACTACACGTTGGCATTTGTGCAGGAGAAGCTGGGCACGCAGGAGCAGAAGGTTACGCTCGCTGCCGAAAGACAGCAAGACCGTGGACGCGACGTTCAAGGCGGAATAAGCTGCAGGGGCAGCACGAGGAGATGTCAGCGTCGGCGCGGACAGGAGTGTCCGCGCCACACGACCTGGGGTGAACTGAGGAGGGCGGTTGCTTACGATGATGATGCTGGTGGTGTCCATTGTCATGGGCGTAGTTCCTCTGTTTGGCATTGCCTGGACAATATCGACGGGCACAGTCAAGACACAGGATGGCTTGTTCATGAGCCTGATCCTGCTGACTCTTTCCGGCGTGTTCTTCCTGAACGCTTACTGGGAGCTGCGCGACCGCGGCGCGCTGGCGTTTCTGCACAAGAAGAAAATCGCGGCGGCTCCCGCTCCGGCGAAGACAGCTCGGCGGCTGCGGCTCCGACCGCTCCGAAAGTGGCGCCCAAAGCGGCTTCTGAGAGCAAAGAGGCTTAGCATAGTAGGGGTCCAAGTCCCTCGGCTACGCTCGGGATTTCGGCGTCGGCTCAGACGCGCGCACGCCTCAACTTCGACTCCGCGGCAACTTCACTTTGTGAAGTTGCTGCTCCGCTCAGGATGACATCGTCTCTTGCAAGTGACATCGTCTCTTTCGAATGTGAGATTCACAATGGCTACACAACCCATCCCGGTGATGTCTGCAGACGAGCACACGACGTTCGCCAATAATCCACCGCAGAAACCGTCGCGTCCCCGCATGTCCACCCGCAACCGGCTGCTCTTCTTTCTGACGGCATGGCTGCTGGTGCTGATGCCGTTTCCTGTTCTGGTGGAGCACCTGGTTTGGGCGTTCGCTCTCCGACAAGGAGATGCGCGAATACCTCAACGACAATGCTCATCCGCGGCACATCCAACACGCCGTAGTGCAACTCGGACAGCGCATGAGCCAGCACGATGCGAGCGCTTCGCGTTGGTATGGCGATCTGGTGCGAGTCGCTTCCGATCCGCACGAGGAAGTGCGCAGCACCGATGCCTGGGTGATGGGCCAGGATACGGCAGGTCCCGGTTTCCACGAGACACTGCTGAAGATGCTGGGCGATCCGTCGATGATCGTCCGCGGCAATGCGGCGTTGTCGCTGGTGCGTTTCGGCGACAGCTCCGGGAGAGCGCAGATCGTTTCTTTATTAAAGCCGGTCGCGATCACGAGCGCTTATGCCGGTCGAGTCATGGATACTGCCGGAGTTGGCACGTCTCTCCATCAGGGCGGGCTGGTTGCGAAGCTGCAAGGTGACGATGGGCAGGTTCACGAACTTCGTTCGCCGATGACGGGCCGCGTCCGGATAATTTCTACAGTCAGCGGTGGCAACGTAAGCGCGGGGGCGGCGGTCGCGACCATCGATCCCGGAGAAGAACAGGTATGGGAGGCGATGCGCGCTTTATATGTCATTGGGCAAACGGATGATCTGCCTGCGATCCGTCCCTATGAAAGGGAATTGCCGGAAATTCCTGAGCGACTGCGGCAGCAGGCGATGGCTACTGAACGCGCGATTCAAGAGAGGGCGCGAGAGTAAATAAGCTTTGTCAGGGATGCCCCCGGTCTGTTCTGTCAGGCGATCAACGCGGTCTGTACTGTCGGATCCTCCCGGTCTATACCCCACCCCTACCCCCTTCCCCCGGTCTATTGGAATCATCGACTTAGGGCTATTTTCCTCGCAAAGTATTCAGGACAAATAACTTATACGTAAAGTATTCCGGAATAATGAGCTTAGATAGCGTTTTCTGCCGATTTCCGTATATCGATCTATGCAAAGTATTGAAATCGTTGTACTTATATGCAAAGTATTCAATAATAAGGAGTTAGTGGTTGGGACAACTAGGGTCTGTGACATCGTGATTCGATTGTCAGAGACCAAGCCGATCTTAAAAAGGCGACACCTTATTGTGCCCTAACTCCAAGTTGAGTTTATTGCGATGGCTAAGTCAAGCTTTTCGTAGTCGTGTTTTGGTGCGAAGTAAAGGCTTGCGCAGTTCTTGTGTTTGTAGGGGATTCAGTTCCGTCTTGACGGGGCAAAGCCCCGTCACCCACATTTCCAGGGAAATAAATCCAGGCGGCTAGTAGCTCATCGGGCCGACTTCTTTTTCTACCTCGGCGATGTCGACCATGACGATCGCGTCCCAGGGGCAGCCATCGAGGAAAGAGCCTTCGGGGCCTTTGCTGACGCACTTCTTGCAGCCGATGCAGAGGATGGGGTCGACTTCGATGCGGCCGAAGGGCGGATGATCGGGGTCCTCTACCCAGAACATGCAGTCCTCCACCGGACAGTACTCGACGCAGGCGGGTGAGCCGGCGCAGCCTGTGCAGCACTCGGTGATGACGGCTAGTTCTTTGGGTTTTTTCTTGCGGGCGGTGGTGAGGCCTTTGGAGCGCGGCTCCATCTTCAGCTCATCGGGCACCATTCCCGCTGTTTTTGTGACTTCCGACCCCGTTGCCATTGAGGGGAATTATATCCCGGGATGAGGCGTTTTCAAGCGGCATAAAATATCGGGTCGATCGGGCCATGTGGCCATCTGGAATCGCCGGGGTAAAGCCCCCTTTATTCCGAGGCCGCTCCGGCAGTGAGCTCACATTCGTTAGCTTTTCTCTAAGGCCGGCTTGTGAGCCGCGCTTCAGCGCCAGAGACGGGTGGCGTAATCGGCCATGCTTAGGGACAGCAGGAGGAACAGGAAGAAGATCGCGCTGACGATGACGAGAGCGGGTGAGTTTTTCATGGGTGTACTTGACGTGCATGAAGAAGAGCACTACCAGCGTCGCTTTGAACGTCGCGATGGTCAGGGCCACGATGGTGTTGAGCGGACCCAGGTCGACGAAGGCAGCGGCAGCGGTGAGGGCCGTGCAGACAATCAACGCGCCCCAGATGGTGACCGATGAGGCGAGCGACGAGACGTGTTCGTGGGGCGGATCGGCGTGGGTCGCGGTCTGTGAGGGAACAGGATCCGGCATTGTTATTGGTCTCCTATAGTTTCCACACCTTGGTGCGATCGATCAGATAGAGCAACGGGAAAAGATAGATCCAGACAATATCGACGAAGTGCCAGTACAAACCGGCGTTTTCAATGGGCGTGTAGTACTCGGACGGAATACTTTCCGCGCCACGCGAAGAACGCCAGCGTGCTGAACAGACCGACACCGACGATCATGTGCAGGGCGTGCATGCCGGTCATCGCAAAGTAGAGCGAGAAATAGATTTCGGCATGATGCGGGTTCACGGGAAGATCGGGATGGCCGGGTACGGTTCCGGTATAGGCGAACGATGGGCCGGGCACGTGGTGATTCTCGAATTTCTCGTAGTACTCGACGCCTTTGATGCCGAGGAAGGCGATGCCCAGAACGATGGTGAGCAGAAGCCATGTGACCAGCGCTTTCCGCTTGCCGAGTTGCGCCGCGCGAACGGCCGAGCACGACCGTGAGGCTGGAGCAGATCAGAACGGCGGTATTGATGGTGCCATACCAGATGTTGAGGGTCTGGCTGGCGGAGCCGAAGTCGCCGAAGTACTTGTAGCGGTAAATGAGGTAGGCGCAGAACATGCCGCCGAAGAACATGACTTCCTGGGCGAGGAACAGCCACATGCCGAGGCTGGCGGCGTTTTTCTGCTGGGATTCGGTTGCGAAATGATGCAGCAGCGCCGGATTTTGCGCATGGTCGTTATCGTGCTCGTGCTCGTGTCCGGGAAGAGCCGCGGCTGGACTAGTGGGCAACGGGAACCTCCTGCTTCTGCGGAATCTCGCCCAGTTCATCGTAGTTGTAGGCTTCCCATGTCACGACTGGCTGCTCCTCAAAATTGGCGGTTGGAGGCGGCGAGGGAATCATCCACTCGAGGCCAGCGGCGTTCCATGGATTGGCGGGAGCGGGCGGGCCGTAGCGCATGGACCAGACGAAATAGATCATGGGCAACAAGTAGCCGACGGCGAGAATGGTTGCACCCGCGGTGGAGAGCACGTTGAGGATCTGGAATTCCGGCGGATAGGCATGATAGCGGCGCGGCATGCCCATGTAACCGAGGATGAACTGCGGGAAGAAGGTCAGGTTGAATCCGATGAAGACGATGAGCGCGGCGAGTTTTCCCCAGGCTTCGGGATACATGCGGCCGGAAATTTTGGGCCACCAGAAATGCATGCCGCCGAGATAGGCGAGCACCATGCCCCCGACCATGATGTAGTGGAAGTGGGCGACGACGAAGTAGGTATCGGTGACGTGCACGTCGATGCCGAGGCAGGCCAGGAACAGGCCGGTCAATCCTCCGATGGTGAAGAGGCCGATGAAGCCGAAGGCGTAGAGCATCGGCGTCTGGTAGGTGATGGAGCCCTTGTACATGGTGGCGGTCCAGTTGAAGACTTTGATCGCCGAGGGCACGGCGACGAAGTAGCTCAGCAGGGAGAAGATGAGCGCGGCATACAGCGAGATGCCGGCGACGAACATGTGGTGCGCCCAGACCAGAAATCCGAGTGACGGCGATGCCGAGGACGGCGAGCGCCATGGCCTTGTATCCGAAGACTCGTTTGCGCGAGAAGCAGCAGACGATCTCGCTGACGATGCCCATGCCGGGCAGGATCATGATGTAGACAGCGGGGTGCGAGTAGAACCAGAACAGGTGCTGGAACAGAAGCGGATCGCCGCCGAGGGCAGGATCGAAGATTCCAAGGTGCAGCGTACGCTCGAGAGCGACCAGCACGAGCGTGATGGCGACGACCGGGGTGCCGAGCACCTGGATGATACTGGTCGCGTAGTGTGACCAGACGAACAGTGGCAGGCGGTTCCACGTCATGCCCGGTGCGCGCATGCGATGGATGGTGACGATGAAGTTCAGTCCGGTGAGGATCGACGAGAAGCCCGCGAAGAAGATTCCGACGATGGCGGAGATGACGTTGGTCTTGAGGAACTCGGTGCTGAGGGGCGTGTAGAACGTCCAGCCGGTATCGACGCCGCCGTTAAGGATGGTGTAGACCATCAGCAGGCCGCCGATGATAAAGAGGTACCAGCTGAGCAGGTTGATGCGCGGGAAGGCGAGATCCTTGGCGCCGATCATGATCGGGATAAGGAAGTTGCCCAGCACGGCGGGCACGGCGGGGATGAGGAAGAAGAAGATCATCACCTGGCCGTGCATGGTGAACAGCTTGTTATAGGTATCGGACTGGACGAGATCGCCCGCCGGGGTCAACAACTCCAGGCGGATGAGCAGCGCAAAAATGCCGCCGATAAAGAAGAAGAAAGTTACCGACAGCAGGTAGAGCAGCGCGATGCGCTTGTGGTCCCGGGTAAGGAGCCACGTCTTGATTCCGTAACCTGCGTTCAGGTAGCTCTCGCGTTCGCCCACATCTACTGGTACAGCGGTTGCCATGTTTTTCACCTATTACTCATTACTCAAACCAAATTTTGCGGTTGGACGGGGCATAGCCCCGTCACGACACGACCTGTTACTAATCAAGGAGTAGCCGACGCTATGCCGGCTACGGGTTGTCCTGTTTGCGGCTGGGTCAGCGACTTTACGTAGGCGACCAGCGAGTTGAGTTGCTCATCACTAATCTGTCCCTGGAAGGTGGGCATGATCGGCTTGAAACCCTTGACGAGTTTTGCGCCCGGCTCCAGGATCGATTCGCGAATGTAATTTTCGTCGGCGGTTATCATGCGGCCATCTTCGAGCTGCACCGGTTTGTTGTAGAGCCCGGCCAGGTTCGGACCGCGGCCTTCGGTGTCAGAGCGATGGCAAGTCGCGCAGCCGAGGTCGGAGAACAATTTCTTTCCGGTCTCAGCCAGCGGCTGGTTGCCGCCGCCGGTGGTCAGCCAGGCTTCGTATTCCCGCGGCTCCATGACGACGATCCATCCGATCATGCCGGAGTGCTGGGTTCCGCAATACTCGGCGCAGAACAGATGGTAGGTGCCCGCCTTGGTGGCATGAAACCAGAAGGTGGTGTAGCGGCCCGGAAGCACGTCCTGCTTGAGGCGGAAGGCGGGCACATAGAAGCTGTGGATGACATCCTGCGAGGTCATGATCAGCTTGACGTCGCGGCCCACGGGCACGTGGAGTTCGTTAATTTCACGCTGCCCTCCGGCATGCTCGAACTTCCACATCCATTGTTTGGCAACGGTGTAGACCTCGAGGGCGTCCTGCGGCGGAGTACGCTCCTGAAAGTAAATGACCGCGCCCCAGACGAAGAACGACATGAAAATCGCGAAGGGAATGATGGACCATGTAAGTTCGAGGATGGTGGAACCTTCGATCTGTTCGGCGGGCCGTCCCCGGCGTTTGCGGAACTTGATGGCGAAGATGATCAAGGTGGTGAAGATCAGCACCGTCATGATGGCGGAGACCAGCACCAGGAAAATGTAGAGAGCGTCCACGCGTCCTGCCGAGGTGGAGGCGCTCTCCGGCCAAAATGGCAAATGTGAAAACATAATTAGTGGCCCTTACCGCTCCATGATTGTCACTGGCCATGACGGCCGCTGCCTGAACCGCGGCGAATCATGACAAAGAAAAGCATCCCCAAACAGAGCAGCGTGGCAACGCCCATCAGGCGCAGGATGCGCATGACGGTGGCGCTGTATTTACCCTTACTCGGATCGTAGTGATAGCAGTACAGCAACAGTTCGTCGACCACGTTCCCGATTTTTTCGTGGGAGGCATCGACCAGAGCCAGCCGCAAATCCTTGGGCGGATAGTCGATGCCGTAGTAGTACTGTGCGATCTTGCCTTGCGGCGTGAGCACCATGATCGCGGTCGAGTGCGCGAACTGCTGGGTCTTCGTGTCGTATTCGTATTCGAATCCGGCGGCCTTGGTGATTTTGTCGATCGAATCCTGCTTGCCGACCAGGAAATGCCATCCGTTCTCGGCGCCATCGCGTTTGTAACGGTGCAAAATCTCTGCTTTCTTCTTCGCGGCTGCTTCGGGAGTGTCCCGGGGATCGAAGCTGACGGTGATGACGTCGAATTCCTTGCCGACGTCGAACTTAAGCACGCGCAGGGTGCTCTCAAGGCCCGCGAGTTCTTCTCCACAGAGCATCGGGCAGGTGAAGTAGACAAGATTCAGGATCAAGGGCTTCTGGCCGAAATAATCCGCCAGCTTCACCTGGTGGCCGAGATCGTCGGTGAACACGAGGTCGGCGGGGATCTGCTGGTTAAGGTTTTGCTGAATGCCGACGTTTTTTAACCCGGGCGGACGCATGCGTGGCGGGAGGCGACATAATGCCCTGGCCTCCCTGGTGCATACCCTGGCCCCAGGCGGCTGCCGGCGAGGAGCAAGAGCGCGAGGAGGGTAGGGGTCCTTCGACTCCGCGAGAACATCCGCTGCGCGGATGTTCTCACTCCGCTCAGGATGACAGCGGGACCATCGAATTTGCGAACTGCTTTTTACTGCGCACTGCAAGCATCCTTTTCCGGCGCGCCGGTTGGTCTGGCTCCGGCCGGAGCGGTCAGTTCCCGTGCTCGGCAGCTTTGCTGGCTGCCGCGCTGGGAGTTTGCTGCTTCTTTTCTTTCTCTTTGTCTTCTCTGCGGGCGCGAAGACCTGCGCCGTGCTTCTCAGAATCTTTGTCGGGCCTTCGGGTCGAGAGCCTTGCGGCCGCATGTTCTCCGGTCGAACCGGTCAAACCGCGCTGCACAATTAAATCCATGGCGCGGTCGATTGGAATCTGCACGACGCCCTTATCCTTATCCACCCAGTTATAGGTGGCGAGCTTGTCGTCTTCTTGCTCGATGAATTGGCGAAGCTGGCTGCGCTCGCTTTCTTCGAGGCGCGGCTGCGGAAAAACCTGCGTGTCGGCGTGGGTGACGGTGCGCGTGTCAGCCTGTGGCGCGACCATGGGGCTCATGGCTGTCTGGTGCGCCTTTTCGTAGGTGTCGAGGAAGTGGTACATGCCGAACACGATGAGATAGATGACGACGACGACCACCGCCAGACCGAGCATGAAGTACATCACGCCACGAGGGCTCAGATCCTCGTGCTCGTAGCCGCCCTGGCCGCTCATCTCGTGATTTCCGATCTGTTCGTCACTCATGGGCGGGCTCCAATACATCCTGCGCAGTCGCGTCGTAAGCGGGAACCAGCGGCTGCGAACTGAGGTTGCGGCAGAAGTATGCGATCCAGATGCCGCCCATGGCGAAGGGGATGACCACATCCGCCAGCGTGACGGTGAAAGTCTTGGAGAAGCTGGGCTCGATGTGCCAGAACAAATCGATGTAGTGCACTACCAGCATCCAGGCGGCCAGCCAAACCAGGCGCGTCATGTCGCGCTTGAATGAGCGCGAGAGCAGCAAGAAGAACGGCACAAAAAAGTGGAAGACGACGAGGAAGAGGCCGACGTACTGCCAGCCGCCGTGCAGTCGCCGGAAGTACCAGGTGATTTCTTCCGGCAGGTTGCCTGCCCAGATAATGAGCCATTGCGAGAACGAGAAGTAGGCCCAGACCATGATGAAGGTGAGCATGAAATTGCCATGATCGTGCACGTACTTGGGCTTGAGCAGAGTCGCCATCGGCTCGTAGTTGAATAGAATGCGCTCGATGACGATGGCGAAGGCCAGGGCCGCGATCAACTGTCCCGCCACGAAGATCAGGCCGTAGATGGTCGAGATCCAACTGGGATTGAGCGACATGACCCAATCGATGGCGGCGAACGAGACGGTGAACGCGTAAAGGATGATGCCAGGAGCGCTCACGATTTTGAAGCGCTTGCTGGTGTCGGCGAAGGGCGGCTTGTTGTGCTCGAAGGAAAACTTGCTGAGCAGATATTGCAGCACGAACCAGATCGCGAAGTAGATGATGGCGCGGATTACGAAGCCGCGGTAGTTGAGGTAATCGCGCAGGATGAACGAATGCTTTTCGAGGTGCTCGCGAATCGCGGGGTCGGCGATGGAATTGAGCGGCATGGCCCACGGGATAGAGCCTCGGCACGGCGAACAGCATCGGAATGAAGAGGAGGATCATCAGCGGCAACGTGCGCATGGATGCGCCGAGCACGCGCCGGATCACCGTGCCCCAACCGCCGCCTGTCATGTGGCGGATCATGACGATGGCCATCGAGCCGAGGCAGATGCCCAGCCAATCCATGTAGGAGACGAGGTAGCCGCGGAAGAACTCGGTGGGGTTGGTGAAGGCGATGAAGAGCGCGATCACGCTCGCAATCGCGCCGATCATGAGCGAGCGCCTCCCCATCGCCTTGAT
Source organism: uncultured Acidobacteriaceae bacterium (assembly GCA_963709055.1). GTDB lineage: Bacteria > Acidobacteriota > Terriglobia > Terriglobales > Acidobacteriaceae > Acidiflorens. Next base: position 104,218 of record CAVPUZ010000014.1, read on the forward strand.
GATCGGAGGGGTCGAGAGATCGATCTCAGGCGGGTGAGGGATGTGAGGCGTGGTGCTCATTCCGATCCCCCTTTCCCGGATTTCGTGTTCGGCATCACTTGCGGCAAAGTCGCGCCGCTGCCCGGTTCGACGAACTCCGGAGCTTTGGACGGGATAGCTCTGGCCTTGCGGGACGTCGGCCGTGGTGGCGTTCTGGCTCAACTGCAGCGCCCGGATGTAGGCGGCAATGCACCAGCGATCACGGGGCGAAACCTGCGCGGAATAATCCTGCATGATGCCGTATCCGTTGGTCATCACGTCGAAGAAATAGCCGATCGGAGCTTTCATCAGCCGCTCAATGTGATAAGAAGGCGGCTTTTTCGAGAAACCCCGGGTTGGGACGAAGCCGTTGCCATCCCCGAGAGTGGAGTGGCAAGGCGAACAGTAGATGTTGTAACGCTCGCGGCCGCGGTCCATTACGTCCTTCGTTACGGGGAAAGGCATGTACTCGCCCGGGGCGTTGCCGATCTTGCCGGTATAGAAATAGGTGTCGGCGCGTTCATCGCCGCGGGCCACGGTTCCTTCGACCAGGGGCCGAGCGGCGCGCTGGTCGGAAAAGAAATCGCTCTTGGCCAGCGGGTTGTAGCGCGGCTGCACGTGCATATCGAGACGGCAGCCAGCGGTGCTTATGATGGCCAGCAGGAGCAGAGCAAGAGAACCGACGACACGATTGCTGCCGCCGGGATCGCCCTCTTCGGAGGCGAGACGCCTCCGTAACCGCCGGCGGGACGCCGGCGCTACGCACGAACTGCGGAGTGTCAGCATCATCTAGCTGGGGACCTCCGAGATCGAGCGCGGCTCGAGGCTTTCCAGAAATTGGCGCGTGCCGGTTGCGTCGTACTTGGGATCGGAAGCAAATACGATCAGGAAAAAGCGGTCTTTGGTGGCGAGTGCGAAGCGCGGAACGTGAAAAACCGGGTGGTATGGCATGGGCAGTCCATTGAGAGCCAGCATGCCGAAGACCGCTGAAATGGCGCCGAACAGGATCGTCATCTCAAACGTCACGATGATGAACGACGGCCAGGAGTGGAACGGGCGGCCGCCCACATTGATCGGATAGTCAATCACCGCGATCCAATATTGCATGAAGTAACCGGCCAGGCCGCCGGTGATGGCGCCGATCAAAGCCACCAGCGGTACGTTGTTCTTGTGGAAGCCGATGGCATCGGCCAATTCCTCGACTGGAAACGGGCTGTAAGCATCGATCTTGCGATAGCCGGCTTCGTGGGTGCGGCGGGCGGCGTCCACCAGATGCTGAGCGGTGTCGAACTCGGCCATGGTGCCGTAGATCGGAAGTGTCTTCATTCGGGCTTCACCTCCGCTTCGGGCAGCAGTTGCCGAATTTCAAAGATGGACATCATCGGCAGGATGCGCACGAACAGGAACATGGCGGTGAGGAACATGCCGATCGTTCCGATGAAGGTCATCCAGTCCCAGCGCGTCGGGTAGTACATTCCCCACGACGAGGTGAGGAAGTCGCGGGTCAGGCTGATGACGATGATGACGAAACGCTCCAGCCACATGCCGACCAGGATGATGAACGAAATGAAAAAGAGCCAAACCGGATTCGTGCGCATCTTGCGGAACCACAGCAACTGCGGGAAGGCAAGATTGCAGCCCAGCAGCAGGTAATAGCAAAACGCGTACGGGCCGTGCAGACGATTCCAGAGCAGCGTTTGATCGTAGCGGTTGCCGCCATACCAGCCCATGAAGGCTTCGATTCCGTAGCCGTAGGCCACAATCCAGCCGGTAGCGAGCATGACCTTGGCGGAGTTCTGCAGATGGCGGTCGGTGATGAAGTCTTCGAGGCCGTAGATTTTGCGGATCGGAATGGCCAGCATCAGCACCATGGCGAAGCCGGAGTAAATCGCGCCCGCGACGAAATAGGGCGGGAAGATCGTGGTGTGCCAGCCCGGAACTATGCCGACGGCGAAATCGAAGCTGACCACTGTGTGTACCGAAAGCACGAGCGGTGTGGCAAGGCCGGCGAGCAGCAGGTACGCCGTTTCATAGCGGGCCCAGTGGCGGGCCGAGCCGCGCCATCCCATGGCGAGCAGGCCATAGATCATCTGAGCATATTTGTTTTCGGCGCGGTCGCGCAGCGTGGCGAGATCGGGGATGAGTCCGACGAACCAGAACATGAGCGAGACGGTGAAGTAAGTCGAGACCGCGAACACGTCCCAGATGAGCGGGCTGCGGAATTGCGGCCAGTACCTCATGGTGTTGGGGTACGGGAACATCCAGTAATCGAGCCAGGGGCGGCCGGTATGGACTCCGGGGAAGACGCCGGCGCAGGCCACGGCGAACAGCGTCATCGCCTCCGCGAAACGGTTGATGGAGTTGCGCCACGATTGACGCAGCAATAAAAGGATGGCGGAGATGAGCGTGCCGGCGTGGCCGATGCCGATCCACCAGACGAAGTTGATGATCGCGAAGCCCCAACCGATGGGGATGTTGATCCCCCAGATGCCGACGCCGCGAAGAAACAGATAGCCGAGCGCGTAGAGCATCATCATCGTCAGCAGGAAACTGGCGGCGAAGCCGACAATCCATCCGTTTGAAGTCGGGCGGGTCAGTACGATGGAGCTGATCTTGTCGGTCACCGTGCCGAACGTATAGCCGGGCTCGATGACGGGAGCCTTGTTCGCCACTGTCGATTCGTTCAGATGATCTGCCATATCGTGAGTGGGCTCCGCTTATGTTTCCAGTTCCGGGTTCGGGTTGCGAATCTCAGCCAGATACGTCGTCCGGGGCCTGGTATTCAGGTCGGCCAGCAATCCATAGTTACGGTCGAGCGCTTTCAGTTTTGAGACCCGGCTCGTCGGATCATTGATGTTGCCGAAGACAATTGCATTCGCCGGGCACGACTGCTGGCAGGCGGTCTGCAACGTCCCGTCTTCGATGTGGAACGGGCGATTCTCGCGAACAGCCGCGGTTTCCGCGTCGATGCGGTGCTCACTGATGCGCTGCACGCAATAGCTGCACTTTTCCATGACGCCGCGGCTGCGCACGGTCACGTCGGGATTGCGCATCAACTTGTATTGCGGCGTCTCCCAATCCTGAAAGAGCAGGAAGTTGAAGCGGCGCACCTTGTATGGACAGTTGTTCGAGCAATAGCGGGTTCCGATGCAGCGGTTGTAGACCATGTCGTTCAGGCCCTCGCTGCTGTGCAGAGTTGCGCCCACCGGGCAGACCAGTTCGCAGGGCGCGTTTTCGCACTGCTGGCAGGGGACCGGCTGAAAGTAGGCTTTGGGATCGTCGCGGTCGCCCTGATAGTAGGCATCGACGCGAATCCAGTGCATGTGGCGGCCGTTGACACACTGCTCCTTGCCGACGACCGCGATGTTGTTCTCCGACTGGCAGGCGACGATGCAGTTGTTGCAGCCGACGCAGGCGTTGAGATCGATCGTCATGCCCCAAGCATCGGGCGACGCTTTGTAGTCGTATGGAGGATAGAGCGTCAGCTCCGCCGGCGGCTCGTCTTCCCTGGCGAACCTGGGCACCTTGCGATATTCCTCGAGAGTGGTTTCGCGAACGGCAGGACGAACTCCGCCATCGCCCGTATCCATCGTCTGGTAGCCCTGGGTGGAGGCGAGTTGATAGAAGTCTCCCGTCTTGGTGAGCTTGCCGCCGGTGGCGAACCAGAGGGCATTTGTGGTGCGAAGCGGGTAAGCGTCGAATCCCGCGCCCGTGCCCGCGCGCCCAGCCGCTCGGCGGCCGTAACCAAGGTGGACGGTGACAGAGTGATCGGGATGGCCAGCCTGAATCCAGACGGGGCCGGTGACCTTGCGGCCGCCCAGTTCGATCGTGACCACGTCCATTGACTTGATGCCTTCGCGGTCGGCCATTTTGGGGCCGATCTGGATGGCGTTGTCCCAGGTGAGCTTGGAGAGCGGCTTGGGTAGTTCTTGCAGCCAGCCGTTGTTGGAGAACTGGCCGTCGTAGATGGAGGGATCGCGGCGGAAATTTACTTCGAGGCTGTTAGCGTCGGTAGTCGCGGCTGGGGCAGCGGAAGCCGGAATGGAATCGCTTTTCGCCGAAACCTGTTTCGGTGTGTAGGCCGAACCTTCGATGAATCCGTCATTCAGCGTCTTGCGCCACCATGCCTCGAAGTCCGCGCCGGTGTGCTGTTTCTGCCAGTAAGCGCGGACGATGTCGTATCCCATGGCGTCTGACTCGCCCATCAGCGTCGACAGCATTTCGTGAGCGGTTTTGCCGGCATAGAGTGGCGCGATCAGCGGCTGAACCAGGCTGACCGTGCCATCATAGGCGCGGGTATCGCTCCAGGCCTCGAGATAGTGCGCTCTCGTTCACATTCCAGTGGCAGAATTGCGCGGTCTCGTTCTGGTAGAGGCCGAGGTAAACACGCATGGCAACTTTTGAACTCTTGAGAGCGTCGGCGAAGTTGAGATCCGCGGGTGCGTCGTAAGCCGGGTTGCCGCCGAGGATGACGAGCAGGTCACCCTTGCCCGCGTTCATGTCGGAAACGAGATCGCGCAGCGATTCGGTCTGATTGACGGGGTTGGCGTTCACCATGTCGGTGTAGACAACAGTGTTGCCGACGTTGGCAAGGGCATCGTTCATGGCATGGGCCAGAGCGTGCACCGCGGGCGGTTGATGGTCACCGGGGATGATGACGCTCACGCCCCTGTGCTTTTTCAAATCGCCGGCAACTACGTTTACGAACTTTGCCGTGGCGGCCGAGGTTGGCGCATCGACGCCTTTAACACCGATGGCAGAGGCGAGCGCTCGAGCGAAGCTTTCAATTTCCACCGCGCGCAGGGGCAGCCGATGATCGGATTTGACACCAGTCGATGAGGGCGTGCTCTCGACGACATAAAGTCGGCTCATCGGGTTGTCAGGATTGCGCTTCTTCGCGAAATCGCGCGCATAGCGGGTGTTTCCGGGGAAGCCTGCATAGAGGAAATCGGCGTCGAGCGAAACGATTACTTCGGCGTTCGTGAAGTCATAGTGCGTTTCCACTGGCTGGCCGAAGACAAGCTTTGCGCCCTCGGCCACATTGTCACGATTCACCGGTTCGTAGACATGCCACTTTGCCTGCGGATACATCGCCAGCAAGGCGTGCATCTGATCTTTGAGGGTCGGCGAAGAAATGGTCGGCGTGAGAATGCGAAGTCCCGCGCCTCCCAAAGCTTTTTGCACGGTGAGCGGGCCGCGGAGCTCGCTTACGAACGACGCCCAGGTTTCGACATCACCCAAGTGAGTAATGGCCTGCGCCCGGTCGGGATCGTACATGCCGAGGATGGAGGCTTGCGCGAAAATGTCGGTGCCACCGAGGCAGGCCGGATGCAGGCTGTTGCCTTCAATCTTGGTGGGACGGCCGAGATGGCTTTCGACCAGCAATGGCGCGGCGTATCCGCTCAGCGTGAAGGCGGTAGCGTAGAACATCGGGCGGCCCGGAACCACCTGTTCCGGCTGGCGGACGTAGGGAACGATTTCCTCGATCGGCAGTTTCGTGCAGCCCGTCATGCCTGCCATGGCGAGCGAAGCGCCCATCAATTGCAGAAATCCGCGGCGCGAAACTGAGTCGAGCCACTCCGATGCGCCCTTGGGAAATTCGCGATGCATCATCTCGCGGAATTCAGACGAGCCGGCAAGTTCCTCCAGGCTGCGCCAGTATTCCGGTCCCTTGGTCTGCTCGAGCTGCTGCTGGACTGTTGCCAGGTCCAGCTTCGCCAGTTCCGGCTTTTTGCCGGGGCAAACGTCTTCGGGCTTCGATTTACGGTTTCCGTCTTCCATCTCTGTAGCCAGCGGTTTCAACTCCTGCTCCGGAATGCGATCGCACGATTCGTTTCCGATCGCATCAAACAATGTCATTCAATCGTTTCGTCTAACCCTCTCGTCTAACCATTTTTAACGATGACAGGTGTTACAGCTGGTAATGTCCTGCACTCTGCGCAACTGGTACTTCTTTGCCAGAGCCAAGCCCAGCGACTCCTGTTCGGTATAGCTGACGCCGTCGACCTGCACCGGCAATGATGCGGTCGGCTGTTGGTAACGCATGTTGAACACCTGATCGCGCGGGCGCAGATATTTCTCAGGCCCGCGGTGGCAATTCAGACACCACTGCATCTGCAACGATGCCTCCTGATACATCAGAGGCATCTGGTCAACCGGCCCGTGGCAGTCGTTGCAGCCGACGCCCTTGGTGACGTGAATGCTGTGATTGAAGTAAACAAAGTCGGGCAGCTGGTTGACGCGCGTCCACTGCAGCGACTCGCCCGTTCGGAAGCTGGCGCGCACCGGCTCCAGCATGGAGGCGTTAGTCCAGATTTGCGAGTGGCAGTTCATGCAGGTCTTGGTGGGCGGAATGCCGGCGAAACTGGAGGTCTCCACCGAAGTGTGACAGTAGCGGCAGTCGATGCCCAGACCCGTGACGTGGTGCTGATGGCTGAAGGGAACGGGCTGCGACTTCCGCACTCCCGCGTAGGTGATATAAGGCGAGCTTTGGACCTGCATCAGGATCCAGAAGAGGGCGATCACCACGAAGGCGGACCCGAACAGCGAGGCCCTCGACATCGCATTGGTGCTGCGCGCAAAGATCTGCATTAAATAATGGCGTCTGGTAATGCGGGAGCGTTTTCCCAGCTCCCTGGCTAATCCTGGTTGATGTGAATCACGTCACCTAATCGTGTGACGCACGTTACTGAAAAACGAAAGTATAACAGTTGAGAAGAGTTTGGGAACAGGTCAGCGCAGGTTTTCTTTCTTCGAATTTCGTCTCTCGGTCAATCGTCAGAAAGTTCGTTGAATTTTTCAACATAGAAATCATGGCCGTCTAATCAACGTTACATAATTCAAGCAAGGTTGCGCTAAAATCTTCAGCGTAGATTCATGACCAGCAGTTTCGGTTCAGTCATCTCCTGAATCGCGTCGCGCAGCCCTTCACGCCCAAGTCCGGAATCTTTGATGCCGCCATAGGGCATGTGGTCGATGCGGAAGGTGGGAACATCGCCAGCGATCAGGCCTCCCACCTCAAGTTCGTTATAAGCGTCGAAGATGAGCTTGGCATCGCGCGTAAATAATCCTGCCTGCAGCCCATATGGAGAATTGTTGATCTGCTTCAAGGCGCTCGAGAAATCGGGATAGGGCTCGACCGTCACCACCGGCGCAAAAATCTCCTGGCAATTTACTTTCATGCCGGGCTTGGTGCCCGTTAGCACAGTTGGTTCGAGCAAGGAACCGGTGCGATGCCCACCGCACAGCAGGCGCGCGCCGCCGCGTACCGCCTCCTGCACCCAGTCGTAGGCGCGGATGGCATCGCTCTCACGGATCATCGGCCCGAGGTCGCTCGATTCGTCGAGCGGATCTCCGAGTTTAAGTTTGCTCACGCCCTCGAGCAGTAATTCGATAAATTTTCCGCAGACCGACTGCTCGACGAGAATTCGCTGTACTGAAAGACACGCTTGCCCGGCATAGGCAAAAGCTCCGGTGATGCAGCGGTCGGCAGCGTAGGCGAGATCGGCGTCGCTGTGCACGATGACGCCGGAATTGCCTCCCAGTTCGAGCACGACTTTTTTCTTGCCCGCATTGTTCTTGATGGCCCAACCCACCGCCGTGCTGCCCGTAAAGGTGATGAGCTTGATCCGCTCATCGCTCACCAGCAGTCCCGCATCCTCGTTCGAAAGCAGCACGGCGTTAAATCCGCCATCGGGCCATCCTGCCTGCTGAATCACTTCGGCCAGCAGAAAGGAACTGAGCGGAGTCTGCGGCGCCGGTTTCAGCACCATCGAACATCCGGCGGCAATCGCCGGAGCGACTTTATGAGCCACCAGGTTCAAGGGAAAATTGAAAGGCGTGATCCCTGCGACCGGGCCGATCGGGAAACGTTTTACGATGCCCCAGCGGCCCGCGGTCGATTGCTGCCAGTCGAGCGGCAAATATTCGCCGTAGCCGCGAACCGTTTCTTCGGCCGCGACGTTGAAGGTGAAGACGGCGCGCTCCACTTCCGTGCGCGCGCTTTTGATGGGCTTACCGGCCTCCTGCGCGAGGGTCCGGGAAAACTCGTCTCTGCGATCGTGAATCCCGTCAGCAATCCGGCGCAGAACGCGCTGGCGCTCGAACGCGGGCAGGCGGCGAGTAGTTCCGAAAGCCTTGACGGAGGCGGCAATGGCAGCCTCGGCATGTTCACGGCGTCCCTGGTATGCGTGCGCGATCACGGCGCCGTCATAGGGAGCGCGAACGTCGACGATGTCACCCTCTTCCAGCCACTTGCCATCCACGTAAAACCCGTGGGTTGCAACCGGCATCATCGTCATCTGCGCCATTCCTCACCTCCCCAGGTTGATCGGACCGATTATAGAACTTCGCAAGAGAGTAGAGACGCGGCTCGCCGCGTCTCTGTTTGGAACTTATCTCAGTTTGCACACTGGAGACGCGGTAAGCCCGTTTCTACGGCAATGGCGGCTTAAAGCTGTTCGTCGATTTCAACCTGGTATCCGACGACCAGCCGGTTGGTTTCGTTCGCCAAGCCAACTACTGCCATCAGTTCCTTGAACTGCGCGTCGGTCATTCCTTTTTTCTTGGCGGATGCCGTGTGCGCTGCGATGCAGTAGTTGCACTGATTGGTGACCGAGACCGCGACGTAAATCAATTCCTTAGTCAGCGGATCGAGCGCGCCCGGCCCCATGATCTGCTTGACACTCTCCCAGGTGCGCTTCAGCGTCGCGGGATCGTGCGCTAGCGCTTTCCAGAAATTGTTGATCCAGTCTGTCTTGCGCGTCGCCATGATGTCGTCGTACACGGCGCGCACTTCGGGACTGGCGTCGGCGTATTCGATGAGGCCGAATAGGGACATGGTTTGCTCCTTGAGAAATGTTTTGAACATCGCGAATCAGAGACCTCGTGTTAAGTTCTCGGTTCCCAGTCTCAGTTCCCAGTTCTCAGTAAACCCAGATCTCCGGGATCATAAGATTTTGCTCCAGACTGGGAACTGAGAACTGCTTTACAACACCGCCGTCTCGTGAATCATGCGTTCTTCCGCAAAGCGGGAAAAGTTCAGGAGCGACGCGTCGATCAGGTCAGTCTTGCCTGACAGTATCAGGTCGCTCAGTATTTTTCCCGTTGCCGGAGCGTGCATCACGCCGTGTCCGCTGAATCCGTTGGCGAAGAAGAAACCGGGCACCTCGGATGACTCGCCCAGAATCGGATGATGATCGGGTGTCATTTCATAGAGACCGGCCCACGCCCGCTTTGGATTGACTGCCAGATTCTCAAACACCGGCACGCGATTGGCGGCGCGCGTCAGGATCTTTTCGATGAAGCTGGGCTCGAAATCGGTTTTATAGCCCGGCGTTTCCTCGGGATCGTTCCACGCCAGCAGGAATCCGCGGCTCTCCGGCCGAAAATGAAAGCCATTTGACATATCGACGATCATGGGCGCGGTGTGGGGAAACTGATCAAAAGGTTCGGTGGGTACAAGCATCCGACGCAGCGGTTCGACTGGCAGGTCGATGTCAATCATGCTTGCGATCTCGGCGGCCCACGGTCCGGCGCAGTTCACGATCGTGCGCGTCGAAATTGTGCCGCGCGTGGTCGAGACTTCAAAACTTCGGCCTTCACTTCCATCGAGTCGAGCGATCGACTGCACCGTTGCGTTCTTCCAGAGCATGGCGCCGTGGTCGGTGGCCCACGTCATGAAACCGATCATGGCGCTGTAGGGATCGACGAAAGCCGTCGGTCGAGCAGAAGCTGCCGCCCACAATGTCATCGCCGCGCATTTGCGGAAACATGCCGCGAATCTCGTCGCCTTCGACCAGTCGCACGTTCTTCAATCCCATGGCAACTTGCTTCTCGTAGTTCGCGCGCAGGTAAGCTAGGTGCTTGTCGTTCGTCGCACAAAAAAGATAACCCTGCGGACGGTAGTCGCAGGGAAAACCAAGCCGCTCCTCGAAACTCGCGTAGAAGGGAATCGAATACAGCGACATCTGGATGTTGACGGGCGTGGAAAACTGGGCGCGCACTCCGCCCATGCTTTTACCGGTCGATCCCTTGCCCTGCGAGGTTTCGCGCTCGAGCACGAGCACGTTTCGGCAGCCGCCGGCGACCAGATGATAGGCAATGCTCGACCCGACAATCCCTCCGCCGATGAGGACGACGTCTGCGGTTTGCATGTGCGCAGCAATTGTAAATCGACTTGTGCCCGGAAGGCGCAGTGCCCGCGTGGCGAGGGGCTGGCCCTGTGCGCGCGGGGCAAAGCCCAACTTCCGTTTGCGGCTTTTCCTCCGGAGCCTCTCTATTTTCTATCCCGGCTTCTTATCCCGCCGCATCTGCTCGCTCAGTTCCCGGATTTCTGTCAGATCGCGCTGCATCTCGCTCCACCCATACCAGAGGGCGTAATCCGGGCTGGCGTGGAACGTGCCCTGGAAGGTTCTCATGCGATGCTCCAGATACATCACGAACAGTTTCTGCTCGACAACCGTCGGCGCATCGTGGAACGTCAGCAGGTTGGGGAACGCATAGTTGTAGTTCTTGGGCTGCGGCAGAACGCCATCTTTATAAAGACCGGCGACAATCCTGATTGCCTCGGCCATCAGGTGGTCGGCGTTCCTGATCATGTCATCGCCCGCTTCCAGTTGCTGCCGGGCGAAGTTGCCGGAGTGGCACTGGTTGCAGGTCTTGAGCATCTTGTCGCGCTCTTTTTGCCAATCTTCCTGCGTCAGACGCGCCAGATCGGCGGCCTGCACGGTCGCCACCAGCGCCGTTGGCTTGCCCTCCGGGTCGAGGACTCCAAGCGCTTGCAGAATGGTTGCGCGATCCGCTGCCCACTGCTTGTCCTCCGGCAGCGGCAGGCGAACGGCCAGGAATCCCCAGGCCGTGCGCACACCGTGATCGCCGTCCTGCATGTGGCACGTCTGGCAGGTTGGAGCGGCCGCTTCCGACTTCAGAATCCCACGCTGTTTCAGATCCTCACGCACCCCGTGCTTCGAGGAGGAATACATTTCCCACTGCGGATGATCGAATCCCATGTGGCAGGTCTCGCAGGCTTGAGGCGATTTGGCTTCTTCGACGGAGAAAGTATGCCGCGTGTGGCACGAATCGCATGAGGCAGATCCGAACTCGTTTCCCTGGCTGCGTAGCCTGGCGATTTCCTCGGCAGGTTTCTCGCCGATCTTGTGGCATGCGCCGCAACCCTTTTGGCCTTCTATCATGGCCATCGGTTGCCAGTGAATGGTGGGCATGGCCATCATCGCCGCCCATGCCTTCGAATGTTTGCCATGCCGGTACTGCTCGACCTGCGTCTGGTGGCACTGAGCGCAAGTATCAGGAGTGGGAATCTTAACTTTGGCAACGTCACTGGCCGATTGATGCTGGTCGCCGTGGCAGGTAACGCATGTCACTTCCAATTGACTATGTTTGCTGAGCTTCCAATCAGAGACAATATTAGGGGTTTGTTTACTGTGGCACGCAATGCAGGTCGCGGCCGGATTCGCGGCATCGGCATACCCAAGTGAACTCGTCGCAACGGAGAGAATGAAAACAGCTAGGCAAAGGCGCACGAATCCTCCCTGAAGGGAACCGCGCAGGATACAACTCGCCAGCCAGGACGGCTATGACTTATGTCACAGATCAGGAGAATAGGGCTGCGAAAGCAACTTTGCCGAGAACGTAGACGGCAAACCAGCCGAAGACGACGCCGAACGCCGTACCCCGCTTTACGTTGCTGATGCAGGGGATGCCAATCGCGATCAAAACCAGTGACCAGATGGTGATGATATCGAGCGGCGTCAACAGAGCGCGCAGGACGGCGGAACCGCTGGGGTCGATGAAGTATCCGGCATTGGTCGCCAGTGGATTCTCAATATTGAAGGAGTCGCTGCTGACTCCGGCGACGATCGATAAGGTTGTCAGGAGTGCGCGCAATAGCTCCGGCATCCTGGTGTAAACGATGAGCGCATACATGGATTTGTACTTGACGTCGGCGTTGGCCGCGAATTTGAGTGTCGCAAAGAAAATGCCAGCGAAGATGGCATACACGATGAGTCCGATGACAGGAGCCGCGTAGGCGACACTCTTGGTGAATGTGGCCTGCTTTCGGAGCACGTTTTCGCGCTGGTCCGGAGGCAGGCTGTCAATGCGTTCGGCCTGTTTCGGCTGCAGTTGAATGATGTTTTCGAAGACCTTGCGAAAGCCGATCTTTTGATCGGCGACCGAGACGAAGAGAACCGAGACGATGACGATGAGCAAAAACGGCGCCCACCAGCTGGCGTTTCTCCGCAAATCGGTGAAGGTCTTGCCGGGCGCGATGTAGGTGTCGATCAGGCGCTGGGCTTCGGATAATGGGGCTGGTTCCTGTGGAGGCACAACTGCTGCTGCGGCCATAGTTGCTCCTTGATCCGACGGCGATCAGGCGGATTGTAATTTGGTTCGGCGAACCAGACAACGGGAAGTTGATTGCGCCAGGGTTCCAGAGTCTGAGGTCAAAGGATGCCCGTGTGGTGGCGGGGCTCCGCCCCGCAAGACGGGGCAAGCCCCGTCTCTACGTCGAATGACCCCCTACAAGATACTATGACTACGAAGCGGCGATCTCCGGTGTGGCGGCTAGCAGACTGCGGGTGTAGTCGTGCCCCGGATGGGTGGTGATTTCGGCGGTGGTTCCGATCTCCACAATCTTGCCGCGATACATGACGGCGATGCGTGTCGAGAGATAGCGCACCACCGGCATGGAGTGCGAGATGAACAAATAAGTAAGCCCGAACTCGCGTTGCAGCGCCTGCAGAAGATTCACGATCTGCGCTCCCACGCTGACGTCGAGAGCGGAAACCGGTTCATCGGCCACGATAAATTTCGGCCGCAAGGCCAGGGCGCGAGCGATCCCGATGCGCTGGCGTTGGCCTCCCGAAAACTCGTGCGGGTAGCGCGGCATGGCCGATGCATCCATTCCCACCGCGCGGAGCAGTTCGGCGACTCGCCGCCGCCTTTCATCGCGGCTCAGCTTTTCGTGGATAATCAGCGGCTCGGCGAGCACGTCCTCGACGCGGAAGCGCGGATCGAGCGAGCCGAATGGATCCTGGAAGATGATCTGCATGTTGCGGCGGAGGCGGCGCAATTCGGGCCCGCTTGCCCGCAGCACATCGGCGCCTCCGAATATGACGCTGCCGGATGTCGGCTCGATCAGGCGAAGGATGAGGCGTCCAAGCGTGCTTTTGCCGGAACCGGACTCGCCCACCAAGCCGAGAGTTTCGCCCTGCTGAATTTCGAGTGATACGTCATCGACGGCGCGTACTTCCCGGCGATGGTCTGCGGCCGGACGGCTTCCAAATGCCGATTCGGCGAGATCGAAAATCTTGGTCAGGTTGCGGACTTCGATCAGGGGCACGAAGTAGAGAGTAGACGGAAAAAAAGAAGCAGTCGAGCGCGTTCTGAGTGCACGTGCTTGTCAGCCGGCAATGATCGGGACGGCCGCAAGCGCAGCGACCATGCCGAGAGTGCGGGCGCGGCTGAAATGTTCGTGGAGGAAGATGCGCGCCAGGATAACGGTTACAGCGGGATAGAGCGAGCTTAGGACAACGGCGGCGTCGAGGCGCCCAAGTTGAGCGGCGCGCACAAACACCGCGCTTCCCGTGATGTCGAGAATTCCGGCCGCGACTGCGATCGCCAGCACGGGCCGCGGCACCGCGCGAAATTGCCGGCCGACAAGAACGAAGGCCAGCGTGACTAGACAGCGATGCGAAGCGGGAACAGACGGCAATCCAGAGAGCTGAGCCGTTGCCGGCGCGGTGGATGCAGAGATAAAAACCGGCGAATCCGCAGCCGGCGAGCACGGCCAGACCCAAGCCTCTCGGCCGGGCGCCGTTCTCGTCCTTTGCCGCTTTCCGTTTCTTCCGTGCGGGAGATGAGCCAGACGCCGATTCCGGCGAGAACGAAACCGAAAACCTGGCGCGCGCCTGGAACTCCTTCAGTGAAGGCGGTGAAGATCGTCGGAATGCCCGCGCCGAGAACTGCGGCGACGGGAGCGATGAGTCCCATTTGTCCGCCGGCCAGCGCACGATAGAACAAGGCGAGCGCGGCGCCTCCGACGGCGCCGGCGATCAGCGCCCAGCGGAGACCATCGCCTACAGGAAAAGGCGAGCCAATGGAGAGCGCAAGCGCGCCCGCCAGCACCATTCCGCTCAAGTGCACGATCGACGTAAACAGGAATGCATTGGCGCGGCGCGCTCCCAAGCCGCCGAGAAAGTCGCTCGCGCCCCAGACGCCGACCGCAGTCAGGCTGAAAACGGCGGGAAGAGAGGGAGCGGGTATGAGCACGGGAATTCGAGATTAGCACAATGAGTTGCAGAGGCAAGAAGCCAGATCGCAGAGGTATCCTAGATGTATGAAGGCCGCGGTGCTGGATTCTCCCGGGAAAATCTCGGATCGTCCTCTGCGTATAAGAGAAGTGCCTCGACCGGAGCCCGGGGCGGGACAAGTAATGCTGCGTGTGCTTGCATGCGGCGTGTGCCGGACCGATCTGCATATTGTCGAAGGAGAATTGCCTGCCAAGCACACCGGGCTCATTCCTGGCCATCAGATTGTGGGCGGAGTCCTGAGCGGCGCCACCGGAGCTCTGCGAGTGGGCGCAAGGGTTGGCGTGAGCTGGCTGGGAGCGACGGACGGTGAGTGCTGGTACTGTCGAAACAATCTCGAAAATCTTTGCGATTCTCCGACGTTCACCGGCTACGACGTCAACGGAGGCTATGCTGAGTTCGTGGTTGCCGACTCGGACTTTGTTTTCCCGCTGCCTGCGGCGCTCGATCCGGTTCGGGCTGCGCCGCTGCTGTGCGCTGGGATTATCGGGTTTCGCAGCCTGCGCGTCGCGGGCGTGCAGCCCGGAGAAAAAGTTGGGCTCTTCGGTTTTGGCGCGTCGGCGCATCTTGCCATTGAGGTGCTGCGGTCCTGGCGCTGCCCGGTTTATGTGTCGAGCCGGGGAGCATCGCATCGCAAGCTGGCGGAATCGCTCGGCGCGAAATGGGTCGGGTCCGAGAATGAGAAGCCGCCGGTGGAGCTTGACCGGGCAATCACGTTCGCTCCCAGCGGAGACGTGGTGGTCGCGGCGCTTAGCAGCCTGCGCAAGGGCGGAGTGGTCGCGATCAACGCCATTCATCTCGATCGCATGCCGCGAGTTCGATTACGACAAGTTGCTTTGGGGCGAGCGGCAGATTCGCAGCGTGGCCAACATGACGCGCGCCGATGCCCGCGATTTTCTTAAGCTGGCTGCCGACATTCAGCTCAAGCCGAAGGTCACAACGTTTTCGCTCGACCAGGCGAATGAGGCTCTGGCGGCAGTGAAGGGCGATGCGATCGACGGCGCGGCCGTCATTATTCCGTGATCGAGGCGGGGAACAATCGAATCGTTCCTGTTGGCGAACCTGATTCGCGCGATAGGAATTCCTGAGCTATTCTTTGGATGTTGCTCGATTGTGCCCAGCCGGGGCGCCGGTGACTGCCATGAAGAAGGTTCGTGCCATTGCGCTGTCGCTGAGCCTGGTCTTCCTGCTCGTGCTGCCGTCACTCTCGCAGCCCGCCTCCAAAGATGGCGTCGAAGCCCCGGTAGTTCGCAAAATCGAGCCCCCCAACTGGTGGGCCAACTACACGCCTGAACTCACGCTCCTGCTCACGGGCGAAAATCTGAAGGGCGCTCGCGTGGTGACCAAGGGCCCCGAAGCGACTGTCCTTGGCTCTGAAGGTTCTGCGAACGGGCATTACCTTTTTGTTCACCTCCGGCTGAGGAACGAGTCGGCATTGCGCCGCAAAGCGCATCTGAAAAAGCCGGTTCCGAAGGCCGAAAATGTAAACCTGCGGCTGACAACCGCGGGAGGATCGACGACGTTGGAATTTCCTCTCTGGACTCGCAAAGACGTTCGCGGGGACTTCCAGGGCTTCAATCGCGAAGATGTCATCTACCTGATCATGCCCGACCGGTTCGCGGATGGCGATCCCTCAAACGACCAGCCGCCAGGTTCGACGGGAGTGTACGACCGCAGCAATCCCAAGGCTTACCACGGCGGCGATCTGCGCGGCATTCGCGAACATCTTGGCTACCTGCATGACCTGGGTGTGAATACGCTCTGGTTGACGCCGGTGTGGAAGAACACAGACTCCGATTATGACGGCTATGCCCCGGTCGACTTTTATGCTCTGGACGATCACATGGGAAGCATGGAGGAATATCAGGGACTGGTGGCCGATGCGCACAAGATGGGCATGAAGGTGTTGATCGATTACGTGGCGAATCACACCGGCCCAAAGGATATATGGGCTAATGACCCTCCTACGCCGACCTGGCTGCATGGGACGCCGGAGCATCACCGCCCGCCTTCGTATTCATTCAATGGCCTGGTCGATCCGCATGCTTCGCCGCGCGAATATCGCGATACGCTCGAAGGCTGGTTCGCCAATAAACTTCCCGACTTGAATAACGACGATCCTCAGCTTGGACTCTTCCTCGCGCAGAATGCCATGTGGTGGACCGAGATCGCACAACTGGATGGCTTCCGTCTGGACATGTTTCCTTACTCCACGCGCGAGTTCTGGAGCGGATGGCATAACCGCCTCTTTAAGGTGTACCCGCACATCAATGATGTGGGAGAAGTGGCCGATCCCGATTCTTCCATCACGGCATTTTTTGAAGGCGGCCGCAAACAGTTCGATGGTATCGACTCGGGCCTTGCGACGGTGTTCGACTTTCCTCTTTGCAACATTCTGCGCGCCGTCATTATTAAGGGCGAACCGATGAAGGAGATCGTCGACGTTCTCCGGCATGACGATCTTTATCCGCATCCCGAGATGTTAGTCACGTTCTTCGGGAATCACGACGACAGCCGCTTCGTCAGCGAAAATGGCAGCAATCCCGCGAAGCTCAAGGCCGCATTCTCGCTTTTGCTTACCCTGCGCGGCATTCCGCAGATTTATTACGGCGATGAAATCGCTATGCCGGGCGGCAACGATCCCGACAACCGGCACGACTTTCCGGGAGGATTCCCGGGGGACGCGCAAAACGCTTTCACCGCCAGCGGCCGCACTCCCGCACAGCAAGAGATGTTTGCGTACGTACAATCGCTGCTCACGCTGCGAAAGGAACATCCTGCTCTGCGAACCGGGAAGCAGATACACATTGGCTGGGACGGCACCTACTACGCCTTCGTGCGAGAACTGCCGGAAGAGAAGTTACTGGTCGTCTATAACAATGCGGTCAGTCCGCGCGCGCTTGAGATTCCCATCGATGGCACGCCGCTCGAAACCGCCAAGAAGTTCGAGTCGATCTTCGGGAATAGTTCCGCGGCCTTGACGGATGGCAAAGTGCAAGTCTCCGTGCCGGCCCAATCGATCGCGATTTTCAGCGTGCGCTAGGGAAACTGTAATTAAGTGTCGACAAAAAGCGCAAACCACAGAGGACGCAGAGGTGCACAGAGAGATCCCATGGTCTTAATCAGAGCTCCCCTGGTCGCGGCGATCGATCGCCATCGTCGAGGCAAAAAATTAGTGGGGCACAAATGATGAATGCGCAAGTCAATGTCCAGGCGGCTTTTTCCTGTCCTGGCTATTGCTTTTGACGTTCCATTTCTTCTACGCCGCTCGCTTAAGCGATGATTCGACAGCCATCGATTGAAGATATGCTCCAAGGCATCTTAGACGATTCTGGCGAGACCGGTCGCATCCAACAGGGGACTGTTCACTACTCGCTCGCGCTGAGTGGAACGCAGCTCTGTTCTCAGTGGAATGTTGCGGGCGAGAGCGCACACGGTGGCGACATATTCCTCTTCATTGGTAGTCACCCACTCCGGCCTTCCGATCGCGCGCAGAAAGCTGCTGGCGATGGTTCCTCCGGCCCAGTCTCCTTCGATGGTCACGAGCGGTACGGCCATCCATAAGGCGTCGCAAGCAGTCGTTCCGCTGCTGAAAGGGATAGTGTCGAGCGCAATGTCGAGCCGGTTGTAGAGAAGCATGTGCCGTTCGTGTCCGGGCATGGCCGGCTCGAATTCAATACGGTCCGCGGGAATGCCCTTGCGCGCGAGGGATACACGAGATGCGCCGGTGGGCGTCGGAGTCGTCTGCCCTGCGGTCTTCGAGCAAGAGCTTCGACTCTGGCAGAGCGCTCATTACCTTTGCCCACAGATTGAGCGTTGCTTCGCCAATCTTGATATAACGGTTGAACGACCCCAGCCAGATGGCGCCGTTTGGATCTGGCTTCCAGTTGTGCTCGGGGAGCGCGTCGTCGCCGCGGTAGCAGACGGCCACGCGCGGCAACCTCCAGATTCCTTCGCCGAAGTGATGTTCGAACTCGGCGCTAATGTGGTCGTCGGCGAGATACCAATCCATCTCGGTCAGTCCGGTGGTGCTCCAATAGCCGAGATATGTTAGTTGTACCGGGGCGGCGCGGTGGGCGAAGATTCCCAGCCTGCAATTGCGCGTATGGCCGGTCGTATCCATGAGGACATCGATGTCGCAGGAGCGGATGAAGGCAGAAGCCTGGGCATCTGAAAAACGCGTGATCGGGTGAACGGCATCCGCGAGCGCCTGGATACGAATCGCTCGATCGCCTGGCCTTAGGATGGTAGGAAATAGCGTGAGGTGACAGCGCTGGCGATCGAGCGTTTGCAAGAGCGGTTCCAGGAACTCTGCCACCGCATGTTCGCCGATCTCGGCGGAGACGATGCCGACTTTCAGCCGCCGTCCGGCGCGGGGACTGCGAACAAACTTCCGGTTACGAGCCTCATGGCGCGCGCGCTCATCGAGAGCGAAGTGTTCCCACTTGCGGGCCAACTCAAGTTCCTGCGCGGGAGAGAGTCACGAACGGTGCCGTGGAGATACAGAAGATTACTGTAGGCCGCGACCAGACCGGGTTTCAATTCCAACGCTCTTTGATAGCTTGCGATCGCGTCATCGAGCCGATCTGATTCCTGATAGGCGGTGCCGAGATTGTAATAAGCGTCGGCATAATCGGCACGGATGGAAAGCGCTTGCTTGTAACTCTTGACTGCTTCCCCAAAATGTCCAAGCTCCTGCAATGCGGCACCGAGATTGCAGTAGGCTCCGGCGAAGGCCGGGTCGATCAGGATGGCATTCCGATGACTGGCGAGGGCCTCGTCAAACCTGCCAAGTTTGCGCAATGCTGTGCCCAGATTGTCATGCGCCACCGCGAGCTTTGGATTTGACTGGAGAGCCTTCTGAAAGTTAACTACTGCCTCGGGCAACTGGCCGGTTTCGAGAAACACATTTCCGAGGTTGTAGTGTGCTTCGCCGTAATCTGGCTTCAATGAGACTGCTTGGTTATAGCTCGCAATCGCTTCGTCGAAGTCACCCTGATCTCGAAGCACGTTTCCCAGGTTGCTGTGGGCTTCGCATATTGCGGCATAATTGCGATGGCTTTGCGGTAGGACGCTGCGGCTTCGGAGAATTTGCCTTGCCGGTGTAGAGCGAACCCAAGATTGTTAAAGGCATCGGCCATCTTTGGTTGCAAGGCGAGCGTTCTGCGATAGGAATGAATGGCTTCGTCATACCGTTCAAGCTTCGCCAGCAAACAGCCCAGGTTGAAATGAGCATCGGCATCGTTCGGCTGCAAGGTCAGGGCTTTCTCATAGGCTGCGATCGCGTCTCGCAAGTTGCCCTGTACCTGCAGGGCGTTGCCGAGATTGTTGTAGAAGCTGGCATTTGACGGGTTCCCGACGATCGCGGCCTTAATGAGTCGAATCGCGTCAAGAGGACGCCCCGCCTGGGTGGCAACGACTCCTTGCAGGTTCAGAGCGTCCGGGTGATTCGGCTGCAGCTTGAGTATCTCGGTATAGAGAGCAGAGGCCTCGGGGAGATGGCCGGCGCGGTGGTGTTGAAGTGCGGTCTCCAATCGTTTTGCAATCGACGACGCGTCTGGCCGGATCACTTGCGGCGCGGCGTTCATGCAACATTGCTTATACTTGCGGCCACTGCGGCAAGGGCAGGGATCGTTTCGGCCGATCTTCAGTGAACTCACTTCTCGTCTCCTGCGAACTAGGCTCTCACAAAAATGGCGGCGAGGATGTATACGCTCCGGAGAACGGTGGCAAGAAGTCGGCGGTCAATATTGATCAGGACACCTACGAGATTCGACAGATCATTTCCCTGGTTCCCAGCCCTCTGGCAGCATATCGAATGCCAGCGTGTCACGGTAGGCGTACTGATTGCCATCCAGTACGGTCACTGGCGTCAACATATGCCAGATGCGGTCATCGTCGAAGACATAACATTCACCGCATTCGCGCATCGTGAAGCGATCCATTTCATTCTTGTCATTGTCGGTTATGACGACTTCGCCCCCGCCGCGCCCGCAACGGCCCAGTAGATGCGTGGCGATGTACTTTTCTCCGTCTTTATGTAAACCCGGTGGGCTCGTATCGCATGGCCGACCGGGCGTAGCCGTGAACCTTATTAGATGGACGTTGACCAGATATCTCGTACCCGCCGCCGAGAGCGGCAGGTAGTGAAGGTGGTGAGCAATCATCTTGCGAACACCGATAGAAGCGGCAATCGCCGAGGGCAGGGGAGCATACTCTCGCTGCTGGCCGCCCAGTGTCGTGTTGTATTTTTTCAGCTGCACATAGGGCGTGCTCTCCTCGCTCGGCCAAACTTTTACACCGTCCTCAACAATCTCTGCGCGGATACGATTTAGGGAACGATACCTGTCGCCCCCGTCATAGTACTTGTCTCTTGGAATCGACCAGGCGGCGTGCGCTAATTCTTCCAGCGAACGCGCTATGTCAACATCAATTCTGAGCGGCGAACGACTGAATCCGCGCTCAACGAGCTCGTTTCGCGACTTGGCATTGTGCGCGACTGGAATGAAACTATCTTGGCTCATGACTGCTCCTGACGATTACCTGACCACGGAGATTCCCGAATCGTTTGCTGGCAAAGGACCGACACATTCCAATGTACTCTGACTGGTCATCAGTCTGGCGGACCCGGTAGCCCGGCGCTTTCGTAGTACCGGTCTATAATGGGCGGCAGTGATGGGCTCCACATCTGAAACGGTCCTCGATCACAACCAGCGTGTCTTCCTGCTGCGCGGCGCTCTGAAACCTGTTGATCCGGCGCGCGGACAGTGTGCGCACGGCATCTTCTCTGTGTCGATCGTTTCCGTCATCGTTTCTTTTTCCCTCCTTGCCCTGTCGTTAGCGATTTTGCTGACGCCGGCCTTCGGCCAGGCCACGTCCTGGCAATACTTCCGCTTGGGAAACAAGGACGACGTGCAGACGCAGCCGATGGGCGGCACCGCGATGATGGGCGGCGGCAGCGATCTGGATGAGGCCTTTCGCTGGCTTTGTCAAAAGGGCAATGGCGGCGATTTCCTCGTGCTGCGCGCCACCGGCAGCGCCGACTACAACACCTACGTCAATGGATTGTGCAAGCTGAATTCGGTCGCCACGCTGATTCTTCCCGATCGGGCCGCGGCGCAGGACCCGGCGGTCGCGGAAATTATCAGAAATGCGGAGGTGATCTTCATTTCCGGTGGCGATCAGGCGCATTATATTCGCGCCTGGAAAGACACGCCGGTTGAAGAGGCAATCAACGCACATGTCGAGGCTGGCAAGCCCATCGGAGGTACCAGCGCCGGTCTGGCCGTGCAGGGCGAATTTGTTTATGGTGCACTCGGTGACGAACCCGATGGCAACGATCTAGCTTCCAGCGACGTTCTCCCCGACCCTTATTTCAAACGCGTGACGCTGGTTCGCGGCTTTCTGAAAATTCCGCACCTCGAAAACCTTCTGACCGATTCGCACTTTGCCAAGCGTGACCGGATGGGCCGCACACTGGTGTTTTTGGCGCGGATCATGCGCGACGGATGGTCCAAGTCTCCACGCGAGGTAGCGGTTGACGAAAAATCCGCGGTACTGCTTGAACCTGACGGAAAGGGAACGGTGGTGGGAAGCGGGAAAGGTGCATATTTTCTCCGTCCCACTTTGAAGCCTGACATTTGCAGAAAGGGCAAGCCCCTCACCTTCCGCAAAGTCAGCGTCTATCGCGTGCCAGCCGGCGGCCACTTCGATCTGCCGGCTTGGAAGGGCGATGGGGGCGTGGCCTACTCGCTTTCGGTAATAAAAGGGAAGATCGAGAGCACGCAAGCCGGTGGATCCGTCTACTGAAATGGGCTTGCAATACATCCAGTCTCTTGTGCACAGAAAGAAGTAACGATAGAAAAGTTCTGCGTTAATGCCGCGCGCCGTCGCAGCGGTTTGACTTCAATCGCATCGTCTGCGACACTTGCGCCGCGTGAGAATTTCGGTCGCCCGCAATATGAATCAGCAGCGCCACCCCGCGTTTCTCGGCCATCCGTTTCGCACGGCGCCTTTCCTGGTAGATACGGGAAAGCTCGAAGCTGGACTCTGATCCCAGTTCCCGAGTTCCCCGTGTCCCAAAGCCGGTCCGGGAAAATCAAGGAGCCCTATGAAAGCGATTCGTCTGCTGGTCCTCTCCATCGTGGCAATACTGGTCACTTCACCATTTCTGACCTCGCAAACTTATCAGGGACGCATTCTCGGAACCGTTACCGATTCCTCAGGTGCGGTAGTGGGTGGTGCTTCAGTCACGATTACCAATACCGCAACCGGGATCTCGCGGAAGGTCGCAACCACGACTGCGGGAGAGTTCATTGCCCCTAACCTCGAGCCCGGCCCATATTCGGTTACGGTCCAGGCCTCTGGTTTCGAGACCGTCCAGCACACGGGAATTCAGCTGGAGGTCGCCAAGGATGCGCGTGTCGATGTCCAGCTCAAACCTGGGGCAACCACCGTGACCATGAATATCAGCGGCGAAGCTCCCATGGTTGAAACTACTTCCAATGTTCTAGGCGAAACATTCTCTAATGAGGCGATCAACGAGCTTCCCCTGCAGGGGCGCGATTTTCAGAACCTCGCCGTGCTTCAGCCCGGCATTCAGCGCGAACCGGGCGGTGGTTTCCTCTCCATCACCGCCAACGGAAACCGTCCTGAGGCCAACAACTTCATCGTCGACGGAATCGACGACAACGACGCCTACTACGGCACCACGGTAATTAATGCGGAAGGCGTACAGGGAACGCCTGCCACGATCTTGCCCATCGACGCCATCCAGGAATTCAACATCCAATCCAGCCCGGAAGCTGATTACGGTTGGAAGCCCGGAGCCATTATCAACGTCGGTATCAAGTCCGGCACCAACTCCTTCCATGGATCAGCGTATTACTTCAATCGCAATAGCGCCATCGATGCCCGCAACTGGTTTAACCCGCCACCGGCCCCGGTCTCCGCCATCAACCTCCATCAGTTTGGCGCGTCCGCTGGTGGGCCGATAGTAAAAGATAAGCTTTTCATTTTCGGCAATTATGAGGGTGTGCGCGATAAGGTGGGAAATCCGCTTCAAGTATTTGCCCCGGTCTCCGTTCCGATCGGTGATCCCACGTCCAGCATTGCCGACGCACTGGCGGAATGCGGGCCTACCGGTCCTCAAACTTATGGACCGTGCAGTCCCATAAGCGTCAAGCTAGCCGCGTTTCTTCCTTACAATCCCGGGCCGAGTACTACTCTTAATACCGACTTCAATAACCTGAACCGCGCCGATAATGGAATTGTAAAAATTGATTACCATCCCTCGCAGAGACACGCCTTCGCCGCCACCTATTTCATCGGCGATAGCGCCCAGACCGAAGAAGATGTCAATGTACTGAATCCCCTGTTCCTCTCGCAGGCGCAAACCCGGGCCCAGGTGCTGGGTGGTGCGTGGGTATGGACGCCCAGTGCGCGCCTTACCAATCAATTCCACGTCGGCTACAACCGTTTCTGGCAGGAAGTTTACGTTGCCGACCACAACCTGAATCCGGCCTCCCTCGGCATCATTACGGGAGTTACAAATCCAACCGATTTCGGACTCCCGGAGATTCGCCTTTCCGGATTTAATAGCCACACCATCGGCGGCAACGGAAGTTGGCCCCTCTATACCACTCCCAACCAAACGTTGCAGTTCACCGATACAGTCAACTACGTCATCGGCAAACATAACCTGCGTTTTGGCGGCGAATTCCGCACCGGCAGCACCAATAACCTGCGTGATACCTACGGCCCCGGATACGCCAGGTTCAGCAGACACCCCCGATACGACAGGCGCATCCGCGCTCGAAAACTTCGTGGCCGGCAACGTCGATTACGGTTACGTAGCGGTCGGCAATAGCCAGCGCTTTGTAAGTCAGAAGTCATTTGGCGGTTTTATTCAGGATTCGTGGCGTGCGTCTACTCGGCTGACCGTGAATGCCGGACTGCGTTACGATCTCAGCTTGCCCATCAAGGAGCGCCATGATTTGCTGGCGAACTTCGATCCCGCGCAGGGAATGGTCCAGGTTGGAAAGCAGATCAGCCAGCCCTATAACACCGATTACAAAAACTTCGCTCCCCGCCTCTCGTTTGACTACGACGTCTCTGGCACCGGAAGAACCGTGCTCCGAGCGGGCGCCGGAATTATCTATGAGATTCCACACATCTCCGTCTTCATCGGACAGAACAGCACCCAAGCACAAGGCCTGGCGCTGATTCCGACCGGACTGCCGTTGACGGACATAAATGGGCAACCCGATCGCCTCGCCCGGTACGATCGATGCGACCACATATGCACCGACCGGTTCTTTACTAACGACAAATTGGCAAGCGGGCGGGCCGATCTTCGGCAATCTCTCTCCCAATGCCGTGTCCTGCTCGTATGTTCCTGGCATCAAACTTTGCGTGCCCGGTATTCGGCGTGAACCGCAACATCAAGACTCCATTCGTCACCAACTGGAACCTCAACCTCGAACAGGCTCTTTGGCAGGACGCCGCCCTTACCATCGCCTACGTGGGTACGAAGGGCAACCGCCTCTACAGCATTCGCGACATTAACCAGAACAACTACGCGGTCGATCAGGCGAATAATGCGGACGAACAATCCGGCCGTCCGTTCCTCAACCAGTTCCCGTATCTCAGCTTCATCGACATGCTCGGGAACGAAGATAACTCCATCTACCATTCGCTGCAGGTCACGATGAAACAGCGCGCCCGCAAAGGTCTTTACTTCGTGGCCGGCTATACCTTCGCTCACTCCATCGATGACGCCAGTTCCAATCGTTCGTTCAGCATTCAGGACAGCACTAACCCGGGTGCCGAGCGGGGCAACGCGAGTACGGACATCCGCCACCGCTTCACCTTCGCGACCACCTACGAATTACCCTCCCGCCACGGCTATGCCCAGTTGCTGCAAGGCTGGCGAATGAACAGTATTTTCACCGCCGAAACCGGCGAGCCAATTCCGTTTTACGATGACGTCGACGACATCAGCGGAACCGGAGAATTCAATGATCGTTGGAATTTTGCGGGGAATCCCGGGGATCTCCACTGGTCAAAATCAACGCCCATTCCATACTATCCCCGATGGAACGGTGAATCCTGCCTGCGTGGCCCAGGCTACCACCCCGGATCTGCTGTCGAACCTGGCATATTATGGCTGTTATCAGCAGGGCAGCGCCGTAATTACGCCACCCGCCACCGGCACATTCGGCAACATGGGACGGAATATCGTTCGCGGTCCGGCTTACGTTGACTGGGATGTTTCGGTCATAAAGAATTTCAAGTTTTTTGAGCGTGTGACGCTCGAGGCGAGAGCCGAGTTTTTCGATGTCCTGAATCATCCTAATTTTGCTGGAATCGACAGCGATCTCGTGGACGGTTCTACGGTCGGTCTGGCGCAATACACCACCGACATCGCCGCGTCCAATCCGGTTGTCGGTTCCGGAGGAGCGCGCCACATCCAGTTCGGACTAAAAACAATCTGGTGAGGGGTGCAACCGTACGATGCTTGCGCCTGCGCATAGGGCCGTGAATTGTCCGATGGTGGCATTTGCATTGCCGACATTCAGGATGTTAGCTGCATTATCGATGTGACTTTCAAGGCCGATGCCGAGGGTACACTGACGTTGACGCTGAACCTGATGGATAATGCGGTCGGCATGCCGCAACACGTTGGGTTGACCGGCAATGTGATCGATCCGGTGGCGCAGTTCAGCCCGACGAAGCTGGCCTTTGGGACAGTGACCGTGCACAGCATTAAGACCTTGCCCGTGCAACTGACCAACAGCGGTCAGACGCCGCTCGACATCAGCAACATTTCGGTCGCTGGGGCGGATGGGGGAGACTTCTCGCAGACGAACAACTGTCCGGCGATTCTGGCGGCTTCGGCGAGTTGTACCATCTCAGTCACCTTCGATCCGTCAGTGAAGGGAGCGCGCACCGGGACGTTGATCGTCACCGACAATGTGGCAAGCGGAGAAAGCACGGTCGCGCTGACGGGAACAGGACACTGAAAAATCAGCTGCGGTTGTCTACACGAGAGAGCACTGGGGGCGCAGTTCCATTCTGGTTACAGTCGAAATTTACGGCCACCTGATTCGCGATGCCAACGGCTGCTTCGGAGGACGAGCTTGACGGAGTCCCGAGGCGGAAACAACTCCTCAAAAATCCGCAACTCCCACGCAACCATGCGAATTTGGGGGTCCCGCCGGATCTCCTGCAAGTCGTTGAAGGGCTTGGTGGCGGCGGTAGGACTCGAACCTACGACCTACGGATTATGAGACCGTCGCTCTAACCACCTGAGCTACACCGCCATGAGAGGTAAGCCCATACTAGCACACCAATTTACGGTGCAAACGCGGCATCGGAAGGCGCAGATTGTCGATCAGAGAGACAGGTAGTGAAGTAGATTGTGTTGGTAGAGGCGCCTCGCCAAGTCTTACGCGACCGGCGAAGTCTTACGAGCAGGTTGTCGCTGCCCTATTCCGCGATTCACTGCTGAACCAGAATGTGGCGTCGAGAATCTGCAGTACAAAAAAGGGGGAGGGCCCAGACGCCAGCGAGTTCTACCTGGCGTCTGGAATATTATGCCTGCTGCTCTCCGCTCAGACCGAAAGGACTAAAAGTCGTGGTCTTCCGGGGTGCAGGTGCAAGGCAATCCGCTCAACAGCGCAGAGTAGTAACACAGGTTTTGCAATAGGCTCTTTTCCGTGGTGCCCAGGTTCGAGTCGGCCATACGCGGCCTCGGTGATGGCAAAGGTTGTTTTGGTAGGAGCCTGGATGAGGGTCGCCCATCCATGCAGCCCGGCCGTCGGCACTACATTGGTCGGATCGCTCGTCGAAGACGCGACGACCTTGATCACGCCACGCGTCGGTACCTTGCCGGTCAGGGGGTTCGCGGTAAGCTCGGTTTTCACGTCTTCCGCCAGGAGCCCGTCGGGCGTGATCTGGCAGGCGCAGCACTCCGACAATTCCTGGCTGTCATCGAAAACGTAGAAGTCCGCCCAAAGGTTGCCGCCGGTGTCGCCGTCGTTTATGACACGCACTGTGGCATCCGGGGCAGCGGCCACGTTATTGGCGTAGTAGATAACAAAGTAGTTACTATTGTTACCCGTTGGGGTTACGGCTTGCGCCGCCGCTGTCCCAGAAGCGACTCCCATCAGCAGGGCGATCGCCAGCATCGGAAATAGCAACAATCCCACTCTCTTCATTTTGTTTTGATCCTTCTTTTGGAATGCGCCGGTGGGGGGACGATCAGTCTGGTGGCGCTGGTCAAACTTTACTCTCTCAGGCGTCGTTTTCAAGAGCCCACCTGGCTTAGCCCAAAAGGCTAGAGCTTAAGTGCTACAGACAATTCCAGCATTTTGCCTTTGGAGTTTTCGGCCTGAGTGCTGATTGGAACTGGGTTGAGGCAGCACAGGCGTTCCCTGCTTTAAGGCTGCAAGCTCGCCTCGACGCGGCGAATATATAGCGAAACACAAGAGCGCACAAGGATGGCAGGAAATTGCATACCCATGGCGAATGAGTCCCCGCGCTAACCGGCACTCATCTTCTTCTTGCCTGCTGCCCGTAATCCCTGCCGGCATCTCACTTCTGCGGAACGCCTCGCCGCGTGACCAGATAGACAGCGAAGCTCCCCAACCAATGGCCACCTTCGTAATGCTTGCCAGTGACCGCGGCCAGTCCCGCGCGTCGATGCGCGTCGGCGGTCGCAGCGATCATAGGACGCCGCTTGTCTCCTTGCGGCAAGCCCGCAGCGATGCCCTCCAGCATCCATGCGCGACTCAGATTGAGCCCATCCAAATGCGCCAGCTTTGGATCGCTGGGATCGGGCGAAACCACTGGTTGCAGCCATGCAACGGCTCCTCTCGACTCGCCAATCTGAGGCAGAAAAGTTCCGAGCCAGCGGGCAAACTCGGCGCTCGGCAGGACGCGCCGCATTACGTCCGCTTCGCCAAGACAGGGCGAAAGAAAGTCCTCCCCGGAGGGCTCATAGGCAAGAGGACAGTTTTTGTCGGCCAAATAGAACTGCCGCGCCTTCGATTCCGCCAGACCAGCAAACTTCGTATCACCGGTGGCGCGTGCATAATCCAGCATCAATCCGAGAGAGAAGGCGGTTTGAGAATGTTCTCCGATTCGCACCGGATACGAGAGCTTGGGCAACCAGTCCGTCAGGCGCTCCAGCGCAGCCTGTTCCAGGGGATGGAGATTCACGACCATCTCGCGCGCCTGAGGGTCGTTCCACTCGCGCAGGTCAGCAACCAGTTGAAGCAGCCAGGCCAGCCCATAGGGGCGTTCGAAACTGGCGCGTCCCTCAGTCCGCAGGTAGGCCGCTTCCTGATCGATGTTCTCAGCGGTCAGGCTCTGGCGCAGCGCTTCGCGTGCAGACGGCACAAAACCGGCATCGGGGAAGGTCCTGAGTAGCCGTACCAGCAGCCAATGTCCATGCACCGAAGAATGCCAGTCGTAACAACCGTAGAACGCCGGAGTCAACTTGCGCGGCGGGGCCACATCGGCATCGCTATTCAAGCTGTGACTGATTTTGTTGGGATATTCCTTGTGAACGCACGCGAGTGCCAGATTCGCAAACCGCTCAGCGGTGTTCACGTCAAACATGGACTGTGCCCCAGCATTCTGAGCGCCAGTTTTGCCGATATTGAAGAGCAGGAACAACATGCAGAGAAAGAATTTCATTTACGAATACTGTAAATGAATCTCGACCAAGCGGATCCGTCCGCGGGACAGAGATAGGTCACATTTCTTAAACGAAGTTGGCGTGCTTGAATATACAGCCATCTCGTCGAGCGACTCGCCGATTCTTACGCGGGAAGACGTCGATATTTGGGGCGCCGCAATGGGAGAGCAGCAGGGATAAAAGGGTAGGGCCGTTCTCTTAGAGCCTCGTGGAGACGCCGGTTCTGCGCTCGTATTGCGACTCTTTCAGGCTCATGCACGTTGTACAGGTTCATGGAAAACTCCACCACGGCCTGATCGAATGCCAAAACGAATTCCAGCAGATCGCTAAGGTCAGCTTCGCCGATCACTGGGCTGCGCGGTTTCCTTGTGTCCTGTTTGGCCATTCGGATCACTCTCTGATTGATCTTCCTTAATGCCCACCAAGGACCCCTGTAGAGTAACTTACTTACTGATACCGAATTGAACAGAGAAATGGAAATTGAAAAAACCGATCGGTCCTAGAAAGGGCTCCGCTGATTTCCGCAAGTGCATGACAATAACGCGAATGCAAATATTGTGTCGAACTGTTACGCGCGCGGCCGTTCGTTCGACGAGGGACTTACTCCATTTGCGTGCGACCCGTAACATCGAGTTTCAGTTTGCCTGTGTAGATCGCCATGCCGACCACCGCATCCACGTTCATGGCGTGGAGCTGGTCGATCTCCTCGCGAGTTGTAATGCCTCCCGCGACGATCAGTTGCTTCTTGGTGCTGTCTCGCAGTTCGCGAACAACGTCGAGAGGAATGCCTTGCATCAGGCCTTCCGTGTCGATATGTGTATAGAGGAACGCCGCACACCAGGGTTCCAAAATTGCGATCATTTGCAGAGGAGTCATCTCCGTGAGTTCACGCCAGCCTCGGATCGCGACCCGGCCGTGCTTGGCATCGATGGCGAAGACCAGCTTCTCCGAACCCACCATGCGAGCCGCGTTCTCGGCGAATGCCGAGTCTGGTTGACCATTGCGAATGAGTGAGGACCCGAGGATCACGCGTTGCGCACCTGTAGACAGCATCTCTTGCGCACTCTCAACGCTGCGCAATCCTCCGCCAACCTGGCAGGGAAGACGCTGCGCAAACTCGCGCACGAGCGCTCGATTGTCACCTTTGCCCATCGCGGCATCGAGGTCGATGAGTTGAACCAGCTGAAACGAAGAGAAGCGCGCGATCCACTCCTCGAAATCGTCGAACTCGAGGGCCTTGCGCTCGCCTTGTACCAGCTGGACGATCTTGCCGCCCATCAAATCAATCGAAGGGATCAGCATGGCCACCGCATCGGGATGCCCGCGCCTTGCAATTCCCGCTTGAGATCGGCAAGATGGCGCAAGCCAAAATGAAAAATCGACGCGGCCAGCGCTGCGTCGGCTCGTCCGCGCTGAAACACATCGAGAAAAGTCTGGGTGTCCCCGCCTCCACCGGACGCAATCACCGGTATGCGCACGGTCTCGGAGACGATGCGAGTTAATTCGCAATCGAAGCCCGTGCCCGTGCCATCGCAATCCATCGAAGTAAGCAGAATTTCCCCTGCTCCGCGCTCTTCTGCTTCGCGCGCCCAAGCGATCGCGTCGCGGCCAGTCGATTTTCTTCCGCCTCCTGTATATGCTTCGAATCTCGCCTCGCCATTTGTGCGCTTGGCGTCAATCGCCACGATCACAGCCTGCGAGCCGTACCGCTCGGCGATCGATGTGATCAGAGATGAATCTGCGAGCGCGGCGGAATTGATGCTGATCTTGTCGGCGCCGGCGTCGAAAACCGCCGTCGCTTCGTCGAGCGAGCGGATTCCACCCCCGACTGTGAATGGAATGAATAACTGGTGCGCCGTCCTGCGGACCGTGTCGACGAGCGTGGCTCGCTTCTCATGAGTGGCAGAAATGTCGAGCAGCACAACTTCGTCGGCCCCGGCTTCACTATGAGCCGCCGCCAGTTCAGCTGGGTCGCCCGCGTCGCGCAGTTGCTGGAACTGCACGCCCTTCACGACTCGTCCACCTGTAACGTCCAGGCACGCAATGATTCTTTTCGTCAGCATCCGATTGCCAGCATCACCGTTCGCATCTTCAAAGAGCGCAAAAATTCTCCAGTAGTTTTAAGCCGATCGCTCCCGATTTCTCCGGATGAAATTGCACCCCAAATAAATGTCCTTGCTCAACGGCAGCCGAGAACTCGCCGCCATATTCCGACCGCGCCACGGTTGCCTTCACAACCGGAGCCCGATAGGAATGCGTAAAGTACACGAATGAGCCCGAAGGAATTCCCCGAAACAGCCGCGAAGCCTGATTGCAGGCCAGCGAATTCCAGCCTACGTGCGGCGATTTTACATTCGCTGGAAAGCGCTCGTTCTTTCCAGCGATCAACCCAAGGCCAGGGATCGCCGGCGCCTCTTCGCTGGAGTCGAACATCCATTGCATTCCTACGCAGACGCCGAGAAATGGCGTTCCCTTTTCCACGCTCTGCAAGATTGCGCTGCGCAAGCCAGTCTGTTCCAAAATCGTAGTTGCCGAGAAGTGGCCGACCCCGGCAGAATGATCTTGTCTGCTTTGGCGACTACGCCCGGTTCCCGCGTTACGACGGCGTCCACTGCCAGATGGTCGAGCGCCTTCTTTACTGATGTGAGATTTCCCGCGCGGTAGTCAACCACCGCAATCATCAGAGCAGTCCTTTCGTACTTGGAAGAAGGTGTTTCATCTGGCGATCGCGCCAGCAGGCGGCCCGTAAAGCGCGCGCAAATGCCTTGAACAAGGACTCGATCTTATGATGGCTCGACCGTCCATAGAGCACACGCGCATGCACGCTGGCGCGGGCGCCCCGCGCAAAGCCCTCAAAGAAATCGTGCACCAGTTCTGCCTGCAAGTCACCCACCATGCGCACCCGAACCCCGGTATCCACGATGGCAGATGTTCGTCCGCAAAAATCGACGGCCGCCATGCCCAGCGTCTCATCCATGGGCATCAGGAAATATCCGGCACGCAAAATCCCGCGCTTGGCGCCCAGTGCCTTGTCGAAGAGCTGGCCCAGCACGATCCCGACATCTTCGACGGTGTGGTGTTGATCGACATCGAGATCCCCTTTGGCCGTTAACTGGAGATCGAATCCGCCATGATGTGCAAAGAGCTCCAGCATGTGATCGAAGAATCGGATTCCAGTCGAAATCTTGTACCGGCCCTTTCCTTCAATGACCAACTCGGCGCGAATATTGGTTTCTTTGGAGGTGCGATGGATCGCTGCCTTTCTCATTTTGCCGTTACCTCGTTTGCGCCGATCTCCGCCAGCGCCGCTCGCAGCGCGACTAGCAAACGAGCCGTCTGTTCTGCCGTACCGAGCGTGATGCGGACGCAGCCCTCGCACCCGTGGTCGCGCGAGCGGTCGCGCACCAGGATGCCGCGCTCGCGCATCGACCGGATGAACGCATCCTTCATCACGCCGAATTTCGCCAGCACAAAATTAGCCTGGCTCGGCCAGTAGGGAAGTCCCCAACTGCTGAACTCATGTTGCAGTTTCGCCCGTCCCTCGCGAACCTGGCCGACATATTGACCGACGTAGTCTTCATCCGCCAAAGCTGCCGGCAAGCAGGCGAGCGCCACTCCATTCACGTTGTAGGGAGAAGCGACGCGGCGCACCAGCGGAATATGCGTAGCATTTCCTGAAAGCACTCCCACGCGGAGCCCCGCCATTCCGTAAGCTTTCGAAAAGGTCCGCGCGACAAATAGATTGGGAAGATCGTGCCAGAGCCCAAGCAGCGTTTGTCCGTAGAACTCGAAGTAGGCCTCATCCACCAGAACCGCCGCTTCAGCCGCCCGGCGCGCGATTTCAAGCAGTTCGGCTGGCTCCGCTACCACGCCCGTGGGATTATTTGGATTGGCAATCGCAATCAGCCGCGTATGCGGATTGATTCGGGCAAGCAATTCCGAAGCTGGAAAACGGAAATTTTCCACGGCAGGAACGGCGATGACGCGTGCTCCGGTCGCCGCTGCAGAAATTTCGTACATGGCAAACGTCGGCACAACGATCAGCGCTTCGTCGCCAGGCTCAAGAAATGTTTCGCAAAGAAGGTGGATCGCTTCGTCCACGCCATTGGTCAACAACAATTCATCAGGCTTGATGCCGAGATGAGCCGCCACAATCCCTTCCAGCGGCTCGCGCTCCGGATAACAGCCAATTTCCTCCGCGGTCAGTTCGCGCAATCGCCCCAAAACTCGCGGCGAGCAGCCCAGGGTATTTTCGTTGAAGTCGAGCCGCAGCCCACGCCGACCGCCGAGCGGCGGATGATAGGTAGGCAGATTGCGTACCGCGTCGCGCGCTTTAAGCATGGCCATTCCTCACACGTTCACATCTGGCTCGAATCGATTGCGCGTGCGCCTGCAATCCTTCTGTCTCGGCGAGCAATTCAACATACGGAGCAATTCGTCGCAAGCCAGGCCGCGAAAGCTTCTGCACGCTGATGATTTTTACAAAATCCAAAACGCTGAGGCCGCCCCGGAAACGTGCGACTCCGGCCGTGGGCAGAACGTGATTCGGCCCAGATGCATAGTCACCCGCCGCCTGCGGCGAATAGTCGCCGACAAAAACCGAGCCGGCGTTACGAACCAACTTGAGATCCGCACGGTCGACGGTAAGATGTTCCGAGGCGATTTCGTTCGCCCAATCAAAACTCTGCTGGCGCGAGGCTGAAAGCAGAATTACGCCGCGGCGGCGGATCGACTCGCGCGCCACGGCGTTCTTCGTCAAGTATTTCTTCACCCATCCCGCCACTTGCGTGGCGAGATCGCGGCGCGTGGTAATAAAAACCGCTAGCGTTTCCGGATCATGTTCCGCCTGTGCAATCAGGTCCCCGGCTATAAACTCGGGCGACCCAAGATCGCTGACAACGACCACCTCAGTCGGCCCCGCCAGAAAGTCGATCGAGCAGTCGAACGCAACCTGCTTCTTGGCGGCAGTGACATAGAGATTACCCGGTCCGACGATTTTGTCGACACGCGGAATGCTCTCGGTCCCATAGGCGAACGCAGCGATTGCCTGTGCGCCGCCAACTCGATAAATTTCCCCGACGCCAAGCATCGCCGCAGCCGCCAACACATCCGCTTGAGGCTGCGGCGAGGCCACGCGGATATTTTCCACGCCCGCAACCTGAGCCGGAATCACCGTCATCAGCAAAGTCGACATCAGCGGATAGCGCCCTCCCGGAACATAGCAGCCCACGGAATTCAAGGGCCGCACCAACTGCCCCACCGAGATTCCTTGACGCGTGCGCATCCATTCCAGAGGCTTTTGCATTTCGCAGAAGCGCCGTATATTCGCCGCCGCTGCTCGCAACGATCCCTTCAACTCGGGCCGCGCTGACTTCCACGCTTCTCGAATCTCCTCTGCGGAGACCTGCAAAGATGTTCCCGGCTGCAGTCCATCCCAACGCTCTGCATATTTGCGCACAGCGCGATCGCCATGGCGCCGCACATCGGCAACGATCCGGCGCACCGCAGGTTCGACCTCCTCAAAGCGCGATCCACGGGCTGCAATCTTTCGCACGCTCGCCGCAGCCGCCGCTCCCGAAAGAATGCGCATCACAAGACCACCTTGTTAAGCGGATACTCCACAATCCCTTGTCCATTGGCCTGTTTCAAACGAGGAATGATCTCCCAAGCCAGCGATTCCTCGATCACCGTATTCACCGCCAGCCAATTCTCATCGCTGAGAGTTGAAATGGTTGGCTTCTGGAGCGCCGGCAAAACCGCGAGCACGGCGGCGAGGTCCTTTTTGCGGACGTTCAGCATCAGGCCCACACGGTCCTGGGCATCCATCGCGCCCCGCAGCATCAGAGCCAGGTTCTCGATCTTGCGGCGCTTTGCGGAATCACTGCCACGCCGTCTTGTTGGCGATAATCTGGGTATTCGATTCCAGCACCGTATCGATGATGCGCAAGCGGTTCGCTTTCAGAGAACTGCCCGTTTCCGTGACCTCGACAATGGCATCCGCCAGCATCGGAGGTTTTACTTCGGTCGCGCCCCAGGAAAATTCCACCTGCACCGCAACCTGCTTGTTCTGAAAATATCTGCGCGTCACATTCACGAGTTCGGTCGCGACGATCAGGTTGCCGAGATCTTCGGCGCGCTGGTACGTCGAATCCTCGGGCACGGCCAGCACCCACCGCACCTTGCCCCGGCTCTGCTTGGCATAAATCAGATCGGAAACGGTGACCACTTCGAGCCCGCTCTCCACCACCCAGTCCAGGCCCGTCAGCCCAGCATCAAGCACGCCGTGCTCTACGTAGCGCGCCATTTCCTGGGCGCGAATCAGCATGCACTCGATTTCCGGGTCTCCGGTGGTTGCGAAGTACGAGCGCGCCGTGATGAAAACAGGGAGGCCGGCGCGGGCGAACAACTGCATGGTGGCCTCTTGCAGACTACCCTTCGGTATGCCGAGCCGGATCTTCACAATTGCACCGCCCGAGTGCCTGTATTCTTTCGCTGGGTATCGTCGCGAAAAAGCGGCTTTGTGAAGCAGGAGCGCGTGCCTTCGTGGCAGACCACGCCCGCGCCTTCAACCTCCACCTGCAAGAGCAGCGTGTCATGGTCGCAGTCGGTCGTGGCCGAAACCAGCTTGAGGCGGTTGCCCGAGGTTTCCCCCTTCGTCCAAAGCTGGTTGCGCGTCCGGCTGAAAAATGTCACATAGCCTGTCGAGAGCGTGCGCTCCCAGGCATCGCCATTCATGAAGCCCAGCATCAGCACCTCACCGTTGGCCGCATCCTGCACGATCGCCGGCGCCAGGCCCTGCATCTTGTCAAAATCGATCTCGCCTGTCATACATACCTTCCTGACCGTTTCCCGAAAAACAAGGAGCGCAAAAACAAGAAACCCGCTGAGCTTGGATTGCGTCAGCGGGCTCGAAACTTTTCCGGGTGTTACGCTAGCTCAGCCGAACACCACCGCCCACGCGCCGTGCGCGTGATGATGATGGTGGTGAGCTGCTCTAAGCATGCGTTTACGATAGCGAACGCCTCCCAGATTGTCAAACGAATTGGCCATGAATTGCAGCCCGGCGCGTACTTCAAACCGTGGCCGCATGCGAAACTGGTGTCCATGAAAGTCGTCGCCGTCATTCCAGCGCGGTTGGCTTCGACGCGCCTGCCCCGCAAGATGCTGCGCGAGATCGCCGGCGTCCCCTTACTCGCGCGGGTTTATCAGGGCGTGCGGCGCTCGTCAGAACTTGAGCAAGTCATCGTCGCAACCGATTCCGAAGAAATACTGCGCTTCTGCGAACAACAAGGCTTTGCAGTTCGCATGACGTCCCCGACCCATCGCTCGGGAACCGAGCGCGTACACGAGATCTCGACGGCGATCCCCGCCGATGTCTATTTGAATGTTCAGGGTGATGAACCGCTCACCCGGCCCGAGCATATCGAAAGCCTGGTCGCCGTGATGCGCAATCCGGAGGTCGAGGTGGGGACGCTTGAAAACTCCCGCAACCAGCGTGGATATAGACAATCCGAGCGCCGTGAAAGTGGTCACCGGCAGTTCGGGCCGAGCCCTTTACTTTTCCCGCGCTACCATCCCGCATGACCGCGATAGTATCTGCCCTCAGTACTACAAGCATCTCGGGTTCTACGGATATCGCAAAGCTGCGCTCGACAATTTCGTCCGCTGGCCCGAGTCCTCGCTCGAGCGCAGCGAGCGGCTCGAACAGTTGCGCTTCCTTGAGAACGGGGTTCCGATCTACGTGGGGGAAACGCCCTTCGACACCGTGGGCGTGGATACCGAGGATGACGTGCGGCGAGTGGAAAAAATTCTGCTGAGAATGCAAAAATAAGAAATCACCCGACGAAGTTGCTTTACTCCGTGCATAAACTGTAAGCACCTGACGACGCGTATTGTAGGATTGCGTGGTGACGTCTTCCTCGTCCAATCGCTGGCGGCAAATCGAGGCTCTGTTCTATGAGGCTCTCGATTTAGCACCCGAGGCGCGCCCGGAGTTTCTCGACAACAAGTGCGCGGGCGACGCGGCCCTGCGAAAGGAAATCGAATCCCTGCTCGCTTCCTCCGAACAACCGGCGGACTTCCTGCACCAGCGCGTTGTCGAGGCGGCGCATCGGATGATGAGCGATGAACGCCGCGAGATGATGGCTCCCGGCACCCAGTTGGGGCATTACAAAATCATCTCCTTGCTCGGCACGGGAGGCATGGGCGAGGTCTACCTGGCAGAGGATACAAATCTTCCGCGGAAGGTGGCGCTCAAAATGCTTACGCCGGATCTCACCCTCGACGAACGAGGGCTGCGGCGTTTTGAGCACGAGGCGCACGCGGTTTCAGCGTTGAACCATCCCAATATTCTGACGATTTATGAATTCGGCCAGGCGAATGGAATGCGCTTTATTGTCTCCGAGTTCATCGAGGGCGTAACACTGCGCCAGAAGATGGCCAGTGGCCAGGCTTCCATTGGATGCTGCTCTCGACATTGCCATACAAATGGCGAGCGCTTTGGCCGCTGCTCACAATTCCGGTATCGTCCATCGCGACATCAAGCCCGAGAATGTCATCGTTCGGACCGACGGAATCGTGAAGGTGCTTGATTTCGGAATCGCAAAGTTGAGCGAAAAGCGAGTTGGGGGAACCGGCCGTCTCAATGCGTCAACGTTGACGTCTTCGATCAGTGAACCCGGGTTGGTGATGGGTACCGCGAAGTATATGTCCCCAGAGCAGGCCCGAGGACTTGAAGTGGACGCGCGCAGCGATATTTTCAGCCTCGGGTCGGTGATCTACGAGTTGGTCACGGGAAGAGCCGCATTTGACGGTGGCACCACCAGTGATGTGATCGCCGAAATCCTCAAAGTTGAGCCGCCTCCTCCGCTCGAGTTTGCTCCCGAACTCCCCTATGAAGTCGAGCGCATCATCAGCAAAGCATTGCGCAAGGACCGCGAGACTCGTTATCAATCTGTGCGAGACTTGCTCATCGATCTGCAGGACTTCAGGAAGGAAGCGGAGTTTCAGGCCAAGTTACAAAGATCACCGCGGCGCGGCGGTCCGGTGCCGGAGCGGGTGAAGACGACATCCGATTGGCGAACTCCCGCGGCTGCTGTCTCTCCCGCTCAGATTCCGGATGGCGCTTTCCACGCGGAAAATGGATTGGGGGAGCGGCTGTTTTGCTCGTTGCGATTGCCGGCATTCTCGGATACCTCTATGTTCGACAATCAAACGCCCCTCCCACCGCCGCCCGACCCCGCAGCCTCGCTGTTTTGCCATTTCGAAATCTCAAACCCGATCCCGAAACCGATTTCCTTGGGTTCTCCCTGGCCGATGAAATCATCACAAAACTGGGCTATGTCAATGCTCTGACCATTCGTCCTTCCTCTTCCGTCGACAAATATCGGAATCAGATCATCGATCCGAAAAAAGTCGCCGCCGATCTCAACGTCGATACGCTGCTGACAGGCAGCTTCCTTAAAGACGGAGATGACCTCAGGATTACCACTCAACTGATCGATGTGAAGCCCGACAAGATTCTGTGGCGGGAGGCCATCGATCTGAAGTATGACCGGCTGCTGACCGTGCAGGATCGCGTGGCCCAGCAGATTATCAAGGAACTGGAGTTGAGCCTCTCGCCCGCTGAGGCGGCCAATCTCAAGCCGGAGAAACCGATCAGCAGTGCAGCCTATGAGTACTACCTTCGGGGAATCGATTTTTACTCTCTGAATCAGTTTGGGGCGGCAATCGAGATGCTTGAGAAGTCCACGGCGATTGAGCCCAACTATGCGCCTGCCTGGGCCCATCTGGGTCGGGCTTATACAACGAATGCGTCGCTCCAGTTCGGCGGGCGGGAGGACTACGGTAAGGCCCAGGTGGCCTATGAAAAAGCCATCGCCCTCAATCCTGCCCTGGTTGAACCGCGAATCTACATGGCGAACTTGTCTACCGATACCGGCCGAGTAGAGCAGGCGGTGCCCTTATTGAGGTCGGTGTTGCGGGACAGTCCCAACAACGCCGAGGCGCACTGGGAGCTTGGTTATGCCTACCGGTTTGGCGGGATGCTGGAGGAATCGTTGGCCGAGTGCGAAAAGGCGCGCCAGAATAATCCCAAGGTCAAAATCAACAGCTCCGCGATTAACAGCTATCTCTACCTGGGCGAGTATGAGAAGTTCTTGCAGAGCCTGCCGGTGAACGACTCCATCTACATTCTCTTCTACCGTGGATTCGCCGAATACTACATGAACAATCGCGACCAGGCGGCGCAAGACTTCGACCACGCTTTTGACAGAGACCCTTCATTGCTACCTGCCGCCGTGGGCAAAGCTCTCAGCGACTCCATCAAGCACGACAATGCCAGGGGTCTGCAGCTTCTGAAGCAGACTGAGAGAAGGATCGAGGAGCGCGGCGTAAGCGACGCCGAAGGACTCTACAAAGTTGCACAAGCCTATGCCCAGCTCGGCGATAAAGCTTCCGCCCTGCACATACTGCAGCACAGCATTGATGGCGGTTTCTTCTGCTATCCCTACTTCGTGCGCGATCCGCTGCTACAGAGTCTTCACAACGAGCCGGAATTCCAGACCCTTATGAACCAGGCGCTCCAACGCCACAATCAGTTCAAGACCGCATTCTTTTAGCCGTAGCTGCAGAAGGTCGGCGGCTTTAGTGCGCTCGCGCCCATACCTCAGCGGCTGCCACTCGCTTCGTGATTGCTGGATGGGAGTGGAGCAGCCACTCGACCCACCGCGAAGGCGTTCTCTCGGCAAGATTCTGATTGGCCAGCTTGTTCATCGACGAGATGAAAGGCTCTACGCTCGCCACCGATTCGAAGCAGTAACGGTCAGCCTGCCGCTCGTTGAAGCGCGAGTAGGCATTGAGAGCCGGCATCAGCAGAAGCGACAGCACCGTTGAAACCAGAATCAGCAGCGGAAGGTTGGCAAAATCCGATAAGGTCTCGAACATGCCTCGCTGTTCCACAGCATAGCGCAGCACTACATTCGCCAGCCAGAAACCAAAGAGCGTAATTCCGGCCTGCACAAAAATGCTCTTCAGGATGTGACGGTGCACGTGGTGCCCGAGTTCGTGGGCGAGCACCGCCTCGATCTCATCGTCCGAATAATTATCCAGCAATGTGTCCGCCAGAATGATGCGCCGGGTTGCGCCCAATCCGGTGAGCGCGGCATTGGCCTTCGTGCTTTTCTCCGAGAGATGCCACCGGTAGACCCCGCGCACCCGCGTTCCTGCCCGCTCACTCAACACGATCAGCCGGCGTTTCAGCTCTTCATTCTCCAGCGGCTCGAATTTGTAAAAGATGGGAAAAAGCACAACCGGCGCCAATTGCGCGAGCAACACCATCAACCCCAGGAAGATAGCCCACGCGATCAGCCACCAATATTGCGGAACTTGACGGAGAAGAAAATAGATCAACTCAACCACGATGGTCGCCATCACCAACCCGATCAGCAGACCCTTGCATTCATCCCACAGCCAAGCCCGCAACCGCTGGTTCGAGAGATGGTAGCGGTGTTCCAGCCGAAAGCCGTAATAGTCCAGGGGAGCGCCGATCGCTTTGCTGATCAAAATCAGCATCAGCACATAGAGAAACACGGCGACGCTGTAGTTCCGTGCGGCGCCATGATGCTCTCCCAGCGCCAGGTCGCGTAGCGTCCCAGTCCAGCCGGTCGCCAGCAACACGACAAGCAGCCCGAAGCCGATCACAAAATCGCCTACGCCCAGCCACCGTTTGATGCGGTTATAGCGGCGCGATTCCGGCGAATCGGTTGGAACCGGTATGGTTTCTGTAGCGCTCATTGACCCCTGGTAATTATCCTATCGCGTCTCCCCGGTTGCCAGACGCGAAGGTTCTGTGTGCAACGGTCCCGGCGGCCAATGGCCGGGTTTGCCTGTGTCCACGACAACAGGGCTCTGCGGAATCGCCGATTTGAGCCAAGCCGTAAGCTCAGGGGTTTCCTGTGCTCCTCTGTGGTTTGAGCTTTTCGTCGCGAGTTGAATCGAACCTTCCCAAGCTAGCCTTGAAGAACAAAGCGTTGAGAGTTCTCCAGA
Source organism: uncultured Acidobacteriaceae bacterium (assembly GCA_963709055.1). Lineage (GTDB taxonomy): Bacteria > Acidobacteriota > Terriglobia > Terriglobales > Acidobacteriaceae > Acidiflorens. Next base: position 145,312 of record CAVPUZ010000014.1, read on the forward strand.
ATCTCCGTGACCAGTTCGGGCGTCGCCGCCTCCACATAAACTCGCAACAGCCGCTCAGTGCCCGATGCCCGAAACAGCACCCAGGCATCGGCGCCATTGCCATTTTTGGGAGCGTCGAGAAAGAGTTTCACGCCATCGCGATTTTCCTTGCGTAACACAGCATACGGACCAACCTTCGTGGTCCGTGGATCACCCGCCCGTCGCACTGCCCCATTCTTCATCTCATCGGAAATGTGCAAATCGCGCCGCCCATAATCATGCGCCCCATATTCGCGCTGCAGATCGGCCACCAGTTGCCCCAGAGGCTTTCCTTCCTCCGCCATGACGTTGGCCAGCAGCAATGCGTTCAAAATGCCATCGCGCTCGGGGAGAAAACGGCCATATCCGATGCCCCCGGATTCTTCTCCGCCGATCAGAATTTCATGCTCCATCATCAGGTCCGCGATGTACTTGAAGCCGATCGAGGTACTCATACAACTTGCGCCCGTGCTTTGCGGCGATGCGGTCGAGCATGCCCGTTGTGTTGAAAGCCCGCACCACGTCTCCCGGCCACTTCTTGCGCACCAGCAGCCACTGCAGCAGAACCGCGAAGCACTTGTGCGAGTCCACAAAGCTGCCGTCTTCGGCCACCGCGCCAATGCGATCCGCGTCGCCGTCGGTCACCAGGCCCGCGTGGCATTTTTCTTTCACGACGGTTTCCTGCAGCAGCGCCACGTGCGGCAGGATCGGTTCAGGATTGATTCCGGGAAACAGCGGGTTGGCATCCTGCCGGATAGCGATGTATTGAATCCCGCTCCTGTCGAAAATCCCCGGCAGCACACCGCGCCCGGAGCCATACATCGAGTCGATCGCAAACTTGAAATTTGCCTTGCGGATCAGGTTCAGATCCGCGAATGCGCAAACGCCTTCCACGTAGGCGGCTTTCAGATCGACTTCTTCGATCTTTGCGGGAGCACCGTGCTTGGTCATCGCGCCCGCCGCGAGTTCGCCTTCGATCATCTTCATGATGGCAGGCGTGGCCGATCCGCCAAACTTGGCTTTGAATTTCACCCCATTCCAGTTCCATGGATTATGGCTAGACGTCACCATCACGCCGCCCGCCGCGCTGAGTTTTTTCACATTGAAGGAGACTGTCGGCGTGGGAAGGTAATCGTTAGAGAGTCGCACGGGGATCCCCGCGCCCGCGATTACCTCAGCCACAGCGCGCGCCGCGCGATCGGAGGCAAAGCGCGTGTCATAGCCAATAATGATGCCGTGGCTGGGATCTTCATGCTTGAGAACGTAGGAGGCAATCGCGCCCGCCACGCGGCGCACGTTCTCAAAAGTAAAATCGTCGGCGATAATGCCGCGCCAGCCGTCAGTTCCGAATTTGATGTCGGTCATGAGTCCGTCGTTCGTCGTTCGCAGAATCGTCGTTCGCTATTCGCCGTTTGTCGTTCGTTGTTCATCGTTCGGTTCGCAAATTTAGCCCCCGCCGCAGCCCGGCAGCGCTGGATAGAAAATCCAAAAGGTTCCTGCGAGCGACGAATAGCGAACGACGAAATCGACGAATGACGCTTCTCACACCAGTTTCTTCAACTTCTTCTCATTCAGATGCTTCACCACCTTGCCCACATCCTGCGACTGGTCGAGCGTGGTGATCAGCAACGCATCGTCGGTTTCAACGACCACCAGATTGTCCACACCGACCACCGCCACAAATTTGCCCGGAGCATGAACATAATTGTTCTTGGCATTGAAGGCAAAGCTGCCTGACGCATTGAAGAGGCTTCCATCCGCGGGATTGCTTTTCGCGCGCTGGTGCTCATGCAGCGCGGTCCAGGAGCCAAGATCGTTCCATCCGAAATCGGACGGCAGACAGAAGATGCGCGACTGCCCTTCGCCTTTGGCGGAGCGGGGTTCGAGAAGGGCATAGTCCACGCTGATGTTCTCGCACTTCGGATAAAGCTTGCGGAACGTCTCCCCGAACTTGCGCGTCCCGTAGCTAGCCGCAATCTGTTCGAGAATCGCCGCTGTCTTCGGCAAATGGTCGCGAAAGGCATTCGCCAAGGTGTCGGCCCGCCACAAGAACATGCCACTGTTCCAGAAATAGTTGCCGGCATCCACAAACTGGCGTGCACGATCAAGGTCAGGCTTCTCCGTGAACCGGCGCACACGTAATGCACCAAGCTCATCGGGCGAACCTGCTTCGATGTATCCGTAGCCGGTTTCAGGACGAGTCGGTCGGATCCCGAGCACCACAATATTCTCTCCGGTGGCCGCGATCGCAACACCCGTGTTCAGGGTGGCGCGGAATTGCTCAGGCTCGGCGATCACATGATCGGAAGGGAACAGGCCCAGCACGGCATCGGGATCGTGCCGCAACAGCAGAAACGCAGCGAGACCAATAGCAGGCGCGGTGTTGCGTCCGGCGGGCTCGGCGACAATCTGCTGCGGACGAAGCTTCCGAAGCTGGCGGATGATCGCCGGACGAAGATCTTCGTTTGTGATGATCCAAAATTGACGCGCGGGCGCCAGCGGCAAGAGCCTCGCGACGGTTTGCTGGATCATTGTTTGCGTGCCATCGAGCGCAAGCAATTGCTTGGCGCGGCGCTTCCGGCTAAGGGGCCAGAAACGCGTGCCCCGGCCTCCGGCGAGTATTACGGGATAAAAGTGAGAATCCGGCTTCACAGGTATTCAAAGCCTATCATCTCGCGGCAAGAATCTTAACCACAGGGAACGCAGGGTCACACATGGGATTCTTCCTCTGCGAACCTCTGTGTCCTCTGTGGTTGAAGGTTCTAAAGCCGGGTAGCAGGCTCAAGCACTTCGGTTCCGGGCACGAAAGCTTTCAGAAACTCGACAGCCCATTGCGGGCGCACAGTGAATCTGCCCAGGTTCGCGGGAATCACGACCGCATCTCCCTTCGATAGCATCACCGGTGCAAGGCCGGCAGCTTCGACGATCCCGCAGCCGTCCACCGCAACCAGAATCTGCACCGAGTCTTTGCCCGACGCGTCGCGCGTAGAAAAATCGTGCGGATCCTTCAGTTCGAACAGATCGACAGTGAAGTAGGGAGCCGCAATCATCGCAGACCGCCGGTTTTTGCCGCCATCAATATTGACTGGCGCGGGCCGGATCACCTTGCCCGATGCCACCTGCTCTTTCACCGAGGCGAGCCCGCGCTCCAGATGCAGCGGCCGCGGCCGCCCATAGTCGTAAAGACGATACGTAGTGTCGGACTGTTGCTGCGTCTCAACGATCACCGCTCCCGGCCCGAGCGTATGCACCGTGCCGCCCGCAACGTAAATCATCTCGCCCGGGTAGATATTGATCCAGTTCAGCAACTCCTCGGCGCGCTTCTCGTGGATCGACTGCTCGAATTGTGCGCGCGTGACGCCAGGCTTCAGGCCCAGCGCAATCTGCGATCCCGGACGCGCATGGGCCACATACCAGCATTCCGTTTTTCCCCAGGGTTCGCCGAAGCGCTGCGCAGTGGCGTCATCAGGATGAACCTGCACCGAAAGCTTTTCTTCCGGAAACAAAAACTTCAGCAGCAGCGGAAAGCGCTGCGGATCGCGTGCTGCCGATGCCGACGAGTTCAGCGCCGAATTCTTTGCTCAAGTCGGCGAGCTTGCGATTACCGAGCGCGCCATTGGTCACCACACAGTCGTCGCCGGTGAGCCACGCCTCGCCGATCTTTTCGTTGAACTTGGCATTGGGATAGATCGGAGCGAGATCAAGCGTGCCCCAGGGGCGCGGATCGAACGCGGGCGACATCAGAAGTGGATAGAGTTGGGTCATGCGATCTTGCTTGCGTCCCACGGAATGATTACGACGGCTATCGAGTATGCGTCAGAACCCGAGTTTCATTATGCCTAATGAAGCAGCTCCGAGGTCTTAAACCGAGAAGCGGCGCTAGAATGCAGCCCACGGCGCAAGCCGTGGGTGAAAGTAGAAAATTGCCCCAACGGGGCAAAAGACGAGTTTTCACGCACACCCTAGAGCCCGCCAAAGTACTTCCGCATCCGCTCCAGCGCCTTGTCGATGTTCTGCATCGACGTCGCATACGAAATCCGCACGTGTTCGTTGGTTCCGAAGCCTTCTCCAGCCACCGTTGCGACGTGCGCGGTATGCAGCAGTCCATGCGCCACATCGGCGCTGCACTTGATCCCACTCTTCCCAAAGAATCCTGACACGTTCGGATAGGCGTAGAACGCGCCCTCCGGCATGGTGCACTGCACGCCGGGAATCGCGCGCAATCCCCCAATAATGTGATCGCGCAGCACGATGTAATCGGCGCGCATATCGTCCACGCACTTCTGTGAACTAGAAAGCGCCGCCACCGCCGCCTTTTGCACAATCGACGTCGGATTCGTCGTCTGCTGGCTCTGCAGTTTCTGCATGGCTGTCAACACCGGCGCCGGCCCAAGCGTAAATCCCAGCCGCCAGCCGGTCATGGCATAGGTCTTCGAAAGCGATCCCACCACCAGAAAACGGTCGCGATATTCGCTCAGCGAACCCACCGAAAAATTCTTCCCGCTGTAGTTGAGATACACGTAGCACTCATCGGAGATCACCCAGATGCCGCGCTCCTGCGCCAGTCGCACTACCTCGGTCATATCCTCGGAACTCATAACCGCGCCCGACGGATTCGACGGCGAATTCAGGATAATGAGCTTCGTCTTCGGCGTAATCAGGCGCGCCACCATCTCGGCGGTCACGCGGAATCCCTGGGACTCATCGGCCTTGACCAGCACGCAGTTGCCGCCGGCGTAGCGCACCATGTCCTTGAACGAAACCCAGTAGGGCACGGGTAGGATCACTTCATCGCCGTGGTCGACGAGCACGGAAATCACGTTGAAAAGCGCATGCTTGCCGCCCACCGAAGCGCACGTTTCCTCGCGCTTGTAAGCCGAGCCGAAATCGGTGGCGTGCCGCTGGATGATCGCGTCCTTCAATTCGGAGGTCCCGCCTACCGCGGTGTACTTCGAAAAATTTCCCCGGATCGCCGCGATCGCAGCCTCTTTAATATGCTCGGGCGTGGCGAAGTGCGGCTCGCCCGCCGTCATATCGACCACGTCGATCCCCGCCTGCCGCAGCTTCTCTGCCTCCGCTACTGCGGCCATGGTTGCCGAGGGTCCAATGCGGTTGATCCTGTCCGTCAGTTGGACGGGGCGAGTCATAGTGCTCAATGTCGTACTCATGATTTCTTTTTCCTGGATTTGATCTTTCGTTCTGAAGTCACGGATTCTGGCGTCATGCGTTCCGCAACCCTTAATTCTGACTCCTGGCGCTCTGCCTCATCGGCAGCGGTAAACTTGTGCGCCACATCCATCTTCTCACGCAGCTTTTGCGCAACCAACTCCGGCACCAGGCAATCGATCGCGCCCCCCAATTCCGCCACCTCGCGCACCAGCCGCGAACTCAGGTACGAATATTTCTCCGCCGGCATCATGAAGACAGTTTCCAGTCCAGACTGGAGCTTGCGGTTCATCAACGCCATCTGCAGTTCATATTCGTAGTCGCTGATGGCGCGAATCCCGCGCAGAATCGCCTGAGCCTCGACGCGCAGCGCGTAGTCGACGGTAAGCCCATGAAAAGTGTCGACCGAAACGTTGTCGAACTCTGCCGTCATGGACTCGAGCATCTGGCGCCGCTCGGTCACGCTGAACAGCGGATCTTTTTCAGGATTGCGCAGAATGGCGACCACCAGTTCATCAAAAATCTTGCTGCCACGCTCGATCAAATCAAGATGGCCGTTGGTGGGAGGGTCGAATGATCCGGGATAGATGGCTTTAATGCGCTTCACAGGGCCTCGGCGAACAAGACCTAGATTGTATGCGGGGCGAAACGGGGATGGCAATCGGATAGGCTCCAGGAGAGCCGAATGCAGCGGTTCTGGCTGCATTCGACCCGACCGTCCCATTCATTGGAGCAATTCGAAGGCGCTATCGTCTCGCCGCCGGGATCTTCGCCGCTTCCGGAGCCGCCGTCGGCATGGTCGCCACTTTCCCGCTCGCGGGCGCAGCCGCGGCCTGAGCCGCCGCCACGGGAGCCGCCGAAGCTACCAGCCCCAGAGTTTTGCGTACCTCGGCGTCGATCTTTGCCAGCGTGTCTTTATTCTCTTTCAGGAAAGCCCGCGCATTCTCGCGTCCCTGCCCGATGCGCTCGCCCTTGTAGCTGAACCACGATCCCGACTTCTCGACGATGTTGTTGTTCACCGCCAGGTCGAGCAGGTCGCCCTCGCGCGAAATTCCCTCGCCGTAGAGAATGTCGAACTCCGATTCGCGGAATGGCGCGGCCACTTTATTCTTCACGATCTTGACGCGCGTCCGCGAGCCGACCACCACATCGCCTTCTTTGATCGCCGCAATCCGCCGGATATCGATGCGCACCGACGAATAAAATTTCAGCGCGCGCCCGCCGGTCGTCGTCTCCGGGTTGCCGAACATCACCCCAATCTTCTCGCGGATCTGGTTAATAAAGATCAGGCACGTCCGCGACTTCGAAACCGTTCCCGTCAGCTTGCGCAGCGCCTGCGACATCAGCCGCGCCTGCAATCCCATGTGGCTGTCGCCCATTTCGCCGTCGAGTTCGGCCTTTGGCACCAGCGCCGCCACCGAGTCGACTACCAGCACGTCAATCGCATTCGAGCGCACCAGGGCCTCGGTGATCTCAAGCGCCTGCTCGCCATAGTCGGGCTGCGACACCAGCAGGTTGTCCACGTCCACGCCCAGCTTTTTCGCGTAGCCCGGATCGAGCGCATGCTCGGCATCCACAAACGCCGCCATTCCGCCCGTCTTTTGCGCCTCGGCAATTACCTGCAACGCGATAGTCGTTTTGCCGGAAGATTCCGGCCCGAAGATTTCAATCACGCGCCCGCGCGGCACGCCGCCCACGCCCAGCGCCGCATCGAATGAAATCGCGCCCGTCGAGATCACCGCGATCGGTACGATCGCTTCCTTCGATCCCAGCCGCATGATCGACCCTTTGCCAAACTGCTTTTCAATCTGTGAGAACGCGAGTTCGATTGCCTTCGCGCGCTCATCTGACTCTGCTGCGTTCATCCGCCATGATGGCTGCTCCTGTATTTTCAATTCTGGAATGCGGGTTACGTCGTAGCCTACACCCGCGGGCTGGAGCGGGAAGTGTTGGCTGTCACAACAATTTCGGTCAGTTTATCATGAAGCGAATAAAAAGCGAAGCAGAACATTGCATTCCATGGTTCGACGCCGGCAGCTTCGAATTCTTGCCCTTCAATTCCGCTGCGTTCTCACCACAGCAACGCGGAGTCGCAAGGACGTCCTTCACGTTTTTCTCCGTGTCTCTGTGTCTCCGTGGTGAAGAGGTTTCTTGCTAGACTTGCAGTATGCCGACGGAAACCCAACCCGAACTCACCAATGACCGCGGTAGCCTGGGCCCAGGCTCTGCTCTCTACCTCGTAGCCACTCCCATCGGCAATCTCGAAGACATCACGCTCCGCGCCCTGCGCGTCCTCAAGGAAGTCGACCTGATCGCCTGCGAGGACACGCGCCAGACCCAGAAACTCCTAACCCACTACGGAATCCATACCCGCACCGTCAGCTATCACGAGCATAACGAAATGACGAAGGCTGCCGAACTGGTCGTCGACCTCGAAGGCGGAGCCAAAATCGCCCTCGTTACCGACGCAGGCATGCCCGGCATCTCCGACCCCGGTTTCCGACTGATCACCCTTGCCATTCGCCACCACGTTCCGGTCGTTCCCATCCCCGGAGCGTCGGCGTACTTGGCTGCGCTGGTAGCCAGCGGCCTGCCGACAGACTCTTTCCGCTTCAGCGGATTCCTCCCCAACAAGTCCGGCCAGCGCCGCAAGTTGCTCGAGAGCGTGCGCGAGTCGCCCAGAACGCAAGTCTTCTACGAAGCCCCACACCGGTTGCTGGAGACGCTGGCAGATGTTATCGAGGTGTTGGGAACTGATCGTCACGTGGTGGTGGCCCGCGAGGTGACCAAATTGCACGAGGAATTTTTGCGCGGCCGGGCAGGGGAAATTCTGGATGAGCTGAAGACGCGCGGAGACGTCAAAGGCGAAATCACCCTGTTAATCGCCAAGCAGGACGGCTCCGAACCGCGAGCCGCGAGCTCCGAGCTCACGGTTGCGCAGCGCGTCCGCGAAATCATGGCCGCCGAGAACGCGGATGAAAAGTCTGCGCTGAAGAAAGTTGCCAAGGAGCGCGGGATGGGGAAGAGCGAAGCTTACCGGGAGTGGCAACGGGGGAAGTAAGTTGCCAAACTAATCAATATTGATTAACATTAATCAACGTATGAAAACCGTCGTAAACCGTATTCCTCTGACCAAAGCACGTGTAAACCTCGGCCAAGTGGTTCGCCGCGTTCACATAAACCGCGAAGTCTTCATCCTCGAGAAGGACGGCATCCCCGTCGTCGGTCTTATGCACGTGGATGATCTGGAAGACTACCTCGAAATGCAGAACCGCTCAGTGAAGGAGCAAATCCAGACGAGCGCGGATGAGTATCGCCGCGGAGCGGCGCGAAACGCGCACCAATTTCTGGCTGAACTGAAAACTCCGAGCGGCAAGCGCAAAAAGAAGTAAGAACGAAAGACTAGAACACCATGGCCGCACCCTTTCGCGTCCTCACCACGCCCACGTTCGAGCGGGAATTCCGAGCGATCAGCAAGAGAGACGCCGCCCTCGTCCGCGCCCTCGAAGAACTGATTTCGATTCTCAGCGACGATCCCCACAACCGCAGCGCGCGGCACAAAATCAGGAAACTCGCGGGACTGAAACCAGGGGAAGGACAATGGCGCGTGCGGTGGAGAGATTATCGCCTGCGCTACGACATTTTCGGCAACGAAGTCGTGCTGCATTCCTTCCGGCATCGGAAGGACGCGTATTAGAAGGATGCTAAATCCAATCGCCGCTAACAGCCATCCCAGCGATAAACAGGGCGCCGTACAAGATTCTTTCTTGAAAGATGACAAGTCCAAGAGCGAGCCAGCGGGTTCCTTTCATGCGATAGATCCAGAAGCAAGCCGTTACTAGTGACGTGTAAAGAAGTACATCTAGAAGATGATCGCCGATGGGATTGGTGCGAGGGTTTTGGTCGGGTCCTCTGAGGACACCCTGAAATCTAGCCGCCACTCCAATCATGAGCGGATAGAACAGAATCTGTGTAAAAACAAACCAGTATGATGGCTGCCAAAATGAACTGATTTGTCGTCGACGAAATGAGTAAGCAGTAACAATAATCAACACTGAAAGGAGACCGACGACGAGTATGGGCGGCAGGACCCAAGCTTCGAGTCCCCAAACGAAGAAAGTTCGAAATGTCTCCCAAAACTGCCCCGCACTCACCTTGGTTGAAGCTCCTTCTTCACCGCCTCGCTGACCACCTTCCCATCCACCCGCACGCCCGCCGCGGCAAATTGCGCCATGGCTGCCTTCATTACCGTGCCCATATCTTTCATCGTCAGCGGACCGGTCATCTCGAGAATCGCCGCCCGCACTCCCGCCACAATTTCTTCTTCACCCGCCGCCTTCGGCAGATAGGTCTCAATCAGCTTGATCTCAGCCGCTTCCTTGTCGGCCATCTCCTGGCGTCCGCCCTTGGTGAACTGCTCGACCGAGTCTTTGCGCTGCTTGATGAGGGTCGAGAGCACCTGCTGCGACTCTTTGTCGTCGAGCGGCGCCATCTTTTCGACCTCACGCAGCTTGAGCGCCGATTTCACCATGCGCAGCGTCGATAGCCGCGCCTCTTCGCGCGCCTTCATGGCGGCCACAATGTCTTTCTGGATTTGGTCAATAAGGGGCATGCGCAGATTATAGAACGCGAAGAGCTTCGAGCCACGAGCCACGAGCTTCGAGCAATCGAACCAGAGTCGTCCTTGCACCTGGTTGCCCGTGGCTCGCGGCTCGGAACTCGCGGCTACTTCTGCATTCTGACCTCTGACTTCTGCAATCGCTTCCCGAAGCGAGCGCCATCGAATATCCTGTTCCTTCGAGAATCCCATGCTCAAAAAGAATAGGCTGTTCACTCCCGGCCCCACGCCCCTGCTACCGCCCGCTCAGATGGCGATGGCTTCCTATGGCATGCACCACCGCACAGCCGACTTTCGCGCCCTGTTCACGCGCGTGCTCGCCGATCTGAAGGAGTTCATCGGCACGAAAAACGAGGTGCTCGTGCTCACTTCCTCAGGCACCGGTTTCATGGAATCCGCGGTCTCGAACCTGACCTCGCCCGGGGACAAGGTTCTGATTCTGACCGCCGGTAAATTCGGCGAGCGTTGGGCTTCTCTGGCCAAGGCGTTCGGTTGCGCGGTCGAGACAGTGACCGCTCCTTATGGCGAAACCTTTGAGTTCGATGCCGTCCGCGCCAACCTTGCGCCCGACATCCGCTGCGTTTATGTGCAGGCGACGGAGAGTTCCACCGGCGTGCGCCATGACGTCGAGTCCATTGCCAAGCTCGTCAAAACGCAGCCTGATACGTTGCTCGTCGTCGATGCCATCACCGGCCTCGGCACCACCCATCTCGATGTCGACGCATGGGGCATCGACGTCATCATCGGCGGATCGCAGAAGGCGCTGATGATTCCTCCCGGCCTCGCCTATGGCGCAATCAGCGAGCGCGCCTGGCAACGCATGGAGACGACAAAATCCCCGCGCTTTTATTTCGACCTGCGCAAAGAAAGAAAAGCCGCTGCCAAGGCAGAGACTTCGTCGACTCCCGCGACGGCGCTCTTCGCCGGACTCGCTGCTGCCCTCGATTATGTCCGCCAGATGGGAGAAGGAAATCTCGCAGCCGGGCGCGACGCCCTGATCGCCAACGCTGAAATGTGTGCGGCCATGACGCGCGCGGGCGTGCAGGCGTTAGGCCTGGAGCTGTTCGCCAAGTTCTCTCCCGCCGCCGCGCTGACGGCGGTTGCCGCGCCCGCGGGCGCTGATTCCACCGCTATCTGCAAACGTTTCCGCGAAGAGTTTGGTGCAGTGGTGGCCAATGGCAATGCGGAGTTGAAGGGACAGCTTTTCCGCATCGCCCACATCGGCTACTACGACTATCTAGACACGGTGGGGGTGCTAGGTGCGCTGGAACAGGTAATCGCGGATGTTACCCAGAGAAAGGTTGAATTCGGCAGCGCCGTGCGGGCCGCGCAAGAAGTCTATCCAAAGATCAGGTCAGAAGTCAGAGGTCAGAGGTCAGATTTCAGAGGTTAAAATCCCAAGCTCGTCGATGCCGAATGCGCTCTTGCGTTCTAACCTCTGCAATCTGACCTCTTACCTCTGACCTTTCCTACGCATCCAGCGCTTCCCGCCGCAGCTTGCGGCTCTCCGCGAGCAGCGCCATCGAGTGCATCAGGTTCTGCAGGGTCACAATCCCGATCAGGTGCTGCTCGTCGACCACGGGGATAATACTCAGGTTGCGCGCGGAAAGCTTGCGGAAGGCGGAGGCAAGCGACTCCTGCTTCGCGGCCACGTCGAAGATCCGGTTCATCACCGCCTGCACGTAGCCGTTGCCTTCGGCGCGTAGAGCTTCCAGAATTTTCTGCTTCGAAATGACACCCACCATGTCGCTGCCGCGCACCACCGGAAAATCGTCCTGCAGCGTATGCACGGCCTTTTCGAGCGCATCTTCCAGCGTGTCAGCGGGCGAGAGCGTTGCGAAATCGGTGAGCATGACCTCCTCCAGCCGCACGCTTTGCAGAACGGATTGAAATACTGCCGACCGTTCTTCGAGTTGCGCTCCGACAAAAAGAAAGAACCCGAGCATCACCAGCCACCAGTTGCTCATGAGCATCCCGACCATCATGAACAAAATGGAAAAAACATGGCCGATGCGCACGGCACGCTGCGTAGCCTGCACCATGTCAACCCGGCGCGAGAAGATCGCGCGCAGCGCCCGCCCGCCATCCATCGGATACGCGGGCAGCAGGTTGAACAATCCGAGATAGACGTTTGCCCAAACAATGCTGCGCAACAAAGCGCTCGAGTGCATCAGCGGGCGTGCCGTCAAAGAAAATCCTGGGATGGCCGCCAACAGAATCAGCGCCGCCAATCCCGCAATCGCCAGATTGACGACCGGCCCGGCCACCGCAATGCGAATGTCGCGTTTCCACGCGTTGACTGGATCCGGAATCGCATGCGCTTCGTCCAGCACCGTGATTCCGCCGATCGGCAGGAGAATGATGCCTTTGGCCGGAATGCCCGATCCGCGAGCCACCAGCGCGTGTCCCAATTCGTGCAGTACGACGCTGCCAAAAATAATTCCGACCAGGGCCAGCCCGCGCAGCGCGGCGGTTGCGTCTTGCGCCGCCGCTTCCGTGCTCCACACAAAGACCAGAAGGAACAGGAACGTAAGGTGAATTCGGATTTCGATTCCAAACAGCCGACCGACCGGGATGGACCAGCTACGCATAGACATGCCTGCAGCTATTCTATCTACTTAGACACTGCGCGAGCGCGATAGTTGCAGGATGTTGGAGTCGAAGGTACAAAGGCTTGGGAATACGTTTGAGGTCCGCAACCGGCAATCATGAGAGTCATCGCAGGCCAATACCGAAGCCGTCCGCTGCGTTCATTGCGCGGCATGGACATCCGCCCAACCTCCGACCGCCTGCGCGAAACGCTGTTTAACGTGCTCTGCGCGGGCAATCCGGATGCCCTGGCCGGAACAACCTGGCTCGATCTCTACGCAGGCACGGGCGCGGTCGGCATCGAAGCACTGAGCCGTGGAGCGAGCATGGTCCGCTTCGCGGAGACATCAAAGGAGTCGGCCGAGCTAATCGGAGTGAATCTAAAATCCCTGGGGATCGTCAGCGGATTTCAAATCGTGAAGGCCGACACGACAAAAGCGCTCCGGCAGTGGGAGAGTGCTGGAATCGTTGCAGATTTCGCGTTCTTGGATCCCCCGTATCGGCTGCGCGACGAATATACCAAGACGTTGACGACGCTCGCCGAATCAACCCTGCTGAACGAATCGAGCATAGTTATCGCCGAGCACGAGAAAAGATTCGATCCGGGGGAAGAGTTCGGACGCTTGCGAAGATATCGAAAGTTGGAACAAGGAGACGCGGCGCTGAGTTTCTACCTCCGTCAGTAGCTACGAGCTTCGAGGGAAACTGCCACATGGGCTCGCTCGTGGCTCGAAACTCGTGGCTCGCGGCTAGATCGTTATAATCAAAACGCATGTCAAACTTCCCACCGGTCGATGAACAGCTGGCCTATATAAAAAAGGGCGCAGCGGAAATCGTCAAAGAGTCCGAACTGCGCGCGAAGCTTGAACGCTCGCTCAAGACGGGCAAGCCGATCCGCGTTAAAGCTGGCTTCGATCCCACCGCGCCCGACCTCCATCTGGGCCACACCGTTCTGCTGCGCAAGCTGAAACATTTTCAGGACCTCGGTCACACCGTCATTTTCCTGATCGGCGATTTCACCGGCATGATCGGTGATCCCACAGGACGTTCCGCGACCAGGCCTCCGCTCTCGCGCGAGCAGATTGTGGAGAACGCCGAGACCTACAAGGCGCAGGTCTTCAAGATTCTCAGCCCGGAAAAAACCGTCGTCGATTTCAACAGCCGCTGGTTCTCGAAATTTTCCGCCGAGGATTTTATCCGTCTGTGTGCGAAATACACGGTCTCGCAGATGCTCGAGCGCGAAGACTTCCACAAGCGCTTTCACGAAGAAAAGCCGATTGCGGTGCATGAACTGCTCTATCCCCTGGCGCAAGGATATGACTCGGTGGCGCTCGAAGCCGACGTCGAACTGGGCGGCACCGACCAGAAATTCAATCTGCTGGTCGGCCGCGAACTGCAGCGCGCCTATGGGCAGGAATCGCAGGTAGTCCTGACCACGCCGATTCTGGAAGGCCTCGACGGCGTCAACAAGATGTCGAAGTCGCTAGGCAACGCCATTGGCATCCACGAGCCGCCACTGGAAATGTACGGCAAAATCATGTCGATTTCCGATGACATGATGTGGCGCTACTACGAACTGCTGACGGACGTGCGCACAGAGCAGATCGCGCAAGTGAAAACGGACGTCAGCGAACGGCAAGGCGCATCCAATGGCGCTGAAGAAGGAGCTGGCGCGGTCGATTGTGGCGATTTTCATTCGACGGAGGCGGCGACGAAGGCCGCCGAGGATTGGGCCAAGCAATTTCAGAAAGGCGAGGCGCAGGATGATACCGAATCGTTCCAGTCGACTAATGCACGTGAGAAGACGCAGAGACATATCGCCAATGAAAGTTCGGATTTTCCACTCGCATACGCTCCAAAAGTGCGGATCTGGCGGCGTGTTCAACAAAGATGACGTTAGGCTCGTACTGGACGGGCTATTTTTCAACCGGGATTTGCGCAATCGGAACGGACGCTGCACGGAAGATCAAGGAGAAGGCCGTGCAGATAAACGGAACTCGATCGAGAACCTGCGGTTAAACTGTCGCCGAGTGGCCGATTCCTGTTACGGATGTAGGCAGAAAGATGAAGAGGGTCGTATTTACTGTTCCCGAGAGATCCAGCTAGACCTACTCGGCGCCGCACGCAAAAGTCTTACTAATCACGCTTCCGGACAGGTCATGGCGAAGTCGAGGGCCGACATACATGATTCATACACGCAGTACGTCTTGCGATCACGCGGCATAACAGAAAGTAGGGGCCCTTCGACTCCGGTGGCCAATAAATTCAAGAATGGCCACTGCGCTCAGGGTGACAGTGTGAAGTAGTTGGAGTTGAAGCGCAGTGGCCGAACTCACGCCAAAATTGTTCGGCTTCTGCAATTAATGCCTCTGAAAGCTCTGGCCTCTTCTCATGCCACACCGTCGCCTGCTCATAGGCCCGCGCCGCCCGCAGCACCACTTCTTCCCTCCAAGCCGCCCCGGCCAGTTGCAGCCCAATCGGCAAGCCATCGGAAGTAAATCCGCACGGAAGCGAAATCGCTGGAATTCCCCACACGTTAAACGGACGCGTATTGCGCAGCATCATGAGTTCAGCCGGCCGCAAATTATCCGGATGCTTCATCAAGTCAGCGATCGAAGGCGGAGGGATCGGCACAGTCGGCGTAAGCAGCACATCCACTTCATCAAATATTTTCCGGATGGCTTCACGGCTGGCGGCCAGTTCTTGCTTCGCGCGCAGAACATCGGCCGCCGAAATCCTCTCCCCCGATTTAATCCGCGCCAGCGTTGCCGGCTGGTAAAGCTCGGGCGAGCGCTCCACAAAGCTCTTGTGATACGCATACGATTCGGCGCTCGAAAGCGTGCGGTCCGTCGGCACTTCAAGCCGGATGCCGTCTCGAATCTCGGCCCCCAGTTCCCGAAAAATCTGAATTGCCTGCTCGACCGCTGCGGCCACTTCGGCATCGAGATCGTCGAAGAAAAACGCCCGTGGCACACCGACTCGCAGGTCCCGTATCTCCTCGCCGAGATCGCACGTGTAATCGGCGACCGGCATATCGATGCTTGCCGGGTCGCCCGCATCGTAGCCGGCCAGCACCTGCAGCATCAGCCCTGCATCGCAAACCGAATTCGTCAGCGGGCCAACGTGATCGAACGACCACGACAGCGGCACCACGCCCCGCGCGCTCACGCGTCCATAGGTAGGCTTAAGTCCCACCACGCCGCAATAGGCGGCGGGCAGGCGAATCGACCCCGCAGTATCCGTGCCAACAGCGGCAAAACCCATACCACAAGCGACCGAGGCCGCCGATCCACCCGATGAGCCGCCAGCCAGACGCGCCGTGTCCCACGGATTGTGGACTTCGCCGTATGAACTTATAAGACAACTCGCCCCATAGGCGAACTCGTGCAGGTTCTGTTTGCCCAGGATGATGGCTCCGGCGGCGCGCAGGCGCCGCACCACTTCGGCATCCTCTGTCGGAACGCGATCTTTGAAGAGCGCGCTGGCGGCCGTGGTACGCGTGCCAGCGGTGTCGATAATATCCTTGAGCCCGATCGGAATCCCGTGCAGCGGCCCACGATAGTTGCCGCGAAAAATCTCCTGCTCCGCCCGCCGGGCCTCCTCCAGCGCCGACTCCGCCAGAACAGTAATGAAGGCGTTCAGTTTCGGATTGAGCTTTTCGATGCGCGCCAGGCACTCGTGCGTGAGCTCGGCGGGCGAAATCTGGCGTGCGCGAATTCCGTGACTCAGGGTTTCGATCGTAGGACGCAAGTATTCCTCAAACCGCGCACTTCGCATCCGCGATGCGCTTCGCCACCATTTGATCACAAACAGGAGAGCAAATTATTTTCCGGGAGCCGAATTGGCGCGCCGCTGCTGGCAATACGCGACCACCGTGTCGAGCGCATCGCGAGTGATAAACGTAGCGGCCTTCTGCAGTTCGCTTTCCGAGAGTTCGGTCGACTTCCCAATCAGGTTCAAGGTCATCCGGATGCGCGTGCCTCCTTTGAGATCGGGGCCGAACGAAACATGTTGCTCCGCGGTAACCCCCAGAGCGTGGCTGATCAGATCGATCGAGCGGGGAGGACTGATTGCCATGACAACCGCTGAAATCGTGGCGCGCACGGGCTGCACCAGCAGGTAGCGCACACGGCTGCCAACTTCCCAGGGCGCGCCTTCGGTCCAGACGGCTTGTTCATAGATTCCGCGATTCAGCAGGCGATCGAGATTCTGAAAGGCGTGGAACGCGACATCGACCGGCACCGGTACGGTGACGGAATAATCAACGCTGGGCAGCACGGGACATCCCCTCGAATGACCATACTGACTTCAGATAATGATCGGGCGGATTATGCGCCGATTCCCAACGGAAGACAAGGACGAACGTGCGCCTGCTCCAGGTCAAGCAACTGGCGCTTGATGTCGAGGCCGCCGCCGTAGCCGCACAACGATCCTCCGGATGCGATCACGCGATGGCATGGCACAACGATCGCGACCGGATTCCGGTTGTTGGACATGCCAACCGCGCGGAAGGCCTGGGGGTGTCCGATGGCGCGGGCGATATCGCCATAGCTGCAAGTCTCGCCGTAGGGGATCGCAAGCAGAGCCTGCCAGCAGGCCAGTTGAAACGGCGTCCCGCGGAGATCGAGAGGCATCGTGAATTCGCGCCGCTCGCCGCCGAAATACTCGTCGAGTTCGCGAACGTAAGGGGCGAGCGTTTTTTTCGACTCGCAGAGCTGAATTGTTTTGGAGTCCAGCTTCATCATCCGCGCTTCAAATTCGAGGCGCACCAAGCCCTTTGTCGAAGCGGCCAGAAAGAGCGGTCCGACCGGCGAAGGTGTGCGAAAGAAGAACAGCGTTTCCATGATCCAGTCCCCACGATTCCAACTTCCACAATGAAGTTCGCGGACAGCTTAGCACGATACCGGCTTGACTCTCAGATCCCGGCGCGGAAGAGGGAACAAAAAGAGCCTCCCGTTTGCACGGGAGGCTCTTTCTGCCAGGGGAGGATCAACTCTATTGCTGGCTATTTCTGTTGCTGCTGGTTAGACGTCGAATTCGTTGAGGCCAGTTGCTCAAGGTTGTTCTTCAAGAGGCTGACTTCAACGCGGCCACCGTTGATCCGCTTTGGTTTGGCATTTCCCTCGGCTGTCGTAGCCGGGGTCGGCGCATTGCCCATGCCCACCAGATAGATGCGGTAAACCGGAATGTCATGGTTGAGCACCAGGTAGCGCACTACCGACTCGGCCATCTTCTGCGAGCTGGCAATCGCGGTTTGTCCGTGACCGGACGAAAAGCCCTGCACTTCGACAACATACCCGCGCTGGTCCTTCAGCGGAGTTGCCATCTCATCCAGCGCTTCTTTCGCATTCTTGCTCAGCACGGTCTGGCCGGATCTGAAAAGAATCTCGGTTTGCGTGGTCGGCTGGTACTGGTCGATGTTAGTGACCACCGACTCGACCGTGTTCAGCCGGGTACTTGCCTGGTCGGCCGTCTGTTGCGCCGCCTGCGCCTTGTTCCCGGCATCGATGGCATGCTGATCGGCTTCATTGGCCTTCGCCGAAGCCATCTGGATTCCTTGCTGCGCGCGGGCGTCCGTGTCCCGGATCGCCTTGGTATTGGAAGCTGTCAGTTCATCGAGTTCGTTCACGCGGTCGCGAATCGGCTCGGTCTGGCGCGCCACATATTTCTTGCGCGCGAATGGATTCATGTGTCCCCAGAAACCTTCGCGAGTCGCGGGCTGTAACGGCTCTTTACCGGTGGCAGAATCCGCCTTCGTGCCGCTCTGATTGCTGGTTGACATTGTTGCCTGGGAGGCGGAGTTGGGAGAGGTGGCAGTCTGTGAGCTGGAATTGTCCTGCGCGAAAACTGGCACCGCCAGCATCACGCTCAACAACAGACCAAGGAGAGTTCGGTTCTTCATTTTAGACTTCCTCCATTAAGGGAGTGGCATTCCACTCGGAGCGCCTTGTAGCGCGCTTTTTAATTGCGTCATTGAAATCCACGAAACTCAGAAGCACCAACCGACGCAGCTGTTGCCTCAAGAGTAGTCCGTTGCCGGTCCGCCTTTATATAAACAGTTTGGATGCCAAATGCCGCGCCTCGAAATCGTGCTCGCTAAGTGCTTTATTTTCATCGATATGCCAAAGCGCCGCTAACGTTCAACCGCAGCCGCCAACGGTAATTTTGGCCGGAGCCGGTATAAAAACTGCGTGGGCCAGAGAAACCAGGCCCGATGGCGGATTGCCGGAATGCGATGCGAGAATGCGAAAATGAACGGACGAGCGGCAATCCTCATCTCGTTTCGATTCAAGCATCCTGCGGCCCACAGCCGCCATCAATCCCATTATCGCTTATGAAAAGATCTTTAATAAGTACTTCAATAAGTACTTCCCGAAGCACTTCTGTGATTCTCCTCCTGCCTGTTCTCCTGTCCTTGGTCGCGCACGCCGGAAAGACTCCATTCAACCTGAATCAACTCAAGCTGCCCGATGGTTTTCACATCGCGGTCTTTGCCGATAATATCGATGGCGCCCGCATGCTGACGTTCACTCCCGGCGGCGTGTTGCTGGTCAGCGAATCGGGCGAAGGCAAGGTGGTCGCGCTTCCCGATCCCCGGCACACCGGCAAAGCCGAGCGAACAGTCGATGTTCTCTCTGGCCTCAACGAGCCGCACGGCATCGCCTTCTATGAAGGCAAGTTGTACGTCGCCGAAAACGATAAAGTCCGCCGCTATGACTGGGACGAGGCGAATCTGCGCGCAACCAATCCCAAGACTCTCACCGATCTGCCGACCGGCGGAGGCCATTCCACGCGCAGCCTCCTGTTCCACAACGGCAAGATGTATGTCTCGGCGGGATCGAGTTGCAACGTTTGCATCGAAAAAGACCCGCGCCGCGCCACCGTCATGGAGTTCAATCCGGATGGCACCGGCCAGAAGATTTTTGCCAAAGGCCTGCGCAATGCCGTAGGGCTGGCCGTTAATCCCAAGACCGACACGGTCTGGGTAACCGTGAATGGCCGCGACTGGCTCGGCGACGATCTCCCTCCCGAGACGATTTACGATTTGGGAAAAGGCGGCGGCGGCACTGAGACGCCGGATGGCCCTACTGCTACGGTGACCGCGTCCCCGACCCCAAATTCACCAAGCCCGGCGATAATCGCTGCCAGAGCGTGATCGAGCCCAAAGTCCAGATGCAGGCCCACTCCGCCCCGCTCGGTCTGGCGTTCTACGAAGGCACGATGTTCCCGCCCGAATATCGCAACAACATCTTCGTAGCCTTCCACGGCTCCTGGAATCGCAGCGTTCCCACCGGCTACAAAGTTGTGCGCATAAAGCTCGACGACAAGGGCCAACCAGTCGGCGGGGCCCAGGACTTCATCACCGGATGGCTCGCTCCCGGCGAAACCAAGAAAGGCCGGTGGATGGGCCGGCCGGTAGGCATCGTCTTCGGCTCGGACGGTTCGATGTACTTGAGCGACGACGCGGGAGGCAAAATCTACCGGATGACATACGGCAAGTGAACACTGGGCAGCTTACTCACGTCAGATCGGCATTCCGAGAGTCATGGCGTTCTCGCAATAAGCTGTGGCCGAACCAAATTCCCCCCTGCTAGTCGCTCGCCGTACTTCTCGTACTGCTGATAAATAAACGGGTCCGTCATCCCCGCAATGTAATCGCAAATCACGCGCGCCAGCGGTTCCTGTTCGGCCTTCTCGCGGTAACTGCGCGGCAGGTCCTCCGGTTCCTCCATCCAGTGCGCGAAAAGTTCTCCCACAATGCGCTCGGCGTCTTCCTTCTCTCCTTCCAGCGCCGGACTGAAGTAAAGATTCTCGTAGAGAAAATCCTTGAGCTCCCGCCGCCCCACTTCCACCTCGGAGCTGAAAGCAGCCAGCCGCTCCGGATGCCGCCGGATCGCCTCCAGGGAATGCACCCCCGCCTGCGCGACCCGCGCCCGAGTGTTCGCGATCAAGTCGCTCACCAGCCGGTCAAACACGCGTTTGAGCGTCTCATTGAATTGCAGCTTCTCCGGCGCGTCCGGATAAAGGGCAATGCACCTCCCGATAGCTCCTGTCAAATATCTCCACGCTCGCGGCAATCTGCTCCACGGTCAGCAGGTGCGCTTCGCAACCGTCGTCCAGATCGGCCGTGTTGTAGGCAATTTCATCCGTCAGGTCAATCAGTTGCGCTTCGAGCGGCGGCCGCTGATCAAGTGCATACTCGGCCAGTTCCGGGTGCTCCTTCAGATCGTAATCGTGCGAGTGCTTGATGATGCCTTCGCGCACCTCGAAAGTCAGATTCAGCCCGCGAAACGACGCATAGCGCAGCTCAAAATCTTCGGCGATGCGCAAGGCATGAAGATTGTGATCGAACGATAGCCCATGCTTGCGCATGGCGGCGTCCAGCGCCTTTTCTCCAGCATGGCCAAACGGAGGATGCCCAACGTCGTGCACCAGCGCCAACGCTTCCACCAGGTCGGTATTCAGCCCGAGCTGGGCCGCAATGGTCCGCGAAATCTGCGCGACTTCAATCGTATGGGTGAGCCGGTTCCGGAAGTGATCGGAGTAGCGCCGCGTAAAAACCTGCGTCTTCGCTTCCAGCCGGCGAAAGGCGCGGGCATGCACCACCCGGTCGCGGTCACGCTGAAAATCGTTGCGGTAAGGATGCGAAGGCTCGGGATGTCGCCGTCCCCGAGATTGTTCCACCCGGACAGCGTAGTCGGCGAGCATGAAGACAGTTTAGCGTAGAGACGGGGCCTGCCCCGTCTCTCTATCCAGCAAACAAGAATTTTGGGTTTGGAAGACGCGGCAAGCCGCGTCTCTACGGACAATTACGAATCTACTGCTTGCTGCTGTCTTCCCGCGCCAGCTTTACCTTCGCCGAGTCGAGCTTCTTCTGCACGCGCGCCACATCGGCCGGATCGACCTCCGCCGCAATCGTGCGATTCCACTCGTTCAGGGCGCGCTCCCAGTTGCGTAGCCGCCAGCTTCAGGCGTCCCGTTTTCTGGTAGAGGTCGCCCGAGGTGGTCGTGCACGGTGGGATCGGCTGTTGATCTTCTGCGAAGCCTTCAGCAGGTTCTCTTCCGCCAGATCGTATTTTCCCAGCCGGAAATACGCCCAGCCCAGCGAATCCAGGTAAGCGCCGTTCGCCGGATCGAGATCGACCGCGCGCTTGATGTATCCCAGCGCCTCGTCCAGTTCCATGTTCTGGTCGGCCAGCATATAGCCCAGATAGTTCAATGCCGAAGCATGTTGCGGATCGCTCGCCAGCACCTTCTTGAACTGCGCTTCCGCCTCGGGATACCGCTTCTCGCGCTCAAAGGTAGAGCCGCGCAGGAACCAGATGTATTCCTTGTCCTCTGGTTTCGTGCTTAGAGCCTCGGCTTTGTCCAGCGACTGCTCGGCCTCGCTGAAGCGCCGGAGCCGCGTCTCCATTTGCGCCAGCGTGATGTAAACCTGCCGGTCGTCGTTGTTGCCCTTGAGCAGCGCGCGAACCTCCTCCAGCCCCTTGTCGGCCTCGCCCATATCGGCCTGCTGCGCCGCCAGTACCATTTTCAGGTCGCGGCTAGTCGGAAGCTTCTGCACCGCCTCTTTTGCAACATCGGTAGCCTTCTGCCATTCCTTGGCTTCGCGCCACGTGTCGATCACCTGCTGGTAGCCGCGTTCGATGTTGTCCGAGCCGCCCAGCGCGATCATCTGCCGGAACGTCTCACTGGCCGCCTGGTAGTTTCCCTGGTCGCGGTAGATGGTGCCCAGGCGCTCAAGAAAGACCGCCCGGTTGCTCTTCGCGCTTCCCGAATAATCGCCGTCCGGCTTCTCCGATTTCTTCAGCAAATCCTTCATGATCGGGATCGCTTCGTCGTAGCGTCCCTGGGCCTGGTAGATGGAAGCGATGTTGTAGGGCACCTCGACCGAATCCTGCACCATCGACTCGGCCTTTTTCAGATTGTCGAGCGCCAGGTCGAACTTCCCCTGCTTGCGGTAGATCTCGGCGATGCGCACATACGTCTGCGCATCTTCCGGATTCGCGTCCGCGATCACCTTGTACTGTTCGAGAGCCGCATCGCTCTGCCCATCGTTGAGCAGATTTTCCGCCAGCCCCCGGATCGCATCCAGATTGTCGCGATCCAGTTCGATGGCATGCCGGTACGCGTCGACCGCGTTCTTATATTGTTTCTGCTGCTCGTAGGTATAACCGAGCGCCGAGTAAAGCTTCGCCGACCGCCCATTCGCCGGCACCGAACTCAGCACCTGGGCCGCCCGCGCAGTGTCGCCCAGTTCGTTGTAAAGATAGGCCAGCGTGGTGATCGCTTCCTCGGAGTCCGGCTGCAGCTTCACCGCAGTCTTGAATTCCGCCTCCGCTTTCTGCAGGTCGTTGTTCAATCGATACAGGCGGCCCAGAAGCAGGTGGTCATCCATGCTGTCGGGTTGCAGGCGAACGATCTGCTCATACTCCTCGATCGCCAATTTCAGAACGCTGTCCGATCCGTTGCCCGCCTGCATGTCGCCCAGCGAGCGCAGATAAATTCTTCCCAGCAGGCGCCGCGCCTCCAGATTGTTCGGATCGCGCTTGATGATGTCCTGCGCCTCGACGACGGCATCGCGAATCCGCCCTGTCTTCGCGTAAAGCTCGGCCAACCCCGCGGTCAGGTACGCCGATGTCGGGTCCGCATCGATGGCAGCCCGGTATTCCTCGATCGCTTTGTTGGCCAAATCGCTGCGGCCATAAGTCGCGACCTGCTCCTCATACATGTGGGCCAGGCAGAAATGGTAGTAGGCCGCCGCCCGGTCGGGCACTTTGCCCTTGTTCACAGAAGAACTGTTCACCGAAGAACCGTTCACCGAAGAACCCAGGGACGAAGAACCAGCGGCAGCCGGGGAATCCGCAGGGGTCGCGGGCACATTCTGGGCCATCATTAACGACCCGCTAAGGAGAACAACAACAGACCAAAACTGTATTTTCATGAACCGTCCTGCGGAGTACGACCGCTTCGTGATTGGATGCCGAATCGCCATCCTCCGATTTCCCTATTCTACCCTTGCCAGAGGCTCCGCGGCCCAGAAAGCGAAGATATGCCCGAAATTCGGAAGTACAGGGGCCACTTGTGTGGAGAAGATTCTTGCGTAGAAAGATTCCTGTGTGGTGACGGGCCTTCGGCCCGTCCCAAGCGGGGCAAAGCCCCGCTTCCCCACCCCTAATGCCGGAAGTGCCGCACTCCCGTAAAGATCATCGCCAATCCCAGCCGGTCCGCAGCCTCGATCACCTCCTGGTCGCGCACCGATCCTCCCGGCTGAATGATCGCCGTTGCGCCCGTTTTGGCGATCTCCTCCACTCCATCGGGAAACGGGAAAAACGCGTCGGAGGCAGCCACCGTCCCCTTCAACGGAAGCTGCGCCTTCATCGCTCCCACCTTGCAGGAGTCGACCCGGCTCATCTGTCCCGCGCCCACGCCCACCGTTTGCCCATCGCGCGCGTAAAGAATCGCGTTCGATTTCACGTGCTTGCACACCTTCCATGCAAACAGAAGCGCGCGCCGCTCTTCGGCCGTGGGCGCGCGTTTGGTGACCACCTTCAAGTCGGATTCCGCCAGCCTGTGCAGATCGGCATCCTGCACCAGCATGCCTCCCGAAATGTCCTTGAGTATCCAGCGGGTTCCGCATCCTAAGTCGCGTTTCTTGCGACGCTGGAGTGGGCTTGCGGTACCTCGACCAGCCGAAGATTCTTCTTCGACGAGAACACTTCCTTGGCGCCCGAATCGAATGCCGGAGCCGCAATGACCTCCAGAAAAAGCTTCGCCATCTCGCTCGCCGCTGCCACATCCACCGGCCGGTTTACTCCGATCACTCCGCCGAAAGCCGAAACCGGATCGCACTCGAGCGCCCGCCGGTAAGCCTCCGCAAGCGTCTTGCCGGTCGCGGTTCCGCAGGGATTCGTGTGCTTGATGATCGCGCACACCGTCTCCTCGAAATCCTGGGCCAGATCCCACGCCGCCTGCAAATCCACGATGTTGTTGTACGAAAGTTCTTTTCCCTGCACCTGCACCGCATGCGCCACGCCCGCGCCCGAGTCATCGGCATACATCGCCGCTTTCTGGTGCGGATTCTCCCCGTACCGCAGGTCCATCTTCTTGCGGAAGCTCAGGCGAAGGTTAGATGGAAAGCTGGCGGCGGAAGCTTCGTGCGAACCTGAGCCGCCAGAATCTGAGCCACCCGAAGCCGCCAGCTGAAAATCTCCGTTCACTCGCTCCAGCGTCGATGCGATCGCCGAATCGTACGCCGCCGTCGTCGCAAACGCCTTCTGCGCCAGCCGCCATTTCGTTTCCCGCGACAACTCCCCGCCGCTGCGAGCCATCTCGTCGGCGATCGCGCCGTAATCCGCAGGCGAAGTGACCACCGCAACATCCTGAAAATTCTTGGCTGCCGACCGGATCATCGACGGCCCGCCAATATCGATGTTCTCGATCAGTTCTTCGAAATGAACCCCAGCCTTGGCCGCGGTTTTCTCGAATGCATAAAGATTAACGACGACCATGTCGATGGCCGGAATCCCATGTTCGGCAACCGCCGCCCGGTGTCCGGCATCCTCCCGCCGATGCAGAATGCCGCCGTGCACCTTGGGATGCAGGGTCTTGACCCGTCCATCCAGCATCTCGGGAAATCCGGTAAGTTCAGAAATGTCTTTCACAGAAATGCCGGAGTCGCGCAGCAACTTCGCTGTCCCGCCCGGTAGAAACCAGTTCCACCCCAAGCGCGGCCAGTTTGCGCGCGAAATCAACCAGCCCTGATTTGTCAGTAACACTAAGAATGGCGCGGCGAATCTTGGACATAATGCCAGCCTCGATGAAAGATAAAGATGAAGAAAAAGTGAAAAAGAATTCTAGCAGCAGGAGAGAGTTTAGGAACGTGTGGTGGAACAGAGAATCCAAGGAGCAGAAGAGCGAAGAGCGAAGAGCGAAGAGCTGAGAGCCAAGAACTGGCAACTGGCAGCTGGGTACTGGCTACTAGCTCTTAGCTTTGGCCGTCAGCTTCACCTGCCCGTCCTGAATTTCGACGGAATAAATCACCGCATCGCACTGGTGCTGCTTGCGGATCTCGCCGGTTTTCTTCTTGACGAACGCCGTGAAGGAATCGAAACTGCCGGAAGCCTGTTCCCCCGACTTTTCTTTGGCCGCGCTCAGCGCCTTGTACAGCGACTCGATTTTCTCGCGCTCGCCGTCCGGATCGGAGCACTCGACCGAGAAATTCCCGCCCGCCGCGTTCTCGGCGGCACGGCTCGTTCCATATGCGTGACGCCTGGGCGCGGACTCAGGGTTCGCACGCACGCCCTGCACCGAGAGAATCGCGTCCTGCGGCCGCCGGTAGCCTTCTTCGCGAATCCGCATCTTCTTGCGCCAGAGATCGCTTTGAATGGCGTAGCGTTGCGCCATTTCGTTGTACCGGTAGCGCTGCGCAATATTCATCCGCGCCCCGTCGCTGAACTTGCGCAGCAGGCTGAGCACCTTCCACTCCACGTCGGTGGGAGGCCGTTTCGCCGGATTATTGAAGAAGATTTCGTACTCGATCTTCAGGCGGCGCAGTTGCTTGTCGAGTAGATTCAGCTCTTCATCGAGGGGGCTGAGGGTGACGATCACGAAGATAGCTTACCGTTCCCTGAGCGACGATGACAGGTCCCCGCGGGTCATACCGAAGATGGTACGAAAGTTCTGAGAACAGCTGTCAGCTCTCAGCCGTCAGCTCTCAGTTAGAGCCCTTGAGATCTGAAAACTGAGAGCTGAGAGCTGACAGCCGACAGCTATTTCCCGCTCGACGCCATCTTCTTCACCATCGCCAGCACCAGCTTACGGTCGCTGTCATTCAGGTTGACGGAGTAGCGGCGCATCTGGCTGAGGAAGCGGACCTCGTCATCCGAGAGTTGCGGCAGCCCTTTATGGCCATTGGTATTGCCTTCCGCGAAAAACTGCGAGAGCGGCAAATCCATCGCGCCCGCGATTTTCGCCAGCGTGTCCAGCGAAGGAATGGTGTGGCCATTCTCCACGCGCGAAAGGTAGCAGCGCAGCAGGCCTGTGCGCTTTTCGATGTCGCCTTGCGACATGTTTCTGTTCAAACGGAAATTTCGGATGGTCTCGCCAATATTCATAGGGCCAACGAAAGCAAAGGCCAAAAACAAAAGGCCAAAAAAAGATGCGTGCATAGTAACCAGATTGGTACGGTCTGGCAAGTGGAAATTCTTTGCTCCTGATTTCAGGCCAAATCGCGGGAAATTCGCTCGTGGGATATCTTGGGAGACATGAAGAATACTCGGATGCCACATCCGCTGTCCTGCCAAGCGAAAGCTGTCATGCTGAGCGAAGATAGAGTTTCGCGCAGCGAAACTCTACCCCAGTCGAAGCACCCCTACTCCCGGCACGGATGCCTCCGCAAGTCCGAAGCATCGGGACGCAGCGCTATCTCTTCAGCGAACTCCCCAAAAACGCCACCGTCCGTTTCCAGGCATCGGCGGCGTCCTCCGCCCGGTAGCCCTGCTTATTATTAGGGTTTTCAAAGGCATGCCCCGCATCCGGATAAATCTTCACGTCAATTTTCTTCCCCAGCTTCTCCATCGCCTGCTGGAATTTCTTCACATCGTCCGGCGTGATCCCGCGATCCTGGCCGCCAAACAGCCCCAGAATCGGAGCCTGAATTTTCTTCAGTTCCTCCGGATCGGTCGCCAGATGCCCGTAGTTGATCACAGTCGCCGCCAGATGAGGCTCCGCCAGCGCCACATCCAGCGAATAGCCGCCGCCCATGCACCACCCAATCGATCCGATTCGATCCTTCTTCACATCGGCCTGCGCCGCCAGATACTCATAGGCCGCCTTCAGATCGCGCGTCGCCCGATCCTCCGGAACACCGCGCATCAACTCGTGCGCCATCTCAGGACTATCCGCAACTTTGCCGCGATACAGGTCGATCGCCAGCGCGACATATCCCTCATCCGCCAGCTTTGCCGCCTGCTCTTTCACCCAATCATTCAGTCCCCACCATTCATGAATCACAATCAACGCCGGAAACGGCCCCTTGCCCGCGGGCTTGTATAGCATCGCGCTGACGGTCTCGTCGCCCGATTTGTAAGAAACAGTCTTGCCCTCAACCGCCAGAACCGGCGCAGAAACACTGAGAACCAGCAACAACGCAGAAGAGTTTTCATCGAATCCACCCCGGAAAAGTCAGTGTCGATAAATGCCAGCAACCTCACGAAATGTTGTTCCATCTCAGATCGGCGAAGCTGCAACGCGACGCTGAAACCTTGAAACCATGAAACCTTGAAACCTGGCTTTCTCAATTATGCTTCACAAACATCCCATTCTTCTGCCCCGTAAGCGAGTTGTAAACCGTCTCCAGAAACACATCCTCGGAAATAAAATCTCCCGAATATTTCTTCCACGGATCCAGAATCTTCTTCTCCTTCATCTCCGCGAGCGTCATCTTCTTGTCGAGCGCATCCTGCACCGCCGCCCGCGTCTCCTTTAGCATCTTCACATACGCCCGCACGTCATCCAGAGTTCGACACATTCCCATGCCCTGGAATAATCTTCACATCCGGCGGCAGCTTCGCAATCGCGCCCTCCACGCCGCTGATCATCCCATCGATGCTGCCCCCGCCATCCACGTCGATAAACGGAAATCCATAAGTGACGAAGTCGTCGCCCATGTGCACGACATTCGACTTCGGAAAATAAATCACCGAGTCGCCATCGGTATGTCCGGCAGGGAAGTGCAGCGCCCGAATATCTTCTCCATTCAAATGCACGGTCACATCGTGGTCGAAGGTGATAATCGGCAGACGCGTCGTGAGGCTGCGGCTTGGCCTCAAAGTGCAGCGATCCGCCATTGCCCGCCTGTCCGCCCTCTTCCAGCCGCTTGCGCACGTTATCCTGCGCAATAATCGGAGCCTGCTTCTGAAAGAATTCGTTCCCGCCCGTGTGATCCTCGTGATAATGCGTGTTGATGATGAAGCGCACCGGCTTGTCGGTGATCCCCTTCAGCGCCGCCTGAATCTTGTCGGCCAGCGGCGCGTACTGATCATCGACCACCACGATGCCGTCTTCGCCCACCGAGGCTCCGATATTCCCGCCCGCTCCCTGCAGCATGTAAACCGTGCCCGCGACCTTCGAAACCTTGATCTGCACTTTGCTGAAATCCTGCCCCTGCCCAAAGCACAAGCCCGCCGAGATACACGCAAAAATGGCAACTCGTGAAGTAGTCCGCATTGGTGTCTCACCCCTTGAGAGGAGGAATTGTAAATCATGCTGTGAGGCACAATCGTGGAAGGTGCCCCCATCCTCTCAAGGGTGTCAAGACGTGTCATCCTGAGCGGAGCGGGGTAAGCGAAGCGCAGCCCCGCGCAGTCGAAGGACCCCTTCCCCAGCGAAGTCTTTGTCCATGCCCAAGGCATTCTCCCGGCCATGGTCGAAGTGAAGATTTCACTGGTTCTCCACTAACAATCTCCTTCTGTTGCATGAAAAAAGACTTGGTGGAGGATATTCCTCGTAGTCGGCGCCGAACGCTGAGAACCGAATACTGAGAACCGAATACTGACAACTGACAACTGAATTTAGGGTGTTCCCTCATACAGCGACCACAAACCATCGGCCGTCACACGATAAATCGCATACACGCTTCCGGCATCCGACGTCTGCCGGAACAGCAGCTCTCCCCGGCCGTCGCCATCGGCATCGACTGCGTCGATCAGGTCCATCCTCGGACTCACGTCGAGGTGCCGCGAATCGGTTTGCGCGTAGAAAAGTTTTTGCAATTCTCCTTCGAGGTTGGTTCGCGCGATCAGCGTGATCTCCTGCGGTACTTGGCTGGAGGGCGCGCCGACGGCGAGGAAGAGCAGTTCGCGCGGAAAGCACCAGCACCGGCTCGTTCGAACTCGAAAGATCGAAGATGCGCAGCTTCAGGTCTTCGAACAAAGGCTGCGCGGTCTTCGCGGAATTCTTCCGGACACGCAGACTTTCCCCTGGCGGTCGAAGCCGCAGCCGTCGTGCCCTTCTTTGCACTCGACTTTGTCTCGACTCTGCATCGACGTCTGCTGCGCCGCGGCCTGCGACTTTGGCCGAAATTGTTGCGCCGCCAGCTCGAGCATCTTGTTGCGATAAATCGCCTCTTCCGCCGGCTTCAAATCGTAGGTATAAGGCCGCGGATCCGGTCCTCCCGCATCGGAGATCGCTGCGACAGTCGTTACCGATGGTGTGGCCGCGGCGGCAGCCTGGCTGGCGTCGGTCGCAGCTTTGGCCGCTTCCGCAGGATCGTCGAAATTCACGAACGGTTCGTGGTGCGCATTGGGATCGGGCTTCCCGCGCCGCAAGACAGGCCGGTTCGGATCGTTGAGCGGCTGCGCATAGTCGGAGGAATCCGCCGTTTTAGTCGCCGCCGGTGCCGCCGCTTTCGTCGATGCGTCTTCGGCGCGGACGTCGGCCCGCTCGTCGAACCCGGCGGAGGAGCAGATGTCGAATAGATGTTGAAGTTGACGAGGTCGAAGGCTGGGACGGCGTCGAGCCAGCACTGGCTGCCCCGGAATTACCCGCGGGCGGTGTCTTCGCTGAAGCCGTCGTCGGGGTGGTTGGAGCGGCGCCAGTCGAGTCCTTCGCAGGCTTCGACTCGTCTTTATCGGCTTCCCCTCCAGAGCGGCGGTGCAGCACGGGACGATCGTCCTTTTCGCCCTCGTCGATTACAGGAGGAGCGTATTTCTTGAATTTTTCCGGTGCCTTCGCGCCCGCCGGCAGCCACGTGCCCTCGGCAATCCAGTTATGGCTGAGCTGTCCGGGCTGCGTGATGGTAAAAATGCCCTGCGAAACGCCCGAGCGAAAGCCTTCGTACACAACTCCGAAATCGAGCGCCATGGGAACCGGATCGGCTTTATAGGAGCCAGCATCGTAAAACTTGCCGTCCAGCATGATGACAATCGGAATGAGCCGAGCCTTGCCTTTATCCGAAATTTGCACCAGGCCAATCGCTCGTGGTCCTTTGTCGGACTCTTTACGCTTGTGCGTCTGCACAAGTTCCTGCGCGTGGAGTCGCAAAGCGCCCGTCCAAAATGCCGGACCGGCAACCATAGACAAAGCCAAAGACGAAGATGACGGCGCACGACCGCATGCGATATAACCATGTTCGGCCAAGAAATGTTCGGCGAGGAGATGTTCGGCGAGGAGAAACTCCCATGGATATCAATGATAAAGCCCCTGTGTTCCGTACGACGGACGAGAATGGCAAAGAGGTTGCCTTGAAAGATTTTCGCGGCAAAACAGTAGTTCTCTTTTTCTACCCCAAAGCCAATACTCCCGGTTGAACGAAAGAAGCGCGCGGGTTCCGTGACGCATATAAAAAGATCGAGAAGACGGGTGCGGTTCTGGTCGGCATTTCAGGCAGACACGGCGCCGCGCAGAAGAAATTTCAGGACAAAAATCAACTCTGCCCTTCACGCTGCTCGCCGACCCGGACAAAAAGATCGCAAACCAGTTCGGCGTTATGAAAGAAAAAAATATGTATGGCCGGAAGGTGATGGGCATCGCCCGCACCACTTTCGTGATCGGTCCCGATGGCAAGATCAAACACATCTTCAAGAACGTGAAGCCGGAAGGCCACGCCGAAGAGGTGCTGGAGTACTTGAAGAGCGCAGCCTGAAGTCAGAGGGCCTGAGAGGTCAGAGGTTAGAGGTCAGATTGCAGAGGTAAAATCCATGGCGCAGACGGCATACTTGAATTGCGGGGTTTAACCTCTGCAATCTGACCTCTAACCTCTGACCTTTCATTTATCGCGTCCATGACTAAGATTTCCACTGCCCAGCTCCTCTCGTCAGCCTTCTTCAACCGCGATCCGCGCCGCGTCGCGCGCGCCCTGCTCGGAAAATTGCTGGTGCGCAAAACGCCCCACGGAATTCTCGCCGGACGCCTCGTCGAGACCGAGGCCTATCTGGGCGCGGGCGATGCCGCTGCGCACTCCGCTGCCGGCAGAACGGCACGCAACTCCGTCCTGTTCGGACCGCCAGGATTCGCCTACGTCTACTTCATCTACGGCAATCATTATTGTTTGAATGTTTCTTGCTTGCCGGACGGCGTGGCCGGAGGCGTGCTCTTTCGCGCGCTCGAGCCAGTCGCCGGCATCGAGAAAATGGCGCGAGCGCGCGAGGGATCAAGCTGTCTGCTTCCGAGATGTGCAGTTCCTGAAAGAAGGGAATCGTATGACCGCAAGCAGCTTCTCACGTCTCAGGAAAATCTCCTCCGGTCCAGGACAAATGTGCGAGGCCCTGGCCGTCACGCGCGCGCGCGACAACGGAAAGAGCCTGATCAGTCCACGCTCGGACCTTCAAATCGTGGACGATGGATATCGAGCGCGCCACGTCATCGTCGGCCCGCGCATAGGAATTACGAAGTCAGCGGATGACCCATTGCGTTATCGGATTGCCGGCAATGCCTTCGTTTCGCGTTGAGGCGCCCACATCCGGGCGGAATACACTAGGCGCTGACCGAACAGTTGGGAGCCAGAATGACAATAGCCAAAAACAAGCCGGACTACGGAATCGACGCCCCCGGAGTCATTCGCAATCTCTTCCTTGCGGCCGTGATTGTGTTGCTGGTCGCCATCTTCCTTCCCGCCATTCACTCGGCTCCGGTGACTCTCATCACGCGGCCGATGGCATGGAGTTTTGCGCCGTTCCTCGCCGCGGCGGCGTGCTCATGCTCATTTACGTGAAATGGGGCAAATTCCGCCACCGCGACCGCATCCTCACGTTGGTTCCCTGGACCGGCGCAGAGACCGTGCTCGACGTCGGGACCGGTCGCGGCCTGCTGATGATCGGCGCCGCCAAGAAGCTGACGACTGGCAGATCCATGGGCATCGATATTTGGAGCGCGAAAGACCTGTCCGGAAATCGCCCGGAGAGCACGATTCGCAATGCGGAACTGGAAGGGGTTGCCGGCAAAGTGGAAGTACGCAGTGAGGATGCGACAAAGATGTCCTTCCCCGAAGCGTCGTTCGATGTCGTACTGACAAATCTGTGCATACACAACATTCCGAGCCGAGAAGGACGCGAAAAAGCCTGCCGCGAGATCGTGCGAGTGCTTAAGCCCGGAGGAGTCGCGTTCATTTCCGATTTCATCCATTTAGGAGAGTATGCGGCAACATTTCGAAAGGCCGGGGCGAAGGCCAACCGCGCCGGATGGTTTTTCCTGGATACATTCCCGCCGCTGGGGATTCTAAGGGTCACAAAGTAGCTGAGATGTTTTCCGGATATCGCTGCCGAGCGCACCGCGATGCGTTCACGGCGTGAGCACAATATTGTCGAGCAGCCGCGTTGACCCGACATAGCCCGCAACTGCAACCAGCGTCGGACGCACGATGCGCTCGACCGGTTCCAGCGTGTCGGGCTCCACGATCTCGAAATAATCCAGTCGGACTTGCGGCTCCTGCGCAATCACACCGCGGCCCGCCTCGCACAATTGCGCGGCCACGTGCGCGCCTGCGCGAAATTCTTTTTCCACCCGCTGCAACGAGCGATGCAGCACAAGCGCGCGCACCCGCCCCTCGGGACTCAGGTAAGCATTGCGGGAACTCATGGCGAGCCCGTCAGGTTCGCGGACGATTGGGCAGGCGACCACCTCAACCGGAAAATTCAGGTCGCAGCACCATGTGGCGGATGATCGCGACTTGCGCCGCATCCTTCTGTCCAAAAAACGCGGCGTCGGGTTCGATGACATGAAAAAGTTTCGCGACCACGGTAGTCACGCCGCGGAAATGCCCCGGCCGCGAGCGTCCATCCAGCCTCTCGCTTAGGCCCTCAACCGTGACCCACGTAGTCTGGCCTGTGGGGTACATCTCCGCGACCGCGGGCGCGAAAATAATATCGACGCCCTCCTTTTCAAGCGCCGCGCAATCGCTCTCAAATGACCGCGGATACTTCCCGAAATCCTCCGACGGCCCAAACTGTGTGGGATTCACAAAGATGGAAACCGCGACCGCGTCGCATTGCGCCTTCGCCGTCCGCACCAGCGACAAGTGGCCCGCATGCAGCGCGCCCATGGTGGGAACGAGCCCAAGCCGCGCAGAGCCAAGCCGCGCAGAAACGACCTGCGCGGGACCGGCCCGCTCCGCGTTCTGACGCTCCGCGCGCTCGCGGGCCTGGCGGCAAACGGCGCGAACCTCCGCAATGCGGGCGCAGATCTTCACAAGCCTCGTATCTTTCTTTTTAGACGCCGCTCTTCAGGCCTCGCCTCACGGAAACTCTCGAATCTGCACGTCCAACTCTCGCAGAGTTCCCTCCAGCAGTCCGCGGTTCTTGCGTACCTCGGCCTTCGCCTGATCGGTCGGAAATTTTGGGCGCCGCTTCCGTGACGAGCACGACCCGTCCATAAGGCCATGCGCTTAAGCGGAAGAGAGGCCAACTCCGCCGGAATTTGTTCCGGAGTCAGGATGTGAACTTCGTGGTTCGCCAGATCGACAAATCCAATCCCATCGTCGCGAACCACGAAATAGGGGTTCTTCCACTCGCTCATGCTCTCGAATTTTGGATATTTCGAGGCGTCCGGCGGAGAGATGCGCTCCAATCCTGTAGACGCCGGTGTAGCAGGCGCAACGGTCGAAGCCGCCTCGGGCGCCTTGGAACAAGCAACCATCGCCGCCAGGATGACTAGCGGGACGACGACTCGCGCAACGTTGAGTTGCAAGACAAGACTTCGCTGGGCGCGGATTGTCAGCACGGTGGCTCGCACGGAATTTTCTCCGCCCGCTATTATCACCGCATCGCGTGCTTGCGGTGAAGTACGGTTTCGAGTGCGGCTTGCGTGTCCTTCGGCAAATGATACGACTCGCTGTCGTTCGGGAACTGATGCGCGGCAATGTCGGCCTTGAACGCCAGCACCGATTCCGTGATCAGCGCGGCCGCGTCCCCGTATCGCCGGACAAATTTCGCCGCGTGCCCAAACGTCAGGTTAAGCAGATCGTGGAAGACCAGCACCTGGCCATCGCAATCCGGACCCGCGCCAATTCCAATGGTGGGCGTCTCGACTTCTGCGGTAATCATCGCCGCTACTTCGCGCGGAATGCCCTCAAGATAAATGCAGGCTACGCCCGCCCGATCGAGCGCGACCGCATCGCGCATTAATTGTTCAATTGCGTTCAGCGTCTTGCCCTGCACCTTGTATCCGCCCATCATGTTGATGGATTGCGGAGTGAGCCCGATATGCCCCGCGACCGGAATCTCGGCATCGATCACGCGCCGGATCATATCCACACGTTTTTCGCCGCCTTCGATCTTCACGGCCTCAGCGCCCGCTTCTTTCACAAAGCGAGCCGCATTGTGGATCGCCTCATCCGCCGTCACATGATATGACCCGTAGGGCATGTCGGCGATGAGCAGCGCGTCCTTCACGCCCCGGCGCACCGCGCGAACATGGTGCAGCATCTCGTCGACGGTGACCGAGAGCGTGTTTTCGTAGCCGAGCATGGTCATGGCGAGCGAGTCGCCGACCAGCACAATATCAATGCCAGCCTCATCGACCAGGCGCGCGGTGGCGTAGTCGTAAGCGGTCAGGCAGGAAATAGGTTCGCGTTGAAGTTTCTTTTCGTGGATTGTAGCGGTAGTAGTTTTGTGACGAGGTTCGCCGATCGGGGTGAGACTCACAATATCCTCCAGTGCCCCTCCGCAATCGCGGATAGAGCCCGTTGCGCCGTCTTCGGTTAATTCGATGACGCGAACAGCATTATAGCTGCAAAACGGGCGTTCGTCGATAGGTATTGAGAGGTGCGCCAAGTTTTCGGAAACAGGCCAAAATCCGCTGCCGTTGACCTTAGATTCTCCTGAGGCCTGACACCTGCCGTTAGGCGCTAGCCGCATTCTCGCTGCCCAAAGGCAGGAAGTATTGCGTGCCTTTGATCGGGGCAGAGACTTTTTTCAACAGCTCTTGCAGGTCTTCGTTGCGGTCCACAAAATCGATCTCGCTGGTGTTCACGATCAGCAGGTCGGACTGTGTGTAGTGGAAGAAGAAGTGCTCGTAGGCTTTCACCACTTCCATCAGGTAATCCTCGCTGATGGCTTTTTCGCCCACGACGTTCTTTTTCTTGAGCCGTTTCTTGAGGACTTCGGGCGTGGCCTGCAGGTAGATCACCAGGTCGGGCGTCGGCACCTGTTCCCGGAAATAGTTGAAATACCGGTTGTAGGTATCGAGTTCATGGTCGTTGAGGTTGAGGCAGGCGAAGAGCTTGTCTTTTTCGAAGATGTAATCGGCGACGACGGTCTTGTTCGATCGCGGGCCCAGATCGAGCGCGCGCAACTGCTCAAATCGTCGGATCAGAAATGCGAGTTGCGCCTGGAAGGCCGCGCCCGGCTCGCCCTCGTAAAACGATTTCAGGAATGGATTGTCTTCCGGCTCGACCACACGCTGCGCCGCCAGCCGCTCTCCCAGAACCCGGGCCAGCGTGCTTTTCCCAACTCGTATGGGACCTTCTACCGCGATGTAACGGGGAAGCTCGAAAAGCTTGGCCATGGGAGGACGTGAGCAGAATATATGGCTTCGGGTTCGGATGCAATTGTGGATTGTGGAGGGATCAGAGGTGAGAGGTAAGAGGTCAGAGGTCAGATTGCAGAGGTGAACCCTCAGAGACTCGGCGTTGCCGCTTGCTGCGAAAGATTTTCACCTCTGCAATCTGACCTCTGCCCTCTGACCTCGATTTACAATTCGGTCATGCTTTCAGCGCTCATCGGACTCGCAGCGGCTGCCGCGGCTTCGGCGGCTGGTTACCAGTCGATGGCGCCGACTGGGCAATGGTATGGCCGGACTTTCGCCGGCGGTGCGCCTGGAAGCAAGCAAATCGTGCTGACCTACGATGATGGCCCGAACGATCCGCACACGCTGCGCTTGCTGGACGTGTTAGCGAAACACAATGTGCGGGCGACGTTCTTCATGATTGGGCGTTATGTTCGAGAGCGGCCTGATATCGCCCGCGCCGTGGCCCAGGCAGGACACGTCATCGGAAATCACACGATGACGCATCCGCTGCTCATTTTTCAGTCGGCAGCGCAAACGCACTCGGAGCTGGCCGAATGCCATAAGGTTTTAGAAGAGACGATTGGCGAGCATTCGAATCTGTTTCGCCCGCCGTTCGGCGGAAGACGGCCAGCGACGGTGCGGATTGCGCGCGAACTCGGCCTGGAAACGGTGATGTGGAATGTCACTGGCTATGACTGGAACGCATCGCCGGCGGAAGTGATCGAGAAGAAAGTCGCGCCCCAGATGCGCGGCGGCGACGTGATCCTGCTGCACGATGGCAGTCACAAAGCCATAGGCGCGGATCGCGCGCAGACGGTGATCGCGACTGACAATCTAATCCAACGTTATCGCGATCAGGGACGCGAATTTGTGACGGTGGATGAGATGCGATTGTTAAAGGTACAACTTCGATAGGTGGGTAGAGGTCTCTTTCTACTGCGACTGCGGAGCTACGGTTGAGTGATCCAGCAGTTCACCGGTTTGCTCTTCTTGAGAGGCCGAAGTTTTCGCTGTTTTAGAGCCGTGGTTGTCACTTGAAACCACTCAACCAATGGACCCAACGATGCAGGGAACGGCTTGGAGATCTGCTTGCCTGAGGCTTCCAACGCGGTAGATGCCAATTTCTGATTTTCTGTTTCCCGTGGAATCACGGCCCTGACTGTTTCGGAATTGGGTTTCCAAACGACGAGCGGATCAGATGTTCTTAAACCTTTGAGTTCCGGGGCATCGAGGATTATGGAGAGGGACTTGAGACCGTCATTTGGAAGCGAATCCTCGGAATACCTTTGGGGCGAGCGAATCCTGAAATATCAGAGGAGTGTTCCAGTCCGGCGACTGCTCCATATGGAAGCGTCCATCAGGGAAAACGGCAAGACAGGTAATGGAAGAGACAGGCGGACGATCGACCTTTGCGTACCAAAGTTTTACAACAAACGATGGCTCGGGCAGGTTTTGTGGCACCAGTGCCGAGGGCGTTGCGAGGACGAGAAGCAAGGTAAACAGTCGCGCGCACATGTCGAGTTTCATTAAGCCACTCTAGCTATTGTCTCAAGAACCCGCTCGCTACGCGTGCACCGCCGCAAACGCCTGCTTGGCCGCCGCGATCGTCTGTTGCGCGTCGTGCTCGGTGTGCGCCGCGCCCAGAAACGCCGCTTCAAACTGTGACGGCGGAAGATAAATTCCGCTTTCTAGCATCGAGCGGAAGAAACGTCCGAAGGCTTCGGTGTCACTCTTGGCCGCTGAAGTCCAATCGGTCACTGGTCCGGGCGCGAAGAACCACGTGAACATCGAGCCTACGCGATTATGGCACATCACCACGCCGGCGTCTTTCGCGGCTGCGGCCACGCCCGCGACCACTTCGCCCGCCAATTTATCAAGCTTCGCATAGATTTCTTTGTGTTCGCGGAGGTAGCGCAGAGTCGCATATCCTGCGGCCATTGCCAGCGGATTTCCGGAGAGCGTTCCCGCCTGGTAGACAGGTCCAAGTGGCGCGACCATGTCCATGATTTCGCTTGGGCCGCCGTAGGCGCCGACCGGCAAGCCTCCACCAATGATCTTGCCCATAGTCGTGAGATCAGGATGGATGGCATACAGTTCCTGTGCTCCGCCATAGGCCAGCCGAAAGCCGGTCATCACTTCGTCGAAAATCAGCAGTGCTTTGTCGCGCGAAGTGATGGCGCGCAGTGCTTCAAGATATCCCCGAGCTGGAGGCACGCAGCCCATGTTGCCCACCACGGGCTCGACGATCACGCAGGCAATTTGGTGTCTGAATTTCTTGAAAGTCTGTTCGAGCGCATCGGTGTCGTTATAAGGGAGCGCAAGCGTGAACTGCGTGAATTCTTCGGGAACGCCCGCCGATCCCGGGATCCCAAGCGTGGCAACGCCCGAGCCTGCTTTCACCAGCAGGGCATCGGCGTGTCCGTGATAGCAGCCCTCGAATTTCACGATGTACTTGCGCTTGGTATAGGCGCGAGCCAGGCGAATGGCCGACATGGTGGCTTCGGTACCCGAACTCACAAAGCGCACTTTCTGCATGTGCGGGAACGCTGAAATCACCAGTTCCGCCAGATCGGCTTCTGTTGGAGTGGACGCTCCGAAGCTGGTGCCGCTGCGCGCCGCCGAAATCACAGCTTCGATCACGGTAGGCGCGGCATGACCGAGAATGAGCGGTCCCCAGGAGCCGATGTAATCCACGTATTCATTGCCATCTGCATCCCAGATATGCGAGCCCTGTCCGCGTACGATGTATAAAGGGTCTCCTCCCACGGAACGGAATGCGCGTACCGGGGAGTTCACTCCTCCAGGGATCAACTGTTCGGCGCGTTTCTGAAGTTTGCGGGATTGCTCGGTTTTGCGGGCCATCGCTCCTCCACAGATGAGGCACTAGACTGAAGCTTTGAGTTCTGAGGTCTCAAGACAATATAGCAGCGGAGGCAGGGAGGTCCGCAGCGCACTCAATCACCCTAACTTGTGATCTGCGAACATGGAGCAGTGGCAAGTTTGGCTAGCCGCCAATGGTCCAGTAGAGTCAAACTCAAGAACAAAATCGTCGTGAGACGCGCGCGAATTCATCGGATTTTCATAAACTCGCAATATTCCCGCAATGTCACGCCGCTATCTTCTATCTCAGTTGCCCTTCTAACCGGGAGGGTTCATGAGGACGGCCTTGGGGGGCTCCGGGCTGTCCTTTTTGAATTCATGGCGCCGCACGTCGGCGCGCCGTCATTTTCCCTCGCTGTTCTAGTGCCGAATCCTCCCTTTTCTTCAAGTCCACAATCTGCTCAATCTGCGTCAAGTTCCCTTTAACGCGGCTTGGAGAGGTTCCGTCCGTTTCGTGGGTGTTCGATAGCGAACTTTAAAAAGATCGCCAGATAGCAATCGCGATGCCAAAAGGAGTACACTCCCACTAACTCTGTTTTGGGAAAATCAGCAGTATAAGTAAATACAGTCAGGATGCCACGCTTCTGGCATCGCTCATGACGGCTCCAGGTAGGGCGAAGTGCGCCACGGTTTGCGAAGGGAGTTGCCATGAAAATCTTGCTTTACAACCCCGACAACGGCGTAACCCGTAATTTTATGCCGCACCTCTGGATGTTCCTGTTGCAGGCGCTGACGCCGCCGGGACACGAGGTGCTGCTGATCGATGGCAACGCGCAGCCCATGGACGAGTTGCAGATAGCGCAATACGTGCGCGATCAAAAGATTGGGCTGGTCGGAATCGGCGCGATGACACGAATGATCGCGAAAGCCTACCGGATTGCCGATGCGATCCGCGCTACCGGAGTTCCGGTGGTGATGGGCGGACCTCACGTCACCGAAATGGCCGACGAGGCGCTTGGCCGCGATGGCGGGTCGCGCCATGCCGATGCGGTCGCGCTGGGTGAGGCCGATGAAACCTGGCCGTTGATTGTGAATGACGCCGCGCGCGGGCAACTCAAGGAGATTTACACCCCGGTCGATGCATTCGGCCAGGAAAAGAAACCTTCGCTCAAGGAATATCCAGAGATTCCGTGGCAGTCGATCGATCTCGACCAATTTAACCTGGTGCCAAAAGTGGCAACCCGTTGGTTGAATAAAGTCGGGGAAGGGTGGGGAACGTTCCGCATCATTCCGGTTGAGTCGGGGCGCGGTTGCCCTTATGGGTGCGAATTCTGCACGGTAACCGGATTTTTCGGAGACTCGATCCGCTTTCGTACCAATGAAAGCGTAGTCAACGAACTGCTTCTATTAAAGAAGCGAGCGCGCAGCGAGCGCGGGCAGATGGCGGTGTTTTTCATCGACGACAATTTCGCGATCAACGTCAAGCGCACGAAGTCGCTGCTCCGGGATATCGTCGCGGCCGGCGCGCAGGTGCACTGGGTGGCGCAGATCAGCGCCAACTTGCTGCGCGATGAAGAACTGGTCGATCTGATTGCGGCGTCCGGCGGCAAGTGGATATTTATCGGCATGGAATCGATTGACCCAGCCAATCTGAAAGACGTCAACAAAGGATTTAACAAGCCGGGCGAATATGCCACGGTATTGGAACGGCTGGCGAAACGA
Organism: uncultured Acidobacteriaceae bacterium; assembly: GCA_963709055.1. Taxonomy (GTDB): domain Bacteria; phylum Acidobacteriota; class Terriglobia; order Terriglobales; family Acidobacteriaceae; genus Acidiflorens. The sequence goes on from CAVPUZ010000014.1 coordinate 185,750, forward strand.
AACGTCTATGCAATCACATCCTTTATTTTTGGAATGGACAACGACACGGTGGGGGTGGCGGAGCGGACGCTGGCGCAAGTGCGCACGTGGCCTCCGGGCCTTCCGATTTTCGGGTTGCTGACTCCGCTGCCCGCAACTCCGCTCTACAAGCGCCTCGAGGCGGCGGGTCGACTCACGCGTGTTAAACATTGGCAGGAGTTCATTCCCTTTGCCATGGCGCACACTCCGCTAAAGATGTCGATTGACGAAGCGCATGCGGAGGTGAATTACGGATGGTCACAGGCTTACAGTGCGGAAGCTTTGGCTGGTGCGGTGGAAGCGCTGGATGATCAGCCTTTGGGCTATCGCATCAACATCTTTCTGGCGCGGATTTGTTTCCGGGGGATCTATTTCCCAATGCTGGGCCGCATGGCATGGGTGAAGGTGATCGCGCAGAATCGAAAAACGATTTTCAAGCTGGTGAAAGAAGCAATCTTCGGGCGCAGGGTGCGGCTGCCGAGAAATCCGGACCGCGAAGTTGTGTATGACGATGCGGCGACGGAAGCTGCTGGCGAAGCCCGCGCGTAGCAGGTTGGAGCGCAGTTCGGTAATTGTAAAGAGATCCTTCGACTCCTCGGGGCGCGCTTCGCTTACCCCGCTCCGGTCAGGACGACAAGAATTTTCCTGCCACTTACACCTGGTCGTGGGTTTCGCCCAGGGTTACCTCTACCTCCAGCTTCTTCTTGCCGCGGTAAACCGTTACTTTTACCGTGTCGCCGGCGCGGTGGTTGTTCATGACTTGTGCCAGGTCCTGCTGGGTTTCGATTGGCTTGCCGTCGATGGCGACAATCAGGTCGCCTCCGATCATGATGGGCGTGTTGCCAAGGTAGGCGCGCTCGCTGCCGCCGCGCAGGCCGGCGCGATCGGCAGCGCCTCCGGGAACGGCTTGCACGATGAGCAGACCATAGTCGGCAGGCAGGCTCATTTCGCTGGCGAGTTCGGAATCGATGGGAATAGTGCGGATGCCGAGGGCGGGACGGCGGACGCGTCCGAGGGTGACGAGATCGTTGAGCACGGCTTTGGCGGTGTTGATAGGGATGGCGAAGCCGATACCGGCGCTTTGACCAACGTTCGAGGCGATCATTGTATTGATGCCGATGACCTCGCCGTGCCAGTTGAGGAGTGGGCCTCCCGAGTTGCCCGGGTTGATGGCCGCGTCAGTCTGAATAGCTTCGTCGATGATCATTCCGTCGGGCTCCTGCACCTGGCGAATTGAGCTGACGATGCCGCGGGTGAGCGTACCCGCGAGTCCAAAAGGATTGCCGATCGCGTATACCTTTTGGCCGACTTGCAGGTTGGTCGAATCGCCAAGCGTCATGGGCTGGAGATCGGGCGCTTTGATCTGGATGACGGCGAGATCATGGGAGCGGTCGGTGCCGACGATGGCAGCGCGATACTTTTTGCGATTGTGCAGCGTGACCCAGACATCGTGGGCGTTTTCGATGACGTGATAGTTGGTGAGGATGTGTCCCTGGTTGTCGATCACAAAGCCCGAGCCCTGGCCTTCCTGTGGAACTGATCCGTAGAAGAAATCGAAGGTCATGACGCGGGAGGTGACGTTGACGACGGCGCCGATGTTCTTGCGGTAGACGTTAATGTTGTTTTGCTCTTCCGGGTCGAGCGACTCGTGGCTGGCGGCTTCAGTGATTTCAACTTGCTGGGGACGCGCGAGCCATCTGGCGGAGTGAAAGGCTCCGGTGTGGTAGGTGGTGAAGTAGAAGAAGGCGGTTGCAAGCACGGTGGCGAAAAGAATTGGGCGGAAGAATTTCATTCTTCATGACTCCATAGAAATCGACTGTAGCGATTTTAGCGAATTCGCCGCAGAGTACGCTGAGAGCGCAGGGCCGAGATTTTCTTTTCCGCCCCAGATCACCCGATGGCCGATTATCCGATGATCTTGCCCCAGCCGCCGCCGCCGGGGGACTCTATGCGCACTCTTTCCCCAGCGCGTAGGCGGACGCTGGTTTTGCCCGGAAGCTCTTCTTCCGAGCCGTCTTCACGGACGATGATGGTGCGGCCAGGAGCGCCGTCGTCTCCGCCCGCTAAGCCGTAGGGACCTCGAGTGCGGCGGTCGGCTAGCAGTGTGACCTGGACATCGGTGAGGACTTCGATCTCGCGGACGATGCCGTCGCCTCCGGTGTAAAGGCCTTGACCTCCACTGTTGGAGCGAAGCGAGTACTGGCGCAGGCGGACAGGATAGGCGTTTTCGAGCGCTTCGGCGGGCGTGTTGAGCGAGTTGGTCATGTGGGTGTGGACGCCGGAGACTCCATTTGTGGAGGGGCGGGCACCCATGCCTCCGGCGATGGTTTCGTAATACGCGAAAGGCTGGCCATTGCGCCGGGCGTCGCTTTGTAGGTCGGCGCTTCGGGAATCAAAGCTTCGTGAGTCGATGCCGCCGATGGTGAGGTTGTTCATGGTTCCGGCAGCAGCGGCGGGAATGCGATCGGGAATGGCTTGCGCCAAGGCTTTCAGCAAGACGTCAACGATGCGCTGTGAAGTTTCGACGTTGCCTCCGGCGACGGCCGCGGGAGGCCTCGCGTTAACGACCGTTCCAGGTGGAGCGATGACGCGGATAGGACGCATAAGCCCGGTGGTGGCGGGGACATCCTCGCGCAGCAGGCAACGAAAAACATAGAAGCAGGCCGAGTAGGTGATCGCTTCAACAGCATTGATGGCACCCTCGACCTGCGGATCGCTGCCAGTGAAATCGATGGTCACAGCGAAAGGATTTTTCCGCATGCGCGAGACATTGCGTGAGACATTGATTGTCACGGAAACGCGGACAGGTTTCGACACGACGCCGTCGTCATCGAGAAAGTCTTCGGCTTGATACGTGCCGGGCGGAATGGTCAACAGAAATGCCCGCATGAGTTCCTCGGAATAATCGAGGAGATCGGCGGCGGCTTTTTGAGTGCGCGCGAGGCCGTAGCGGGTGCAAATTTCGCGCAGGCGTTGGGCTCCCGTCTGGCAGGCGGCGATCTGGGCGCCGAGGTCACCCTCGCGCTCTTCTGGTGTGCGGACGTTATTGAGGAGAAGAGCGAGAACGTCGGGGACAATTTTTCCGGCGCGCATGATCTTGACGGGAGGGATGCGAAGCCCTTCCTGATAGATTTCGCGGCAGGGGCCCATGGAACCGGGATAGGTTCCTCCGACATCGGCGTGGTGGGCGCGGGAGGCGACGTAGAAGTCGGGAGTAGTGTGGAGCGGGCGCCCTCGCCCGCCGCTTTTGGTTCTGCTGACATATACCGGCATCACCAGGGTGATATCGGGAAGGTGCGTGCCTCCGCGGAAGGGGTCGTTGAGCATGACGATGTCGCCGGATTCGAGAGGGCAACCGTCGGACTCACATTGCTCAATGGCGGCGGCTACCGACATCGGCATGGAGCCGAGATGCACGGGCATGTGGTCGCCCATGGCGATGACGTGGCCGCGAGAATCGAAAACAGCGCAGGAGTAGTCACGGCGTTCCTTGATATTAGGAGAAAAAGCAGTGCGGCGCAGCGCAGCGCCCATTTCCTCAGCGATGGAGTGGTAGAGGTTCTTGAAGACTTCGAGTTCGATTGGATCGCGCATAAGTGGAGTAAGTGTAAGCGAAATAGGCGGTGACTGAACTATAATATCTCGTTCTTCAACTAACAGAATTCGTAGGAGTTCCTTATGCGGTTCACGGCGACTTGTGTCGCGGTGCTTGCGATGGTTTCTTTCGGCGTTTGCAAGGATGAGTTTGTACCAGGCAGTTTTGTCAGGCAGCAGCTCAATTCGATTGGGACCGAGCAGGCGCGAGGCTTTGTAAAGAACCGCTACGCAGAGGGCACTGTCACTTACGAGGTAGTCAATGGCGGGCCCACACGCTGGGAGGGGGTTGAAAACTTTGCCTCAGAAGGCGAAAAAGTCGTCACCTTGCTGAAATTTCCACCAACCACTTACCTGACAGAATGGTTTGTACAGAATAACAAAAAGACCGCTATTGCACCGATTCGGCCGGGACGCTGGTCGGCGTTTGGCAACTTCGTAAAAGTGCATGACGAGATTCTTACCGAGGGGCTTTGGGGAGGAACACTTTCAACGGAATGGGCTTTGTCGCGATGGGAAGAGAATCACGCCAGGTTAAGGGATCGCGGCCTGAAGAAAATGGATGGCCGAGAACTTCGGCGTGTGGACTACGATCCCGGCCGGGGCAGCGATCTCGAGGTTCAACTCTATTTTGAGCCCGATACTTTACGGCATGTTGCTACCGTTTACCTGCTCTACCGGTGGCCACTAAACAGTGTGGTCGAGCGGTTTTCGGATTTTACGACGGTCGACAACCTCACGCTACCGCGAAAGTGGACCATAGAGTTCACGACAAGAGCCAGGTTCGACCGGTTTGAGATCAGGCAAGAAAAAATCTCACATAACGTGAAATTTTCTCCGAACAACTTCGACGCTCCGTAGGAGCCTGACGCCAGGATCGAGTGGGACTATACTGAATTGCTTCTTCCAGTTATTCAAGTCTGGAGCGGGAGGTTACAGATGAGATTGCTCGCGCTATTTGCTGCCCTGCTAACCCTGGTATCGGTTTGCGCGGCCAAGGACGAATCCCAAACCAACGAATTCGTTAAGCAACACCTAAATTCTATCGGAACAGAGCAGGCACGGGCGGCGGTGAAGAATCGTGTTGCGCAGGGAACCGTTACGTTCGAGATCCTGAATCGAGAGCCGCAAACATGGGAAGGCCCGGCGACTCTGGTCTCCGAAGGCGACAAACTTGCTTCCTTGATGAAGTTTCCTCCTACTGTCTTCCGCACGGAGTGGTTTGTAAGAGATGGCAAAAAGACTTCGGTCGCACCGGTCGTACCCGGCCGTTGGACCGAATTTGGCAACTTTATCAAAGTGCACGACGAGATTATTACTGAGGGCTTGTGGGGAGGCACGCTATCGACGGGTTGGGCGCTGTCACACCTAGATGAGCGCCGCGCTAAATTGCAGGATCGCGGCGTGAAGAAGGTGGATGGGGTCGAACTTCATCGCATCGACTACATTCCTAAAAAAAGCAGCGATCTGGAGATCCAGCTCTATTTTGAACCCGGCACGTTTCGGCACGTTATGACGGTTTATCTGTTGACGATCTCCGCGCACTCGGGCCACACCGTTAGCGAATCAAAGAATGAGCAGGAAATGCACTACCGCCTGGAAGAGCGGTTTGGGGATTTCAAGAGCGTTGACAATCTGACGCTGCCTGCGCATTGGATCATCCAGTTTACCTATGGAGAAGTGTCTAATGCCATCATCGACCAGTACGACGTCACCGAGAAGAAAATTTCCCACAACCTGACACTGGATCCAAAAAACTTTGAGCTTAAGTAGTAGTGGTCAGATGTGAAATGCCGGGTGCTAAACTCTTCTGATTATGGCTGAAGGACGTTCGCGGATTTGGGTGTGGTTGCTGGTTGGCGGAGGACTTTTTGCGCTGTTCGCCGTGGCGGTGGTCACTCTGGTGTATTTCAGTTTCAGCGGCCGCGGCGAGGAGTCATTCTCCGGCTTCGGGCCGAAAATCGGAGTGGTCGATCTGGAGGGCGTAATCGTCTCTCCCAAGCAAGTCGTCAAGCAGTTGAAGGCGTTTGCGGACGACGACTCGATCAAGGCGATTGTCATTCACGTGAATTCGCCAGGTGGAGGCGTTGCCGCGTCGGAGGAGATTTACCGGGAAGTGAAGCGCATCCGTGACGAGAAAAAGAAGCGGATTGTGGCTTCAATTGAGACGGTGGGCGCAAGCGGTGCCTACTACGTGGCGTCGGCGACGAACAAAATTTACGCGGACAAAGGCAGCATTGTGGGATCGATCGGCGTGATCGCCGAGTGGGTAAATTATGAGGAACTGCTGAAGTGGGCGAAGCTGCACGCGATCACCATGAAAGCCGGCGAGTTCAAAGATACCGGTAGTCCGACGCGGGAGATGACCCCGGCCGAGCGTGAATACTTTCAGGGGATGATCGACGACATGCACAGTCAGTTCATCCAGGCCGTGGCGGATGGGCGGCATGAGAAGGTGGACGACATCCGCGCGATTGCGAACGGCAAGGTGTGGACGGGGGAGCAGGCGCTGCCGCTGAAGCTGGTGGATCAGCTTTCGGACTTTGAAGGCGCGGTAAAGGATACGGCGCGGGCGGTGAACATTTCGGGCGAGCCGTCGCTGGTGTGGCCTCCGAAGGAGAGGCGGCCGACTCTGATGGACTTTCTGTTCGGAGACGTTTCCGACTATTTGCCGTCGCGGGAGAAGCTTTTGGAGCAGCAGGTTGGCTTTTATTACCTTTGGAAATAGGTATTGACTTCTCCACTTGCCTAAAACCCCTGAAATTTGAGAAGGTTATAAGGAATCGTAAAAAGGGCCGGGGCGGCGAGCCAGGGCTCTACTAGACCCGGTAGTAAAAGGGGAGCGAAGAGGCATATGACAAAAGCGGACCTGATCGAAGAGGTTTCCCGGCTGGCGGAACTCACCCGCAAGGACAGCGAAGTGATTGTGGAGACGATCTTTGACAGCGTAGTGCGTTCGCTGCGCGTAGGTGACAAGATCGAGATCCGTGGCTTCGGCAGCTTTCGCACGCGTCAGCGCAAGCCGCGTGTCGGCCGGAACCCGAAGACCGGCGACCGGGTAGAAGTTCCCGCGAAGAAAATTCCGTTTTTCAAGCCCAGCAAGGAATTGAAGGATCTGATCAATAGCGGCGCTAATGCCGTTACTCCCCCTGCGCCGTCCGTACCGCCGGCCAGCTAAACCTTAAATCACGCGATGGGTCCCATGTGGAGGCGGGGATTTGCCCCGCCGGGACGGGGCGGAGCCCCGTTACCACACGAGCTTGCCACCAGACGTCAGACGTGCTCCCGCTCTGCTTGAATGTGTAAGATATGTGGAGTGCGGGCCCGTAGCTCAACGGTTAGAGCAGCAGACTCATAATCTGTTGGTTCCTGGTTCAAATCCAGGCGGGCCCACCAGAGCTAATCAATCGTGGGAGGCGGGAGTTGAATTCCCCCTTTGCCTGCGTCGTAGATGAAATCTCGCGCATTGATTGACCGTGGTTTTTCAACCAGCGAAGCTAATCGTTCCGTTCTCACCCTTCCGGCAAACTGAAGTAAAACACCGACCCGTGTCCTAACTGGCTGGTCAGGCCAAGGCGACCGCCGTGGGCTTCTATGATCGCTTTGCAGATGGCGAGGCCCATGCCGGTGCCGTGGACCTGCACGCGTTGGTTGCGTCCACGATAAAACTTTTCGAAGACCAGGGACTGCTCGAAATCGTCGATACCGGGACCGCGATCGGCGATGCTGATGACAAGCATGTGGTCCTTGTCCCTGGCTTCCGCGGTGATGCGGATCGGAGCGCCGGCGGGCGAATACTTGGCCGCATTTTCGAGGAGGTGGACGAGAACTTCCTTAATATGCGCGGAGTCCATGCGGGCCGGTGGAAGGTCGGAGGGGATGCGGACATCGACGGGGTGATGGGCGAGGAGTTGCTTCAATTCGTCGAGCGCATCGTCGACCGTGAGGCGGAGGGGCGCGGTGTTAAAGGTGAACTCAACTTTATTGGCGTCGAGTTGCGCCATCTCTGCGGCCTCGCCGATGAGGCGGTTCAGCCGATCGCTTTCCTCGTTGATGACGGTGAGCAACTCGTGGTTTTCTTCGGGAGAATGCACTCCGCTGCCGAGCAATGACGTCACAGAGGCTTTGATCGCGGTGAGCGGGGTGCGAAATTCGTGAGTCACCGAATCGAGCAAGACGGAACGTAGTTGTTCGCTCTCGCGCGCCGCCTCGGCGCGGCTGAGTTTTTCGAAGGAGCTTGCCCGCTCAATGGCAATCGCAACCAGGCTGCCGATTGCGTCCAGTGTTTGCCGCGAGAGACGGGAACCGGAAACGCCCATGCTGCCGACGACGCGCATTCCTATGCGGAGTGGCATAAAGGCAAGTTGACTGGCGGTGTCGAGACGAGGTTCGCCCCGCAACGCGACCAGTTGCAGGTGGTGCGAGTCGAGGCCGTCGATGGCCGGGCCAGAGCGGTAGATGTCGGCGCGAGTGGAGAGGGCTATCGCGACCGAGCGGACCCCAAACGATTCGACAATGTAACGCGGGATGGTGTTGAGGAGTTCCGCGGCATTATCGCTGGAGAGTAACAACTGGCTGAAGGCGTAAAGGCGTTCCAGTTCCTGCCGGCGCTCGACGGCCGTTCGTCCCTCACGGCGGGCGCGCGCGGAAAGTTCGCTCGCCGAGACAGCAGTGATCAGGAACGCAAGCAGCGCAACCCAATTTTGTGGGTCGGCGATGGTGAGCGTGCCGACAGGGGGAAGAAAGAAATAATTAAAAACAAGCGTCGCAATCACGGACATAAAGACCGCGTGCCGTATGCCATAAAAGGCAGAGATTCCAAGGACACCTAACAGAAATGCGAGAGCGGCGGTCGTTGCATTGAGATGAAGCCAGCGGCCCGCCACGGTGATGCCCGCGACCGACAAGGCCGCAATCAGGTATCCGAGAAAGGCTCTGGCGGCAGATTTCACGAGGTGATTGTATGACAAAGAAACGTTTCAAAGTTTCAGGGTTGCAAGATTTCAAGGTCCCATGGTGGTAAGTGCCTGCAAGCGGCATCCAATCTGGAGCCTTGGAGCCTTGCGTCTCCTCATCGACAAACAACGAACTCTCGACGACAATAATCGGAATCGCGATGACTAAAACTCCCGACCAGTGGCTTGAGGAGACGGCACCAGCGGCGAAAAAGGGCGGCGTGTTCAAACTCTTTCTCGGCTACGCTCCGGGAGTGGGTAAGACACACACCATGCTGACGGAGGCGATTCGGCGGCACAGCCGCGCCGAAGATGTCGTTATCGGAGTGGTCGAAACGCACGGGCGCAAAGCGGTTGCGGAACTGGTAACGCAACTGGAAGTCATTCCACGTAAATCGATCGAGTACAAGGGCGCACAGTTTGAAGAGATGGACGTGGATGCGATTCTGGCGCGCCATCCGCGGGTCGTCCTGGTCGATGAACTCGCGCACACCAATATCGAGGGGAGCAAACACCGCAAGCGCTACGAAGACGTGCTCGAACTGCTGGATGCCGGCATCGATGTGCTTTCGACCATGAACATCCAGCACCTGGAGAGTGTGACGCCGACGGTGCAGGGCGTGACGGGAATTCAGGTGCGGGAGACGGTTCCTGACTGGGTGCTGCAGCGCGTCAACGAAGTGGTGATGATCGATCTCACCCCGGAAGCGCTGCAGAACCGGATGCGGCGCGGGGACGTCTATCCGCAGGAGCGAGTGGGCCGGGCGCTGGAAAATTTCTTCCGCGAGACCAATCTGATTGCTTTGCGAGAACTGGCGCTGCGGCAGGTGGCGCAGGCGGTAGATCAGAGCCTGGAGCAGCACCGCGATGTGCTCGAAAAAGATCACGGGGCGGTGCCGATTCGCGAGCGCATCGCGGTTTGCATTAGCTCGAATCCGGCGGCGCAGTACTTGATTGCGCGGGGCGCGCGCATGGCGCAGGCGATGAATGCCGATCTGTTTGTCGTCTATACCGACATGGGGCAGGACAAGAGCGAGGAGAACCAGCGAACCTTGAATGCGAATCTCCACTTCGCCGAGAACGTCGGAGCGTCGCTGGTACGTTTGGCGGGGAAGAGCGTGGCGGAGGCGGTGTCGGGATTCGTCAATGAGAAACACATCACGCAAGTGGTGTTCGGGCGCTCGGCAACGCGAGGCTGGAAACGGTACTTTTATCTTTCTGCGATCCACCAGTTTTTGCGCGATGCCCCAACGGTGGACGTACACATTGTGACGCAGGAACCGAACTGAAGTTGCCATGGAGGAGGTCGTATCCTGGAACACAAGCACATTCTGGTGGTGGACGACGAATCGCAGATCACGCGTGTGCTGCGGACCTCGCTCTCGAGCCACGGATACGACATTCGCGTCGCCAACGACGGCGAGACGGCGCTGGAGATCATGAAGGACTGGACGCCGGACTTGGTGGTCACCGACCTGGCTATGCCCAACATGGACGGTTTGGAGTTGTGCCGGCGGCTGCGCACGAAGACACAGGTCCCAATTATCGTGCTGTCCGTGCGTGGCGAGGAGCGAACCAAGGTGAAGGCGCTCGACGCGGGCGCCGATGACTACGTGACCAAGCCGTTCGGCATGGAAGAATTGCTGGCGCGCGTCCGGGCGAATCTGCGCCGCCGCCGCACGGACGATTCGGAATCGGCGCCGATCGAGTTGGGTGATTTTCGAATTGATCCGGGAGCGCGCAGCGTTCTTGTTAAGGAGCGTGCCGTGCATCTCACGCCGAAGGAATTCGACTTGCTTGTCTACATGGCCCGTCACTCCGGCAAAGTTGTAACGCATCGTGCGTTGCTGGCCGCAGTGTGGGGAGGAGAGAGCACCGAGCAGGTGGAGTATCTCCGCGTATTTGTTGCGCAGTTGCGAAAGAAGCTAGAACCGTCCCCGAATTCTCCTCGCTATATTGTGACCGACCCGTGGGTTGGTTACCGCTTTGAGCCGGGGGCATAGTCCCGCTCGTTTTCCGCTCGTGCCTGCTCCCCAAAGTTTTACGATTTCCTTATTTTCAATTTATGCGGACTTTACGGGTGTTCGCGTCCAATGAACTAGATGCTGGCAGATGTGGCCGGTACAAGGGGAGCAGGAACATGTCGATTCAAGAAGTATCCGCGGAACGGTTTGCGCAGCTCTTTCACCACTACCATCAGGCGCTGGCTGACGAATCTGGAAATGCGGCCCGCACGCGTACCAGCGATGCCTGGGCGGACGTACCACCGCCCGAAAAAAGCCGAATGGTCGCCGCCGCGCGGCTCGCTTTGCTCGAGGTGGAACTCATTCCCAGCGAGCGCCAGTCCAGGCGATACTTCGCCAAGCCGGGCGAAGCCGAGTGGGGGTGCTGAGCAATCCCGTGAGTTGGCTTGCAGGTTTCCTTTATGACTTCTTTACGAATTACTTATGGTCCCTTAACGGGCACGCCTGTCTAATTTCCCTGGAACCGCCCGGCTCATTCCGTAGGCCTTTGAATGGCTTTTCCGCTGCTGATGTTGTGTGCGTTTTGTGAGGCCTTCCTTCTACGGTTCCTTATGGCGCTGGTGAGGGAGGGCCGAGAGGCGTCTCGGGCAAAAGGCGGTCTTCGTCGGTCAAAGCTGGCAATAGAAAGTAGAGAACTCTTCCCTATGACATCGGAATCGATTCAAAGCAGGCGTAAGGAGAAGCAAAAGCGCACAAGCGCCGTGCTGGTGCTAATTGGAATATTCGTCCTAATATCCGCCCTTCCGCTTCGTGCGCAGGAGGCAAGCCCCGCGCAGGCGGTTCCGCCTGATGTAATGAAACAGCTCGAGGCCCTGACCAAACGGGTTGAGCAGCTTGAACAGCAACTGAAAGAGCATGAAGCGGCGGGACAACCGACCACGGTGGTTTACAGCGCCAAGGCGACGGCGCCCGCTCAGTCAGTTGTGACGCCTGCGATTACGCAAGGCGAACTCTCGGCCGCAGAGTCGACGAAAAATGAGAAAATCGCCCCTTTTTCGGATTGGGACTGGACTTGGCTCAACGGCAACCCGCGCAACAAAGATGTCGCGTTCGACTCAAAATTCTTCACCCCGGAGATCCGGGCCGATATCACGTATAACTACGATTTCAACAAGCCCATCGATAATTCCGTCGGCGGTTCGAGCGAAATATTTCGTTCCAACGAAATTCAACTGGAGCAACTCGGCCTCGGAGGCGATTTTCACTACGACAATGTTCGCGCCCGGTTCATGACTCAATTTGGCATGTACTCGACAACCACGGTGCGCAATGATCCCAGTTATGCCAAGGGACAATGGAATATCAACGAAGCGCACCGCTACCTGGCAGAAGCATACGGTGGCTACCACATCAACGCATTGAACGGGATCAACGTCGACGCGGGAATTTTCTTGTCGTACATTGGCTTGTTCAGCTACTACAACTTCGACAACTGGGCTTACCAGCCCTCGTACGTATCCTCCAACACTCCCTGGTTTTTCGAGGGTCTGCGAGTACAGATTTTCCCCACGCCCCATTTGAAGATCGAGCCATGGCTGATCAATGGATGGCAATCCTACGCGTCGGCTAATTCGAGAAAGGGCTTGGGCGGACAGATCAAGTGGACTCCGCGGCCTTGGGTGAATATTATCTCCAATAATTACGGCCTTGGTCACGACGATCTCTACATACCGAAACGCGGCCGCATTCACACCGACGACAGTATCGAGATCAAGTATTTTGACAAACCGGGAAATCGCCTAGACAAAATGGCGTTTTCCTTCACCGGCGATCTGGGTTGCGAATTTGGCGGCGGAGTTAGTTGCCACGGCAACACTTCAGGTGGCCCGAAGCAGAGCTTTATTGGCTACATGCTTTACAACCGGGCATGGTTCAAGAAAGACACCTATGGATTGACCATCGGCGGCGGGCAGATTAACAATCCGGGACGTTATCTCGTTCTGCTTCCGCCTATCAATGGGGAGACTGCCCCTTCCGCTGCCATCAACGCACCCTATTTTACCGGGAACCCCGGCGACCCATTCAAAGCTTGGGACACGTCAATCACCTATGACTACATGCCGAAGCAGTGGATCACTTTCCGCTGGGAGTATGACTACCGCCACGCGAACGTCCCGTATTGGACTGGCCGCGGTGGCATCACGCCGTCGGGTCCGGGCGGAGTGCCTTACACCAACAACGGGTATCCGGAATACTATGCATGCAACAACGGGAATTCGTCGATGCAACTCGGGCTAAGCGGCGCGCAGACTGCCTGCGGAGCGCAGGGAAGTAGCGTATGGTTTCCCGATCTGCGCCGCGACGAATCGTTGGTGGACATCGACATCATGGTTAAATTCTGAGGGTCAAATTTTGATCGCAATAAAACCTGGCTCGCTTTACTGGAGGTGGCTGCTTGCAAGACCTGATCTTTATCGTGATTACGATTGTGTTCTTCGTGCTGTCGCTGGCTTACGTTGAATTTTGCGAGCGCATTCGCTGAGGAAGCTGAGGGGGAAGAATGTTGAATGCCGAATCGATCGTCATGCTCGTGATCAGCGCCGGCTTGATGGTCTATCTCCTGTACGCGCTGCTCAGGCCGGAGAAATTCTGACATGACTGCCAATGGCTGGTTTCAAATCATTTTATTCCTCGCTTTAATTTTGGCGATCACCAAACCGATGGGCGTGTTCATGGCCAAGCTGTTCAGCGGAGAGCGGACGTTTCTTGATCCGGTGCTCCGACCGATCGAGCGCCTGCTCTATCGGATTACGGGCGTCGACGAAAAGCACGAAATGCGCTGGACGGAGTATGCCTTCACCATGCTGCTGTTCAGCGGCGTCTCGATGCTATTACTTTATCTGATCGAGCGCGTGCAGCATGTGCTGCCCTGGAATCCACGGCAGTTTGCGGGCGTGCTGCCGGCGCTGGCGTTTAACACGGCAGCATCGTTCACGACGAACACAAACTGGCAGAACTATTCGGGCGAGAGCACGATGAGTTATTTCACGCAGATGGCCGGCCTCGCCTACCACAATTTTGTTTCGGCAGCAGTCGGGATCGCGCTGGCGATCGCTTTTATTCGAGGCATCGCGCGCCGCGAGAAGGACACGATCGGGAATTTCTGGGTCGACATGACGCGCTCGACACTGTGGGTGCTGCTGCCGCTCTGCATTGTCTATGCCATGGTGCTGGTGTCGCAGGGCGTGGTGCAGAACTTTCACCAATATGACACCGCGAGGCTACTCGAGCCGCAGCAGGTCCAGAGGACTGGAACCGACGGCAAGCGGCTGGTCGGCACGGATGGCAAACCGATCATGGATACAGTGGCCGATCAGGTTATCGCACAGGGGCCGGTCGCATCGCAGGAAGCGATCAAGATGCTGGGTACGAACGGAGGCGGCTTTTTTGGAGCGAATAGCGCCCATCCATTCGAGAATCCCACACCACTTAGTGATTACTTAGAGATACTCTCTATTTTTGTCATTCCCGCTGGACTTACTTACACGCTCGGTCGTATGACGGGATCACAACGTCACGGCTGGGCAGTTTGGGCGGCGATGGCAATCCTGTTTGCGATGGGGGTTTCGTCGGCATATTGGGCAGAGGCCAGAGGCAACCCGCTGCTGCATGGAGTTGACCAAAGGGTGAGCAGGCAGCAGGCAGGTGGCAACATGGAAGGCAAGGAGGTGCGCTTTGGCATCGCCGATTCCGCATTGTTCGCCACAGTCACGACGGATGCAAGCTGTGGCGCCGTCAACAGCGCGCATGATTCCTTCACGCCGTTGGGCGGAATGGTTCCGCTCGTTGACATCATGCTTAGCGAGACTGTTTTTGGGGGAGTGGGCGCCGGGCTATACGGCATCCTGATCTATGTCGTGTTATCGGTGTTTATTGCCGGACTTATGGTCGGACGAACGCCTGAGTATCTTGGCAAAAAGATTGAGGCGTACGACGTTAAGATGGCGATGCTGGTCACGCTGGTCTTCCCGCTCATCATTCTAGTGCTTACGGGCATTTCCTCGGTCGAGGGATTTGGCACCTCCAGCATCAGCAATGTGGGACCGCACGGTCTGACCCAAATTCTTTATGCGTTTACGTCCATGGCTGGAAATAACGGCTCCGCGTTCGGAGGGCTCAACGGAAATACGCTCTGGTACAACACTTCGGGTGCCATGACGATGCTCGTGGGGCGGTTCTTCATGATCATTCCCATGCTGGCGATTGCCGGCAATCTGGCGAAGAAAAAAGCTGTGGCTCCCTCGGCCGGAACTTTTCCGGTGACCACGCCGCTGTTCTCAATTTTGCTGGTGTCGGTAATTGTGATAGTGGGAGCACTTACATTTTTTCCGGCTCTTAGTCTGGCGCCAATACTCGAACACTTGTCGATGATGGCTGGGAAGACTTTCTAAGGGGCATATGGCAGAGCAAAAGAACAAAAGTTTGTGGGACGCGAAGATCATACGGCGGGCGCTGCTTGATGCCGTTGTCAAGCTCGATCCGCGCACCATGATGAAGAACCCGGTGATGTTCGTGGTCGAGGTCGGCAGCGTGGTGACGACGGTGCTGCTGTTCGGAGGCAAGCAGAGCTTCGGGTTCAACCTGCAGATCACGCTCTGGCTCTGGTTCACGGTGCTCTTTGCAAACTTTGCCGAGGCGATGGCCGAAGGCCGCGGCAAGGCGCAGGCGGACACACTGCGCAAGGCGAGATCTGAAACGGTCGCGCGGCGGTTGCTGCCGAACGGCGAGATTGAGACGGTGCCGAGTTCGAAGCTGCGCGTCAATGATGTTTGTACGGTGGCGGCCTGCGAATTTATTCCGGGCGACGGAGAAGTCATCGAAGGGGTGGCTTCAGTCGACGAGTCGGCCATTACAGGCGAATCAGCGCCCGTAATTCGCGAGGCCGGAGGGGACCGTTCGGCAGTAACCGGAGGAACTCGCGTGCTTTCCGACCAGATCAAGGTGCGCATCACTTCAAATCCGGGAGAAACTTTTCTCGACCGAATGATCGCGCTGGTAGAAGGCGCCGAGCGGCAGAAGACCCCAAATGAAATCGCGCTCAATATTCTGCTGGCTGGATTGACAATTATTTTTCTTCTGGCTGTCATCACACTGCAACCGTTCGCGATTTATTCGGGATCGCCTCAGACCGTGTTCGTGCTGGTTTCGCTTCTGGTCTGCCTGATTCCAACAACTATCGGCGGTCTGCTTTCCGCGATCGGCATTGCCGGCATGGACCGATTGGTTCAGCACAACGTGCTCGCCATGTCGGGACGCGC
Organism: uncultured Acidobacteriaceae bacterium; assembly: GCA_963709055.1. Taxonomy (GTDB): domain Bacteria; phylum Acidobacteriota; class Terriglobia; order Terriglobales; family Acidobacteriaceae; genus Acidiflorens. The sequence goes on from CAVPUZ010000014.1 coordinate 201,599, forward strand.
GGTGGAAGCGGCGGGCGACGTTAATACGCTGTTGCTCGATAAGACGGGCACGATCACGCTGGGCAATCGCCAGGCAGCGGAGTTTATTCCCGCGCCGGGGATTACCGAGGCCGAGATGGCCGATGCGGCGCAACTTTCCTCGCTCGCCGACGAAACGCCGGAGGGCAGATCAATTGTTGTGCTGGCGAAGGAGCGCTACGGGCTCCGCGGGCGTGAATTGGCCTCTCACGAAGCTGTATTCGTTCCCTTCACGGCGCAAACGCGGATGTCCGGCGTGAATCTGGATGGGCGTGAAATTCGCAAGGGAGCGGTGGATTCCATCTCGAAATATCTGAATCAGTTCGGCACATCGTTGCCCCGTGAGATTCAAGCGAGCGTGGAACAGATCGCGCGCTCCGGCGGCACGCCTCTGGTGGTGGCGGAAAATCAGCGCGCTTTGGGCGTGATTTATTTGAAGGACATCGTCAAGGGGGGAATGAGCGATCGCTTCAAGCAGCTGCGGGCGATGGGGATCAAGACGGTAATGATCACGGGCGACAATCCGCTGACGGCTGCAGCGATTGCGCGCGAAGCCGGCGTCGACGATTTCCTGGCCGAAGCAACTCCGAAAGACAAGATGGATCTGATCCGGCGCGAGCAGGCCGACGGCAAACTTGTAGCCATGACCGGCGACGGCACCAACGACGCTCCCGCCCTCGCCCAGGCCGATGTCGGCGTAGCCATGAACACTGGTACCCAGGCTGCCAAAGAGGCTGGCAACATGGTGGACCTCGATTCCAATCCCACCAAGCTCATCGAAGTGGTGGCAATCGGTAAACAGTTGCTGATGACTCGCGGCGCTCTAACGACCTTTTCGATTGCCAACGATGTCGCCAAGTATTTCGCCATTATTCCCGCGATGTTTGCTGGCACGTTTCCGGTTCTGAATGCGTTGAACGTGATGCATCTCCAGACGCCGCAATCGGCGGTGCTTTCGGCCGTAATCTTTAATGCGCTCATCATCGTGGCGCTGATCCCGCTAGCGCTGCGCGGAGTTAAGTACCTCCCGATGAGCGCGGAAGCTTTGCTGCGGCGAAACTTGTTTGTCTATGGATTTGGCGGACTGCTGGTTCCATTTATCGGGATCAAGTTGATCGACATGCTCATTACGAGGGCCAGGTTGGTCTGAGATTGGAGTGGGGTGGCATCATGAAAAAGCATCTGATGACCGCGGTACTGATGACGATCGCGACGACTGTGCTTCTGGGAATTTTGTATCCGTTGGTCGTTACCGGGATGGCGCGCCTGTTTTTCCCTGATCAAGCCAGTGGGGAGCTGATCACCCGCAACGGAGTTGTAGTTGGTTCACGATTGATTGGACAGCCGTTTACGGGACCGGGCTATTTTCATTCTCGGCCTTCGGCAGCGGGCGCGGCTGGCTACGATGCCAGTGCCTCTGGTGCGTCGAACCTGGGTCCAACCAACGTGCAGTTGATTACGCGCGTGAACGGGGATGTAGCCCGGGTCCAGGCTGAGAATCCCGGCGCTCCAGTTCCCGTGGATCTGGTGACGACGTCAGGTTCGGGACTGGATCCGGATATTACTCCCGCCGCAGCGAAGTTTCAGATTTGGCGCGTGGCTTTGGAGCGCAAAGTGGCGGAAGCTGCGATCGAGAAACTGGTCATGGAGCACACCGCGAGCCGACAATGGGGATTTCTTGGCGAGCCGCGCGTGAATGCTCTCGAGCTGAACCTTGCGCTTGATGACCGCTACGGGGGCAGGCGCTGAGGGCAAGTTTGCGAGGGCGCATCATCCGCTGGACGAGATGTCGTTCCGGTCGCCGTCTTACGCGCCACTTCAACTCCAGCGCGGAGGACCAATCACGCGAAGCGCGCCCTGGGCTAATGAAATCTCGGCGGGCGTCTCGCAGACAAACTCTCCATCGGCATAAATCTCCAAGCGGAGTCTCCGCCTCTACACGAACTCGTTCCGCCTTTGAGTATTCGACCTTGGGCGACAGAGATGTCGTCCGAAATACACGGTAGGGAACATATAAGACAGTTGGAAAGGATTCATCCTCGAAATGCGGCAGATGTCGAGTTTGCCGTCCGTCTGGATCGGCTTGCGGCGCAATGCGCATGCCGTCGCCATAAAACTGGGTGTTTGCGAACGCGGCCAGCAACGTGGGGCGACGAATCTCGTCACGATTCTCTTCACCGCCGTTCCAACGCGTCAGCCGCATGGAGTAGGCCGGAAGGTTGAACAGAGCGGGCAAAAGCGCCAGTGCGTAACCACCATGGCCACGCAGCCAGCGAGGCATCTGGTTTGCGCGACGCGCAGCGATAGAGTCGAGCCCGCAACCGGCAACGCAACAAAAGTAGCGCTCGATTTCCGGAGAGGCCGCGGACCGGATGATGCCAAGATCAATCGTACGCGGCTGAGCATTGCCCGATTCAAAATTGCGCCATGCTTTCAGCGAATCTCCGCTTGAGCAGAGATGCAATGCGCGGGCAAAATCGTTACCGCTGCCGGCGGGGACCACCAGCACCGGAAGTCGAAGGTGCACCAGCGCGGGAAGATGACGGTGGATGGTGCCATCACCTCCGAAGATCACGATGGCGTCCGCTTCGCTGGGAGCAGCCGGCAATCCCTCGGCCCATGCCGTCGTCGATCCTGCCCTGAAGGGCTGCAAGTCCGCCGCCGCCGTTCCCAATCCGAGGATGGCAGCCGCCCGCATGCGTGGAGCATTAGAACATATTCGGGCGGAGTCGCGCCCGGGCTGGAGCATAGTGCCCCCAATCGCGACTGAGAGCGCTAAAAGCTAAGAGCTTGGAGCTGAGAGCTTGAGCTTACTTCAGACACTTCTCCATAAACTCCACCAAATCTTTCTTCATCTTGTCGTGTTCGGCGCGGTCAATGTATACCATGTGCCCTGAATCGTAGGTCGCGTACGAAATGCTCTGGCGGTACTTGGCATTCAGATTGAGGTGATCCATGGTCCAATCGGCGGCTGCAAAGGGAGTGGCCAAATCGTAATAGCCCTCCATCACCAGAACCTTCATGTACGGATTCTTGATCATGGCTCCGCGCAAGCCGGCGGCCGTGCTTGGGAAGCCCTGTTCAGCGTTCCCCCAATCCCACTTCTGGAAGACCGGTTCGTCGTAGGCGAAGACACGGTATGGCATGTCGATTTTGTAGTTCAGTTCGGTGCGCAGGTAGTTATTGAAGGCGGAGGTGTAAGGCGGCAGCAGCGCGGCGCTGGCGGGATCGTAAAAGCGGTCGCCGTCGGGACTAGGGCTAGTGAAGCGGCCATCGAGGCGTCCAGTGACCAGTTTTTGATCGAGCAGGAGTTCGTGACTGAAGGTGGGCACATCGATGCGCAGGTCGTGCTGCTCGACGATTTCGGGCCGCAGCCCAAGGTAGCGCGAGAGTTGCTCGACGATCTTGTGGCGCTCTTCGGGGGTGAGCGCGTCGCCCTTGTTCAGCGCGAGAGCATAGTCATTCAGCGACCAGCGTATGACTTCATCGCGTGTCTTGGTCATGTCCTGTGTCAAATCGGCAGCCAACTTGCGATGGTAGGCAGCGATCATGTTGAAGGTCGGAACCAGCAGGAAGTAGGGCAGGTCGTTCGATTTGTTCCATTCGAGCGTCTGAAAGTCGACGGCCGTGGAAAGCAGCGTAACGCCATTGAATGCGATGCCGTGATCGGCAAGATAGCCGGCAAGCCCAGCCGCGCGCGTGGTGCCGTAGCTTTCGCCTAGCAGGAACAGCGGAGAGCTCCAACGCTCGTAGCGGGAAAGGTACAGGCGGATAAATTCTCCAAAGGCCTGCACGTCGCCTTTAACGCCGAGGAACTTCTTGGTGAGCTCGGCATTCGCAGCGCGCGAATAGCCAGTAGCCATGGCATCGACCATAACAATGTCACTGCGATCGAGCAGAGTGTCGGGATTGTCTTCCAGTCGATAGGGCGCCGCCGGCATGAAGCCGTTCGGCTGCAGGACGACGCGCTTGGGTCCGAGCGCTCCCATGTGCAGCCAGATCGACGCGGAGCCGGGGCCGCCGTTGAAGGCGAACGTCAGCGGACGCTTTTCCCCATCCTGCCCGTCCAGCGTGTAGGCGACGAAAAACATCTCGCCCTCCATCTTGCCGTCAGCGCGCTTGAGGGGAAGCCGGCCGGTGGTCGCGGTGTAGTTGAGTATCTTGCCGTTCAGCGTGATCTGGTGATGTGTGATGACTGGCGGAACTTCGCTGACGTCGAAATGTTCTTCTTTGTCCTTGTCGGTGACCTCTTCGGACTTGGAGGGCTCGGCACGGCTTGGCGCTTTCAGCGGACTTGTCGGGATTAGCAGCCGCGGGTTCCTTCTTGGTCTTGTCTTTGTTGTTGCGCGCCGCCGCCTGTTTCCCGCTGTCGGGCGTCGCATCTGGCGACTGTTGTGGTTGCGCCGCGACCAACGAAATTGTCAAAATCGCAAGAAGCAAAGTGGTAAGAACTTTCATGCCAGTCTCCAGGGAAAAAGTTGGGACCAGAATCATACCAGTTCCGGTACTACGCAGTGTCGTTCTAGTCTGATTCCTGTCCGACCTCTCTGTAGCTGCCGAGCACGTCGCTCTGCGATACCACTCCTTCTAGCTTGCGAAAATCCGCGCGACTCACCACCGGCAGCAGCGGATAACGATCGACATAGCGCAGCGCCATCTCCAGCGGATGATCGGGATGCAAGTAAGGAATCTGGCGGCTGGCGAGAACCGAGCCCAAGGTCAGGCTGCCTTTGCCCTCTTTGGCCATTGTCGCGAGTTCCTGCCCCGTAACGCTGCTCCAGCCGGTTGGATTCAGACGAACCAGCCGCATCTGTGTCGATTTCACATCTACTTGCTGCAAGGCGTGCTCGACAGTATCCTTCGCATCCAGCAAAGGGCCTGTTGCCGGGTGCATGGCATCTTCAACACGCAGGATGCCTTCTTCCCTTTGTTCTTCCATGGAAGGTAAGTCCAGCCCGTCCTGGCGCGTAAGGACGTCGAAAATTGCCACTGGCCTGAGTCCGCGCGAGATGACATAAGCAATCGTATTCGCCACCATCACGGGGAGGATGATCGAATAGTTGCCGCTTACTTCGAGCACCATGAAAACCGATGTCATCGGCGCCCGCAGAAATCCTGCGAAGAGAACTCCCATGCCCACCAGAGCGTAAGTGCCGGGGGAGCCCGTCAAATGCGGCAGCAAGACGTGCTCCGCGCCACCAACGGCTGCACCCAGCATGGCGCCGATGAATAGAGTCGGCGCAAACATTCCACCGGGGGTTCCACTGACGAATGAAAGCAAGGTGGCAACAATCTTGAGCCCCGCCAGGATGGCCAGCATTTGCCAGGTAAACTGGCCATGCATTGCTTCGTCAATGTATTCATAGCCCGCCCCCATCACCTGCGGGAGCTCCCAGGACTGCGATGACACCGATAAGCAAACCCGCGACTGCGGGCTGGAAATACTGTGTCCACTGCGGAAGCGCTTTGCATTTTGGGCGTAGCGTAGCAATGCCACTCGCGAACGCGACCGAAGCCAGCCCCCCGACCACTCCCAGGATGGAATAAGCGATCAACTCGGAAGGGCGTTTCAGCTCCACGGGGGGAATCCGGAACAGTGACTCCGATCCCAGGAACCACCGCATTACCACAACGCTGGAAACGGCGGAGAGCACGACTGAGCCCAGGATGCCAGCGGTCCAACGGCCGATGACCTCTTCGATGACGAACAGTACGGCGGAGATCGGCGCGTTGAAGGCAGCCGCCAATCCAGCGGCCGCGCCCACCGGAGCGATCAACCGCATACGATCCCGCGAAAGATGCATACGCCGTCCGAGCGCTGAAGCCAGCCCGGCGCCGATTTGCAGAGATGGGTCTTCCGGACCTAACGAGTGCCCTGCTCCAATGGCGAGCGCCGCCGTGATGAACTTACCGAGCGCGGTGCGAAGAGGAATATAGCCGTTGTAGATATACAGCGCCGCTTTGGTCTGATTCACGCCGCTTCCCCGTGCCAGAGGGAAGACATGAATCACCAGCACAGCAACAACAAGACCCGCGAGTGTGGGCGCCAGGATCAGGCGCTCCCGAGATAGTACGGCTCCCGATCCCAGTAAATAGATATGGCACCAGTCAATGGCGAAACGAAAACAGACCACAGCCAACCCTGAGAAAACTCCGATGAAAACAGAAAGGACCAGGAATAAACGCTCTTCGCGAAAAACGATCTGCAGAAGAGTTTTTTCGGACTGACTGGGGGTTGGCCGGGGCGGACCGACTTGAGCTTTCTCCGTGAGCACAGCAGTTTGCGAGTCAGGCCTCAGGTCCAATTTAGCTCCCCTCGTGCAATCTTGCGATCAGAAGCAACGCCATATCGGTTCCGGCAGGAGTCCCGCAGGTGGCGTTGGTTTGACGCTCGATATTGAATACGAGTTCCATGGCTGGCTCGACCAAATCCGGATCCCGCCGAAGACCGCGCTCGGTGATCTGTGGTTTCATCTTGGCCCAAGCATCGGCGAGACCCTGCTGCGAGTTTGCGGATCGAGCCGCGGAGAGCGGAATGGAGCAGGATTTTATCCGTTCACCGGCTGCGCCAAAAGCCTCGACTACGATTCGGGCGCGTTCAGCGGCCGAGATTTGCCGCTGAAATGGATCCATTCGCAGCACCAGTTCCGCGGTCTCGAGTAGGGCGCTGCTCTGCGAATCTTGAGGATCGGCGGCAACCGCCTCTTCCAGGTATTTTTGAGCCACTGGATAGCGGCCGAGTTGAAACGCGGCCTTTCCGGCACCGGCCAACGCCTTTTGGTTGTGGGGGTCCAATCTTAGAATCTGCTTGTAAGCCGCGAGCGCATGCTCGTAATCTCGCGTCTGCAGAAACAGATCCCCCAGGAGTGCTTGTTGGGATGTGTCGCTTCCCGAATTTGCAGCCAGCGCAATCAGCTCGGCTTGCGCTTGCGGCTTGGCATTGATCTTTAATAGGAAGTCGATCAGTTCCAGGCGAGTATCGCGCCGTTCCATTTCCTGATCACCCGGCCAGGTTGCATAGATCGCGTTGTGGTAATAGCGAAGAGCCTGGTCGGTTTCATGCTTCTGGGCAGCGATGCGCGCAAGTTCGAGGTTGACCAACCCGTTCTCTGGTTCCCGATCCCAGAGGTTGATCAGATAGGCGTATGCCTCACCGGTCCGCTTCAGACCAACAAGCGCTTCTGCCAGGTTGAGCTGATAAGAGTAGTTGTCGCGTGAGTAAAGCAATGCGGTCCGAAATTCAGTAACTGCGGGGCCATAACGATTCGCCGCCAGGTCTGTGACACCCCGACTAAACCACCGGTTCGCGAGAGAATCCTGCTGCGCATGATAGACGCGGGACAAGCCGCTCACCGCCACAAAGAACACTACTGTGGCGATGCAAAGCAGCGCGAGCATTACCGGTCTTCGTGTCAGATAGATCTGAAGATCCTGCAAACGCTTTCCACCCGTGGCGCGCTCTTCTCCCTGCGGTCCAGACATCACAAGATCTCCATTTGACATTATGCGCGACCGAGAAGGGATTCGCGCGAGACTCACCTGGGAAAAGATTCGCCCGGAAAAAAGGCGGCCCGGCGACGGGCCGCCAGCCAAACACTCAACGTTCGAGATCGAAGTGATCAACCCGATTCTGTTGCCAGCACTGTTCGTTGTCCTGGTTGCAGAACGGTTTTTCTTTGCCGTAACTGATCGACTTGATGCGATTCGCGGGAATGCCCTGCTGCAGAAGGGTTTGTTTTACGGTCTCTGCCCGGCTGGTTCCAAGTGCAAGGTTGTATTCCACCGATCCGCGGTCATCGCAATGCCCTTCGATCAGTACATTCATATTCGGGTGCTGCGCCAGGAAGGCCGCGTCTTGTTGGGTGATAGGCGCCTCGTCGGTGCGGATGTTGGAGACGTTGTAGTCGAAGAATATGTCTTTCACATTCCCGGCAAACAATTCTTCATCCGACAGCGAAGACTTCGCAGCGGCCCTTTTTTCGTTTACCGTAACGCGGGCTGATGCATCCTGGGAGCCTCCGGGGCCCTGTGCCACCAGAGTGTAAGTGGTGGATGTGCCCGGTGTGACCGAGCGGGAACCGGATGGCGGCAGAGTCCCTAACCCGGCAATGCTAACCTGTGACGCATTGCCGGTCTGCCAGATTAACGTGGTTGACTGGCCTTGCTGAATTACAGCCGGGTTAGCGGCCAGAGTTGCCGTGGGTGTAGCGGCCGCCGGGGGCGCTGGCGGCGTAGCTTTCGCAACCTTCTTGGCGCAACCCACCGTTAACAAAACGGTGGCGAGTGCCACGACTATCGTAAGCGTATGCAATTTTCTTTGATTCATTGGATTTTCCTCATTATTGTTAGGTGAGAGCGATCGACTAATCAGATCGCGGAATGACTTCGTCGAATGTTCTGGAAGATCGAACTAATAATCTCAGTTATCTCGATCGCATCAATAGAGGTCAACGAAGTGCGCGCCAACCACAATAGGGATGCCGACACTGCAACTAAGCGAGATAAGAGAACGTCGGTTCTGTCTTCAGGTTCTGTCCGGAGTCCTATCTGGAAGGAATCAGCAACGGAGGATGCTGTCGCATTCGGCCAGGGCAACAGGCCGGAATTTCGCCGCAATAGATCCCATCCGGGCCATCAGGACGAGAGATTGAAGCGGGGAATTTTGCGACAACTTTAATGCGGAATGTACGATAGAAACACGCAGTCGAGCTGCCGCCCGTGCGGCTTGGAGCGCGGTAACCGGTCCGTGCACGGCGGAATACGGACCCTGCATCACTGGGAACAAGAAAATCGTCAGGACGCAGAGTACAGCTAAGACAGCCAGTTCGGAGGCGGTTCGGCCAGATGTCATTGAAATGCCAGAACTATTATATCGGAGGCGCTTCCCATGTTTGAAGGGGGTCTGTGCCCCTGGGTACATTGACCTCCGGTAGCGATGGGCGGGATTTGCTCACCCCTTCCGGACGATGCCGATTCGCGGAAATTGGGAAAGCATTTGCTGAAGTCATGGGGTCCCCTGCGACTCGCGCCGGGCTTTCAGTTCCGCGATAATTTGCTGAAATTCAGGCTCGGAGCGTAGTGTTTGCAGGTTTACGTTCTCCTCAAGGGACTCAGGGTGCTTCAAGCCGCGCTTGACTGCTTCGTGAAGATTTTTCAAGGCGCCTTTCTTGTCGCCTCGAATCGCGTTGGTTTCTCCGAGCAGGAGAACCGGCCACGGCTGATCTGGAGTGACTCTGCTCATAAGTTGAAAATAAAACGCCGCCTTGGCTAGGTTTTTGCTAACTTCCAGTTCCGCTTGCCCTGCTTCAATCCCCTGGACCCAGAGTTGATTGAAAGCGCGCAAATAAATCAGCCGCGTTTCTTCCTTCTTAGCGTGATCCGCTTCGTTTTGGAGTGCGTTCATTCCATCGACGATGTCGTTGCGCAGCGCCATTTGGATGTCGGGTTCCGCCGTGACAGCTTGGGAGAGCTTCGACGAAAGTCCGCTGACGATAGAGTGCTGCTCATCGATCGCTTCCTGCTCTTTTTTGAGCGCCCGTCTTAATTCCTCCGAGCTACGCAGCGCTCTGAGCCTGGTTTGATACTGGCTCACGTCCTTCAATCCGCTGAAATCAGCTGCCAGCGACCGGTAAGCTTCGAATTCATCAATCACGTTCTTATGCTGCGAGGCCTCGTCCGCTGCCTTTTCCGTTCTGGCAACCAATCGATCGACAAAAGAGGGATCGGCCGGCACGCTTCCCGTTTGCATGCCCTTCAACTGGAGCCATTCGATAGCCTCCTCAAACATTGCGGCGGGAGCCCACTGATGATCGCCGGCGTAAACTTTCAAGTGGAACGGAGCGTTCCACTTTTCTTTTTCTCGTCGTAATTCGATGAGTTCCGGCCAATTGAAATCTCTGTTTCCGATGAAGCCGAAATATGCAAAATGGTCCTTTTCTGATGGCGGGAAGGAATCCGGATACCCCGCACCATGGGCGATCACGCCGGCGATGCTGCAGGCTCCGCAGCGAATGGCAAGGGTGGTGGCGACCCGGGCGCCACCCGAGAATCCCATCATATAAATCCGCCGAGAATCCAGTGAAAGGCGCGGTGTGCGTGTCTTCCCACATGGCCTGAGCGGCCTCGGAAATTGCATCACTCTGAAAATTCCGGGAATTGTTGGATGCGGCAATGATATAGCCGTACTTCTCCGCGGTATCTTTGTAGAGGGTGACGGGAACTTTGCCATGGGCTTCCGGATCAAAGGTATAGATAATGGGCCACAGCTTTGTCGCGCTATAGCGGGCGGGCAGATACAAAGCATAATCCTGCGAAGGATCGGTGGCGCATCGCACGCTGTCGATGATTCGACCGGCTGGAAGCGGCTTTTCGGCGGCGGCTGGGCGGCGGTTGTCCGTGGACCGCCGAACACACCACAGCGAGGCCAATTGACCTCACGAACAGGTACGCTCGCCTGCGGGATGAATCCTGGCATCCGGGCCTCCCGAATCCATCATGCTACGGCAGTGTGGACAGCGGCAAGGATGGCGGGATGAAAAACATGCCGGGTGGTGCCGGATCGTCCGCGACGTTTCTCAACTAGCTCAGAGCTTCAACACCGCCTGCACGGTTCCATCCTCAAGAGAGGATTCCAGTTGGAAGCCGAGTTTCCGGCAGATGGTCTGCATCTCGCGATTTTCCGAAAGTATGGTTGAGACCACGCTTCCCAAATGCTCGTCGCGCGCGACTTCGATCAAGCGGCGGTAGAGTTCGGTCCCCAGGCCCTGATGCTGAAACCGGTCATCGACGAGGACGGCCATCTCCGCTTCGTCTTTTCCATGCAGGCGGCTGAGTCGGCCAATGGCAATGATCTCGGGGTTGCCGTCTTCGTCCTTGTGTTCGACGACCAGCGCCATTTCGCGGTCGTAGTCGATGTAACAGATGCGCGTCAGCCGGTCGTGCGCCGTGCGCTGGCTCAGCCGCAGAGGCTGAAAGTAGCGAAGGTAAACGGTTCGCTCCGATAACACGTGATGCAACTTGATCAGAAGAGGCTCGTCTTCCGGACGAATCGGGCGCACCAGAATTTCTTCGCCATTTTTCATCGCGCCGGGCCGCACATAGCGGTTGGGATAGGGCCGGATAGCAAGGCGCGGAATATCCTCTTTTCTGGTGGCCTGCGGGTAGAGGATGATGCGGGCATCGAGAGCCGTGAGGCGATCGGGCGAGGCGAGCAGGGGATTGATGTCGATCTCCTTGATCCAGCGCTGCTCTGCCACCAACTGGCTGAAGCGCACCAGCAATTGCTCAAGCGCCGACAGGTCGATGGGCTTGACGGCCGCGAACTCCCTGCAGCGCCTTGAAGATGTGGGTCTGCTCCATGAAGCGGCGAGCGAGTGTCGTCGTCAAAGGCGGCAGCGCGAGCGCGCGGTCGGCAAAAACTTCGACTAGTTGGCCTCCGGTTCCGAACAGCATCACCGGGCCAAACTGGTCGTCTACCGTGCTGCCGAGGATGAGTTCGTATCCCTCGGCGCGGAAAAATGGCTGCACGGTGACTCCGAGGAAATTCTCTGCTCCGGCTTTCTCGCGGACGGATGCTTCAATCTCATGCCAGGCAGTGCGCACGGCATCCGGCGTGCTCAGATTCAATTTCACGCCGCCGACTTCAGTTTTGTGCGTGATGGTATGCGAGAGCAGTTTGACGACCACGGGATAGCCCAGAACTCATCTGCCTTGGCGACCGCTTCCTCCGCGCTGTGGGCTTCCAGCGTCGGCGCCGTCGGGATCTGGTAACAGGCCAGCAGTTCCTTCGACTCGGTCTCAGTCAGCAGCGTCCGCCCGCTTTGCCGCACAGCTTCAATGATGGCTTCGGCGCGCGCGCGGTCTGGCGTTTCCCTCTCCATGAGGCAGCACCGGAGTTTCATACAATCCGCGCACCAGATAGCTGTAACGCCACATGTAGTAGAAGATTCGTGCGGCGGCATCGGGATAAGCGAAAGTGGGAATGCCGGCGCTGATTGAGAATTTCAATTCCCGCGCTCATCTCCGATCCGCCCATCCAGCAGGCAAGCACGGGTTTGCCCAAGCCCTTGGCGAGCGGCGCTAACCGTTCGGCGGTGATGGTTGGATGCGACATGCCCTGCGGGCAAAGCACCGCCAGCAGGCCGTCATTGTTGGTGTCGGCAGCTACGATTTCAAGCACCTTGGCGTAGCGGTCGGGCAACGCGTCGCCCAGTATGTCCACAGGATTGTTGTGGCTCCAGTGCGGCGGCAGCGTTTTGTTGAGTTGATCGAGCGTGGCCGGCGATAGTTCGGCAAGCTCGCCGCCCGCGCTGATGATGGAATCGGCGGCCAGCACGCCCGGACCGCCGGCGTTGGTCACGACCGCCAGGCGCGGACCCTTGGGACGCGGTTGCTTGCTGAGCGCTTCCGCCATATAGAACAGATCGGAAATGGTATTCACGCGCAGCACGCCGCAGCGGCGGAACGCCGCTTCCAGCACCTCGTCGCTGCCGGCTAGCGTTCCCGTGTGCGATGCTGCAGCGTGGGCGGCAGCCGCGGTGCGTCCGGCCTTGATAACGATGATGGGCTTGCTTAGAGAGACTTCGCGGGCCGCCGACAGAAAACTCCTCGCATCGCCGACCGATTCCATGTACATGACGATCGAGTGGGTGCGGGGATCGTTGCCCAGGTAATCGATCAGATCTCCCCACCCGACATCCAGCATGGAGCCGATGGAGACAAAAGCGCTGAAGCCGACAACCTCCTTTTGAGCCCAGTCCAGAATCGCGGTACAGAGAGCGCCGCTCTGGCTGATGAACGCAACGTTGCCGGGACGGGCCATGTTGGGAGCGAAGGTGGCGTTGAGACCGCTGACCGGATTCATCACGCCCAGACAATTTGGTCCGATCAGGCGCATGCCGCTGCCGTGTAGCTGCTCGAGAATCTGGCGCTCGAGCTCCTTGCCGTGCTCGCCGTGTTCCTTGAAGCCGGCGGAGATGACGATGGCTCCGCGCACCCCCGCCGCCACGCATTGGCCAATCACACCGGGTACGGTATCGGCCGGGGTAACGATAACGGCGAGGTCGACATTCTCGGGAATCTGTTCGACGTTGGAGTAAGCCTTGATGCCGAGCACGCTGGAGCGCTTGTCGCTCACCGGATAAACGGTGCCGCCGAATGGGCTGCTGACAAGACTCCAGAGAACCGCACGGCCGACGCTGCCGGGTCGGTCGCTGGCGCCGATTACGGCGACGCTCTGGGGCTTGAAAATCGCATCTAGCGGATGGCCTTCCGTGCGCAAGACATCGTGCGCCTTGTCCTGCGTCGGGCGATGTTTGCTGACTTTTCCCGTTCTCGTCGAACTCATAAGCGGTTAGTGTAATCCTGCCGTGCGAATTGGGTATGTGATTTAGAACACTGACAAGCTTGGACTCGCCCTTCTGCCAACTTGCTGCGCAGATGGATTTTCTTCGAAGGCTTGGGAAGCGATATGAAAAGACAACATGAGCAAGTAGGTTTGCGGTCCTGCTTCCCCGGCCTGATTCCGTCGAGGATTTTCTTTTTCGGACCGGAGCGCGTTAAGTTCCAGTGCGTCCGTGGGTCCAATTGAGAACGTGCTAGAATTTGATGCGCTTGACTGACTCCTCGGGCGCGTACGCGAAATCTCTCCCCAGCAGCGATGGACTGACAAAAGTGGCCCAGAACCCCAATCCTCCAAGCAACTCGATCACCTATGCCGATGCCGGCGTCAACATCGATCGCGGCAACCGTACCAAGCAGCGCATCAAGTATCTGGCCCACAAGACGTTCACCAAAGGCGTACTGAGCGAGATTGGCGGATTTGGCGGCCTGTACTCCGTCGACAAGAAATACCTGGATCCAGTGCTGGTTTCGAGCGTGGACGGCGTGGGCACCAAGCTCAAGGTCGCCTTTGAAATGAATATGCATCACACCGTGGGCGCCGACCTGGTGAATCACTGCGTGAATGACATCGCGGTGCAAGGCGCGGCGCCGCTGTTTTTCATGGACTATCTGGCAACCGGCACTTTGGAACCGGAGGTGGCGGAAAAGGTCGTGGGCGGGCTGGCGGAAGCCTGCAAACACAACGGCTGTGCGCTGATCGGTGGGGAGACTGCGGAAATGCCGGGATTTTATCCCAACGGCGAATACGACCTCGCGGGATTCATCGTCGGCGTCGTCGAACGCGAGCGCATCATCAACGGTAAGGACGTGCAGGTGGGCGATTGCGTTCTTGGACTCCCTTCGAATGGCTTGCACACCAATGGTTATTCGCTGGCCCGCAAGCTGCTGTTCGAGATCGCCGGCTATTCGCTGGAGACGTTCGTCAGCGAGATCAAGAACAAAGTCGGCAACGAGCTGATGCGTACTCATCGCAGCTACTGGCCCATCATCCGGAAATTGGTCGCAGGGGAATGTGTGGGCGCGCTGGCGCACATCACCGGCGGCGGAATCACCGAGAACTTGCCGCGAGTGCTGCCCAAGGGTACATCGGCGGTCATTGAAGTCGGAACCTGGCCGGTTCCGCCGATTTTCGAGCACTTGCAGCACCTCGGCAACGTTGAGCAGGAAGAGATGCTGCGTACTTTTAATATGGGCCTGGGAATGCTGATCGTCGTTCCCGCCAAGAAATTCAAGAAGGCGCAGACCCTGCTGGAGCGCGCGGGCGAGAAATTTTACAGCGTCGGCAGGATCGTCAAGGGCGATCGGAAAGTGATGTACAGCTAGAAAGGCAAGTCAGAAGTTAGAAGTCAGATTGCAGAAGTAAGTGTTTTCGTTGGGCAGTCATCTTTGCCGCGCGTTTCTCTCCGCTCTCTGTTGTGCCGTCTTTTTTTCCTAAAAACTTTGCACCGTCACGCCTGTGAAGGTGGCGGGACTCCTGTGGCTGCTTCCTGGGTGCGCAGGCGGTGCTGGACGAGAAACGCATAGTGAACTGCCGAGACAATCGTGAACAGGAATGTGGCCCGCAGAAACGTCGTGCGTGCAATCCAGATCCAACCGATCGGAAAGACCAACAGGAGAAGTACAAAGAAGATGGCCGACACCTGCGCGAAAGTGTTGGCCTTGCCAAAGATGCTGGGGCGGAAGTCGCGGAGGCCGGCAATCATGAAGAGCACGCCGCTGATAAGCAGAATGGAGATGTCGCGGCTGAATACCACGACCGTATATTTCCAGGGGATCATGCGTTCAATGGAGAGCACGACGAACATGGTGCTCATCAGCAGCTTGTCGGCGATCGGATCGAGGTACTGTCCAAGGACGGTTTGCTGATGCAGAGTGCGAGCGAGCAGGCCGTCGAGACCGTCGCTTAAGCCTGCGAGAATGAAGAGTGCGAGCGCCCACCTGTAATCGTGTTTGACGATGTTGATGACGATGAAAGGCAGAAAGATCATGCGCAGCAGAGTGAGCTGATTCGGAGCCGTGAGAATTTGGCGGAGATTCACAGGGCTTTGTCTCCCGTGGCTCCAGAGGAGTCTTCGATTGCATCGGTTGCAGAGGATCCTGCCGCGTTGTCTGCCGTGTCCGGCGGGAGAAATTCGCTGACCAGGAGGGGAGCGGGATCCTGTCCCGTTTTCTGCGCGAAACGCTGGGCGAGCGAGAGAATGTTGCCTTCCGGGAGATCAAGTTCCAGTCGCTCGACGCGGTGCATGGGAAAGAACATCACTCCGGAAGTGAACGGCTCGCCGTCGCGGATCTGGGTGATGAAATCGTCGAACGAAGAAAGATCGACGCCGCGCAGGCTGAGGCCGACCGCAGAGAGATGAAGAATCGCGCCCCAGAATTTTTCGCGTGGATTGGCGAGCGTGGCGATAACGAGGGCTCCGGCGCGGAACGGGCTGGCGGGTTGGGAATGGGTGTTCATCACTATTGCTCACTACTATGCAGAGGATTGTCTTATTTGGCGGGCGGGGAATGCAAATGGAAGGCGGCGAGGTTGGGCGTCCACGCCGACTGGGGGCTTTGAGTGCTATTCGGAGATATAACGCCAACGATCCACAAAGAAGGCTTCGTATGAAAAACACCCGCAGAACCTAGCTGCTGTGATAGTGGCAAAACCTTTCACCGCGCAGAGCGGGAGATTGCCATCCTAAGTTTACCGCCGAGACGCCGAGTGCGCCGAGAAATGCAACTTCTTCCCAATCTGTGATTCGGCGTTAGGAATCGCCCAAATTTTATCGGAATATTTATGGAGAGAAGGAGACATGATGATTGCTGCTAAGACTATGATTTAAAAACAGATGGTCGGTTTTAGCGGAGTAAGAATTAAGAAAAATGTGGGGGGGTACCCCCCCTACCCAAAAACAGTTAAGTTGATGATAATAAATATGTTATAAGCAAAGTATTCAAAAGATTAGACTTAGGGGAGATTTTCCCGTCAGCATGCCTTCACCGCTTGCCTCAAATTTCTCGCACTTGTCAAAGAGCCAGGACGTGGTTTGAAACAAGCGATGCATCCGTCTCTGGAGACGGGCGCACTTCTCGATGGTCTAGTGTCGAGGAATCATCGCACCGATTTTGGTGCAGGTCTGTGATGGCGGTTACGGGAAAAATGTGATGAAAAAATAGGGAGCGTAATTGGGGCGTTTGTACTAACTAGCGACCACTCGGTTGTTAGTGAAATGGCGATTTTTCATCAAATGCGACCTTGCCTATCTCCGCCAGAACGAAGAAAGTAACGAACATGGCCGATCCCCTGAAACCACCGTATGTTTTTCTGCTACTTGGCGACATTTCAATTTCTGCGGCTGCGTTATTTACCGTCTATGGCAAAGTGTGGGTTCGCTTTCATGGCTGGGTCTACCGCGCCAAAGAACCCAGATGGTTTTGGTGGGAGGTCGTGCTCTACTTTCTCGTGGGTGTATGGTTCGTCGGTTACTTCTTGTATCAGTACAGATTCTTAAACTAGCAGGCTTGTCAGGCATACTTCCGCTTTTTTCGAGGTCGACGAGTGTAATGGGGATATTTCAACAACTACCGACCCGATATATGGCGTGGCTCCTTGGTAGCAACTCGGGACTGTTTACCTGTCCGCCAGTTCAAATTCCACGCCGCGGCCAGTGTCTTTTAGCTGTAGCGGCAAAAAGTCGCTCGTGGCGCTTCGCATCACGTCGATAACTTGCCTAGTAATATCAGCGTTTCCGGCGACGGATTTCATTCCGCCAGCAATCGTTAGGATGTAAATACCATCTGGTACATCGTCGATGAGGAACGTGCAGTACTGTCAGAAATTGCGTGACGCTCATCGTCAGCAAACGCATTCTTTAGCGTTATCGCAACACCCGGATAGACGGTGGTTTTCGGGTGAGCGATGTCCATCAATTTGTTGCCCGTATCTCCCGGAACAAGCCCCGTGAGTGTCCACCACACGGCGGGTTTGATATGACCAATCTGCCCACTGAAAATCGAAACGCTTTTTCGTCTTGGCGTTGGGGACAGCGACGACCTCAATCCATTCCTTCCCTGCGTCGAAATCCTCATACGAGGCTGTGAGGTAGTACTGGCCTACCATCAGCCCATCATGAGAACGGTGCCCTTCACATCGCTTGTACCAGTGAAAACGGGGTCAGGACTTCCTACGGGAACAACCTGTACCTTGATTCCTGCGATGGGCTTTTCCCGATGGGTGACGACAACGGTCATGCGAGAAGACACTTGTCGCAATTCCAAAGACCGCAAAGAAGTGCCCAATGCTGCCTGTACGCTGCACATCAGCAGCAGAGACATCCGTAGCATTGTGCCCTTCATGAGCACGAGTCTACGCCGACAGGTCCGCATCTTCCAGCCAACTATTGAAAACAGGCAATTTCACTAACTGATATTTCCGCGTCAGGCCCGGATGCGATCATGGCTGGCCCAGACGAGCGGATACAGCTATCAGACAAAAGGCCACAGCGATAAAAGCTACTGAGATGAAATACCAATGGTGAAGACTGCTGTCGGGAAAAAGTGACTTGTGCTTCCTGAATATCTTGAGAGAATCGCTACCGAACATCGTTGTACCAAATCAACCGATCTGCTTTCGACACACCCTGATTGACGGCATTCTCATCCGGTATGCGATAGCAACATTTGCTGCAAATCCGGCTACAAAGGCTCCAAGGAAAAGGGCTACCCAGACCATCTAGCGACCTCAGCGATGATTGTGATCCACAGCGCGGCTAGTCAGCAAGGGCGTGCATCAGTGCTGGGCTGTCAGGTGACGAAACCAGGCGATTTCACTCATTGAGAATTTGGCCTATGGGGAGCGACGGGCGCGGAGATTTCCCAGCACCACGAACAGAGCGAGAGCACCCAGAATCACGATTACGGCCACATATTTACCTTCAAACCACGCTGACATCGCTACGACAACGCCAGCGGCCATGAGCATTAGGATTATCCCTATCCACTGCACAATCGAAAGAGGCCGTTCACCTGACCAGAACTTGCGGTCGCTTTCGACTCCACTATGGCGCAGTAGCTCGTGCCCATCATTCAAGCGGTCTTGTCTGGGGTACTTCACGGCTTCGAGAATATAACAAAAATCATTGTTTACGTTAGCAGGCGTTAGCGCTCAAAACCCCCTGCTGAGGGTCTGACGGTAGCGGCGCTGTCCGATCGCGCGGCGCAGGGTGAGGCCTCTTGGCTGTCACACATTAGATCATGGGTTGCGTCGCTCCTGGGGCGTGCGAGTTGCTGTTAGTGTTCGCTCTCATTTCGCAACGCCTTCAAATCAATTCCTACCTGCTCGGCCTTCTTATAAAGATGAGAGCGCTCCAATCCCAAAGCCCGCGCTGTGTTCGAAATCTGGTCGTGGTTGCGCTTTAGCTCGGCGAGGATGGTTTGCTTTTCGAAGTTGCGGACTCGGTCGGCTAGCGGACCCGATGCGGCAAATGCGGCTTCGGTTTCGGCTGATGAAGTGGGCAGTGCCAACGCTACGGTTTCGGCTGTCACTTCGCTCGTGGTCGCGAGCAGCATCAGCCGTTCAACGGCATTGCGCAATTCGCGGATGTTGCCGGGCCATGCATGTTCCTGCAAGTCCGCGATGGCATCGGCGGTGAAAGGCATGGGCTTCCATCCGTTGATCGCGCTGACCTGGGCGGCAAAATGTTCGACTAACGCCGGGATATCTTCGCGGCGCTCGCGCAGCGGCGGCAGGCGCAGCGGAAAGACGTAAATGCGATGAAAAAGATCCGGGCGGAATTTTCCGTCGCGCACCAGAGCTTCGAGGTCACGATGAGTGGCGACGACCACGCGGACGTCCACGGCAATCGCCCGGTCGCCGCCGATGCGCTCGACCTCTCTTTCTTCGAGCACCCGCAGAAGTTTAGCCTGCATGGCGAGTGGCATGTCTCCGATTTCGTCGAGGAAGATGGTGCCGTGCTGCGCCTGCTCGAATTTTCCGAGATGGCGGGCAGCGGCGCCGGTGAACGAACCTTTTTCGTGGCCGAATAGTTCGGATTCGATGAGCTCCGCGGGAACGGCGGCGCAGTTAAGGGTGATGAAAGGCGCGGCCGCCCGCGGGCTGCGGTCATGGAGCGTCCGGGCGACGAGTTCCTTGCCGGTGCCGGTTTCGCCGAAGATACAAACGCGGGTTTCGCTGGCGGCGACCCGTTCGACCTGTGCCATGACGCGGCGCATGGTATCGCCTGTCCATACAAGTTCATGCTTACCGAGACGGCGTTGGAGATCGAGGTTCTGGCGCTCCAGGCGTCCGAGCTTAAGAGCGTTTTCGACAGTGAGCAGAAGCTTATCCGTGGAGATCGGTTTCTCCAGAAAATCAAGCGCGCCAAGCCGGGTAGCGCGCACGGCCATTTCGATGTGGGCCTGGCCCGACATCATGACGACGGGCGTGGCGACTCCTTGGTTCTTGAGTTCTTCGAGCAAGCGTGAGGCCGTCTTTGCCGGGCATAACAACGTCCGAGAGGATGAGATCGAAGGGCTGGCTCATGGCGAGTTCGAGGGCTTTGGTAGCGTTGTCGCAGACGGTGGCCTCGTGGCCTTCGAGACGAAAGGCGCGGGAGAGTGAGGCCAGCGTGTTGGCTTCGTCGTCGACGATGAGCAGGTGCGCTTTTTGCGGCACGGTTGTGACCTCGTCATCTTAAGTGCAAACCAAATCTACCGCCGAGACGCCGAGTACGCCGAGAAAAGCCATGTGCGCGTCTTTCTCGGCGCCCTCTGCGTCTCGGCGGTGGAAGTTTTCTGGTCAAGCAACGCTCTTGCTACTCCCGTGCGGCGGCCTGTGAACTTTGCGGTGTGCCGATCGGCAATTCGATCCGAAACGTGGTTCCTTTTTCCTTGGCGCTCTCGACCGAGATTTTACCGCCGTGATCGCTGACCACCGATTGCACGATAGCCAATCCCAGTCCGGTGCCGTGCTGCTTGGTCGTGTAATAAGGAGTAAAGAGGCGTTCGCATTCTTCCGGCGTCAGGCCGGCTCCGGTGTCGGAGACCGAGATGGCGATGCCATCGGCGAGGCCACCCGTGCGAAGCGCGGTTGTGCTGAGCGTGAGGTCTCCGCCTTGCGGCATGGCGTCGATGGCGTTGAGCACGAGATTGGACAGCGCGCGATGCAGCAGATCGGGATCGGCGTGGATTTCAGGCAAGGCAGCTTTCGAGATCGGTATGCACGGTGATCCGGCTTTTTTCCTGCAACTGGGCGTGAAACACGCGGAGCACGGAGCGGAGGACCTCGTTGACCTGCGTGGGCTGGCGCTGGGGCTGCGGCATCTTCGAAAATTCGCTGAAGCGGCCGATAATCGTTTTCAGGTTGTTGATTTCGGCGAGGAGGGTCGCTGTGCTCTCCTGAAAAACTTCTTCAAATATTTCCGGAGATTTTTCTTTGGCGCGCATCAGGTTCTCAACCGTGACCTGCAACGGGAAAAGAGGATTCTTGAGCTCGTGAGCGAGGCGGCGCGCCAGTTCGCGCCATGCGGCTACGCGCTCGGCTTGCATAGCGCGTTCTTTTTGCTGCAGCAAATCTTCGGTCATGCGATTGAACGAAGCTGCCAGTTCTCCCAATTCATCGCTTGATTCGACCTCAACCTTGGCGGCAAGATCACCGGCAGCGACTCGGCGCGCGGCTTCTGCCAGCGAGACGACAGGACGCGTGACGCGGGCGGCGAACCATAAACTGGCAAGCACGGCGACCAAAATTCCCAAGCCGCCGACCAGCATGGCGGTTGAGATGACGCGACGCTGCAATTCGATTAGCGGACGGCGCGAACTTGCAACCAGCAGAATGCCCATCAGTTGCTGGTTAGGACCGGTGAGCGGGATCGCGTGAAAAACTTCGGCGTCGGCGGAATCGGCAGTCCAATGGATGACGCTTTGAGCTTCCTGGCCAGTGCTGCGGACTTTTTCGATCAGAGGCGCGATGCGGTCGGCGGCGGCGGCGGGGCCGTTCAGGTCCAGCAGCGATTGCGGATTCCATTTGGCATCGAGGTTCTGATAGAGCAGCACTCGTGTGCCGGACGGGATGTCGAGGGTGGAGAGAAATTCCTGATCGAGACGCTCGCCGCCGATAACGAATAAAGGTTGTTCGCCGACGCGGGCGGCGCGGATTGCAAAGAGGCCTAGGGTTGGGCCATTCGGTAACTCCTCACGCTTAAGAAATACACCAGCGTCGGTCGAGCCGGTCGAGGATGAGATGGCAGGCTCGGGGTATCCAAACTTGGCCTGCCACTGGGCGGAGGAAAGGATGGTGCCCTGATGGTCGACGAGTTCGAGAAAATCGAGTTGTTGCTGGGCCGCGAGCGAGCGCGCTTCGCTCAGGTAGCCGCTGGCGTCTCCGCCCGCAGACGAAGCGCCGCGGTTGATTTCAAGCGCAATACGCTGCACAGCATCGCTCGCGGCGATCGACTCAACCTTGCGCGCGACCGCTTGGCCACGGCGCTGGAACTCGGACCGAAACTGTGCCGCCACGGAGTTGGCGCGATCCTGATTCGCCTGTTCGAACGAGCGGCGCATGGTGCCATAGACAGACACCGACATTACGGCGACACAAAGCAGGATAGTCGTTCCGAAAAGCAGAAGAAGTTTCTGGCGGAAGCTCATCGCGAGTCCTCCAGCCAGATGTCCGGAAGGTTCCAGAGGCCAAGTTGATCGGGCGCCCAGCCGCGAACCCGCCCACCCGCAGCGCTTGCGATGGGCAGATGGAAAAGCGGAATCACGGCGTCGTCATCGAGCAGGGCACGCTCACCTTGAAATAGATCCTCGACCGTGTTGCCGTGCAGGGTGGGGGGCGAAAGCGAAAGCTGGCGTGCGATGTCGCGAATGGAAAGGGCGGGATCGGGGCTGGGCAATGCGATGCGCATGAGGCGAATATCCTCCGCCCCAGATAAAGACACCACTACTGTGATGCCAGCTTCGCGAGCGTTAAGGGCGATGCGTTCGGCGATGAGTTGCGCCTGAGGATCGCGAGGATCGTAACTGAGTGTGAGTGCGGGCTGGCGCGATTCGGCCAGCAAGATCTTCGCACGCTGCACATTCGCCTGGGTTGAGAACGCCGCGCTGTAGCCGGTCATCCAGTTGGGCAAGAGGCTGGCAGTGGGTTCGGCGGCTCCTTTGAGGAGCACAGACACGATCGGCTTGCGATCGATGGAACAAGCCAGCGCCCCGCGTAAACGAACATCCTGCGCTTTCGAATTGGCGGGAAAAACAAGAGCCATCAATTCGACCGGCAATGACAACGACAATGATGATGACGGGTGGATGCGGGGCGAGGCGTTCGCGGCCTGCGGTGCAGCTTCGATGACATCGGCCCTCCCGAGTTCGAGCGCCACGGCCTGGTCACGCAGCGATTTGCCGAATTCAATTTCGATCGCATCGAGGAAGGGCCGGCCAGCCCAGCTTTCTTCGCTGGCGGCGAGTTTGAGAAACTTTCCAGGTTGGAACTCGGCGATGCGGAAAGGACCGGTACCGACCGGAATACCCGCGGCGCTCCGCATAAGGATGAGGTTGCGCGGCAGCGCAAGTTCGGCGAGCAGCGAGGGAGCGGGCGTTTCTGCTTCGATGGTCAGGGAGTCGATCGCAGAGCCAGTCCGGGCGTTCCAGTCGGGATGAAGCGCGCCGAGAATCTGGGCAATGGCGCCTGCAGAAGCTGCGGTGCCGTCCTGAAACTTGACTCCGTGACGCAGCGTGAAGTGCCAGTGGCGGGCGGTCGTGTCGGCTTGCCATGCGACGGCCAGAGCGGGCTGAGGACGGCCATCCGCATCGATCCCGACGAGGTTGTCGCCGACCAGCGATAGCACGCGCGCCATATCCCAGTAGTCAGATGGAGTCGATGAGCCGGGCATGACGAGCGTCACGGGCGCCGATTGCATGGCGACGCGCAAGGTTCCACTATAGTGCGGGCGGGTTGCGGCGCTGGCCGCGGATACAAAACTAATCAGCCCCAGACTAATTAGCGCAAGTAATGGAAATGCGATTCGCCTCATACTGACCTGTATCTGCGCGCTTGTCTTCTCTCTTAATTATGGCGACGGCGCTGGTGAGGTTCGCGTCTGGCCACAAAGCGGTGATGGGTCCATCGAACTCGAGCGGGGAACTGGCGGCAACCGGGTCGCGATCGGGAATTTCGAAAGCGCGCAAACTGTCGCGTTCGGGGTCTCCGCTTTGGGTGATGAGAAGCTGCGTGCCTGCGCCACAACTGGAGCGAATGGCGACCAGATCGCTTCCCCAGCGGGCGTTGAGAATTGCCTGATCGGTGATGCCGTCAATCATATGGATGGAGCCATCGACGGCCGCCAGCACCCAGAGCGTGTAATTGGAGCGGGGAAGCGGGGCGGCAGCATAGAACGAAGGAACAGTGGAGACTTTTCCGATGCCGGGTGAAAGGGCGCCAGTGAAAAAGTTGCGCGCGGAAGCGTAGAAGGCGCGGACGCCGTTGACCCCGCTCTCGTCGGATGTAAGTGGCCAGGGGTCGTCACTTGCAAAACAGCTAAGTGTGATCGGCGCCGTGGCGCTCGAGCGGCAAAATGTTCCCGGCATGTAAGCATCGAACAGGTGATCGCGGCGAAGGAACAACCGGCCTCGCACATCCCGGGGAAAGATACGCGAGTGCTGGATGGGAAGCGAGGTCTCGAGTTCCCAGCGGCCCGATTGCTGGCGATAGACGGCGACGCGAGAGGGATCGAGGACAAGAAGGTGCGCGCCAGCAGAAATCGAGCCCCCGGAAATGTCGACGAGCGCGGCGTCGAGGATGGGCTGCTCCTGGGAGAAGAGGAAAGTTTTTTTCAACGTAACGGGGAGCACGGACGTGAAAGGTACTGTGGAGAGCGCCCTTGGGAGCGAGATGAGAACGACGCGCGGCGGATCGGAACCGATGGTGATTTTGGCGGTCCAGACGTATTCGCGGAGACTTTCGGACAGGATGACGTCAACTGTCCCTATCGATTGGTCGACAGCTGCCGTGCTCACTCCCTGAACGCGCAACTGTGCTTGCAATGCGCTGCGCACCTCGCGGACCGATTTATCGTCGAGCGAGGAGCGGTTCGTGACCTCAAGCACGACCGAACCTGGGCCAGTTGCAGTGGCAATGCGATCCGCTAACTGGCGAGCCGCGTCGCCAAGATTCGAGGCATATAAGTTCGAAACGAATAATAAGGAGAGGAGAAGGTTCGCGAGCAGGAACAAAGCCGATAGACCCAGCCGCGGAACTATTTCTGAACGCGCTTCCATTTGTCGGTTGCGCTGATTATAGCGTGCGGTCTGTGAGTCGTTTCTCATCGCGGGCTCTCCGCGTTTGGCGTCGGCTTTTGTCCGCCGCGCCCAGGTTAGCGCCCAAAGAACGGGCGCGAACCTGGGGCACCAGACTGCGCCCAGGTTAGCGCCCAAAGAACGGGCGCGAACCTGGGGCACCAGGCTGCTACTTCTCGTTGGGTTCAGCATCGTCGGCCTGGCTGATGTGATTCGGTGCGCTCATGCCACGCAGCACGTCATTGGTGAAGAAAAACTTGCCGTCGGCGGGGACCATCATGATCTGCAATTTGTCGGAGAGGCGCTCGGCCACGATTTTGTTGATGAGCAGCGGATTCTGCTTGAGGATGGCGCTTTCGCTGGTCATGCGTTCGGCATCGGCCGCAGCGGTCAGCCGGATCCGCTCGGCTTCGGCTTGTGCAAGCAGCTTGCGGCGTTCCATCTCAGCTTTGCTGTCGATCAGCTTGGC
Source organism: uncultured Acidobacteriaceae bacterium (assembly GCA_963709055.1). Taxonomy (GTDB): domain Bacteria; phylum Acidobacteriota; class Terriglobia; order Terriglobales; family Acidobacteriaceae; genus Acidiflorens. Next base: position 226,761 of record CAVPUZ010000014.1, read on the forward strand.
TTCTCCGGCCGCCTCGGCATTCTTGACGGTCGCTTCCTTGCGCGCTTCGGCTTCGAGTTTCGATTGCTCAATCTGCTGTTGTTTCAGCGGCAGCGTGTATTTCATGGCGTCGGCCTCGCCCTTGGCCTGCAGCACTCTTACGGCCGCCTGTCCCTCTGCTTGTTTCACCTCCTGCACCTTGTTTGCTTCGGCGTCGGCTTCGGCGATCTTCACCTGCTTCTGGTGGATCTCGGTCTCCACGCCCATGCGGTCGTTCTCCTGTTCCTTCAATAGCAGAGACTCGAGTCCCTTGGCGTATTCCGGCGGCAGTTCGATGTCGCGCAGCATGACTTCTTTCACCACGATGCCATCGATGGCCAGCCGCTTGCGAATCAATTCGCTGGCGCGCTGGCGGACTTCCTCGCGCTTCGCGGAGAAGACTTCGCGAACGGTGTAGCTGGGGACAAGTTCGCGCCAGGTTGTGGCAACGACGGGCGGCACGATTTCCTTTTCCAACGGCTGCGGCAGGTTGGCCTCAATATAGTCGAGTCGCTTGGGGTCAACCTGGTAACGCACGGTGATCGCGAGTCCGAGCGTGAGTCCTTCTTTTGCCTGGACGTGCAGGGCTTGGACGCGCAGGGCCTGCCCGTGGAGCGGTTCGTCCTTGGCAGCGCCTTTGGCGATTGCATCTTCAGTGACGCCGGTGGTGAACAACTGGTCGCGCGTGTTGAAGAGTTCGACGTGTTCAATCATGGGCATAACTACATGGACACCAGGGTAGAGCGTTCCGGCCAGCGTGCCACGAGTTTGGCTGACGCGGACGCCCGCCATCCCGGCCGGGACAATCACGATCGAAGCCGAGACGAGCAACGGCGCCCAGGCGAGCATGACGAGAGCCAGCCGGAGTGCGCCATCGGACGACGGGTTCCGGCCCGGGCGTGGCTCCCTCAACCGGCTCCAACAGGCGGCGACGATAGGCGATGAACAGGTAGGCATCGTAGGCGAGCATGGCGGCGGCAATCACGAACATTGCGATGCCGGCGCCGAGCAGCAGATCCTTCATGAACAGCATGGTGGTGCTCCTTTCACTTGAGCTCTTAGCTCTTAGCTCTTAGCTCTCAGCTTAAGAACTGAGAACCGAGAACTCTTAGTTACAGTTGTGGCCCGGTCTTTTGGCCGAGTTTGGAAATAGGTGGACGGCGGGCGAATGCCAGTCGCACGATGCGTCCAAAGATGAGTTCTTCGACCAACAGCGAAGCGGCGAGTGAGAATGTAAGGCCGCCGATTACTACGAGTCCTTGCAGCATTGTTTCCATGACTTGCCTCCTTGAGCCGGCCTCGATTTGGGTCTCAGACGAGGCAAGCGTTGTTGTTACCAGGAAATCCGCTAGCGCTACTGGACGCGCGCCAGCGCCCAGATCGTCTGCTTTGCCTTGTTCGCCGTCCGTTTCATCGCTGTTCTCCGATTCGCGCTGACTGCCTGCGCCAGAGAGAAAAGCAGCCGCGAGGCCACTGAGGGAACGCTGAAAATAGGGTGGTTAGTAATCGTCGTTGCGGCTAGCTTGTGTCTCGGCGAGGGCGGTGTGTTCGCCATGACACGCCACAATCGGAGCTAACTCGATCAGGAGCGCGCAGTTTTCATGGTTAGCGTTTCTGTTCGGCGGCTTTCATCGCACACGCGTCAAGCTGTTCCACGGTGCCGTGCCTCTACGCGAATGCCACCAAGTAGTCACAAAGATAGGTGACAGAGGTCACTGAAGATTAGTGATCTCTGTGCGATAAGTCGCAACTGGATGATTCATGTCCGGCGGCGTCTCTTATCTATTTCTCATAGCCTTTACCCCGCTGCCGGAATGACCGGTTTCATGTCACTTTTCATGACGCGAAGCTCCGGAGGATGCAATGATCAACACGTTCATCCAGAAGCTGCTGTTAGTTACTTCCTTCCTCGCAAGTCTGTCCTCTTATTATGGCTACCTCGTTTGGTCGAGCCGGCAGCGCAGGGCAGGATTGCCCGCGCATAGGTTCCCAGGCGGGACTGAGAATGTGAGCTGGGCAACCACCTTTCTCACAGCTGCTTATTCCGGAAAAGAGGATCATTCGCCGACAAGCGGAACCTCGCGAAAACCCTCGGGCCCCGCATAAAGATGTACCGAAGAACAGGTTATCCGCTGCTGGCGATTGGCTGGCTCCGGCTCTGGTTTGGTTCCTGGTGATATCGATGGGTTTGGCAATTGTAGGTTTCTTGCTTGGCCAGAGATAGCGCTTCTCGAATGCGAGTTGGCCACGGTGAGCACAATGATCATAGTTGTCATCGGCGAGATTGGATCAGGCGTCGATTGCGTCGGGCGTTTGCTCGCAGAATCATTGGGGTGGGAGTTTACGGATGTGGACAGCCTGGATTGCGCTGCTCAGGCGGGAAGTTCCTTGCCCAGCGCCGAGGGCGCTTCGCTGATGGAAGCGCTTTCGGCCACCATCGATACCTCGACCTGCCAATGGCGCGATCTGATTGTTTCGTGCCCCGCTTTGACGGACAAGGATCAGAGGCAACTTCGCCACCATCATCCATCCGTTAAGTTTGTGTACCTGAAGGCCCCGAATCGGACAGACGAATCTTTCCCCTCAGATCGACCAGTGAGTCTTATGGATTCAGAGGTTCCGGTAAGACAGTCCATAGGCGTCGAAAACGACAGCAGAGTACTCACGGTGGATTCTTCTCAAAGGGTGGAACAAATTCTCGGGGCAGTACTCTCCGCTCTGATTCTTAAAGAAAGATCGTTAGAAGTCCGCACTGTTTAGAAATTGATATCGCTCAACGACCGCCAGGCGCTTTGTGTACAGGTCGGCGAGGGCGCGGCGGCCAATCTGCACCACGGGCTCAAATCAGATGTAAGCCAAGGAGTTATGATGGTGATCCTGACGATTCTATTAACCGTAGCGCTGATGGCGGTACTGCTGACTGCAACCATGTACTGCTTGCTGAAGCGGTAGACCCAATCTCCATGCGCTTTCGAACTAACCCGAAGGGATCAAGGAGCGGAGCCACGGCATATCTCTGCGCCAGAAAATGCGGCTCTTTACTTCGAAACCATTGATCCATGAGGCCATTTTTCTGTTATAGTTCCCCACGCCTATGCCTGCCACCGCTAGAAATCAAGTTACTGCCCCTCCTCCACGCCGTCCGCCAATTCCATTTCCCTCTCTTTCGCGGAACCAGATCCGCGGCTTCTGGGCGTCCTGGGGAGGGTGGACGCTGGACGGGATGGATTCAGTTATCTACGCGCTCGTCCTTGTTCCCTCGCTGCGCGAGCTTCTGCCGCATTCCGGCATTGCCGCTACTAAGGCGAACGTCGGGTACTATGGCGGTTTGCTGTTCGCGCTATTTCTAATCGGGTGGGGGATGGCATTTCTCTGGGGCCCGATCGGCGACAAATTTGGCCGCGTGCGCACTCTGATGATCACCATCCTCTGGTATTCGGTGTTCACATTTCTTAGCGCTTTCGCGGTGACTGTCTGGCAACTGGCAATTCTGCGGCTGCTGGCGGGTATCGGAATTGGCGGCGAATGGGCGATGGGCGGCACTTTCGTGGCGGAAGAGTGGCCGGAAGAACGCCGCATCAAGGGTGCTGGCTACATGCACACCGGATATTACGTCGGATTCTTTCTGGCGGCGCTGGCTAATTACAGTATCGGAAGCCATTTCGGATGGCGTGCCATGTTTGCCTTCGGCGGATTGCCCGCGTTACTGCTGGCCTGGATCCGTCGCGGCGTGCACGAGCCCGAGCGTTGGCAGCGGAAAGAAAAAGTGATTCACACCTGGAACTGGTGGCGTCCACTGGCGACGCTGTTCAGTCCCGCTTTCCGCCGCCGTACGATTTTGAATTCCTTGTTCATGCTGGTTTCAATCTGCGGTCTGTGGGCCGGCACGGTTTATGTTCCGAGCGCGGTGATTGCGCTCTCCGAGGCGGGCGGCAGGGTTGGACCGAAGGCGGCACAGTTGGCTTCGTATGCCACCATGCTGGTCTCCGTGGCTACCATTCTCGGCTGCTTCGTCATGCCCAAGCTGGCGGAACGTTTCGGACGGCGCGGAGCGCTTGGCTTCTTCTTTACCCTGATGATGGTCTTCATCGGGCTTACGTTCGGCAAGGTTTTCTATCTCGGAGCAAGCGGGTTGCCCTTGTTCTTTGTCTGTCTCTTTTTCCTGGGACTGGGCGGAGCCAATTTCGCCGTATACACGCTGTGGCTGCCGGAGCAGTATCCCACGGAATGCCGTGCCAGCGCCTTTGCCTTTGCCACATCTTTCGCTCGTTTTGGCGGGGCGGGAATTACCTTTTTGGTCGGAGCTGGCGTGCGCCATTTCGGCTCGCTGGGTACTCCCGTCGCGATCACCGCACTCGCCTTTGCTATTGGGCTCTTACTGATTCCATTTGGAGTGGAAACGCGCGGCGAGCCGCTGCCGGGCTAGACTCGGCGGCGGGCAGTTACCAACCGAGTAGAAACCCGATGCGGCCTTCAGGTTTGCGGATGGTGGGTTAGGTATCCCCCTTATGCCGGTCTTTTGGAATCAAAGACTTAGGCGGGATCGCCTTCCAGGTCTTTGAGAAATAAGGACTTACTTGTAAAGTATTTATAAATCAAAGACTTAGCAAATTCCCGGGCGATCCTGGTGGATTTCATCGGTTCACCACTCGTCCCACCCCTACCCCTGTTTGTCAAAGAGTGAAGTACTCAGGCGCCTTGTGCGCCGGCATCTATGCTTGAGTTTTCCTCTTCTTAAGTCAAACGACCTCCCATTCTTACACCCCCCATTCTTCCTTTCTCGGAGCCGCCAAGGGTCAGCCAGTGAACTGTGACCGGGGTCACTGACGGGAGTGACTGGCATCGCTAAGGTTCCGAAACGATACCTGTTATTTAGATACCTGTTATTCAAGGCAGGGTCCGGGGTCGTTGCTTTCCAGGGCATCCCGTGAACTTTGAATTCCCGTCTGGGCGGAAGATCGCGAGCGCCGGCCAGAGGGAGGCTCCGATTCGTCACGCGTTGAATATGGTGCTGAGGAAGTTATCGTTGTGATATAAACCGTGCGACCTTTATTCCCCTCCCAGGGATAAGCGAACAATAAGGAGAAGCCATGCCCCCCACGAGTGTCGAGTCCCAGAAAACATCGCATCCAAATCCTCCCGCAAAATCCGGAAACTGGATTACAGGGATCATCCTCACCGGCATTGCAGTGGTCGCTTCATACTGGTTGCTGGCGACCAACCACATCACGGCCATCTGGCAGCAGGGTTATGATCCCCTGGGAAATTGGCTGCTTTCTGCCTTGGTTGCGGCCCTGCCGGTCATTGTGCTCCTGGGCGCCTTGGCTTTCTTCCACATCAAAGCGCACTATGCCGCGCTTGCCGGATTGGTCACGGCGCTAGTGATCGCGATGTTCGTTTTTCACATGCCGGACCGATTGGCCTTGACCACCGCGGTGTACGGCGTGGGATACGGCTTGTTCCCCATCGGCTGGATTATCCTGAACGTCATTTTTCTGTACCGGATGACGCTGGAGACGGGCCGGTTCAAAGTGCTGCAGGAGAGCATGACCGGCATCACCCAGGACACGCGTTTGCAACTGCTGCTGATCGCTTTCAGTTTCGGCGCCTTCTTTGAAGGCGCATCCGGATTCGGAACACCGGTCGCGGTCACGGCCGCGCTCCTCATTGGGCTCGGCTTCCGGCCGCTGCAGGCATCCGGCTTATCGCTGATCGCCAATACCGCGCCGGTGGCATATGGCGCGCTGGGCACGCCGATCATCGCTCTCGCGGCGGTCACTGGTTATAGCGAGATTGCTCTGGGCGCGCAGGTCGGGCGCATCCTGCCGTTCTTTTCGGTGATTGTGCCCATCTGGCTGATTTGGGCATATGCCGGATTCAAGGGGATGAAGGAAGTCTGGCCGGCGGTGGCCGTCGCGGGTGTTACCTTCGCGATCCCGCAGTATCTTGTTTCCAACTTTCACGGGCCGTGGTTGACCGACATCATTGCGGCCCTGGTTTCGATGGTCTGCCTCATCGGCTTCCTGAAGATCTGGCAGCCCAAGCGAATTTGGGGACACGAGGGACCCCAGGAAGGGGTGCAGCGCGCCGCTCGCGGTGCGCACGGATACAGCCGGGCCGAGGTAGTCCGGGCGTGGATGCCGTGGCTGATCCTGAGCGTTTTTGTTTTCTGCTGGGGCACGTTCACCGGCAAGAAGATCATGAATACGCCGGAGAAAGTGTTCACCTCGATGAGCACCTGGCACACCCCGCCCAGCAAGATCACCAACCCGCAGTTTCCGGTGAACGGCCTCAACAAGATGGTTCAGCGCATGCCTCCAGTTGTGCCGAAGCCCACGGCCGAAGGTGCGGTGTTCGGTTTTAACTGGCTCTCCGCGACCGGCTCGGGAATCCTGTTTGCAGCGGTTATTTCCGGCTTCGTCATGGGACTCTCGCTTTCGAGGATCGTGGTCATATGGTGGCAGACGCTGTGGCATGTGCGATTTTCGCTGATCACGATCGGGGCCATGCTCTCGATCGGCATCATCACTCGTTACTCGGGCGTGGATGCCACGATGGGCCTGGCATTCGCGCGAACGGGACATTTATACCCATTCTTCGGGACATTGCTGGGCTGGTTGGGCGTGGCGCTGACTGGCTCGGACACCGCGTCGAACGTGCTGTTCGGGAGCCTGCAGAAGATTTCCGCTCAGCAGGTCGGCATTTCGCCCGTCCTGATGGGAGCGGCGAACAGCGCCGGCGGTGTGATGGGCAAGATGATCGATGCCCAAAGCATCGTGGTGGCCAGCACGGCAACGGAATGGTATGGGCACGAGGGTGAGATTTTGCGCTTCGTATTCTGGCACAGTATTGCGTTGGCCTGCCTGGTAGGCATCTTCGTTTTCCTGATGGCCTACGTTCCGCCGTTCACCCACCTGGTGCATTAGCTTTTTCGAAGAGGCGGCCGGTCGTGCGATCGGTCGTCTCCAATCTCCGAGGAGTAAATTGAAATGGCGGTAGCAACTCTGGCACGACCCGCGTTCTCTTCGGAGCAACTGCGTTCCATGCTGGGCCAAGTCGTCGATGAGCGGCGCGTGCTGGTGCGCCCAATTGACCTGATCGCTTACGCGTCCGATGCGAGCTTCTACCGGTTAATACCCAAGGCGGTGGTGCAGGCGGCGAGTGAAAAGGAAGTGGCGGGGCTGTTTCAGTTCAGTCACGACCACGCTATCCCGATCACGTTCCGCGCGGCCGGCACCAGCCTCTCCGGACAAGCCATCTCGGACGGCTTGCTGGTAGAGATTGCGCGCAACTTTCGCGGTCACGAGGTCCTCGAAAATGGGCGCAAGATTCGCGTGCAGCCGGGACTAATCGGCGCCAACGCCAATCGCGCACTCCTGCCCTACGGCGCCAAGATCGGGCCCGATCCGGCTTCGATCGGAACCTGCACGCTGGGTGGAATTCTCTCCAATAATTCGAGCGGCATGTGTTGCGGTGTCGAACAAAACGCCTACCACACGCTCGCATCGGTGCGATTCGTGCTGCCGTCCGGCACCGCCATTGACACATCTGCGTCCGATGCCGAAGACACGTTCTTTGCGCGCGAACCGGCACTGGCGAGCGGTATTCTCGAACTGAAGTCGAGAATCGAAAGCGACTCCGCACTTGCCCAACGCATTCGGCGCAAGTATCGCACGAAAAATACCACCGGTTACAGCATCAATGCCTTCCTCGATTTCGAACGCGCGATCGACATTTTCGCGCACCTGCTGATTGGCTCGGAAGGCACTCTGGCTTTCATCTCGGAGGCGGTGCTGAACACGGTGCCCGAGCTTCCGGTGAAGTACACGGGCTTGTTGCTCTTTCCCGACCTCTATGCCGCTTCCGAATCGATTGTGCCGTTGCGGCAAGCGGGAGCGAAGGCGCTCGAGATCATGGATCGGGCATCGTTGCGCTCGGTCGAAGATCAGCCCGGAACTGCCGCCGGTGATCAAAACTCTGGCGGAAGATGCGGCCGGATTGCTGGTCGAGTTTCAGTCGGCATTGGAGTCCGAGCGCTCGCAACTTGGAAGCCCTGGCTGCCGATTCTACTTCGCAACTTAAGTTGCTGGAGCCGGCGGCAGTTCACGCACGCTGCAGCTGAGCAGGCGGCGCTCTGGAAGATTCGCGCTGGATTGTTTCCGTCGGTCGGCTCCGTGCGGAAGAGCGGCACGACGGTGATCATCGAAGACGTCGCGTTTCCCATCGAGCACCTTGCTCCGGCCGCGCAGGATCTGACGGGACTTTTTCGCCGCCACGAGTATGACAACGCGATCATCTTCGGCCACGCCAAAGATGGCAATCTGCACTTCGTCATTACCCAGTCGTTCAACGATCAGCGCGCCATCGACCAGTACTCGCGCTTCATCGACGATCTGGTGGAACTGGTGGTCAACCGCTTCGACGGCGCGCTCAAGGCCGAGCACGGGACGGGGCGCAACATGGCGCCCTTCGTCGCAACCGAGTGGGGTGCGGATGCCTACGAGATCATGCGGCGGCTCAAGTCGCTGGCCGACCCCGCCGGACTTCTGAATCCGGGCGTCATTGTCAACGACGATGCGCGCAGCCATCTGCGCGACCTCAAGCGCTTTCCCACGGTTGAGCCCGAGATCGACAAATGCATCGAGTGCGGCTACTGCGAGCCGCGCTGCCCCAGCCGCGATCTCACGCTTACTCCGCGCCAGCGCATCGTGGTGCGCCGCGAAATTGCGCGCCAGCAGGAATTCGGCGGCAGCGAATTGCTCAACAATCTGGACCGTGATTTTCCCTACATGGCCCTCGATACCTGCGCCGTCGACGGACTTTGCGCCACTACCTGTCCGGTGAGCATCGATACCGGCAAGCTGGTGAAACGCTTCCGCGCGCTGCGCAATTCGCCGTTGGCAAAGCGCGTCGCGAAATTTACCGTGGACCATTTCGCGCGGGTCGAATCGCTCGTTCGCCTCAGCCTGGGCGCCGGGCATTTCGCTCAGCGCATAATCGGGCTCAGCGGCATGCAGGCGATTACCGGCGCGCTGCGCAAAATGATCGGCCCTAACATGCCGGCTCTGGACCGCCGAAATGCCGCATCCAACAAAGGAGGGCTCCCGCGGACAGATCGCTCCGTCGCGCAGGCGGTGTATTTTCCCGCCTGCATTTCGCGCACGATGGGCCGACTTCCTGGCGAGCCGAGCGAGATGTCGCTGATGCAGGCGACCGTCGCGCTGGCCGAACGGGCGGGCGTGCCTGTGTGGATTCCGGAGGACGTCGCAGGAAATTGTTGCGGCACTCCCTATTCATCGAAGGGGTTGGAAGAGTCGCGCGATGCCATGCTGAATCGCGCCATCGAGAATATGTGGAACTGGTCGGGTGAAGGCAAACTGCCGATTGTGATGGACACCAGTCCCTGTACATACGGACTCGTACATGCGCGCGAATTTCTTTCGCCGAAAAATCAGCAGCGCTTTGATCGCTTGACGATTGTGGACAGCATTGAATTTGTCCACGACAAAATGCTTCCCAAACTCAAGGTGAATCATCCGGAAACATCGGTTGCGCTGCACCCGGTCTGCTCGGTGGTGAAGATGGGGCTGACCGCGAAGCTCGAAGCGATTGCGCGCAAATGCAGCGGCGAGGCCTTCGTGCCTGCCAGCTCGGATGCTGCGCTTTTGCCGGAGATCGCGGCTTCATGTTCCCCGAACTCACGGCTTCAGCGACCACCAGCGAAGCGGCTGAGATCAAGGCCCACAAGCATTCGGGCTATTACTCGAGCAGCCGCACATGCGAGGTTGGCATGACGCGCGCGACCGGCGAAGTCTGCCGCTCCTATATGTACCTGCTCGAAAAGGCGACTCGTTCCATGAGTAACCCAGCCATGAGTAAATCGCAAACAACTCGCAAAGTCGCACTCTTTGTTCCGTGCTTCGTGGATCAGGTGTTGCCGCAAGTTGCGATTGATACTTTGACGGTGCTGCGGCGCATTGGCTGCGAAGTGGTTTTCCCCGAGGATCAGACTTGCTGCGGGCAGCCTGGCTTTAATACCGGGCATTGGGAATCCGCGCAACCCTGCGCCGAGCATTTTGTGCGCGTCTTCTCCGGGTATGACGCGATCGTCTGCCCGTCCGGCTCATGCACGAGCATGGTTCGGAAACATTATCCCGAGCTGCTTGAGTCCAGCCCGCTGCGCGAAGACGCGATCGCGGTCGGCAAGCGCGTCTACGAGTTCGCGGAATTTCTGGTGCGCGTTGCCGGTGTGACAGACGTGGGCGCAAGCTTTCCGCACACGGTCACCTATCATCCGTCGTGCCACGGCACGCGCGAGTTGGGAATCTACGACGAACCGATGCAGCTTCTGCGCGCGGTGCGTGATATCGATCTGCGCCCGCTGCCCAATGAGACCGAGTGCTGCGGCTTCGGTGGAATGTTCTCGACAAAATTCGGGATGATCTCGGCCGCCATGGGCGACACCAAAGCGGTGAATATCGAACAGTCGGGCGCCGAGTATGTGACTACCATCGATCCAAGCTGCCTGATGCATCTGGATGGCGTCTTTGGCGCAACCGGGCGAAAGTTGAAAACTATTTATCTCGCCGGCATCCTCGCGAGTTCGGCTGCAGGCAGTTCGTCGGAACAACAGGCGGCCGCTGCGAAGGAGTCGCGATGAGTACCGCGTCCCAGGAATTTCTTCGCCGGGCGATCGTCAAGTCGTCAGACCTGGAACACCGCGCCCTCATTCAAAAAGGCATGTTGAGTTACGACGCTGCGTTTGCCAAGGGCAAGTCGCGCTTCGCCGACTGGGAGGCTGCGCGTTCCCGCTGTGCCGCAGTGAAGGCCGAGGGCATCGCCAATCTCGGGAAACATCTGACCGAGTTCGAGCAGCGCATTCTCGATCGCGGCGGGCATGTTCATTGGGCCGAGAATGCCGAGCAGGCGAACAACTACATCGTTGAACTGGCACGCGCGCACAGCGTGAAGACCGTCGTCAAATCGAAGTCGATGGTGACCGAAGAAATTCACCTCGCCCCGGCGCTCGAGAAAATTGGCGTCACCGTGTGGGAGACGGACTTGGGCGAGTTCATCGTGCAGTTGCGCAACGAGCCTCCCTACCACATCGTGACACCGGCGATGCACCTTTCGCGCCGCCAGATCGCCGATCTCTTTCGTGACAAGCTTGGCGAAAACGTGGAAGACGCTGACCCCGGTAAGTTGGTGGCCGCCGCGCGGGTCGCTTTGCGGCGCGCCTTCTTCTCCGCGGAGATGGGCATCTCCGGCGCGAACTTTCTGGTCGCCGACAGCGGCATGGTTGCCGTCTCCACCAATGAAGGCAATGGACGGCTCACAACCTCGCATCCCGCGGATTCACGTGGTCGTCGCCGGGATTGAAAAAATCATTCCCCGCATGAGCGATCTGGCTGCGCTCTGGCCGGTGCTCGCAACTTCGGGCACGGGCCAACCGATTACCACCTACAGCACGCTGATTCGCGGCGCGCGGGTAGCCGGCGAACCCGATGGCCCGCAGGAATTTCATGTTGTGCTGGTCGACAACGGCCGCACCGAATTGCTCTCGAACCCGGAGACCGAAGAAGTACTGAAGTGCATCCGATGCGGCGCGTGCCTGAACATCTGCCCCATCTTCCGGCAGGTCGGGGGACACACTTACGGGACGATTTATCCCGGGCCCATCGGCAGTATCTTCACGCCGCGCACGGCCTCGCTCAGCGAATGGGGGCATCTCTCCTACGCGTGTTCTCTGTGCACGGCCTGCAAGGGAGTGTGCCCGGTCAAGATCGATCTGCCGAAGCAACTGCTGCTCACGCGCCGCGACTTCATTGCGACCGGCAACGTGAAACCCGCCGAGCGAGTTGGCTTTGCCGGTTTCCGCTGGGCGACGGCTGGTGCGGGGCGATTCGGCTTGATGGGCTGGATGGGCCGCAAAGCGATTACGGTTGTGAATGCACTCGGGCTCTCCGGAACGGCGCTCGATCCGATGCGCGTGTGGACAAAATATCGCAGCCCGATGGCGCTGCCCAAGCAGTCGTTCCGCGCGTGGTGGAGGGAAAATGGAAACCGTTAAAAGCTCCGCCCGCGAAAATATTCTGGCGCGAGTTGCAAAAGCGAATGCACGGCCGCAGCCGGTTCCTCCGCCGGTTGTGCCGCTGGATGCGATCTTCCCGCCGATCACCAATCCGCGACAGCGCTTTCTCGACGAATGCGCCGGCAACCTGACCGAAGTTTTCCAGACCGCGGATGGTGCAGGCTCGATCGAAGCGCTCAAGACAATTCTCTCCACTGTACCGCCGGGAGAGATCTACGTTCAGAGTGATGCCAAGGCCGACGCCACGCTGCACTCTTTGACCGATGCGCTCAAACAGTGGCGCATCGTGCGCTTCTCGTCGGAGGGTGCGCCGCCGGAAACCATACAGGCATCGCTTACACTCGCGCATGGCTTGGTCGCGCAAACTGGCTCGATCCTGACGTCGTCGGCTTGTGGCGGACGCGGCGCATCAATCGTGCCTCCATGCCACATCGTGTACGGACGCGGCGAGCAGATTGTCCCCGATATTGCCGCGGCTTTAGCGCGCGTACCGAGTGAAATTCCAGACGCATCCTATGTCGGACTCATCACCGGATCGAGCCGCACTGCCGACATCGAAAAAATTCTTGTGCAGGGCGCGCACGGTCCCCGCCGCCTGGTTGTGATTCTGGAAGCCTAAGGAAACTCTGATTAGGTGCGGACGAAAAGCGTAAACCACAGAGGTGCACAGAGGTCCCAAGGCACCTATTCAGAGCTTCCCTAGCACATTCGTCGACATCGGTGAATCAGACAGCTTTTGCCCAAGCGACGCGACCCGCTCTAAGCGGGATAAGGATAGAGGTAGTAGGGCGGAGTGTTGTAGCCGTAAGGATCACCCCACCCCAGGTTGCCCCAGTAAGGATACGGATACAGCAGCCCAAAAAGGATCCCAGTCAATGCCCCAACCAAATCCAAATCCCCATCCGCAGGCCCAGCATCCCCCGCCAAATCCGTAGCCGGGATAACCCCATCCACCGCCCCACCCACCCCAACCTCTGCCGCCCCAACCTCTGCCACCCCAGCCTCCACCGCGCCAACCCTCGCCACCGAAGGCTCCGCGACCGAAGCCGGCGCCGTGGTTGAACCCGTTATTGCCTCCGAACCGGGCGTTTGCCATCGTGGTTCCAGCGGAACTGTGGGTGCCACCAAAGGAATGCCATTGACCGTCGGCAGTTCCCATTTGGCGGCCGGCAACCGCTCCGCCACTGCTGCCGGTTCGCCCGGGGAACGAGTGCCATCCGGGCGAGGTGTCTGCGCGAGCCAGTGACGATGAACCCCTTGCTGCTCCGGAATTGCGGCTCGAGGTTGATCCTCCACCCATTCTTCCGTACCGGCTACCACCTCCGTAGCCTCCCCGTGCACCGCCGCGAAAACCGCCGTGCGAGCCTTCGCCACCATGGTAGCCGCCGTACCCACCGCCGTGGAAGCCACCACCATATCCTTCCCCGTGGAAGCCGCCGCCGCCGAAGCCGCCACCGCCGTGAAAGCCGCCCCCACCCCCGCCTCCGTGAAAGCCGCCGCCGCCACCGCCGCCGCCGTGACCTCCGCCGCCATGCTGGGCAAAGACCGATTGCGGCGCGCCAATGAGGGGAAGAGAAACAAATCCTGCGAGAAGAACCTTCAGCAAGGTGGTTTTGCTCATTTCAGTTCCTCCATGCAAAAGCGGTTGGCTGGCTCGGAGGGTACACCGCTTCTACTGAATATCCTATTCCAATTAGAGTCGTGATTCCATCCACGAAGTTGTCCATATGGGCGGCTGTTTGTGGATTGTTTCTTATCGACCGTCTCCGACCGTACAGAGCAAGGAGCGGCCACGCCTCACAAGGGCAATGACCGTGTGTCACGTTCCACGGTGACACACAGCACGGATTCAAGCGCGCCGGAGTGGTGTAGTACTCACGAGCATCAAATCAACCAGGACAGCGAGCAAACCAAATGGAAATCCGTAACTGGTCAAAGTCCGAGGTTGAATACGGGCGAAAGGTTCTGAATTCTGGGCTGGCGGGAGCACGTTCCGGCCGAGAGACATTCCTTGATGGGAGACCCCTCACTCCGTTTCTTCGCAGGGCAGTCCGAGATGCATCGAGGCCCGCTGCCGCAGGAGCAATCCTCGGCGTGTTGGGCAGTTATCCGGGAGAACGCCAGCGGTCTGCAAACAGGGCGTTGACGTTCTGCTTTCTCGGTTGGGCTATCGGACTGGGCGTGGGCATTGCCTGGCAAAGCCGCAGGTTAACCGCCTGTGTCGCAGGCAGTGCTCTTAAGAATATTGGTAGGGTGCGCGACGAACACTGGTTGGAGAGACATCCAATCGATTACGCATAGCAATTATAGAAATCGGGATTTGAGTACCTGACAGCGGAAAGAATCCGCTGCTCCCCCTACTACTGATCGCGCTGATGCTGAGAATGCAAGTGAGTGCCTCCCGAAGCACAGGATCCCGCCGCCCGTAGTTGAAAGGGGCGGTAATGGTCACGAGCGAGCGAGTGCCGCTGCGGGTTCCCACCCAACCCGCCAGCGAAAGTATCAATACTAATAAAGAGGGCCTCATTCAAGATGGTCCCAAAAAAGACAGCCTCAAAAAAGAGAGCCTCAACCAAGGGCGGATTGCTTACCTCGAAGGACTGGTGAGCCAAGCCAGAACTGCCGCCGCCGTCTTTACCCAATACACACAAGAGGACGTTGACCGGATCGTCAAGCCCATGGTCGTGGCCGGGTTGGAGCAAGCTCAAAATCTGGCTCGCCTGGCGATTGAAGAAACCAGGCTCGGGGTGCTGGAAGACAAAGCCCTGAAGAACATGGTGGCGACCGAGTTTGTCTACAACTACGTGAAAGACAAACGTACGGTGGGCGTGATCCGCGAGTTCCCGGAACGCGGAATCGTGGAAGTCGCAGAACCGATCGGCGTCATCCTCTCGCTCACGCCGATCACCAATCCCACTTCGACCGTTCTGTTCAAGTGCATCATGGCCATCAAGACGCGGAACGCGGCGATCTTCAGCCCGCATCCACTCGCGTGGCGCTGCTGCCATGAGGCCGTGAAGATCATGTATGAGACGGCCCTGAAGCACGGCGCGCCCGAAGGCGTTTTTACTTGCCTGGAATCGCACGACCTCGAAGACAACGCCTACCTGATGCATCACAAGGACGTTGCCCTGATCGACGCAACCGGCGGGCCTGGCGTGGTCAAAGCCGCTTACAGTTCCGGCAAGCCAGCTATGGGTGTTGGGGCCGGAAATACGCCGGTTTATCTGGAGAAGACTGCCGACCTGAACATGGCGGTGGTGGACATCATCACTTCGAAGACGTTCGACAACGGGACAGTTTGCGCATCCGAGCAGACGGTGGTGATCGATGACGAGATCTATGACCGGGTGCTGAAGAAGTTTGCGGATCTGGGCGCGCACATCTGCAACGAGAAAGAGACGAAGCTGCTGGGGCGAACCGTGATCGATCCCAAGACTGGCTTCATGCAGCCCATGGCGGTTGGTCAGAAAGCAACCGACATCGCACGCATGGCCGGTCTTTCGGTCGCCCCGAATACCAAACTTCTGATTGCGCCGATTCATGGCGTGGGCCCGGACCATCCCCTGTCGGCCGAAAAACTGTTTCCGGTGCTCGCTGTCTATCGGGCGAAATCGGTCGATGAAGCGCTCAAAGTCTGCGTGGACGTAAATCATTTCGGTGGACTGGGACATACGGCAGTCGTCTTCTCGCGCAACGACGAGGTCATCCGGAAGTTCAGCGAAGTGATCAACGCGGGACGAATCATCGTGAATTCGCCCGGAACCGCTGGAGCGCTGGGCGGGATTTACAACGATATGGTGCCGACCTTCTCCTTCGGATGCGGCACTGCCGGCGGCAACAGCACGACCGACAACGTCAATGTCTATCACTACCTCAACATCAAACGCGTGGCCCGGAGGACACCGGCGCATATGTGGTTCCGTGTTCCCAATCAGATTTATTTCAACCTGAATGCCGTGGAGAATTTGCGCCACCTGCAGTCGCGCTCGACCGTCATCGTTACGAATCCGGCGATGGAGCAGATGGGACACGTCGACGTTGTCCGGCGCCACATTCCTCCGGAAACTTTGGTGCACGTCTCGGTCATCCCCGATGCGGAGCCCGAGGTCAAGGTCGTCATGCAAGGAGTGGAGGCGCTCAATTTCTACAAGGCGGATCAGATCATCGCGCTCGGCGGCGGGTCGGTGATCGACGCGGCCAAGATCATGAAGCTGAAGTACGAGTCGCCCCAGGCGGACCTGGAAGAACTGGCCGCGCCCTTCATGGATATACGGAAGCGCGTGGTTGAGTATCCCACCGAGAAAATCAATCGCGCGCGCTTGATCGCCATCTCCACCACCAGCGGAACGGGAAGCGAGGTTACTCCATTCGCGGTGCTTTCGGACAAAACGCGCGGGCGCAAGGTTACGCTGGCCGACTACTCGCTGACTCCGGATGTGGCGATTGTCGATCCGCAGTTCGTGATGTCGATGCCGAAAGTGCTGACTGCCGATACCGGTATCGACTGCCTGACGCACGCGCTCGAAGCCGGGGTTTCAATTCTTTCTTCGCCTTACACCGACTCGAACGCGATGCAAGCGATCCGGCTGGTGTTCAAGTATCTGCCCATCGCGTATGAGCACCCGAACGATGAAGAGGCGCGCAGCATGATGCACAATGCCGCCTGCATTGCCGCCATTGCGTTTTCGAACGCGGCGGTGGGCGTAAATCACGCGCTGGCGCATGCTTTCGGCGCGCGCTTTGGAGTGAGCCATGGCCGAGCCAACGCTCTGATGCTGCCGCACGTGATCGCATACAACGCGGCGGTGCCCACGAAGTTCATGCCGTCGCCTAACCAGCGCGGATATGTCGCCCACAAGAAATATGCGCTTGATCGCCGACTTGCTCGGCCTGGGCGGCAACACGATTGAGGAAAAAGTGAACAAGTTGGTCGAGGCCACCGAACACCTGCTCGACCAGTTGGCGATTCCGCGGTCGATCGCAGAACTTGGGATATCGAAGGAAGAGTTCGAGCGGGCCATGCCCGAATTGGCCAAGATTGCCTTTGACGATCCTTCGTGGCGCTCGAATCCGCGCATGCCGCTGGTTAGCGAACTGGTCGAACTGTTCTGGAGCGCGTACCAGGGACGCGGCCCTGCGAAAGCGGCCGCTGCACCTCAAACAACTAACAGTGTGAAGGATGGTTGAGCACATGCCGATGACTGCCGAGCCTTTCAAAGTCGATCCAGAGCGAGTTGCCGATTGCTTGCGGGAAGCGCACGCAAAGCTGGACAGCGCCAAGGCCGAAGCGGTTTTGGATTTCTCGTCCGTGCAGTGGATTGATGCGAAGGCCATCCGAGCCATGGAAGAACTGGCCGGCCTCGCCGACGCCAAGGCTGTCAAGATCGGTTTACGCGGCGTGAATGTGGAGATCTACAAGGTGCTCAAGCTGGTGAAATTAGCGCCACGATTCTCATTTGTGACCGGAGAGTAGAGGCGCAATCGGCGGCGATAAACGGCAAGTAAAGAGGAGAGCTGTTATGAATCATCAGCACGGCGATCGACTTTCCTGGGGCGACAGCGTCTTTCTGAACCTGGAACGCGACGGTATGCCGCTCAACGTGGCGTGCATCTGCGTGCTGGAAGGCGATATCCCGTTCCGAACTTACCTTCAATTCGTGGAGTCGAGGTTGCCGCTGATTCCTCGATATCTCATGCGCGTCGTGCCTCCGCCCTTGAACATTGGGCTTCCGATCTGGGACTACGATCCCGCCTTCGACATTCGCAATCACCTGAACGAGGTAACGCTGAAAGACGGTTCCGATGCGGATCTGAAGGTGTTGGCGGGAAAGATTTTTGGCAAGGTGATGGACCGGGAGCATCCGCTGTGGGACTTGACCCTGGTGCGCGGGCTGAAAGGCAATCGCACCGGCATCATCGCTCGCATGCACCACTGCCTGGCGGATGGGATTGCCGGAGTGGGCGTCATGAGCGCCCTGATGGATGCGAGCCCGGCGGCGCCTCGTCTGCCGAAAAGAAAGACGCGCCTGCGTGTCCCGCCGCCCCGCGATGCCGCGCCCTCCCTGGTAGATGGCTTGGCCAACTCATATTCCAATTTCATGGAACGAATTCTCTCGGGGTGGGCCGACGTATTGAATATCACCGAGCGAACGCTGGCCAATGGCGGAAATCCACCAAGCGACGACTTCTCAAGCCTGATGCCCGAAATCACGGCCCCCACCGAGCGCTTGCGCTTCAATACTTTATATCGTGGACCGCAGAAAGTTCGCCTGCACGGAAATTCCTCTGGCGGAAGTGAAGGCTATACGGCATGCCTGCGGAACCAGCATCAACGATGTCCTGCTGGCGCTGGTGACCGCAACCATCCGGCGCTACTCGGAGATCCATGGCGACCGGGTCAAGGGGCGGCTGCTGCGCATCATGGTTCCCGTCAATCTGCGCGGCAACAATAGTTCCGATGAACTGGGGAACCGCATTTCTCTGGTGGCTGTCACCATCCCGCTCGATATTCGGCCGCCGAAAAAACTGCTGGCCGAGGTCCACCGGAGAACCGAATTTCTCAAACGAGCTCGCGCTGCCGAGTTGGTCGGACTAGCGGGCGGTTTGCTCGGCATTCTTCCGTTTCCGCTGCAGGCATTCGCGGGCCCCATGATCAGCCAGGTGCCGTTTACGCCTTTCAACATGGTTTGCACGAATGTTCCCGGACCCCAATTCCCGCTCTATGTGCTGGGACACAAGATGCTGCACTGGTATCCCTACGTGCCGATCGGGGGGGAGCTCGCGCTCAATTGCGCGATCTTGAGTTACAACGGGATGGTTTATTTCGGATTCAGCGGCGATGCCAATATCACGCCCGACATTAGCCGTTTCGAAAAACTTTTGCAATCGAATTTCGCGGAACTGCGAGACGCCGCCGGAATCAAACCGCCGCAAAGAAAACCGGCCCGAAAGCGTGTCCGCAAGCCAAAACAGGTCGCGCCCAAGCGGGCGGAAAGGCCGACGCTGCGGATACCCATTGCGCTGGTAGGGACTAAGACGCCCGCCGGATCAGCCGCAGAGCCGGATCTGATCTTCGAAAAGAAGACTTTCGGAAATCACATTGAAGAAAGAATTATCGAAACGCCTAAGGTCATGACGCAAACGATCGCCTAGAGTTCGTCACCCGAGGGTCGAACATGCAAGGCATTCAGACAGTCTCGAATCCGGCATCATGGTTGGAACCAGGGCGAATTCTCTTCCTGAGTATTCACCTTCTGGGCATCGCCTGTTTTGCCTACATTGTGGCAAAGCGATTGGTGCCGTTGGTCCGAGCAGAGCGTGATCTTCGTTTTGATCGGCCGCTGGCGCGGGTTGGAAACGTCCTGAAGTTCTGGTTTGGGCAATGGAAGCATCCCCGCTATCGCACCGCCGGAACCATGCATGTTCTCATTTTTGCGGGTTTCATTCTTCTGGCAACACGCGCCTTCACGGTGCTGATGGTCGGCGTCTCTCAAAACTTTGTGATGCCGGGTCTATCGGGAAGGGCGGGGCATATCTATGACATCATCACGGACTATGCGGCGACCGTGGTTTTTCTCTGCATGGTGTTCGCAATCGTTCGGCGGCTGATTTTCAAACCGGCGCGATATGCGGTTCCGGCACGATATGGCAAGGCCCACACAACCGATGCGATTTTCCTCCTGGTGCTGATCGCGGTTCTCATGCTGGCCGATAGCTATTTCGCGGCGGCAAGATTCGCAATTCAGGCACAACAAGGTTTGCCGGTCGAGGCGCTGGCTCTGTTCTCGCTGCCGTGGATATTCCAGGTCGTCCTGGCATCAACCACCCTTTCCACAATCGGCAGTTTTTACTTTGGCGCCTATCTCGTTCACGAAGTGACTTTTTACTTCCTGCTTTGTTATCGACCTTTCGGGATTCAATTCCACGTTGAGACCTCGCTGTTCAATGTGTACTTCGCGAAGTTGGACCGCGGCACGTTGAAGCCGGTGCGCTGGGGCGTCAGCGATGAGCATCTCGACCAGGTGAAATCGTTCGGCGTGAAAACGTTTGAGGACTTCACGTGGAAGCACATGCTCGACTTCTACTCCTGCGCCGATTGCGGACGCTGCTCGGACAATTGCCCGGCCAACGCCGTGGGACGGCCGCTATCGCCGCGGTTCATCAGCGTCAAGGGTAGGGACTATGCGTTCCAGCACTACCCCGTTTTCGGGGGAATGTTTGGCAAGAGTCGGACAATGGCAAGGCACTGATTGGCAGCGTTTATTCGGAGGATGAAATCTGGTCGTGCACAACCTGCGGCGCTTGTGAAGAGGAATGCCCGCTGCTGATCGAAAATATCGACAAGATCGTCGATCTTCGTCGCGGTCATGATCGACGACGGCAACGTTCCCCAATCCCTGCAAAAGCCGTTGAAAGCGCTGGAGAGCCGCGGCAATCCCTACGGCAAGATGGAGAAAAAGCGCGCGGACTGGGCTAATGCCAAGGAGTTCCGGCAATCCTGCCGCGTCAACACCTTCACCGCTAAAAACGGAGTCGCCGGCGCCGGCGACGCCGACGGTGCCGAGACCCTGTATTTCGTCGACAGCATTACCTCCTACGACGACCGGATGCAGTCGATCGGTCGCGCAACCGCGCGCATCCTCGATCACGTGGGCGAGAATTTCGGGATTCTGGGCGCGGCTGAAAAAGATAGCGGTCATGAGGTCCGCCGGTTCGGCGAAGAAACACTCTTCATGGCATTGCGTGATCACAACCTCGAGGCGATCAAGGCAAGCGGAGTGAAGCGGATCGTTACTGCCGATCCCCACGCATTGAATGCGCTGAAACATGACTATAAAGATTTGCCGCCGGTCGAGCATATCAGCCAGACGATCGCACGGGAAGTGAAGTCCGGCAAGATCAGCTTCAAGCCAGTAGAACGTGACGACAGCGTCTATACCTACCACGATCCCTGCTATCTCGGCCGCCACAACCAGGTCTACGACGATCCGCGCAATGTGCTCGATGCCATCCCTGGGCTGAAAAGAGTCGAGATGAGCCGGTCGCGAGACCGCTCGTTCTGCTGCGGGGGCGGCGGGTTGATGCTGTTCTACGAGCCGAAAGAAGATGAGCGAATGGGCGTGCAGCGCGTGCGGATGGCGGCCGAGGCGGGCGCGAATGTGATCGTGACCGCCTGTCCATTTTGCATGGCCAACATAGAAGATGCGATCAAGGTCGCGGGGTTGGAAGGAAAGATGACCGCAATTGATTTGACGGAACTGGTGGACCAGCAGATCGCGCGCGCAATACCGGTTGTGGAAGCAGCGGCGCTAATTCAGATTCAGGAAGAATGCAGCCTCGGGAGGTGAACGTGGAAATTCTAGTTTGCGCAAGAAGAGTGCCCGACACTTCGGAAAACGAGATTGAACTCAATAGCGCTGGCAACGACATCGAGCGCGATGAGTTGGTCTATTCGGTAAACGAAGCGGACAACTACGCGGTCGAAGAGGCCCTGCAGATCGTGGCCAAAGTCGGCGGAAACGTCACGGTGGTCACGGTGGGCGGCGAAGACGACGAAGAGATTCTACGCCGCCAGATGGCGATGGGCGCGAATCACGGTGTGCTGCTTACGGACGACGCCTTTGCGGGATCGGACGGCCGGGGCATTGCCGCAATCCTGAAAGGATTCGTACAAAAAGGCAACTACGATCTCGTACTGACAGGAGTTCAGGCGGAGGACGGAGCCGCGCAGGTCGGCGGCATGCTGGCCGCGATGCTCGATTATCCGTTCGCTTCTCTGGTCAGTTCCATCGAAGTCGAAGTCCCCGCTGGCAAGAAGCTGAAGATCAGCCGCGAAATTGAAGGTGGCAACCGGGAGATCAGCGAGATCGATCTCCCCTGCGTGCTCTCGATTCAGACTGGAATTAATGAGCCGCGTTATGTGGGGATGCGCGGCATCCGTGCCGTGGCATCGGTGCCGATCCCAACTTATGGCGTGTCGGATTTGGGCATTGACCCGGGTGCGGTTGGGCGAGCGGCAGCGAAAGTGAAACGCGTCGACTACTTCGTGCCCACGCTCGGCAAGGGTGCCGAGATGCTCGGAGGCAGCCGGGAAGAGAACATCGAAAAATTAGTTGAGTTGGTGGCCGCCAAAGGAGGGCTGAAGTAATGCCTCGAATCTTCGCTTACATTGCACATAAGGATGGCATCGCGGATGACTGCGCCGCGGAATTGCTCACTGCAGCGCAGAGAATCGATGCCAATGCAGCGCCCATAGCCCTCGTCGCCGGCATGGGGTGCGGAACTCGATCGCGTCTGCGAGTCCGTCCGCTCTTCTTATAAAGAGGTGTGGAAGATCGCAAATGACGCCCTGGCTTATCCCAATGCCGAGTTGATCCGTAAAGCTCTGGTCAGGATTTTGCCGCCGGGCAGCACCGCTTTAGTTACGCATAATCACTTCGGAATCGATCTGGCGCCGGGCCTTTCCATCAAGCTGAATGCAGCGTATGTCTCCGACGTAATGGCGATAGAAGGTGTGGAAGGCAACCTCCTCAAAGTAGTTCGCCAGGAATTCGGCGGACAAGTAAGCGCGCATGTTCACTGCGATATTTCATCGGGCGCGGTTCTCACCGTACGTCCGGGCGCATTCAAGCCGCTCGAGACCGCTGCTGTCAGCGGATCAATCATAGATAAATCAAGCGAGGCTGGCACGCTGACGGCAGGACGCCGGTATTTGCAGACGGTGATTGCCGAGGCGGGTGATGTCGACATCACCAAGCACAACGTGCTGGTCTCAATCGGCCGCGGCATTCAGGAAAAAGACAATGTCGCCATCGCAGAGGAGTTGGCGGATGCGCTGGGCGCGGCGGTGAGCTGCTCGCGGCCCGTGGTCGACGCCAAGTGGCTGGAAAAATCCCGGCAGGTGGGATCGTCAGGAAAGACCGTAAAGCCCAAGGTTTATCTGGCGTGCGGCATTAGCGGCTCGTTCCAGCATCTGGCCGGACTTAAAGGCAATCCGTTTATCGTCGCCATCAACAAGAATCCCAAGGCTCCAATCTTTCAGGTGGCAGACATAGGAATTGTCGACGACATCCTGGAGTTCTTGCCCGAACTGACAAGCAAGGTCCGCGAAATGCATAGCGTTTCCGCGAAGTAGGAATCGGTAAAAGCGAGGAATAGAAAATGATTACAGCCAAGACCCTGAAGCTCAGTCTCAAGTCACTGCGCGAGTTCGCCAAGAAACGCCTGCCCGATCAGGAGCTGATCGATCTGGATGCGCGCGACGAGTGCCCGCTCGAAATCGTGCGGCACATGTGCAGTCCCGACAAGCTGGGCATTCAGCTTTTGTTTATCCCGGAAGAATTCGGCGGAATGGGTGGCAACACATTTGACGTGTATTGCGTGTGCGAAGAGATGGCGCGCATCGATCTCGGCGTCGCCACCGCCGTGCTGGCTACTTTCCTGGGCAGCGATCCCATCACCGTGGGCGCCACTCCCGAGCAAAAGAAGATCTGGCTGACGCGGATTGCGGAGGAAGGATTGTTGTTCGCGTATGGCGCGACCGAGCCGGAGGCCGGCAGCGATCTGGGAGCGCTGAAGACCATTGCAGAACCGGTGCTCAAGGACGGCCGCGTCGCCGGATACAAAATCACCGGCAACAAACAATGGATCAGCAATGGCGGGATCGCTGGCGCTTACACGGTTCTGGCCAACACCGCCAGCGGGCCGAGCTGGTTCATTGTCGACCAGGGTACGAAAGGCTTCACACACGATGAGCCGGAAGACAAGCATGGCATTCGCCTGAGCAACACGGCGGCGCTGGCCTTCGACAACGTCTACGTCGATGCCGACCGGCTGGTGGGCGGAGTGGAAGGCCAGGGATTGAATCAGGCGCAGGCCGTGTTCGGCTACACGCGCCTGATGGTCGCGGCGTTTGGGCTCGGTGCGGGATGGTCCGCACTGGATCGCGCCATTCCTTATTCGGTCAAACGCATTCAAGCGGGTGCGCCGCTTTCTGAAAAGCAGGGATACACGCACAAGCTCATCGTTCCCCATGTGGCGCGCCTGGAAGCTGCTCGCGCCTACATCGAAGAGACCGCGGAGCGCATCGATGCCGGCGAAGGCAGCTTGAACACCGAAGGTGCAATCGCAAAGTACATGGCAACCGAGGCGGGCGATGCGGCTGCCGATGCAAGCATTCAGGCGCTCGGCGGCTACGGTTACACGCACGAATACATGGTGGAGAAGATCAGCCGGGATGTTCGGATCACCAGGATCTATGAAGGCACCTCCGAGATCATGGAGATGACCATCAGCCGCGACCGCTGGCAGCTTCACCTGAAAACGCGCGGGCAGCACTACCACGAGCAGGCGAAGAAGTTCGAAGCGTTGCATGCGACTCATCCGAATGTGGGTGCTGACGATGCCGCGCTCGCTCTGCATGCGCTGGCGGAAGTACTGGAAAAGGCCCGCATCGCGCGCCTGACGCGCTACCAGCACATTCTCTTGCGTCTGGGCGAGTTGATCGCTTATGCGGAATGCGCCGGCAGTCTGGCTCGCCGCGCCTCGTTGATCGCCGAAAACAAACTGAACGAGAAGGCCAACCGCCGCTTTGATGCGGCGGCGCTGGCCGCAATCAGCCGCGTATTTGCCCGCGAAGCGGCACTCAAGGTGGGCGAAGACGGCTTGCGCTGGATCATCGGAGCCGGAGGCGTCAGCGACGCCTGACCTCGCTGCGATTTGAAAAAAGTTTAGGGCTGGCTGCGATTCACCAGGCGCAGGCCGGCCTGATTTCGGACATGGACCTCGTAGCAGACGTATTGTATGGCCGCGCCGCCAAACGCAAGGAACAAGCCGCATAAGGTTCAAAGAAGGATGAACCGCATGCGGGGCTGCGCTTTCAGAGACCAACTGTCCTCCTCTCCTTGTGGAAGGAATGCCATCATGGAAAATACTTCATATCGAGCCATCGCAATCGTCGGCGTGGGAGCCATCCTGCCCGATGCACCGAACGCGCCCGCGTTCTGGGAAAACGTAAAGAACGGCCGCTACAGCATTTCAGCGAGGTCAAGCCCGATCGTTGGGACCCCGCTCTTTATTACGATTCCGATCCGCACGCGCCCGATAAAACATATTCGAAAATCGGCGGCTGGGTGAAGGATGCCCCGTGGGATCCGATGAAGTGGCGTTTGCCGATTCCACCGCGCGTGGCCGATGCGATGGATGGTTCACAGAAATGGGCGATCGCCTGCACGCGCGAGGCATTGGAAGACTACGGCTACCCTAAACGGCCGTTCGATCCTGACCGCACAGCGGTGATTCTCGGCAACGCCATGGGCGGAGAAAAACATTACTTCACCGTGATGCGCGTGTACTTTCCCGAGTACGCGCAGGAGTTGGCGGAAAGCGAGAGTTTTGCCGCGTTGCCGGAAGCGGTGCGCACGAAAATACTTCACGAAATCCATGAGCGGATGGGAAAACACTTTCCCGAGATTACGGAAGACAGCATGCCCGGGCGAACTCGCAAACTGCATTGCCGGGCGGATTGCGAACATTTTCAATTTCCACGGGCCTAACTACGTTTGTGACGCGGCATGCGCATCCGCAATGGCGGCAATTCATGCGGCCTCCGAAGGGCTGATCCAAAACGATTTTGACGTAGCGGTTACGGGCGGCATCGACCGCAACATGGGAGTGTCGACCTTTGTGAAGTTCTGCAAGATTGGCGCGCTCTCGGCGACCGGCTCGCGTCCTTATGCGGAAGGAGCGGACGGTTTCGTCATGGGTGAAGGCGCAGCGATTGTCCTGCTCAAACGTCTGGCGGACGCCGAGCGCGACGGAGACAAAATTTACGCCGTGCTGCGCGGCATGGGTGCATCAAGCGACGGAAAAGGGAAGGGCATTACTGCTCCAAATCCCATCGGCCAGAAATTCGCCGTCGAGCGCGCCTGGGCAAATGCCGGGTTGTCGCCGGCTACGGCCACATACATTGAAGGCCATGGCACTTCGACGCGCGTGGGAGATGTGGTCGAAGCGCAAAGTATGATGGATGCGCTCAGCAGCTTCCATCTTCCGCCGCGCTCGGTTGCGCTCGGCTCGGTCAAGTCGAACTTTGGCCATCTCAAAGGAGCGGCCGGCGCTGCTGGACTGCTGAAAGCGACGTTCGCGCTCCGCGATAAGGTTCTACCGCCCAGCGTGCACTGCGAACATCCCAATCCCGATATCGATTTTGCCCATTCTCCTCTCTATGTGAACACCGGTCTAAAACCGTGGGACGTGCCCGCAAACGGTGTGCGGCGAGCGGGCTTGAGCGCTTTCGGCTTTGGCGGCACCAACTTTCATGCCGTGCTCGAGGAATACATCCCGCACCGGCTCAACGGAAACGGCAAGCGATCGGTCGCTGTAAGCGAGATACCGTCGAACGAGAAAGAGCAAATTATGAAGGTGGAAGGCGTTCCCCGCACTTCTTTGTCCGGCTTTGCCAGCTCTTCTTCTTATAAAGCTCCATTACGCGGAGCCCTGGTGATTGGCGCTGCTTCTCAAGCTGCACTCGTCGAACGTTTGCGCGCGGTCGAAAAGGACGCGAAAGCGGGCCGCGCACTTGCACCAACGGCCCCGGCTGAAGCAGACTTGCACGCTCCCGAACGTCTGGCCATCGACTATGCGGATGCGGCTGAGTTGGCAAATAAGTCGGCCGCTGCGCTGAAGGCGCTCGCTGCCAACCAGCCTGCCATCTGGAAAGCTCTGCGCGCGCAGGGCATCTTCCGCGGTCGCGGCCCCGCGCCCAAAGTGGCATTCCTGTACACCGGGCAAGGTTCGCAATACGTAAACATGCTGGAACTGCTCCGAGCCACGGAGCCGATTGTTGCCGAAACCTTTGCCGAAGCCGATCGCGTGATGACGCCCCTGCTCGGCAAGCCGCTTAGCGATTTCATCTTCATTGACCATGCCGATCCCAAAGCCGTTGCCAAGGCGGAAGACGATCTGCGTCAAACCGCGATCACGCAGCCCGCTGTGCTGGCAACCGATCTTGCGCTTACACGGCTACTTGCGGCCTATGGCGTCGAGCCGAACTTCACAATGGGCCACAGCCTCGGCGAATACGGAGCGCTGGTCGCCGCCGGCGGTCTGCCGTTCGCCGATTCCCTGGAAGCCGTCAGCGCTCGTGGCCGTGGAATGACCCAGGTCGCAATGGACGACAACGGCCGCATGGCTGCGGTGTTTGCTCCGCTGGAAGAGATCGAGCGAATTCTGAAGACGATTAATGGCAATGTGGTGATCGCCAACGTCAACAGCAATCGTCAGGCGGTAATCGGCGGCGGAAGCGAGGCAGTCGAGCAAGCCATGGAAGCCTTCCAGAAGGCCGGCTATGACGTGGCGCCGCTGGTCGTCAGCCACGCCTTCCACACGTCGATCGTGGCGGGAGCCAGCAAGCCGCTGCGGGAAGTTCTGGAGCGGCTGCATCTCGAATCACCGCATCTGCCAATTGTCGCCAATACGAATGGCGAGTTTTATCCCATGGGGCCTGACGTTGTGCCGCAGATGCTGGAGATCCTGACCAAGCAGGTCGCATCTCCAGTGCAGTTCGTGCAGGGCCTGCGCACACTCTACGACGCGGGCGCGCGCGTGTTTGTTGAAGTCGGTCCGAAAAAAGCATTGCAGGGATTCGCCGAGGATGTGCTCGGCGAACGCGGCGATGTGCTTGCCGTTTTTACCAATCACCCCAAAGTTGGCGACCTTGTCGCCTTCAACCAGGCGCTGTGCGCTCTCTATGCAGCCGGGCTGGGCCGTGGTGTCGCCGAAGCGGGGCCCGAAGAAAAAAAGCTCGAATTAAAGGTGGAGGAAAAACCGGAAGCATTACCCTCCATCCCCACACCAGTTGCGCCGGCAAACGGCAATCGCAACGGCGACCGCTACAGCGAACTCGGCCATTTATTTGCCGATGTTCTCGATCGCGGATATGAAATTTACCGCGGGAAAAATCCTGCTCCTTCGAACGGCACGCCGGTTGTGATCACGGGCGCGTCGTTAGGACTGCCCGGAACTGAGCACATCTTCGACGATGCTAATATCGGCCGCATCCTGCGCGGCGATCAGTTCATCGACGCGATCCCTACCCGGTTGCGGCGTGCGATGCTCGACAAGCACATCACGCGCCTGCTGAAGAGCGACAACGGCGAGGCCACGTTCGAGGCGATTCATAGTGAATCTGACGTCATCAGGCTGGCAGCCCGTGGAAACGCCTTCGATCTGGAAAAAGAGTTTGGCGTTTCGGCCGAGCGCGTAGCCGCCCTCGACCGCGTTACGCAGCTGGCGATCGCCGCCGGACTCGACGCCTTACGCGATGCCGGCATTCCCCTGGTGATGCGCTACAAGACCACCAGCAAAAACACGCAGTTGCCGGATCGTTGGGGCTTGCCCGACGCGCTGCGCGACGAGACCGGCGTTATTTTTGCCTCTGCCTTCCCGGGATGCGACTCCTTCGCCGCTGAAATGTCGCGTTACTATGCCGACCACGAGCGCCGCGAGCAGTTGACTCTGCTGGAAGATTTGCGCGCTCCGCCTGGAGACAAACGGTCATGCCACTCCGGCGAACGAGGCGCTGGCCCAGGAAATCGACCGCCGCATCGCCGACTTGCGCGCCACTCTGGAAAGAGAGCCATATGTCTTCGAGCGGCGCTTCCTGCTCAAAGTCCTAGCCATGGGACATTCCCAGTTTGCTGAATTCATCGGCGCGCGCGGCCCCAATACGCAAATTAACGCCGCCTGTGCTTCCACCGCACAAGCCGTGGGAATCGCGCAAGACTGGATCGGTGCTGGCCGGTGCCGTCGCGTGGTCGTCATCTCGGCCGACGACGTCACTTCCGATCACATGCTGGAGTGGTTTGGCGCCGGCTTCCTGGCCACCGGCGCGGCCGCCACCGACGACGTCGTTGAAGATGCCGCCATTCCCTTCGACCGCCGGCGTCACGGTTTGATCATCGGGATGGGCGCGGCTGCACTTGTAGTCGAGAGCGCAGATGCGGCTCGCGAACGCGGCATCCGTCCGATCTGTGAAGTGTTAAGTGCGGTGGCGGCCAACAGCGCCTTCCACGGGACCCGCCTCGACGTGCAGCACATCGGTCAGGTGATGGAGGACCTCATCGTCAAAGCCGAAACGCGCAGTGGCATCTCCCGGCGCCAAATCGCGTCAAAAACAGTT
The DNA here is from genome assembly GCA_963709055.1 of uncultured Acidobacteriaceae bacterium. Lineage (GTDB taxonomy): Bacteria > Acidobacteriota > Terriglobia > Terriglobales > Acidobacteriaceae > Acidiflorens. The sequence continues at coordinate 256,052 of CAVPUZ010000014.1, forward strand.
TTCGTTTCTCATGAAACCTACACCCCGGCTCGCGGAGGCAGCGCCTCTGCCGAGATCCATGCGCTGCGTCATGTCTTCGGCGACACCGCCGATCAAATTATTATCGCGAACACCAAGGGTTTCACCGGCCATGCCATGGCTACTGGCATCGAAGATGTGGTTGCCGTGAAGGCGCTCGAAACTGGCTATGTACCGCCCGTTGCCAACTTTAAAGAAGTCGATCCCGAGTTGGGACCGTTGAATCTGTCAAAAGGCGGAGCCTATCCGATTGAGTACGCGTTGCATCTCGGCGCTGGCTTTGGCTCGCAGATCAGCATGCTCTTGTTGCATTGGGTGGCAACCAAAGATGGTGTCCATCAAAACCAGAACGCTTTAGGCTATACCTATCGCATCAGCGACACCAATACGTGGAACTCATGGCTGAGCCGGATTGCGGGCCGTCCCGTCACCGATCTGGAGGTTGTCCGTCGCACACTGCGCGTGCCAGATCTGCGAGCGCCAGATCTGCGAGTGAAAGATCTGCGAGCGCAAGATCAAAGGCCGGCGGCGCGAGTTGCCGAAAATCCCGTGCTAGCTATCCCGCCAACGCCTTCGCCTGTGCTATCGGCGGTATCGCCTGCCGTTGCTGCTCCTCCAGCGAGGTCGGATGCAACGCCAGCACCAGCGCCAGCACAGCGCGATGCAGCGACGCAGAAAGTAGACGCGCCCGTCGCCGCGCCCGTATCTCCCGAATCTTCCCTGGTCTCAGTGACGGCGCCGGAAAAAGAATCGGTGAAGGAACGGATCCTGGCCCTGGTCGTCGAGAAGACCGGTTATCCCCAGGACATGCTTGACCTGGATCTCGACCTCGAAGCGGACCTCGGCGTTGACACGGTAAAGCAAGCGGAGTTGTTCGCCGCCATTCGCGAGATTTATAACATCCCGCGTGACGAAAACCGCAAACTCCGCGACTACCCGACTCTGACCCACGTCATCCGCTTCGTATATGACAAGCGGCCTGACCTGGCAAGTGTGCCCGTGGCAAAGTCCGAAGCGGTAGCCATAACCAAGGAAGAGGTTAAGCCGCCCGCGGTAGATTCCGGCACACGAGCATTCAGCACACCAGCCCCGGTAGTAGCTCATGGAGAAGATGTTGCAGGTGATTCCGTAAAGCAGCGCCTCCTCGCGCTCGTAGTAGAAAAGACCGGCTATCCCGAAGACATGCTTGACCTGGATCTCGATCTCGAAGCGGATCTTGGCGTCGACACAGTAAAGCAGGCGGAGTTATTCGCGGCTATTCGCGAGATTTATAACATTCCGCGCGATGAGAACCGCAAACTCCGCGACTACCCGACTCTGGCGCACGTGATTCGGTTCGTGTATGAGAAGCGGCCTGAGCTGGCTAACTTGGGACAGGCATCGACAAAAACAGCATCAGTAACCGAAGCCACCAAATCGCAGCCTGTCACATCAACGCCACCTACACCGGTCGCGGGTCCCGCGCAACTCAGCGCCGGCGATTCGGTGAAGGAGCGCATTCTCGCCCTGGTCGTGGAAAAGACCGGCTATCCCAAAGATATGCTGGATCTGGATCTGGACCTCGAGGCGGATCTCGGCGTTGATACGGTGAAGCAGGCCGAACTGTTTGCCGCGATTCGCGAGATCTATAGCATCCCGCGCGATGAGAACCGCAAACTGCGCGACTACCCAACCCTAGCGCACGTGATTCGCTTCGTGTTTGAGAAGCGTCCTGACCTGGCTGAGGTACCCGCGACTCCGGCGCCCACAATAAAGGAAGAGGTCAACCCTGACTCCGTCAAACCGGACTCTGTCAAACCTGACTCTGCCAAACCGGGCGTGCCAGCTCCCGCTGCCGTGTCAGCGGAGGCGGCCACCAGCGATTCCATCAAAGAGAATGTGCTGGACATCGTCGCCGAAAAGACCGGTTACCCGAAGGATATGCTCGACCCGGAGCTTGATCTCGAAGCCGATCTTGGAATCGACACCGTAAAACAGGCGGAGATGTTCGCGGCCATCCGCGCCGAGTACAACATTCCACGCGATGAAAATCTGAAGTTGCGCAATTTTCCAACTCTGGCCCACGTGATCAAATTCGCGCAGGACAAGTCGGCGTTGCATGACAACGTGCAAAATAACGTCCAAAAGGAAGAGCCGGAGCCAGGGCAGAGGCCAGCGGCCTCCGCGCCGTCATCTTCAGCATCTTCAACTCCCGCATCTTCGACTCTCGCTCGTGTGCCCGCGAAGACGCCGCGTCCGGTGCTCGCCAGTTTCGACGCCGCCAACAGCATTCCACGCCGCGTGCCGCTGCCGATCCTGCGTCCACCGCTGAACATCTGCAAGCAAACTGGGGTGAGCCTTGAACGCGGTCGCCGAGTAATCATCATGCCAGACAAAGGTGGCGTGGCCGACGCACTCACTCGACAACTCCAGAAGAGGGGAGTCGAAGTTTTTCGTATTGACGGCACGCCGGACGCCCCCGCGCTCGCCGATCTGCTCAAGAACTGGCTGGCCACTGGTCCAGTAGACGGAGTCTACTGGCTGCCCGCACTCGATCATGAGGGAAACCTACGCGATCTGGATCTGACCACCTGGCACGAAGCGGTGCGAGTGCGGACCAAGTTGCTGTACACCGCCATGCGCACGCTTTACGAGCACATCGCGAAGCCGGGTACGTTTCTGATTTCAGCAACGCGGCTGGGCGGACAGCACGGTTACGACGCGGCTGGCGCAGTCGCGCCACTGGGAGGCGCAGTGACCGGCTTCACCAAGACGTATAAGCGGGAGCGGATGGAGGCGCACGTCAAAGCCGTCGACTTCGAACGGGCGTGCGAAGCGCCGAAAATCGCCGAGCTTCTCATTGAAGAAACCCTGCGCGATCCCGGAGCGGTTGAGATCGGTTACAAAGCAGGGCTGCGCTGGGCAATTGGGCTCGAGGAGCAATCTGCAACCGACGGCCAACCCGGCCTTAACCTCGATCAAAACACCGTGTTCCTGATCACTGGGGCTGCGGGAAGCATCGTCTCCGCGATTACTGCCGATTTGGCGGCCGCTTCCGGCGGCATTTTCTATCTGCTCGATTTGGTGCCCGAGCCCGATCCATCCAATCCCGACCTCAAGCGTTTCATGAGCGATGTTGCGACCGAAAAAGAGAATCTGAAGCGCGATCTGTTCGCGCGCATCCAGGCACGCGGCGAGCGTGCTACGCCTGCGTTGGTCGAAAGGGAACTGGCGGCGCTTGAGCGCGCGCAAGCCGCGCTCAGCGCCATCGAGGCGGTGCGTGCGGCAGGAGGCACGCCGCATTACTTCAGCGTCAATCTGGCCGACACAGAAGCCGTTGCCAAGGTGATCAAAGAAGTCCGCGAACGCAGCGGGCGCATCGATGTTCTGCTGCACGCGGCCGGCATCGAACGCAGCCGGTCCTTGTCAGAAAAGGAGCCGGGCGAATTTAACCTCGTCTTCGACGTCAAGAGCGACGGCTTCTTTAATCTGTTTCATGCCATTGGAGACATGCCGCTGGGCGCGACTGTAGCATTCAGTTCGATTGCCGGCCGCTTCGGTAATCCCGGACAGACCGACTACAGTTCCGCCAACGATCTGCTGTGCAAGATCACGTCGAGTTTCCGCACTACTCGGCCGGGTACGCGCGGTATCGCCATCGACTGGACCGCCTGGGGCGGAATTGGTATGGCCACCCGCGGTTCCATTCCAAAAGTAATGAAGCAAGCTGGCATCGATATGCTGCCCCCGGAAGCCGGTGTTCCACTGATCCGGCGCGAACTGACGGCGGGAGGCACGCGCGGCGAGATCGTCATCGGTCAGCGCCTCGGTGTGCTGCTCAAGGAGTGGGATGAAATCGGTGGAATCGATAAGGCCGCCGCCCAACCCTTCCCGGAAGAGGCAGCAGCGGGGCCGATGACAAAAACCGGCAAGATTGCCAGCGCCGGTCTCTTCGCTCCCTTGACCCTTGAGACTACCCTCGACCCGAAGATTCAGCCCTTCCTTCACGATCATCAAATCGACGGCACTCCCGTGCTGCCCGGCGTTATGGGAATCGAAGCCTTTGCCGAAGCCGCGCTGCGTATGCTTCCCGGCTGGCAGATCGAGGCCATCGAAGACGTGAATTTCCTCGCTCCATTCAAGTTCTACCGCCATGAACCTCGTACCGTGATCGTCGAGTGCGCCACGCATCCTCAAGGTTCCGACCTGGTTGCCAATTGCCGGTTGATTGGACACAGGTCGCTTCCAAATCAGGCGGAACCGCAAACGACGGCGCACTTCACCGCGTGCGTGCGGCTCACGAGGCATCACGCAGAAGCGGTCATCATGCCGGTGCCGATCTCACCCGCGGAACACACGATCGAAGCCGCCGATATCTACCGTCTGTATTTCCACGGCCCGGCATACCAAGTACTCGATCGAGCCTGGTGGGATGGAGACCGGATGATCGGATTGATGGCAAGAAATCTTCCGAGCAATCACCACCCCTCAGAGTTGCCCACGCTGATGGAGCCTCGGCTCATCGAACTTTGCTTCCAGACAGCCGGAATCTGGCAGATGGGAACGCAGGATCAAATGGGTTTGCCGCAGCACGTTGATCGAGTCTCCTTGCTACGCACTCCAAGGGCGAATACCCGGTTGTACGCTGTTGTCACTCCTGATCCGGTTCGCGGAACTTTCGATGCGAACGTTGTCGATGAGCAGGGCACCCGATACGTGCAGCTCAGCGGCTATCGCACGATAGCAAGTCCTGACCTCGTCACTGCCGAGCGGCTGAAGGCACTACGCGATGTGATGTCATCGGAGCCGGTCCCGGCCTGAGCATTGTGGCCCGCCGAAGCCACTATTTTCCGATCGGAGATGTCATGAACCAGGAATTCCAACGCGTGGCAATCGTCAATCGCGGAGAGGCCGCCATGCGCTTCATTCACGCGGCCCGCGAATTCAATCAAGAGCACGCCACATCCCTGCACACGATTGCGCTTTTCACCGAACCCGATCGCCGTGCCATGTTCGTCCGCGAAGCGGATGAAGCGGTGTGCCTCGGACCCGCTCAGGTGCTCGACCTTAGCACCAGGCAACTCAAAAGCAGTTACGTGGATTATGGAAGGCTGGAACGCGCGTTGACGGCTACGCATGCGGATGCGGTCTGGGTAGGCTGGGGTTTTGTGGCTGAGCATGCTTCATTCGCCGATCTTTGCCGCGAGATGAATATCGTATTCATCGGCCCGAGCGGCGACGTGATGCGGCGCATCGGCGACAAAATCGCCTCCAAGCGCATGGCCGAGCGCGCCCAAATAGCAGTTGCGCCATGGAGTGGCGGACCCGTAGAGACGCTCGAGGATGCCCTCCATCATGCCGAGTTCCTGGGTTATCCGCTCCTGATAAAGGCCACGGCAGGCGGCGGTGGTCACGGGATTCGCCGTGTGAATTCAGAGAGCCAACTCGCGCGCGCTTTTGAGAGCGCCCGTGCCGAGGCTTTCAAGGCCTTTGGAGACCCAACCGTTTTTCTTGAGCGACTCATACTGGACGCACGCCACGTTGAAGTCCAGATCATTGCCGACCACTACGGAACCACCTGGGCAGCGGGCATACGCGATTGCACGATCCAGCGCCATCACCAGAAAATCCTCGAAGAGGCGCCTTCTCCTGCGCTGTCTCCCGAGCAAGATCAGGCATTGCGCGCCGCCGCCGTGCGTTTGAGTCAGACTGCGGGCTATCACAATGCAGGCGCAGTGGAGTTCCTGTATCAACCGAAGGCCCAGACTTTCTGGTTCATGGAAATGAACCCCCGGCTGCAGGTCGAGCACCCGGTGACCGAATGCACCACTGGCCTCGATTTGGTCAAGTTGCAGATTCATGTCGCGCGCGGTGGCCGCCTTGAAGGTGCGGCTCCGCACACAACCGGCCACGCCATCGAGGTGCGCCTCAACGCCGAAGACGCGGACAACGGATTTGCTGCCGCCCCAGGTACCATTGAGCGCTTCAGAATCCCCACCGGGCCTGGTGTTCGAGTCGATACCGGCGTAGCGGAGGGCGACACGGTTCCCGCAGAATTCGACTCGATGATTGCCAAAATCATCGCCTTCGGGCAAAACCGCAAGGAGGCGCTCTCCCGGCTGCAACGCGCGCTCCGCGAGAGCGTAATCGTTATAAAAGGCGGCGCCAGTAATAAAGCGTTTCTGCTCCAACTACTGAACCGCGACGAAGTGCAGCGCAGCGAAGTGCACGTGGGTTGGCTCGACCAACTGACCGCAGGCGATGCGCACATCTCGCGGTGCTACGCCGATGTGGCCCTGGTACAGGCCGCGATCGAAGCCTATGACGCGCAATTCGCCGTCGAGCAGGCCCAGTTCTATGCATCCGCCGTGCGCGGACGGCCGCGGGTGCAAAGTGAAATAGGCCACATTGCGGAACTGCGCTATCGCGGCCACACTTACGCACCCAGGACCTATCGCCTCGGCCCGCAGCAGTACCGTGTGGAACTGAACGGATTGCGCATCGATGTCCACACCGACCGCTCGGGCCAGTATGAATATTGGCTCACGGTTGTTGGGCGGCGATTCCACGTCGTCTCGGTAGCGCAGGGACTCAACTACAGCATTGAAGTGGACGGTGTTGCCCACAAAATTGAACGAGATGACGGCGGCATTGTGCGCGCACCCTCGCCGGCGGTCGTGGTCTCGATCACCGTGAAGCCGGGCGACGTGGTTTCGCTGGGAGATCGTCTGGCCGTGCTGGAAGCCATGAAGATGGAAATGCAGGTAGTGGCTCCATTTGCTGGAAAAGTGCGGCAAGTGATGACGATCGCCAACGTGCAGGTCGACACGGGAGCGCCGCTGGTCCAGATCGATCCCGTTGCTGCCGACAATGCGGTAGTTGCCGGCGATCGAGTGGTTGTTGGCGCGTCGTTTCCAGCGGATGGAAAGCGAGAAACAATTCCTTCCGATTGGCGCGAGAGTTTGAATGAACTTCGCCAACTCATGTTGGGTTTTGATGTGGACCCGAAGTACAGTGCGCGACTGCTCGCAGACTGGAACAAGGACTGCCCACTGAACAGCGACGAAATGCGAGAGGGCGAAGATGAAATCCTCAATATCTTCGTGGATATCTGCTCTCTGTTTCAACACGAGCCGGAAGTAAACCATCGGGCCAGCGGTGAAGAGCCCAGCGCCGAATCTTATCTGTTTTCCTATCTGCGCCGGTTGGAGACAGGTGGCGAAGGATTGCCGCCCGCCTTCGTGGTTGCGCTTCGCCGAGCCCTGTCCCACTATGGTGTCGAGAGCCTCGCTCGCTCGTCGAAACTGGAAGAGAGTCTGCTCTGGATCTATAAATCGCGCCAGCGAATGGAGCGGCAGATCGCTCCCATCCTGGGCGTGCTCGAACGGCGCTTGCATAGTGTCGATGTTGTAGAGCGCAACGCACCGGAATCGCTGCGTGTGCTTCTCGACAGGATGGTCTCGATGACCAACGGGCTTTTTCCTTCCGTCACCAACCTCGCTCGTGAAGTGCGCTATCGCTATTTCGACCAACCCCTGTTTGAGCGGGCACGTAAGGAGGTTTACCAACAACTGGAGGAAGACCTCGCTTATATGGCTGCCAATCCCAATGCCGCGGATCGCCATGAAAGGGTACGCGCGCTGGTGGATTGTCCGCAGCCTGTGGTGGGGTTGTATTCCAAGCGCTTTGCATCGGCCACGGTTGCCATGCGCAAACTTATGTTGGAGGCGATCCTTTGGCGGTATTACCGGATTCGTCCCCTCGAGAAAGTCCGCTCCTTTGACCTGGACGGGCATTGTTATGTATCCGCCGAATACGATTACGAGGGGAGGCGTATTCACGTCTTCACCACCCATGCGGAGTACGTCCACCTCTCCGAGGTAGTGCAAACACTCTTTCCCATGATCGCGGAGGTTCCTGCTGACCACGACGTCGTGCTCGATATCTACGCGTGGTGCTCCGACGGCTTGGACGATGTGGAGTCTACGCAGCAGGAAGTCTGCACTCTGGTGAACCGGACTGTCTTCCCTCATCCCATCAGCCGCGTCGTCGTGGAAGTCGCGAGTCCAATTTACAGTCAGGGCGTGGGCGGCATGCAGCACTTCACGTATCGCCCCACCAATGAAAGCAAATACGAAGAGGAAAAGCTCTACCGTGGAATCCACCCGATGATGGCCAAGCGCCTACAGCCTGTGGCGGCTAAGTAATTTCAAAATAGAGCGGCTGCCCTCAGTTGAAGACGTCTACCTTCTGCATGCGGTGGCCCGCGACAATCCGAAAGATGAGCGGTTGTTCGGCTGCGTGGAGGTCCGTGACGTCACGCCAGTGCGGGATGAGTCGGGGCGCATCGTGGGCCTGCCGCATCTTGAACGTATGCTGGGGGAAGTGATCGCCGGTATGCGCCAGTTCCAGTCGCATCGGCCCGTCAATCAACGTCTCTGCTGGAACCGGATTCTTCTCTATGTATGGCAACCGCTCGCTCTTGACCGCGAGGAATCTCGCAACCTCATCCGCAGGCTGGCGCCCACCATCGAAGGCTTAGGGCTCGAACAGGTCGTCATACGCGCCCACATTCCCCGTCCCGCCACTGGCGAATTGCGCGATATGATCGTGCGCATTTCGAGCCCGGGCTCGAGCGGCATGCTTATTACTTTCCGGCCCGCGGAAAAGCTGCAACCCCTCAGGCCACTTGGTGAATATGAGCAAAAAGTCGTCCGCATGCGCCAGCGCGGTCTCATCTACCCCTACGAAATCATCAGAATGCTGACGCCGGAACCGAAACACACCCGTGCAGAGTATCCTCCCGGCGATTTTGTCGAGCACGATCTGAACCCCGAAGGCCGATTGGTTCCAGTGGGCCGGCCGTACGGCCAAAATAAAGCCAACATCGTGGTCGGCATCATACGCAATTTTACGCCCAGGTATTCCGAGGGCATGTCGAGGGTTCTGCTGCTGGGAGATCCCAGCAAAGATCTTGGTGCGCTTGCCGAGCCGGAATGCCGTCTCATCATGGCCGCCCTCGATCTCGCCCAACAGATGGGCGTGCCCCTAGAGTGGTTCCCCATCTCAGCGGGCGCCAAAATCTCGATGGAGAGTGGCGTCGAGAACATGGATTGGATTGCCCGCGTCCTGCGCCGTTTGGTCGAGTTCACGCAAGCTGGCGGCGAGGTCAACCTGATTATCAACGGGATCAACGTGGGAGCGCAGCCCTACTGGAATGCCGAGGCCACCATGCTCATGCATACCCGCGGCATTCTCGTGATGACTCCGAAAGCAGCGATGGTGCTTACCGGAAAACGCGCTCTCGATTACTCCGGCGGCATCTCAGCCGAGGACAATCAGGGAATCGGCGGCTACGATCGCATCATGGGCATCAATGGGCAAGCGCAGTACTGGGCCCGTGACATCGATGAAGCCTGTCACATTCTGTTCCGCCACTACGAGCACACTTACATCGTGCCCGGCGAGCGCTTTCCAAGACGGGCTGAAACGGTCGATCCAATCGATCGAGATGTCAGAGTCTATCCGCACGGCCAGGACGGCTTCGCATCGGTTGGCGACATCCTGTCCGACGAAACCAATCCTGGGCGGAAAAAATCGTTCGATATCCGCAAAGTGATGATGGCAGCCATCGACCAGGATCACGCTCCGCTTGAACGCTGGGCTGGCATGCGCGCCGCGGAGACAGCCGTCGTATGGGATGCTCACCTCGGTGGCTATCCCGTTTGTCTGATTGGCATCGAGTCGCGTCAGTTGGCTCGCCTTGGATTTGCTCCAGCCGATGGTCCCGACCAATGGACGTCGGGCACGCTCTTCCCGCAATCTTCCAAGAAAGTGGCGCGCGCGATTAATGCAGCCAGCAATAACCGGCCGGTTGTGCTGCTGGCTAATCTGTCTGGATTTGATGGCTCGCCCGAGTCCATGCGCCGCCTGCAGCTCGAGTACGGCGCGGAAATTGGCAGAGCCGTGGTGAACTTCAAAGGTCCCATCGTGTTTTGCGTGATCTCCCGCTTCCACGGCGGCGCGTATGTCGTTTTCTCGAAAGCGCTGAACGAACAGCTCGAGATCGCGGCTCTGGAAGGAACCTTCGCATCTGTCATCGGCGGTGCGCCCGCCGCCGCCGTTGTGTTCGCCGGCGAGGTCGAAGCGAAAGCGAAGAAAGATCCACGCTTGCAGCCGTTGAGTCAGGCAATTGCGCAGGCCGAGGGCGCGGAGAAACTCCGCTTGCGCACGCAGTATGAAGAACTCTTCAAAGTCGTACATTCGGAGAAGCTCGGCGAAATGGCTGCCGAGTTTGACCGCGTGCACAGCGTGCAACGAGCCCTCGACGTGGGCGCGGTCGATCGGATAATTCCGCCTGCGAACCTACGCTCGTATCTCATCGCTGCGGTGGAACGCGGAATTGAGGTAGAAGTTAAACGACAAGAGGAAGAGGGTCGGTCACTCGAGAAGTCCGGAGAGAAGTCCGGCGAAAAGTCCGGCGAAAAGCCCGGACCTCTGGAAGTGGTGGCTGCTTAGCATCGACCGGTGATTTCATGCACGTATATTGGCTGCAGCAGACCGAAGCCGATGTGCCGGCAGTGAACAATTGGCTGTCGGCCGAGGAGACCGTTCACTTCAACACTCTGCGCTTCGCCAAACGTAGCGCCGATTGGCGGTTGGGACGGTGGACGGCAAAGCGCACAATCGCCGCCTTCCTGAATTTGCCGCGCGCATCCCCAGGCACTTGCAAACATCGAGATATGGCCCGCACCATCTGGAGCGCCCGAGGCATTCGTCGCAGACGCTCCCGGCGCCCGTGGCCATTTCAATCAGTCACAGGGACGGCAGAGCGATGTGCGCGATCGCCTCATCTCGGGCAGATCTGGCGCGGATCTGGGTTGTGATCTGGAAACAATCGAGCCGCGATAGCGATGCTTTTGTCGCCGATTATTTCGCGCCCGAAGAGCAGACTCTGATTGCGCACTCCTCTCCAGCCGATCGCGAACTCATGCTGGCATTGCTCTGGAGCGCCAAGGAAAGCGCGCTGAAAGCCTTGCGCGAGGGCTTGCGCCTCGACACCCGGATCGGTGATCGTGCGTCTCTTCGGAGACGTGCCGAATAACGACTTGTCTGATCAGGTCCTGTCCTGGAATGAGTCCAGATCTCCATCGTTGGAACCCGCTGCAGATCCATTGCGCCGATGGTCAAACTTTCCACGGCTGGTGGCAAAACGAAGAGAGCTTCGTGCGGACAGTAGTAGCCAATCCACTTCCCGAACCGCCGATTTTCTCTGAGCCATATTTCTTCACAGGACGGATCCTTCGATAGGGGCGAACAGAGGCAGACGGCGGAGCAACCGGTTTCCACGGTGCAACGATAGGGGAACTTTATGCCACCCCGCAACGGCAACAAGAATAATCAAGACAAGAACGATCAATTTGATTTCGATTTCATCGTCGTCGGTTCCGGCTTCGGTGGCAGTGTCTCGGCCCATCGCCTCGTGGAAAAAGGTTACAGGGTCGGTGTCATGGAAATGGGTCGGCGCTGGACTCCCGAATCTCTGCCGCGCACCAGTTGGTCGATCCATCGCTGGTTCTGGCGTCCCAAACTCGGCCTGCGCGGCTTTTTTAACATGCGGTTTTTCCGGCACGTCACCATTTTTCACGGCTGTGCAGTCGGCGGCGGATCCATCACCTATGCCTGCACTCTGCTCGCGCCGCCGGAGAGAGTATGGGAAGCGAGTTCGTGGACGGGCTTGGCCAATTGGAAAGCGGAGATGCCACAGCACTACGGAACCGCCGCGCGCATGCTGGGTGTCACCGAAAACAAGATCCTCGGCCCTGCCGATCATCTTCTCAAGCAAACGGCCGAAGCTGCAGGCTCCGGCCATACCTTCTACCGCACGAACGTAGGTATTTTCCAGCCGGCGCTCGGGGAGCCGGGCAATCAGATTTTCCCGATCCTTTTTTCGGAGGGGAAGGCCCCGAACGAACCACCTGCCTCGCCTGTGGCGGATGCATGATGGGCTGCCGCTATGGCGCGAAGAATACTTTGGATCTTGGCTACTTGTATCTCGCCGAAAAGCACGGGGCACAGGTTTTTCCCGAGACCCAGGTCGTCAACGTCAAACCATTGTCTGATGCGCGCGACGGCGGCGCGGGATACGAAGTCCACACCGTTAAGTCCACCACGTGGATTCGCCGCCATGCGCGGCGGTTCACCTGTCGCGGAGTAGTTTTTGCCGCATCTTCACTGGGCACGATGGAACTACTGTTTCAACTGAAAGAAAAAGGTTCATTGCCGGCCATCAGTCCGCAACTTGGCAAACACGTGCGCACCAACTCCGAATCCCTCATCGGAGCACGCATGCCGCATTACCACGACGACCTATCGCAGGGTGTCGCCATCGGCTCCGGCGTCTATATCGATGAGCATACTCATATCGAGGCCGTCCGCTACCCGAATGGTTCCGATGCCATGGGGGTCTTCACCACCATCCTCACCAATGGCCGTCCGGGTCCGCGGCGGATCGGACTCTGGCTGAAGAATGTCATCAGTTCTTTCCTGCGGCACCCGCTTCACACTCTGCGCGTATTGCAACCGCGGGGCTGGGCGCGCGAGTTTGTGATTCTGCTTTGTATGCAGACGCTGGATAGCCAGATCGAGATGCGCTGGCAACGCCCCTGGTTCTGGCCCTTCCGAAAGTTTCTCGTCAGCCGTGGCGAGAAGGTCCCCACCTACATTCCGAAAGCGAACGAATTTGCTCAGAAGTTTGCGCACCTTACCGGGGGTTTCCCGATGAGTATGCTTCCGGAAATTCTCTTCAACGTTCCCGGGACTGCGCACTGCATCGGAGGTTGCGTAATCGCCGATTCTTCGACGAACGGAGTGGTCGACTCGCGCCACCGCGTTTTCGGCTACAAGAATATGTACATCTGCGATGGATCGGTAGTGGCGGCCAATCTCGGCGTCAATCCCAGCTTGACGATCACCGCGCTCGCCGAGCGCGCGATGAGCTTTATCCCCTCCGCCACGAATACCAGTTGGAACGATTCAGCCTGCGTTTGAGTCTGGAGCAACTCAGCCAATTGACCCCACTGGCAGTATGCCATCGAATACGTTTTGGTCGGATCAGGTCGAGGCGCGGGTATGAGGCAAGCGTCCGACCACTGACGACCGGCCATGGCTTTCGTTATGTGCAGGCAACCACAGCCAGACTTCTGCCATCCAAGTTCATTGGGTTACCATTGTGATCGCCGGCCGCTTCTCCCGCTGTGGTATATTTTCAGCAACCGGGATCGGGTTCCTGACTGCAAGATGATGCTTTCCAAAAATTGGCGTGCCGACGGACGCAGCTGGCGGGCTCTGCTGATCGGGGTCGCCATCTGTTCATTGACGCTGAGTCTTGCCACGCGTTTTTCCATTCCAGTTCCTGCGCAAATGAACGCACTCGGGTCTCACGTTCAGGTAGTCAAGTCGGTAGACAATCTGTCCGGCGAACCCAACCGGCAGCGGCTCGATCGAGATTCCACTCGATTTGCTGCGCCCGTTGTCAGTTGTACCTGCCTTGAGCCTCCCGTACTTTATCTGCCTGCCGTTCCTTCTGAGCCTCTACGCTCGAGCGACATCCTGAGTCTTATCTTCTATAACAGGCCCCCTCCAGCTTCTTCCGTATATTTCCTTTAGGTTTTACCGGGCTACCCGATTTAATATTTGTCACGCTCAGGGTTGTGATTTAAGCGCGCGCATTGCAGGCCGAAAGTCAATCAGGCAATGCCAACGGGTGAAGTCGAAAATCGTTCGCAGAGGATTCGAATGGACCTTATGCCGTTAGTCGACGAGCACGTGCTGAACGCTCTTCGCAATATCGACACATGCATGGTCTCAAACGCAATTGAGACCTTCGATGTGAGACTGCGGAACACCGGTTTCGCCGATGCCAGCATTCGATGCATGTTCAAAGATTTGCCGCCCATGGTGGGCTATGCCGCCACTGCGCGCCTTCGTTCCGGCGACCCGCCAATGTCGGGGCGCTTCTACCGCGACCGGACAGAGTGGTGGAACAGCATCCTCAAGATCCCACCACCGAGGATCGTCGTCTTGGAGGATCTTGACAAGCCGCCCGGCGTGGGAGCATTCCTCGGTGACATGCATGCCGCAATCCTGAAAGCGTTGGGATGCGTTGGATACGTGACGGACGGCGCGGTCCGGGATTTGCCTCAAGTGCGTGAGATGGGCCTTCAATTATTTGCCGGCAATGTTGCCGTGTCGCACGCCTATGCGCACATTTTCGAGTTCGGATCCACGGTCAAAATCGGGGGACTGGAGGTGCAACCGGGCGATCTCTTGCACGGAGACCGGCATGGGATTCTAACGGTCCCTCTTCAAATTGCCGCGCGGATCCCGGCGGTCGCTACCAAACTGCAGCAATGCGAGCAAAAAGTAATCGATCTTTGTGCTTCCAAGGAATTTTCCGTAGATAAACTGCGCCAGATGATGAGGGATCTCAGTTAGTCGATCTGTGCCTAGTCGAGCGATCGCTGGCAAGATCGCCAGAGAAGCGGGGTATTCAAAGAATTGATGAATCAACATCTCAATCTGCAGGGCGCTATTCGCGAACGGGCGGGCGGATTCAATCCCCTGTTCTCCGTTTTGGCGGCCGTATTTGCCGCGATACTGGCGATGGGATTGTCCTCCTGTTCCGGGGAAACCAAGGCCCGGGCAAACTCCCAGGCGGAAGTTACCGTCGGCGTAACGAACGTAGTGAAGAAGACTCTCAGCCGGCAAATCACGCTTGTCCTCGGAATTGGTGCCTTTTCAGGAGATCGATGTCTACGCGAAGGAGTCCGGCTACGTTCAGAAATTGAATGTCGACTATGGAACGCACGTGAAAGCCGGCCAGGTCATGGCCATCCTTGAGATTCCCGAGTTGCAGGCACAGTTGGAGGAAGATCAGGCTGAAATCAAGAATGCCGGCAATCAGGTAACCAGGGCTGAACATGAACTGCAGCGTTATCAAGCGCAATACAACGCGTTGCATCTGGAATACACGCGATTGAACGAAGTGTTCCAGAACCAGCCCGGCATCGTGGCCCAGCAGGAAGTGGACGATGCTCAAGGGAAAGACCTTGCGGCTTCATCGCAAGTCGACGCCGGCCAGTCCGCTCTGGACGCTGCTCAGAGTCAACTTTCCGTGACCAAAGCGAAACTCGTTCACGATCAGAGCCTCTTCGATTATTCGCGGATCACCGCTCCATTTCCCGGGGTTGTGACGCAGAGATATGCGAATCTCGGCACCTTGGTTCAGGCGGGCACAACCTCCAGTACCCAGGCAATGCCGATCGTGAGGTTGTCGCAGGATGATTTGTTCCGCTTGGTGATTCCTGTTCCGGAGGCTTATGTTCGCTACATTCGTATCGGAGATCCCGTGACCGTTCGTGTTCCCTCGCTGAACCGGAGTTTCCCCGGCAAAGTAATCCGATTCTCGGTGGACGTTCGGCAAGACACCCGCACCATGCACACGGAAGTTGACGTGCCGAATCCGGACCGGTGCTGATGCCGGGGCTTTACGCGGAAGCCGATGTTTCTCTGGAACACCGCGACGATATCCCATCGGTTCCTCTTCAGGCCATTAATCATGAAGGGGACAAGACAACGGTCTTTGTCGTAAATCGCAATGGCGAAATTGAGGATCGCCCAATCACCTTGGGAATTCAAACGGCAACCGATGCTGAGATTGTTTCCGGTCTGAACGAAGGCGAGCAGGTCATGGTGAGTGATCGCAGCGGCGCTCAAACCTGGGCAGAAGGTTCATCCGCAGGTTGTCGAAGATCATGCGATACCGGGAAGGGAAGCAAGAATGAAGGCCGCGGTTCTGCGGGCGAAGTTGTTAAAGGCGAGAGACAATGTCGGGTTTTTCCATCCGCAATCCGTATTTCATCATCGTGATCTGCCTGGCGCTGGTCGTCATCGGCATTACCAGCCTCGCTCGCATGCCGGTCGACTTGTTCCCGACGATCAATCTGCCGGAAGTGGTGGTGGCGACCTTTTATTCCGGCATGCCGCCGCAGGACATTGAAACCGATATCACCGATCCGCTGGAGCGATTTTTCACGTCTAGCCAGCGGCATCGATCACATGGAATCGCGCTCGCTGCTGGGCGTGAGCATCATCCGCGTCTATTTTCAGCCCGGAACCAGCGCGGATGCCGATGTTACCGAACTTTCGAATCTCGCCTTGGCGGATCTGAAACGCCTTCCGCCCGGCACGCTGCCCCCCGTCGTTTTGAAATTCGACGCATCCAGTCTTCCCGTCTGCCTGGTGACGCTGAAGGGGAAAACCTCAATCAAACTCAACTCCATGACATCGGCCAGTTCGCCATTCGCAACCAGATCGCCGTGGTGAAGGGCGCCGAAATTCCTCCGCCCTTCGGCGGGAAATACCGGCAGGTCATGGTGTACGTCGATCCGTACAAATTGGTCGTCTCGTCAACTAAGTCCCATGGATGTTGTGAACGCGGTGAATAACTTCAATCTCATTTTGCCGGCCGGCGACGTAAAGATGGGTCCCTTCGATTATTACGTGTATTCGAACAGCCTGGTCGACAACATGGACCAACTCGGGAAGATTCCGGTCAAGACCGAAGGGAATTCGTGGGTATCGATCAACGACATCGGCGAAGCCAAGGACGCGAATCAAATCCAATACAACATCGTGCGAGTGGATGGTCAGAGGTCCGTCTATTTGCCGATCATGAAGCAGGGAGGTGACACCAACACCATCGAAGTCGTGAACGGCATTCGCGAGATGATTGGACACCTCTATGACATTCCGAAACAATTGGTGGCATCGGTGGTGTTCGACCAGTCGGTCTTCGTAAAGGAAGCGATCAAAACATTGCTTCACGAAGGCTTGATCGGGTTGCTGCTGACCAGCCTGATGATTCTGGTTTTCCTGGGAAGCTTTCGCGCGACCACGGCGGTGTTTCTCTCCATTCCGCTTTCTGCCCTGGCCACGTTCGTGGTTTTGAACATGACGCGGCAGCACGATCAATACCATGATCCTGGGCGGACTGGCGCTGGCCTTTTCGCGCATCATCGACAACTCGGTCATTTCGCTGGAGAACATCTACCGCCATCTGGAGATGGGTGCTTCGCCAATGGTGGCTGCGGAGGTTGGCGGGAACGAAGTCAGTCTCGCGGTGTTGGCTGCCACGCTGACCACCGTGCGTGGTCTTTTTCCCCGTCACGTTTCTTTACGGCGTCAGCAAGTTTCTGTTCAGCGCGCTGGCGCTGGCCGTCGTGATTTCTCTCTTTGCCTCCTATTTCGTGGCGATGACGGTGATTCCGCTGTTTTGTTCGCGCTTTCTGAAGGCTGTGCCGCACGCACGCTCACGAATCATCAAGAAAATTCTCCAGGAATATGAAATAGAGCCCACTTCGGCGGCTGGGCAGTCATGGTGGGACCGGTTAACTGCCGGTTTCAACCGGCAGTTCAACCGGCTTTTGGATTTCTATGAGTACTGGGTGAAGCGTGCGCTGGTGCGTCCTGGCCTCACGGTGGCGATTCTAACTGGGGTGTTTCTGGTCAGCTTGGCGATCTATCCATTTCTTGGGCTGGCGTTTTTTCCGCGAACCGACGCCGGCCAGTTCACCATCAACTTCAAGGTTCCCACCGGAACTCGCATTGAGGTCACCGAACAATATGTGGCCAAGGTTGAAGACCTGATCCGTCAAGTGGTAGCTCCGAAAGACTTCAAGATGGTGGTCTCCAACATCGGCGTGGTTCCGGACTTTTCCTCGTTGTACACCACCAACGCCGGACCTTACACCGCGACCATTCAGGTGGCCTTGAACGAGTCGCATAGCATCGAGCAGCTTTGAGTACATGGATCGCGTGCAGAAAGAGATCGCCACGCGAAATTTCCGGAGGTCCGGACGTTCTTGTCCAGCGGTTCGATGGTGGATGCCATCCTGAACATGGGCATGCCGGCGCCCATCGATATGCAGGTGAGCAGTCCGCGATCTGCACCAGAGTTACGGGGTGGCGCAGGATCTGGCTGGCCGCATCCGGCAATTGCCTGGCGTGGGCGAAGTTTATATTCCGCAGGATATGAACTATCCGGCATTGCGCCTGGACGTGGACCGCGTCCATGCCGGCGAGCTCGGTCTGACGCAGAAGGAAATCGTCGACAACGTCATCACCGCGCTGAATTCCAACTACCATGATTGCGCCCAATTACTGGGTGGACTACAAAACGGGCAACGATTACTACCTGACGGTGCAGTATTACGAGAAGGGCCGGCCGGCGATTCACAATTTTGAAGACTTAACCAACATTCCGATTCGCTGCGCCGAACCTGAAGCAGCCGACGACGCTCGACAGCGTGGTAAAACTGGAGAACGTTCAGACCCCACCGAGGTCGATCACTATCAGATTCAGCGAGTGACCGACGTATACGTGACTCCCGCGGGCGAAGACCTGGGAAAAGTTGCGGATTCGGTTCGAGGCGTGATCCGCCAGATGAAGCTTCCCGAGAATGTGCGCGTCAATCTGCGCGGCATGGTGCAGGGCATGCAGGAGTCGTTCCGGAGCTTTGCCATTGGCCTGTCGCTCTCCGTCGTCCTGCTTTATCTCATCCTGGTGGCCCAGTTCAAATCGTTCAAGGATCCGTTTCTGATCATGCTGGCGATTCCCATGGGATTTATCGGCGTGCTGATCATCCTGCCGCTGACGGGCACGACCCTGAACGTGATGTCGCTGATGGGCGTGCTGATGCTGGTGGGCATCTCGGCTTCCAACAGCATTCTGATCGTGGAATTCGCGCATCGGCTGGAAGAGCAGGGAAAATCTGTGGAAGAAGCAGTCATCACTTCCTGCCGGGTGCGTCTGCGCCCGATTCTGATGACTTCGCTGGCGACCATCATCGGCATGGTGCCGATGGCGCTGAAACTGGGCACGGGCAGCGAACAGTATGCTCCGCTGGCGCGCGCCATCATCGGCGGATTGACCGCTTCGGTGGTGCTGACAGTTTTCATCGTGCCCGCGGCCTACTTGCTGGTGTATCGCAATCGGGAGACGGTGGCGAAAGCGTAACGAATGGGCGGCTTCTTACTTATGACGCGATTACCGAATCACGGTTGGAGTAGGAACTGATGCCGCGATTTTCCATTCGGAATCCTTACTTCATCATCGTCGTCTGCCTCGTGCTCGTGGTCATCGGCGTTACCAGCCTGGTCGCGCATGCCGGTCGACCTCTTCCCATCCATCAATATGCCGGAGGTGGTCGTTGCGACGTTCTATTCGGGCATGCCGCCGCAGGACATCGAGACCGACATCACCGATCCCCTGGAACGATTCTTCACTCTGGCCAGCGGAATCGATCACATGGAATCGCGCTCGCTGCTGGGCGTAAGTATCATCGTGTTTACTTCCAACCCGGAACCAGCGCCGACGCCGATGTAACCGAGCTTTCCAATCTGGCTCTGGCGGACCTAAGCGCCTTCCGCCCGGCACTTTGCCGCCCGTGGTGTTGAAGTTCGACGCCTCCAGCCTGCCGGTGTGCCTGGTGACGGTGAAGGGCGAAGGGCTGACCGAAACTCAGCTGCACGACTACGCGCAATTCCAGATCCGCAATCAGATCGCCGTGGTAAGGGCGCGGAGATTCCGCCTCCCTTTGGCGGGAAGTACCGGCAGATCATGGTGTACGTCGACCCATACAAGCTGCTCTCCCGGCAGTTGAGTCCCATGGATGTGGTGGACGCAGTGAACAGTTCGAACCTCATCCTGCCTGCCGGCGACGTAAAGATGGGCCCGTACGACTACTACGTCTACTCCAACAGCCTGGTCGACAACATGAAGCAGTTGAACAATATTCCCGTCAGGACCGTTGGGATCCTCCTGGGTCTCGGTGAACGACGTGGGCAAGGCCGAGGACGCCACACCAGATTCAGTACAACATCGTACGCGTGGACGGCCAGAGGTCCTGTCTACATCCCCATCATGAAGCAGGGCGGAAATACCAACACCATCGATGTGGTGAACGGTGTCCGGCGCTGATCGGCCATCTTTTTGACATTCCAAAGCAAATGACCGCCACTGTGGTTTTCGACCAGTCGGTGTATGTCAAGGAAGCTATCCGGACCGTTCTCCATGAAGGCTGCTCGGATTGATTCTCACCAGTCTGATGATCTTGATTTTTCTCGGCAGCGTTCGCGCGACTTCGGCCGTTCTCTTGTCGATTCCCCTTGTCCGCACTCGCCACGTTTGTAGTGCTGTTCATGATGGGCAGCACGGTCAACACCATGATCCTCGGCGGCCTGGCGTTGGCTTTTTCCCGTGTGATCGACAATTCCGTCATCTCGCTGGAGAACATCTACCGCCATCTGGAGATGGGCGCCGCGCCCCTGGTTGCCGCCGAAGTGGGTGGAGCAGAAGTGAATCTGGCTGTGCTGGCCGCGACTCTGGTCGACGTGGTTGACTTCTTTCCCGTGGTATTTCTCTATGGCGTGAGCGAAGTTTCTTTTTTCCGCACTGGCGCTCGCTTTTTGTCTGTCGCTGCTTGCCTCCTTTGTAGTGGCGATGACCGTGATTCCGTTGTTCTGTTCGCGGTTCCTGAAAGCTGTGCCACATGCCGCGAACGAGCACAAGCGAGGTGAAGAATATGAGGTTGAACCCACCGCCGCCCCGGACCGCTCCTGGTGGGCTAAGTTCAATGCCGGTTTCAATCGCTCTTTCAACACGGTGCTCGACTTCTACGAACACTGGGTGCGCCGTGCACTGAAGCGGCCCGGGCTTACCGTTGCGGTTCTGGGTGGAGTATTCCTGGCCAGCCTCGCCATCTACCCTCTGCTAGGCCTGGCCTTCTTCCCGCAAACCGATGCCGGCCAATTCACCATCAATTTGAAGGTTCCCACCGGAACTCGAATTGAAAACACCGAACAGTACGTGGCGAAAGTTGAGCAGTTGATTCGCCGCGAGATCGACCCGAAAGACTTGAAGATGGTCGTTTCCAACATCGGCGTGGTCCCGGATTTCTCTTCCCTCTATACCACCAACGCCGGACCCTACACCGCCACGATTCAGGTCGCGCTCAATGAACCGCATGAGCGTAGCAGCTTTGATTACATGGATCGCGTCAAACTGCAAATGGAGCATCAGTATCCCGACATTCGAACCTTCTTTTCTAGCGGGTCGATGGTGGATGCAATCCTGAACATGGGCATGCCTGCTCCTATCGATATTCAGGTGAGCAGTCCTGATCTGCACCAGATTTACGACGTCGCGCAAGAGTTGGCGGGCCGCATTCGGCAAGTGCGAGGCGTCGGGGAAATCTATATTCCGCAGGATATGAACTACCCCGCGCTTCGCCTTGACGTGGATCGCATTCACGCCGCCGAATTGGGTCTGACCCAGAAAGATGTAGTCGACAACGTCATCACCGCGCTGAATTCCAATTACATGATTGCCCCGAACTATTGGGTGGACCGCAAAAGCGGCAACGACTACTACCTCACCGTGCAATACTTCGAGCATGGGCCCGGCGCGATTCAGAACATGGTAGACCTCGGCCAGATACCTCTCCGCAGTCAGAAGAAGAATGACGCCAGTGCCATGGGCTGCGGCCCCACCGTGTCGGATAGGGCTCCCACTCGTCCTCCGTCAATCTCGGATCCTCCGAAGACCTCGTGGGCGTGCGCTCAGAGTTTTCCCGGTCCAGAACTGAATGTCGCAAAACCTGCGCCTCCGGTACGGCCGGCGACGGTTCTCGACAATGTCGTGAAGGTCAAATACGTTCAAACGCCGACCGAAGTCGATCATTACCAGATCCAACGGGTGATTGATCTCTATGTCACTCCCAAAGGCGAAGACCTGGGCCGCGTTACGCATGCCATTCAGGAGATCGTGGGCAAAACAAGTATTCCTTCCAATGTGCGCGTCAATCTTCGGGGTATGGTCGAAGGCATGAACGCATCCTTCAAAAGTTTCGGTCTCGGCTTTCTGCTCTCATTTGTTCTCCTGTTTCTTATTTTGACGGCGCAGTTTAAGTCGTTCGTCGATCCTCTGCTGATCATGCTCGCCATCCCGATGGGGTTTGTGGGTGTGCTGATCATTCTGCCGCTGACTCACAGCACATTGAACGTTATGTCGCTGATGGGCGTGTTGATGCTGGTTGGAATTGCAGATTCCAACAGCATTCTGATCGTTGACTTTGCGCACAACCTGGAGCGGCAGGGGTTGGCGCCGGTGGATGCGGTCATCACCGCCTGCCGCGTGCGCCTGCGGCCAATTTTGATGACCTCGCTCGCTACCATCATTGGGATGATTCCGATGGCGCTGAAGTTGGGGACGGGCGCGGAACAGTATGCGCCGATGGCCAAGGCTATCATCGGCGGTTTGACCTCATCGGTGCTCCTTACTATCTTCATCGTGCCCGCCGCCTATCTTCTGGTGTACGGTCGGCGCAAGGGGGAGACTTCGGACTTAATGCCCACGGAGCCTGCCAATTAGGAACAGTTTCATTTACTTGTTACGAATTGAGGAATCCAGAACTTCTCGCTATTGCCATGCGGCGAGTTACGATGGCGAAGCAATCTTTAACCGGATGACTTTCAATAAGGTGTGATGAACGATGCAAAAACGGCAATACATGATTCCAAATCTTCTGTTCTCCATCTTGACCCTGGTTCTGCCCCCATTCGGTTTCGCGCAGGCGTCCGGCCAGGGTGAGACCTCAAAGACCCAAACCTCACAGCTCCAGACCACCCAGCAATTACCGCCCGCTCCAACGCCGCAAGCCACGCCTGCCGCAGGACAGGCCAATCCGGGCGCGCCCAACCAAAGCATCTCGAATCCAAGTACCTCGAGTCAAAGCCCAGCAACGCCGAGTGGAATGTCCCCGAACCCCAGTACGGCCTACCCTGGCACGAATAACATGCCATCCAAGGTTCCGCCGTTTCCACTCCCTGGGTCCATTCCCGGGACGGCCACATCCCTAAGCTTGCAGCAGGCCGAAGCGCTGGCGATCAAAAACAATCCTCAAGTATCGGTCGCCCGTTTGACCGCGCTGGCTTCTCAGCAAGTTACTCGCGAGGTTAGGTCAAGCCTATGGCCTACAGTAACCGGCGATATCACAGGTGTCGATGCCAAGTCCGGGAGCCGCATCACGGCAGGTGCGCTGAACAATCCGATCATTTATGAACGTGCGGCCGCCGGCGTTGTGGTCTCGCAATTGATCACCGATTTCGGCCGCACTTCGAATCTGATCTCCAGTGCCAGCTACACAGCCAAGGCCGAGAACGAGAACGCGGTCGCCACCAAAGAACAAGTTCTCCTTGCGGTCAATCAGGCGTTTTTCAATGCATTGCAGGCCCAGGCCGTCCTGACCGTCGCCGAGCAAACGGTGAAGGCTCGGGAAACGGTTGCCAATCAGGTGGGCGCGCTTTACAAGAACAAATTGAAATCTGAGCTGGACTTCAGCTTTGCAAACGTGAATCTCGCGCAAGCCCAACTTCTGCTGCTGGACGCTCAAAACAACCAGAACGCCACCCAAGCCACGCTTTCCATGGTCCTCGGATTCCCGGCCCAGCAGAATTTTCTGCTCGTTGAGGAAACCAGCCCCATCGCTCCGCCGCCGGGCAACGTGGACGACCTAATTTCACAGGCGTTTCTCATGCGGCCGGAGATCCTCTCGCTGCAGTTTCAGTATCAGTCGGCAAAGAAATTCCAAACCGCGGAACGGGACCTCCTGTTCCCCAACATCCGTGCTCTGGGCGCATTGGGATTTACCCCCGAAGGGAATCCGGCTGTGGCCCCGGATGGGGCCGTTTTTAACAACACTTATGGCGCGGTGGGAGCCAACATGGAGATTCCACTGTTCAACGGCTTTCTGTTTACCGCTCGAGCCCGCGAGGCGAGCCTCAGGGCTCAGGCAACCGACGAACGGCTGCGCGATATGCGGAATCTGATTTCGCGGGACGTTCGCACCAGTTGGCTCAATGCGAATACCGCATATCAGCGTCTTTCCGTTACACGCCAGTTGCTGGACCAAGCCAAATTAGCGCTGGATCTGGCTCAGTCGCGCTACAAACTGGGGTTAGGCTCAATCGTTGAATTAAGTCAGGCGCAACTTCAGGAGACGCAGGCAGAGATCAGTTACGCGCAGGCCTCTTACGACTATCGCCTGAGCCTTGCCGTATTGACATATGAGACCACTGGAATCTAATGGATTCTGAAAATATGTAATTGTTAGTTGTCTCAGAGCGTCCGCATGTTCATGATAAGAGATCATAATAAGAGTCATGTCTGGCATATAAGTCAATCGACTTAGGCATATGTTTCCTTTTCTTCTGTATTTAACTGCGGGCGTTGTCACGGCAGTCCATGTCTATATCCTGCTAAGCATGGGGGTGTTTGGAGTTCCTCGAAATGTTTTGGAATTGATTTCTTTTCTTGGATCGTTGTGCCTCGTCGGGTCCGCATACCTAAGCCTTTTCAGGCCGCGCTTTGCCGCAAAAATCGCTCTCCTGGCTTCACTCGGAATTTGGTGCTTCTATGCCCCGGCGATTGCTGCAACAGTCAAAGTGGGCCGATTCAGTCAACTCTCCGCGCTTCGAGTCATGGTATTGCCATACCTCGCAGTCGGCTTCCTGGTGCTCGTCACCATCTACTCAGCGATCGTAAGCTTTAGAACCAGCAAGCAGGCTGGCAGCGGCACATGGTTTTTTCCAGAGCGTGCGCCGCGCTCCGGTCGAATCGCGGCCGCCATCGTTGCTTGCATTCTAGCGGTTGGTTTTTCCGCATGGGTCACCGTCGGTGTGCACACTTCGAGGCGCCCCTCATCGAAGTTTCTGATTCCTGACGGCTACGTGGGCTGGGTGCGCGTCGAATTCCAGGTTGCCGATGCTCCGCCAGTGCCCGTCGAGCGGGATCAGTACATCTTCAGGATTCCGCCGACTGGAATACTGAAGACATCGTCGCCGGAGAAATTCGGATATGGAAAAGACGAGTATTACTACGATTCCACCCGAGGCCTTCGTAAGCTGCCGACGGAAGCAAAGAATGGTCGGCTGGTGTGGGGCCAAATCAATGGTGAGGCGGTGGGTGTCTCGGGTCGCCGGCAATACGAAGGATTCTTCGTGGGCACCGAGGATCAATTCAAGGACTTGGCCGGAACAAAGACCTTACCGAGGCCAGTTATAACTCCGCCGCACTGAGATATCGACGTCATAACTCCGGTTCGCAATGGGAGTTGTCTCCAGGACCGCCAGCGAAATCACAAAAACGCGGCAAAGCCGGGAGATTGTTTTTCCCGGCTCTAAGCCGCTTAATCGTTGTTATGCAGATCATTGCTTCGCTCTTAATCGGTCAGGCGTGAATCGTGGGATCCTGCAGGTTCTCAGAATCCCACGCCGCCATTTTCTGCTTACGGAGTCGCCACAAAGCCGTTGTTGATCGGCGATGTCCCGGAGAATCCAACCAGCACGCCATTGTCGTTGATGCCGTTAACGATGGTCGTTCCGATTCCGGCTGGATCGTCGATCGACTCCCACGTGCTCGAGCTGATCGTGTAGACAAACCCGTGGCTGTTGCCGGAGCTGTCGGTATAGGAACCGACGACCTGTCCCTTGTTGTTCAATCCCAGAGCCTGGGTCGCTCCCAACTCCATCGGGCTCGTCGAGAATGGTGAAGTGTCCCTGAATCTTCAGCCAGCCGTGCATGCCGGAGCTGTCGATGGTGAACCCGCACACATCGCCGGAGTTGTTGATGCCGGTCGCTTGCGCGCTCACAGAATTCGGGATGGTGAACAGCTCGAACACTCCGCCGAACTCATCGTACACATACGCGTGATCCGGGCCTGAACCATCCGCCTTGGTGCTGTAGTACCCGGCTGCCTGGCCGTAGTCATTCTGGCTGAGCAACTGGTTGAACGGAGTCTTTGGAAAATTTACGGTCGTAAATGTTCCCTGAAAGTCGGTGAAGCCTTCGGTTTTTCCGCTTTTCAGAACGTAGAAGCCCGAGGTCTTGAACGGTTCGTTGTTGATTCCGATCACTTGCGTCATAGCCGAGCCCGGGAAATTTTCGTTCGTAAACTTCTTTGTCTTCAGGCTATAGGTGAAGCCCTGGTTGACATCGGCTCCGTGGTAGCCGGCGATGTCGCCAGAGTTGTTGATGCCCAGCAACTGCGTGAATGTGTCACCGGTGTAGTCGATCGTCTGGAACTTGTAAACGGTTTGGGCGAAAGCTGAGGTCATGCAAACCAGCACGGCCAGGCTCATGGAGAGGGCGTAAGATTTCAGTTTCATGGTAGTTCCTTTCTGTGTCTCAATGAATGAATTTGGGTATTGCTGGCCGGACTTTGGAGCGCTCCACCGTGCCCGACGTACTTCCCGGTGTTACGAAATCAGCTGCGGGGTATATAATTTCCGGCCAGATGGCCAATTCCCCCGCGGCCAATATCTGCGCTCAACCTGTAAAGCGACAATGGGTTTCGATTTCCCTCATGCCGCACAAAAATTTTTTTCGGATTGCAGCCAGACTCGGGTGGAGTGAAGACCTTCTCAGGTGGATACTCAGGAAAGAATATGACCTCGGATCGCCAGTTCGTGACGCAGCTTCTGCAGCAGTGGGGCAGCGGCAACAAAGAGGCTCTCGATCAGTTGATGCCGCTGGTCTACGAGCAGCTTCGCAAGCTGGCCGCGAATTGCCTGCGCTCGGAGCGTCCCGATCACACCCTGAGGGCGACCGCCCTCGTCCATGAGGCCTATCTGCGGCTGGTCGACTCCGAGGTGACCTTTCAGGACCGGGTGCACTTCTACGCCGTGTCAGCGCGGGTTTTGCGGCGCATCCTCGTCGATCATGCCAAGACCAGGAATCGCCAAAAGCGCGGCGGGGAATTCGAGAAGATTCCCCTGGATGACGCCATCATGGTCGGTCCCCAGGCTGACCGGGGGATCATCGAACTCGACGACGCGCTGAAGCGCCTTGCGGAAAACGATCAGCGGAAGAGCGATCTGATTGAATTGCTTTTTTTCGGTGGACTCACCTACGACGAAGCGGCCGAGGCGCTGAAGATCTCTCCCGCAACCGTGCATCGCGAACTCTCGCTCGCGAAGGCCTGGCTTCATCGGGAAATGGCCCAGGGCGCCGCTTAACAGCTTGTGGGAAAGATGCTTGTACAACCGTGGAAGAGCGGCCCTTCAGGGCCGCGATAGTCGCTTTTATCAGCAGGGCTTCAGCCCCCGTGGTCGTTCTTGCTCGCGGCCCTGTCGCTACTTTCGCGTCGCCCTCGCCTTCGGCCCCTTCGACGATTTCGCCTTCTTCTCAGACCCCGAAACCCGCCGCGCCCCCGGAATCTTCCCAATCCTCGGATCTCCGGCCATGATGAGTTCGCAAGCCCGCAACGCACTCTCTTCGAAGTCCGGCGCATCCACCGGCAGCACCTGCCAACCCGTTACCTTCTTTCCCAGCACCCGAATCGATCGCATGTTCGGGAATTCGCGGCCAAGGCTCTCATGGTGTTCCGCGGTAGTGGCGAGCCACACTCCGTTATCCGCCGTCCCGTCGCGCTTGTCGCGCAGTATCACTACAATCTTGTCCTGGACATAGACCGCGAGGCACCCAAACATTGAGCGAGTCCAGGGCGACAGCGAAGCGAGTGCATCGAGCACGAATTCGTGCGGCACAGCCTTCCGCTGCTTAACCGCAAGCAGTCCGCCGTCTACAAAGATCGAAACTTTACCAGGCGCCGTTTCGACATCGCGCTTATCCATAACTCAGCAAGTTCAGTGTTCCGTCTTCGCCACCGGCGCATTCTTCACATAAGTGTTCAGCCAGTTATTCATCTCCCAGAACATATGCAAGACCGATTCCCGTCCCGCATAGCCATGCGATTCCAGCGGCAGCAGCACGAAGCGCACCGTGCCTCCCTGTCCTTTGATCGCGCTGAACAGTCGCTCGCTCTGGATGGGAAACGTCCCGTTATTATTGTCGGCCTCGCCGTGAATGAGCAGGATCGGAGCCTTGATCTTGTCGGCATATGAAAACGGAGACATCTTGTAGTAAACCTCCGGCGCCTGCCAGTATGTGCGCTCCTCGTTCTGGAAACCAAACGGCGTGAGCGTGCGATTATAGGCGCCGCTGCGCGCGATGCCGGCCTTGAACAAGTCGCTATGGGCGAGCAGGTTCGCCGTCATGAACGCTCCATAAGAGTGTCCCATCACAGCAACCCGATTCCGATCCACCACTCCGAGCCGAACGCCTTCGTCAATCGCCGCCTGTGCGCTGGCCACCAGTTGTTCCACATACGTGTCGTTAGGCTCCGCTTTTCCCTCGCCCACGATAGGAATCGTCGCATTCTCCAATACCGCATATCCCTGCGTGACGAACGATACCGGCGAGCCCCAATACAAGAAAGGAAATTCGTTCGGCGATCCTCTCATCTGTCCGGCCGCTGTCCTCGTCTTGTATTCGGTCGGATAGGCTTCCATCAACGTCGGCAGCGGTCCGTCTTCCGGTTTATATTCGGGTGGCAGATACAGATTTGCGCTCAGCTCCACACCATCCGCGCGCCTGTACTTGAGCACCCGCTTTCTCGGTATGGGCGCGTTGCCATAGGGGCTTGCAAAAGACGTCACCGCCGAAAGGTCGTTTTTCCCGGGATTCTCGACGTAGTAATTCGGACTCAGCGTCCGGTGATTCTTTGCGGATAAGAATCGTCGGGCCAGTCGCATCCAGAATATCCGTGGGCAGCTCAAGATATTGCGCTTCCGATTGCCACACTCGCTTGCTCTCGCCATCCTTCACGCTCATCACTGAGACAAACGGTCGATCGCCTTCCGCCGACGCGCCGCGCGCGTGCAGATACACGCCGCTCCCATCTGCCGACAATTGCAAAACGTCCTTGCCCGCCGCGTTCATCGTCACAAACGGATCGCCCGGGTCGTGATACAGGTCTTCAAACGAGCCCTCGAACAATTTCACTGCTGGCCCTGCACCATCGGGAGCAACCGCCTCCAGAATTCGCTTCCTGTCCTTCCAGCGCCGTTCTTCCACCAGCGCCAAACCGTTATTTCCCCATTTCACGCTGCGAAAGCGCACCGGAATCTCCGCCAGCTTGTGCGGCGATCCATCAAACGGCGCATCCAGCAGAAATAATATATCGCGCACCGCGACCTCTTTTCGTGGATCTCCTCCATCCCCGCCTTCCACCCAAAATATCGTCGCGGGCACATCGCTTCGCCATTCAAAATCCCGAGGTCCCGCGGCCACCGCATCATGAATATTCGGAATGGTGTCTTCGAGCGGCTTATCCGCTAATTGCTTGCTCGCGCCCGTCGCCAGGTTGACGACCAGCGACGCGCTCCGGAAACATCTCGAATGGCAGCAGGTAGGAATAAGGATGATGGCGTTCCTCGACCAGCACATAATGACCGTCCGGCGAAGGCGATGCCGCCACGATCACGCCAGGCTTTCCCACCGCCTTGGTCGTGCCGTCCAGGTGCACCGCTTCAACCTGCGAAGTCGCATAAAAATCAAAACTCGCTTCATCCTCCGGATTCTTCAATAGATCCTCATAGGTGGGCCCGGGCGTCACGCGCCCCAGGTTCTCCTGGATCACTGGCCCCGTCGGCACTTCGCTGCGCCTGGGCGCGGCCCCTCTGCCTTTCGGTACCGTCTTGCAAATCAGGCTTTGGCTGTCGCCCGCCCATTCACACGGAGAACCGAAAATTCCGTTCAAAGCAATGCCAGGCAACCGTCGAGCTTTAGCCGAGTCCGGCGCCACCTCCACCACCCACAAACTCAGCCCCGCATCCCGCGGCTCGTCGCTCGTATTCACAAAAAATATATGGCGGGCATCCGGAGCCCACGCCGTAAAGCGAATCTTCGCATTCACGGCAGCCCCGCAACGGTTTTCTCCGCGCCATCCGGAAGCATCTTCAGCGCCAACGACGTGATGTACCGGCCGCGGCTCGGGCCATTTGTCCGGGGATTAAAGCGCAATCCCGCCAACCGCAGTTCCGGCTGCGCCAGATCGGCAATCGAAGGCAAGCCCGAGACGTGTTCGATCAGCAGCCACTGCCTGCCCGCTTTGTCCTTGGGCGAAACTTCCACGCTGGGCGTGGGTCGCGTATCCACCAGTTGTACGATCGCTTTGGGAGGCTCCTGATACTTCAGATTTGTCTGGGCTTCGGTCCCACACAACGCCAAAGAAAAAACAAATACAGTGGCAATGAGCAGCCGAGACTGGTTTGCGCGGGAATGCCGCGCGCGAGACAGATTCACGCAGGACTGATTTGCGCAGGAATGGATGAAGCGCATGAAGACCCCTCTTTCTATGCTTGGGCGGATGAATGTCGGCAGCCCACATTGTCGTTCCAAGGCTTGCGGCCATGCAACTCTCCGGGCAGATCCAGGCTCCTTTGCGAAAGTGAATGCTCCAGAAACTGAACACCGAGGGCCGCTAAGAACTCGATGCACTTGATTTTTGGGTGGCGCAGCGGTTCACTGCCGCGACAACCTGGAGGTTTTCAAAACTGGCTTGAGCCACCGGGATGAAATTGCAATGGGGAAATGTTCTTTCTGCAGGCTGCCTCCGCCATCCCAAAATCCTCTTGACATAAAGCCTGCGCCAGAGAACCATAGCTGTCGAGGCAACCTCTCCCGAGGCAAGAGACCCGAGACACTGAGGCTAACTCCTTATTTCTCTATACTTTGCTTGTAAGTCGTTATTTATCAAAGACCTAGCGTGAAATTTCCGCTAAATCAATGATTCCAATAGATCGGTGTAAGGGGGGGGTACCGTAACAAGTCAGTAAACACGCTGGCCGACGAGAGGACGACGAGAGGACTATGATACGAATCGTGAATCGCTTGGGATTGGCCGCCGTTTTCGCAATCGTGTTGGCTCAATGTCTGGGAGCGCAGACGACATCCCACAAAGGGCCGACCGGGGATGTGCCCCAAGAAGGCGACTATATCACCCACAATTTTCACTTTCAATCGGGCGAAACCATGCCTGACGTGTACATCCACTACACCACTCTGGGCGCTCCTGTGAAGGATGCCCATGGCCATACCACCAACGCCGTTCTGCTGCTTCATGGCACCAGCGGCGCCGGAAAGCAATTCCTTCGTCCGCAATTCGCCGGCGTTCTGTTTGAACGGGGCCAATTATTGGACATCCACAAGTACTTCATCATCATGCCCGACAATATCGGCCACGGGAAATCCAGCAAGCCGAGCAATGGCATGCACGCGCACTTTCCACAATATAACTACAGCGACATGGTCTCGCTGCAACACGAACTGGTCCAAAAAGGATTGGGTATTGACCACTTGCGTTTAATTCTCGGGACATCCATGGGATGCATGCATTCGTGGGTGTGGGGTGAGACCTATCCCGATGATATGGATGCGCTGATGCCGCTGGCATGCTTGCCGGTGGAGATCGCCGGCCGAAATCGCCTCTGGCGGAAGATGGTGATCGACGGCATTCGCCAGGATCCGGACTGGAAGGATGGCGAATACAAAGCTGAACCTCGCGCCGCCTTGCAAATCAGCGCGGATTTCCTGCTGATCGCTGGCAGTTCTCCGCAGCGCATGCAGCGGGAGTGGCCCACCGCGGACGCCGTCGATACCTATCTGCTGGAAGCGATGACCCGCGTCACCGACGACATTGATGCCAACGATTTTCTATACGCTGTCAGCGCCTCGCGGGACTACAACCCCGAAGCCAACCTCGGTCTTATTAAAGCCCCGGTGATGTTCGTGAATTCCGCCGACGATTTCATCAATCCGCCAGAGCTGGGAATCGCCGAGCGCGAAATCAAAAAGGTGAAGAAAGGCAAATTCGTATTGCTCCCTATTTCCGAAAAAACCCACGGCCATGGCACTCACACCTGGGCCTCGGCGTGGCAGGACTATTTGCAGGAATTGCTCGAAGAGTCGTCACCGACCGGCGTCGCGAAATGATTGCCTCCGTAAACTGGAGCACTCTTGTGCCGAGGCTCGGCGCAACCCAGATTCCTTCAGGTAGGACTGGCGGGCGAGCGACCGAGGTGCGTGTCAGGTTGTCTTTCTCATGGCGCGTTCGTAATCCGAAAGTAGCCGTTCACGCAGCTTTGCCGCGTTCTTGCGATCTGGTAATTCCATAGGCGACCTTCGGCACTGTTCGATGGCCTCCTCCAAACTGGCGAGGAAGGCTTTGCAAGGTTCGCAGCCATCCATGTGTTTCTCCAGTTGTTCACATAGTGAATCGTCCAACCGTTCGTCGAGATAGTTCGACAATTCGGCGAACATAGCCTTGCATCGGGTAGGACGGGCTTGCTGGGTTGGCTTGGGTACGGGAACCCGGCGTCTCCCCGATCCCTGCTGCTGTCGTTGTTTGACGAGGTCTTTGCGAACAAATAACCGGGCGCGGTGCAATCGCACCCGTACAGTTCCCGGCCGTAAGCCGGTGATCTCCGCTACTTCCTCGTCCGTCAAGCCTTCCATATCGCGAAGCACCAGTACAATCCGATGTGACGGAGGAAGCTTCTGGACCGTTTCCCGCAGCCGCCTCGCTTCTTCGCTGCGAATCGCCAATGCTTCCGGGTTCACGCTGCCTTCGCCATTCAGGCTTTCGAGTTCCTGACGGCTCGGCATCAATTCTTCCAGGGAAAGATTCTGCCTTGGTGCAAACTTGCTTCTGCGGCGGCTCATCAGGCATCGGTTCCTCGCTACCTTGTAGAGCCACACGACCATCGCCTTTGGGCTGCTAATCCTGGATAGGTGCGGGAGTGATTTCACCAACACTTCCTGCATGGTGTCCTCGGCGTCTTCCCGGTGTCCGCACACTTTCATGCTGAACGAGAACACTGTGCTTTGAAGCAGAGCCAGGGCTTGCTCCAGCGACTCATCGTCTCCGCTTTGCAGCAGCGAGACAGCTTTTTCGACCTCAGCCCGCATGTAGCCCAACCATATCACGGGCACCGTGGACGATCCCAAAGCGATCGCGCATGCCTTGAATTACAATACATCCATTCAGCCCTGACTCGCAGTCTTAGGAACAGGAGGACGGTACGGACGACGGAGCTTGGCGTGTGCTCGGTTAGGAATCGGGCATTTCATCGAGATCTGTTGCGCCACAGTCAGTGCACTTAATCTCGACCTTATGCGCTCAAGGCACTCTCGGATGTTCGCCGCGGCGGCGACGCTTTTCCTGCTGGTGGGGGCAAGCAGCAGTCAGAACACAACGCGGATCACTCTTGATCAGGCCATCGATCTGGCGCTGGCGCACAACCATTCGCTCAAGGCCACGCGAACGCTGATTTTTCAGAATCAGGCTCAGGAGATCACTGCGAACCTGCGCCCCAATCCGACTCTTGGGATGGATTCGCAGTTCGTTCCATTTTTCAGCCCGCAGGATTTTTCCGGGGAGAACCTGAACGAAACCCAGCAGTTCGATGTTGGCATCAGCTATCTCTTCGAACGTGGTCACAAGCGGCAACGGCGGTTGCAGGCCGCCCGCGATCAGACGGCCGTGACGCGCGCCCAGGTGGCCGATGCCGAACGCACACTGGCGTTCAATATCGGCCAGCAGTTCGTCAGTGTTTTGCTGGCGGAATCGACCCTCCAGTTTGCGCTTGAGGATCTGAAAGGCTTTCAGCAGACAGTCGATATCGGCGAGACGCAACTCAAGGCCGGATACATTGGTGAAGGCGACTATTTGAAGATCAAGCTTCAGCTTCTGCAGTTTCAGACGGACGTCTCTTCTGCCCGCCTCGCCAGGGTACAGGCACTGGTCGGACTGCGTGAGTTCCTTGGCTACAATGCAGTACCGGCCGATTATGACGTGGTGGGCGAACTGGATTTTCAGCCGCTCAAGGGCAACCTTGAAGACTTGCAGACGCGGGGGCTGCGGGAGCGGCCCGACTTCCGTGCCGCTGAGTTGGGGATCACGGCTGCGCAGAGCCAAATTCTCCTGGCCAAAGCGAACGCCAAGGTCGATGTGAACGGTACGTACGATTTCACTCACGTTTCCGGCGAGAACACCGCTTCCATCTTCGCGAATTTTGAGTTGCCGATCTTCAACCGCAATCAGGGAGAGATCGCACGCACCGGCTATGCGCTCACCCAGGCTCAGGAGCAGCAGCAATCGGCCAGCGATACCGTCCTTTCCGACGTCGCCAATGCCTATCGAAGCGGTTAAAAGCAACGAAGAGGTGGTGCAACTTTACACCTCCGGCTACCTCAAACAAGCGCAAGATTCGCGCGACATCAGTGAGTATGCTTACAAGCGCG
Organism: uncultured Acidobacteriaceae bacterium; assembly: GCA_963709055.1. Classification (GTDB taxonomy): domain Bacteria; phylum Acidobacteriota; class Terriglobia; order Terriglobales; family Acidobacteriaceae; genus Acidiflorens. The sequence goes on from CAVPUZ010000014.1 coordinate 290,313, forward strand.
GCGCCGCCAGCCTGCTGGATTTTCTGGATGCCGAGCGCAGCTACCGGTCTGTGCAACTGGCCTATCGCCAGGCATTGGCCTCTTACATGACCGCGCTGGAGCAACTGAAGGAAGCGGAAGGAACGAGGAACTTGCCATGAGGAAACTGCCATGAGGAACGCGTTATGAATGTTTGCACAAATCGCTGTGCGCGCGGATGGCTGCACTCGCTGCCGCGTCGGCAATCATGCTGGTGTTTGCGGGCTGCGGCGGATCTGGGTCGAAAGCCTCGTTGCGGATTCAAGCGGCGGACTGAAGAGCTCAGATAAAGCAGAATTGTTCACCATCCCCCAGGAGCAGATGGCGCATGTGCAGGTGCTGACGGTTCAGCCCGCGACGTTGCCTCGAACCCTGCGGCTGACGGGGGCCGTGGCTTACAACAGTTTTCGTACGACGCCCGTCATCACCCAGGTGAGCGGCCCGGTTAGCAGAGTGGTGGTCGTGCCCGGGCAGAAGGTGAAAAAGGGCGAGCCTATGTTGTACGTGGCGAGTCCTGATTATTCGCAACTCCGAACAAATTATCTGAAGGCCAAGGACGCCTACGCTCTGGCACAAAGGCGATGCTCGCGCCCGAGATTTGTATGAGCACAAAGCGATTGCCGAGCAAAACTTGGAGCAGGCGGAATCGGCCGAGGTGCAGGCGGGCGGCGACCTGGCTTCATCGCAGGCTGCATTAAAGGTGATGGGGATTACGGATCCCGACGCAACTGGTAAAAGACCCGCCTTCTTTTGAAGTTCCGGTGAAGAGCGCCGATTGAGCGGCGAGGTCGTCGAGCAGGATGTGTCTGCTGGGCAGCTCATCCAGCCAGGCACCACGCAATGTTTCATGATTTCGGATACCGGCAGCGTCTGGGTGCTGGTCAATGTCTATCAGAAGGATTTGCCGCTATGTGCGGGTTGGCGATACAGTCACAATTCAGACGGACACTTATCCTGGACGTTTTCCGCGGCCGCATTTCCTACATCGCCGCCTCGCTCGATCCGAACACCCGTACGCTGCAGGCGCGCATCGAGACCAACAATCCCGGCGAGAAACTGAAAAAAGATATGTACGTGGTGGCGACGGTAAATGCGGGCACGATCGCAAATGCCGTTGCGCTCCCGGACGCCGCTGTATTGCGCGATAGCGAGAACCAGCCTTTTGTTTATGCGGCAGCAGGTTCGAACCAGTTTGGCCGGCGTTCGGTCACGCTCGGAGAAAGCCTGAACGGACAGACGGAGATAACCAGCGGTCTGAAAGCTGGCGACCAGGTCATCGGAAATGGCAGCTTGTTCCTGCAGTTTGCGAACTCGCTGCAGCGCTAGCAGAATCACGCGCTTTTTGACGTTACAACAACTCTGGCAAAAAGAAAGCTTAAAGCAAGGATAGTGTCCACCAGCGAATGATCCACCGAATCGTCCAAGCGGCGCTGCGTCAAAAGTTTCTGGTGCTGATGCTGACCGCTTTCATCACGGTGGCAGGAATCATCTCTTTTCAGCGGATGCCTGTGGATGCCTATCCCGATCTCTCGCCTCCGCAAGTCGAAATCATCACCCAGTGGCCCGACCATGCCGCCGAAGAGGTCGAACGGTTGGTCACGCTCCCTCTGGAACTTGAGATGAACGGGGTTCCGCACATGGCGGTGATGCGGTCCATCTCGCTGTATGGTTTGTCCGATGTAATCCTCACCTTCGAAGAAAGTACCGACGATTACTTTGCGCGGCAAATCGTCTTTCAACGTCTGGCTCAAGCCACGCTGCCTGCCGGGAGTCACCCCGAGCCTGGCCCCCCTATTCAGCCCCAGTGGCCTGGTCTATCGCTATGTGCTCGAAAGTCCCGACCGCTCTCCGCAGGAATTAAAGACGATCGAGGATTGGGTGGTGGAACGGGCCTACCGATCCGTCCACGGGGTAGCCGACGACTCGGGCTTTGGTGGAACCGTAATGCAATACCAGGTGCTGCTCGACCCGGCACGAATCTACGGATACCACCTGACCATTCCGCAAGTAGTGACGGCGCTCTCCGCCAATAATGCGAATGCCGGCGGCGGATTCTATTCCCAGGGCGGACAGTTCTATTACGTTCGCGGCATCGGACTGGTACGGAACACGGATGACATTGGAAACATCGTGGTGGGCGCCAATAAGGGTGTGCCGATCCGCGTCCGCGATATCGGAGAGGTAACGATCGGGCACGCGCCACGCCTGGGCGAATTCGGCTTCCAGAAAAATGACGATGCGGTCGAGGGCGTCATTCTGATGCTGCGCGGAGAACAGACGCAGACCGTCCTGAAGGGCGTTGAGGCAAAAACGGAGGAACTGAACCGCCAGATCCTGCCGCCGGACGTCAAGATTCATCCTTATTATGACCGCAGTGAACTGGTGGAACTGACTACCGACACGGTCGAAGCGAACCTGCTTCGCGGCATGGTACTGGTCTTGGTTGTGCTGATCTTCTTTTTGGTCAGTTTCCGGGCTGCGATCATCGTTGCCCTTACCATCCCACTTTCGCTTCTGTTTGCTTTCATCGTGCTCCACGCCCACGACGTGGCCGCTAATTTGCTCTCCATCGGCGCCATCGATTTCGGAATTGTGATCGATGGCACCGTGGTGATGATTGAGAATATTTATCGCGAACTCGCGCTGCGCGAAGGGCAGGAATACAAGCTGAACGACGTGATTCTTGCGGCAGCGAAAGATGTGGATCGTCCGATTTTTTATTCCGTGGCCGTCATCCTCGCCGGCTACCTGCCGATTTACGCGCTCTCCGGAGCCTCAGGCAAATTGTTTCACCCCATGGCTGAGACCATGTCCTTTGCCCTGGTCGGCGCACTCATCCTGACCCTAACGCTGATACCGGTGCTCGCCTCCTACTGGTTCAGGAAAGGCGTGCGCGAGAAACCCAATCGCGCCTATGAATGGATGAAGAGGAAATACGCGATTCAACTGGATTGGTCGCTCGACCACCCCAAGACAACCATGTTGGTCGCAACCCTGATCTTCGGAGCGAGCCTGCTGCTGGTGCCCTTTATCGGCGGCGAGTTCATGCCCCACCTCGACGAAGGCGCGCTTTGGGTCCGGGCAACCATGCCGTACACCATCTCGTTTGAAGAAGCCAGCAGCATCGCTCCCCAGATACGCGACATCCTAATGTCTTATCCCCAAGTTACCGTCGTAGGTTCCGAGTTAGGACGGCCTGACGACGGCACCGATCCCACCGGATTTTTTAACTGCGAGTTCTACGTCGGCTTGAAGCCGTATAAAGACAAATCGTGGACCGGCGAGGTCAGTGATAAAAAACAGCTGATCGAATCGGTTAACAAAAAACTCTCGGCTTTTCCCGGGATCATCTTCAACTACACTCAGCCCGCGGAAGATGCCGTGGACGAAGCGCTCACGGGCCTCAAGAGTTCTTTGGCGGTCAAAATCTATGGTGAAGACCTGAACGTGCTTCAGGATAAGGCGATCCAGATCAAGAATACGCTGGCCAATGTCCCCGGTTTTACCGACCTTACCGTAGTGCGCGAGCTTGGCCAGCCCAGCCTGCTGCTCGATGTCGATCGGAACAAGATCGCACGGTATGGGATCAATGTTGCGGACGTAGAAGCTGTGATCTCGGCCGCAGTAGGCGGGCAGGCAGTCACCCAGGTCATTCAGGGGGAGAAGCTCTTCGATCTGGTGGTACGAATGCAGCCCCAATTCCGCAGCAACGCACATGAGATTGGAAACCTGTTGGTGGGCACACCCGACGGGCAGCAGATCCCGCTCAGTCAACTCGCCACTATTACCCAGGGGAGCGGGGCGTCCTTTATTTATCGCGAAAATAACTCCCGCTACATCGGCGTGCAGTACAGCATCGAAGGACGCGATTTGGAGCGAGCGGTGCGAGATGGCCAGGCAGCCGTTAAGAAAGCGGTGACCTTACCGCAAGGCTACACGATGTCGTGGGGCGGCGAATACAGCCAGTTTCTGGATGCCAAATCGCAGATGTACTTTATCGGCCCGCTTGCCGTGGTGCTGATCTTCATGATCCTGTTTGCGCTCTACGGAAATTTCAAATTCCCGGTCACCATCGCCCTGGGAGTCATTATGACGGAACCGGTGGGAGCGCTCGTTGCGCTGAAACTCACTCACACTCCGTTCAGCGTTTCTTCCGTGCTCGGTCTCTTGGCGTTGCTCGGGGTTTCCGTGGAGACCGCTGTGATTCTCGTCTCCTACATTAACAAGTTACGCCAGGAAGGAATGGGCATTCGCGCCGCCACACGGGAAGCCTCGTTGCTTCGGCTCCGTCCGATCATGATGACAGCTCTTGTCGCCTGCCTGGGATTGTTGCCTGCGGCCCTATCCACCGGCATCGGATCGGATACGCAAAGGCCCTTTGCCATCGTCATTGTTGCCGGTCTGATCTCCCGCCTCTTCATCGGATTTTTCGTCAATCCTGTGTTGTACGAGATGGTCGCCCATGAGGGCGATGTGCTACAAGTGTAGAAAATAGTGCCCGGATTGTTATTGTGCTATCGCAGCGGCTTTACAGTCGTGTTCGGGAATTGAGCGACTCCAAAATCGAAATCCGTTCGATCCCCCGCCTTTTTGCCCGGTGCGGGTATCAGTCTGGCCGTGAGCGGCTTGTGCCACTTGAAAGCAAGACTCGCCACGTCGCCCATGATTCGTTCTAATTGTTCTTGCGAAACATCACCGGGCAACGGAATTGCATCGAGCCCGGTGCCGCACACCGCCGAATAGGCCAGCAGAGAGTCGAGATCGAATGTCCCCTCACTCCACCGCTCGGACAGTACCGGGTCTTCGAGCACGGGCAACATAAGACCGGAGTAGCCGACCCGGCTAACCGAAATCGAACGTTCCGCTTGCGTGATGATCGCCGCCGCCGAAAGCGTACCACTGGAGCCGAACTTGCTCCCGATAAGCGTTTCAATCGCGGCTCCGATGGATGAATCCATATTCGGCGCCGGCGTTGGGTCAAGCCCCATGTAGCTCCATCCGGAGTCTTTCTCCACGTCCCTGGCAATTGCATCCACGGCGCGTGCCTGCTGCTCAAGGTTCCGCGATAAGAGTTCTCTCGCCGCTTGCATATTCCGATTGGCCCCGGTCAGAACATCTGCAACGAATGCAGCGGCTTCCCATCCGACCGAAAACTTGCGGCCAGAGCCGTCATGATTGGACGCCGGGAAAAATGGTAGATAAGGTGGCACCATCGCGACTGCCGCAAAATCGAAGTTGTTCACACCGTTAGGACTGTGGTCCTCGACGTACTTGACTACCTGCGCGGCGGCTCGAATCGCGTTCCAATGCACTCCGTCATCGCCCGCAATGACAAGGCTCGCATTCACTCTGGTGGTTGCCAGAACTTGACTGAGCAACTCAACTTTGGCCGCATCCGATGAGTCCGCCAAAGTCAGCGGCCCGATGTTCAGCAGGAACGAGTCTCTTTTCGACATTTCGTCCAGACTCTTGAAGAAATGCTAGCGCCTCTGTCGCGGATCGGCCGCCTGCATATTGCGTAAACGGTTGCGTTGTTATTCGGATCGTTTGCACTTCATAGCCGCGTTTTTCAAATGCGGCTTTCCCTTGACGAAGCATGCTGACCGCTTCCTCAATTTGCTGTCGGTATTGCGAGGGGTCAATCCGCACAAAGGCGGTGATGGTGCGAATTTTTGGCTTCCGATACGAATCGCGGCCGTCCTTGGAGTCACCTCCACAGCAGTCGTGGCGTGACAGATCAACTGGTGGTCGAAACTTGGGCCGATAGTGTGATGCTGCTCGCGAGTGAAAAGAGAAATAGCAGCAGAATTCTCATGCGTTCTTGCCCTCCACGCACTCCCAAGGATGCGGTATGGAATCACACACTCGATGGGAATTAGAAGCTTAAAGAAATCTCACTGCGGTCGGCGGGAATTCGCAAATCAATTCCGCGTTCATGATTGGCAGCAATCGTCGCGTCGATATCGAGCATGGCAATCGGGACGGTGCGCTCCTGACGGTCAATGCTGACGGACAAATTACTTGCCGATAGCAAAAATCGTCGAGTTACCAATCGCTCTCCATCTGCCAAAATGAATATGGTCGGCGGCACGATTTTGGCGGCTGCTGAACTTGCGGCGCCTGGAATCTCGATTACCAGAGGCTTGGGGACACGAGGCTCGGACATCCGTTCGTGGGGTTGCAAGATCGCGGATGGCGGTGCGGTCTCATTCGCCTCAGCGTCAGATTGCTCCTCCAGTAATGGCTCGCCGTACGGCAACTCGCTGTACGGGAGAAAGAAGGAACCGAAGTTATTCTGGCGATGGCGAGAGCGGCCTGAAACAAATCTGTTTGGGAAGCCGCGCTGCCCGACAAAGCCTGAGCGAAAATCCGATCTGGCGGCAGCACGGCTGCGAAACGCCACCGCCCGCTGAGCCTGCGAAGACCCGCCCAGAAGCGAGGCGACTAGCAGCGCAAGTAAAGCTGCTCGCAACATCAGGAAATTATACGCGTCTTGATCACATTAGACTGCGATGCCGTCGGAAGAACTGCCTCGCTGCGTTGCAGTCGCAGGTTGCTCGGGTTGGCCAGACGGCGCGTCGTGAATTTGTTCGAAATTTAATATCAGCTTGAAGGACTGCTGACGGCCGCCCGGTCGCTCGCGTATAGAATGGTCTATGGCAAAATTCTACGGGTTGGCAGATCGTCGCCGGGCAGATCGTCGTCGGACAGATCATGATCGGGTGACAATCGCGTTGGCGATTCCGATGGCCACGCTACAGCTTCCACACTAGGTTCGCGTCATGTCCCAGTCTCCAAACCCAGCCGCGCCGCAGCAGGTGGCGCCTCTGCTTGCGTTGGCCACTAAGTTTCTGAGGGCCGGACGACCGGCCGATGCGATTGCCCCGTTGCGCGATGCAGCGCTGCTACAACCGTCCAATCCCATCATCCAGCACGACCTCGGCCTCGCCTGCCTCGAGGTCGGCCGCATACCGGATGCCATCGCGGCATTGCAGCAGGCCGTCGCCAACAACCCGCAGTACGCCGATGCATATTTCCGATTAGGCATCGCCCTGGAGAAACTGGGCAACATCGGCGGTGCAATCGCTGCATACGAGCGCACCACGAAGCTGCTCCCATCCCTCGCTGAGGCGTGGTTCCGCGCCGGCGTCTTGTTCCATACGATCGGCCATCGCGACCAGGCGATTGGCTGTTTTCGGCGCGCCGCGGCGACCGCGGCTAAGACCAGCTACGGCCGCCTGGCCAATGCGCGGGCGCTGCTGACCGAGGATCGCAATCAGGAAGCCGAACAGGCCTTGCGAGAGTCGCTGGTGGCCGATCCGGCGAACGCCATGGCCTATGATCTGCTGGGCAATCTGCTTTCTGAGTTTGGCCGTTTCGACGAGGCTCGGGCATGCTTCGAACGCACGATCGCGATCGCTCCGCTGCTGGCGGGAAGCTACTACGAGCTGGTGCGGTGCCGCGCCGTTACGAGCAATGACAAGGACGACGGCCTGCTGCAACAGATGCAATCCGCGCTGGCCACGCCCGGACTGGAAGCGGGGCAACGCCAGCGTCTTCACCTCGCGATCGGCAAGGCGGCGGAGGATCTTGGCGACCACGCGTTGGCCATGCAGCATTGCGACGCCGCAGACGCCGTCCGTCGCGGCTTTCGGTCGTTCGACTCGGCGGCGTTCGCGATCGAGATTGATCGCCTGATCGCCCGCTGCACGCCGGAATTGATGGCGCGGGCGCCGGAACTCGGCAGCCCGGATCGGACGCCGGTGCTGATCATCGGCATGCCGCGGTCGGGCACAACTCTGGTTGAGCAGATAGTCTCCATGCATCCCGAGGTTGGGGCGGGCGGCGAGTTGCATTTCTGGAACCAGCGCGGGGCGGAGTGGCACCCGTCTGAAGCCGCAGGGAATGAGACACCGGTCGTTGCCACGGAATTCCTGAGCGCGGAGTTCGTCGCTAATGAGTTGCTGGATAAGGAGTTCCTGGCCAAGGTGACGGTAGATTATCTCAGCCTGTTGAGCGCGATTGCGCCTAAGGCGGCGCGCGTGACTGACAAGATGCCATTCAACTTTCTTTGGGCTGGGCTGATTCACCTGGCGTTTCCGCGCGCGACCATCATTCATTGCCGGCGCGCGGCGGTTGATACGGCGCTCTCGATTCATCAAACTCATTTCCATCCGACGCTGGCGTTTCCGACGGGGGGTCCGGAGCTGGTCTCGTATTTCCATAGTTATCAGCGGCTTACGGACCATTGGCGGAGGGTGCTGCCGGCGGACCGCTTCATCGAGGTCGATTACGAGGAGTTGACGGGTGCGCCCGAACCGGTCATCCGGCGGATGATCGCGGCCTGCGGCCTCGAGTGGGATGACGCGTGCCTGCGGCCGGAAGCGAATCCGCGGGCGGTGCGGACTCCCAGTAAGTGGCAGACACGGCAGAAGATATACCGCACCTCGGTCGAGCGCTGGCGACGCTATGAACCCTGGCTGGGGCCGCTGCGGGCGCTGGTCGATTTTGAAGAGAATCTGTTTTAAAGAGAATCGGTGGCGAGTAGCGCAATCTCACCACTTTCCCAATCAATCTCCCAACCCAAAGTGTTCCACGTGGAACACTTGTCTGACATTGTTGTACGTACAGTATTGTGATTACTTTGGCGAAGGAACTGCGAACAAAATAAAGTTGGTTTGCGGGCGTCGTGAAATTGGGGGAATCGGGGATTTTCGTTGGGCGGGATGTTTACTGTCTGGTTATGGGTCTAGCTACTTTGGGCTTCATTTAACCCATAAAAATGCTGGGGTTAGCCCGGATTGGTGGTTCGCGGTTTTAAAATGAGGCACTTACGGCGAAGTATCCGGGAGTAAAGGAGTTACTCGTTTTGGGTTGCTTCGCTTTCCGTGTTGGATGGGGTTTCCGGGGCTGGATTTTGTCAAGTTGACAGGGCATGATATTGGCGCGGAATTCGAGAAATTCCCAAATCCCCTCCCGCCCGAACGGCCCACGTCCCATGCCGCTTCGCGCTGCCTCCGCCGAGTTCGTCCCCACATTTCTGGCGACCGGTACCGCGGACTCCTCCCGGCAACAAAAATCCTACTCAATGAATATTGACGGACTTGTTGTTCTGCGTCATACTATATCTTATCAGTATGACTGAAAAACTCGAAACCGTATGGTTTACGACGAAGGGGCAGGTCGTCATCCCGCTTCGCCTGCGCAAACAATTCGACATTGAGGATGGGACAAAGGCCGTGGTCCAAGCCACACCGGAGGGAATCCTTCTCAAACCCATGACAGCGGCGCTCATCAAGCGCGGGCGCGGCATCCTCAAGCGTACGCCGGGAGGCAAACCGCTGACGGGGGACTGGGCCGAGCACAAGAAGCAGGAACGGGCACTGGAGGAGCGCCATGCCGGCTAAGGTGCTCGACAGCTTCGCACTTATCGCCTACTTCCGCGACGAGCCGGGGGCGGAGACGATGGAAAATCTGCTCGTCTCCGCCGGCAAAAAGGACAGCCCGCTCCTCATGACGGATGTGAACTACGCCGAGGTGAAGTACTCCATTGTGAAGAAGGACGGCGCGGAGGCGTGGGCGGAAGCCGCAAAGGTTCTTCAGGGACTGCCGATTGATTTTCATTCCACGACCCGCGCGCTGGCCGACATCGCGGCCGATTTCAAGGCACGTTTCAAAATGAGTTTGGCCGACGCCTTTGCTGCCGCTCTGGCAAAGGAGAGGCGGGCTGAACTCGTCACCGGCGACCTGGAATTCAAGCCGCTCGAAAGGGAAATCAAAATTCACTGGCTGAAGTAATCGCGGCCGAGGAAAGCTATGGCATACGAAGAATTGTTTGCCGATTTGTTGAGGGCCGAGCGCGAGGAGGACGTGACCGACGCTCTTACAGTTTTCGGCTTGGAAAAATTCTCCGATTCTAATTGGCTCCCCTATGGCGGGATCGAAAACAACTACGGGATCATCGGGGCGCAACAGGCAGATGCTATTGGCGCTTTAGTTGAAAAGGTTGTCAATTCGATTGATGCAGTCTTGATGCGCGAATGCTTTGCGAGAAATCTTGATCCGCGCAGCAACCTAGTGCCTCGATCAATGAGCGAAGCAGCGGAGCAGTTCCTGAACGTCCCAGAGGGGAATCTGGCCAAGTGGTCAGCAGCACAGCGGACCGAACTTGCGGAGCGGAATATAAGCATCATCGTTACCGGCCAGAAGCCGAATGAAGGTAATCCGTGCGTGATAGTAGTCGATACCGGCGAGGGCCAAAAACCGGAAGATTTCAAAGATACATTGGTGTCCTTGCTGCGAAGCAACAAAACGTCAGTTCCATTCGTGCAAGGCAAGTTCAATATGGGAAGCACAGGCAGCTTGACTCACTGCAGCCCCAATAAGAACTATCAGTTAATCGCTTCGAGGCGCAACGCTGCCATCCCGGGCGTCAAGAATCCGAAATGGGGGTTCACAGTCGTCAGGAAACGGCCTCCCCTGAAAAACGAAAAGAACGAGCGATATGAGTACCTCGCACCGAAGGGAGAGGTCTGCGAACTCGATCTTGACGAAATCTTGATATATCCGGACGGTGAGAGCACCCCCTATAAGCGTCCAACAAAGCAGGGGACCATCGTAAAACTCTATGAGTATGACCTCCCTGGGAGCACAAGGACGATGGCGACTGTAGATTTTTATCGGGCTCTTTCGAGCAAGCTATGGACGGTTGTTGTTCCGATGCGGATCCACGAAACTCGGGGATACAAAGGCCACACACTCGAAGCACCTTTTCGGGAATGAACATCCGCCTGGAAGACGACAAAGGCGACGTCTTAGAAGAGGGCTTTCCGTGCAATTTCACACTCAATATCCCAAAGGTTGGGATGGTTGACGGACGTATCTGTTTGTTCAAAAAGAATGCAGAAATTTCGCGCTGGGTAAGCTCGCGAGAGGCGATCATCTATACTATCAACGGGCAGTCGCATGGCGCATTGCCGAATGATTTTTTCCGTCGACATTCGGTTAATCTCCCTTGGGTTCAAAAACAACTCCTGATTAACATCGACTGCTCGCGGCTTGATCAGCAACTGATCAATCGATGTTCATGACCAGCCGGGATCGGCAGCGAGACGTTCAGGAAAAGGATTTCCTGGAGTCTGCGTTGGCTGACTTCCTTCACAAGCATCCTGGCCTGCGCGAGTGGAATGAGAGACGGCACAGAGAAACCGTTGAGGAACAATTTACCGAGGAATCAGAATCCATAGAACTGTTTGAAAAGCTCGTGGCCCAAAACCGAGCGCTAGCCGAAATTCTGGGTATAGGTCTCAAAATCAAAGTTCCCAAGCCCGGTGATCAGCCAACTCCAAAATTTGACGGGCAGCGATTCCCTACGTTCTTGAAACTCGAAGATGCGCACGAAAATGATGAGTTCGTTTAAAAGTGCCCACAGAACTCATACTGCCGGGTGATTTTGCTGACCGATGCAGAAAACGATTATCTCGTTCGCGCTTTTGAACCCGGGAAACTCATCATAAGGCCCGAAGCGCTGGTCAAAAGTACGAGCCTCTACAACGGGCGGCTTGAATTGCAACTTGCCCCAGATAATACCGCGCAGGTCGGCCATCGCGTTGAGGTAAAGGTGATGTTAACAAGCCCCAATTCGACAGAAGGCTACTTCTCCGTTCGTTTTTGGCTGGAGATCGATTCGCCGACGCAGCCCAAGAAACATCCGCCGAATCCACCGAAGCCGCCAAAGGTTTCGACTCTGGCCTTGCCAGAGATCAAAGAAATCAAGAAAGACGGATGGTCAGATGCTATCGAAATCGCGTCCGATGAAGACGTAGTCACGATCATGTCCAATGACGATCAATCGAAGACGTCGCTCGTGAACATGGATAACCGGCACTACAAACGCTATGTTTACGGGAATCCGAAACGCGAGCAAGAAATCAGAAACATATACAAGATTTCGTCAACAATTATGGGTTTGTGGTTGCTTGATCAAGTGGACAAGGGCGATCTTGAGGAGGCAAGACGCCGAACAGTCAGCAACTCGCTGGGCAGGCTGTTGCTTCCGATGGTTGATTCGCTCGGAAGTAAGTTGGCTGAATTGGAACAAGCCTGATTCAGTTGGTCTTTTGGGAGACCCCGTCTGTCCCGGGATTTCAGGCCTGTTGAGAGGATTCTCTGCTGCGACATTGCAGGGACAGGTGGACGCAAGGGTCCCTTCGGCTTCGCTCGGGGCAGGTCTTCGACTGCGCGCTGCTGCGCTTCGCTTCACAGCGCTCCGCTCAGGATGACAAACATTGGTCTCGATTTATGGCACGAGTGGAACTGGTGCCCTTCCGGTTCGTGCCGGATTCCGGAGTTTTTCGGCGCACTGTAGCGCCCAAATCAGAACAGGCGACTTATCGCAGCGGTGAACCGCTGCGCCACCCAAAAGCAAAGTTGTTTCGGAAAACTATGAAGTGGTCGACCCCGCCGGAAAGAAGGTTATTCGGGGTGAGTAGGGGTCCTTCGACTGCGCACTGCTGCGCTTCGCTTCACAGCGCTCCGCTCAGGATGACCCGAGTAAGCCCAGGTTAGCGCGCAGAGAACGCGCGCGAACCTGGGGCACAAAAAGTTACACACTCTCAGGATGACAAATATTGGGCGCCGATTTATGGCACGAGTGGAACTTGTGTTCTTCGCGTTCTGCTCGACCATAGTTCATCGGCACCCCGGAGACGGGGCAAGCCCCGTCTCTACGCGGCATTTTTCCGCAGGGTGTAAGGCGACTTATCGCAGCGATGAACGGCTGCGCCACCCCGAAATCTGGTACGGAAGCTCAGAAAATGCCTTGATCGTGGATTGAGCAGTGTGCGGACCTCGGCGAAAGCTGCTTGCCGACATTCGCCGCGGGCAAATTGATTTGCGGATGCGTAAGTATGACGTCTGCAATCGACTCGCCCAGGTCTTCGTCTACCGGGGTTGCCAGAAAGGCATGAACGATATTGTTCGCGTGCGGCCCGGCCATATCGACCGCCATACCCGCGATTTGTCCGCTGTCATTGATGTTGCTCGCCGAGATTACGTAGAGGTGGGAACTTGCCGGAAATACAGAGTTGAGGTCGGTCATCACGCCGTTCTGCCAGAGGAGGCCGTGGGACCAGCTGGCGCCATTGTTGGAGTTGAAGGAGCTTCCTACCACCTGGCCCCGGTTGTTGATGCTGGTGGCAAAGGTGGCAACGTCTCCCGGCAGAAGGCCGCCGAGGGCTGTGACGGTATTGTTCTGCCAAAGAGCGGCCAAGGGTGTGCCGTCAGAATTAACGGCTTGCCCCACAATTTGACCGTGGCTGTTAATGGCGTAGGCGATGGCGCCCGGATCTCCGAGGTCCTGAAGCGCGGTGGCAGTGCCGTTTTCCCACACTACGGCGTAATTCGCTGCGGTGCAGGTTCCCGAGTAGCCTACGGCTTGACCTTGATTGTTGATGCCGTATGCGACGCCGTCTGGATCGCTACCGATGGTAGGAAGAACTTGGGCTTTGCCTTTGTGCCACAACACCGGCAGGTCAATCCGATTATTAATGATGCCGGGCGGGCACGTGGAGTCGACGATACCATTTTCCGCATATCCTACGATTTGTCCGCGGTTATTGATGGCGCTGGCCTGCCCGTTAATCCCGCCCACCGTTGGCAGAGCGCTCATGACGCCGTTTTGCCAAAGAAATGGAAGACAAGTAAGGTGTGTGCCGAAACCGCAAAGGTCTTCGCCATTGGGGTCTGGCACTGATGTCTCGGACATGCCGACGGCTTCCCCGGGGTCGTTGATTCCGTTCCAATTGATGGAACTGTTCGGTCCTCCCAGCGTGCCGAGTTCGAGCTTGAGTTCGCCGATGCTGATGCTATCGGTGCCTTGCACGAGGTGGGCGGAAAGGGAAATGCTGAAAGGATCCAGGCGTTGCTCCATATTCAACGTCCAGCCGTGATTATTGAGGCCCATGGCCATGCCCAGGTTGTCAGGGTTCTGAACGCCCAAATCCTGAACTTTGTAGCGCGCTTGCGCGACCGCATTGCTGAAGCAAGCCAGAACCATCGTCGCAACCCCGAGTATCCAGAAATTCCGCAGCTGTCTAAGCGTGATCATATCTCGTCTTTTCCTCCGGTAAAGTCGTGGTGCCGGGATGACTGGCGATTGACGTCAGGTACCACCCGGCGCTCGGACAGTTAGTGTGCAATTGAAAGCAGAATTGGCTCACAACCCCACAGACTCCTGCTGAGTGAGAACTGAGGGAGCATGTGGTGTTCCACGTTCACAACGATTACGCGAGACAACAGGCCCAACGCTTCAGAGTTCGAAAACGAGTGACGGACTAACAACCTTCCGGGACGATCTCAAAACGGGTAGGGCGGTGTTTCTCCAACTTTTCATACACGCTGGGCGGGAGGCTACGGAATTCGAGAACGTCAGCCGCCCAAGGTCAGACTTCTTAATTGCGATTGACTTTTGGATAATTAACATACAGACTGGTTGGTATGTTGGCGGCACGCAAGAGTCCGAAATATAGAGCGGCTGGGCTGCGCGATTCTGAGCGCACGCGGGAGCGCTTGCTGCAGGCGGCATCCCGCGAGATCTATAGAACGGGTTTCCAGAGTGCCAGCCTGGACACCATGCTGGCGGTAGCCGGGGTCACCAAGGGCGCACTGTACTACCACTTCGACAGCAAGGAAGCCCTGGGATACGCCGTCGTCGAAGAGGTCATAGCTCCCGACGTCCACGGCAAGTGGGTGCGCCCTCTACAGAGCGGCAAAGACCCTATCGACGCTTTGATCGGGGCTGCTCGACGTATACCTGTGCGGCCGGCGGATGTACGGGGCGGGTGCCAACTGAACAATCTGGCGCAGGAAATGTCTCCTCTTGACGCGGGATTCCGGAAACGGCTGGCGACCATCTTCGATGCCTGGCGGGAGGCCGTGGCCTCCGCATTGCGAGAGGGCCAGACCCACGGAAGGGTTCGCCGCGAGGTGAACCCCGCTGAGGCCGCCGGCTTACTGATCGCGATGGTCGAAGGCTATGCATCGCTGGCAAAGAATGCTCAGGATCCGAAGGTGATGAAAGCGGGGATCAGAAATATCGTGGATTGGCTGCGATCCCTGCGCACGCCGGGCAACCGCAAGCGAGGTTGATCGCATCGGTATCTCAAAGGAGCGGTTTGGCACTGTTTACATACCAACCGGTTCGTATGCTTCGACGGTCAGCATTTGCGAACGGGCGAAGCGCTTCATAACCAGATCATGAACTAGATCATAAAAAAGGAGATCGAACAATGACAATGACGGGGATCGCAGTGTCGCGCCGGAATCTACTCGCAACGAGCGCCTGCGCGCTGGTGGGCGCCGTGAGCCTGCCGGGACCGGTAGGCGCCAGCGCATCGGGAGGGCAGAACTTAACGAACGGGGAGGTCGTCCGGAAGTGGTACGCGGCCTGGGAGAAGAGAGACTGGGGCCCAGTGGATAGCCTGCTCGCCGATAACTTCACCTTTACAAGCGCGGCCGGCGACGACCACATCAGCAAGAGCACTTTCAAAACCCGATGCTGGGAAACACAGATCGATTTCATTAAACATTTTGACCTGGAGCGAGTCTCCACGGGCACGGAGGATGCTTTTGTGAAGTATCTTTGCCACACCAAGGACGGTAAATCGTTCCGGAACGTGGAGTACCTCAGAATCAGGAACGGCAAGTTGCAATCCATTGAGTGCTATTTCGGCGAGCAATCCAGCTTTCCGTCGGCAGTAAGTACTGGGCAGAAGTAATTCGGCAATCTTACCTGGGTACCAGGAAGTCGAAACGAGAGCAAGGGGTTCCATCATGAGGGCCGGCGAAATTCAGGATCAGAAGGCCATTGCACGCGAGATGTTTGTGCAACAAACTGCTTACACCAATGCGGACGATTCGGCTAGCCCGTTGCGGGGAGCTACGATTTGCTTTCCCAAGAGCAGACGGGATTACACTCTTGAACCGACAGCGGACGGGTTCTGCGAAGCTGCAGATACATCATTGCTCCCGGTAATCCGAGATGATGCTACAAACCTTATGCGCGTCTTGCGGCAGTTGGAAGTTATAGCAACACGTAGAACTGAACGACAGGCGCCACGAATCGCGTTCAAGGCGAAGGGTAGCATCGTACTCCTGGAGTTATCCGACATACTGGCAGTGCAAGCCGAAGGTAACTATGTGTCGTTGCAACACCGACCTAACGCATACTTAGTGCATGAGTCTCTCTCGTCCATGGCGGAGAAGCTCAAACCCTACGGTTTTATTCGCATCCACCGCTCGGTGGTCGTGAATAGTTCGGCCGTGGAGGAGATCGAACCTCTGCCGACGGGGGAGTACAGGCTGCGCGTAAAAGGTGGGAAAAAGTATCTGGTAACGCGTACCTACAAACGCAACCTCAGAGATCTGGCTCAACTGTGGGTGGCAGGCTCAGGACAAATGTGGGGACGTACCCCGGTTTCTTCACGCCACTGAGGTGAAAGAAAAACTGCTGAACGTCGCGTTAATCCCGAGTCCGGGTGTGGCCGTTCTTTCGCCCCTTCGGGGCTGTGTCGTGTTCCACTTTTGACCCACGGCTTGCGCCGTGGGCTTTATTCTCACGCCGCTTCGCGGCTCAAAGTGCGAACGTATCTGGTCCACTTTTTCCAGCGCCACCCGTCTTCTTGCGCCAGGCGTTTTTCTTGCGCCAGGTGTCTTCATTGCGCCAGGCGTTTCTTGCGCCAGGTGTCTTCTTGCGCTACGCGCCTTCCAGCACCACCCGACTTACCTGTATCTCGAAAATCATGAGAGATGGAGCATTCGCGCAAAGGCACTAAGAGAATTCGCGTTAGGGGGAAGGGAAACACCGAAATCGCGAAAGGTGGGCCACCCGCCCTCCGAAAATGCTTGAAACATTGAGGTTAACGACTTACAATTACGCTCCTTTGTCGGTTGTCGCAAGAGGTTTTCCGGGGGAGTCAACATGTTGAAGTTCAGCGTTGTCCGGGTTGTCGTCGCTCTGATCATGATGTCTTCGCCAGCGCTCGCTGGCACATGGTATGTCAATGGGGCCAAGGGCGACGACGGCAATAACTGCAAGACGAAAGCCACGGCGTGCGCCAGCATCGGACATGCGATCTCGCTGGCAGCGTCCGGCGACACCATTCAGATCGCGGCGGCGACTTATCAGGAAAATCTAAGCATCCCATTTAACCTCACGCTGAACGGCGCCAAGGGGGCGACCACCATCGTCGACGGCACACAGACCGCCAATGTCTTCACGGTCGCCAGCGGCATCAGTCTTACGCTGTCGAATCTCACCATCAAAAACGGTGTCGGGTATTCTCCGGGCGGCGGAGGCGTCAACAATTCGGGCACGCTTACCGTCAACAACAGCTTTTTCTACGTGAATACGGCGCTCAGCGGCGGCGCCATCCTTAACACCGGGACAGCGACTATCAACAATTCTAACCTCAGCGGGAATAGCCCCTATTTCTTCGGACACAGCGCGAGCTGCGGGGCCATCGACAACCGCAGCACGATGACAATCACCAACTCGACCTTCTACAGCAACTACGCGAATAATAATTACACCTCCGGCGGCGCCATCTGCAACGGCGGCACACTGACCATCACGGCCAGCACATTCAGCAACAATCAGTCGCAAGGGAACAACGGGGGCTACGGCGGCGCGATTTTCAACTATGCGGGGACTCTTTCCGTTACAAATAGTACTTTCTACCTGAACAGCGCCACGACGGGCGGCGGAGCGATCTACAGCCAGGGGGGAACCGTTCAGATCAGTAATTCGACTTTTGGCATCAACGCCGCGACTAGTGGCGGCGGAGGAGGGGCTCTCAGCAACGCGGGAGGCTCGTTTCTCATCCAAAACAGCATTGTCGCAAACATCGGCTACGGCGGGAACTGTGCCGGCACGATCACCTCCGACGGCTACAACCTGAGCAGCGACAGTTCCTGCAACTTCAGCAATTCCGGAGATCTTAACAACAAGAATCCCAAGCTCGGCAAGTTGACCAAGAACGGAGGCGCGACTCAAACGATGGCGCTGCAGAAAGGGAGCCCGGCACTCGACGCGGGCAATCCCGCCGGCTGCCGTGACTTTGCAGGGAACCTTCTAACGACCGACCAGCGCGGCCTGCGGCGTCCCGGGGGAGGGGAGACGACGGGCTGCGATATGGGCGCTTACGAAAGCCAAACGTATTGATTTAGAGTTTGCATCGCGCGGGAGATCCGGGAACCCTGGGGCAGGCGGGACCTGCTCCGGTTTCTTCAATCGAAGCCTGTCCGCATCGCCGCCCAAATGCTTGTGGACAGGTATGCCTGTTTTCATCTAAGGATGACAAACAAAAAGCTCAATTCTGATACGTTCATTTCTGGTTTACGCATGAACTACAACACGCTCCAACTCGCATTCGATAACGGCGTCGCCACCCTCACCCTCAACCGCCCCGACAAACGCAACGCCATCAGCTATGAACTGATTGCCGATCTGCTGCGCGCGCTGGACGAGGTAAAAAGCTCATCCGCACGAGTCCTGATCCTGACCGGGGCAGGGAGGGCCTTCTGCTCCGGCATGGATCTCGACAATTTGAAATCGCTGATCGGCCGCACTCCCGAGCAAAGTCTCGAAGACTCGCGCACCATGGTCGGTCTGTTCCGGTCGCTCTACGAATTTCCCAAGCCGACCATTGCGGCCGTCAATGGAGCCGCGATTGCCGGAGGGACTGGTCTCGCGCTGCTCTGCGATTTCACGCTGGCGGTGCCGGAAGCCAAGTTTGGATACACCGAAGTCCGCATCGGATTTGTGCCCGCCATTGTTTCGACTTTCTTGTTACGGCAGGTCGGAGAAAAAATTGCGCGCGATCTTCTTCTCACCGGGCGTATCTTCGACGCCGAGGAAGCCTTGCGAATTGGCCTGCTCACGCGAATCGTCCCGCCCGAAAAACTGATGGAACAGGCGCGCGAACTCGCGGGGCAGTTGATGGAGAACAGTCCCGTGTCGCTCGCTCACACCAAGCGTCTGCTCACCGAGCACGCGCGCGCGGAACTGGATTCGCAGGTTGAATCGGCCCTTCGCGAAAATGCCGCCATCCGCGCAACCGCCGATTTTCGCGAAGGTGTAACTTCGTTCCTGGAAAAGCGCAAGCCAAAGTGGATGGGGCAATGAGCGGGAAGGAAACATCGATAGCAGTGAATATAAATCAAGCGGTGAATGAAACCCGCATCCGCGTCCGCTATGCTGAGACCGACCAGATGGGCGTCGTCTACCATGCGAACCATTTCATCTGGTTCGAAGTGGGCCGGGTCGAACTGCTGCGCCAGCTCGGCTTCAGCTATAAAGAAATGGAAACCGAGGACGGCTGCTTCATCGCCGTCGTCGATGCGCGCTGCCGCTACAAGGCTCCTGTGCATTATGATGACGAGGTTGTCGTCCGCACATACCTGAAGCACGTGCGCGAGAGTGTGATTCACTTCGGCTACGAATTATTGCGCGCTGAAAGTGGTGAACTGCTCGCCGAAGGCGAGACCACTCACATTGTGGCCGATGCACAAATGAAGCCGCGAAAACTGCCCGATCGCTACCTGCGGGTGTTTCGCGGCGCGGTAGGAATGCGTGTTACTGACAACTGAGGACCGATAACTCCCTTGCAAGCTCTCCACATTAACGGAAACGATCTGACCCTCGAGGCCGTGCGCGAAGTCGCTCTTGAAAAGCGCCCGGTGCTGCTTCTGCCCGAAGCGCGCGAAGCCGTCAACCGCGCGCGTGCCGTCGTCGATACGCTGGTCGCCAACAATCAGCTCTCGTACGCGATCACCACCGGCGTCGGCAAGTTGAGCGACGTGCGCATTGCCGGAGACCAGATCCGCGAATTGCAGCTGAACCTGATCCGCTCCCACTCAGTCGGCGTGGGCGAGCCGCTTGCTATCGCCGACACGCGCGCCATGATGCTGCTGCGCGCGAATTCGCTCTCCAAAGGCAATTCGGGCGTACGAGCCGTCGCGATCGACACGATTTGCGAGATGCTGAACCGGGGCGTGACTCCGTTTGTGCCCTCGCAGGGAAGTGTGGGCGCGAGTGGCGATCTTGCTCCGCTGGCGCATCTCGCGCTCGCGCTGATTGGCGAAGGCGAATGTTTCGACGAAAAGGGCGGACGAATTCCGAGCGCCGAAGCGCTGAAGCGCGCGCAAATCAAGCCGATCGTGCTGGAAGCCAAGGAAGCCGTATCGCTGATCAACGGAACACAGGCCATGCTCGCCATAGGCACGCTGATGCAACTCGCGGCCGAAACGCTCGTCGATTCGGCCGACGTGATCGGCGCCATGTCGTGCGATGCCCTTAAGGGAACCAACGTCGCTTACGATGAGCGCATTCAAAAGGCGCGCCCTCACGCTGGACAAATCAAGTCGGCGGCCAACCTCCGCCGTCTTCTGGAAGGAAGTGAAATCCGCGAATCGCATCGTGACTGCGGCCGCGTGCAGGATGCTTATTCCCTGCGCTGCATCCCGCAGGTACATGGCGCCGTGCGCGACACGCTCACCCATTGCCGCGCGGTTTTTGAAACCGAGATGAACTCCGCCGTCGACAATCCGCTGGTCTTTGTGAAAAATCCCAAGGAAACGGACGGTGAAGGCGACGTGCTCTCGGGAGGAAATTTTCATGGCGAGCCCATTGCATTCGCGCTCGACTTCCTCGCGATTGCTTTGAGCGCGCTGGCTGGTATCAGCGAACGGCGTCTGGAGCGCCTCGTCAACCCCGCGCTCAGCGAGGGCCTGCCGCCATTTCTCGCGCCCGGCGCCGGCCTCAATTCCGGATTCATGATGCCGCAGGTCACCGCGGCTGCGCTGGTAAGCGAAAATAAAGTGCTGGCGCATCCCGCGTCCGTCGACTCGATCACCACCTCGGGCAATAAAGAAGATTACGTTTCGATGGGCATGACGGCGGCGAACAAGTTGAAGCGGGTCGTCGAGAACGCGCGCAACACACTGGCGATCGAGGCTATGGCGGCGGCCCAGGCAATTGATTTCCTGGCTCCGCTTAAATCGTCGAGGCCATTGCAGCAAGCCCACGCCGCGATCCGCAGCGTGTGCGCAATCATGCAGCAGGACCGAGTCATGTATCAGGATTTCGCGCGCATCGCCGAACTAATTGCCCGCGGGAAAGTCGCAACCGTTCTGCAATAGTTTGAAAAATCGTGTGGTGGCGGGGCTCTGCCCCGCAAGGACGGGGCAAAGCCCCGTCCCCACACTAATTCGCTCGCCAGCGACACCCTGCTCATGCAGACTTCGCGGCCGGCCCATTCGCGGCGGACCCATCCAACCCCAACTCGCCCGCGATCGCTTTCATGGCCTCGATGCAGAAAGCGATGTGCTCCTCCAACTCCAATCCAAGGTCGGCAGCTCCAGTGTTGATGTCGTCACGGTTCACGCTGCGAGCGAACGCCTTGTCCTTCATCTTCTTTCGCACTGACTTGGCTTCGACTTCCGCGAGTGATTTGCCCGGTTTCACCAGCGTGCAGGCCGTGATGAATCCCGCCAGCTCATCGCAGGCGAAGAGTGTTTTCTCCATGGGCGTGACGCGGGGCACTCCCGAGTATTCCGCATGCGACATGATGGCGCGCCGCACCTCTTCCGAGTAGCCGCGCTCGCGCAAGATTTCGCTGCCCCGGTACGGATGCTCCTCGGCGCTCGGATATTTCTCGTAATCGAAATCATGAAGCAGTCCGACGACTCCCCACAATTCTTCGTTCGCTCCCGTTTTGCGGGCGTATGCGCGCATGCACGCCTCGACCGACAACGCATGTTTGCGAAGACTTTCTGACTGGGTGAACTCAGTTAGTAAACACCATGCGGCCTCGCGCTGATTCATGGTTTTGCCCCTGTTTTCCCGTGGATTGTGCCACCTGTTCCGAATTTTACCGGAGAAACGCCGCTCGCTTCTTCTTTTTGCTTGACTTCCACAGGCCCAATCCAGCAGGCTACCCATCAGTTGGCTTTGAGAGTAGCCCCTGCTCTGGCACTCCCAAACCTTGATGGCTACCACACTAGCTCCCGTGGATTCCCGGGAAGTTGTACGGTGCGACCGCTGTCTGCTGGTTCAATTCCGCACAAGCAATAGTCTTTGCCGCCGTTGTCATCTGTCATTGGATGAGGACGAGGCGGAGATCGCCGCCATGACGCCGGAGCCGCAAGCTCCACCAATCAATATCAACTCCAATGGACGCGGTCATCTGCATCTGGCGCAGTCCATTCGCTCGCTGCGCCTGCGCAATGGCATGAGCCAGCGTCAACTGGCGCTGCGCATGTCGGTGCCGCGCACGTACGTCTCAAAGATCGAAAACGAGAAGGCGACGCCGACCTTGTCGTCGCTGGAGCGCCTGGCTCGCGCATTGGAAGTCAGCGTGCCCAGTCTGCTCACCGGTGGAGAGCGCAGCCGCCAGGAAGAAGTGCGCGAGTTGATGGAAGATCAATTCGTGGCGGAAGTGTTTCCCTTCGTGTCTCAACTGAACGGCATGCAGATGTCGAGCATTCTCGCTCAAGTTCGAGATTTGACCGTGCGGCCGCGCCGCAGCGCGTAATCGGATCTGTTCGATTTTTATCCGGGCACACACCAACTGGACAGCCGGGGCTCACGAGGCTCCGGCTTTTTTTACTAGTCTTTTCGATCCCACCACTGAAGCTGTCAGCCGGGCATGACAAACCCCTCCCAACGTGCGCAGACCAGCGACGCAGGGATATAATGCTGTCCCAACAGGCTCGCCGTGGGGGGCTCGATTTTGGAGTAAGAGCTGTCGGTGGCTTCACGGCAGCCACGTCATCCCCCAAATGGAGTTGTTGCAAATGAACGGAGATGTGAAGTCTAGCCTGTTTAGCCTAGCGCTCCTCGGAATAGTGATGTGTGCGGGCGGGATGCTGTACGTAGTGACGTCTTTGAATCCCCAAAGGAATTTCGTAACAAGGGTTCTCTTCCGGATAACTACCTTCCTGCCGAGAGTCGGTTCGATGACGGATGAAAAATGGGTCTTAGTCAACGGAGTCGTTTTTCTGCTGGTTGGTATTTTGCTGGTTCTACGTGCAGTACTGGGGGTACTCCTCCATTGGCCGATAGGTGTACGTTAAGAGGAGTGGGGGTGGAACATGGGTCTTTACTCGCACTACGATGGCGCGCATAACCATCCTGTGAATCGCGCCCTGCACATGATCGCGATTCCCGTCGGTTTCTCTTCCTTGATTGTCGTCTGGTGGCATTGGATTATCGCTCTGCTGCTCATTCCGACTGCATTCGCGCTGGCATGGTTGGGACACTTCATCGAAGGCAATAAGCCGGCCTTTCTGACCAATCCTATTCATGTCTTCGTAGCTCCCCTCTGGCTCGCGAAGAAAGTTCTTAGAAGACAGTAAAAGTTCGACCGTAGCGCCGCCGTCCCGGCGGCGGTGGTGCGGCGGGCGTCCTCGGTCGCGGTCTATGTCGAATAAAAATGTAGCCAAGCGGCCATGTACTCCCGCGCACTAAACCAACCGGTCGGTACCGGCGTTTCATTCTCACCCGCTCCTCGTGCTTAAATGAATCGTTGGAGCAACGATTCCGCGCCTCCCCGCGCGCGGTCGATACCGAGTCGATTGTTGGCTCCGCCGTTCCAATCGCGTGCTTTGTTCGACAATAATTCCCGCGAGCCCGATCAGCGACATCCAGATGGAGGATTCTTGGATTTTCAACTGAACGAAGAACAGCTACAACTCAAGAAAAGCGTTCGCGAGTTTGCCGAACGCGAGATCGCTCCTAATGTAATGAAGTGGGATGAAGCCGCCGAATTCCCTCTCGCCATCGTCAAGGAACTGGGCACGCTCGGCCTGATGGGCGCGATCTTTCCGCCCGAATACGGCGGCGCCGGCATGGGATACGTCGAGTATGTCACCGCCATCGAGGAACTTTCTCGGGTCGATGGATCGGTCGGCATCATCGTCGCCGCCCATACCTCGCTGTGCACGAACCACATTTTTCTTGCGGGCAATGAAGCCCAGAAGAAAAAATACGTCTCGCAAGCTGACCACCGGCGAGTTCATCGGCGCCTGGGGACTGACCGAGCCCTCTGCCGGATCCGATGCCGGCAGCGCCCGCATGACTGCCACCCGCGCCAAAGGCGGATGGGTCCTGAATGGCTCCAAGACCTTCATCACTAATGGTCACTATGCTGATGTGTCGGTCGTGCTGGCGGTAACCGATCGCGCGGCCCATACCCACGGGCTCTCCGCGTTCGCGGTGGAGAAAGGCACGAAAGGTTTCCGCGCCGGGAAAAAAGAAAACAAGCTCGGCCTGCGTGCCAGCGATACGGCGGAACTGATCTTCGAGGATTGCTTTGTGCCCAATGAAAACCTGCTGGGCAAAGAGGGCGACGGATTTATCGATGCCATGCGCGTGCTCGACGGCGGCCGCATTTCGATCGCCGCGCTTTCACTCGGCATGGCCGAAGGCGCCTACGAGGCCGCGCTCAAGTATTCGAAGCAGCGCAAGCAGTTCGGCCAGGCGATCAGCGAATTTCAAGCCATCCAGTGGAAACTCACCGACATGGCCACCGAAATCGAAGCCGCAAAACTGCTCACCTTCCGCGCCGCCGCCATGAAAGATGCGGGGATGAAGACCACTCTCGAATCCTCCATGGCCAAGCTCTACGCCAGCGAAGTCGCCGTCAGGTGCGCTAACGAGGGCGTGCAAATCCACGGCGGATACGGCTTCATCAAAGACTATCCCGCCGAGAAGTTCTATCGCGACGTAAAACTCTGCACCATAGGAGAAGGCACCAGCGAGATTCAGAGGCTGGTGATTGCGCGGCAGTTGCTGAAGGATTAAGAGTGCTTGCCATTTCTCGAATCGGGAGGCCATCCGCATGATCACCGGTGCTCACGTCATCATCTATAGCCAAGACCCCGAAGCCGACCGCGAGTTCTTTCGCGACGTTCTCAAATTTTCCGCGGTCGATGCCGGCCACGGGTGGCTGATCTTTGCGCTTCCGCCTGCCGAGGCTGCGTTTCATCCTGATGAAAAGAACGACCGACACGAACTCTACTTCATGTGCGATGACCTGAAGGCCACCATGGAGTCGCTGAAGTCGAACAAGGTAAAGTGCGGTCCGGTGAAAGAAGAGCGTTGGGGCAGCTCTCACTAGTCTCACTCTGGCTGGTGGTGGACAAGATCGGGCTCTACCAGCCCAAGCATCCCACCGCGATCGGCGGCAGGCCGTAGGCAGGGCTTAATCATGCTCACGTCCTGCTAAACTGAACCGTTGAACCGCCCGTCCCCAATATCCATCGAGCATCTGTCGCTCCGGCGATCCCCGCGCGCTTGCCCGCGCCATCTCCATCGTCGAAAATCGGCGGCCCGAATCGGCCGAATTGCTGAAGGCTCTGTTCGCACATTCGGGGCACGCAAACGTTATCGGATTGACCGGCCCTCCCGGGGCAGGGAAGAGCACGCTGGTCGATCGGCTGGCCAAGCATTATCGAAAACAAAACCAGACCGTCGGCATCATCGCCGTCGATCCAACCAGCCCCTACACCGGCGGAGCGATCCTGGGTGACCGCATCCGCATGCAGGACCACTACTCCGATCCCGGAATCTTCATCCGCAGCATGGCTACGCGCGGCTCGCTCGGCGGACTGGCGCGCACCACCGCCGACGTAGCCACTGTGCTTGACGCCTCCGGCCGCGATCGCATCCTGATCGAGACCGTGGGAGTCGGGCAAGACGAGGTCGATATCGTGCGCCTCGCCGATGTCACCGTGGTGATCCTCGTCCCCGGCATGGGCGACGATGTGCAAACCATCAAGGCCGGCATCATGGAAATTGCCGACATCTTCGTCATCAACAAGAGCGATCGCGAGGGCGCCGAGCGCGTGGAGCGCGAGATCCGCGCCATGCAGTCTCTCGATATTCGCAAAGATGGCTGGACTCCTCCTATCGTCAAGACCGTGGCCAGCGAAGGCACGGGGACAGAGGAACTGGCCGAAGCGATTTGTGGGTACGAGGTATTTCTGACGAAAGAGAATCTGGCGTTCCAGAAAAATGTCGAAAACTGGCGAGAGCGCCTGATCGAAATGCTGCGCGACGCGATGCTCGAAAAAGCGCGCGCCCAAATTGATAGCACCAGCCTCGACCGTTACGCCGCCGAAATTGCCGAGCACAAGCGCGATCCATACTCGCTGGTGGAGGAAATCGTAGGCGGCGAGGAAAAAACGTTGCCGTAGAGACGGGGCTTGCCCCGGCTCGCCTCGAGAGACGGCGAACTATGGGAATCAGGCTTTTGGCCCAGGGGGTAGAGGATGTTCAGCATCGATCATCTCGGCATAGCAGTAAAATCGCTGTCAGCGGCGAAGTCCATCTACGAGAAACTCGGCCTGAGCATCTCTCCCGAAGAAACCGTTGGCCAGGAAAAAGTGCGCCTCGTCATGGTCCCGGTCGGCGAGAGCCGCCTCGAGCTGCTTGAAGCCACCTCAGACGACTCCGCCATCGCCAAATTCATCGCCAAACGCGGCGAAGGCCTGCACCACGTCTGCATGCGCGTTCCCGACCTCGCGGCTGCCGTCGCGAAACTAAAACAAGACGGCGTTCGCCTCGTCTCGGAAGAAATCAAGACCGGAGCGGGCGGCCATCGCTACGTATTCGTGCACCCTCAAAGCGCCGGAGGCGTGCTGCTCGAATTGGTAGACAGCAGCCATTTGTAATTTGTAATTTGTGATTGGTAATTTGTAATTGTTCTGAAAACTGCGCGTTCTATGTGTGCGTTACGAGCGCCGAAATTACCAATTGCAAATCACTAATCACAAATGCCCCAAGTCCTGCTCGCGGTCGATACATCCGGAAAAAACGGCAGCGTGGCTCTGGCTCGCGTGACGCTGGGCGAGAGCGAGGTCGACGTGGTCGAAGTCGTTCCGCTAGCCGGAGGCACTTTTTCGGCCCAACTCGTCCCGCAAATTGCCGCGCTGCTCGCCCGGCACGGATACACTAAATCCGATCTCGCCGCCTTTGCCGTGGTCTCGGGTCCGGGATCGTTCACCGGCCTGCGAGTCGGTCTCGCCGCTATTAAGGCTCTCGCCGACGCGCTGCAGAAACCAATTGCTGCCGTCTCGTTGCTGGAGGCGGTCGCGTGGTCAAGCTCAACTCCAGGCAGGATATTGGCCGCGCTCAGTGCCGGCCGCAGCGAAATCTACGCTGGTGACTACGAGCGCGTTGACGAACACCCCGCTGACGACAAAAGTGCTTGCGATCAGCGGAGCGAGCGCAACCTCGACTCCGTACTGCTCAGGCACAGCGAACGTTTGCTGACACTCGAAGAGTTTCTTGCCGAAGCTAAAGCAATACCTGTCGTCACGCCCGACGCCGCACTCTTTGAACTGCTCCGCGCAAAAGGGCTGAAGTGTGAGCAAATCGACTATCCCGACAGCGGAGTCATCGCTCGCATGGGCTGGCAACACCTGCAGCGCGGGCAAGCCGTTAGCCCCGACGAACTGGAAGCCAACTACATCCGGCGCTCCGACGCTGAGATATTTGCGCAGCCCCGGCATTAATAATGAGACTCCCATGCCAGGACGCATAACGCCCGCAGCCGCGAAACTCGCATCGATTCGCGCCGCCGTACTGGACGATGTACCCGCCATTCTTGCCCTCGAGCGAGCCTCACCCGCTGCGGCGCATTGGACCGCCGAACAGTACGCCGACAGAATTCAGAGCAACCAACAAGGTAGAACCCAGGGCGGCGCAAAGGAGGCATGCGTTCTGGTGGCCGAATCCCAGGGCAACGTCTGTGGCTTCCTCTGCGCGAACATTCTCTGCACGAAGATAGTTGCGGGCGAATGGGAGATCGAAAATGTTGTCGTCGCCGAGGACTTTCGCCGCCATGGCATCGGCGCCGGGCTGATGCGCTCCGTCATCGCCGAGTGGGAGAAGTTCGCCGGCGCGGCGCTGTTGCTGGAGGTGCGGGAATCGAATGCCGCAGCCCGGGCGCTCTACACAAAACACGGCTTGCGCGAGACCGGGCGTCGTCGCGGATACTATCGTGACCCGGTCGAGGATGCGGTTCTATACGCACTCCTCAGGCCCCGCTGACCTGACTGACGCCGAATCTGAACAGTTACGGAGGCAGCGCCCCAAAGCGTTCAATGTCGTGTGACTGCTGGACGCGGACTAACCCATACATTCTGCACAGGTTCCAGTGCATTTCCGCGATTCCGACCATGCCCGGCAAATGCACAAAATACCTGATTGAAACCCCTGCTCACCCTGTGCTACTTTTTAACAGAACAGTAATAATTCAGGAGGGCTGCAAGGATGCTGACTCCACAAGGTTCCTTCCTGGCCAGTCATGAAGATTTCCAGCGACTGGTTCAGGAGCACTCGCAGTATTCACAAAGACTGGAATCCCTCACCCAAAAGCGATATCTCACCGACGACGAAAAATTAGAGGAAGTGCGGCTGAAAAAACTGAAGCTGCGCCTCAAAGATCAGATGCAACACTTGGAGCGCCAGACCGCGCGCCAGTCTGCATAGACAATTTGTATTCGGCTTCCGATCCTTCCTTAACAACAAGAGAGCTGTAGTATGTGCTGGAACAAGGCGCCCCTAAGCGCCTTTTTTCATTGCAGTTATGTAGATTCTTGCTGCCCCGCTCTATAATCGTCTCAACTCCCATGGTTCGCGACGGATACTTCTACGGCATCGGTAGCGCAGTCGCGGCGGTCCTCATCGCATGGTTGGCGGCATGGCCTTATGCCGTCCCGGTGATCCTGCTTGGCATCTTCTGCCTCTGGTTTTTTCGCGATCCCGAACGTCAGATCCCGAACGATCCCGGCGCCATTGTTTCTCCCGGAGACGGCAAAATCACCGATGTTTCCACCGTCGCCTCGGACGCCGATTCCGGCGGAACTCAGTACGTCCGCATCAGCATCTTTCTGAATGTCTTCAACGTGCACGTGAATCGCTCGCCAATTGCAGGTGTCATCCGCGAGGTGCGCTACCAGCGCGGTAAATTCCTGAATGCGATGGACGCCAGTTCGGCCGAGGAGAACGAACAGAACATAGTGACCGTTGAAGGCGACGGCCGCACCGTAATCTTCAAACAGATCGCCGGCCTGATCGCGCGCCGTATCGTGTTTAACCTGAAAGCCGGCGATCAGGTTGCCCGCGGCCAGCGCGTCGGCCTGATCAAGTTCGGATCGCGCGTCGATGTCATCTTCGATCCCGATGCATCCATCCAGGTCAAGCTGGGCGATCACGTCAAGGGCGGCTCCACCGTTCTCGCCGTGCTGCCCGTGACTCAACCGGTTGCGGCCGGAGCGGGCGAACGGGAGGCCTCTTCGTGGAAGAGCTAACCCCTCACCGTCGCGATTCCGACCGTTCTCACGGACGCATGCGGAAAGGCATGTACATCCTGCCTTCGCTGTTTACCACCGCCAACATGGCAGCCGGCTTCTATGCGATTCTTGAGACCACCAAGGGCACCGCCGCTGAGCCCTGGCATTTCGATTTTGCCTCCATGGCTATCGGGTTTGCCGTTTTTTTCGATGGCCTCGATGGCCGCATCGCCCGCATGACCCATACCGAAAGCGATTTTGGCCGCGAACTCGATTCGCTCGCCGACGTCATTACCTTCGGCATCGCGCCCGCTCTGCTCGCCTGGATGTGGGGCTTCCACATGCTCCCCGCCACGCTCGAGCACCCGCTGCGCATCAAGCTGATTCAACTGGGCACGATTGCCTGTTTCGCCTTTCTCATGGCGGGCGCCAGCCGCCTGGCCCGCTTCAACATCACCACCAATCCTCAACCGTCCAATCCCGGGCGCCCCGGCAAGAAATATTTTGTCGGCATGCCCATCCCCGCCGGCGCTGGAGTCATCGCTGCCGTCGTCCATTTTCTGTCCGGGGAGCCGCTGGTCTCCTGGCAAACCTCGGTCAGTTGGCTGCTGATGGTGATGGTCGTCGGCTACCTTATGGTCAGCACCTGGCGCTTCTACAGCTTCAAAGACATTGATTTTCGTTCACGCCGTCCCTTCCGCCTCATCGTCATTCTCGGCATCATCGGCTCCGCGATCTGGTTCTTTTCCGGCCCCGTTCTTTTCGCCATCGCCCTCCTCTATACGGCCTCCGGCGTTCTTTGGCGTCTGCAATGGATCTTCCGGCGAAAGCCGCCGTCTGCACCTCCACCCTCCCGTGAGGCATCTCTTACTCCATGACTCCTCTCTCGAAGTCCATAACTACGCCGGCAGATCTCCGCGGCGCCGATCATTATCGCGTCGCGATCGTTGGTGCAGCTTCGCTCATGGGAAAAGAAATCGCCGAAGTCTTGCGTGACCGGAATTTTCCCGCCGTCGATATTCGCCTGCTTGATGACGACGAGTCTCTCGGCCAGCTGGAAGCGGTCGGCGACGAGATGAGCTTCATCCAGAGCATTCGCCCCGAGCAGTTTGAGCGCGTCGATTTCACCTTCTTCTCTGCCGATCCGCGTGCGACTCAAGCCAAATGGAAAACAGCTCGCGACCTCGGCAATACCATCATCGATCTCACCGACTCGCTCGAAGACGAGCCGGGAGCTAGCGTCCGTTCGCCCTGGATCGAGCGCCAGACGGGCCAACCCGTTACGCCGCAACTGCAGCCTGGGCCGGTAGTGGTCGCTCATCCCGCTGCTACCGTTCTCGCTCTGCTCGCCTTGCGCGCCCAGAAATTCGCCAAAGTCGAGCGCATAATCGCTACTGTTCTTGAGCCGGCATCCGAGTACGGCCAGAAGGGCATGGACGAATTACACGAGCAGACCGTGAACCTGCTTTCCTTCCAGAACCTGCCCAAGAATGTCTTCGATGTGCAGGTGGCTTTCAACATGGTGGCACGTTACGGCCCGCAGTCCAGCCACTCGCTCAATGCTGTTTCCGAACGCATAAGGAAGCATTATCGCCAACTGGTTCCCGGCGTCGTCCAGCCATCGTTGTTCACCTTGCAAGCGCCGGTCTTCCACGGGCACGCGTTTTCTGTTTACCTGGAGACGGAGCAGCCCGTTTCCGTGAAGGATTTCTCCCATGCTCTCGCCGGCGAGCACGTTGTAATTACCAGCGCTGAGGACACGCCCAACAATGTGAGCGCGGCTGGTCAGGCAGACATCCTCGTCGCGCTTACCGCCGATAGCAATCACAAGAACGGCGTCTGGCTCTGGGCGACCATCGACAACCTGCGCGTTTCCGCTCTGAACGCCGTCGAATGCGCGGAGACCATGACCGCTTCCCGCCCCAAGGGCCAGATTCAATGACAATGAGCGACGCTCTGACTACGTTTCTGGGGTCCTCTGTGTACCTCTGTGTACTCGGTGGTTTGCGCTTTTTGCCGGAACTTAATCGGAGTTTCCTGAGAACAGATTCGGTGAGGTCAGTCCAATGAAGCCCTGGGCTGCCATGATGACGATCGGACTGGGCCTCCTTGCTGCCGGTTGCGGCTACCACACCGTCAGCCATGCCGATGCTTTGCCCCCGACCATTCGAACCATCGCGATTCCCGGCTTCGTCAGCCATAGCCAGACCTTTCGTATCGAGCAACTGCTGACTGACGCAGTGGTTCGCGAATTCAATGCCCGCACCCAGTTTCATGTGGTTCCCGAACTCCGTCCGGACGCCGACGCCGTCCTGAAGGGAACCGTTCTCTCGGCGAGCGCCGCTCCGCTTGCCTACGACGCGCAAACCGGGCGCGCCGTCAGCGCTCTGGTAACCGTGAGCATGCAAGTGACCTTGACCGACAGTAAAGGAAAAGTAGTGTTTGAAAATCCTTCCTACCTTTTCCACGATCAGTACGAAATCTCGGCCGATCTGCCGCGTTTTTTTGAAGAGGATTCGCCCGCGGTCGATCGCCTCTCGCGCGATTTCGCGCGCACGCTCGTCGCCAATATACTGGAGGCCTACTGAAACATTAATGCGCGCCTTCAGCCAAGCCGATCGCTTTCTCTCCGAGCTGCAGTCCCGCAAGCTGCGGCCGGCTTATGTGCTGGTGGGCGATGAGGCCTTTTTCCGCAAGCGCTGCCGTGACGCCATCCTCGAACACCTCGTCGCGCCTGACTCGCGCGATTTCAGCGTCTTCGAGTTCGACCTCGGTGAAAGCTCGCTCAGCGAAGTTCTCGATCGCGCCCGCACGCCCTCGCTCATGGCCCCTTTTCAGGTCTTTTTCGTGCGCGGAGTCAAGACGCTGTTCGGCCGCGGCTCAAGCTCCAATGCCGAAAAAATCGGCGCCATCGAACAGTATTGCAAAAATCCCAATCCCGACGCGCTGCTCGTTTTCGTCGCCGATCACATCAGCATCCCCGCCGACGTGCGCCGCATGGAAATGACCGACAAGGATCGTTATCAGAAAATCCGCGAAGACCTCGGCCCCTTCTGCGGCATCGTCGAACTGTCGCGCGTCGAGGAAGGCGAAGCCGTCCGCTGGATCGGTGAATATTGCGCCACGCGCAACGTCAAGATCGATCCCGACGGCGCCCGCGAACTGGTCGACGCGCTCGGCGGCGACATGATGATGGTCTCGAACGAACTTGAGAAACTCATCCTCTACGTGGGCGAAAAGAAGAAGATCACGCTCGGCGATGTCGAGACCATGGTGCTCGCCGCCAAACAACGTTCGCTCTATGAACTGACCGACGCCATCTCCGCGAAGGATCGCGTCCGCGCGCTCTCGATTCTCGACGCCCTGATGTCAACCGGCGATGGCGAGGAAGCCGCCATCGGCCATCTCTACATGCTGGCCAAAACTTTCCGCCAGATGCTGGTGATCCTCGAACGCAACGTCCGCGACCAGCGCATGCTCTGGGCTGCCTTGTGGCAAGGGTTCCGTGTGCCGCCGTTTGCGGCCGATGACATTATCCGACAGGCCCGCCGCTACAAATCGAAGCGCGAACTGACGCGAGCCATCCGGCTGGTAGCCAAAGCCGATCTCGCTCTGCGCTCCAATCCTCCCGGCAAGCGCCTGATCCTCGAAAAGCTCGTGCTCGACCTGGCGGGCGAACCGAAACTCGAGGCTCCCGGCGGATGGATGCAGGAAGAGTTGCCGGTTTAGGGCAGGTCTACGCTCGTCTTAGTGCTGTGACCGCCTGATTTTTTCCACGCTCGCTGGCTGCGCCGGGGGCGAGGCGCCCCCGAAACCGCCGGCAAGGTGCCGGCGCTACCGTCCCGGCCTTGTGGTAATTCTCCCGGTCTGGGGACTACAGACATGCTGAACCTGCGCGCCTATCTCGATTGCATCGGCTACTCTGGCAATACTGAGCCTTCGGCGGAAACTCTCCGCGCGCTTCATCGTGCGCACATGCTCGCCGTTCCCTTCGAGAACCTCGACATCCACATTGGCCGTCCCATCATTTGCGACGAGGCCCGCTTTCTTCACAAGATCATCAACGAGCGCCGCGGGGGTTTTTGCTACGAGCTCAATGGAGCCTTTGCCGCGTTGCTGCGTGCATTGGGATTCCACGTGACTCTGCTCTCCGCCCGCGTGATAGGCGCCGACGGCAGCGTTAGTCCCGAGTTCGACCACCTCACGTTGCGTGTCGATCTTCCAGTTGCGGAACTCCCAGCTTTAGAACGCCGAGCTTTAGAACAGCCACTTCCGGCGGCTCATGCACTCAGCTTTGACCCTCCATGGCTCGCCGATGTGGGTTTCGGAGACAGCTTCATCGAGCCGCTGCGATTCTCGCCCAATGTCGAGCAACACCAGATTGGCCGCGTCTATCGTTTGAACGAAGTCGAAGGCGTGAACGAAGTCGAAGGCGCGTTCTACATGGAAGTGAAGGCCGACGGCAAATGGAAGAGACAATATTCGTTTACCCTGCAACCACGTAATCTCTCCGACTTTGCGGAAATGTGCCGGTATCACCAGACCTCGCCCGACTCCCACTTCATGCGTCATCGTATCTGCTCGCGCGCAACTCCCGAGGGACGCATCACGTTATCGGATTTAATGCTGATCGAGACTCGCGATGGCCGGCGCGAAGAGCGCGAACTGGGCGGAGAAGAACCGTGGCGCGCGAGCCTGCGGGAATTATTCGGAATCGATCTGCCGGCAGCATCAGCGTGAGCGATGCAATGCCGAGCATCTAGCCGCCAAATCGTTCCGCCGCGCGTGCCTTCGCCTTGGCTGCTTCTTCTTCGCGATTCTTCGGAGGCGCACTCGTCTCCAGCGAACGCAGAAGTTTCATTGAAACCTGAGCCACATCTTCGATGGCAGCGAGAAAGGCGTCTTCATTCGCCTTCGACGGTTTGGTGAACCCGCAGATTTTCCTCACGAACTGCAGCGACGCCGCCCGCACCTCGTCCTCGGTCACGGGCGGATCGAAATTGAAAAGGGTTTTGATATTCCTGCACATGCAATACTCCTTGCCATAATGGTAGCAACCGTGCGGCGGTTGCGCTCGCGCAGCAAGTCACGAGTTGCGAGTCACGAGTTCCGAGCCGCGAGTCTAGCGTGCCTGCTCGCGACTCGCGGCTCACAACTCGAAGCCGAAAGCCCGGATCCTGCCATGCTAGATTGATTCATGCGTCAAATTCTGCAGCAACGTTCGCTGCGATTTGTGTTTGTGGCGAACGTGATCTCCATGCTGGGCAGTGGAATGAACTCCGCCGCCGTGGCCTGGACCATCCTGCAGAAAACCCATTCTGAAATGGCGCTCGGGACGCTGGCCATTCTGCAAACCATCCCCGCCATGCTGATGCTGCCCTTCACGGGCGTCATCATCGACCGCGAAGACCGCCGTCGCCTGGTGATGATGCTCGACGCGGCGCGCGCGGTGGTGATCGCCGTGGTCATGACGCTCGCTTTTCTCCACCGCGTTCAGGTCTGGCAACTCTACCTGATGAACACGCTGGTGGCCGCCGGCTTTTGGATGTTCTGGCCGACGGTGACGGCGCTCATCCAGGAACTCACGCCGGAAGGTGAATTCGTGCGCTCGAACACCCTGTTGCTCGCGGGGGTGCAGGGCGGATGGATGATCGCGGGCGCGGTGGTCGGCTTCGTCTACGAGCACATCGGCCTCGGCGGAGTGTTGCTGATCGACGTCAGCACCTACGTGGTTTCCTTCCTCTGCTACTTCGCGGTGCGGCAAGGACGGCGCGTGGTGCCCCGTCCCGACGAACTCAAGTACGATCTCGAAGCCGCGGAAACCGCAGCCGGAAGATTCCTGCGCGAGATGCGGGAAGGCCTGGTATTTCTGCGCAACAACCGCCGCGTGGTTTTTCTGGGCACGAGTTGGGCTTTGTTTCTGGGCGCGATGATGACGGGCGTGGTCGTGACTGCTCCGCTCAGTGACCGCGTCTTCCATGCTGGCGCAGTCGGCTACGGATGGCTGAATGCCGGGTGGGCCGTGGGGGCGTTTCTGAGCGCGGCCTATTCTCCCTGGCTGATGGCGCACGCCGGTTCGCGCCTGTCGATTGCGATCTCGATGCTGCTGCTGACGATTGCGATGGCGCTTTCGCCCTTCTCTCCATGGCTGGCAGTGGCTGTCCTTTTCTACGGGCTGGCGGGATCGGCGCGCGGCGTCAGCGGCGTCGCCATGAACACCAGCCTGATGGAGCAGGTGCCACCACATTTCATGGGAAGAGTGCAAAATACCTTCTACTTTTTTGGGACCGCGCTACAGATCGTGCTTGGCTTCGCGGTAGGAGCGGTCGCTTCGCGCGTAAGCCTGGCCGCCGGCTTCGGCGTGATCGCAGCCGTCTACGCGGTCGCGTTCGGGAGCGCGTGCTGGCCTTTGAAACAGTATCCAGTTGCCAGTAGCCAGTACCCAGGGGATCGGGTCATCGGCTGATCGCCCGATGGCCCGGTCTTCCAAGCTGGTATCCTTTACGTTTTCCTGGTGAGGAGACTTTTGTCATGTTCGAAGATTTGAAGGGTAAGACGGCGGTCGTGTTCGGCGTCGCCAACAAGCGCTCGATTGCGTGGGCGATCGCACAAGGACTGCACTCGGCAGGCGCGAACCTGGCCATTACGTATCAGAACGAGCGCATGGAGATGGAAGCGAAAGACTTGATTCTGTCGCTGCCGGGCGCGGAAGCCTTCATGTGCGATGTGGCGAATGACTCCGAAATCGCGAGCCTCTTCGAAAAGCTGAAGGCTCGCTACGGAAAACTTCATGCCCTGGTGCATAGCGTGGCGTTCGCTCCGGCCGAGGAACTAAAAGGAGATTTCGTGAACACGACGCGCGAAGGTTTTCGCATCGCGCATGACGTGAGCGTGTATTCGCTGATCGCGGTGTGCCGGGCGGCAGCGCCGCTCATGGAAGATGGAGGCAGCGTCATCACCATGACCTACTACGGCGCCGAAAAAGTTGTGCCCCATTACAACGTGATGGGCGTGGCCAAGGCTGCGCTCGAATGCACGGTGCGTTACCTCGCGCAGGATCTGGGGAGGAAGAAGATTCGCGTCAATGCGATTTCCGCGGGGCCGATCAAAACCCTTGCGGCGCGCGGCATTTCAGGCCTCGGCGACATGCTGAAATCGCACGCCGAGCGGGCGCCGCTGCAGCGCAACGTGGAGGTTGGCGAAGTCGGCAGCACCGGGGTATTTCTCGCCTCCGACGCAAGTTCGGGAATTACCGGGGAGACGATCTACGTGGATTGCGGCTACAACATTATGGGGTTCTAGCTGCTCGTCGTTCGTCGCTCGCGGCTGGTCGTTGGTCGTTCGCTGTTTGCCATTCGCCGTGCGGCTACAACTTTCCGGACACCGCGAGACGCCAACCTTGCCCGAGAAACTCGTCGATTGAAGCTTCCAGAATTCCTTCCTGCACCCGCAGTTCGTCGTTCAGGAAATGATAGGAAAGCTTTGCCGCGTTCGCGTCGACGCGGTCGATGCGAATGCGATTGCCGTCGCGATCGGCACAGATGAGGCCTACGGCGAGGTCGGCGGCTGTGGCTTTTCTGACTGTTTTAGTGGAGGGCGCCGGTGTGTTCTGGGGCATCGCTGATTGGATGCGGAGGAGGCCGCGCAGGATTGCGGATTCGTGGCCTCGCCGCGCCTGGGGCGGTATCAAAACTCCCTGGTCTCAGAGCGCTTGCCAGATCAGGGATTCCGGGGCATGATAGGGAAAGTATGCGCAATCGCGTAATCGTTTTTGCCGTCTTTGCCCTTGCTATGCTCTTCTCGACCGTTCGGGAATGGAGCGCGCCTTCATCGTGCCCGCGGCTGGTGGTGATGCGAAAAACTCCACTACGGTAAAGGCTGGCTCCGGAGAGGTTCATCGCCTCGGCGGCTCAAAGCCGCATTCAGAACGGCGTTGTTATCGCAACGCTGAAGCGTTGCGCCACCCAAAATCAGGATCTGCCAAAATCATGAGCTGCCAAATCGGGATCTGGCAAAATCGGGATCTGGCAAAATCGGGATCTGGCAAAATCGGGATCTGGCAAAATCGGCAGCGCTCTCAAGAGTGCGGTCCTCCGGATTCCCGGACTTATGGATGGCGATGCAGCACATGGGTTGCAATGTCGGGCCAGAACTCGCGAAAAGTATTGGTGAGGGCGTCCCGCCCCATTGCCCATCCGTACTTGACGGAAAGCGCTCCGATGTTCCGGTCATGGCTGGGATAATAGGTGGTCGAGATCCCCTGCGCGATAGCGCGTCCGAAGACTTCCGAGGCATTGAAGGTATCATGCCCGTGATAATCAGGCGTGATAAGAATGCGAGACGCAGCGTAAATACCGCGCTTCAGGATTGAACCTTCACCTTTGGCATAGTAACGCTCGTCCTCGTGAAGAAAGGTTGGCAAGGCAAAGATCACCAGATAATTGCCGTCCGTCTTATCGACGAAGCCCCGCCAGTAATACCGGCCGAAACCGTCCACGCCCTTGCCTAATTGCGGATGCGCATCCGTGCCCTCCGCCAGCAGTGACGTAATGCCCACAAAAATGAACGACGAGTAGTCAAAAGTGTTCTGGGTGGCAATTATGAAGGCCTGTTTGGGAGTGGGTGGAGGCGGGATCGCTCCCGCGCTGACCGCCCGGTAATTGGGCATTACTCCCAATATCCGTTTGGGTTGCCGTTTCGATTCGGGGACCTCGGCCTGCGCGCCAGCATGGCTGGGAGCATCGGGCAGATTGGCGCCCGACTTGTCTGCTGGAGCGGGCGCCTGACTCGCGGGGGCCGATGATTGCGCGGGCAGGTTCGCCGGGCTCTGGCTGGACGGCGGCGCCGCTGGCACGCTCTGGGCGGCACCCAAGACAGCAATGCCCAAAAGGAATGTCAGTAGGCATGCAAGTGCGAAATGCTTTCGTTTCAAGTTAGCTTTGCTCCAGATTCAGAGGATTAGGAACGCGTCCGATGAGGGCGGATTCAACGGTTGTTCCGCTGGATACGCCGCTCGGTGTCGCCAAGTCTCTCCAATGTGATTTCGACGTTTCGATCGCGTTGCAACCGTGGGAACTTCTCTCCCCACTCTATCAGTAAGATGCTGTTGGGAGCGAGCAGGTCATCGAGGGCGAGGGTCTCGAATTCGCGCTGGGTTTCGATGCGGTAAAGATCGATATGGTAGAGATCGATATGGTAAGGATCGATGGGGTAAAGATCGGCGCGCCGCGACCGATATTCGTGGATAAGGGTGAAAGTGGGGCTGGTGACGTCCTCGGCGCGCGCGGCCTGGAAGCCCTCGGCGATGCCCTTCACGAGGGTGGTTTTGCCGGCGCCGAGGTCGCCACGCAGAAGCACGATCAGCGGCGGCGACAGTTCGGCGGCCAGCTTTCGGCCGTAGGCGATCGTCTCCTCGGCCGAGTGCGTGATGGTTTCGCTCGTCATACCAAGCTTCAGCTCCAAGCTCAAAAGAGCCAGGCTCCGGAATGCTCAGTATAGCGACAGCTTGCCGTCGATTGCCGTGCCGCTCAGAGTCCCGCGTGTGACGGCTCGGAGATCGGGCGGATCGAACCGCGGTCCAGAGCGGTATCCAGCGCCAGGCTGAGCTTGTTGTGATCGCCGTCGTCCAGGGCAACAAATCGGAAAGGCTGGAGACACGCGCTCTGCGCCTTAGGCATGGGCTCGAGCATCTCCGCCATGCCAAAGACGGGCCCGGAGCTGGTCTGAAAGGCGATTTCTACGAAATCGCCGGTGGAAAGCTCCTTCTGAAGTTGCAGCAGGCCGCCGGTAATGGAGATCGATTGGAGTTTTGCGCGCGCTCGCTGGCCTCCGTCGGCAAGAATGGCAGCCGGAACGGATCCATTAAGTTGTATACGGGGCGCACGCCGGTTGGCGTCAGTTCGGGGGAAGTGGGTCATAGCCAATAGAACTATGACATCTGCGGTTCCCCCGCGGCAGATTACCAAAGCACCTGTACACGGGCGTATGCTGGGAGGCAGCCAGACAAGTTCAAGTCACTCCCCCGGTTTGCGATAATGACGGCAGTAACTTTTCGTGAATGCCGGGCAAGAGTACGTTTGTAGAAGTGGTCTGTCGGGGCAAAGCTCGGGTAATGTGAGGGTTGGGAGACATGCGGGAAGCTAAAGCAGGGTGGTTTCGCGGTGCGGTGGTGGCGGTTTGCGTGCTGGGGGCGCTGCTGACAGGGTGTTCGCGAGATCCCAATGTCCGCAAGCAGAAATATCTGGAAAGCGGCCAGCGCTACTACGATAAAGGGCAATACCGGGAAGCTGCCATTCAGTTCCAGAACGCCATCCAGGTCGACTCGCGTTTTGTGGATGCGCACTACAGGATGGGGCAAACGGCGCTCAAACTGGGCCAATGGCAGGGCGCTTTGCAGGAATTCGAGACCACCACTCAACTCAATCCCGACCACTACGCCGCCCGGCTCGAAATGGCCAAGCTCCTCATTTATGGCCACGAGTATACCGGGGCGAAGCCACAACTCGACCTGCTGCTGCAAACGCAGCCCAACAATCCCGATGTCTATCTCGCGCTGGCAACCTACTACGACGCTACCAAAGATACGGGCGCTGCGCTGAGCGCCTTGCACAAGGCGCTGCAACTGGATCCGAACCGGTCCGATTCTTATATGAGTCTCGGGATACTCGACGTGCAGGGGCAACAGTGGGCCGATGCTGAAGTGAATCTCAAGAAAGCGGTTGAACTGGCGCCGAAATCCATCGATGCACTGACGGCGCTCGGCAATTTTTATCAGACTCGCGGCCGCTTTCCCGAGGCGGAACAGGAATACCGCCGGGCCATTCAAACCGCTCCCAACGATCCCAGCGTCCGGCTGTCTCTGGCGGGCCTGTTTCTCGCGGAAAACAAACTGAGTGCGGCGGAGGATTTTCTACGTCAATCGACGAAGGATTTTCCCGAAACTTCGATGGGCTATTGCATGCTCGGCAATTTTTATATTCAGACCAACCAGATCGACAAAGCCCTCGCCGAATATGCCACCTTGCACGAGGGGCATCCCCGGGATCCAGTGGTCCGCAAGAACTACACCAAGCTGCTGATCATGAAGGATCGCCTGGACGAAGCCCGCAAGCTGAATGACCAGGCTTTAAAGTCGCAGCCTGCCGATATCGACGCCCAGATTTTCAAAGGTGAGATCGAAGTTCGCAGTGGGAAGGCAGACGATGCCGCGAACACGCTGCAGAGCGTGCTGAAAGTCGATCCCGATAACGCGGAAGCGCACTTCCAGCTCGGCCTGGCATTCAACCAAATCGGAAATGCCAACCGGGCGGAATCCGAATGGCAGGCCGCGGTCCGCTTGCAGCCCGAATTGGTGGATGCGCACCGTGCGTTGGCGGGCGTGGCCATGCATCGCAGCGATTGGTCATTCCTGGCGCAAGAGGCGAACCAGCTTATTGCCTTGCAACCTGCCGATCCCCAGGGCTACTGGCTGCGCGCGATGGCTGACATTGGCCGCAAACAATATCCCAGCGCGGATGAATCTATCAAGCGGTCCCTTGAGAAAGACCCGAACAATCCGGCCGCTTATCTCCAGTTGGGAAACTTGCGGATGGCGCAGAATCAATTGGCGGAGGCCGAGAAGGCCTACCAGCAGGCTCTTGATCAGAATCCCAATTCGATCGATGCCATGGACGGCGTGATCAACGTCGAGCTGACGCAGAAGCAGCCGGACAAGGCGATGGCAGCCCTGAAAGCGCAGCTTGCCAGGAATCCAGGCAACTCCGGATTTCACACCTTGCTGGGCGATATGCTGAAGGATAACAAGGACATGGCGGGCGCGGAAGCGGAATACAAACGCGCCGCCGATTTGAACAATAACAACGTTGCCGCCGTGGTCAAGCTGGGCATGTCACAGAGCCAGCGCGGCGCTCCTGACATGGCATTGCAGACTTACATGGATGGAGCCCGCAACAATCCTAAGGAAGGCGCTTTTTATCTACTGGCAGGCAGCATCTACGAGAACAAACAGGATTGGGACCATGCAAAGCAGATGTATGAGAAGGCGCTCGCGCTGCAACCGGATAATCCCGTGGCCTCAAATAATCTGGCATACGTAATGCTGCAGCAGGGCGGGAATGTGGACGTTGCCTTCGCCATGGCACAGACTGCGCGCCGCCAGCTTCCCGATAATGCAAGCTCCGCGGATACGCTCGGGTGGGCGTTCTATCACAAGCACGTTTACAGCTCGGCCATTGGATTGTTTCAGGAAGCGGTCCACAAGGAACCGGACAACGCGATCTACAATTATCACCTGGGTCTGGCCTACGCCAAGAACGGCCAGACAGCGCTCGCCCGGCAGCAGCTCGATCGGGTAGTGAAGATGAAGCCCAATTCCACTGAAGCTGAGGACCTGCGACGCGCTCTGGCTGAAATGAAGAGCTAGGGACGCTCCGATTAACAGTTTGCTGAAAAACTCGGCTTCGTATCAGGGTATCGCTTTAGCGATACCGCAAGTCGTTCGCCCCCTTTAGTAAGAGCCGTGAGAACCAAATTTTCGGGAAGACGGTGGGAGCGGATCCCGGCAAATTCCAGTCCCG
Organism: uncultured Acidobacteriaceae bacterium; assembly: GCA_963709055.1. Taxonomy (GTDB): domain Bacteria; phylum Acidobacteriota; class Terriglobia; order Terriglobales; family Acidobacteriaceae; genus Acidiflorens. Next base: position 332,264 of record CAVPUZ010000014.1, read on the forward strand.
GAGGGACGGCCCAGTTCTCAAGCGCACTCTTTAAGGGGCAGGCTCTCGATTTTTTACTTTTTCAGCAGACTGTTAAGCCCCGTGACTCACGTATGCCTCCGTGCTTGGCGTTTTTTTGGCCGACGCTTAATCGAAATCTTCCGAAGCAAAACCTGTAAAGCCGCAAGTCTGGAGCCGAAAGCCTAGTTCTCGCTCTCTACCGGCGCGGCCTTGGGAGCGGGGAGCGCTTTCATCGGCTTGCCGGGCTTTCCTGGCATCGGTGTAGGAGCCGGAGAAACCTCGGGCGCGACTAGCACCGTTCCTTTGCGAAGTTCAATATCTCCCTTATCGCAATTGATCGCCATCCGCGGACCGTTGGTTCCGATCGAGCCACTGGCGCTCGACTGGTTGTGTTCATTTTCGATCTTGATCTCGCCAAAGTCGCTCTGAATTTCTCCCTCGCGCGTGCGGGCTTCAACTTTGATCGCCGTGTTCGGTGGGATCGAAATCTGCACGTCGCCCTTGCGGTTATCGATCTGGATATTTCCCGGGTTGTGCACTCCGACCTCGACCGTGCCGTTGGTGTCTTCGAGGCGCAGATCTCCCGACAACCCTTCGAGCGAGATGTCTTTCGAGCGCGTAGTCAGGTGCATGGGCCCAGCCACCGAATCGGCCCGCAAGTCGCCCGAGTCGAGATCTAGCCGGCCGTCAAGATGCGCGATCTCCATGTCGGTGCGCGAGGAGTGGAAGCTCACCGTCTTCGTCACGCGAATCAGGCGCACGCTCTCCTGGAACTCGCCATTCAGGTGCACGGCTCCGTCCACGTCTTCAATCGCAATTTCATTGGCCTTGCCCTGAATGGTCACATCGCCCTTGATGTGCTGCATGCGAGCCGAACTGCGGTCCGCATTCAGCGTCGCGTTTCCGGTCACGTCATTGAGGTTCACCTCGCCGCGCTGGTGATTGATATCGACGCTTCCGGTCGTGCCGGTCACCGAGACATCGCCGCGGCGCGAGGTAATGACGAGATCCATATTGCGCGGTACGTACACGTCCATGTCGACCGTTACGCCCTTGTTGCCCGCGCCCTCGATGTTCGCGTTCAGCACCATGACTTTATCCGCCGGTGTGATGGTGACGTCGGTCTTGTTGTTGATCTGGTCGGCGTCCTGTTGATTCTCGGCGTGCACCTTCTTGCGCCAGCTGAGACTCTTACCTTCTTGTCGTCGGCGACGTTGACCGTGACCGTTCCACGATCGTCATTGATCCTCAACCCGGTGGTTCCCGCCGGAAGCGGGCTATTGAGTTCGCCGTTGTAATCGAACGACGAGCCGCCGAAGATGTCATCAAAATCGTTGTCGTCGATCTGGAATTGGTTGCGAAGATTTCCCCAATCGACGCGTGACGCCCCAGTGGCAATCAGTCCGCCCATGATCAGAAACAGCATGAGGAAGACGCCGCCGACTCCGATGCCGCGGCTGGGAAGCCCGGCGCGCTTGGACTGCTCGTGCTCAATCAGCTTGATGACGCCCCAAAGGATCAGCAGCGCCGGCCAGTAACGCCCAAACATCATGGTGAGCCCATGCCAGTTCAACACTCCCATGGTGCCCATCAGGAACAACAGGCCGAGCAGGATCAGAACAACCGCTCCGGCCATCGAGCGCGGAGGCCGCTGCGGCGGCGGATAAGGTGATGGCGGCATGACGGGGCTAGCCATGGTTCACCTCGCTGGACTTTCCGTCGCTTGAAGCTGCCGGTGAAGAAGGCGGCATGGGCGGCGGCGGAGTCGGCGGGGGCGCGAAGCCGCTTCCCGGAGATGTTGGAGAAGCGATTTCGGACCTGGAGCCTTGCAGGAGCTTGGCGACTCCCACAAAAAGAAGAATCACCGGCCAGGTGCGATTGAACCCAGCTACGTTTGTAGTATCCAGAAGGCACAACACGCCGATCGTGAACACCAACGCGGGTCCGACGAGCCGCCGTCTGCAGGCGCGAGGATCGGCCGAAGCAGGCGCGCCGAACAGGCCATAATTGCGGGCAAAGAGCCAGGCCCCCAGGCCCATCAAAAGCACAGGCCAGAATTTATCGAAGCCGTTTTCGAATATTCCGGCCGTGTGCAGGAGGAAGAGCGCGCCCAGCAAAATCAGCACAATCGCGCTGGCCGGGATCTTCGACGAGGAGTCGGTCTTGGCGGTGCCTCCTCCAAACGTGCCCGCTCCAAAACTAGCCGCCAATCCGTAAGGATCCGGAGGTGGCATGCCCGCCTGCAGGGCGCGCGCCGAGCGCACCGCATCGAAAATCTGGTAAACGTAGAAGAAAGCCAAGCCGAGTCCGCAGATGGTGCCAAGGACATCGCCGTGCGAGCTCTCCGAAGCCGCGTTGCAACCGGCGACCAGCAACCCGAAGATGGCCAGATGCGCCAGTCCCTTGGCGTATTGTCCGGTATAGACAGAGCCGACGCCGAAGGGGAAGAATCCCGCCAGAATCCCGGCCACGGTGGGGTTGGGGCCGCTGGGCACGGGGATCGGCACCGGGCGAGGCGGCGGCATCACTGGCGGCATGGCTCCGATGGGCGGGGGCACAAATCCCGCCGCCGGTGCGCTGCCCGACACCGATGCGCCTTCCATCCGGATTCCCAGGCAATCTTCGCAGTAGATCACGCCCCGCACGGGACGCGTACAGTTCGCGCACAGCGCTTTCCCGCAAGTGCGGCAATAGGCCACCGCTGACGCATCAGCATGATTGGCGCAGTTCATACAAACCTCCTGGTCGTGGAAGGACAGCTCCGAGCTACGAGTTGCGAGCTCCGAGCAAGCAACAGCTCGCCGGTAGCTCGCGGGTTGCTCGAGACTCGCGGCTCGAGGTTCGCGACCTGTCCACGGAAGACTCGTTCTGAGCGCACTTGGTTCCCATGCACCTCCAGTGCCGCCAGCACCATCTGGCCTTCTTGGCGGGAGTAGTTACGATCCTGTCTTTGGTTCGGTTGTCCACTGGTATCGTTCTTGCGATTTTCTTTTTGCGGTTTCGGCCCGGGCTCGGCCGGAGCGGTCGCGCGTTTCAGTTCGCGCACCTTCGATTCAATCTCGTACACGAACCGGATATTGTCGTAATACTTCACTACTCTGATCTGCGCGTCATTGTACGCGTGCCGCACCGCCGCCGGACGCAAATCGAGTCTTGCCAGGTCCGCGGCCTTGACGCCTGCCAGGCTCAGAATCATCGAGAACGAGAAGAAGATCATCCCGAATGACATGGCAAAGCGCGGCTGGCGCACGACCGCCGCGACCGGAGCGAACCACGAATCCCACCACTCCCGTGCGCGTTCGCCGAAGGGCGCTCTCCCATTCGCTCCCGCAGCCGCTGCCGACCGCGTGCTCACGACTCCGCTGGTCGCCACCAGAATGTTGTGCACCAGATAAGCGGGCGGCTCGACCGGTTCGAGCGACCGCAGCCACTGCCGTCCGGCCTCGACTTCGGCGAACAGCGGACCGCAAACCGCGCACATCCGCCGGTGCGCCTCGAAGCGTTCCTTGCGTGCGCCGGTCAACTGCCCGTCACCGTCCAGGGCATCCATCAGTAGGGCTTCGAACTCTGTGCAATCAGCCCCGTGTTTTGTTTCTCCTGGCATCAGATCACCTGTTTATATGTACGTTGTAGGAGGCGCGCAAGTTCCGCCCGTCCCCGGTTAATTCTTGACTTGACGGTCCCCTCGGGAACCCTCAAAGCCGTGGCAATTTCCTTGTAGTCCATGTCCTGCAGATCGCGCAGAATGACCGCCTCGCGCAGCTCCGGAGACAGCTTCTGCAGCGCCTGATGCACCATTTCGCGCGTTTCGCGGCTCTGGACGGCCTGATCGGGCGGCAGGCTGCGGTCGGCGATCTGGTCGCTCAGGGGCTGCGCATCCTCGTGCTCGGAGGGCACGGTATCGAGCGAATCGGTCAGCCGGTCGCCTTTCGACTTGCGGAAGTGGTCGACCAGCAGGTTGCGGGTAATGGTGGTTACCCAGGTCATGAACGCACCCTTACCAGAGTCATACGTGCTCAGGGTGCGGTACATCTTGATGAAGACCTCCTGGGTGAGGTCCTGGGCGTTCTCCGCATCGCCCGCAAAGCGGTAGCAGACGTTGTAGATGCGCCGGTGGTAGCGCTGAACGATCTCCTCCCAGGCCGCGGCATCGCCCCCAATGCAGCGACGGACAAGCAATCCGACAACCTGGGCTTCTTCCAAAACCGGACTCCGCGAACATCGCTCAAACGAAAGCCCCGGAGGGGCGACGAAGCTTAGCCCAGCGCTTCAGCGCTGGGAAAAAGGGAACAAATGATTCAAGTCCCGGAGGGACGACCGGGTTCCCACGCGCGCGCTCTTCAATGGCTGTGGGCCCACTGATCGCATCAACCGTTTCAACAGCACACGGTAAATACGTTTCTGTCGAGCAGGAAGTTCCCTTGAATCATGGAGCTAGCGATTGTAGCAGGAGAAATGCGGGTGCGAGCACCACGCAAATTCAGATCACTGGAATGGATTTGCCACGGCGACGCCGAAGTATTTCTGGCCCTCGTTGAAATCTTCCGACAAGATCCGAGTGCACCCGGCGCGCTCGGCGGCCGCGACGATCATGCCATCGTAGAAGTGGACGCCATAGGAGAGTCGGGCCTGAACCGCACGCCGAACAAGTTCGCTATCGGATACAACGAGTTTGATCGGTGAAAGCCTGTCCAGGATGGCGGTCACGGAGTCCGGAGTTGCAGATGGCGAAACTTTGTGCAGCAAAGTGGATGCAAATTCGGACAGGACCTGCACTGAAATCACGAACTTTCCCGCTACCGCCCCCTCGACCAATTCATGCGCCACTCTCTGTTTATCGCGATCATTGAACTGGTATGCGTACACGAATACGTTGGTATCGAGAAAATCAGCGCCGCTCATGCAAGTCTTCTCGTTTCCAGGTGCGCTTTCCGATGTTGAATTGAAACTTCTCGAAGCTCTGTCGAAGCGCCTCTATTTCTCTCCGCTTACGGCCGGATTTCGCGTTCTCGGCAGCCAGTTCCTGCAGGTAGGCGCGCACCAGTCCCGTCAGCGTAGTATCGCGCTCAACCGCGATCTTGCGGACTTCCTTGACGAGATTTTCATCCAGCGAAAGCGTAATATTCACCTACCCATAATACGTGAAACCCTTAATATGGGCAAGGGGATAACCCGCGTACTTCGGATTTTGGGTGGCGCAGCGGTTTACCGCTGCGATCAAAGCGGGATGCGCCCCAGGTTCGCGCGCTGGTTTTGGGCGCTAACTGGGTAATCGACACCGAGATGCTCAGGAGCCTGTAAGATGGCGCGCAGATTGATTCGACCGCTTAGAACGGAGAGGAGATATTCGCATGAAGAAGAAGGTGAAGCGAGCTGTTCTTCTGGTCTTTGTCGTGGTCGTCGGTCTTCCTTGCCAGCTTCCGGCGCAGGCCGGGCAAGTGAACTCCATTCAGCAAGCGATTCTTGGGACATGGAAGCTGGCTTCCTACGTCCGTGAGGAACTTCCATCGGGCGCGAAGTCCGATGTCATGGGAGCTCATCCATCCGGTTATATCAACTACGGTCCCGACGGGCGCATGATCGTGATGATTGTTGGCAGCGACCGTAAGAAACCTGCCGGCGGAGTGGCGACGCCCGACGAAGCTGAAGCCCTGATCCGAAGCATGCTCGCCTATGCCGGGACGTATACGATCGACAACGAAGCCAAGACCGTCACCCACCACATAGATATCTCCTGGGACCAGTCTCGGACGGGCACAAACCATGTTCGAAGTTACAAGCTGGAAGGCAGCCACCTTACGCTGACTACGGAACCCTCGACCGACCCGGCCACCGGCAAGAAAACAGTGCGCACGCTAATTTGGGAAAGGTTGAAGTAAGTCAGCCGGTACGGGGTGCCCCACTCATCGCGTTCTTGGCGATGAGTGGGATGCCGCGAGCGTTCCCATCCTGCAACCTATCCCCAGACTTTTTCATCACAAATCCACCGTGCCCCGCATCACAGACATCCCACCCGCCGCGCGCGAAAATATCGACTGACCTGTTGCAAGGCAGCGGTGCGCCTGTCTCCAGAGACGGGTATCCCGGCCCACAAAAAAGTGATCCAAAAACGCTCTTTGACAACCCAACGGTCACTACGGAAAGCATGCGAAATGGCCGGAAATGAGCAAAGTCCTACCGCTAAGTCCTTATTATTGAATATTTTGAAGTTAAGTACCTTATTTTTCAATACTTTGCAAGAAAATAGGGGGGAGGGGGGGCACCCCCCCGCGATAGACATCAAGAGCATCCTGACCAAGAGATTTTCCTAAGAGCTGAGAGCCGAAGAGCTGAGAGCTGACAGACTGAGAGCTGACAGACCTGCCCTACGAGAACCGCACCATCACATCCGGACCCTTATCCAACTGGATGCTGTCGACAAACCGCACGCGGCCGGTTTTCAGGGTCAGAATGATCGACGAGGTCCGCGTTCCTTCGCCGAAGAAGCGGACGCCTTTCAGCAGCGCGCCTTCGGTTACGCCGGTCGCGGCGAAGATCAGTTGTTTTCCGGGAGCGAGGTCTTCGGCTTCATAGATTCTCTTGCCGTCTTTGATTCCCATCTTCGCGATGCGCTCTTCGAGTTCGGGCTTGTCGATCACCAGTCTGCCTTGCATGTATCCGTTCAGGCAGCGGATCGCGGCTGCTGTGATCACGCCCTCAGGCGCGCCGCCCGAACCCATGACCGCGTGCACGCCAGTTCCGATAACCGCTGCGGCAATTCCCGCCGAAAGTCGCCGTCGCCAATCAGCTTGATGCGCGCGCCTGCCTTGCGAATATCGCCGATCAGCTTCTCGTGGCGCGGACGGTCGAGCACCATCACCACCAGGTCTTCCACTCCGCGATGCAGGCGCCGCGCAATGTTTTTGAGGTTGACGGAGACAGGCGCGTCCAGTTCGACCGCGTTTTTGCAGGAGGGACCGACGACGATCTTTTCCATGTAGCAGTCGGGAGCGTGCAGCAAGCCGCCCTTTTCGGAGGCCGCGAGCACGGTGATCGCTCCGGGCGAACCGGTCGCGCACAGATTCGTTCCTTCCAGCGGATCGACCGCGATGTCGACGTGCGGAACCTCTTGACCATCGGAGAAGGTGCCGCCCACCTGCTCGCCGATATAAAGCATGGGAGCGTCGTCGCGCTCGCCTTCGCCGATGACGATGGTGCCGTGCATCGGGACCGTGTCCATCGTCTTGCGCATGGTCTCGGTCGCAACCTGGTCGCTCAGATGGCGGTCGCCTTGGCCCATGGTGCGCGCCGACTCGATGGCCGCGTTTTCCACCACGCGCAGGAATTCCAGGGCCAGATCGGTTTCTATGTTTTGTCCGAAACTTTTGGCGTGCGGTTCCATACGCCGGGAATTCTCGGAATGCTTTTGATCGGTTCGGGTTTCAGGATGGGCTTGGGTAGTCATGAAGGCTCCTCTTAAAAATTGCAACTGCAATCGAGTTTAGGGCGCGACTTGGCAATATATCCTCTTCGGCCTGGATATGAAAGGGCTTGCGACACATGAATGCTCGTTGCCGTTGCTGGCGATTCTGCTAACCTTTTGCCATGAATTCGGATCGTCGAGAGCCCTCGTATCTTCTTACGGAAAAGCAAGTCGCCGACAAGAGCGAGATTGCGCGCCGCTTTCTCGACACGCGCACCCGTTTGAATGCGAACGTCGACAAGGCCGACAATTTTCTCGTCAAACGCTTCTACAACCTCGATCACAATAGTTATCTGGAAGGAGCACTGCCGGCCAAGTACAAAGAGCTGATGGGACTGGTCGGATCGGCCTGCCTGCGCTGCGATGATTGCATCGACTATCACATCATCCAGTCCTACCGACTCGGCGTAACCCGCGCCGAGCAGGAGGAGGCGCTCAACGTCGCGCTGATCGTCGGCGGCAGCATCGTCATTCCGCATTTGCGCCGAGCGTACGAGTTGCTGAGCGAATTGTACGGATGATTGCGCGCCAAGGCCTCGGAATTGCTTTATACTGAAGTCAATACCCGGTGGGGTGACACGAAGCCCTCCGCCTTTGCGCCTCGTGATCGTCTTTCTTGTTCGCGACGCAGGCATTCGCATCTCAGCTTTATGCGCGAAGATCGATCAGCCAGTCTTGGCCGCCGCTGAAGATCATTCGCATTTTAGGAGAAGTCGATGGCAGTCCCCCGAATTCTATCCGTTTTCCTGATTGCATTAGCGGGCTCCTTGGCGTGCCTCGGCACGATGTCAGCCCAGCAGAATGCTTCTGCTAACCAGGAATCTGCCACCCAGGAAAATGTCTCCGCCATTTCCCAGCAGGCCCCGATGCCGCATCTATCACCCGGCGCGGCGCGGAAACCGCCGGCGGCCGCCACTCCCAATCCGGCGCCTCCTCAAGTGGTTCCTCTTACCGTGCCCCGGCAAACGTCCTTGCAGGTTGCTCTCGAAAAAGAAGTGCGTGTGAAGGCCGTCGGGCAGATAATCTCCGCGCGGCTGGTGGATCCCGTGTACGCCTTCGATCGGCTCGTCGTGCCCGCGGGATCGGAGATTCGCGGCCGCGTTACAAAGATCGAAGCGCTCTCCGGGACAAGGCGCACGCTCGCTGGACTGGACGGCAATTTTAGTCCGGCGCGCAACATTGAAGTTACCTTCACCGATCTTGTGCTGCCCGACGGAAAACATCTTTCGCTGCGCACGAACGTGACGCCCGGCTCGGGGCAGGTGATGCAGTTCGTGACCGCTCCCGAGAAAGACTCGAAGAAGACCGTGAAGGATGTGGCTTCGCAAAAAACCCAGCAAGCCAAGCAGCAGGCGCGCGACGAGTGGAACAACGCGATGAAGGAGCTCAAGACGCCCGGACGCATGCATCGCCTGGAGCGGTATGCGCAAGCCCAATTGCCGGTGCATCCGCAATACATTCCCGCCGGAACAGTTTATTTTGCTGAGCTCGAAGATCCTCTCGATTTCGGAAGCGAAACCCTTCCCGCGGAAAAAGCGAACTCTATTGGCGGCGATTTGCCGGAAGGCAGCGTAGTACACGCCCGGCTATTAACGGCATTGTCGTCAGCAAGCGCGACGAAGGGCGAAGAAGTGGAAGCCGTGCTCGCGCGCCCGCTTTTTGACGGGGACCGTTTGCTCTATCCGCAGGGCAGCCGCTTGCTGGGCACCGTCAGCCAGGTACAGCCCGCCCGCCGCCTGAAGAAGAATGGACAACTGCGAATCGCCTTTCATCAGGTCGTTTTGCCGGATGGAGTCGAGCAAAAGGTAGAAGCCGCCCTGGTTGGCGTGCAGGCGGGGCAGGACGCAAACTTGAAGCTCGATTCCGAAGGCGGGGCGGAGGCTTCGAATCCGAAGTCCCGTTATTTCACGACCACCGTTTCCCTCGGATTGGCGGCGCTTGCCGGTCGCGGCGATCCGGATGCGAAGGGCCCCAACGCCGCAGGAAATCCTGGAGGGCGGGCGGCGGGTGGACTCGGCGGATTCAAGCTGGTGGGAATGGTGATGGGCGCGCTCGTGCAATCGCGCGCGTTCGGCTACACGATGGGCGCGTACGGGGCTGGCCGCTCGATTTATCAGAACTTCCTCACCCGCGGACACGAAGTCGTATTCCCCAAGAACACCGCCATGGACGTCGCGATTGGCACCCGCGCGGTGGCCGAGGCAGGCGCAACGCCGTGGCATGAGAGTTTCCGGGCTTCAGCCTTCGGCCAATAGAAGTGGCCTGCCGGTACGCTGATTTCGTCGCCTAGATAAAAACGTCCGCCGACACATTGAATCGGCGGGTGAGGCGTCGGATGTGTTCCGTCGTCAACTGACGCTTACCATTCAGGACCTCGGAAACAATGCTGGGAGTACCGAAAACATCGAGCAGATCTTTTTGCTTGAGTCCGTTGGCCGCCATCAGTTCTTCGAGCACGCTGACCGGATCGGCTGGTTTGAGTGCGTAGTGCCTTTCCTCAAAATCCTCGATCAGCAAGGTTAGCAACTCGCCCAATCGTCGTTCGGCCGCGCTCAGACGGCTGCTCTTGTTGTCCAATTCTTCGAGTGCGCGGATGCAACGTTCATTCTCGGCCTCGCTGCGAATCACTGCGGGCAGGGTGCTGACCAGAAGGGCGGCATATTCACTTCGAACGGCGGTCGCACTCATTCCTTCCAACCTCCCCGGTTATATTCTGCGTGCGTGAGAACATGGCGGATATAAATTCGTCCAGAGTTGTAGTTGATCTCCGCGATCAACCGGTACTGATTCCCCTTGATGTTGAAGACTGTCCACTTGCCCGCCGCATCCGCGCTCGAAAATGTCTTGCGGACGTCGGCAAGACTCCGCCACGCCGCTTTCTTCGCGATGCGAAACCACGCGTCGAGCGGGCCTTCGAGTTCCACGCGCCGGACAGCCGCTTCCTTCAGCTTCTTCCGGCTGATGATATGCATGCTGACGCTCGGAAGTTCGCATTCTGCGAATATCATACTTCGCAATTTGCGAAGATGTCAAGGCTGTATTCGCGGCGCCTAGAACGCGTCAATCCCCGTGACGCTCGCCCCGATAATCAGCCCGTGAATGTCGTGCGTGCCTTCGTAGGTTTTCACCGATTCGAGGTTCATGAGGTGGCGCATGATTGGGTAATCGTCGGCCACGCCGTTTGCGCCGAGAATGTCGCGGGACATGCGGGCGCATTCGAGGGCCATCCAGACGTTGTTTCGTTTCGCCATCGAAATGTGCTGGTGCTCGACTTTGCCCGCGTCTTTCAGTCGCCCGACTTGCAGAATGAGCAACTGCGCTTTAGTGATCTCGCTGATCATCCATGCCAGCTTTTCCTGCACCAGCTGGTGTGAGGCGATCGGCTGGTCGCGGAATTGTTTGCGCAGCAGCGCGTATTGCAGCGCGCAGTCATAGCAGGCCATCGCCGCGCCGACCGCGCCCCAGGCGATCCCATAGCGCGCCTGATTCAAACACATCAGCGGAGACTTCAGGCCTCCCGTTCCCGGCAACAGGTTCGACTCGGGGATGTGTACATCCTGCAGCGACAATCCCGAGGTCACCGAGGCGCGCAACGACCACTTGCCGTGGATGTCGTCGGCTTTGAAGCCGCGCCGGTCGGTCTCAACCAGAAAGCCGCGTACTTTGTCGCCCTCGTTTTCGACCTTGGCCCAGATGACCGCGATGTCGGCGATTGTGCCGGAGGTAATCCACATCTTCTCGCCGTTCAGCACGTATTCTTTGCCCACTTTTTTCGCGCGTGTGAGCATGCCTCCCGGATTCGATCCGAAGCCCGGCTCGGTCAATCCGAAGCAACCGATTTTTTCTCCTTTCTGCAGGGCGGGCAACCAGGTGTTTCTCTGGTCGTCAGTTCCGAACGTATAGATCGGATACATCACCAGCGCCGATTGCACGCTCACAAACGAACGCACGCCGGAATCTCCACGCTCCAGTTCCTGCGTCACGAGGCCGTATTCGACGTTCGACATGCCGGCGCAGCCATAGCCCTCGAGCGATGCGCCGAAGAAGCCCAGTTCGGCCATGGGCTTCACCAGTTCGCGCGGGAAGCGGCCGGCACGGTTGCACTCTTCGATAATCGGGACGAGATTGTCTTCGATGAACTGGCGCGCCGTATCTCGAACCAGTCTCTCGTCGTCGTTCAGCAATGTGTCAAAAGCGATGAAGTCCACACCGCGGAATTTGATAGCCGGCATTTGTGTTTCACCCCGGATGTCACCAGATGGGAATGGAAAACTCTTCAAAGTAGCAGAAGGCGGGCTTTGCGCGCTAGACTCCGGGTGCCAGACTCCCGGCGCGAACTCGCGGACCCGTAATTTCATGTGCTAGGATTTGCGGCATGAGACTCCGGATGCTTGCCTTTTTGCTTCTGCTGCCGTTTCGACAGAATTGTGATGAGTGATCCCGGAAGAGTGGAAGAGTTGTATGACCGATATTTTCCGCCTGTTTCAAGCCTTTCTCGCCCCGGCGCTCTTCGTTTCCGCGACCTCGCTCCTGATTCTTTCCATCAACGTCCGGCTGATGGGCATGGTGAGCCGGTTGCGGCACTTCGTTCACGCCAAACACGACGCCGCCCGCAATAATCGCCTGCAGGAAGCCGAGGCTTACACCGCGCAGATCGCGTCGATTGAAAGACGCGCCGAGATTATCCGGCGCAGTTTTCTGCTGGCGCTCGTTTCTTTGGTCGCAACCATCGCTTCCTGTCTGCTGCTGGGGCTGGGCCTCTACGTCCCGGGCGCGGCTCTGGCCGCGGTCATCGTTTTTGTGCTGGCTATGTTCTGCCTGCTCATCGGTACTTTCTACTACATCCGCGAAGTAACGGTGGCCCTAAGTTCGGTGCGCAATGAAGCGCGCGATCTTGGCTTTATGGATCTCGGCATGCCGCCGGAAACTCCTCATCACCGCGATACTCTGTAGTCCAACATCTTGTAAGTCCGCCGAATGCCGGGGTTATAAAAGCGCACCCCCGTGTCCTGGCCATGGCCGTGAAAGCCGCACGGGGCGCGGAAAGCGCCGTCTTTTCACCCGTGGAAGTGGAATCAAACGTGCAAACAACTTCACCCTTGTTGCAAGTTTTTGTCTCCAGAACTTTTCGTGCTTTTTCACGGAATTTAAGGTATAAATCTACAGGCGCTAGTAGCCCCTCCCTTTTTTGTGGATTCCCATTTGACGTTGTAGCGGCGGCGTTAGAGGCGGCAATTCAGGCACAGGAACCGAATTGGCACGCGGCTGGTGTGTGATCTAACCACCATAACCTTGATGTTCGTACCGAGAGCGAAGAGGACAGATCGACGCATGTTCGAAGTGAGAAGCTTCTGGCGTGGGCCCCGCCCAACTTTTCTGCTGCTGTTGTTGCTGCTGATTTCAAACTCAATTTCGCTGGTGGCGCAGGAGCCGCCGTCCGAAAAAGGGAAAGACAAATCCGCCAGGAATGCTGCCGCCACCAAACTCATCAATGTCACAGGTTCGGTTCGCTGCGACAAACCCGACCCTGCCTACTCGATTGACGTCCCCGATCGTCCCGGACATGCTCTTAGGCTGGCAAAACGCAAGTGCACGTGGACAGAGCCGATGGTCGTGATGGGTGCAAAAAGCAAGGATGGAATCGCGATCGAGTTTCCCGAGCAAATGGAAGGCAAACTCCACACCCACGGTTTTGAAGTGGACACCTTTGACAATGGCGAAAAGCTGACGTGGAAAAGTATGGGCACCATCGATGGGATCAAGGGGCCGGCCGATGCCAAAGGACGCTGGAGCCTGATGCGCGGGACAGGAAAATTCAAAGGGATCATTGGCGGTGGCACGTACGAAGGAAAGCTCGGAGCCGATGATGTTTTGATGTTGGAATTTGAAGGCGTTTATGACCCATCTGAAATGGGAGCGGGAAAGAAATGAGGAGGAAGCAGTGACGATCAAACGTGTTTCAATAATGGCATTGCTGGCGATTGTTTGTCTGGTGCTGCCGGCGCTCGCACAACAAGCCAGCACGGTGACGAAGGGCCCAATCGTCATCCAGGAATTCAAACACGATAGCGGACCCCGGCTTCGAGAAGTGGCGCCGCTCTTTCCTGAATTCGGAGTGCCCTCCGAGCGCGAAATCGAGAACCCTCACAATCCGAATCATCCCTGGAGCGACAAGGTCCAGCGGGATCCCGTGCTGCAGACGGTCGAGAATTCCCCGACCCTGCAGACTCCAAATTTCAACCTTGAATTCGACGGTATCGGGTATGGCGACAGCTTTTTCTGCAACTGCATGCCGCCCGACAACGACGGCGCTCCCGGTACGACGCAATACGTTCAGTACGTGAATACCACCTATCAGGTTTTCGACAAGAGCGGGAATACCTTGCTTGGGCCGCTCTCCGGAAACGATTTCTGGTCAGGATTCGGCGGATCGTGCGAGACCGATAACAGCGGCGACCCGACCATTCGGTTCGATGCGGCGGCGCAGCGCTGGGTCGTCAACCAGTTCGCCATCAACAAGTCTGGCGACGACTACGACTGTATTGCCGTCTCCCAAACTTCCGATGCCACCGGTGTCTACAATCGTTACGCATTCAAATTTGCCGACTTTCCCGACTATCCGAAACTAGGCGTCTGGCCCGATGCCTATTACCTCACGTTTAACAATTTCAATCTGGCTGGCACGGCTTTTGTCGGCGCCAATGTTTGTGCGGCCGACCGTACCGCCATGCTGGCCGGTAGCACTGCGAAGCTCGTCTGCTTCCAGCAAGACGGCAACCAGTTTGGAATGTTGCCTTCCGATTTGGATGGCGCCACTCCACCCCCGGCGGGCACCCCCAACTTCGTCGTGGAACTGGATCCCGATGGCACCAACAACCTGAGCATGTTCAACTTTCACGTTGACTTCGGGACGCCGGCAAATTCAACTTTCACCGGCCCGACCTTGATTGCGGTCCCCGCTTTCACGCCGCTCTGCGGTGGGGGAAATTGCGTAAAGCAGCCCACCGTAGGCAGTGACTTGCTGGACAGCCTCGCCGACCGTTTGATGTACCGCCTGGTCTACCGCAATTTCAGCGATCACTCGGTACTGCTGGTCAATCACTCAATCGTCGCGGGCACCAGCGGGGGCATTCGGTGGTATGAAATCCACAATCCGGAGACGACCCCGACGCTGTACCAATCCGGTACCTTCGCGCCGGACAAGCAGTATCGCTGGATGGGAGCGATGGCGATGGATCAGAATCAGGACATCGCGATTGGCTTCAGCCGGTCGGGCTCGGCCGCTGGCCAGTATCCCTCGCTTATTTATGCCGGCCGGGTGCCGAGCGACACGCTGGGCACGATGGAGTCCGAAGTTCTTCTGAAAGCGGGCGCAGGATCGCAGTCCGGAGATGCTTACCATCGTTGGGGCGACTATGCGTCGGTTACCATCGATCCCACCGATGACTGCACCTTCTGGTTCACTCAGGAATACTTGAAGGCGACCGGAAGCTTCAACTGGAGTACAGCCATCGGTTCCTTTAACTTCCCCGGTTGCGCCGGGGCCCCGGGCTTCAGCATGAATGCGAACCCCAATCCCGTGACGGTTGCCCAAGGCAGCAATGGCACGAGCACGATCAACATCGTCCCGCTGAATGGTTTCAGCGGCAGCGTCACTCTTTCTGCTTCGGGTTTGCCAAGCGGCGTGACGGCAGGGTTCAACCCGAACCCGGCCACCTCCAGCAGCACGCTAACGCTTACGGCTAGCGGCACGGCGGCTACGGGCACAACCTCCGTGACCATCCAAGGCGTGTCAGGCGCTTTAACTGAGACAACCCAGCTGAGCCTGACGGTGACTGCTAACGGTGCTGCGGTGACCCTCACGCCTACTTCCCTGGCCTGGGGGAGTATCGTCGTGGGTGCGACCGGCGCAGCGAAGACGGTTACCCTCAAGAATTCGGGAACCTCAACGCTGGGCATCGACAGCATTGTCCCTGGCGGTGATTTCGCCCTGGCTACATCCACGAATCCTTGCGGAAGCACACTGGCTGTGGGAGCAAGTTGCCTGATCAAGGTTACGTTCACTCCGACGCAAACGGGAACACGCACCGGAAGCCTTACGATCACCGACAGCGCCGCAAATAGTCCACAGACCGTGTCGCTGACCGGAACAGGCGCCGCCCAAGTTACGCTAACGCCAGCCAGTGCGACCTACGCCGCAACCAAGGTGGGAGCGACCAGCGCCGCGAAGGTGTTCACGCTCGCCAACAAACAGGCGGTGGCCCTGACCGGGATCTCGGCCTTGGCGACGGGAGACTTCAAGGTCTCCTCCACAACCTGTTCGACCAGTCTCGCTGCCAAGACCAGCTGCAAGATCAGCGTGGTATTCAAGCCGACGCAGACCGGCACGCGGACGGGTCAATTGCAGGTAAGCGATAGCGCGGTCGGGAGCCCGCAGACCTCAAGTCTGACGGGAACGGGCAAATAAAAATAAACCGACACCTCTAAACTTCTTTCTCACTCACAGGGCTGCGCAAGCAGCCCTATTTTTGTGTGCCGAGCATGTTTGACAGCTTGGAGGTGAAAGTCCTCTTCCCAACTTGATGGAGGAGAAGGGATAGCGAAGCGCAAGGGCGTCGTCGCGAGGCGGGGTCTGAAGGAAGCGTGGAGCAAAGGCGCGAGCCGATGAACAAGAACCGGATGAAGAGGCGTAGAGCGGGCGAGCGGGCGAGAAGCCGCGAAGCCCATATCCATCAAGAGCGCAGGACGTAAATTCGGCGGATGCGCGTCGAAGGCGGTCGAACTTACCTCGGGAGATCTGCGGCGTGTCACGGAATCGGGACTGAGGGTGAAGCGATTCATCCTGAGCGCGCGGCAGAAGTCAGCAGCGGGCGTAGTAGTCGCGCGAGCGAGGAAGGCCCGAACGGAAAGGGAGGGGCGAGTAAGCAGCGGGACTCATGGGCGACAAGCGGCAGAAGAACCAGATACAGATGGTGCTGGCCTTTACCGAGGAGCGGAGGAGTGAAGCTCCGAAGGCTCGGCGGGAAGGGACCGAATCGCTCACGGCGAAGCGCGCGCGCGAAAGCCCGGCTAAACCGAGCGGGTGATGGAAGAGGTCGGCGGGCGGGAAAACTGCCTGGAAGCATTGAAACGAGTGAAGGCGAATAAGGGAAGTCCGGGGGTCGACGGCATGAAGGTGTCGGAGTTACCGGGCTACCTGAAGGAGCACTGGCCAGCGATTCGGGAACAGTTGCTGAGTGGGACCTATAAGCCGCAAGCCGGTGAGGCGGAAGGAAATCGCCAAGCCGGACGGAGGGGTGCGCAAGTTGGGCATTCCGACGGTGCTGGATCGGTTTATCCAGCAGGCGGTGATGCAGGTTCTGCAAGGCAGATGGGACCGAACGTTTTCCGAGCACAGCTACGGGTTTCGTCCGCGTCGCTCGGCGCATCAGGCGGTGGCCCAGGCGCAGCAGTATATCGCAGCAGGCCACCGCTGGGTGGTGGATCTCGATCTGGAAAAATTTTTCGACCGGGTAAACCACGACAAGCTGATGGCCGCAGTGGCGAAGCGGGTGAGCGATAAGCGAATGCTCAAACTCATCCGGGCTTTCTTGGAGGCGGGGGTGATGGAGAACGGGCTGGTGAGTCCGGTGGATGAAGGAACGCCGCAAGGCGGGCCATTGTCTCCACTGCTGTCGAACCTGGTGCTGGACGAACTGGACCGGGAGTTGGAGCGCCGCGGCATCGTTTTGTGCGCTATGCGGACGACTGCAATATCTACGTGGCGCAGCGAGCGGGCGGGGAAGCGAGTCATGCAGAGCGTGACGCGGTTTCCTCCGGCGACGACTCAAGCTCAAGGTGAACGAGGCGAAAAGCGCGGTGGCGCGACCGCAGGAGCGGAAGTTTCTGGGCTTCAGCTTCACGGGACGCGAGCGGAGGCGAAACGGCGCATCGCGCCGCAAGGCTCTGCTCCGGTTTAAGCGAGAGTGCGGGAACTGACGCGACGGACGCGGGGAATGAGCTGGAGCAGATGGTGAGGGAACTGGCCACCTACTTACGGGGCTGGAAAGAGCTACTTCGGCTACTGCCAGACACCCTCGGTGCTGCACGATCTGGATCGGTGGATACGACGCCGGCTGCGATCGGTGATCTGGAAGCAACGGAAGCGATCGGCGCTGAGCTCGGAGTGGGCAGTCTCTCGACGCGAAAACGCAACAGCACCGCGACCCTGGCGGCTAGCCATGACGTTTCGCCAACGCCCTGCCCAATGCCTACTTTGACGCGCTCGGCCTGCCTCGCTTGTCCAGGATAGACTTAACCTGCCGAACCGCCGTATACGGACCCGTATGTACGGTGGTGTGGGAGGGGCGAGTGGGTAACCGCTCCCCCTATGCCGATGTGTGCCGAGCATGTTTGACAGCTTGGAGGTGAAAGTCCTCTTCACATCTTGATGGAGGAGAAGTGATAGCGAAGCGCAAGGGCGTCGTCGCGAGGCGGGGTCTGAAAGAAGCGTGGAGCAAAGGCGCGAGCCGATGAACAAGAACCGGATGAAGAGGCCTACGGCAGCGGGCGAGCGGGCGAAAAGCCGCGAAGCCCACATCCATCAAGACTGCTGGTGGTAAATCCGGCGGTTGCGCGTCGAAGGCGGTCGAACTTACCTCGGGAGATCTGCGGCGTGTCCCGGAATCGGGACTGAGAGTGGAGCGATTCACTCCGAGCGCGCTGCAGAAGTCAGCAGCGGGCGTAGTAGTCGCGCGAGCGGCGAAGGCCCAAACGGAAGGGAGCGGCGAGTAGCCAGCGGGACTCGATGGGCGACAAGCGGCAGAAGAACCAGCTACAGATGGTGCTGGCCTTTACCGACGAGGGGAGGAGTGAAGCTCCGAAGGCTCGGCGGGAAGGGACCGAATCGCTCACGGCGAAACGCGCGTGCGAAAGCCCGGCTATCCCAGAGCAAGCGATGGAAGAGGTCTGCGGGCGGGAAAACTGCCTGCAAGCCTTGAAACGAGTGAAGTCGAATAAGGGAAGTCCGGGGATCGACGGCATGAAAGTGTCGGAGTTGCCGGGCTACCTGAGACAGCACTGGCCAGCGATTCGGGAACAGTTGCTGAGTGGAACCTATAAACCGCAAGCGGTGAGGAGAGTCGAGATCGCCAAGCCGGACGGAGGGGTGCGCAAGTTAGGCATTCCGACGGTGCTGGATCGGTTTATCCAGCAGGCGGTGATGCAGGTTCTGCAAGGCAGATGGGACGGAACGTTTTCCGAGCACAGTCACGGGTTCCGTCCGCAACGCTCGGCGCATCAGGCGGTGGCCCAGGCGCAGCAGTATATCGCAGCCGGCAACCGCTGGGTGGTGGATCTCGATCTGGAAAAGTTTTTCGATCGAGTAAACCACGACAAGCTGATGGCCGCAGTGGCGCGGCGGGTGAGCGATAAGAGAATGCTCAAGCTGATTCGAGCTTTCTTGGAATCGGGCGTGATGGCGAACGGGCTGGTGAGTGCGGTGGAGGAAGGAACTCCGCAAGGAGGGCCATTGTCTCCGCTGCTGTCGAACCTGGTGCTCGACGAACTCGACCGGGAGTTGGAGCGCCGCCAGCACCGTTTCGTGCGCTACGCGGATGATTGCAATATCTACGTGGCCAGCGAGCGGGCGGGGAAGCGAGTCATGCAGAGCGTGACGGGTTTCCTCCGGCGACGACTCAAGCTCAAGGTGAACGAGGCGAAGAGCGCGGTGGCGCGACCGCAGGAGCGGAAGTTTCTGGGCTTTAGCTTCACGGGAGGAGCGGAGGTGAAACGGCGCATTGCGCCGCCAGCTCTGCTCCGCTGTAAGCGAAGAGTGCGGGAACTGACGCGACGGACGCGGGGCATCAGTCTGGAGCAGATGACGAAGGAACTGGCCAGTTACTTACGCGGCTGGAAAGGGTACTTCGGCTACTGCCAGACGCCCTCGGTGTTGCACGGATTGGATCGGTGGATACGACGTAGATTGCGATCCGTGATCTGGAAGCAACGGAAGCGGCGCAGCTCGTGGCACCTGGCGAACAGCCCGGCCCTGAGCACGACGTTTCCCAACGCCTACTTTGCCTCGCTCGGCCTTCCCCGCTTGTCTGGATGACTCAACTCTTCCGAACCGCCGTATGCGGACCCGCATGTACGGTGGTGTGGCAGGGGCGAGTGGGTGACCACTCCCCCTATG
>CAVPUZ010000015.1:0-18926 GCA_963709055.1 uncultured Acidobacteriaceae bacterium
CCTCTACTGACTACGAGTAGGTATTATCCAGGCCGTTGGCACCGGTTCTCACATCGATGCGATTCCCAACGCCGGAAAGTACGACGGAGTGGTCGGAGTTCTTGGTGGTCTCGAAGCGATTCGAACCTTGCAGTGCGCCGGGTTTCACCCCACTCATTCCATCGAATTACTGGTGTTTACTTCCGAAGAACCGACGCGTTTTGGGATTGGGTGCCTCGGCAGCCGCATGCTTTCGGGAACTCTTTCCGCCGATGCCGCGCGCCGCTTGAAAGACGGAGGAGGCGGCATCGCTCGATGAAGTTCGCGAAAAAGCGGGCGTGCGAGGAGAGCTCGACGCAGTCACACTCCCGACCGCCTACTACAAGGCATTTGTTGAGTTGCACATCGAGCAGGGCCCTGTGCTCGAGCGCGAGCAAATTCCCTTGGGAATAGTGACCAGCATTGCAGCGCCCGCAAGTTTGAATATCTTCATAGAAGGATCAGGAGGGCATGCGGGAGGAGTTCTGATGCCCGCTCGTCACGATGCGCTTTGCGCCGCGGCGGAATTAATCCTCGCTATCGAGAACGCCGCGCGAACGAGCGGAGCGATCGACACCGTGGCCACGGTCGGCATCTGCGAGGTTTTTCCCGGCGCGGTGAACAGCATTCCCAGCCGGGTTCGGCTGAGCGCTGATATTCGGGATACCGATCTTGAGCGACGTAATGACGTGATGCAGAAGATGGAAAACGCCGGCAAAACGATTGCGGAGAAACGGCAAGTCTCGGTTCGCATCGAGTTAGTGAACGCGGATGCGCCCGCCGTTTGCGCGCCTATGGTAGTCGAGGCACTTTCTGAATCCTGCCGGAAACACAATCTGAATTTTCTTCCCATGGTAAGCCGCGCCTACCATGACTCGCTGTTCATGTCGCGCATCACTCCCTCAGGGATGCTCTTTATTCCCTGCCGCAACGGGTACAGCCATCGTCCGGACGAATATGCTTCTCCGGAAGACATCGCCCGGGGAGCGCTGGTGCTCGCCGAAACTCTGGCGGCGCTTTCCCAATGATGGTTAACGCGCAAATAAGTCGGCGTAGTTGACTTACGAATCCTGGCATAGCCCGGCTTGATGGTCGAGTAGATCAAATCGCAACGCTTGTCATACGGCAAGAAGGCGCTTTTCATTGCATTGATGGTGATCTTCTCGAAGTCATCCAGACCAGGCCAAAGGTATCGGCCGCGGCCTCGAACTCCTGCGTCATGCTGGTGCTGCTCATTAGCCGGTTGTCGGTATTGAGGGTGACGCGAAATTTCTCCTGATACAAAATCTTGAAGGGATGCTCGGCTAAGCTGGGCGCGGCGCCGGTATGGACGTTGCTGATGAGGCAAATTTCCAGCGGGATTCTTTTATCGAGCACATACTGGGCAAGATCGCCTAACTTCACTGCCTTGCCATCCACCACGGCGATATCGTCGATCAATCGCGTCCCGTGTCCAATCCGGTGTGCCCCGCAGTACTGGATTGCCTGCCAAATCGATTCTTTTCCGTAGCCTTCACCGGCATGAACGGTGATGTTGAAATTCTCCCGCTGAATGTAATGAAAGGCCGCCACGTGTTTCTTGGGAGGATAGCCGCCTTCCTCGCCGGCAAGATCGAAGCCGACAACGCCTCGCGCGCGGAAGTCGACGGCGAGTTCCGCCATCTCCAGCGACACGTCCATGTTGCGCATGGCGCAGATAAGTAATCCCGAGGAGATTCCGAAATCCTTGCGCCCCCGCTCCAATCCTTTCAACACAGCCGAGACAACCTGTTGATGGGTCAATCCTTTTTTCGTATGAAAGATTGGCGCAAAGCGAGTTTCGAAGTAAACCACGCCGTCATTACTCAGATCCTCGGCTTGTTCATAGGCGACGCGCTCCAGAGCCTCCTCTGTTTGCATGACTGCTATCGTGTGGGCGAAGCCCTCCAGATACTTGGCAAGGCTCCCCTGGTTCGCGCCGCGATGGAACCATTGCGCCAATATTTCTGGATCCGAGGTCGGAAGCTCTTCATATCCCGTGTCTCCGGCTAACTCAATCACGGTCTGCGGACGCAGCACTCCGTCCAAATGCTCATGCAAAAGAACTTTAGGAAGACTCTGCAATAACTCCCTTTCAAGTTTCATCCAATGTTCCCTTCTGCCCGGCGACTATACTTCGCCGATATCCTCGTTCCACACATCAGGATTTCTGCCGATGTATTCGCCCAACAAGGAAGCGCACTCCGAAGAATCCAGATCGAACACTCTTATACCCAGCGAGCGAAGCCACTCCAGGCCCCCCTGAAAATTACGGCTCTCTCCGACGACCACCGAACCGAAGCCAAACTGGCGAACCAGTCCACTGCAATACCAACACGGCGCAAGCGTGGTAACCATGGTCAGGCTCCGATAGCTCCGCTGGCGTCCCGCATTGCGGAAGGCATCTGTCTCGCCATGCATGGAAGGGTCATTGTTCTGTACTCGACGGTTATGTCCCGAGCCGATGAGCTTGCCCGTGGCATCAAAGATCGCAGCTCCGATCGGAATACCTCCCTCAGCCAGTCCTTTGTGAGCTTCCGCCAACGCCAACAGCCAGCATCGCATGATGGTCGAGCTCAACCATGATGTTGATTATATCGAGGACGCGAGACTGTCCTGGAGGAGTGCTTCTGCGCGTCTTGCTTCGATATTTTGCGCTCTCCGGCGCAATTCTTGCGGCAGGCCTGAAGTAAGCCGTATGCACTTCAAGGAATGACATTCTGCGGCTGGGAAGGTCAGGAGGAAGGATCATTGAGCCAAGACTAATACCAGAATGCGCGTGATTACCCGGCCGATAAAGGTATATACTGCCTCCACATCCAGTCCCCACAGGTCGCTCGGGTACGCAGGACGGGGTACGCTTCGTCAGTTTCCGAGCCCGATGTTGAATCGGAAACATGGACAATTCCACAACACCTCCGGACGGCAAGCCCGTTCCCAAGATGCCGGGAAAGGCAAGAGTTGGAACCTCGTTTGCCGGTGAGAGTTCAGCGACTGGCGTTCCCATTCCTCCGCAGGGAGGGACGACGGGTTCTACTCCTCCTGCGAAGTCGAGCGATTCCGACGCCACTGTCATCGACGCCTCGCCGCTTCATCACGATTCCGATGCCACCGTCGTCGATGCCCGGCCATTGCGTCATGATCCCGACGCGACGATCGTAGATGCCAGGCCCGCGCGCGTCACGATCCCGACGCGACCGTGATGGATGCGAGGCCAATCGATCCGGACGCTACGATGATCGACGCCGGACCTCCACCCGGCGCACTCCGCCACCTTCACCAAGCCAGGCGGGGATGTACGGTAGCGCCGCAGTATTGCAGATCGGCGATCTGCTGGGTGGACGTTATGAAATTCTTCAACTGCTGGGCGAGGGCGGCATGGGCGCCGTCTACAAGGCCACCGATCGCGAACTTGACAGGTTCATCGCGCTCAAAGTCATCCGCCCCGAGTTGGCGTCGAACCCCGCGATCCTGGCCCGTTTTAAGCAGGAGTTGCTGCTCGCTCACCAGGTCACGCACCGCAACGTGATCCGCATTTACGACCTGGGTGAGGCCGAGGGCATCAAGTTCATCACGATGGAGTTCATCGAGGGCAAAGATCTACGGACCCTCATTCGCGAAAAGAAAAAATTTGCTCCAGAGGAAGCGGTCGATGTCATCCAGCAGGTATGCCTGGCGCTGGAGGCTGCTCATAACGTCGGCGTGATTCACCGCGATCTCAAGCCGCAGAACATCATGCAGGACGGCACCGGCCGAATCCTGGTGATGGATTTCGGCTTGGCTCGTACCTTGGGCGGCGACGGCATGACCCAAACCGGCGCCATCGTCGGCACCATGGAGTACATGTCGCCGGAGCAGGCTCTGGGCAAGGAACTCGATCAACGTTCGGACATCTTTGCTCTCGGCCTGATCCTGTACGAAATGTTGACGGGCACAGGGCCCTTTCAAGCCGAAAGTGCTCTGGCCAGTCTCATCAAGCGAACGCAGGAACGGGCGATTCCCGTGTCGGAGATCGACGCTCAGATTCCCGGCGCATTGAGCGGGATCGTCAGCAAATGCCTGGAACGCGATCTGGAGCCGAGGTATCAGAATGTCTCGGCGATTCTGGCCGACCTGAACACCTGGAAAGACAAGCGAGCGGCCGGCACGATCAAGCTGGACGCGCAGGTCAAACCCTGGGGGCAGACTCTTCCGTGGCCGCTCATTACCGGGATCGTGACTGCTCTCATCCTCGCGTTCAGCGGATACATGCTTCGCGACCGGCTTTTCAAGCCCTCACCCAGCTCCGGGTCGGCGGTTGTAACTCCGGCGGTGTCGCTGGCGATTTTGCCTTTCCGCAACGCTTCGTCAGATCAGACTTTGGATTGGCTTGGTCCCAGTCTTGCGGATATGCTCAGCACCGATGTTGGCCAGTCCGCGCAATTGCGCACGGTGAGCCCGACTAGTCTGCACCAGATATTCAGCGACTTGCGCATTACATCGGCGACCGTGCTCGACCCGTCGACCATTCAACGTGTCGCCAGCTTCAGCAATGCCGATCGCGTGGTTTGGGGGCAGTACGCCAAGTTCGGCGATCAGATCCGCATCGACGCAACGCTGCAAGATCTTAAGAACAATCGCACGGTATCACTGAAAGCGGATGCTCCCAGTGAGAAAGAAATTCCCGCTGCGATCGATCATCTGGCCGATTCCATTCGCCAGACGCTTGCGCTGCCGGAGAATGTACTTAAGGAGTTGAAGGCCAGCTCCTTTCAACCCACCTCGACCTCCGTGGATGCGTTGCGCGATTACAACCAGGGCATCGGACTGCAGCGCGACGGGAAGAACCTGGACGCACAGAAGCAATTCGAGCAGGCGACAAAAGAAGATCCCGCGTTCGCGCTGGCGTTTTCAAAGTTGGCGCAAACCTACAGCAATCTTGGTTATGACAGCGAAGCGGAACAGTCCGCCAAGAAGGCCGTGGGGCTAAGTGAGAACCTCCCCGAGGCGGAGAAGTATTTGATCTCTGCCATCGAGTTGCAGGTGATGAAGAACTATCCCGACGCCATAAAAGCGTATGAGAATCTGGCCCGGGTTTCGCCGGATAACTCTGACGTGAAGGCGGCGCTGGCCAAGCTGTACGAGGATTCCGGCGATCTGGCGAAAGCGCGCGACTACTACCAGAAGATCCTTTCCGCGAATCCCAAGGACATCGAGGCGATTCTGGACATCGGACGCGTCCAGATCAAGAGCGGCGATCCGCAAGCCAGTCTTGAGACTCTGAATCGCGCCTATAGCCTGGCTGTGCAAGTGGACAACCAGGAACAAAAAGCTACCAGCCTCCATCGGATGGCGGTCGCTTACCGGATGTTGGGCAAGCCTGAGGAAGTTCTGCGCAACGAACAGGAGGCGCTCGTCATCTGGCGGCGCATCGGTCAAAAGAGCGGGCTGGCCTTCAGTCTGAACGAAATGGCCAGGGCGCAGGCCTCGCTTGGCAAGAGCAAAGATGCGATGTCCAACTTCCAGGAGGCCCTGCAGATCCGGCGCGAAATCGGCGACAAGCGCGGCCTGGGCGACACTCTCATCGACATGGGCAATCTGTCCGACGACCGTGGCGACCACGATGGTGCGCTCAAGATGTACAAGGAAGCCCTGGACCTGGAGCGCGAGATCGGCAATGAAAGTTTGCAGGCGGTTTGCCTGAACAACATCGGAAGTGTGTACTCCGAAAAAAGCCAGTACGAAGACGCGCTGACTTACCTGCAGCAGGTGCTGCAACTGCGCCAGAAATCGAAGGTGCCGCAAGATATCGTCGATGCGCTGCACAACCTGGGCCAGGCCCTGGCGAGTATGGGTCAATACGATCAGGCGATTACGTACTACATGCGTGCGCTCGACATGCGGCGCAGCATAAACGACCCGCGTGGCGCGGCTCTTGAGTCCTATGGATTGGGCGGCGTGTTCGATTATCAGGGACGGTTTGGCGCCGCCGTCAATGCCAAGCAGGACGCGCTCAAAGCCTTCCGCGATCTCAAGGACAGAACCTTCTGGATGGCCGAGATTCTCGGGGGCTATGGGGATGCGCTCATCCTTGCCGGGCGCGGTGACGAAGCGAAGAGTTCTCTGGACGAAGCGCTGAGCCTTTCTCACGAACTGAAAAATGACGGGTTGGTTGCGCAAACCTTGGGGTTTCAAGGGGATGCGCTTTTCTATCAGGGCAATTACAAGGCCGCGCATTCCCTATACGATCAGGCATTGCAGGCCGCCATCCGCAGCAAGGAAGGGGAGCGGATTCTGCTGGCGAAGATCGACTTGGCCAAAGTCCAGGTGGCTGAAAAGAAAGGGCGGCAGGTTATTCCGAACCTTCAAGTCGCTGATGCAGCAGGCGGATGATTCGAGCTTGAAATACTCTTCGGTGGAGTGCTCGATTTTCATGGCGGAGGCCATGATGCAAAGCCATGACAATGCCCATGCCCGCCAGGAGTTGGAGCGCGCGCTTCTGCGCTCCGACAAACTCGGCCAGCAGGCGCTAAGTGCAAGAGCGCATTACCTTTTGGCGACCATCGCACGGGATTCCGGCAACAGCGCGGACGCCAAAGATAACTACCAGTGGGTGGTGCGAACGCTGGATACCATGAAAAAAGAGGGCGGCGCCGAGAAGTTGCTGCAACGCCCGGATTTGAAGGCTATGTATGAGGAATCGGGTCGCGGGGCGCAGGCCGGGAAGGTGTAACTAAGCCCATGGAAACCCTTGACAGGCGCGGCTTTCAATAGCAGAATCGGTAGGCTCGGCAGAGTGTCTTCCAGGGGTCCCCAGGGGATGGGGACAATGGGCCGAGAGCAGGTTTTTCAGTTCCATCGTTTTTGAGTTCCATCCAGGATTACAGTTCTCCTGCCTCTTTCGTCCGTGCGGTGTGCACGGGGGTCTCCAGCGTGAGGCGAATAGTGGGCGAACAAAATAATTTTTGGAAGACAAATATGTACGTACAAGCTCTGTACCGACAACAAACGAGACGGGTTCGGGGAATTTCCAGAGGTAAAACGGGCTTGACAGGGCATGATATGGAAAATCACGGCGGGCGTGGGCGATTTGGGGAGGTTTTTCCGGTTGCGAAAGAGCTGAACGGAATTGTTCGCACCCTCACTCGACGGTCGAGCTTCCGCGTGATCTTTTCTCCGAGCGCCGGGGGCCGAGGGCGGGGCGCCCTCGTAACCGCCGGCAAGGTGCCGGCGCTACGCTCTGCCGGCTGCGGTAATCTTCTCGCGGTCACGGTAGCAGATGCATTTATAGATAAGTGGTCGCGCAGTGCAGCGTCGCGTTACGCGGCGAGGTTCGGATTAACGATCTGTGGGGGATCGCTGAAACCGGCAAAGTGAATGAGGGGGATTTATGAAGCTCACAAAAATGAGATGGACGATGCTGGCCGCGATCGTGGCTTTGGCCGTCACTGCTGGAAGCACAATCGCGTGGGCGCAGGGTTGTCCCACGTCCCCGACCTATTCGCCTGATTTCACTTCGAATCAAAGCTGCATCGCGCCGCCCAATGGCAGCGCCGGCTTTCCAACTCCGGCTGGCACCGGTGTGACGATCACCGGATGGACCGGCAGCGGCGGCATTGTTACTTTCACTGACGACCACGAACTCGTTCGTCGCCAGCGAGCCAATTATCCTGTCCGGCTTCGCCAACTCGACATTCTTCAACGGGCTTGCCTTTCCCGTACTCGCGATGGAGCCTCAGCAGTACCCAATTTGAGGTAGCTTTCTCCGGATACAGCGGTTCGAGCGACACCGGTGTCGCGACACCGGCCAACGTTCTTGCAGCTCACCCCGAATCAGACCGGTCAGGCCGGGTCTGCGTGGTACACCACGCAGCAGCCGGTCACCGCTGCTTTC
The DNA here is from genome assembly GCA_963709055.1 of uncultured Acidobacteriaceae bacterium. GTDB lineage: Bacteria > Acidobacteriota > Terriglobia > Terriglobales > Acidobacteriaceae > Acidiflorens. The sequence continues at coordinate 7,910 of CAVPUZ010000015.1, forward strand.
TCGACCACGTTTACGTTTCAGCTGAGCAACCCCAGTACGTCACCCCGCGGACGGCATTGCTTTCGTTATCCAAAATTCGGCTGCGGGAACAACTGCTTTGGGCAATGGCGGGTGCTCGATGGGATTCGCGGATGACACGCTTGGCTCTTGCGCTGGCGACAACGGGCGGTATCACCAACAGCGTGGCGATCGCGTTCAAGACCTATGACAACGGTGCGAATTATCCAGGCGCCGAATAGCGTTTCGATTGAGAACAACAATGGGACGGGCGCGAATTGCATCGATCTCAGCCCCTGCACGATTGCCGTGAACGGCAGCTTGCCGGGGGGGATATTCATGGCGGACGGAAACATCCACGCCGTGACGATTGCCTACACGCTGCAACCCTCCGCTTCACAAACCAATTGCCTGGGCGAGGAGAATGCTCCGCTACCCTGCCTCGACGTGATCCTGGATGGCAACGACTTGTTCCCGGCGGGCGTGCAGTTTGACATGAGTACGATCGGCCCAACCGAAGGCGGCGCGGCCTGGGTCGGCTTCACCGGCGGAACGGGTGCGGCCTACGAAAATCAGGACATTCTGAGCTGGGTATTTTCTCCGCAGGGGCAGTCCCAGACGCAGACGATCACGACGGGATCGACGACCGACTACAATTACAAAGGCGGCTTCACGCCAAACGACCCCAACAGCGGCTACAACTACAACGCGAATCCTGAACAGCGGAAATACCGTCAGTGCGGTGACCACCGCGATCCCGATACGGATCTAGCGACCTGCGACGCCATCGTGAATGCGAACCCGAATTTCAGTGGGGCTCATTGCTTTGTATATGCGAACGGTGGTGGTGCGGGCAAAGACGTGCCGGTGATGTTTGAACTCACGTGCCCTCCCAGCGGACCCTGTGCCTCGAATGGGAATCCTTTTGACGCAACGCTCGGCACCGAGTTCGCTTTCAACTTTCCGGAAAATCTGCCGGAGCCGGATTTTTCAAACAGCTTCTTCTACACGCCCGCCGTTCCCGATGGATACCATACTGCCGGGCGTGGGCTTTCTGAGAGGCGAGGGTCCCGATTCGGTGCACCCTTGCACTCCTTATCCGAACAATACTCCTCCACTGTTCCAGAGCAACCAGATCAGCGACTTCACTTTCAATCCGGATACCAGCGGCGGCGCCCACGGCGGCAGCGGAGGCGTGAATTCGTGCTGGCTGGCGACCTACAATACGCCCAATGAAATGCCGACTGTCAGCATTACCGCGCCGGCGGATGGTGGCGTATATGCGGGGGGAAGCAATCAGACAGCGTTATACTCTTGCGCCGCGGTCAACAACTCCAGCGTAAATGGCGGCGTCAACGGACCCTACCTGACAGTCACTACGTGCAGCGGACCCGTCCCATCGGGCAGCGATTTCGACACGAGCACGGCGGGACCCCATTCGTTCACCGTGAACGTAGAAGACTCGGCGCTGAATGTGAATTCTGCAACGGTCAATTACACGGTGACTGCGGGCCCCCCTGCCATCACCAGCGCGAACAGCGCCATTTTCACGATCGGAGTTTCCGGGTCGTTTACCGTGACCACGTCGGGAGTCCCCACTCCCAGCATCAAGGAGATGGGCAGTCTGCCGAACGGCCTGACTTTCGTTGACAACGGGAACGGCACCGGCACGCTGCGCGGAACTCCCCTGGTTCTGGTGGGCGGCGATTTTGGCATCAGCTTCACGGCGCAAAACGGAATTAATCCGCCGGCGATGCAGGCCTTTACCATCGTTCTGCAACAGGCGCCCAGCATCACGAGCGCGAACAATGCAACGTTTGCCTATGGAGTGCCGAACTCCTTCACGGTGACGACGACCGGCTTTCCCGCTCCGAGCCTCTCTGAATCCGGCGCATTGCCTCCCGGCGTTACCTTCGTCGACAACGGAAATGGCACGGGCGCGCTCTCTGGAACGCCGACTGTGAGCGGAACATTCCCGCTCGTTCTTTCCGCCACCAACGTCGTAACTACAGCGCAGCAGAACTTTACCCTTACGGTGGCGGGACTCAGGGTTTCTCCGTCGCCTCTGGATTTCCGGACCGTCAATCTGAATACCTCGCACACCGCGTCAGTAACGCTGACGAATGTGGGCACCGCAGCAGTCACGGTTAGCGGCGCGAGTATTACGCCGGGCACAGCCAATGCCGCTGCGTATACGTTCGTTAACCACTGTACGACGCCCTTGAAGGCCGGGAAGAGTTGCACGATCGCCGTCACATTCCTTGGCAACGCGGTGGGTACGCTGACAGCGACGCTCAACATCACGGACAATGCCGTCGGCAGCCCGCAGCACGTCAGTCTGACAGGAACGGTCATCGATCCGGTGGCGCAATTCAATCCGACTCGGCTGAGTTTTGGGACCGTGCCGGTGAACGGCAGTGTAACGTTGCCTGTTCAGTTGACCAATACCGGGTCGACTTCGTTAATCATCAGCGGCATTGCCATTGTTGGGAGCAAATTCCGGTGAGTTCTCGCAGGTCAACAATTGTCCGGCGAGCGTTGTCGGCGACGTTGAGTTGTACGATCTCGGTGACCTTTGCGCCGACGGTGAAGGGCTCTCGAACCGGCACGTTGACGATCACGGACAATGTTGCGGCCGGGCAGAGCACGGTATCGCTTACTGGAACGGGCCACTGAGGGGCTTAGAGCGATTCTCTTGACGGTGTGCCGTCCCTCCGGGACTCAAGCCAATTTCCCACTTTGCCCCAGGACTTACGTCCTGGGATAAGATATGTCGCCCCTCCGGGGCTGGTCTCTTGCCTGCCTTGCATCAAGCGACAAACTTCCGCCACCGACTAAGATGAGAAAAATCAGGCAGCAGAACATGGCAAAATCCGTGCGCGCATCGCTGACCATGTACCAGAAGCCCTGATGGGCGCGAAACAGCTCCGGAATTTTTGTAGTGGCGATCGCGGTCGAGATCACGATCAGCAGCGGAATGGACGCGAGTCTCGTCCACAGGCCCAACAAAAGCAGGAGTCCGCAGAGAACCTCGAAAGCGCCGACAAAGTGGGCGGTGAAACACGGGTGCGGAAACCCGATTCTCGTGAAACGCACCACTCCCATGTTGGCGTCCACGAACTTCAAGATGCCCTGAGTGAAAAAGATCAGCCCGACCGCGATCCGAACCAGCAGTATGCTGCGCGGACCTTCTGGCGGATTGAAAAGGAATTGAAGAATTGCGTTCATCTTTTGGGCCACCTCCGGATCACCTCCTGGTCACGTCTGGGTCACCTCAAAATAAGATTTGCGGCCTAGCGTCGTGACCGCATGATCTTTGTCTACGAGCGCCCGGGGTGCCGAGGGCGGGGCGCCCCTTCGGCTCAGGGCGTGCTCGGCCCGGAGAGTTCAAGGCTATTGGAGTGCCAAGACGACTCCTTGGGTTCAGCCGCTTCGGCAGGATGTTTGTAGGTAAGGATGTTTTGCATTACAATGGGAGAAGTACGAGGTGAGCTATGGCGACATTGACCGTGACCGCAAGAGGCCAAGTGACCTTCCGCAAGCGGGTCATGGAGCACTTGGGCGTTGAACCTGGGGGGAAAATTGAACTCGACCTGCTGCCGGATGGCCGGGGTGTGATTCGAGCGGCGCGGCGGAAGGGAAAGATTGAGGATTTCTTTGGGGTGCTTGCTGGCAAAACCAAGAAGGTAGCGACTATCGAGGAGATGAACGAAGCGGCTGCGCTCGGCTGGGCTGGGAAGGTCAAGGTTGGCAAGAAATGAGAATCGCGGTGGATACAAATGTATTGGTGCGCGCGGCCGTGCGCGATGACGCGGAGCAGGCCGACTCCGCGACCAAGCTCATGCGGCGGGCCGAAGTGGTCGCGATCGCAGTTTCAAGTCTGTGCGAATTTGTTTGGGTGCTACGCAGTGTTTATCGCTTTGGTTCAGACGAAATGGCGAAGGCGATCCGTGCCTTATTGGCGGCGGACAACGTGGAAACGAACCGGCCGGCGGTTGAGGCGGGGTTGGCGATGCTCGATGCGGGCGGAGATTTTGCCGATGGCGTCATTGCCTATGAAGGGAGATGGCTGGGCGGCGAGACGTTTGTTTCGTTCGATCGGAAAGCGGTGGAGATGCTGAAGTCGCAAGGGGTGGCGGCACGAACTTTGTAATGCACAGCTCAGCGGTACGCGCTCGATGGGATATCGCACTTGGATGCAGGATTGGGCTATTCTGACGATAACGGTGGCTTTAGGTCTTTTCTTGGGAACATCGGGAGAACGCCGCAATGCGACGTAAACCGCCCCAGAGTGATATGAGCAAACACGTGCAGTTCAACTTCGAAGTTGATCGCGAGGACGACGGCCGCTGGATCGCCGAGATTCCCGAAGTGCCCGGAGCGCTTGCGTACGGCACTTCTCGCGAAGAGGCGAAAGCAAAAGCGTATGCGTTGGCGCTGTACGCGATTGCCGATGACGTGGAGCGGCAAGACAAAGAGATTCCGGATACCATCAGCGTACCCCGAGCGTCGGCGTGAGCCAGTGGGCAAGCGCCAAAGCAAAAGGCTGTGTTACGCGCTCTCCTCAGAAAAGGTTGGACCGTAGTTTCCCACCGCGGTTCCCACATCAAGCTGAACCATCCCGAACGCGGCAAATTACATGTTCGGCTTCCACGAGAATGAGGAAATTGGTCCGAAGATGGTGGCGAAAATTGCAAAGCACACGGGGTTGGAGCCGGAGGATATGTAGACAGCCTTTGCGGGGGATGTTCGTTTCGCTCGACCGGAAAGCGGTGGAGGTGCTGAAGGAGCAGGGCATGGCGGCGCGGGGATTGTGACGCAAGGCCCCTCCCATGTCTTGCAAAAAGCGGCGAGATCCCTCGGTCACATGCTCCCGATACTTTCGGCAATATCGTACGTCGGTTCCCCTCTGGTCTTTCCAGAAAGGATTGTTACTGTATGTGACCCGCAGGAAATTCTCACGGATTTGCTTTCATATTCTGGCGAAGACTGATAAAGGGTAACCATGTCGCAGGTCGCGCGTTTGGGCGCAGGCACAATCGCATGGAGTGCCTCTACGACGTTGTGAATCGCGTCCAAATCGCTTTTCGCATCCTTTGTCCAGTGCCGAGCAACATACGTGATTTTATGTTGCACGAATTCAACTTCGCATATGTTGGCTGGCGCGACGGGATGCGAAGGCATGTCCTCAGGGCCAAGGAATGTTTGGAAGGTCTTCGGTTGAGACTCATCAACCGACGCGAAGTTCTTGTAACCAGCGCGATTCAATTGTGCCACCGCCGCCTTCTCGGGCTCACCGATGCGCAGAGTGACGGAGCCGCATTCAAGCGTTTGACCTTTTGCTGCGGCAATCATAGTTAGAAGCATCGCTATGGCGAGGCCGACGATGTCCTTGCGCATTGGCTCTTTACCTCCAATGTGGAACCTGAGATTCAGACCGAGTATTCAAATATTTCTTTCGCGCACCGCAATTCGTAGGGGAAACTCATAGCGGCGCGCCATTCTTTCAAGGACTTGAACTCACCATATTCTGGATTCGGATCGAAGACCTTTCCAAATTCATCAACCGCAATGCTGTGCCCCATTGCCTCGGAAACTGGGTTGCTAGGATCGTGGATTCGGGCCTCCACATAATAGCGTCGACCTTCCACGATGGGCATTTGGGCAAACTCGACCAACCCGCGATGATACTTCTCCAGCAACGCGAAAAAACCACGCCATAACCGGGCGGACTCTTCCTTTCGCAAAGACTCATCGCTTCCTTTGGAAGGATCGAGATTTCCTCCGAAGGCTCGTTCGACCTCCTCGTATTCGACGCCAAAAAGCATTGCTGACACACAGGTCATGCAGTCGTACTTGCTGCGCATTGGCACCAGAGTTATTGGAGGCGAATGTCTCGGGTTTCTTGCGGCAAGGTATCTCATGCTTCTTGGTGTTACTGCATGAAGCCGACGGGATCCTTCCGCGCAGTTCCGCCGACGGTCAGGCGATCAATCTTGATTGTCGGAATGCCAACGCCGACCGGCACAGCTTGTCCATCTTTGCCACAAGTGCCGACGCCCTCGTCGAGTTTCAGGTCATTACCGACCATCGAAACCCGCGTCAGCACATCGGGACCATTGCCGATCAGCGTGGCGCCTTTGATGGGAGCGGTGATCTGGCCGTTCTCGATCAGATAGGCTTCCGAGGCGGAGAAGACGAATTTGCCATTGGTGATGTCGACTTGGCCTCCGCCGAAGTTCACTGCATAGACGCCCTGCTTGACAGAACGGATGATGTCGGTCGGATCGTCCTGGCCCGCAAGCATGTAGGTGTTGGTCATGCGGGGCATGGGAATGTGCTCGTAGCTTTCGCGGCGTCCATTGCCGGTATCGGCGAGGCCCATGAGCTTCGAGGAGAGCTTGTCGCTCAGATAGCCTTTGAGAATTCCATTTTCGATGAGGACGGTTTCCTGCGTGGGCTGGCCCTCATCATCGACATTTAAAGACCCGCGGCGCCATGGCATGGTGCCGTTATCGACCACCGTGCACTTTTCGCTGGCTACCCGCTTGCCGATCAGTCCAGCGAATGCGGACGTTTTTTTGCGATTGAAGTCGGCTTCGAGGCCATGGCCGACGGCTTCATGCAGAAGCACGCCGGGCCATCCCGGACCGAGCACGACTTCCATGTCACCGGCGGGAGCTTCGCGGGCATCGAGTTGCAAAATGGCTTGACGGGCGGCTTCTCTGGCAAAGAATTCAGGCGTCTTTTCACCGAAGAAGAAATCGAGAGCGACGCGGCCTCCACCACCGGAGGTGCCGCGGCCGGAGCCGGCATCGGTTTTGGCGATGCACGAAACATTCACGCGCGCCAGCGGCTGCGAGTCTTCGGCGAAGGTTCCATCGGATCCGACAACCAGGATGTTGCGCAGTTCGTCAGAGTAGTTGGCGCGAACCTCTTTAATACGCGGATCGAAGGCGCGGGCGGTCTGATCGCCGCGCATGAGGAGTTCGACTTTGGCCGTGATCTCGGCGTCGACCGAAGGCAGTGCCACAGGGTACAAACTACGCGCGGGCTTCTGCTGGAATCCGGTCACGGTGGTCTTAGCGGGTGCGCTGGCAATGAGTGCGGCGGTGCGCGCAGCGTGGAGAATGCGCTCGGGAGAAAGATCGTCGGTGTAAGCGTAGCCAGTACGCTCTCCGGAGACGACGCGCACGCCACAACCCGCCGAAATTCCCTGCGATGCGGATTTGACCATCGACTCATCGACCATCAGAGAAGTCGAAGTGAGGTATTCGAAATAAAGGTCAGCATAGTCGCCACCCGCTGAAAGTGCGGCCGCCAAGTAGTGCTCAAGGTCTTGATTTGTAAGGCCGTAATGCTCAAAGAAAAAACGCTCTTGATGTGTAGTCACAGTGTTTGGATGCCTTTATCCGGGAAACGACTCGTTCCCGACATTATCCCACGAGCGGGAGGCGCCGAGGACGCGGCGTAAATAAACAGCCTGATTACGATCGTAACGGGATTCAAGAGCCAGCGGGAATTGCTTAGCGCGGGAAGGTCTACGGAGAAACGGAATCCGGAAACAGGCGGCACGATCCTCTCCCTTTTCTCCACCCGTATCTATGGGGCGGATTCGACACAAATTCAGGGTACGGGCATCACTGCTGACCACGTTGGACGGGCGAACAATCCTGGATATGACCCCGGAATCGCTGGGCTCAATGTTGTCGGATTTTCTGGTTGGCTCGCGGGCTGCGGTCGTCATTGAGGATGGTGCCGCTGTCTTCGATCTGGCGGCCGCGAAGTATTCAATTTCCGGCGAATACAACAAATGCCTAATGCATCTGTGGTCGAACGAGCGCAATGTGGTGCGGCGGGTGCTGGATGCGGAGGTGAAAGGCGCGACGTTGCGGTTGCAGGTTCAGCGCATGGGGCAGAATCGGCCGACGCGGCTCGACATCTGCCGCGATCGCGATCAACGCACGCCGGCGGCGAGGCGGGTGGCGCGAGTGGCATACGAGCCCCGGTTGCGGCGGGCGCTGGAGCGTAATTTTCCCGGGTGGACCGTGGCTCGGCTGACCACCGGCATGGATCTGGAACGCTCGTTCGGCCCGGCTTACCTTCGCGGATGGATGCGGCAGGGTCAGCGTGCTCTGGCGGTGGTGGGAGTGAACGACCAGGAAACGCAGGCCACCGTGGATGGAGCGCTGACCTGCGGAATCCTTTGGCTGGAACACTGCCGTTTGGCGCAACAGGAGCGGCACGTTGTGGAGGGACTGGTGCTGGTTGTGCCCAAGGGTACTGCGACCGTGACCGCGCAGCGCGTCGCGCATCTGCATCCCACAGTGGCGAAATGGCATTTGAACGAGTTCGATCAGCGTGAGGATACGCTGGTCCGGCTGGAAACGGGCGATTGCGGAAATCTGGCCACGCGACTGGTGCGGGCAGTGGATGAACGTCAGGCCCTGGAGCGATTTCCCGCATCTATCGCGCGCATTCGCGGCATTCTTCCGAACGTGGAAGTGACAGTGCTCTCGCCGGCGCTCGTGTCGTTCCGGCAATGTGGGCTGGAGTTCGCGCAGGCACGGGTGGCGCACGATCCGCGAAACGTTCAGGCCAGGGAGGAGATTATTTTTGGGCTGGGAGCCGAAGAGCGCGTGATGGATGAGTACAACGAAGCGCAGTTCGCCGACCTGGTGCGTCTGGCGGCCGCCGTGCGTCATAAAGATGGGCCGAAGAATCATGCGTTGTGGCGGATGCATCCCGAGCGCTGGCTGGAATCATTGGCGGGCGCGAACATAACGGCTCTCGATGGGCGGTTGCAGCCCGATTACGTGTACCGGCAGGTGCCCGCATTTTCGGCGGCCGATCGGGCGATGATCGACATTCTGGCGGCGACTTGCGACGGGCGCCTGGCCGTGATCGAACTCAAGGCGGACGAGGACATCCACCTGCCGCTGCAAGGCCTGGATTACTGGTCGCGAGTTGCCTGGCACCAGAGCCGGGGAGAGTTTGCCAAGTTCGGGTATTTTCCGGGCCGCGAGATCTCGACGGAGAAGCCGCTGTTAATGTTGGTGGCGCCGGCGCTGCGCGTGCATCCTTCGACGGATACGATTTTGCGTTATTTGTCGCCGGAGATTGAATGGGAGCTTCTGGGGATTGACGAGCGCTGGCGGGAGCAGTTGCGGGTAGTGTTCCGCAAACGCCCGAGCGACTCGAAAAATCAGCCTCGCACATCGCTGAGGTCTATTCGCGCAAGCGCATAAGGCTGTGCCAGTTATGCGACTCACCGCATTGTGCGAACCGCCGCGATTAGATCACTTCTTCGCCGTTGGCGGCGTCAGTCCGCTCATGCGCAGGTACATGGCGGTCTCCGCATAGTGGTCGGCCCAGCTTCCAGCCAGGATTAGGGCGAACCTTGCACGCGAGAATTTCTGGCCGCCGAAGCCCTCGATGGTCTCGCCCAGCTTCGAATCGTCCATCTTGGAGAGTGCATCACCGCAGAAGTCGAACGATGTTTTGAGCGCGGCGACCAGCTTGTCCTTGCCGTCTGTTTCTTTTGCCTCTTCCACTTTGGGTGCAGGGACGGCGGCGGTTTTGCTGCAGAAGCTGTTGTTCGATTCGATCATGTGAGTGACGAGGTGGCCAAATGTCATCTGTTCGGGCGTGGGCTTGTATGAGAATTTGTTGGCGGGCATGGCTTCGACCGCTGCGACCGTGTTTTTCTGGCGGCCCGGAAGAGTGTCGCGCAGAGCGCTGCTGATTGGATCCTTGACTTGAGCAGCCGCGGATGCGGCGAGTAGAAGCACCACCAGACAAGCGTGCATGATTTTCATGGCCATCCTCCGATGTGCTGCAAGGATAACGCGGGCGAAGGCCCCCGCGCCACCCGAACGGCACCTTGCTGGGAGCAGGCTGCGACCGTATCCTTAAAGGATGCACTCGCACGGCGGTCACGGGCGTTCGCACTCGCATGGAACGGGCCGGGTGCTGGGCATATCGCTCGGCGTCACGGCGCTCTACATCGCGTTGCTGGTCGTTGCCGGCATCCGTGCCCATTCCCTTGCCCTGCTGTCGGAGGCGGGGCACAACCTGTCGGATTTTCTGGCGTTGCTGTTGTCGCTGGCCGCGGTATATCTGGAGGGCCGTCCGCCGAGCGCAACCAAAACGTATGGCTACCGGCGAGCGGGAGTGCTGGCGGCGCTCGTGAATTCTCTGTCGCTGGTCGTTGTATCCTTCTTCATTTTGTACGAGGCGGTGCGCCGCATACAGAATCCCGAGCACGTGCATGCCGGGCTGATGATCTGGGTCGCAGCGGCAGGCGTGGCCATGAATGGCGCGATCGCGCTGCTCCTGTGGCGCTCGGGACGCGACGTAAATGTGCGTAGCGCGCTGCTGCACGAGGTGGGCGACACGGTTTCAACGGCCGCGGTTATCGTGGGCGGCTGGGCTATTCTGTGGACCGGGCAATACTGGATCGATTCGGCCCTGTCGATTGGAATTGGCGCTCTCATTTTGTGGTCGAGTTTCGGCATCGTGCGCGAGACCCTGAACATTCTGCTCGAGGGCACGCCGCGCGGGATGAGCCTGGATGAGGTGGAAGCGGCGGTTCGGACCATCGCGGGGGTCAGTGACGTTCATGACCTGCACGTCTGGAGCATCGGGTCGGAGAACCACGCGCTCTCGGCGCATGTGAAAATTGCCGACATGCCGACGTCGGAAAGCGACACGATTCTGCGCGAGATCAACGAAAAGCTCGGGCGGGGCTTCGGCATCCACCACACGACCATTCAGTTGGAGCACGTCGTCTGCGAGACGGCGCACGCCTGCGTGATCGCGGTCCGCGCGGAGAGCGAATCCATCGAACACATTCATTCGGAACACGAGCACGGCGAACACCGGCACTGAACCACATGTGAGGCACCGAAAGCCGGCCAGACACTCCGGAGTCCAATCCAGCTAGTGGTCTTGCCGATTGAAAATCTCCCGTACAGTCTCGATCGTGTCGGCATCTTCCGGCAGTTTGTCAGGCCGCAAA
>CAVPUZ010000016.1:0-266886 GCA_963709055.1 uncultured Acidobacteriaceae bacterium
GAGACGCATCGCTCGCATAATGGCTTTGAGATCTTCGACCGCATCGTGGTTGACGGCCATGATTACGCCTTCGACGGGAGAAACCATGTCGATGGCGGTTTTGCCGGAGTGGATCGTCATCACCTTCTGTCCCAGACGAACCCACCGGTTCTCTCCAATCACATCGATCCTGTCGATCTCCCCAATCAGGTTGGCAGCAAAGCTGTCGATTCCGATGCGCGCATCATTGGGGCTTTCTCTCAAACCCCAGGTGTGCCCGGGATGAAACCAGTACCCCTGCGGTATCGCCAGACCGGCCGAGACGTCCATCCTGGGAGTAGCGATCGGTCCCAGCGCCGGCTGCGGACGCGCGCCCAGTTCATAAACTTCCGGCGAGCGGAAATAACCGATCGTGATGATCACAAGAAACATCAGCAGGACAAAAAGAATAGACATACGCTCCTCCTAAGTGCTCGGGGCAGCGCAGCTCCGGAAATGTCGTGTGGCTGCGGGCAACTCGCCTGTAGGGCGCGGCCGTGTAGCGCGGGCACTCTTGCCCGCGTTTCCAGTGAGCGGCAGGATTCCGCTTTCCTTGTTCTCGCTCGCAGTCCCCGCGTTTGCATCGCCTGAATCACACTGTGTATGTGCACGCGCATGCCAAACTTTCTGGCAGGGAAGAGCACCTCAAGAATCATCAGGTTGGGAGGAAGTTCAACGACTTAGCGAAGCGAGCGTTACGCTAGCCCCAGCAATTTGCTAATGCGTTCTGCGGATCGAAAGTACGTACTGCATTTTGCAGTGGTCGCGTGCCGAGGGCGCAATCGGAGTAGAGACGGGGTTGCCCCGTCTCCGCTCTTGCTAGAATCGCGAGAGACCGAAAAAATGCCCGACCGCCAACAGGCCGAACACCACTACTATGCCGCCCTCGACCACGTAGCCGATGGCAACGACGAACAGGCCGTCGAGGATTACCGCCAATCCCTCGCCGCCGATCCCACCTTCACCGACGCCCTTCACGGCCTGAGCCGCGCCCTGCAGAATCTCAACCGTCTCGACGAAGCGATCGAAGTCTCCAACCGCCTCGCGGAATTAGATCCCGACGACGTCCTCGCCCACACCAGCCTGTCGATCATCTATCAGAAGAAGGGAATGGTCCCCGAAGCCGAAGCCGAAGCCAACAAGGCCCGCATTCTGGGATGGAAACAGCAGTTGAAAGGGAAGTAAGGGCGTTTAGGCAGAAAGGCATCCGGCGAATGATACAGCCATTGGCACTTCCGCTTTTCCTCAGCTTGCTCTTTTCCGCTACCCTCCCCGCGGGTTTAGAATTACCTCATGCGTGAAGTCATAATTGCTTCTTCCGTCCGCACTCCGGTCGGCCGCGCCTTCAAAGGGACGCTGCGCGCTACCCGTCCCGACGAACTCGCCGCCATTGCGATCAAGGGCGCGCTCGACCGCGTGCCGCAACTTGATCCGAAAGAAATTGAAGATGTCATCCTCGGCTGCGCCATGCCTGAGGCTGAGCAGGGAATGAACGTGGCCCGCATCGCCTCGCTGCGCGCGGGCTTGCCGGTCGAAGTTTCGGCCGTCACCATCAACCGCTTCTGCTCCTCGGGACTGCAAGCCATTGCCATGGCGGCCGAACGCATCATGAGCGGCGGCGCGGAGGTGATGGTCGCCGGCGGCACCGAATCGATGTCGATGATCCCGATGGGCGGCAACAAGATTTCGCCCAATCCCTGGCTGGTGGATCATTATCCTGACGCATATCTTTCCATGGGCCTGACCGCCGAGCGCGTGGCGCCAGCGCTTCGGCATCACGCGCGAGCAGTGCGACGAATTTTCGCTGCGCAGCCACCAGAAGGCGCTGGCCGCGATTGAGGCCGGCAAGTTCGAGGAGGAAATCGTGCCCGTGCCGGTGAGCTTTCACCACTCCGAATGGCTCGAAGCCCAAGCGTCAGGAAATCTCTTTCAAAGTCGACGAGGGCCCGCGCGCCGATACCTCGCTCGAAGCGCTGCGCGCCTCAAAGCCGGCGTTTCACGTGAAAGGCGTGACCGCCGCGGGAATTCTTCGCAGATGTCCGACGGCGCGGCGGCCGCGGTCGTCATGTCGGCCGAGCGGGCCAAGGCGCTGGGCATCACGCCGCTGGCGCGCTACGTTGCTTTCGCCACCGCCGGATACAAGCCGGAAGAAATGGGACTGGGCCCCGTGTTTGCCATCCCGAAGGCGCTGAAACTGGCCGGACTGAAGCTCGCGGACATCGACGTGATCGAACTGAACGAGGCGTTCGCCGCGCAGTCGCTGGCGGTGATCAAAGAAGCTGGGCTTGATCCGGAGCGCGTAAATCCCAACGGAGGCGCGATCGCACTGGGGCATCCGCTGGGCTGCACGGGAGCAAAGTTGACGGCGAGCGTCATCCGCGAACTGAAGCGCCGCAAGGGCCGCTACGGCATGGTGACGATGTGCGTGGGCGGAGGCATGGGCGCGGCGGGGATTTTTGAAAACCTGGCTTGACGTCTTTTACGCAATCTTTACTCAATCTTTACGCTCGTTGACATGTTTTGCGAGTAACCTTTAGGTGGACGGCAACGTCCAAGCAGATAGAGCGACAAGGATTCGACCGCTCGGCTTCGTTCGGTTGGGAGGTGCTTTATGCGGCTCTCCGGCCTTGTTCGTAGTCTTATTGTCTCATCCGCTGTATTCGTTTCAACAATTCTTCCACCAGCAGCATTCCTCCGCGCGTCCTAGCAGCGCCGCTCCGAGTGCGGCTCCTTCCGGTCCGGCGGCTTCTCACAGCAGTTCGAGGCTTCCTCGAGCGAGCTTTCACAGCTCAGCGCTCCGAGCGCACCCAGCCCGGTGAGCGCAGCCTGTAAGCCATGCGTCTCCGGCCGGTCTCGTCTTCAGTCGAGCGCTAGCAAGTTCGTCACGCCTCGGATGCGAACGCGGGCCGAGCTGAAGTGAACGTCGCGCTCACAATTCAAGCGCCGATCGTGTAACCTGGATGAGAATCCCGGGAAGAAGGCAGTTTTGCTCTTCTCGCGGACATCCCTTCGAGAAAAAGAACAAGAGGGAGCTGCTTAGCCGATCTCGGCGACGACTTCCAAGCGACTGCAAGGAACCGAAGCCGGGCGAAGCCGATCTGCGCGCGATCTGTCCGCACGGCGAGAATCGCGCAACGGCCAACGAGGCGCATCCTGCGGGCCACGAGTACGTCGCCGCCTCAATGTGTGCCAGGGCGGGACAATCGCTGGAACGGCTGTTGCTTGCGACCCGCAAACCGGTTTAACGATTGCCGCGACTTGGCTCTGTCAATCAGCTGGCTTAGCGCAGGAGCGTCATGATCGCCGACGGAGCGCGGATGCATCCCGGCCAGAGCCGACGCCATCAGTTGCAGCATTACGAGACTGCATACTCTCATCAGCAGTTCACGAGGGACTTTCAGCATGGCGCCTTCAACATGTGGTTGACGTGTGCAACCCGTGATTGCCGGCAATCTCCCACTCGAGTGCCCACTAGTGTCGCCAGCGCGTAGGATCCTCGCTAGCTGCGAACATCGAAGATCTGCATTAGATACTGCCCGTGAGCGCTTACTGATGCTACTTTCGTAATTCGACCGCATTAGAATAATCGCTGATCTCGCAGCATCCTCCGCGCACTCTGCGGTTTTCATTTTACTTTAAAGGATTATGAGGTAGAGGATAAGACATGGCTACTACAGCAATTCCCAAGACCAAAATTTCCGGCGGCAGCTTCCTGCTGGAAGATCGGCAGCACCGACGAAGTGTTTACTCCTGAAGATTTCACTGAGCAGCAACAGATGATCGGGCAGACGGCGGAAGAGTTCACCGTCAACGAAATTCTTCCCAACACCGAAAAGATCGAGCACAAAGACTTCTCCATTTCGCGCGACCTGCTGAAAAAGGCGGGCGAACTGGGCCTGAGCGGGGTTGAAATTCCCGAAGCTTACGGCGGCCTGGAGATGGATAAAGTGACTGCCGCCGTCATCGCCGACCACATCGCCAAGTATGCCGGGTTTGCGACGACCTGGGGCGCGCACAGCGGCATCGGCCTGCTGCCGATCGTTTATTTCGGCACCGAAGAGCAGAAGACAGAAATATCTGCCGCGCCTGGCTGCCGGAGAGATTGTCGGCGCGTATGCCTTGTCGGAAGCGTCTTCCGGTTCCGACGCCCTGAACTGCCGCGCCCGCGCCGAGCTTTCGCCAGATGGCAAGCACTACATCCTGAACGGCGAGAAGATGTGGATTACCAACGCCGGCTTTGCCGACCTGTTCACGGTGTTCGCCAAGATTGACGGCGAGAAGTTCTCGGCGTTCCTGGTGGAAAGAAACTTCCCCGGATTCTCGATCGGCGCGCGAAGAGCACAAGATGGGCATTCGCGGATCATCCACCTGTCCCATCATTCTGAACGACTGCAAAGTGCCGGTCGGAAAACCTGCTGGGCGAGATCGGCAAGGGCACACCATCGCCTTCAACATTCTGAACATCGGGCGCTTCAAACTGGGCGCCATGTGCGTGGGCGGCGCGCGGGTTTCGGTCGAACACGCCGTGGCTATGCCAAGCAGCGCAAGGCGTTCGGCAAGGTGATCGCGCGACTTCGGGCTGGTGCGCGAGAAAATCGCGAACATGGCCACGCTGATTTACGTCGGCGAGTCGCTCGTCTATCGCACGGTCGGCATGATGGACACGCTGCTTTCGGAGATCGACAAGGCCGAGTCCGGACGCGGCGAAAGAGATGCGCAAGGCGATCGAGGAGTATGCGGTCGAGTGCTCGATCATCAAAGTCTGGGGCTCGGAGATGGTCGATTACGTCGTCGACGAGACCGATGCAGATCTATGCGCGGCTACGGCTTCGTCGAGGAATATCCGGCCGAGCGCGCCTATCGCGATGCGCGCATCAACCGCATCTTCGAGGGCACCAACGAAATCAACCGGCTCATCATTACCGGCTTCCTGTTGAAGCGCGCCATGAGCGGCCAGTTGCCGCTGATGCCCGCGATCAAGAAGCTGATGGACGAAGTGCTGAGCGGACCTTCGATGGGCGAGGAAATCGAAGGCCCGCTGGCCGAAGAGCGCAAACTGGTGGCGACAGGCCAAGAAACTCGGCCTGTTTGTCGCCGGATGCAGCCACGCAGAAATACATGGCAGGCCATCCAGGATCAGCAGGAAGTGATGGGCGCCATCGCCGATATGACGATCGAGATTTACGCCATGGAGTCGGCGGTTCTGCGCGCGCAGAAGATCGTCGAGACTAAAGGCGAAGGCGCCGCTGCGTTGCCGATTGCGATGACGCAGCGTCTACATGACGCAGGCGCTCGAAAAGATCGAAGCGGCTGCGAAGAAAGTGATCGCCGACGTGGCTGAAGGCGACATGCTGCGGACGCAATTGGCGATCGTCCGGCGACTCGCCAAGCACGAGCCGTTCAACACAATTCCGCTGCGGCAGCAGATCGCGCAGAAGACGATGGAGCGGGGGAAGTACGTTATAGGATAAGTCTGGAGGTCTCATGAAGGTTAGCATGTTCACTGCAGTGCTCCACAAGGAGGGTACACTCTATGTCGCCGAGTGCCCCGAGGTAGGCACGGTCAGTCAGGGCGAGACCGTCGAAGCAGCAGTCGCTAACTTGAAGGAGGCCACAGAACTGTACCTCGAAGAGTTCCCTGCGGAGCCCCACAGTCGGCCTCTCGTTACCGTATTCGAGGCGCGATATGCCTAAACTGCCCCGGGTGTCCGGGGCAGATGCAATTCGCGCTCTCGAACGGCTCGGGTTCGCGCAGGTACGACAGCGAGGCAGTCACGTCGTCTTGAAACGCGCCGGGCCGGAGCGAACCACGGGCTGCGTAGTGCCGTTGCATCCCGAACTCGCTACCGGCACGCTCCGCGGAATTCTCAAACAGGCTGGCGTCGGGCCAGAAGAGTTCATCGAAGAGTTGTAACCAGCGCGTGATTACGCGGTACCCGAATTAATCCTTCGGAAAATTCGGATCCGCCTTCACCTCTTCGATCTGCTTCGTGTGGCGTTCGCTGTGCGCCGAGATCAGCAGAATCCACTGGTAAGCATCCATCGGACCCAGTAGTGGATGGGGGCCGAAGTGATCGCGCAGATCGTCGTGCGTGCTGCTGACATAGTCCATCGTAGCCTTGCGCGCGTCCTCGAAGGCTTTGGTGACTTCCGCACGATTCGCCCACCGGCCTGTCGGCTTCAGAAATTCCGGAGCTTGCGCCTTGTGGCTCCGGTCGGGAATCATTTTCAGAATCTGCTCGTCGGTCACCTTTACGTTGGCCCGGTCCTCGGGCGTGGCCGGGCCAGCCATGATTTTTCCCTGCACGAGTCCGAAAATGGACGACTCAGAAAACGCTATATGTTCTGAAACCTCCGCAACGGACCAGCGGTCGGGCGCGGGCTTGAACCTCCATTGTTTTTCGGAAAGGCCTGCGATCGACGCCAGAAAAGCGTCGTGCGTTGCCTGAAGGCTTTTAAGAGCGGCTTCGCGCTCTTCCGAAGTGATCGTCGTGGAAGCGGGCGTGGCGGTCTGCGCCAAAGAGAAGGCCATACCGATAAGACAGAATGCCACTACAGAAAGAAAGCGGGATAGCGCGAACTTCATGGTTCCTCCGATTCGGATTGTTAGTTTAACTGAAGGTTTCAGCGAGCCGTTCAGGAAGGCAGTCGAGACTTCATGAACGGCTCAGCTTGCCGATGTCTTACTTCCCGGGAATGTAGCTCAAATCTGCCCGAAACTCGACAATTTCGCTGTAGGTGTGATCGATTGAAGCCGTTGAGCCTCTCAATCACCGACATGGCTTCCTGCTCGCCGAAGGCTTCCCGCAGCACATCGCGCAGCGGCTTGATGGCGGGATCATCCTCGAAAGAAGCCCAGTTGGCGTGGTCCACAAGAAGCGCGTATGTGCCTCCCGGCCCGCCGTTGACGAGCCTTACCCAGTTGTAGTGGAAGGGCCACTTGGTTTTTTCGGCAGCGTCGTGCATGCGGGCGATGGCGCTGCGGAAATCGTCGCCTTTGCCGTAGCGGATGTGAAAAGTCGTGACGCTGGTGTATTTGGCGCCCATGTCGCGGCTCGGATTACTCACCTTGGGCATCGTCTCGTAGTAGGAAGCGGTGCGGCTCTCCACGTAGGGAGCGATCACCTTGTTGTACTCCTCTTCATCGGCGGCGTCGGGAACGGAGGGCTTGTCGAGATCGGCCCAGTGCATCCCATCTCTGCCTACGACGTAGGAACCGGTGTGCTCGCCGGTAAGCACCTGCAGAACCCACAGCATCTGCGAATCTTTCTGCTCCTTGTGCCATGCGACCTTCGCCTTGCGTCCGGCTTCGTATTGCTGAATCATGCCGTTCTTGGGCGTTTGAAATTCCAGTGAAGTGACAGTGCTCTTGTCTCCCTGCGCGACTGCTGAAAGCGCAGCCAGCAACATAGCGGCGCAGACTGATACGGCCGTACGTCAATTTCATCTCTCTCCTCCAAATTGTGTGGATTGGAATCCGGCGATGCGAAATGCGCCGGAGTCTACTTTCATGGCCTGGAAAACAGCCGCCATTCTACACACATTTCACTCGTGTGGGGGTGGATGTCGGCACGGAATGAAACCGGGAAGACTAGTTCAAGGCAGGGGAGCGCAGGCCAGGCTCCTCGCTTACCGTTTACCCTGCACGCCCGAAGCTGGCTCCCGAAGTTGCCCAGAAGTCCTCTTCGACGAGATCGCCTTTAATCTTCTCCAAGGATCCAAGTACTTGCTCACTTTCTGGGGTAGAGCAATTTAGGCTACTATGCGCCTGTGGGGACAGTCATGGGAAGCTTGGCCGGGAAGCTGCGGTTGCGGAGACGAGCGGTCACCATTGCCTTCGCCTCTTTTGAAATATGTCTTCTACAGCTCTTCGTTTGGGCAATGGGCGCCTGCAATTCGAACCCGGGGCCTCCGGCGGCCTTGACCGTGAAGCAGGCAACCGACCTTGGAACGATACAGACCAATCCAGATATCCTCGGCAGGGATGGCGGATACAGCGCTGTATTTCATGGCTATTCCGTATGGCTCTACGGAGACACGTTCCTGGTCAATCCTAACGCCAATGACCGCGGGTTGATCAGCGATTCCTGGTCGTTCACGACGGATCTCAACGCGCAAGACGGCATCACCGGCTTTCAAGAACGGCTGGATTCTGCAGGCGCGCCCAGCATGATACTGGTCGAAACACCAGCCGAGTTTGCATTCAACCAGGCACACAATGGCGATCCATGCCAGGAGCAGCCTTGTGGCGCTCGCTGGGCCCTGTGGCCTATGTCGATCGTCACCGATCCGACCAGCAATCAGGCGCTGGTTTTCTATATGGTCGTTTATGCGCAGCCCGGGAATTTCAACTTCCAGGGTGTAGGCAGCTCCGTCGCACTGTGGCAAGACTTCACCCAATCGCCGGTGCGGCCAACATTCAATCCTCCCATCGTGTCCGACCACCCTGACTTGATGTTCAACCAGAACGAACCCGGTTTTGGTTCTGCGGCTTTCATTAGCGGTGGGACACTCTATGCATATGGTTGCGATTACTCCGATGGCTGCAAGCTGGGCAAAGTCGCCCCATCGAGTGTCCAAACTCGCAGCGCTTGGAGTTTCTACGCCGGCAACGGCAACTGGTCTTCGCAAATCGGCGATGCCATTTCTGTATTTGCTGACGCCAACATTCTGAGTGTCTCGTGGAATAGTTTTCTGCAGCAATACATTGCCGTCTACAGTCCCGCCTTCTCACAAAATGTTGCGCTGCGGACATCGCCCAATCCAGAAGGCCCGTGGTCGCGAGAAGTTACCGCATTCGTTGCTATGCAACCGGCGTCTGGAAATGTCTACGACGCGCATGCGCATTCCGAATATGACGCGAACGACGGGCAGACGATTTTCGTAACCTACTCGCGCGCTACCGGGTCGTTCACGAGCGAAGTTCGCCTGGTCTCTATCCAACTGCAACATCCCTAATCTTGGACAGAGATGACGACCTCATGGAGGATGGCGCGGGGAATCATCTCAACTACCACAACTCATCTCATGCCAGCGCCGCGAGCAACCTGTCGACATCTTTCATATCATTGAACACAGAAGGCGATATCCGGATGTAGCGTTCGGAAACGCGTGCGTTGACGCGGGCTTTCTGAAGGCGCTGTCGCACCGTTTTGTGGTCCTTTACGGCGAAGGTCACGAGCGCCGAGGTCGATTCCGCCGGGGTTAGAGGCTCGAATCCGAGTCGCGGCATCTCTTCTTGCAGACGCTTTAGCATGGGCTGGCGGTACGCCATGATATTTTCTACGCCCAGCCTACGGATGTAAGGAAGAGATTGCGCCAGCACATGTGCGGCGCCGATTGCGGGCGTGCCGACTTCAAAATGTCCGGATGCATTATTCTCAAGCGCAAATGTGTACGCTGCGGAGTTGGGCGGATCACCCGGAAGAAAATGCGATTCCATCGTGCTGGCCTGGTAGTAGCCGTATTGCGATCGCTGAACGACTCGGTCGAGCAGGCCTTCCTTCACGAAAAGAAAGCCCAAGCCGAAATCGGCCATGAGCCATTTAAAACTGGAGCAGGCGCAGAAATCGACATCGCTGGCGCGCACATCGATTGGAGTATTCCCAGCGGCCTGGACGATGTCGGCATACACATAGGCGCCGTGCGCGTGCGCAAGATCGCAGACTGCCTTCAAATCATGCTGAAAACCGTTGTGCATCGCCACCAGCGAAACTTCGATCAGCTTGGTTTTCTTGTCGACGACGCGCTCCAGGTCTTTCAAGTCGATCCGCCAATCGCGCGGCATTACGACCCGGAGGTCGAGGCCAAACCGTTGTTGAAGCGCTTGAAGATGCAAAAGTGCGCCTTCAAAATGCAACGCGTCGGTAACAACGTTGTCGGACTTATAGTCAATTTCCATCCCATTCACGATTAAATTCTCGCCGGTGCTGGTGTTAGGGACATAACTAATCTCCGATTCCTTGGCGTTGATCAGCGCCGCGAATTCAGCTTTGATGTTGATCAGTTTTTTAGGCTGGGATACGACCTGCGGGTGAGAGCGAAAGTCCGCCCATTCGCGCAGCGCCGCCGCCGCTGCCACCGGCATCGGATGGGTATAGGCAGAGTTGATGTAGGTTACGCCATCGGGAATCGCGAAATCCTGCTTCGCTGGCAGAGAAGGTGCTGTGTGAGTAGAGGAAGTTGCCGGCGAAGTCGTGATGGCATTCAAGGGGGCTGCAATTCCAGCAGCCGCCAGAGTGCCGAGACCTGCCAGGATTTCGCGCCGGCTAATCATGAATCGTACTCCTGGGTAACATCGCCGAGTTTTTTTCGACAAGCATAATGATTTCGCATAATCGGTCTCCCTTGCCAGCAGTTTTATATCAGGGAGAATTGTGGCCTGCCGTTACAAATGCCCGAACGTCATGAGCCAGCATCTGACGCCCCTCAGTGCCAAGATAGGGCATGTGCCCGGAAGGGTAGAGATGCATTTCCGTAGCAGCCATCGGGATGCGAGCGTGAGCGATGACATAGTCGGCTGTACCGAGCGGCGTGACCAGATCGTAGTATCCCTCCCCCACCATCAACCGTAAATGCGGATTGCGCCGCATGGCAATGCTTAGATCATCTGCCGCGTAGTTGGTGTCGCCACCCACGCCCGGGCCGCGGCCGTAATCCCACCGGCCATTGACCGCCCGAAAAGAGATAGTTTCATAAGTCTCGTCAATTGAGACACCGAGTTCGTCGCGTGCATACATGTTGTAGCTGGCAACGAAGCCGGGGACGTATTGACCCATTGCCGGATCGTCGGCCACAGGATCTTTACCGTTCGGTGAGAGCGGAAGTGTGTAGCGCGCGTCATAGAGACCAACCTGCTCCCCCCGGTCTTTCAATGTCTCCTGTGCAAACGCCGACGCATTAATCCGCAAATCGTTCCGGCGAATGTAATCAGCCGAAAGACCTGTAAGCGTCGCCAGCCGCGCCACGATCGCGTCCCGTTCGGCCGGGGGCAGATTGCTTCCTTTGTAGAGCGCCTTGAGATATTCATCGGCAGCGAATTTTTTGGCTTCCGCCACTTGGGCAGCCGCGGTGCAGCTAGCGGCCACTTTACCGTGATAGCACGCCGTAGCCGCGAGCGTTGGCAGCAGGTTGAGATACCCGCCGTCTTCTCCGGCCGAGCCTTTGAAGTCCATTGCCTGGCCCAGAAGAATGATCCCGTTTAGAGTCATCCCATCCATGTTGCCAGTCTCGGTAGGTCCGCCTGCCAGTAATCGTGAGACAACGGCAGCGCGAATTGTGCCATAACTCTCCGCCACCAGATACTTCGGTGAGTTCCAGCGCTCGTTTTCCCTTACCCAGCGCTCGATAAGCTCAACGGTCATCTTGGCGTCCTGCTGAGTACCGTAGAATTCTTCGGGCTTGCCGTCGGGAAGGACGCGGCTGAAACCTGTTCCCGGTGGGTCAATCAGCACGATGTCCGCAACATCGAGAGGGCTCTCCGTGTTATCCACAATGCGAAAAGGCGGGACCGTCTCAGGCTTTACTACGTCAGTGAAGTCGATCCGGCGCGGTCCCAGAAAACCCATCTGCAGCCAAACCGATGACGAGCCCGGTCCGCCGTTGAAGGCGAACATCACGGGACGAATCGTTCCTTTTGGAACATCGGTGCGGATGTAGCTCGTCGTAAAGACGCTGGCGGTGCGCTTTCCCGCAGGATCCGTGGTGAAGTTCTCGGCGACAACCGCCTTGTAGCGTATCTGCTGTCCGCCGAAGTTGCCCTGATGATTCGTTTCAAAACGTTGCGGTGGTGCAAGGGACTTCTGAGCTCCTTCCGCACCCGCGGACTTGAGAGCCTCGGGAGGGGCCGCCTGCGCTGCCATAACGGGGAAAACCAACAGGTTCAGGAATATTCCCAGGTTCAGGATCATTCCGATGATCGAGCACATTATCGTGTGTCGCATCCCGTGTCTCCTCCCCGTAATCTCCCCATGATCGATGCAACGATCTTAACGGCTAGACGTAACAAGCATTCGTACATCACCGGTAAATTTCTTGGCGCTGCGCTCTACGGTGTAAGCCATGTGCCCGCCCTCGTAGAAAGAAAGAGTGGCTCGGCCTTCCGGCCAACCGGACTGCCGCACAGCATATTCCGCGGCTCCAACTGTCGTTTGCGTGTCGTGATAACCGTTACCGATCAAAACGTGGAAACGTGGATTAGCTTTCATCACCTTCAGCAGACGGTCGCTATAGGGCCAATCCGCAAAAGGGCCGCTGCCGCCCCATTTCCATCCATCCAACTCCGCCCCTTTAAAAAGGACGTATTCGTCAGTCCAGTCGATGCCCAGATCGTTGCGAACGTACTCTCCGAAAAGACGGCGGAATGCCGGCATGATCTTGTCCGATGGATCGGCCGCCAGCCCTTTGCTTGTCATCGGGGCAACATAGCGGCCATCGTTGCGGCCGAGTAGCAGTCCGCGATCTTTGAGCAGTTCGCCGCGATATTCTTCCTTGCTGATGCGTAGGCCATGCTCGCGGTAATACGCCGCAGGAATACCGCTCAGTTCCTCAAGCCGCTTGGCTACTCGATCCCGTTCCGCTGGTTCGATGGAGTCCCCTTTGAAAAGCGCCGTCAGATAGTCGGTCTGCGCGAAGCCCCATGCCTCATGCTCGAACTCTTCAAATGTCTTACCTCCACGGTCAACCTTCTGGTGATACCAGCCCAGTGCCGCCAGGGTCGGCAGCGAGACGGCATAGCTGATAATGTTCTGCGGCCGCTGACGGTATTCGATGATGTTGATTGCCTGCCCCATCAGCACGACGCCTTGCAGCAGGATTGGCTTTGGCAATTCGGCAAGTTGGGCCGCAACTTCAGCGGCGCGAATGGTGCCGTAACTCTCGCCAAGCACGTAAGCAGGTGAGGACAGGCGGCCATGCTGAGTCAGCCACGCGGAGATAAACGCCGTTACTTGCTGCCCATCCGCGGTGACGGAGAAATAACTCTCCGGCGCAGTGCCAGGCAGTACGCGGCTGTAGCCCGTGGAAGCTGGATCGATAAATACCAGATCGGTGGCGTCCAGCGGCGAATAAACGTTGTCCACTAATCGGTAAGTATTCGGATCCGCAGTCAGATCGTCGGGGACAGCTACGCGCTTCGGTCCCATCACGCCGATATGCAGCCACAACGACGCTGTAATCGGTCCTCCGTTGAAAACAAACATTACCGGTCGCGCCGCCGCGTTCCCCAGATCATCGGCGGTATAGGCAAAGCTCACCAGTCGAGCCGCAGGTCTGCCCTTCATGTCGGCAACATCGATGGCCTCCACCGTCGCCGTGTATCGGATTTCCTTGCCGTTGAAGGTTCCGGTGTGGTGAGTAATTACCGGAGGATGTGAACCGATCTGCGCCGTTGCCTGAAGGGCCGTTGTTTGCCCATGCGCAGTTTGGCCTATGGCGGGAGATAATAAGAATATTGCTACCAGCAGCGCTATAAAACCCGGTGTTCTTCTGTCCATCTTCGATACGCTATCCAGCTGGCCGTTCCCTCCTGATTTCATTAGTCGGATGTCGGAATTAGCTTCCGCATGATGTTGATACACATCCCGAAACCTCAAGCGTGCTCCTGTATGTATCGCATTTCGAAAAACCGTCGCTGCCTCAAGTCACAACACACGCCCGCCCGGCCTCAAAAATTAAGTTTCAATGCGAGTTGGCCAACGCGCGCGGCCACAGTGGTGCTGGTGATTTGACCAAATGCCGCGCCGTCGCTGAAGGTGGTGTCAGGATTGCCGAATTGTGTGCTGTTGAATGCGTTAAAAAATTCGGCCCGGAACTCAAGAGCCATCCGCTCTGTGAGCGGAGTTTTCTTTCTCAGCGAAAGGTCAACGTTGTGCTGCGATGGTCCGCGCATCAGTCCCGGCTTCGTGTTCCCGAAAGCCGTTCCTCCATCTGGGCTGATCATCGGCGGTTCGGTGAAACAATTGGTGTTGAAATACTCGTCCCGGCGACTCTGCACCGAACCACTCAGGCCGAGGTTTCCGTTGCATCCAGTGTTAGTAAGGTCGAGATACGCAAAGTCACTCGACGTGCCGAAGAGATTGTTCGAGTTGGTATTGAGGAATGTGAGCGGCGTCCCGGATTGGAGCGTAATAACCGCAGAGATGGCCCACCCACTCGAAATTTTCCCGGCAAAACCCGCTCCGTGGTTGAAACCGGGCAGTTCATAGATCGGACTCACAATCAATCGGTGCGGACGGCTGAAATTAGCTTCGCCGTACCCTGCGTAAAGATTGTTCTGATCTCCGATTGTTCCCCCTCCAAAGGTGCTCCCAACAATGTTGCCGCTCCGGTTGACATGGTCTTCGACCACGTATATGCCGACAAAAACTGCAATCCGTGGCTGAGATTCTTTTTCAGAGTGACTTCCATGGCATTGAAGTTCGACCGCCCTTCCGAGCCCTGTCCCAGGAAGTTGGCCGCGATCCCAGCCTTCGTAAGGAACTCTCAGGGTAAGGTTCGACAAAGTGCTGGTGGTTTCTCCGCGGATAGGATTCGTGGGAGTAGCCAGCCCCGCCTGGTTGATGGAGTGTGAGTAGATCAAATGGTTGGCGTTCGATCCGACATAGCCCACCTGCAAAGCCAGGGTTGGAGTAATTGCGGTTTGCACATTCAATGCGAACTGCTGCGTGATCGCCGGCCGGATCGTTTGCTGCGTGGCAATAGAGCTGAGGTCGCTATATGGCGTATAGGGATCGAAGAATGGAAACTGCGCTAAGCGGCGGAATCGGTTCCTGGAAGGGCTGCGCCCAGGAGGCGCGCCATTGAGAGGCGGGAAGAAAACGCCAGATCAGGCCCACGGCAGGCCGGGGATGGATTGGAACTGGCTGTTGCCGGTCACCGCCGAATAGTAGATTCCGTATCCGCCGCGCACGCACTAACGTGGTCACTGTCAGGCAGCGCGCTCCAGGCAAAGCCCAATCGCGGCCCCCACGTATTGTTTCCGCTCCCCGGCACGAAGCCATTGATCCCGGATTTCACCACGCCCGGTGGGCACAGGAAACGGCCAGTTCGCCGGCACCACATATCCCGCCACGGAGCCTCCATCCGGAGGATTGGGATTGATCAATGCCGGGTTGATATTGGTGGCCCGGCCGCCGAGATTTGTAAATGGCGGCAGCCACTCCCAGCGCAGCCCAAGGTTCAGCGTTAACTTGGAAGTGACGCGCCAGTCGTCCTGACCATAAGCGGAGATTTCCCACGTGCGCCCATGTCCGGCCAGCACGCCCAGCAATTCCACCGAGTCCAGCACGTTGCTGAAGCCATTCGGCGGGAAAGACAGGAATACCGGCGGTTCCGTTCTGCGCGCCGTTCATTCCGAGGAGAAAATCGGGCCAGCTTGGGAAGGTCACCTGGCCGTAGTATTGTTCCCCGCTGTTCACCAGATAATTTCTGACAACGCCACCTCCAAATCGAAAACTATGATGACCGCGCACCCAGGCGATGTCGTCTTCAAAATTAAAAAGGTCCTGCGCGTTCGGCGAATAAATACCGGCATTGAAGTTGTCGGAGCCGGAAATCGTAACGGAAGGCTGGCTGTTGTTCTGGGTGGAACTGTCTACCCCGATTCCCGAGAACGTAAGCGGCGAATCCGGAGTAATACGCGCGCTGATCCGGTCGTAGCCCACCCGCACCTGGTTGAACAGGTTCGGCGTGATCATGTAGTTATCGCTCATCGACGCCACCAGATAGCTTGATTTGTTGGTCGAGGGCGTGCCGGGCAAATTCGCTCCATTCCCTGTGCCAAAACCGAATGGATCGATCACCTTGCTGGGAGCCGTGAAGAATCGGCCCTGAATCGTGTTCTTTGGCGACTGGATGTAATCGAAATTCGCCATGACCTGGTCTTCCCGGAAATGGGAGGGGGAGGAGAGCGAGACCAAATTATTCGCGGGGTTTGCGGTTGGAAACAGAAATTGCCCGTTGGGCAATTTTTCCTGCAGAAGGGTCAGCGCAACCGGATTGATGTTGTATGGAAAGACATCTCCCGGAGAGTTCGTGGGGTCGATCGCTGGCCCGAACCCAGGCGGACCGAAGATGTATTGCAGCCCCTGCTGTCCAGCGAAAAGCGCCGCAATTGATGCCGCAGAACGGTCATTGGTGGTAAGCGGCGAGAAGAACGTTACACGGTTAAACACTCCATTCACCTGGCGCGTCCCCTGATAGGAGGCGAAGAAGAGCAACTTGTTTTTTATAATCGGCCCGCCGAATGTTCCCCCAAATTGGTTCTGCTTCAGTTCCGGGCGCGGCGCGCCGTTCAGATTCTGGAAAAAGTCATTGGCATTGAGAACGTCGTTGCGCCAGAACTCAAACACGTTGCCGTGAAATGCATTCGAACCCGTCTTCGTAACCAGATTCACGTTCGCCCCGGCGTCCCGCCCGTATTCCGCGTCGTACATCCCGGTTTGTACTTTGAATTCCTGAATCGTGTCAGGATTCGGGATCGGCACGCCCGCGCCCGACCCATCGTAGTCGTTGACGTCAACCCCATCCATTCGAAAATTGATATCGCTCGCCCGCGCGCCGTTGATATTTTCGCCCCCGCCTTCATTAAGCGGAATCTGCCCCCCACTCCCGCGGCCAACTTCGTCAGCACGGGTCACACCGGCAATAACACCCGAGGACAGGGTCATGATCTGGGTGAAATTGCGGTTCACCAGTGGCAGCGATTCGACCTGCTCGCCGGTGACGACATCACCGAGAGCGTTGGTGCTCGTCTCAACCAGCGGGGCAGTGACCTTAACCTCGACGGTGGTGGAGGTGGTTCCGACTATAAGAGAAACGTTTTCGACGGTCGTTTCGGTTACGGTTAAGACGACACCTTTGAGCGTGGCGCGCGCGAAGCCGCTGGCGTCGATATCGACCTGATAGCTGCCGGGTGGAAGCAGGGGGACGACGTAAGAGCCATCCTGGCCTGACTTCACTGCCCGTCCCTCGTGGGTTGCCTCATTGCTGGCGCGAACATCGGCATTGGCCACGGCTCGGCCGGACGGATCTGTGACCTGGCCCTTCAGAAGACCGGTGGTGGAGGTTTGGGCAAAAGCCATCGGAATGAGGCACAGAACAGCCACCGCCAAAAGGGTCGATCGCAACCAATCTCGGCCCCGCAGGGGGAATGCAACTCTCGACGACATCCTCTGCATGACTACCTCCAAGGGTGTTTCTACTTCCCCGTCGCTCAAAGTTGACTTTTTGTAATGTCACCCGAAATTCAATTCAAGGAACAATTGCCAGTGAAATCAGCTACTAACGTACTTAGAATCAACTGAAGATCGGGATGGGAAGCGAGTCTATTCAACAAATAATCCAATGTCAAGGCGCGAAATTTAAAATATTATTTGACTGCTGAGCGCGCGCAGCAGTAAGGTCTCACGGATGTCGCTCGCGTTCCGGGTGCTTTGCTCGGTGCGGACGTTGGTCAGTGATTTCACGATAAGGAGCGTTCGGTGTCTTGTCGAATATTTGAGAAGGCGGCGATTCGAGAGGCCGCTCTACTGTTTTGGTGCCTGATCGCGTTTGTCGGTCGGGGCAGCGCAACCTCGGTAGAGAAGCTTTTGATTATCCAGGGCGAGACAACTGTAGGCACGATCTCTGCGACCACCGAAGGCGCCGTCATCAACGTGGACTATGCCGTCAGCGAAAACGGCCGCGGTCCGAAGCACCATGAAACGATTCACCTCGGTTTCAATTTCATTCCCATCGAGTGGACGGTTACCGGCACTTCGCTGATGGGCGGGCCTGTCTCGGAGAAATATTCCTGGCAATCCGGCAAAGCCACCTGGACCAGTCAAGCGGATCACGGCGACGCAGCAGTCGCAAAGCCTCCTCTTTATGTCGTCAACGACGACAGTCCATGGGCGCTGTTTGTCTATGCGCGCGCGCTTCTAAAAGCGTCCAGCCATGCGCTGGATGTGTTGCCCAGCGGCACGATGAGGCTGGCCGAGGTTCGCGCCCTGACTGTTGGTACCGGGAAAAATGCTGTCCCCGTCACGATCTATCGTATCGACGGAGCGAAGCTGGAATCGGACTACGTCATGCTTGACCGGTCCGGGCGACTGTTTGCTTCGTTCGGAGGTAGTTCCCTGACCGTGCGCCAGGGCCACGAAGACGATGCGGACCTGATCTCCAGGATTTCCCATGATCTCGGTTTCGAGCTGGCTCGCGATGAGCAGCGCAAACTAAGGCATCAATTCGACGCGCCAGTGCGGATCCGTGACGTTCGCATCTTCGATCCCGTGACCGGAAAACTAAGCGCTCCTTCCACAGTCGTAGTAGCGCGCGGCCGGATTGCCGAAATACTGCCACTTGCCGACGCCACATCCGAACCAGCCGACGAGGTGCTGGTGGAGGGTGCAGGCGGCACGCTCGTCCCTGGCCTGCATGACATGCATTCGCACTCTACGCTGCAATCGGGTTTGTTTTACCTTGCCGCCGGCGTCACTTCGACACGCGATATGGGGAATGACAATCGTTTCTTGCACCGTCTCATCGAACAAATCGACTCGGCCGAAATCGCCGGACCGCGCATCACTCCCAACGGCTTTCTCGAAGGCAAGAGTCAATACTCCGCTCGCACCGGATTTGTTGCCGAGTCGCTCGCCGACGCCTTGCGCGATGTGCACTGGTATGCCGATCGCGGCTACTTTCAGATAAAAATCTACAATTCGATGAACCCCGACTGGGTCAAACCCATAGCGGCCGAAGCGCACCATTTGGGGATGACCGTGACTGGCCACATTCCAGCCTTTGATACTCCCGATCGGGCGATTCGTGATGGCTATGACGAAATCACCCATACCAATCAACTCATGCTTGGCTGGCTTCTCAAACCGGGAGAAGACACGCGTACTCCGTTGCGTCTGACCGCGATGGCGCGCGCCGCTACGCTGGACCTTTCGTCAGAACCGGTGCAAACCACGCTGTCTCTGATGAAAACGCGTCATATCGCTCACGATCCCACGGCGGTAATCCTGGAACGGCTGATGTTGAGCCGGGCTGGTACCGTGCAGCCCGGTGATATCGCCTATCTCGATCACATGCCGATTTCCTATCAGCGCTATCGCAGACGAACCTTCGTTCCCATCAGCAACAAGGCTGAGGACGATGCATACCATGCGGCTTTCGCCAAGGTAATCGATACGCTCAGAATGCTGCACGAGAACGGTATTCGTTTGTTGCCTGGCACGGACGACGGAACCGGTTTCACGCTCCACCGCGAACTCGAGCTCTACGTCGAGGCGGGGATGACACCTGCCGAGGCGCTGCGTGCCGGAACATTATTGCCCGAACAGTATTTCGGTCATTCGGAGGATCTGGGCACGATCGAGCGTGGGAAGATTGCGGACTTCTTCCTGGTTGCTGGCGATCCGACGAAAGACATTCGAGTGATCGAATCGCCACAGATGGTGTCGAAGGGGGACTCGATCTATTTCCCGAGCGAGATATATCAGGCGTTGAGCATCAAGCCGTTCGCGCTCCCACCAGCAATTCGGCCCGCCGCACCCAACGACAAGGAAATCAACAAAATGTAATAGTCCGGTTTCATTTACAAAAACATTTGACTATGGGGCATGCCTTGCGTATTGTTACCAAGCCGAAGTCAGGGAACACATATACGGTTCCTCGCAGATGTCCCAAGCCAACATCGGGTTCAATATACGCAAGCGCCTTCCGCTGTCGCTCGTCTTGAGGTGCAAGGGATTGCCGTCGAGTTGTAGGGGCTGTTCTTGCTAAGGCGCAAGACCTGAAAAGTTGGATAGAATTGCTATTTATTTCGATGGCCGAGTCCTAAGTTGCAGAAAATTCCGGAGAATTACAATGAAACCAAGTGAGAAAGAGTACCTTCTCAATTTTGTCTCCAGGCTTGTAAGTGCACTGGGCCAGACGTTCGGGAAGTATTGTGAAATCGTTGTTCACGATTTCAGCTCTCCAGAGAGATCCATCATTGCAATTGAAGGCGATCTTACTGGCCGGGAGGTTGGCGACACGCTGGATGCACTCGGATTCCAGTTGCTGAAGACTCATCCGGCATCGGATCTCCTCAATTATCGTACGAAGACCAAAGAGGGCAAGGAATTGCGCTCTTCCAGCGTCTTTCTCCGCGATGAAAAGGGGCAAATTTTCGGAGCACTATGCGTGAATATTGATGTCTCTGGTCTGCTGAAGGCGCAGGAATGGCTCCAGGAAGCCCTGGGTTCCACGAGCACCACAATCGACGAGAGATTTGAACACTCTGTCGACGAAGTATTGGAGAACTTGATTCAGAATGCCATCTCCAGCATCGGCAAAAAGACGGCCGATATGACTCGCGACGACAAAGTTGCAATCGTCGCATATCTGGAGGCGAAGGGGGCGTTTCTCATCCGTTACTCGGTAGAGCGCGTGGCTGACCTTCTGGGCATGACAAAATACACCATCTATAACTACCTTGATGAAATTCGGAAGAAACAGGACGTCGAACTCGAGCCCTCCGGGACTTAGTTTGCTGCAGGTCTCTTGGATATCTATCTACTATCTATCTGTTCCCGTCAATAAGTGCCTTGACGTCTCGGCTCAAGTCGGCTCGTGCGGACGCGTCCTCGTACATCGCGTGACCTCCAACATAGCATTTAAAGGTAATTGACTTCTGCAGCTGCGGCGGTAGCTGGCGCGCAATCTCAGCGCCGGCAGCGCAAGGCAGAAAAGAATCGTACATACCGGCGGCGACCAGCACCTTCATGTGCGGATTGATCGCAACCGCTTCCTCAGTTCCCGGCAACGGCGGACCGAGACGCGGCGGTCCGTCGCCGCGCTTGCTCGCCGCTTCCACGGCGGCCTTGAATTCCTCCGGCGTGACCTTGGCAGTGGCGTAGTTCCAGCGCGCGTTCACTGTCTCCGGATAGGTGCCCGTCGGCGCAAACCCTTGGTCTATTTCCTCGAGCCCGAGGTATGGCAGGCTAGTGTGATATTTGAGTTCGCGGTGGAAATAGCGAAGGATTGCAGACGTGCTATTTGCCGGCGCCGTGGTGCGGCGCATATCGAAGATATATGGCTCCTTGCCCTGGTCCTTCAAAAGGCCGGTCCGAAACTGGCGCGGCGTAATGGCCAGCGTTTTGCGGTCGATCTGCTCCTGCGGAAGGCCCGTGAAGCGCGACAACTGCGCCACAATCGCCGTTCGTTCTGCCTCCGAAAGACTCTCGACTCGGGCCAAAGCAGGAGCGTAACTTGTCCGCACCCAGGTTTCAGCCGCTTGCCGCAGGCCAGCCCGATCCTGACCCAGGTCGGGTGCCGTTTTGCGGTAATAGAGGGCAGTGGTGGCCATGTCTACGATGCGGAGCGCAGAGAGCAATTCCCCGGAACCGTAACTCTTGCTGAGTCCCCATCCGCCTGAGATCAGCACCACTCCGTTGACCGTGATGCCGCGTTTCTCCAGGGCATACGCCACGCTGGCTGCGCGGCCCGCGCCCCAACTCTCGCCAACGAGAAAAACAGGCGCGTCGTCGGCGCCATGAAGCAAACGCCAGGCGCGCACAAATTCCGTGACCGAGGCGACATCGCCGACCGTACCGTAGAATTCGGCACCATACTCCGCCTTCACGGGCCGGCTGAATCCGGTGCCGATGGGATCGACCAGCACGAGGTCCGTTGCGGGAAGCCAGCTGTCAGGGTTGTCGACCACATGCCCGCCTTGCACCAGCTTCGGGCCGGCAATCGAGAAATGCAGCAATGAAGAGTTAGCCCCCGGACCGCCATTCCATACGAATGTTACCGGTCGAGTTGCGCTCTCCGAAGGCATGCGATACGCGGTGTAGAACATGTATCCATGCGCTTCGCCAGTCTCGACATCGCATATTGCGATCCGGCCAACTTCCGCCGTGTATCTCAGCAATTTATCGCCGATCTTGGCCTGCTGTTGTGTCACGATGGGTGGCTCTTCGCTGAGCGCAAAAGTTGTCAAAGAGAGAATAATAATGACAACGGTCGCGCGGGCCAGTTCAATCAGGCCCCACTCGCTATGTTTCCTCCGCTTCACCAATTTCATGCCTCTCCCCCAAGTGCGGAAACGCAGAATTCCATGATCGATTTGTGGGCCGTTGCTCCTCATCGATCTGAAGTCGTGACGAAACTGCCGTTATGCAACACTATTTCGCGTCCCGGATGAAGTTGCGCACGTCGTTGTCGAATTCTGTCCGGTTGTCGGCTCCGTCATAGACCTCGTGCGGTCCGGGGAACAAATCGACGGTGAGGCGGAGGCCGGGAACGCCGTTCGCGGCAAAGCCCGCTCCATCGGAACTGCCCAAGTCGTAAATTCCGCTGACCGCAAAAAGCCTAAGCTTAGGATCGGCCTTCATGGCACGAGCCATGATGGCTGCCGTGCTCTCATTCTCCTCGCCAGACGTAGTGGAGAACACCCACTGCGAGTTGGCGGTAAAGTTGACACCATAGTAGGGATCGGTCGACGGGAACTTTAAGTCTTCCGAAATATATCGGCCGACCGCGGGACTAACCACCGGCCCGACCGACGCCGGGGTCGGCACTGCGCCGCCCGTCTTGGGCGTGACCACTCCCAGGGATGGGTCGTCGATGCCGCCCGCCGCATTCGGTTTCAGTTCAGAGGTAACGCGCGTATCCAGCGCCCCGGTGCGCAGACTCTTGTCCTTCAGAAGGTTGAACATATAAGTGTTGGCGTCGATCTTCAGGTCTTTCGATTCGATTAAGCCGGCAGGCAATCCGATAAACGCGGATAGCTTTTCGGCCACTCGATGGCGTTCCGTCGCGTTCAGGCTCGCACCCTGCGCGAGAGCATCGGCATATTCCCCGCGGGCAAATTTCATCGCTTCCGCATAGAACTGCTGCACCGTCAGCCCCCGTCGATCTACCTTCTTGTGATACCAGGCCCCCGCGGCCATAGACCCAACAGAATTGATATCACGCGCGTTTGGTCCGGTAGAACCGGAGCCTCCCGACACCAGCAGCACTCCGCTGAACTTCAACTCAGGCGCGTACTTGAGGATCAAGCCCGCCCGTGTCGTCCCGTAACTCTCGCCGCAAAGAAACAAGGGCGATCCCTCGCGATGGTGGAGCCCGAGCCAATCCTTGATCACCGTGGCAACCTCAAGCGCGTCACTTTTGCCGTTGTACCACTGCCTGGGGTCCACACCCGGTAAAGCGCGGCTGAACCCGGTCGATACCGGATCGATGAACACCAGGTCAGTCACATCGAGAGGAGTAGTGACGTTCTCGCTCAGCTCCATCGAGCTTCGATCTTTGGGGTTGGCGCGGATAACCGGCCCCAGCCCGCTCATATGTAATGGTGAGGACGAAGCCCCAGGTCCGCCATTGAAGATGAACATCACCGGGCGATGGATAGGATCTTTCACCCCGTCGCGTATGTAGGCGATGGTGACGATGGCCGCACCCGGCTGATCGTTGTTGTCCTTAATAATGTCATCGGCAACCGTGGTGGTGTACCTGATAGCTTGCCCCTCGACGTGGACAACATGCTCGGTAATCGCCACGCGAGGGACTGGCGTGGCCGCGGGCCCGGTCGACTGGGCATTCGTGCCCTGGGAGAACAGAGCATGCGTGCCGGCCTGCAACACCAGACTCAGGACTGCGGCGTTCATCCTCTTCATCGCTGTTTCCTTGCTCCAACTAGAGCGGTTCCGCAGCTGGTGTATCCATCACGCACGCTTTAGGCTACGCGTGCCACGTGGGACAGCCGCCCCGGCTGTCCGGCAGAGCGGAACTCCGCAACGGCTTCTCGGAAACCGCAATAGATCGCAAGAATAGACGACACGTGATACAAAGCCGCCAAATTGCCGGATGCATTTGTCCTTTCGGGGATTCCCGGTTTACCGAACCCGAACGGCGTGCCTGACAATATCCAAAACAGAGGTTTGTCGTCAACTATTCTTAGAAGTTGTGATTTTTGTGTTAACTTTTTGTTGATTTGTAGACCTCGATTCAAAACTTCGGCACAATGCAACATCGCTGCCGCAACAACGGAATCTCCAAGGGAGAAAAACATGCGCAGATTTTTTGTGGGTACGGCAGTGGGACCTCTGGCTCTGTGTCTTTCATTCCTCTTTCTCCCGCTGGCAGGATGGGCTGCCGACTCAGATGCCCTTCCTCTCACGGTTACCTTGCGCCCGGGCGCCGCAGATTCCCATCAGTTCGTGCCGTATGTAGACATCGTACTCACCTACACAGCTCCTCCTGTCGCCCCGGGCCAGGCATTCCTGAAGATACCGATTGTGACGTCGAATGTGTTGACCGTCGCACAGGCAATCGAGGGTTTTTCCGTACAAGATGTAAATGGCCCAGTTCCTGTGACAGTGAAGGACGACCCCGAGGACAGTGCCGCTCCCTGCCGTCACTGGGTTTCCTCCCGCGCTACCAAAGGTGTCCTGACCGTTCACTACCGTGCGCCCATCTCCAATATCGCGGCCCCGCGCGGGGCTGCGCCACCGCTGGATCTGCGCTCTGACAGCGGTGCATTTTCGGGAGCGGGCGAAACTTTTCTGGTTTTGCCCGAGTCCGATTCACCAACGCCAGCCTTCCAGCCTATCGAGGTTCGCTGGAATCTCGGCGACATGGCCAAAGGATCGGTCGGAGTCTCCAGCTTTGGGAGCGGCGACGTCACGGTGTCTGGAACGGGCGGACTTCGCTCTTTGCAATCTTCTTTCTTTATGGCGGGCAAAGTGGAACTCTATCCCCAAACTCCTCCCAGGACCGGATTCTTTTCCGCCTGGCACGGAACCGCACCCTTCGATCTGCGCGAGCTAATGAACTCTGAAGAAAAGCTCTACGCCTTCTATGGAAAATTTTTCAAGCGGCCGCCGACCGCTCCCTATGGCGTTTTCCTGCGCGAAAATCCGGTCAATGCCGGCGGTGGCATGGAACTGTCAGGCTCGTTCGTCGCGACCTTTGGACCGAAGACAAAGCTCGATGAATTGAAGATCACCCTTGCCCACGA
Source organism: uncultured Acidobacteriaceae bacterium (assembly GCA_963709055.1). Taxonomy (GTDB): domain Bacteria; phylum Acidobacteriota; class Terriglobia; order Terriglobales; family Acidobacteriaceae; genus Acidiflorens. Next base: position 25,010 of record CAVPUZ010000016.1, read on the forward strand.
GATGCTGCACACCTTCGTCGGCGGACTCGAGAAGCCCGAAGGATTGGTGAGTTCATGGTTTTCAGAGGGGATGGCAGTCTACTACGCTCGCCTGCTGTCGTGGCGAGCCGGCCAGATCACCCCGGCACAGTTCCTCGAAGATCTGAACACGACCGCGGGCCGCTATTACACCGACGCTCTGATCGCCTCGCCCAACGCGGAAATTCCCGCGCGCTTCTGGGCCGATACGCGCGTGCGCGTATTGCCCTACGATCGGGGCTCGATGTACTTCGCGGTCGTCGATGGAGAAGTTCGTGCCGCTTCCAGCGGAAAGCGCACGCTCGACGATTTGCTCCTTGCCATGCTGAATCGGCGCCAGCAGAAACTGCCAGTCGATGAAGCGTCGTGGGTCGATCTGGTTACAAGAGAATTGGGCGAAAGAGGAAAAACGGAGTTCGAGGCAATGCTGGCGGGTGCCACACAACTTCCCGAACCCGGCGGCTTTGGTCCATGCTTTACGCGCACGAGGAAGATGCTTCGCCGCTATCAGCTGGGTTTTGAGCCGAAGGTCCTGATCGAGCCCAAGCGTATCGTCCGGGGCCTGATTCCGGGTTCAGCGGCGGAGCGGGCCGGCCTGCGCGACGGAGACGAGATCACGCAGCCCGTTCCGCAGGACCGAATCCAGGGTGAGCAGGATGGAGTCCTGACCCTCAAATTGCTCCGCGATGGCAAGCCGCTCGACATCAGTTACGTTCCCCGCGGGGAAGCTGTCGAAGCTTATCAGTGGATCAGAAGCGGAAATCTGCCAGACAGTGCATGCGGATTCTAAGTGGATCCTCTAGCCATCCTGCTGTTCCAGTTGGCCATGCAGCGGGCCCTTCTTCCGTTGCGATCCACGATCCTAATCTCACGTTCAGGAATCAGGAAAGGGGTTGGATCCACTCATTTTCGTCCCCCTGGCAGTTTCATGCGCCAACTACCCACGACGTTGAGAGAACACCCACTTTGGCAACTCGGGTTCAGTGAAAGCCAATCTGTTTGTCCCATCGTGATCCACTCCAGCGTACTCGGTGTAGATCGGGTGCCCGCCCGCTTTCCGTCTTGCCGCGATGCGGTCACGAGATGAAGACACGGGAACAACCTCGTCGGCGTCTCCGTGAAAATCCCACAAAGGCGTAGCAGCAGACCCAGTTCCGTCATCGGGAGACTCGCCTCCACTGCAGACTGCTGCAGCCGCGAAGAGGTTTGGCCGATTCGCCAATATATTCCACACGCCTGCGCCTCCCATCGAATTTCCTGCGATGTAGATACGGCGCTCATCGACATGAAACTCGCGACGCAACTCATCTCGACGATCTCCAGAGCCAAGCGTGTGCCGTCTCCGAAGCCTGGAAGCTCCTTCGCAGGCTGCTGCGAAAAGTCGTATCGAATCCATCCCCGATCGGTCTGCGGCGCCAGTACGTAGCAGGGGTGACGTTTCTGATTTTCCGGAAGCAGCCAGACCCTCGTGCCGAACCGGTTGCCGAAACTGAGCTGCTTCAGGTTGTCGTCGCCCAGTCCGCCACTCCCGTGCAGATACAGCACCAATGGTGCTCTTTTACCAGTTTCTGGGTGGAACAGCCGATAGGGCATCACCCAGTCGCTCTTGTGCTCGCGTGCCTCGAACTTGTACTGCAGCCCTTCCGATCGCTTCAGAAATGCGTCAATCAGGGCCAGCCTTTCCGCCGATTTTGGCCCTCCGGGCGCCAGTCTGGGAGTGGAATCGAATTTTGCTGCGACGGCTTTCGGTGACAGCACAAAATCGATGCCCGTCTGGGTTGCCGCGTACCATGCTCCAGCGGATGCCGAGCCCAGCAGGCGAACCGCCTCGCGTCGAGTAATCATCTGCATCGCAACCTCGTCCCTGCTTGCGATTGGACCGCAACCCTCAAGGAGGTAGACGGCCTCGGCATAGAATCGATAGCAAACCCGAAATATCCCGAACACATGCCTTTACTTGGATCGAGCAAATCCCAAGAGAATCAAATTGACTTCACCAGAGGAGTCTAAGGCGAAAACTCCAACTCCCGTAAGGACACAGTCGCTGCAATCTCGATGATGGCCCATTGGATGGCGGACGGACTTTCGGGTGTTCGGGTCGGAGCGCTTCTTTCGTGATATAAAAGTCCTTTTGCCCGAGATCATTGTTCTCTCGCGTTTGGGTCCCCATGCCAGACCAATCAAATACGTTGGCCATCGATGGCGCGTGGCGGATGGAGTCCCGTGTCCACAACGGTGAGGCCGTCCCGCTGACCGGCGTTCTTTTCATGATGGCAGGCCGGTGGTCCACCCTCTATTTCATCGCTCAACCAGGCGCAAATGACTGCTGGGGCAGCGCCGAGTCGGGCCGGTACGACATGAAAGGTGACCATCTCACCTTCCATCATGAGTTCACATTTCAAGGCGGGGGCGGCAAAAAGCTGCTGATCGATTTAGCTTCGACCACGGTTGAAATATGCAAGATCGTGTTGACCTCTGAAATTCTGAAAATTCACTTTCCGAGCGGGAACGTAATCCACTGCCGGCGATACTCTGAATGACCGCTCAAACTCCCCTGGTTCCACGCGAAAAATCGTCCTCAAGGCAATACCAACCTCATTTGCGGCGGGAGATCAGCCTGTTGGGCCTTGTGGCCACGGCGGTAGCTGCCATGGTTGGAGTCGGCGTGAACATCCTGCCATTTATGGTGCAGCGTTCGCAGCCGGGGATTGGGCGATGGGTTCCACTGGCTTACCTGGTGGCAGCTGTTCCCGCAGTGCTCGCCGCTTTTTGCTATGCCGCACTGGTATCGGCGATGCCACGCGCCGGCGGGAGTTACGTTAATCGTGAGCCGCGCTCTGAATCCGTTTGCCGGTTTCATTGCCAGCTTCTCGCAGTGGTTTGGACTCTGCATGGCCATGGGCGTGGTGGCTTATTTTCTGGTTCCTGTGATCCGTGACCTGCTGGCAGAGGCCGGAATTATAAAAGCCGCCGCGGCACTGGATCTCATCGTGCCCAGGTTGTGGGTGTCTCTTCTCGCAATATGGCTGGCATGGTTGGTGAATCTCCTGGGTATCCGTCTTTATGAGCGGAGCGTGGTGCTCATGGCGGTGCTGACGATGGTGGCTCCGATCATCATGACCGCAGCCGCTGTTTTGAACTCTCCGCAGACGGCCTTGGCGAAGCTGCAAACAACAGCCATGGTGCCGCTGCCAATGGTTGCTATGCCGCGGATGACGCTCGCGGTCTTCCTCGGAACCGCGGTTATCTTGTTCTCGTCTTTCATCGGTTTTGATGCCGTAGCCCAGGCTGCGGGCGAGGCTCGCCATCCTGCTGATCTGGCACGCGCCATCATGGTCGCGATCGGAGGAGTCACCGCCTACTACGTATGCTTCACCTGGAGCGTGTATCACGCCATTCCCGCGGAATACATTTATCGCGCTTCACTGGTTCATGACATCTCAGCCCCCGGGTTGATGGCGCCGCTGCTGCCAAGATGGCTCAGCCTGACCATTTTGGCCTCGGTGGTGGTAGCCATAATTAAGGTTCTGCCCGCCGTGACGATGGCAAACTCCCGCACACTGTACGCGTTCAGTGCCGACGGCATCCTGCCGCGGGCATTTTCGCGCATCCACCCGAGGTTCCGCACCCCCCACTATGCGTTGACGGTGACTGCAATCGCGGCCAGCTTGTGCGTTTTAGGATGCAATCTCGCGGGAGATTTCTTTCTCGGCGTCGATCTGCTGGTAGTCTCAATGCTGGTTAATTTTCTCCTGATGGCCGGCGCGTTGCTCACGTTTCCGTTCGTCAATCCGGAACTGCACAAGCAGATTACGTTCCTGGAATCCCGCAAGGCACAGGTCTCGATTGCGGTCGCGGCGATTCTGCTATTAGGAGGGCTTCTGATCGTGCAGATCGTAGGCGATGTCTCCTCATCCGCTCCGTGGTATTTGAAGTCCACAACGAGCTGGATCGTAGTCATGTCCGCGGCCTCCATTCTCTTCTGGAGATTCTGGACAAAACTGGCCCGCAAGGAACTAGACGCGCGAGCGCAGATCTTTGGAGACCTGCCACCCGAGTGACATGCAGACTGCGGATGTAGCCATTATCGGCGGCGGAGTAATCGGTTGCTCGATTGCCTACCATCTTGCCCGCCTCGGTGTAACGAGTGGCGTGGTTTTTGAACGCAAGCATGTTGCCAGTGGCGCAACGGGTTTATGCCCGGGCGGTATCCGGCAGCAGTTTGAAAGGGACGCGGAATGCAGGCTGGCCCGACGCTCCATGCGTTTCTTCGAGCAATCGAACGAGTTGCTCGAGCCGGAGTTTCCGTTTTTTCTCGAGCGCTCGGGATACCTGTTCCTGGCGGAAAGCGAGGTCCTGCTCTCTCGGTTCCGCCGCAACGTGGCCATGCAAAATCGATTGGGTATTCCTTCGCGCGTCGTAACACCCGCCGAGATTGCTGAGATTGTGCCCTGCTTGGCCCGCGAGGGCATACTCGGTGGATCCTTTTGTGCCGAGGACGCGTTTCTCGAAGATTGCGACGGGTTCACCCATAGCCTGCTGCGGCGTGCTCGCGAGAAAGGCTTTCAACTCAAACTGGACGAAGTCACAAATCTTAAGCGGGAGGGTCCCGAGTGGCGAATTGAAACCATGACTGGATCCTGGCTTGCCAAACAGGTCGTTGTTGCGGCGGGCACAGACAGCCCATCGATAGCCGCCTATGTCGGAGTCCATTTGCCGATCACCGTGGAGCGCAGAAGATTGGCATACACCGAACGTTGTGACGGCGACTTTATGCATCCGCTCGTGGTGGCGCTCGAACGCAGCTTTGCCGGTAAACAACTGCGCAATGGTGTCTTCTATCTTGGCTGGTTGGGTGAGACTTCAGAGAGTGACGATCTGGCTTTTACGGAACAGGCATTGACCCGCGGTGCCACCTTTCTGCCTCTGATGGCAAGTATTCCGGTGCGAAGGGTCATTACCGGCTACTACGATTCGACGCCCGATCATCGTCCGATTCTCGGCGGCGTCAGCGGTCTCGACGGTTTTTACCTGGCGACCGGCTTTAGTGGGCACGGATTCATGCTGGCTCCGGCTGTCGGTGAGCTCGTGACCAGCTTGATCGCAGGATCGAAAAGCGACCCGTTATTGCAGGAGTTCTCCCTGCAGCGATTCACTTCCGGTACTGCCAACGAAGGGCTGCAGATCTAGGGCTGCAGATCTGGGCGCAGATCTAAAGTGGCTATTTTTGGGAGGAAACCAGATGTTACTCAACCGAACTTCTCTCTTCTTCTTCCTTTTCTTTTTCACGATCGCTTGCGCCGCTCAAGATGGCAACTGGGATCGCCTGCTCCAATTGCACCAGGATTTCCTGGCCTTACGCGACGCCGGAATGAAAGATGCTGTTCATGACTTCTCGCCAACTGCGATCCAGACGCGCGCATTGCAGCTCAAGGAATTGGAGACTCGGTTGGGTACGATCTCCCCGTCGGCCTGGCCGGTCGATCGGAAGGTTGACTGGGTGCTCGTTCGCACCGAGTTGAACGATCTGGACTTTCGCTACCGAGTGATTCGCCCGTGGTCTCGCGATCCCAGCTTCTACCTGGACTTTTTCAGGAAGTTGCCCTACGCGGATGTTCCAGTCCCACCCGACAAACTGAATAATTTTCGGACCCAGGTTCGATCTGTGTCGGAACTGGTTCGGCAAGCGAAAAAGAATCTCGCGGAAGCCGGTGGAGACCTTACCGATATCGCGATTTTCCATCTCGAGCACTATGACGGAGTGGGTCAGGGTGAGCCGATACGCGATGTACCTCCCCAGGGCATCGTGGGTTGGTATGAAGATCTGCTGTCTCGCGTGCAAAAGCGGCAGCCCGAGCTTACGCCGGATGTGCAGCAGGCACTCGCCTCGGTTCGCGAATACCACGATTGGCTGGTTGCGAATCGACCTAAGCTCAACCATCCGAGCGCGATCGGCCTCACGGAGTACGACTGGTTCATCAGGCACGTCAGGCTCATGCCGTATACGGCGGCTGACCTACGCGTGATAGGAGACGTAGAAGCTAGCCGCGCCCGGACCTTCTTGAAGATCGAACAGGCTGTCAATCGCAATCTGCCCGACCTCGAGCTAGCCAGGAGCGGGGAGGAATATGCCGCTCGCGTGCGTCAGGCGGAAGAGTTGATCCGAAGTTTTCTTGCCGCCAACCACTTGCTCACAATTCCCGACTATGTCGGACCACAGAAAACAGACGCATTCTGGGTCCAGCGGCCTGGCGGTAAGCGGCATTTCTGGGAGGAAATCCAATATCGAGATCCGCTCGTAGATCATATTCACGCATCCCTCCCAGGGCACCGTCTCGACTTCCTCATTCACGAGCACGATAAGCGGCCCATCCGCCGTGATTATGAAGACGGCGGACGAATCGAAGGCTGGGGATTTTACTGCGAGGAGATGATGCTGCAGGCCGGGTTGCTGAAGGATCGGCCGCGCGTGCGCGAGCTGTTTTATATCGCACAACTCGCCCGTGCCATGCGAATCCCCGTGGAACTTAAAATCCAGAGTGGCGAGTTTTCAATGCAGCAAGCAATTCAATTCATGGTCGAAAATGTGCCATTCATGGATCCGAATCTGGCCCGCTACGATCTTGAAGTGTATTTTCGCCAACCCGGATACGGCATGAATTATGTGGCCGGTAAGCAGCAGATTGAGCACCTGCTCGCGGCGCGGGCCCAGCAACTGGGCGACAAGTTCGACCTCGGGAAATTTCACGATCAGTTCCTGGCCGCCGGCATGATCCCGGTCACACTGACGGAATGGGAGATGACTGGCACTGGTATCAACAAAGAATTTGATCTGCCCTAAGAAGAAAAATTCGACCTACAAAGAAAAATATTTTCTGAACTGGGACAACAGGAACTGATTTGCAGGGATGGTGGACCTGGTCGGGATCGAACCGACGACCTCTTCCATGCCATGGAAGCGCGCTCCCAGCTGCGCCACAGGCCCACATTCGGAAGCAAGCCAAACCCGCGGCTCGCCCAGATCATTCGCTACCCAAAATACCGCTTGCTCAGGATGACGACTGGATGACCTCTTAATTCTCGCCCACCTTTCCCGTTGCGTCAAACTAATCTAGGATATGGGAGGCAAAAACGGTACACGATAGGGAGCTTCATGTTGACCTTGCGTAACAATTCCTCTACGAGATTTCGGCGGCGTACGTTGCTCGGGGCAAATTTCCTGGGATCGATCGTCTTCGGATTGATGTTCCTCGGGTCCATCGGCCCACTGCCCGCGGCCGTCGCTCAGCAAGCAGCAACTCCGCCGGCTCCTCCCGTGGCCTATGCGTCGGTGAACGAAATCAATAACATTCTCACCCAGGTGAAGCAGACGGCTGCGGCGATTGCGGCCGATCTAGATCGCGCGCGCATCGAGAAATGGAAGACCGACGGCGCGACCAAGCGGCAGACCCAGGCCAATGTGGACTCGATCCAGCGCAATCTTCAGTCGGCGCTGCCGGAAATCCTGACGCAGGTCAACAACTCGCCCGAAGATATGGCTGCAAGTTTCAAGCTCTACCGCAACCTGGATGCGCTCTATGATGTGTTTGGCTCGGTCGTGGAATCGGCGGGCGCATTCGGATCCAAAGACGAGTTTCAAAGTCTCAGCAACGACATGAACGGACTGGAGAGCGAGCGTCGCACGTTGGGCGAACGCATGCAGAAGCTGGCCGGAGCCAAAGAAGACGAGCTGCGGCGTTTGCGGACGGAGGTCAAAAAGTTAAGCGCGGCTCCGCCGCCTCCGCCGAAGAAGGTCATTGTGGACGACACCGAGCCCGCCAAGAAGCCGGCCAAGAAGAAGACGACGCCGAAACCAGGGACGACGACCAAGCCGAAAACGCCTGCCAAGCCGGCGGCTACGCCCCCAAACCCTTCACCGAGCAATTGAAGAGATTACCGCAGTCGGCAGAGCGTAGCGCCGGCACCTTGCCGGCGGTTCCGATGGCGCCCCGCCCTCGGCCCGCGTAGCGACAGCCGCCCTCGGCTGTCTTCGTGTAGCGACAGCCGCCCTCGGCTGTCCAAGGAAGCTGATGGAAAATCAGAAAAGATCATGCGGACACCACACTAGAGCGGTCGTGGTGTAAGGAGTCAATAGCTGTTCCCGGTCCCGAATGCTAGCCTGAGCTGTATGCGCTATTGCTTGCTCGTCGTGACCGGAATACTGCTTCAGGTCGCGCACGCGTCCGCGGCGCCCGTCGCCGGCTGGGCAATACACTGCCAGCCCACCCGCATCGTCAACGGATCGCCCGTCGTTTTTCGCGTCAACACTCTCAAGCCCGTGCGCAGCCTCACCGGTAATTGGCTGGGGCACGAATTCGCATTCACCTTCGACCGGCAAGCAAAGGCATGGTTCGCGATCGCCGGTGCCAGCCTCGAAACCAAACCTGGCTCCTATCCAATCCGGCTCCACGCTGAAAGCGCTGCCGGACAACCCATTTCGTTTGAGAAGGGAATTCCAGTTCAAGTGCGCCGCTATCCTCGTGTGTTGCTGAAAGTCCCCGGGCGCTACACCGCGCCCGGCCCCGACGAACAACGCGAGATTGAAAAGGATAAGAAAACAAAAGAAGAGGCATTCAAAACTCGCAGCCCCGGTCGCGAATGGCGGGGATCTTTCGATCCTCCGGTTAACGCGCAAATCTCTGACGTCTTCGGAGTTCAGAGAGTTTTCAATGGGTCGGTGCAGAGCACGCATCAGGGGCTCGATTTCCGCGTGCCGGCCGGAACTCCGGTCGCAGCCGTGAACCAGGGCCAGGTTATCCTAGCCCAGCCTCTGTTTTTTGAGGGAAACTGCGTCGTCATCGACCACGGCCAGGGACTACTGACCCTCTATCTTCACCTGTCGAAGTTTTCCGTTAAAGAAGGCGATGTGGTCAGAAAAGGCCAGCAGATCGGCGTAAGCGGAGGCACAGGCCGCGCCACCGGCCCTCATCTTCATCTCGCGGTCCGCTGGCAAGGCGTTTATTTGAACCCGCAGACCCTCCTCTCGCTGCGCTTGCCGAGCAACTAAGTCATCTTTTAAGCGGACAATAAGTCAAATCCGTTCAATACTTTACCTATAAGTCCTTATTCCCCAAAGACCTGGAGCCTAAAACTCGAAAGCGTGAAGTTAACTCATTGATTTATAAATAGTTTACGAGGATTCATGAATACTTACGAGTAACTCCTTATTCCTCAAAGACCTGGAAGAAATTTACCCCTAAGTCTCTGATTCCAAAAGACCGCCCAGGGAGGGTATCCGATATTAACCAGTAAATAGCAGCGACTAAGGAACCGAAACTAGAGCCTCTCGGAGACCATTCCGTGGCCGAAAGTGAGAGCTGAGAGCTGAGAGCTAAAAGCCTTATCATTCTTTAGAGTCGATCGCGCTTAGAATCGGTCAGGCATCTTTGAAATCGATCATCGCCGGCGCCTTCCGGAAGCCGCGGGTGGCGATCGCCAGATAGAGCACGCCCGCCGCAAACCAGATCCCGCCAATCGTCTTGGCCAGTCCGTTGAGATTCCACCAGATCAACGCGCAGAAACAAAAACCGATGGCGGGAAGCACGGCATCCACGATGATTCGCCGCTTGTAACCTGGGCGTGGAATCACAGCGAATTGCCAGAAGGTCGCCAGATTGACTCCCATGAATGCGAGGAATGCGCCGAAATTGAGCAGTTCTCCAGCATGTTCGTAGGCGTTGCCAATCGAGTTGAGCGAAACCGCGCCGATAAAGGTAAGCGCTCCAATAATCAGGATGTTGTACGTGGGCGTGCTGCCACCGGGGCTGAGATAGCCGAAAACCCGGCGCGGCAACACGTTGTCGCGGCCCATGCCAAATAAAAGCCGCGCTGCGCCCAGACCGCCCGTCAGCCCGCTGCCGAACGCGGCCAGAATCAGGATGACGCCCATCGCATTGAAGAGCAGAACCCCACCCACCCGGCTGCAGATATCCATGAACGCGGTCTCGAGGTTGGGAAAGGTGTGCCAGTTCGGCCAAACCAGATTGCCGAGATAGACTTCGAGCCCGCCGAAAACGCCCGTGAACAGGCAAACCAGTACGGTTGCCAGCAACACGTTGCGCTTCGGGTTCTTGACGTCCTCTGCGAGTGTGGTCACTCCGTCGAAGCCAATGTAGGTGAGGGCGGCAAAGGAAGTCGCGGTCCAGACGCGGTGCGAGTTGAAAGTGGCCGGATCATAGATAGGCTTGATGGAAAAGAGACCCGGGCAACCCATGAGATCGGAGCAAGTAGCGAACGGCCAGCACCAGGAACGCGCCCACCACCACGAACATGGAGAACAGCAGGACCTTGTTGGCCCGCGCGGAAGAACGGATCCCACGGAGGTTCAGCAGCGTAATGATAGACGCGATGATGGCGGCCCAAACGACGAAGGGCACTGCTTGCAGGTAGCGCTCGTGCAGCGCGGTCGAAATCCAGACTGTATTAATGAGCGGCTGCAATAGATAGTCGAGAAACATTGCCCAGCCCGCCAGGAACCCCAAGTGTGGGTTGAGTCCCTTGCCGACGTAGGTGTAGGCGGAGCCCGCCGCCGGATAGATCGCCGCCATGCGGCCATAGCTGACGGCGGTGATCAGCATGGCGAACATGGCGATGAGGATGGTGGTGAGGAAGTGGCCGTCGGAAAGCTTCTGCGCCACGCCGTAGAGAGGGACGGGAGCGATGGGCTGGATGAGAACGATCCCGTAGAAGACGAGATCCCAAAGCGTCAGCACACGTTTCAGGCTCGGCGCAGCGGCCGTACCAGGTTTCGCTGTTGTCGTCGATTCACTCATGGGTTCTCTGAACTTCTCACCTCGACGGAATAAGAATCGAACCAAGATCGGCTGAGTATGACGGCTGAGTATGACACGCCAGCAGCAGGAGCCAAAATCGTAGAGTACAGTTTTGGCGGCGTCTTGCTGGTCATTTATACGCTATGTGGCCAGTCATTCCTGTTGTTTGGCCTGTTGTTTGGCCTTGACATCGGATGTAGTTATACATCAATATTCATACGTTTTAATAAACATTTATTGCACGAAGGGCCGAAAGGCGTCGCGGCGTCGCAGGGCCACCAGGAGGGGGACTAACTTGCCTAACTTTCAAAGGTCCGTCCCGCAGAGATCCGTTCCGTCCGCAGAACTTCGGCACTCTTTCCCGGACCGGTTCCGATTTCGGTTATTTGCGTCCGCTGCGCTGTTCTGTTTCGTTACGGTGCGGGATGGCCAGTACTCTTGCGGGCGACGAGTCCACGAAAATCCCACTCAGTGAGAATTGGCGGATTCAGTCGTCGTGCAAGGTGGAAGCCGGAGGCCAGGAGATCTCGACTCCTGGTTTTCGTACTGACGGTTGGCACAAGGCCAGCGTGCCTACCACAGTCGTTGCCGCGCTGGTCGCGGATGGCACTTATCCCGATCCTTATTTTGGGATGAACCTGAAATCGTTGCCGGGGATGGACTACTCATCGGCTTCTTTCTTCGCCAATCAGTCCATGCCGGCGGACAGCCCATTTCGTTGCTCGTGGTGGTTCCGGACCGAGTTCCGAACGCCAGCGCAAGCTGGCAAACGCTCCACCTGGCTGCATTTTGATGGGATCAATTACCGCGCGAACGTCTGGCTGAACGGCGAGAAGATTGCCGACGCTCAGGATGTTGCCGGCATGATGCGGGTGTTCGAATTTGACGCCAGCAAGTATCTCGCTGCTGCAAAACTTAATGCATTGGCTGTTGAAGTTTTCGCGCCCGACAAAAACGACTTGGCCATGACCTGGGTCGACTGGAACCCTACTCCTCCCGACAAGGACATGGGACTGTGGAAGGATGTCTACCTGAGCCTTACCGGCGACGTTTCTTTGCGCCATCCGTTTGTGGCTTCCAAGCTCGACCCGGACTACAAAACTGCCGCGCTCACCATCACTGCCGATTTGCAAAACACGGCCGCGCAGCCTATCACGACCATCGTCCGCGTCGAGATCGAGGGAATTCGCATAAGCCAGAAGATCGAACTGGCTGCGTCAGAGTCCAAGACAGTTGTCTTCACGCCCGATCAGTATCCGCAACTCCGGCTCACTCATCCTCGCCTTTGGTGGCCTTATCAGATGGGCGCACCGGAAATGTATCGCGGCCCGGCTGCGAGGTTGAGGTCGATGGACAGGTCTCCGATTCGGCGACCGTGCATTTCGGCATCCGCGAAGTGACTTCGGAACTGACCGGGAAGAGGCTATCGCTTGTTCGAAGTCAATGGGCGTAACGTGCTCATCCGGGGAGCGGCCTGGGCGCCGGATATGCTCTTGCGGTGGTCGCCGGAGCGAGCCGCAGCCGCGATGGACTATGTGCGGGGCATGAACCTGAACGCCATCCGGCTGGAAGGCCGGATGGAGCGCGATGAGTTTTTCGACATGGCCGATCGTCTTGGGATTCTGATTATGCCGGGATGGACTTGCTGCGACTTCTGGGAGAAATGGGATGAATGGACGCCGGAGACCACCGAAGATTGCGGCCGCATCGCTCTCCGATCAAGCGATGCGGCTGCGCAACCATCCCAGCGTTTTCGTTTGGCTGTATGGCAGCGACAATCCTCCGCCCGCCAATATCGAAACTTTGTACTTACAGGTTCTGAAAGACGCGAACTGGCCCAACCCCTCGCTGTCGTCAGCGTCCGCCACAGCGACCAAAGTGACGGGCGCCTCGGGAGTGAAGATGTCGGGGCCTTACGATTATGTTCCGCCAAATTACTGGCTCACCGATAAAGAAGCAGGCGGCGCGTTCGGATTCAACACCGAAACCAGTCCCGGTCCGGTGATTCCGACGTTAGCGAGCCTGAAGCGATTTATTCCCGCCGGTCACCTGTGGCCGATTGACGATTACTGGAACTACCACGCCGGCATGGAACGCTTCACCAACATCGACAAGTTTGTGAACGGCATGGACCAACGCTATGGCAAACCGGCCAGCCTGGAAGACTTCCTCCGCAAGTCCAAGCCATGAACTACGAAGCCCAGCGCGCGATGTTCGAGGCATACGGACGCAACAAGTATGACTCCACCGGGGTGATTCAGTGGATGCTGAACAATGCCTGGCCTTCGATCATCTGGAACCTGTACGACTACTATCTGGTTCCATCCGGCGCCTACTTCGGATCGAAGAAAGCCTGCGAGCCGCTGCATGTTCAGTATTCCTACGATGACAATTCGGTTGCGGTAGTGAATGGGTACGATCATGCTTTCCACGCGTGTCAGCGTCAAGGCGACGATCTATGACATCAATGCGAAACAAAGAGCATCGATCAGGATGCGACCCTCGACATTCCCGCCGATAGCAGCGTGCGCGCTCTGCAACTAAAGCCCGTGGATGGCATTTCGCCAACTTATTTTCTGAAACTCGAACTGCATGACTCCTCCGGTAAATTGGTGAGCGACAACTTTTACTGGCTTTCGACCAAGCCCGATGTGCTCGACTGGGCAAAGAAATTTGAGGAGGTCTACACGCCCGAAAGCGCATACGCGGACTTGACCGGGTTGAATTCGTTGCCGCCGGCAAAACTTGCCGTTCACAGCTCGATATCGCAAGACGGGAAAGATCAAGTCGTGCATGCTCTCGTGGAAAACCCAAGCTCCAGCCTCGCCTTCATGGTGCATCTGCGAGTCGCCAAAGCCAGGGACGGAGAGGACGTTGTCCCGATCTTCTGGGACGACAACTATTTCTCGTTGCTGCCGGGAGAAAAGCGCCAGGTCAGGGCTCGCTTTGAGTCCGCCAAAGCCGGAGGCGCGCGATCTCGTGTTGACAGTCGATGGATGGAATGTGGCGACGGCCAGCTTCCCACTCCCCGTCACCGTTAAGGAGAAACACTGATGCGTAATCTGGCGGCATTCTTTGTCGTACTCCTCATCCTGGCAACGCACGGCTGGCCGCAAACGAAACTTTCCCCACGCTGGGAAGAATTGACGGCGGAAGACTTCCGCAGCGCGATCCAGCAGTCTGAGGGCACGTGTCTGTTGCCGTTCGGCATCATCGAGAAGCACGGGCCGCACTTACCTCTTGGCACGGATCTGATCAACGTGCGTCATGTGGTGCTGGCGGCGGTTCAAACGGAATTCGCGGTGGTTTTCCCCGAGTATTATTTCGGCCAGATATTTGAGGCCCGCCACGAACCCGGCACCATCGCGTACAGCACATCTTTGCAATTGCAACTGCTGCAGGAAACCACCGACGAGATGGCTCGCAATGGCTGCAGGAAAGTCGTCATCGTGAATGGCCATGGCGGCAACGAGCATCTCCTGCCGTATTTTGCGCAGACTCAACTGGAGAAGCAGCGCGACTATGTGGTCTACGTCTTTCCGTTGTTTGAAGCGCCTCCGGGCGGACCAGCAAAGAAAACGACCAACGATATGCATGCGGGCGAAACCGAAACATCGGAGATGCTGATCGCCCGGCCCGATCTGGTGCACATCGATCGCGCGAACCGGGAATCGGGCGCGGACCTGGCGCGTCTGAAATTGCCCGATCAACTCTATACCGCTATCTGGTGGTACGCGAGCTTCCCTAACCACTACTCGGGAGATGGCGCAACGGGAACGCGCGAACTCGGTGAGTATGATATGAACGCCTGGACTTTGGCCATTCAAAAGGTGATTCGCGCTGTGAAAGCCGACCACGATAGCCTGCGGCTGCAGAATGAGTTTTTTGAGAAAGCGAAGCATCCGCTGGATACTCCGCAATAGGAGCCTCAGGTATGGTCACGATTCGCGATGTGGCGAAGCAGAGTGGGTTTTCTTCCACCACGGTTTCGATTGTCCTGAATAATGCTCCCCTCGCCCGCTACATTCCCGCCACTACCAAGAAGCGCATCGAAAGCACCGCCAAAAGATTAGGCTACCGGCCGAACCTGTTCGCCCGCTCGCTTCGCAGCCGGCGCAGTCACACGATTGGCGTCATGGTCTTCGACATGACCGACCCGTTCTGCACACTGGTGCTGCGTGGCATTGAGAACTCGCTCTACCAGGCGTCGTATCTCCCCATTCTTACGGACGTGCATAATGAGCGCGCCCGCTTCGAGCGGTATCTGGAGATGCTTCTGGACCGCCGCGTGGAAGCGCTCATTGTGCTCGCCAACTGGCTGTTCGTAAACATCGACGTTCTCGGCGACCTGGAAAAGAGCAATATCCCGACCGTGATGATCGGAAGGGAATTGAAGAACGATTCGATCAGTTCCGTCATCGTCGATAACGAACTGGGGGCTTATGCGGCGGTGGAGCACCTGTATTCCCTTGGCCATCGCAAGATTGCCTTCATTCGAGGGCCCAAGACTTTAAGCGACAGCGCTCCGCGCTGGAAGGGAGTGCGTTCGTTCGCCAAGGCGCGTGGCTTGGAATTGGATCCGCGGCTGGTGGTCGATCTTCCGGAGTCGCGCGATCCGATGTCCAGCTTTGAAACCGGATACAAATTGACGGAAGAGATGCTCAAGGCGAAGCGTCCCTTTACCGCACTGATGGCCTTCGACGATATGACGGCATTCGGCGCGATCCGCGCCCTTACCCGCGCGGGCCTTCGAGTCCCGGAACAGTGCTCGGTCATCGGCTTTGACGATGTCGCGGCGTCCAGCCTGTGCACGCCTCCTCTGACCACCATTCGTCAGCCGATGGAGGCGATGGGCGCCATGGCAGCCAGCATCGTGCTGGAAGGAATCAATGCCATGCTGGAAAAACGTGAACTTCCGGCGGCACACCGCAAACTGGTCCCGGAGCTGGCCGTGCGCGATTCTACCCGGGGAGCCGCGTAAAGCCGCCGTAACGCCGCAGTCCCTGCTTATTTTTTACTTGACTGAGAATGGCAAAGGGCACAATATTCATACGTTTTAATAAAACGATTCCTTATGAATCGTGGGCTATGCGGCGGATAGCCAAGGCGGTCCACGAAACTCTCAGGCAAGGTGATACGGCACGGTGGATGTTAACTCCGGAGCTATTAAATGGCACTGCGATTTGAGTTAGGAGGCTGCTCATGAATAGCAGAAATGCAATTGTCAAGACAGCGCGGAATCTTCTTTCTGTTTGTATCCTGCTTTTCTGCGCGAGTTCGGTAGCGCTTGCCCAGGCGGGCAGGGGCAGCATCAGCGGCCTGGTCTCCGATCCTTCGGGGGCGATCGTCAGTGGCGCCAAAGTTACCGCGCTCAACCATGCCACCGGAGTCGTGCTGCACACCGTTACCAGCGACGCGGGCTTGTACAGCTTTGTATCGCTGACGCCGGGCACCTATGTAGTCACGGCCAGCCAAAAAGGCTTTGAAAACCTTGCTCAGGACAATGTGCTGGTAACGGTGGACCAAGCCACCACCGTGAATATTGTTCTGCAGGTCGGCAGCATAGTCGAAACCATCACGGTGTCGGAAGCGGCCGCGCTGGCGGATACGACCAGCTCCACCGTGGGCCAGTTAATTGACTCAGCCACCATCGATCGCGTTCCGTTGCTCACACGCAATGTCTTTGATCTGGTACAGCTGAGCGCCGGTGTGACCCCGGCCAATGGAGCGCCCAATTCCTCCAGTTCGCAGGCCATCATCAACATCTCGAGCGGACGCCCGGGAATCGATGTCTCGTCGTACACCATCAACGGCGCCATTCAGGGGTCGGTCTACTACATGCTCGACGGCAGCCCGCTGGGCGTTGCTGAAAACAACATCGCCGCCATCCTTCCGGCAATGGAGATCCCCGAAGATGGCGTGGAGGAGTTCCGCGTCGAAACCCAGAACACTGCCGGCCTCCTATCAGAGCGGCGGCGCGGGCGTCATCAGCCTGGTCAGCAAATCCGGCGGCGACCAGTTCCATGGCGATGCCTTCGTGGTTTTCCGCCCGGATGTCCTTGCCGCCAACGAATACTTCAACAAGCAAGGCCAGTTATTGGCCGGTATGCCCAACCAGACGCCTAGCTTTCATCGCTACCAGGAAGGCGGCGCCATCGGCGGCCCCATCGTGCACAAGAAACTTTTCTTCTTTGGGGATTATGAATATACCGACGGAGAAACTTTACGACGATTCAAGCATCTTCACCGTTCCCACCACAGCGGAGCGGAATGGCGATTTTTCAGCACGACCCCTCGCCGCTACATGATCTATAACCCGCTGGCTCCCGATAATCCCGACGGAACCGGCAGGGGTTTCCGGCCCACAACGTGATCACCAGCTATACCCCTCTCAATCCAACCGCGGTGGCGTTTCTATCGCATGTTCCCCAAGTGCAACTATCCCAATCCTGCCACTTGCGATACAGCCATCGATCCGAACAACCCCTACAACCTCAACAACTTTCATGCTTCCGGGTCTGGATCCCATAACCGCGCAGAGATTCGACATTCGCGTGGACTACTACAAGAGCGAAAAGCAGCGCCTCTTCTCCCGCTTCTCCTATGCCCGGCTACCAGGCGGGAGTCAATGCCTTCAACAACGATTGGGATCCGAACTACGCCCAGAACATCACCAACGCGCGAAACTTCATCATCGGGGACGACTACACCATCAATCCCACTACTGTCTTGCAGTTGCGCTACTCCTTTACGCGCCAATATACCAATCAGGGGGGCGATCCTCGACAGAATGGCTTCGACATCACCACGCTGGGATTTCCCTCGTCGCTGGCCGCAGCTGAGGCGTACAAAATCCTCCCCATCGTATTTTTTAACGACTTACGTCGGCGAACGGCCTCACCGGCGGCGTCGGCGGCACCGCGAACTACAATACCTTCATCTTTGCCAGCATGAACCATGACTGCCAACGCGACCCTAACCAAGGTAGCTGGGTAAGCACGAACTCAGCTTCGGCGCGGAATATATGAAAAGGCTCATGAATGTGGGCCAGCCGCCCTGCACCCTCCGGCTGTTACATGTTCGATATCACCGCTACCAGCAACAGACCACGGCCAACGCCGTGGGAGGCAGCGACTTTGCTTCGTTCCTCCTGGGCATGGGGGATACTGCCAACGAAGGCATTAATCGCCGTCATTCACGCAGGATCTCTTTGCCGCGGAAGCTAATCCGTATTACGCGGCCTTCGTCCAGGATACGTACCATGTCACCCCGAATCTCACCATAACCGCCGGGCTGCGCTGGGACATCTTCGGCGGCAAGACGGAGCGCCATAACCGCCTGGAATACTTCGATCCGACCGCCACCTATTCCGTCGGCGGCGTGCCCTACACCGGCGGCGAAGTATTCGCCACCAGTGGCAACCGCTCTCCGTTTACGACCAATCTGCACAACTTTGGTCCGCGCCTCGGCTTTTCATGGCAGCCCGTGAAAACACCTGGTCGTTCGCGGCGGCGCCGGCTTTTACTTTGGACCGAGCGCACAGCAGGTCGCCAGTGCGACGCTCGACAGCGATGGATATTCCACCTCCTCAACTGGATCGCTACTTGCTCTAACGCGGACGGCAATACCGTAATCAACGGGTCCAACCAGTGTGCAGGTGCGGCACCGGGGGGTCCAGCGCCGAGCGTGACAGGTCACTATTCGCTGAGCAATCCGTTCCCGCCACAAGTGGAGCGGGTCTGCTTCCACCCTCACAATTGCAGCCGAGTGGATTGCAGACCGGCCTGGGCGGAGGTCTGAATACCATGCTGCACTCGCAGCGTACACAGGAAACCTATAACTTTAATTTTGGTTTTGAGTACGAGTTTCCACACCAGATCGTTCTCAGCGCCGGCTATGTGGGCAGCCGGGGACTCTTCCTTCCCCTATTCCAGGCGGATCTGAACCAGCTCAGCCTGAGCCAGATCAGCCAGATCGGCTAATAGTTCCAATGGCTACAACCCCGCCGGTTTTTACGCCGCGGAACCTTTCCCACAATTCACTTACGGAAACATCAATAGGCGGTGTCATCGTGCACGGCTATCCCGCCGGAGATTCCGAATACAGTTCGCTGCAGACGAAGGTGCAGAAGCGCTTGACTCATCACTTCACCACGCTGGCCTCCTTTACCTGGGCCAAGCTGATGACGGACGACGGTAATCCGCCGCTGGATTTCGTCGGTTCTCATGCCGGGAACATTCAGGACTGGAGGAACATGAGATATGAGCATTCCGTCAGCCCGCAGGACGTGAAATATCAATTCACATGGCAAGCCTCTTACGACCTGCCCGTGGGCAAGGACCGGGCGGTCAATCTGAACGGAATATCCAATGCCATCCTCGGCAACTGGACCGTCGACGGGATTTTCTACCTGAGCAGCGGCGTTCCCATCGCTTCGCCGGAGGTGGGACATCGCCGAATCCAAATGTACCGGGCGGCGTCTCCTACATCGCCAATCAGCGGGCCGACATGATCTGCGATCCCAGCAAGGGCGCGCCACGTACGGCAGCGGCCTGGTTCAACCCCAACTGTTTCGCAATGCCTGGAACGGGAGTATCGATCGTGAGCAACCCCTACTCAATTGGCGAACGAAAACCCGTTTATTGCGGGAAATGCGCCGGCATATCTTGATCACGTCCGCACGATGGGAGCCAATAATCTGGATCTTACCTTCTCCAAGAATTACAAACTTGGGAAGAGCGGGATCTCCGCTTTGATGTATCTTGCTACAACGTCGCCAACCGGGCGCAGTTAGGGGCGCCAAGTGTGGCTTCTCTAAGTGATTTCTACAACAGTGTTGCTAGTTTTGCTCCCATCACGGCGACCTCCAACTCGCCCCGTCAATTCCAGTTTGGCGCGAGATTTACATTCTGATCCGTTTGGCTCCGGGCAAGCCGGCTTGAAAGGCTGCTTGCCCTTTTTCCTTGTTAGGCCCAGCGAGGTTGGTGCCAGCGAGGTTAGTGCCAGCGAGAATTCTTGCCGGAAACGCTACAATTCCATTCCAACGATCCCGATGTTCCAGCGGCTAAGGCAAGTCATGTTCAATCGACGAATTTTCATCCTCGTACTGATATTTCTCACACCTTGTTCATTTGCCTCCGGGAAAGGCAAGAAGAAAGAAGAACCGGTCCTTCATGCGGTCGGCTTTAGCCTCCGCCAATTTGCCGCGCCTGAGGACTACAACTGGCGCGGCTCCGACGATCACACGCTGAGCGGCATCGTCTGGTATCCCGCCGAAACCGGCGCCGGGGCCAAGGACCAATACATCGGCCCTGCGGACGCACCCCTGTTCTACGCCGGGCGCGCTGCCAAGGATGCCGCGCTCGCTCCGACGTTCGGGCGATTTCCACTCATTGCGCTCTCCCATGGCACCGGCGGCAGCGCCATGCAGATGGCATGGCTCGGCACCTATCTCGCTGCTCGCGGCTACATCGTCGCCGCCGTGAATCATCCCGGCAATAACGCGGTGACCGGATACACAACCCGCGGCTTTGTCGAAGGCTGGGAGCGCGCAAAAGATATCAGCACGGTCATCGGCGACATGCTCACCGATCCCCGCTTCGGCTCCAAGATCGACCCTGACCGCATCGGCGCGGCCGGCTTCTCGTATGGCGGATACACCATGATGGAACTCGCCGGCGCGACCACGGACTCGAACCGGATTCTAGCCTGGTGCGACGAGAAAAAGAACGACGAGAAAAAGGGCGCGTGCAATCCTCCCGAGATGCCCGATTTGATGGAGAAGTTTAAGGCCATCCGGCAGCAACCCGACGTGCAACAATCCCTGCAGCGCTCCGGCGATTCCTATCGCGATTCCCGCATCCGAGCGGTCTTCGCGATCGCTCCCGCCGTGGCGCGCGCGTTTACGCCGGAAAGTCTGCAGAAGATCGCCATCCCCGTGGAGATTGTCGCCGGCGCGGCCGATCCCATTGCCCCTCCCGCTGAAAATGCGCAGTTCTTCGCCGCGAACATCAAGGGCGCGAAGCTTACGATTTTGCCGGGCGGAGTTGCCCATTACACGTTTCTGGACGTCGGCACCGACGCGGGAAAAAAGCAGCTTCCTCAATTGTTTGTAGATAACCCAGGCGTGGATCGCGAAGCCGTGCATAATCAGGTTGCCGAAATGGCCGTCGAGTTTTTCGAGAAAGAAATCGCTCCGGAGAGGCGGGAGAAAAAGAAACGATAATCGGACGCCCTGAGGACTAAAGACGTCTGGAACACAAAAATGAAGACGAAAACGGAATGACCCCAAGGAAACTCTGATTAAGTGTCGATAAAAAGCGTAAACCACAGAGGACACAGAGGTCACGGAGAGATCCCAAGTCTTAATCGAAGCTACCCTAAGGCCCGGTCGTTTTCACCACTGCTGGTTTAGAATAAAAACATGGCGCAAGAACAAAGCTTCGGTCCGTACGTTGACGTCAAAACGGCAAGCGAGTCGTGAAGGAACTGGTCTTTGGGAGCGCCGTGCCCGAAGGCATCGTCATGGCCACGCTGGATTCGGCCGTCAACTGGACGCGCAAGAATTCCATCTGGCCGATGACGTTCGGCTTGGCCTGTTGTGCGATCGAAATGATGTCGATGGGCGCCTCGCGTTTCGACATTGCGCGCTTTGGCGCCGAGGTCTTCCGGCCATCGCCCCGGCAATCCGACCTGATGATCATCGCCGGCCGCGTCTCCAACAAAATGGCGCCCGTGATTCGCCAGCTCTGGGAGCAGATGCCGGAGCCGAAGTGGGTCATCTCGATGGGAGCGTGCGCAACTTCTGGCGGCGTCTTCAATAATTATGCGCTCGTGCAGAGCGTGAACCAGGTCATCCCCGTGGATATCTACGTTCCCGGCTGTCCTCCGCGTCCCGAGCAGTTGATCTACGCGATTACTTTGCTGCAGGACAAGATCATGACGGAGCGTGGCAGTATGAAGAAGGCGCTCAATCTGGTTCCGGCAACCGAGTAGCGCGTTGCCCGACTCCTCAGTTCCAGTCGTTTGTCATTCTCCTCTAACGCGATAACAAGCTCCAGTGGCCTACTGTTTCGTCTTAATCGCCAGCTGCCGCTCAGGCGGCGTCATCTGGTTCCACACCGCGGTCAAATCTTTTTCGAGGATCTGATTGTTGGGGTCGGCCCGGAGCGCGAGCGCAAACCACGAATAGGATGTCGGCAGGTCACGCGGCACACAGTGTCCGGTCGCATACATCGTTCCGAAAGCACTGCGCGCCTTGGCGTTTTGCTTGGCCGAGGCTTCCTTCAGATTTCTGATTGCCTGATCGCAATTCTCCGGCATACCGCGGCCATAAAGATAAGCCTCGCCTCTTTGGAATTCCGCAGTTCCCTTATCGTCCGCGACGGGCGGCGGCCTTGGGCGGAGGCGCCGCTCGGTTCCGCGCTTCCCGTGTGTCGTTCCGTCGCGCGTGCACAACATTCTGGGTGCGCGAAGGATGGGAAGGTTCAGCGGGTTTGGCAGCGGCTGGCGGAGTTTGAGTCGCATTCTCGTCAGTGCTTTTCTCGCTGGCGGCTGGTGCGGTATTCGGAGTCTTGGATTCCGCCGCTCCAGATTGTGCCGGCGGAGTGGCTGCCGGTTGCGAAGGTATTACTTCCGGCGATGAAGGAGCAGCAGGTTCGGTCGTTGATTTTTGATTCGATGACTTTTGATCCGACGGCTTTTGATTCGGCGCAGGATTATTTGCGGTCGTCTCGGTGCCCCCGGGCTGGGTCGCGGAGGGTTGAGAGTTAGTCCCCGAGTAAGTCGCGATGATGGCGCCGATCTTGTTGTAATGTGTGTAGGCCCACCATCCGCCAGCTCCCAATACCCCAAGCAGCACCAACAATAAGACGACTCGACGAGCGCCGATATTGGGTTCGTCGGCCTCAAAAAATGAATCCGATCCGAAAAAGGTTCTGATCACGGGACGTGCTTGCGCGATCTGCGTCATCTGTGAAGGGCTCGTTCAGTCCCAGGAATGAAGGCCCTGAGGTCGGCGGCACGGGACGATCGGCTGCAGTGGTGGCTCTCGCGAAGGATTCGCGATTCCGGTTCGTGGTGCCGTCCCGCTTCCGAGGAGTTTCCTGCCGTGCTACTTACAACCCGTGGTGCACCGACCGGGCGACGCTCTTCGAGCGAAGTGCCACACATCCCGCAAAACTTAAAATTCGACGAATTGTCTTCACCACAGTTTGGGCAGATCACGATTGTTTCTCCGAAGGCTCTTCCAATCAGTTTACCGCCTGCGCGCCCACGAACCTCTACCGTTCTCTAACTGCCTATTAACTCTGGCAGCCCCTTCGGTATTAGAATTCTTTCGCTCCGTCTTCAGTCATGCAAAGCCGGCGTCATGCGAAAAGCTCCGAGCTAAATCCGGACCCGCCATCAGACGTTTCGAGGCCACGCTGGAGCGCATGCGATCCCGCCTTAATTGGACCATAATCCGCATGCCTTTTGATGCCGCCACGTTGTACGGGATGCGCTGGCCAGATCAAGGTAAAGGTCGAAATTAACGGCTTTTCTTTCCGGACTACACTGTTTCCCACCGCAGACGGCGTGCATATCTTACTCGTAAACAAGCGGATGCAAAGGGTGGCACGCGTCCGTGCCGGCGATAGCGCAAGCTTCCAGATCGAGCGGGATGTCGAAGCGCGAGTCGTCACGGTTCCCGATCCGTTGAAGTCGATACTCGCGGAGGATCGCTCATTTCGTCGTTGGTACGACCGGTTGAATCACTCTACGCGAAACGACATCGCCAAGTGGGTCAGCGAGCCCAAGAGCGCCGAGGCGCGCGTCCGGCGCGCCGAACAAATCGCTGAGCGCCTGCTCGCGGTCATGGACGCCGAACGCGAGCTTCCACCCATTCTCCAGGTTGCGTTCGCGCGCAATCCGCGGGCTCGCGAAGGATGGGACCGGATGTCCATCGCCAGGCGCCGTTCGCACTTGCTCGGCATCTTCTATTACCGAACGCCGGAAGGCCGCCAGCGGAGGATCGAGAAGATGATGGACGATGCCTTGGCGATCGCAGAGAAGCAACAAGGGCTCAGGTCTTAGGTGCCGGGTCTCAGGAAGTTCAACAAGGACTCGTTCACCCCCAGAAAACGCCGAGACATTCGATGAGGTCTAATAGAACCTCCTGAGAACCTAAAACCTGAGACCTGAGACCTGCCCTTACGCTTCCAGCTTCAACTCATCCAGTTCCAGAAATTCCTGAATGATCGGATGATCGGATTTCTCCATCTCCTTGTAGGACCCGAAGAAGATGGCGTGAGCTTCGTACAAAAAGACGAGGCGGTCGGCGAGCTTCTTGGCAAGGCGCATGTCATGCGTCACCACCACTGATGTCAAATGCAACTGCAACTTGAGGCGGGCGATCAGGTCGCCGAGCAGATTTCCCATCAGTGGGTCGACCATGGTGGTGGGCTCGTCGTAAAGCACGCACTCCGGTTGGGCAGCCAGGGCGCGCGCAATGGCGACGGAACGCTTCATGCCGGTGGAAAGATCGGAGGGAAGGAGATCGCGCATCTCTTTGACTCCGACCATTTCGAGCAAGCCATCGACGACCTGCAGGATCTGGTCCTCGGAAAGCTCTCTTTTTTCGCGCAGCGGGAAGGCCACATTTTCGCCGACCGACAATGAGTCGAAGAGCGCGCCATTCTGAAACACCATCGTGACTTTCTTGCGGATTTCTTCCAGTTGCTCCTCGTTGTAGTCGGTGATGTCCTGACCGGCGACGATGACGCGCCCCGAATCCGGCTTGAGGAAGCCCATGATGTTGTGCAGGGCCACCGATTTTCCGACGCCGCTGCGTCCGAGAATGCAGACCATTTCACCGGGCAGAACGTCGAAGCTGACGTTCTTCAGAACTTCGCGCTCCCCAAAAGCTTTGGAGACGTCCTTGAATTCGATGTAGGGAGGTGTCGTTGCGGCCCCAGCCATAGTCAACAGCATGGCATGAGATGGGTCTGCGACTCAAGGCGGCAGGCTCATCGGGCAAGAGATTCAGGGCAGGGAAGATTCAGGGCAGCGAAGAGAGGTCATCCGCCCTGCGGCGGTCTTCGGGCGTATTAACGTTGAAGAAGTTCTTCTCGGAAAAGCCGGCCGCTACCAACTCGGGCTCCTCGACCACCCGCAGCGGGATGTTCGCGAATGCGGCACCGATTTTATAGTTTCCCGTTTTCAGAGCTTGCTCGGCAGTCGGAACAAACGCGCGTCGATAGACGGCGCAAAGCGGCTGCAGGCCTCCAGTGATTCGGGCCACGGTGACGATTGCCTCCGTAGTTCCGGCCACCCGCAAGAGAAATTTGAGGAGTTCGCCGGAAACAAATGGCATATCCACGGCAAGCATCAAGTTCAAGTCGGCGGAAGAATGCAACAGGGCGGAATGAATGCCGCCGAGGGGGCCGCAATCGGCGAAGACGTCTGCGATAACCGGTCCAAAGTCTGCGAAGGTGTCGGGATCGCCCACGATGGTGGCATTGCCGCAAGCCTCCTTCACCACCGCGAGCGCGCGCGATAATAGGGTCTGCCTGTGGAAATCCAAAAAGGCTTTGTTGGCCCCCATACGCGAACTCCGGCCCCCGGCGATGACAAAGCCCATAGCATGGCGGTTCAGTTCGCTCGTTCATGGTCTACGCAAGTATAAGACTAGATTGGAGTTGCCGCATTGGCTTGATCGGTACGGCGCTAATGATTGCGCCAGCCGCAGGCTCCCCTCAACGCACATCGGACCCATTCCGATATACACGAAAGTAACCTATCCAGAAGGGATCGGGCGGCGGAAGATGGAATGTCCAACCAGAATTCGGACGCCATTCTTCATGCCCCAGAAGCTCATGGATGTTCTCATGTCGGGACGCTGCTCACACGAGTTTTCGTGGCCGCGACGCGCGCCCAACGGAGAGTATTACCAGGTTTGCATGCTGTGCGCGACTGCTTATCAATATGACTGGAAGACTATGCGCCGCGGAAGCCGGATGGAAGAACCGGCGACGGAAGACTCCGACTGTGAAACGCCGCTCCGGTCAGAAGCGGCCCACCTGGATGCCGCGCGCACGACGCCTGAAGGTGAACCTTCCCATTCGCTATCGGGGAAAGAACCTCAGTACCTGGTACGAGGGAATGATTGAAAACATCAGCCAATCGGGATTGATGTTTTACGGACCGCAGGAATTGCCGGCCAATGCATTGATCGAGCTGATCTTCGAAATGCCGGAAGAAATCTCCGGACAAAAGAACAGCAATGTGCTTTGCCAGGGCCGGGTAATTCGCGTCAAAGACGCCCTTGATAATACGGACGACACATTCGGGCTGGCCGCCTCGATTCTCGACTACAAATTTCTCCGCACACATTAGACTGCAAAGCGCCATGATCGTGTGGTGGCGGGGCTTCGCCCCGCTGGACGGGGCAGAGCCCCGTCACCACACAACCAATCGCTGCCCATTCCTGAATTTTGTTATAAATCGGCAATGTCGGCATCTAAACTGTTTAAAATGTTCTTCCTCTTCGGTCAGGAGCACTGATGAGGTTCGGTCCGGGCAAATACCTTTGCATGGCTCTATTGATAGGTCTTTTCGCCATCGGTTTGGGATGCGCCAAAGCGCCCGACGACACTCAGTTGAGCAAACAGATTTCCTCCAAGCTCAACCAGGATTCCGGGCTGCAGGGCAAATCAATCACCGTCCAAACCAAAGGCGGAGTGGTCACGCTCTCGGGCACGGTCGACAATGATATGCAAAGGGCGGCGGCGAGCAACTATGCGTCCACCACTCCGGGGATCAAAGTCGTTGTAAACAACCTGCAGATTGCGGCGCCCGCGGTGCCGGACTGCAAGCCAGACGGCGGAGGCTATTCCTCCCGCGTCCGCGCCACCAGAAGCGAAGCCCCAACCCGATGTGCCACGACATCGCATGAAGTCAAGATCCTCAGACCGAGATGTGCACAATGCAGACTCCTCCGCGCTCGAACTCTGCCAACCTCAACGATCACGCGGATTCTGAAGCGGCGGCGAGCCAAACTGCCACGAACCAAACCGCAACGACCAAGGTTGCGGCAAATGACGGCGACGATGCCCCAGTCGCTCAGGAAACGTCGTCAACCCCGCCGCCTCCGCCAGCTCCAAGGATGCTAACGATCCAGTCCGGAACAAATGTGGTGGTCCGGCTGGTCGATGCGATCAGTTCCGAAACTGCGCAAGCCGGACAGACTTTCCGCGCGACCCTGGACTCTCCGTTATCGTCGGAGTGGGACATTGCGATTCCTGCCGGGTACAACGTGGAGGGCCACGTCGTCGATGCAAAAAGTGCAGGGAAATTTGCCGGCCAATCGGAACTGGTTCTGCAACTGGACCGGATTTCGGTCGGCGACAAGTCCTACAACATTCAGACCGATCAATACCGGCGTGAGGGGAAGAAACGCTCCACCAACACGGCCGAGAAGGTAGGAGCGGGCGCGGTTCTAGGGGCTATCATCGGCGGGATCGCCGGCGGCGGCAAGGGCGCCGGCATTGGCGCGGCTGCGGGCGGCGGCGCAGGCGGCGCCGTACAGGCTGCCAGCAAGGGCGATCCGATCAAGCTGCCGAGCGAGACCGTGCTGACCTTCAACTTGCAGTCGCCACTGACTGTGCCGCAAGTTGACCAGAACCCGGATTCGGAACGCCACAAACTGGAATCCAGGCACTAACGGCTGTCGAAAAACTCGATCTCGATCTTGGTCTTGGGTGGCGCAACGCTTCAGCGCTGCGATAAACGAGCGTTCCTGATCTGAGTCACTGTTTCTTTGTCACCACCTCTTGTGACAATTCTCACCGTGGGCTGTGTGAGCTTGAACTAAACTTACCTGTTGTGCGCAGTGCAAGTCAGGGGAGTCGTTTCGACCCCCGCGGAGGAAGGTATGCGTACAGGCAGGAAAACTTGGATGACTATCCTTGCCGTCGTAATCGGCATGGTGATGATGGCGACGGCACAGGAGTCGCCGAAAACAGAAATCAAGCACGTACCCATCAAGCAGACATCGCCCGCGTCCGGCAAGGAGATGTACAAAACATATTGCGCCGTTTGTCATGGAACCGAGGGCACAGGTAACGGCCCGGCGGCGGAAGCGTTGAAGGTTCCACCCACGGATCTGACCGCCCTGGCCGTGAAGAACGGCGGCAAATATCCCGCGCTCAAGGTTGCCGCAATCATCCGCGGCGAGCAAGTCCTGGCTGCCCATGGCACGAAAGAGATGCCGATCTGGGGCAATCTGTTCTGGAGCATGAGCGGTGGGCATGAAGCGGAAGTCCAGCAGCGCGTCGCCAATCTGAACAAATACCTGGAATCGCTGCAGAGGAAATAGTTCTTCGCATACGAGCCGGGAATGCGGTCCGCGGCGCATTCCCGCCATGTCGCCAGGCAAGCGGTTGCCTGCGGTCCCGTGCTGCTCAGTCGTGCTAGCATGGCCTGCCTGTCCCGGAATCGCAATCGAAAAGCGTGCATTCGAAACGTCAATCGAAAGGCGCCGTCTAGACTGAACCCCATGGACGAAAAATGCCGGAAATAGGGGCCAATCGCAAGAACTGGATTGCGCGATATCGCCAATCCACGCTCGCGCAATATGGCGGCGCACTCATCGCGGTCTGGGTAGCACTCAGTTTCTCGACTTTTTCGCCGCTACTCCACCGCCATGCTTATGCCCTTTTCCTGGTGGCGGTGCTTTTCACGGCCCGTTTTCTGGGTTTTGGGCCAGCGATTTTCTGCTCGCTGCTCTCGGCCGCTTGCCTGGATTTTTTCGTATTCCCTCCCATCGTTTTCCTTTGGTATGAGCCCGGGCCGCCGATCTGGAGCGCCTGATCGTATTCCTCGCTATTTCCGTGTTCGCGGGCAGCATGGCTCGTCAGAGGACGCTCGCCGAATCGCGAGCCGACCGCAGCACCCGTGAGATGGCCGCCATCGTCGAATATTCCTCCGACGCCATCTTCAGCATCAGTCCGGACGGTACGATCACCAGCTGGAATCGCGCCGCCGAACAGCTCTTTGGATACAGTACCGAGGAAGCTGTGGGCATACCCGTCGCCCGATTGGCGCCCCCCGAGCGTCAGGATGAGGTCGCGCGCAATCTCCGGATTTTCAACTCCGGCGGCCATGTCAATCCTTATCAGACCGAGCGCATAAAGAAGGACGGAACTCGCGTGCCGGTTCTACTGTCGCTGTCGTCTCTACTGC
Organism: uncultured Acidobacteriaceae bacterium; assembly: GCA_963709055.1. GTDB lineage: Bacteria > Acidobacteriota > Terriglobia > Terriglobales > Acidobacteriaceae > Acidiflorens. The sequence continues at coordinate 54,061 of CAVPUZ010000016.1, forward strand.
GACGCACGCGGGCAGATTGTGGGAGCATCGGCCATCGCGCGCGATATCTCGGCGGAAAAACAATCGGAAGAAGCGGTTCGCCGCAGCGAGAAACTCGCCACTGCGGGACGGCTCGCCGCTTCCATCGCGCATGAAATCAATAATCCCCTGGAAGCGGTTATCAATCTGCTTTACCTGGCGCGTAACGACTCGAAGAACGCCGCGCAGTATCTGACCATGGCCGAGCAAGAGGTGGGACGGGTGGCGAGCCTGGCGCAGCAGACTCTGGGATTTGTTCGCGACACAGGTGCTCCGGCCTCGGTCGATCCGGCGGCCCTTATGGACGAGATTCTGCAGTTGTATTCGCGAAAACTCGAGGGTAAGCAGGTCCATGTGACGCGGCGCTACCGGGACGTCGACCCGATCCACGGCTATGCGGGCGAGCTGCGCCAGTTGTTCGCAAATCTGGTGGTGAACGCGGCCGACGCCATGGCCAACCAAGGTTCTCCAAACCATACCTCACCAGACCCGGCCTCGCTCAAAGTCCGCATCGCGCCGGGCCGCAACTGGTCCACCGGCCGGGAAGGGGCCCGGATTACTGTGGCCGACAATGGCAGCGGCATTCCGCGAGAGAATCTCGGCCGCATCTTCGAGCCCTTTTTCACCACAAAAGACGATACCGGAACCGGGCTTGGCCTCTGGGTGTCAAACGGCATCGTGCGCAAACATGGCGGATCGATTCGAGTCCGCAGTCGCGCTCATGGAAGCGCCACCGGAACCGTGTTTTCCGTTTTTCTTCCCCACCAATGCGAAGTCGTCCAGGTCGCCTAGGGATTTCTCTTTGATGATCCGCAAGTTCTCCGAGCATCCCGCTCGCATTGACTTGCCTTTACACATGGGTCTACGATTTTCTTAGAGTCAGGGGAAGGAGCGTTTTCCCATGGCTAACCAACCATCCTCCCGGATCTCCTTTTCCACCGAAGCCTCGGCTCCCACCTCATCGCCGGAGCAATCTGGAATGAAACTGAAAGCATTTCTCACTTCTGTCATGGCGCTGCTGAGCGTGCTGGTATTTGGCCTTGCATGTAACCGGAAGAACTCGTTGTGGTTATGGATAGGATTTATCTGTGCACTGGTTTCGGGGATCTTCGTGCAACTGTTCATCGACCGCAAGAAGAAGAAAAATGCGGCCGCTTCGCAATAAGAACACGTTTTAGTCGCCGTGATTGGGCTTTGCGGTATACGCCGACGATCTTTGACAATGCGCTTCCCGCCGCAGCCTTCAGAACATCACGCACGCCTCGTTGACCCTCTCCAGCACTCTTTCCAGCAGCGCCAGTTGGCTCTGCAGTTTCGCTTTCAGTGCGGAGTCCGGCTGCCGTGCGATCTCTTCCTTAAGCCTAGTCTTCTTGCCCGCAAGCAGGTCTGCCGCTTGTTCAAGTTCATCGGCATCCAATCGCAGGTCACGTGCCATGACCTTGTTCAGCAGTTCCTTGGTAGGGCCGAGGGTCTTGTTCCAACAGAACGTTGGCCAGCAGGTTCAGCTCGTCTGTTTCCAGGTGGAATTGCATAGCGATCTCTCCTTTCAATACGGAAAGTGCCTTTTGGAGACTTCTCAAGATTGGATCATGGCACTCATCACAGTGTCAGTGACAAGTGTCGATCACTCTTCATCTTATGAATTCTGCAGCTGCGTTTCCCCATTCCCGGCAATCACTTGCAATCGGCATGGGTACAGTCACTTTGGTACTTAGAAGGTGTCTGCTACCCGCCTTATAATCATTCAAGTCCCCACAGGATGGGCACTTAGCTGACGTGGAACTCCTTTTTGAAGCCGCGATCTTCGCGCTCGGGCTGTGCTTTGGCAGCTTCCTGAACGTGTGTATCTACCGGTTGCCGCTGCGGCAAGTCGGTGGTCGCGCCCCGCTCGGCGTGCCCGCACTGCGGACATCTCATCCCGCTCTACCACAACATTCCTGTCCTGAGCTGGCTGATTCTGCGGGGAAAATGCAGCTCCTGCAAGCAGCCGATCTCGCCGCGCTACCTGTTGGTTGAGCTGATGACGGCCGCGCTTTTTCTGACCTGCTACCTCCACTTCGGGCTGAGCCTTGCGATGCTGAAGTGCACGGTGTTGGGTTTCCTGTTGTTGGGGCTCATCTTCACCGATGCGGAAACCAAACTTCTTCCGGACGCGATGACGCTGCCCGGATTGGCTCTGGGCATTGGCTTCAGCCTGCTCGTTCCGGTGAACGATCTGGCGTCCCGAATCATGCCCGGCCTGGTATCGCCCGCGATGCGAGGCGAAATCTCCTGGAGACTGTGGTCGCTCTCAGACTCTCTGCTGGGAGCGGCTGTCGGCGCTTCATTCCTCTACGGAGCAGCCGCCATCTACCTGCGCGCCCGCGGAGTCGAGGGAATGGGATTCGGCGACGTCAAGTTGATGGCCATGATCGGCGCCTTCCTCGGAACCAAGCTTACGGTATTGACCATTTTTGCCGCATCGTTGGCCGGATCGTTATTTGGATTGAGCGCGATTCTCGCGGTCTGGATCAAGCGCCGCCGGCGCTTGGCGGCCCGCGGCAACTCTACGGTCGCAGCCCGCCGCCGGGCCTGGCATTCGGCGCGTCTGATGCTGCGTTATTACGAAATGCCGTTCGGGGTATTTCTGGGCAGCATGGCGCTGTTGTCGTTTCTGTTTGGAAATCGGCTCATGCACTGGTACTGGAGGGCGCTATGAGGCTTCTCCTGAATCCGGTAGTGCTGCGCATGGGCCTGTTAATGCTCTCTGCGTTGGCGGCCTTTGGACTGGGATTCTTCGCGATCCGGCGCTTGCGCAAGAATCTTACCGAGGAATCGGAGCCGCTGAATCACGCGCCCATGGCGGCAGAAGGACTGCCCGTACACGCCTACCACGCCGTGATCCAACAGCTCAAGCAGCAGAAACACGAGCTCACGACCCAGCAGCTTTCGGAGCGCAGAAAGGCCAAGACCTCCGATACGCTGAGTTCGACTGTGTTGGCGAATCTTTCGAGCGGCGTTTTGTTTTTCAATACTGCCGGGCTGGTGCGGCAGGCAAATTCGGCTGCGCGCAAACTGCTGGGATTCGAGTCGCCGGTCGGGCTCCACGTCGCGGATCTGTTTCGGACGGCTTCCGTGCGCGCTACCAGTGGCCCGGCATGGGGATCGACTGTGGAACAGGCTCTGGCGCCGGCCCTGTCGGGCAAGGGAGCGATTCGCGGTCTGCAGGTGAATTTCATGACGCGCGATGGAGAAAGCCGCGTGCTTGAACTCACGGCCTCTGCCGTGCTGGCCGAGGACGCCAGCGTTCTTGGTACGGCTCTGGTTCTGACCGACAAGACCGACATTGAGCGCATCCGGCACGATCAAAGGGCGCACCAGGAGCTTTCCGCGGAAATGGGCTTGGGATTGAGAGATTCGCTGGCTACCATCGCGGGATATGCGCAGCAACTGGCGTGCAGCCGCGATCCCGAACTGGCGCGCCAACTGGCCAACAATATTGCCAGCGAGGCAGCGCAGCTCGACCGGACGATTGGCAGTTTTTTGGGTGGAGGCCGGCGGGCTGCGGCCACAGGTTCCTGAAATTAGCGGTTGCGGGCCGCAACGCGCGGTTCGCGGAAGGATGATCTTATGAAACGAACGCTAGGGTTAGCCATCGCCACTTTTATTTTGCTGGGGATCACACACGGTCCGAACTCGGCATTGGCGCAATCTCAATCACAATCGCTCTCTCTGGGGGATTACGCGCGGCAAGCCCGCAAGGACAAGCCCAAGACTGACACCAGCCGCCACTACGATAACGACAACCTTCCCGTCAACGATCAACTGAGCGTGGTCGGACCGGAGCCGTCGCGCCTCCACCAGCGGCGACCAGAAAACCGCAACCGCACAGACCGGAGCCACCGATCCCAAGGTGGCAGCGGCGGATCGCCAGAAGGAGGTCGACGACCTCAAGCAGAAAATCGACGATCAAAAATCCAAGATCGACGCTCTCAATCACGAACTCGACCTCGATCAGCGTGAGTATCGTCTGCGCGCGGCTGCCTTTTATGGCGATGCGGGCGCCCAATTGCGCAACTCGGCCCAGTGGAGCAAGGACGACGCGCAGTACAAGTCCGATATGGATTCAAAGCAGAAAGCCATCACCGCCGCCCAGCAGGAGCTCTCCGATCTTCAGGAACAAGCGCGCAAGTCTGGCATAAGAGAAAAACAGGACAGCGACCAGGAGAAAGAGAAGAAGTAGCAGAAGCAAGAAAGACGCGGGAGCGTAGCGCCGGCATCTTGCCGGCGGTTACGAGAGCCTGCCCTGAGCCCGCCGAGGGCGTCTCGCCCTCGGCGAGCCCGTGCAACGGTCGTAGAAACATAGCCCGCCACAGCAGCACAGCTCACGCGGTCGCAGCACTGGCCGTCGTTTTCAGAGCCTCCCACGTTCGCGTATCTGCCGCGCATGATGCCGCCCATGCACCCAGTGAAACTTGCGCCACTGACCGGCTGTCAGCGGCCCCAGGAACGGATGATCCATGATCTTCGTTCCTGCTCCAAACCGGCGTTCGCAATCGTTAAGTCCTGATTCCATCTTTTCAATTTCCGCAAAGATCGTCTCCCGAACTTCCGCGGGCGGCATTCCCTGCGGCATAGCGCCGCTCGGGAGCTTTCCGGCCCCCAGGCATATGTCCAAGATTCATGACCAGCAGCGTACCCAGGCGTTGCTTCAGCGTGGCACGTGTTGCCAACGGACTGCCTTTTTCCAGGCATTTGGCCAAGCCGCGATTAGTGCCCTTGTAGGTCAGGAAAAGATGCTCGAGAATCTGGGCGGAATTCCACTTGCCCTCCGGAGCCTGAGTCATCGCGCTCTCGGTCATGCCTGCAATGGCACCTTCAAGTTCCTGGCGTAAGCGTGCGAGATCGGAATCCATAGCGTGCGACCGGCAAGAGCAATCGATTCGTGGCAATTCTATAGGAATCGGTCCCCCCGGTTGAGTACAATGATCGCGGTCCTGACCTTACGAAAGAAGTCATGATGAAAAAACTGTTCGTGGCAATTCTCGCGGTGGCTTCGATGGTGGGATGCTCCTCGACCCCGACAGCGCCGGCAACGGCGGAGAAACCTCAGCCCAAGGCTCCGGAGACGATGACCGGCAGCGGCGCTTTCTTCAAGTGCTATATCGCGGCGCGCGGGTGGGCGGTAGACGCGCAACCCTTCCGGGTAGAGTCGGCCGAATCGAAAAGCAAGGACGGCAAGGCCGGCGAGTGGCGATCCGGATTCGCCTCGCCGGCGCAACACGCGACCCGCTCCTACACCTGGACAAACGGCGATGTTTCGCACAGCGTCGAAGACACTTACAGCCCGACCAATTCCTCGACCCAGATTTTCAATGTGCAGTTTCTGAAGGTGGATACCGACAAAGCATTCGCTATCGCTCAGGAGCACGGCGGAGATAAACTGCTCGAGAAAAATCCTGATACACCCGTGCTCTATGTGCTCGACTGGGACCGTCAGACGAACGAGCTGTTGTGGCACGTAATCTACGGAACGGATCGCGAGACGGCCAAATTGCGCGTGGCCGTGGACGCATCGACCGGGAAGTTTTCGCGAGTCGAGAAGTGAGTGGGGCGACGAGTCGCGAGTTTCGAGCCGCGAGTTTCGAGCTACCATCTTCGAGCAACCCCAAGCCGCTTGAGGCCGATGGTGCTGGTTTACAAGTGAGTTGGGCCTGACTGATCATTACGAAGCAGGACGACGCCCAATGGTGGATTGTCTTGCTCGAAACTCGCGGCTCGAGGCTCGCGACTCAAACGCTCGCGGCCCAACACTCATCGCGCTTTCGCGAGCTTGGCTAGCGACGCGTGCGCCTCTTTCGCCAGCGGCCCTTCGGGCAGGATTTTCAGATATTGTTCGAAGTATTTCCGTGCCTCGCTTTTGTTCCCCAACTTTTCCTGGCACTCAGCGACGCGGAACGTGGCGACCGCATCTTTATCCTTGTAATAGAGCGCTTCCTTGTAGCGATCGAGCGCAGCCTTGTAGTTTTGCCGCCTGAAGTAGAAATCGCCCACCTGAATATCTTTGATCGCCTTCATCGGGTTCCACGGATGGAACTCCTGCACACCGGAGGCGCATCACTCGCCGCGTCAGGCGTCAGATCGGCGACCGCCGCACTGCTGTTGGGGTGATCCTTGGCGTCGTCCTTCGGTGGACTCGTGTCGATCTTGGTGTCGAGGCTGGAACTCTCCTGCGCGTCGGGCGCGGGGTTCGAAGCCTTGGGCGAATCCTGCGCAAACAGGAAAGTTGTCAGTACGGCCATAACGGCAACCAGGAATGCGATACGCACGTCTCCCATTTTATCGTGTTCCGCTAGCGCGCGGGACTTGCAGTTCGGGCTGCACACGGCGCCACTGGCGTGTGGATTTGGGCAATCCAGCCGCGCTGGTTTGCATGTCAACGTGAATTGCGAGAACATATCCGTTTGCCCATATCCCACTGAACTCATAAGGATCAAACTGAAATGGCTCCATCCCCGAGAGAATGCAAAGAAAGCGGCGCGCGTCGAAGTCACTTCCGAAGCAAAATCCAAAGCAGCGGCTGCAACAAAGTCCAAAAGCGAATCGCAAGGGCAATCCCACAATCTCGCCATCGAGCCTGCCAAGGGCAAGCTGGGCGTGATGATTCCCGGCATGGGCGCGGTCGCAACCACGTTCGTGGCGGGCGTCGAGGCTGTCCGCAAAGGCATCGCTTCTCCCATTGGCTCGCTCACGCAGATGGGGACCGTTCGGCTGGGAAAGCGCACCGATGGCCGTTCGCCGAAGATCAAGGAATTTGTTCCGCTGGCCGGCCTGAACGACCTGGTCTTCACGGGTTGGGACATTTTCGAAGACAACATGTATGCAGCCGCGCGCAACGCAGGCGTCCTTGAGCGCGACCTGCTCGACAAAGTGAAGGGACGCCTCAGCGCCATCCGCCCCATGAAGGCCGTGTTCGATCACAACTACGTGAAGAAGATCGACGGGCCAAACGTGAAGAAGGGAAAAAACAAACTCGACCTCGCCGAGCAGTTGCGCCAGGACATCCGCGACTTTCGCAAATCGAGCGGAGCAGACCGGCTCGTCACCATCTGGTGCGCTTCGACCGAAACCTTCATCGAGCCAACCGCCGCCCACCAGAGCCTGAAGGCGCTCGAAAAAGCAATGAAGGAGAATGACGAAAACATCGCGCCCTCGATGGTCTACGCCTATGCCTCGCTGATGGAGGGCGTGCCCTTCGCCAATGGCGCGCCCGAACCTGACCGTCGACATTCCTGCCATGCATGAACTCGCCCACGAGCGCGAGCTGCCCATCTGCGGCAAGGACTTTAAAACCGGACAAACGCTGATGAAGACCGTGCTGGCTCCGGCCTTCAAGGCGCGCCTGCTCGGACTGAGCGGATGGTATTCGACCAACATTCTCGGCAACCGCGACGGCGAAGTGCTCGACGATCCTGGGTCGTTTAAGACCAAGGAAGAATCGAAGCTGGGCGCACTCGAGCACATCCTGCAGCCGGCACTATATCCCGAGCTTTACGGAAACATCTTCCACAAAGTCCGAATCAACTATTACCCGCCCCGCGGCGACAACAAAGAAGGATGGGACAACATCGACATCTTCGGCTGGCTCGGCTATCCCATGCAGATCAAGGTCGACTTCCTGTGCCGCGACTCGATTCTGGCCGCGCCCATCGTGCTCGACCTCGTACTGTTCCTCGACCTCGCGCAACGCACGCCCGACCTGCGGCGGTTGGGAATCCAGGAATGGCTAAGCTTCTACTTCAAGTCGCCCATGACCGCGCCGGGACTCTATCCCGAGCATGATCTGTTCATCCAGTTAATGAAGCTGAAGAACACGCTGCGCCACTTAAAAGGCGAAGAACTGATCACGCACTTGGGATTGGAGTACTACGACTGAGGAGTGCCTGTGTGGTGACGGGCCTCAGGCCCGTCCTCCATCCGAATCGTCAGATCCTCAATCGTATTCCCATGCCTCGGGTGGTACCACGGGAGACTTGATGTCGCCCACAATGCGAAAAACGCCCTCCAGCATACCGATTAAATCCGGCTTCTTCGTCACCCGTCGCTTAGGTTTTGCGACACGTTTACCCTGCTTGGCGGTGGTAGCCGCTCCCTTTCGCGCTCTCCTCTTTGTCATTATTCATCCATCCCATACGCCGTCTTCATCCACTTCTTCAACTCATCGTCGATATCCGCCTTCGACTTCACCTCAATCCGCCGCGTAATACGATCCTTCTTCTCATAACCGCCCGTGTCGATCAGCCGTTTCGGCGTCTTCATGTTTCCCAATGAAAGTCCGACATCAATGCGCGTGTTGGTGGATGGCTTCAGATTCGCAAAAACATGATTGCGGTACAGTGACACGCTGTCTTTCCCGGCGAAGCCTTCGCATCCCTTCCAAGCCCCAGCGCAATCTTCAAAAGCTGGTCATACAGGGGACGCAAAGCGGCACGCGGGCCCGCGAACATCGCCTCCACATATTGCTCCGCCGCCTTCAGATACGCCTCGGGAGTGTCCTCTTCCGTGCCTTTGCCGTCGACCCGTTCCGCGATGCACGCGGCGACGTTCGTGCCGAATTTGTATTCTTTCTTCAGCCACTCACGCCGTTCTTTTTCAGTGGCAGGGCCAGACCTCCGGGTTAACTCAATCCATTCTTCCAGCGATCGCCCGCTCTTTTCCGGCAATTCCCGGATCCATTTCTGCATCATCGCTACTCCGGGATGAACGCTGTACAGTGCGCGCGCAGTTTTTGCGGTGGGCATCGGGCGCCTCCTTCGTTCACAAGTTCGTTCACATCATTCGGGATGCCATGATACCCAATCTTGCCCCGAGTTCGCGATAGAGTTCGCGGCAAAGTTGGCGAGAAAGAGGCTCGCGATAGAATCATCCGATGGCTCGAAAGAAATCAGGCGCGGGACACGGCACCCACTACGTGCGTCTCCAGAAGAATTACTGCTTTGCCTGCGGGAAGAACAATCCCGACGGCATGTTTCTACGCTTCACCTACGACAAGGAGCGCGATTGCTTCGTCTGCCGCTTTCGCCTCGGCAAGCGCTACACCGGCCCTCCCGGGCATTGCCACGGAGGCATTATCGCGACCATTCTCGACGAAGCCATGGGCAAGGTGAACAAGCTCCGCCAAGTCATCGCGCTGACGTCAGAGATCACGGTGAACTATCTGAAGCCGGTTCCGCTGAACAAGCCGCTGCGGGTGGAATCGCGCGAGGAAAAAGTCACAGGACGGCGCCATATCAACGTAGCCGAGATTCTGAACCAGAAAGGCGAGGTCCTAGCCCGCAGCCGAGGCCTGTTCATCGCCATCGATCCGCAAAAGATGTTCGCGAAGTTCGTGGACCGCTGATTGAGCCACTCCTGCCCACCTTCGCGTCTGCGACAAGGTTTGCAAAACGGAGAGAAATGAGAGGGCACGCCGAATGAGCCTGCAAGAAAGAACTGCCCGAGCCGAATGATGTCCTGTATCGCATCAAACGTGGTCTGGCTGGCTATGTCAGCTATCTCGCGGCCTGTGAGATGAATGAAGCGTTTAGCGAGTATGTTTTGTATGAACCGATCTTGCGCATCTTGACTGCTCGAGGATACGTGGTTCATTCTGAGTTTCCTTGTCCTGGCATTCGGCAGCCCAAAACGGGAGACAAAAAAAGCTCGATTTCGTCGCGCACCATCAGAAGCTGACGTGCGCAATCGAGGTCAAATGGGCAAAGAAGAAGAAAATCATGATCGAAGGTGATCTGGAAAAGCTGTCGGCTTGCCTCGGCGCGAAACCGAGTTGGAGAGCGTTCCTTTGCGTGTTCGGCAGGAAAAGCGTTATCACAGAGCTGATCCTCTCGCAGATAGCCGAGTACGAGAACAAGGATATCCGGTATTTGCAGAATTTCGTAAAACCCGTTTTGGCGTGCCGAGTGTATGAAATGGCCAATGAAATCCAGCGGAACGCGAAGGAAGTAGGGTCAGTAGGGCTCAAACGTAGCGCCGCGTTAGCGGCCAATAAATGGGAGCATTATGATCGTATTTGTCGTTGTTACGTTCTGTGCAGCCTATTTTTTCTACCTAAAACGGTGGGCAGAAAGTTTCCTGTCGCGTGAGTATAACTTTGCGAGTCCGGCTCCTCCGAAACCGCTGCCGCATTCCGCCACGGCGTCGGCTATCTTTGCTACCTTGTGGGGCTGTTTCCTTTTGGGAGGGCTATTCTGGGGTTTCACGTACATTCGTTATCCCGACGAGTTGTCAGTCCATGGCAATAACATCGAGATCGTCCTACTTGTGCTCCTGTCGATTGCAGTGGGGTTATCCTATTTCGTGGTTTATCGGCTGGGCGAAATCAGAGGCGTTGAGAACATGAAGAACACGAACCTATTTATCGCTGGTATGCACACGGAAAATGATACCTAGTCTGATGCCGCGTTCGCGCCAGTTTCTTTCGCATTAACCGAGTTCTGTCTTGTTAATTGTGCAAGCCAGAATTACATTCGCAGAGAGCCGCCCGGTGCCCCATACAAGCCACCTTTCGCGTGTTGGCTGAATCGGCACCATCCTCACGGCTGCGGTGCATACGCGGTGGAAAAGCTCCAAATCGGCGTCCGGTTTACCTGCAGCAATTCCGCCAGTTCCTCTACTCCACGCCGCAGCTCTTTCGGTTCCACTGCCGCAAATCCCAGCACGATGCCATTCATCGGCTTTTCCGCCGAGTAATATCGAGCTGAGCGACTTAAGCTCCACCTCTCGCTTTGCCGCCTGCTGAACCAGTTTGTCCGCCGAAAATCCTGCGTGCAGGCATCCGATCGTCTGCAGTCCCGCTTCTACGTTCGAAATCTCAATAAATCCTCCCAGTTCCTTGCTCGCCGCTTGCAGCAGCACTCCCAGCCGCTCCGCATACACCTCGCGCATGCACCGGATGTGCCGCGCGAAATGCCCTTCGCGGATGAAGTCGCAAAGCACCGCTTGCCCAAGAATTGGCGGATGATGTGTGCTTACCGATTGCGCCGCCGCAAACAGATCCACCATCTCGGGCGGCACGACCAGATAACCCAGACGCAGGGAAGGGAACATCACGGCGCTGAAACTGCCTCCAAAAATCACCACGCCCGCGCGATCCAGTCCCTGCAGCGCCGGCACCGGCCGTCCCGAGTACCGATACTCGCTGTCGTAATCGTCTTCAAAAATCACCACGCCCGCTTTGCGCGCCCATTCCAGCAACGCCAGACGGCGCCGCAAACTCATCGTCATCCCCAGCGGGAACTGGTGTGCCGGTGTCACATACACCAGCTTCGGCCGTGCCCCCCGGCGCGCTGCATCCTCAAACCTCAGCCCTTCGTGATCGACAGGAATTCCGCAGATTTTCGCTCCCACCGCCCGCAACACGGCCGCCGCTCCCGGATACCCCGGCTCTTCCATCCACGCCGCGTCTCCGGCATCGAGCAGCAGGCGCGCCGTGCGGTCGAAGCCCTCCTGCGCGCCGGAGACGATCAGCACCTGTTCCGCCGTGCACTTCACGCCGCGCGAGGTATTCAGATATTCGGCGACGGCCGCCCGCAGCGGCCGGTATCCCAGGCTCTCGCCGCCAGCGAGCAGTTTGCTGGAAGCTCGCCGCAGCCGCCGCGCCGCCGTCTGTGCCCACAGCGCCGTAGGAAATAGATCGAGCGCCGGCTGGTTGGAGCGGAACGCGCGCAGCGGACGGGAAGCATCCAGGCGGAATGGCTGCAGCCGCCGGGCATAGGCAGAAAGAGAAATTCGCTTGTGGGGCAGGCGGCGCTGGTCGCGAGCGCGGCTGGCATTGAGCAACTGTTCCGGGAGCACCTGGCTGACGTAGGTGCCCGAGCCGGTTCGCCCTTCGACATATCCTTCGGACTTGAGTTGTTCGAACGCCGTAATGATGGTGGTGCGAGACAGCCGGTAAGCGTCCGCCAGGTCGCGCGTGGCCGGCAGTCGCGACCCGGGCTGCAAACGGCCCTCGAGTATCGCCCCCCGCAACTGATCGTAGAGCCAGCGGTAGAGCGAAACTCCCGCAGCCGGCGCAGGCAGACTCAAGGGAAGAGCTGTAGTTTCGCGGGGCATGGTTTTAATACCGTGTGTGAAAAGCGGTATGGTTCAATAAAGATAAATGGACATTTCTAGAATACCACTAATTCAGTTACCCTGATCCATATCGCAAGAAATTGGAGACCAATCATGTCGCAAAATAATGGACACTCGAACAATGGAAACACCAGCCTTCGCCTGAAGACGGGCCTGGCGGAAATGCTGAAGGGCGGCGTCATCATGGACGTGACCGACGCCAAGCAGGCGGAAATCGCCGAGCGGGCGGGCGCGGTCGCCGTCATGGCGCTGGAACGCGTACCGGCGCAGATCCGCGCGGAAGGCGGCGTGGCGCGTATGGCCTCGCCTAAAAAGATTCGCGAGATCATGGCGACCGTCGACATCCCGGTGATGGCGAAGTGCCGCATCGGGCATTTTGCCGAGGCACAGATTTTGCAGGAACTCGGGGTCGACTACATCGACGAGTCCGAGGTGCTGACGCCCGCCGACGAAGCGCATCATGTGGACAAGCACGCCTTCACCGTGCCGTTTGTGTGCGGCGCGCGCAACTTGGGCGAGGCGCTGCGGCGAATTGCCGAAGGCGCGGCCATGATCCGCACCAAGGGCGAAGCCGGCACGGGAGACGTCGTGCACGCGGTGAAGCACATCCGCCAGATCGTGCAGGAGATGAAAATTCTGACCGTCCTCGGCGAAGAAGAGCTGTATGCCAAAGCCAAAGAGCACGGAGCGCCCTACGAGTTAGTAAGAATGGTAGCCCGCGACGGCAAATTGCCAGTGCCGAATTTTTCCGCGGGCGGAATCGCCACTCCGGCCGACGCGTCGCTTGTCATGCAACTAGGAGCCGAAGCCGTCTTCGTGGGCTCGGGCATCTTCATGAAGAACTCAACCGAGTTTGCCGACCCGGCGGAAGCTGAGAAGCGAGCCCGAGCGATCGTGCAGGCGGCCACGCACTATCAGGATCCGAAGGTGCTGCTTGAGGTCAGCGAGGATCTAATTGGAGCGATGAAGGGGTTGGCTGTTTCCGGGCTGGATGAAGCGCACATGCTGCAAACTAGGGGATGGTAGGATTCGAGAGAGCGAACAAGAGATTGAAAGAGGCGTAATTTATGGCCGAGCTCAGTCGAGAAGTTTCCAAAATTTTAGAACAGGCTCTTGCTCTTCCAGTCGAGGAGCAGCAAGCCTTGGCAGAGACTCTGATCTCGAATCTCACCGGCAAAGTGAACGAAGGGGTTGTCGCAGCGTGGGATGACGAGGTAAAAAAGCGCATCGCCGATCTCGACTCCGGCAAGGCAAAGACTATCCCCTGGGAAGAAGTCCGTCAGCGAAATCTCGCAAAGCTGCCGCGTGCCCAGTAGAGTGATAACAATCCATGACGAAGCAGCGGTCGACTACGACGCCGCCTTCGAATGGTATCTCGAGCGCAGCGCGAACGCGGCGGTTCGATTCGACGAAGCGGTCGAGCGGGCTCTGACGGATATCGCCCGAGCGCCGCAGAGATGGGCGCAAGGGTCCTATGGCACCCGACGATTCTTGCTTCGCGGTTTTCCGTATTTTGCTCATCTACCGGGAAACCAGCGCCGCTGTCATTCAGATTCTAGCCGTCGCCCACACGAGCCGAAGACCCGGATACTGGAGGAATCGTGTGCAGTTATAAAATGCAAAAATAGGCGCGAAAGGAGGTTGGTAAGGCCCCGAATCTCATGGATCCACGCCACCTCCCCATAGACGAACGCCTAAAGACGGGCGCGTGCGTTTATTGCCATGGGGAGGCAAACACGAGGGATCATGTTCCATCCAAAGTACTATTGGACGAGCCTTACCCGCCGCAGCTCCCGACGGTTGATGCCTGCGAGGCCTGCAACGACGGTTTTTCCGCGGACGAGCAATATCTTTCCTGTTTCATTGAGTGCGCCTTATGCGGTACGACCCAAACGGGAGACCTTCAGCGACCGAAGGTAAAACGCATTCTTGATGAAAGAGCGAAATTGCGAGAAGAGATTCGGGGGGCGATGACTCGGAATGGGGCGACCTTACTGTGGAAACCGGAGATTGAGCGAGTAAGACATGTCATTCGGAAACTTGCAACGGGTCATGCCGCGCATGAGTTGTTCCCACAGAACGAACGACCAGATCGCATCGAATTCAGCCCGCTACTGTCCTTGTCGAAGCAGCACAGGGATGATTTCGAGACCGGTCCGTGGGGTGGGATTGCGGGGTGGCCGGAGATTGGGAGTCGCGCTTTCATGCGCGCATGCGGAGCGAAAGTGGATGAGTTTGTTCAGGTTGGAGGCTGGGTCGTCGTTCAGTCCGGCAGATATCGTTACGCGGTGAATGAGGCCGGCGGCGTTCTTGTGCGTATTGTACTCAGTGAATATCTCGTCTGTACCGCGGCATGGGGATAATTGCCGCGTGCCGCGCCCTTCTCGGTTTTCGAAGGGGGGGATTCCATAATCCATAACTGCATGCATCTTGGGGTTTCAAATTTCGCCTTTGCATCAGCGCTCCCGTCATCCTTATTGTCAATCATTGACAATCTTTGCCATTAGTGCAATTCTTACCATGGAACACGGATAGATCACATGCCTCTCAACATCAACCTCACCCCACAGCTGGAAAAACTGGTCCGTCAAAAAGTTTCCTCCGGACGTTACAACTCCGCCAGCGAAGTCGTGCGCGAGGCCCTGCGGCTCATGGAGACCCAGGACGAGTTGCGCTCGCTCAAGCTGGAGCAGTTGCGCCGCGATATTCGCGAAGGTTTGGATAGCGGTCCGGCCCGCCCTTTTAGCGCCTCAGAAATGAAACGCGAAGGCCGCAAGATTCTCAGGGGTCGCTCCGCCGCTGCCAAGTAGATGCCCAAGCTAGTTGTGCGTCCCCGCGCCTCGACCGATCTCGCAGAGATTTGGGCATACATCGCGGAAGACAGTCCGGAACAAGCCGATGCCTTCGCCGATCTCCTGACTGGCAAACTTGAAGCGTTAGCTCGCCGACCTGGAATGGGTCGACTCAGGCCCGAAATTGCCGAGGACATCCGCAGCTTTACGGTTGGCCGTTACGTGATTTTCTATTGGGCGATTTCTCGGCGGGTCGAGGTCGTTCGGGTTCTCCACGGCTCGCGAGACATTGAACTATCTTCGAGGAGGAGCCGTAGAGGGTAGACTTGCCCAAAAACCAAAAGCCCCGCTAGTCAGGCGGGGCTTGAACAATTGCCAGTCGGTACGCTATCTGCCAAGCACACCTATTATAGCACCGGTGCTTTCAGATGATGATCGTTACTAATATCGAGGGCCGTGCGGAGGACGACGGAGTCGAACCGTAATGGCTGACTAGGCCACTCGACTGCTTGGCAAACAGCGTCCAGTACCCACTGGCAACGTCCTCCAGACGCGGTCTGTCCTCCAGCAGTATTGGATGTCTCCGAAATAAGTGCAATCCCACGAAAGTAGCCGCTCCAAAGGAGGAGTTCGCAGATGACGGCAGTTTCACATTTTCACCGCCCGGGCGAATACGAGCTAAAGTCGACCAGACATTTGCCTTGCGAGAAAGATAGTAAACTGTGTTGATGAAGGTTGGTGTCCTCGCGCTCCAAGGCGATTTCGACGCGCACCGCCGCCGGCTCGAAGATCTCGGCGCAGAGGTTGTGCTCGTCAAAAAGCCGGACCAGCTCGATGAGATTGATGGCCTCGTGATCCCGGGCGGGGAATCGAGCACGATTCTCAAACTGCTGGGCGCGGCGGGATTCGAAAAGCTGAAACAGTTCGTCCGGCTGAAGCCCACCTTCGGCACCTGCGCGGGCGCGATTCTGCTGGCTAATGAAGTGGAGAATCCCAGGCAACGTGGCTTGGGCGCGCTCGATATTACCGTTCGTCGCAATGCCTATGGGCGGCAGGTCGACAGCTCGATCCGCGAAGGGCAGTTCCTCAACCATCCGACCGAAATGGTGTTCATCCGAGCGCCGAAGATTGAACGCGTAGGCCAGGGCGTCGAAGTGATCGCAACGGAAGGGAACGATCCCGTGCTGGTGCGTCATGGCAAAACACTGGCTGCGACGTTTCATCCTGAGCTGAGTGACGACCCGCGCATTCATGAATATTTTCTCGAAATGGTTGCGGGGATGGTTACGGGATAGGATCGGGAAGCTCCGACGCCGGTAGCGCAAGCCACTTTTCCACGAACAATTACTAAAATCGCGACGATGAATCGCGGCTCCGCTGCGAATACAGAAGCGACTTCGCTGGGAATACGGAATCTCGGGAAGGAAGAGAGGCGCCCGAGGGGGATTCTCGGGCAAGAAAAGATTTATTTCGGCAGGCGATTGCGAACCAGTGTGGCTAGGCCGACGAGACCGCCTCCCAGGGCGACCAGAATACCGGGTTCGGGAACAGCGGAAGCTCGAAGGACATTCGGTGTTGCAAAGGCACTTGCAGCCAGGGCTAAAATCAGCAGAACAACCGGGACTAAATTGCGCACAGTTTGAATCCCTCCGCTCGTTGTAGGGCAAATGCGCTTCCAATCTCTCTGGATTCATAAATCATTCACAATGGGGCTCTTGTAGGTTATTTAGCGGCGGTTCCTGGACCGGCAGGTGGGTGACAGCCAAAGCCTGGGATCAGCCGCTGTGCAAGCCTTTGCACTGTTCTGGTAATGGAACTCCACTGTTTCTTCGGAAGCGGGTTTTGATCGATCCTGTATTCTTGTGAAATTCTTGAGCGACAATCCGATCCTCCCCTAATGGAAGCTCCTGAGTTCGAAATCAGTCCTGTAACGTTTCGCCTGTACCTGCGCCTGCTGCGCGGAAACCGGAATTTTCGCCGGCTGTGGGGCGCGCAGGTGGTCAGCGAAATCGGAGACTGGTTCTACACGCTAGCCATCTACAACCTGCTGCTGCAACTCACAGGACGAGCCGGATCGGTGGCGCTGGCGCTGGTGCTGCAGGTTCTTCCGCAAACCTTCATTGGTCCGACGGCCGGGGTGGTCAATGACCGCCTGCGGCGCAAGCACGTCATGATCGCGGCCGACCTTGGGCGCTTCGCAGTCGTGCTCTGCATGCTGCTGGTGCGCTCGCGCGAAATGGTGTGGGTGGTTTATCCGTTGCTGGTGGCGGAGACGCTTTTGGCCGCCTTCTTCGAGCCGGCGCGCAACTCGGTAATTCCCAATATTGTGGGACGCGGGGAGGTCGTCTTAGCCAATACATTGTCGTCGAGCACGTGGTCAGTGAACCTGATGCTCGGAGCCACCGCCGGCGGTTTAGTCGCCGCGTTCCTGGGCCGGGACGCCGTCTTCATTCTGAACGCGCTTTCGTTTCTTGTCTCCGCAGCACTGATCGTGGGGATGCACTTCGCCGAGCCGCATGCCGAGGGCACGCGTCCCTTTCAGATTCGCGAGCTCATTGATTTCTCGCCGATGGTTGCCGGCATTCGCTACGTGCGCTCGCAGGTGCGCCTGCGCTCTACCGTGCTCGTCAAAGCCGGGAACCTGATCATCGGTCCGAGCTGGGTCCTGTTCACGGTCATGGGGCAAAGAGAATTTGCGGTGCGCTGGCATGGAATCGATCCCGCCCGCGGCGCGTTTCTTGGCATGAGCCTGCTGCTCGGCGCGCGCGGATTGGGAGCGTTGCTGGGCCCGCTATTCACCGCTCCCTGGGCAGGACATTGGGTACCTCGATTGGAACAGGCGATCTTCTGGGGATATCTCGGCAGTGCGGCGGGCTACATGCTGCTCGGGATCTCCGGGCATCTCTGGCAGGCATGTTTGTGCGTGATACTCGCGCATTTTGGCGGCTCCATCGTCTGGGTGTTCTCGACCACGCTGCTGCAATTGCAGACCGACGATAAATTTCGCGGCCGCGTCTTCGCCGCCGATCTGGGGCTTTGCATGTTCACCATCGCCACCGGCGCCTATATCGCGGGCCACTTCGTGGATTGGGGCTTTGCCGCCCGCCATGTAGCGAGCGCCGCCGGCCTGCTGATGCTAATTCCAGCGACACTATGGGGACTATCGATTCGACATCGTGGAATCGGGCCGTCGTGAGCGGTTTATCTAAGTCTCCGGGTGCTGATGGCCCAATGACCCGATAGTCAGAGGAACCGATCTAGAGAAGCCGGTCAATTTTCGCGGCGAGAATAAAATCCGATTCCGTCAGCCCATCGACGGCGTGGGTCCAGGTCGTGATGACGACCTTACCCCAGCCCAGCAGGATGTCAGGATGGTGTCCCTGTTCCTCGGCGAGCGCGCCCACGCGGTTGACAAACGCCAGCGCCGATTTGAAATCGGGAAACTTGTAGCTTCGCACCAGATGATGTTCGTGAGCGATATTCCAGTGTGCAGATTCCGGTAGCTGCTGGTGGATCGCGGCAAGCTCTTTGCCCTTGAGCGGCGGGATACCGCCTTTGCAGGGAACGCAGGTTTTATCGGCCAGGGAAGACATGCTCGACTCCTAGGATATGACTGCGAAAAAAGGCGCACGTCCAGCGCGCAAGAATTGGGAGGCTTCACCAGTGCGAGCGCGATATCCACTGCTTCGGCTAGAACGGAATATCCTCATCCGTAATCGGCCCGGAAGCTGGGGCCGAAGCGGGCGCGTGCTCGGCCTCCGGTACGCTTTGATCGAAACTGTTTCCGGCGGATGCGGAAGCAGCGCGCGATCCGCCGGCATAGTCGCCGCCGCCTTCGCCGCGGCCGCCGAGCAGGACGATGTCGCTGCCAATGATGTTCGTCATATATTTTTTCTGGCCGCTTTGCTTATCGTCCCAGGAGTCAGTTCGGATCCGGCCTTCAAGGTAGACCTTGCCGCCCTTCTTCAGATATTCGCCGGCAATCTCCGCCAGCCGCTCCCAGAGCACGATGTTGTGCCACTCGGTGCGGTCCTGCCATTGCCCGTCTTTATCCTTGTAGCGCTCGTTGGTCGCCAGGGAAAACTTCGCCACTGGTTTGCCTTGCGGCGTGTATTTGATTTCGGGATCCTTGCCAAGATTGCCAACCAAAATCACTTTATTCACGCTCTTGCCGGCCATGGTCGGGGCCTCCTTCGAGAATACTATCGTTCAAGACGCTCACTATATCAGAATCTCCGCCCGCCCAGCCTGTGCCAAACGCACAAAGAAAATGTGACGAATCGACTTTCAAGATTGATTCGAATACCTAATGGGTGATTCGAATCGGAATGCGGCCGAAGCGATTGTTCCACCCTAGCCGCAGAGCGGCGAAAGATTATAGCCCACGGCGCGAGCCGTGAGTGTCTGGTGGGCAATGAGCAAGCCCCAGCGGGGCGGAGAAGACAAGCGGTCAAGCAAGCCTCAGGCGTCGATTTCTAGACGAAAATCTTAAACAGCATGAAGTAGACGATCACACCCGTTACCGACACATACAGCCACAACGGATACGTCCAGCGCGCGATGGCTCGGTGCCGGTCAAACTGTTCGCGCAGCCCGCGCGAGAGCGTCATGATCACCATCGGCACGATCACGATGGCCAGGGTAATGTGCGAATAGAGGATGCTCAGGTAGACCGTCCGAATCCATCCCGTGCCGCGAAAATAAACAATCCCTCCATGGCCGGGCCAGTGGTAATAGAGGTAGCATGCGAGGAAGATGGAAGAGGTAATGAAGGCCGCGATCATCACGGCCCGATGCGCCGCCATCTTGCCGCGCATGATCAGCCGATGGCCAATCACCAGCAGCACCGCGCTGCAGCCGTTCAAGGTTGCGTTGATTTTCGGGAACATGGAATAGTCCGTCATGAGAGTTCAATTGTACGAGCTAAAGTATCACCTCGAAGTCAGAAGTAAGAAGTCAGATTGGAGAAGTAAGAATAAAGTCAAAGGCCAGAATTCAAATTGAAGAAGTGAATGGCCCCGTCAGGGCCACAGGGCTGGAGCAAGTGGTTTAACTTCTTCAATTTGACTTCTGACTTCTGATTTGGCTCTTAGCATCTGACCGTCGCTCGGAAGGCCAGTTTCCGTATAGAATATAACCACAATGTCAGATGTGGGCACTCCGCAGCCGGTCGTTCCCGAGCCTGCGCCGGCGCAAAAACCTTCGCATTCCTTGCCTGTAATCGCCGTCTGGACGCGCGATCTCCTCGTCTCGCTCGCCATCTCTGCCTTCATCATTATCTTTCTCTATCAACCGGTGAAGGTCGAAGGCACCAGCATGATGCCCGGACTCGAAGACCAGGAGCGCATCTTCGTCAACAAATTCGTCTATCGCTGGGAGCCCATAGAGCGCGGCGACATCGTTGTCTTCCGCTACCCGCGCGACACCTCGAAGAGCTACATCAAGCGAGTCATCGGCGTCGCCGGAGACCGCATCCGCATCGAAAACGGCCAGGTCGTCGTCAACAACCGTGCTCTCGACGAAGACTACGTCCCCAGCGAATATGCCGACGCCCGCTCCTATCCGGAGGTTGTCGTCCCCGCCAACAGCTATTTCGTGCTCGGCGATCATCGCACCATGTCAAACGACAGCCGCGACTTCGGCCCAGTGAATGAGCGCTTCATCTACGGCAAAGCCGTTTTTGGATATTGGCCGATGGAGAAGCTAGGCAGGCTGCGGTAAGGCGCAATTCTCAAGCGTAGGCTGATGCGGTGGCTGTTTTGACAACTACTGGTTACCCGTAGTATGATGAAGCGGAACTTCGAATGGGACGACGACAAGGCGCAAGCGAACTGGAGCGCCCATGGAGTAAGTTTCGATCTGGCGAAGACGGTGTTTGACGACCCCTTTGCCATCGAGCGTCTCGACAATCGTGAGGACTACGGCGAAGAGCGTTTTGTCATGATCGGCATGGCCGAGGGAACTGTTCTGTTATTTTTGGCTTATACCGAATGCGAGGAACGCATCCGCATCATTTCAGCGCGCAGGGCAACGCAATATGAGCAAGACGACTACTTCAGGCAAAACGCCTAGACCCATGACGCCCGAAGCCGTCGAGGCGGCGGCTCGCGCCGACCGCGATGCGCAACCGCTGACCCCAACCGATCTCAAGCGGATGAGGCGTACACCGCAGGCGAAAATCATTCGGCGCGCCCTGGCCCTGACGCAAGAGGAGTTCTCCGTCCGCTACCACATTCCCTTGGGCACTCTGCGCGATTGGGAACAAGGCCGCGCCGAACCCGATCAACCTACGCGAGCTTATTTAAAGGTCATTGCACGCGAGCCCGAGCGCGTCGAGCGCGTCCTGAATTCAAAGCCACACTGATTCGCCTAGAGGCTGGAGGCGCCATCGGCAAGCTCTTGACGACTCTCGATATGATCGACAAATACGAATCCCGTCGAATCAGAGTGGAGATCCGACATGTGCTCATGCGGGTGTGGGATCCAATCGGCGTTAGAGACGAGCCCAATGCGCAAGACGAGTACGACGGCTATCTGGGAAACGTTTATGAGCTTCTCGTAGGCGGCGCGTCAGACGAACGCATCGCGCAATATCTATGCTCGGTGATTACCGAGCGCATGGCACTCCGTGCGACGGTTGACGGCATGGTTGATACCGTTGCGGCTCTTCGGCGCATTCAACTTCCAGGGAAGTAACTTTCCCAGTAATCCACAGCCACCCGTCTGCTAAAATCCCTGAAATCCACTCTCAGGAGTGACAATGCAAGCTACGCTTGCCCTCGAAGACGGCAGAGTCTTTCGAGGCAAAGGCTACGGCGCCAAAGGCGAGTGCTCCGGCGAAGTCGTTTTCAATACTTCCATTACCGGCTACCAGGAAATTTTCACCGACCCCTCCTACGCCGGACAGATCGTCGTTCTCACCAATCCTGAAATCGGCAACTACGGCACCAATCCCGAAGACAGCGAGTCCACGCGCCCCTACATTGAGGGCCTGATCGTCCGCGAGTTCTCCAAAGTCAGCTCCAACTGGCGCTCGCAGCAGGTCACCGACGAGTTCATGGAGCAGTTCAAGATCCCCGTCTTGGCCGACATCGACACGCGCGCCCTAGTCCGCCATCTGCGCACCTACGGCGTAATGCGAGGCGTGATCTCGACGCTCGAAGATGACGCAGAAAAGTTGGTCACCAAAGCCCGCGCCATCCCAAAGATGGATGGCCAGGACCTCGCCAAAGTAGTCAGCACGAAAAACACTTATGTCTGGGAAACAGGCGAGCGCTCGCACCTCCCCGACGAAATCGTCGGCGTAAAAGACGAGCCGCCGCGCTTCCACGTAGTCGCCTACGACTACGGCATCAAGCAGAACATTCTGCGCAAGCTGCGCGGCGAAGGCTGCAAAGTAACGGTAGTCCCCGCGCAAACCACCGCCGAAGACGTGCTCGCCCTCAAGCCCGACGGAGTCTTCCTCTCGAACGGCCCCGGCGACCCCGAGCCCTGCACCTACGCAGTCGACAACATCCGCCGCCTCATGGGCCGCCAGCCCATCTTCGGAATCTGCCTCGGCCATCAGCTAACCGGCATAGCCCTCGGCGGCAAAACCTTCAAACTAAAATTCGGACACCACGGCGGCAACCATCCAGTAAAGCAGTTGCAGATCGGCAAAGTAGAAATCACCGCCCACAACCACAATTTCGCAGTCGATCCCGACTCGCTCCCGCAAAGCGAAGTCGAACTGACGCACATGGACCTGAACGACAACACCTTGGAAGGCATGCGCCATAGAAATCTGCCGCTGTTCACCGTGCAGTACCACCCGGAGGCTGCGCCGGGGCCGCACGATTCGCACTATTTGTTCAAGGATTTCGTGAAGATGATGGAGGAGTTCAAAGCGGTGAGCGCATCCGCAGCCTGTTCCGGAGCATCTGCTCAACGCTGCTCCAGGCGCTTGCCGCAAGCGGACGCTCTTCGCAGTCGAGACATCGGTTGCGGAACGTCGGCTCCGGACACTGCCGACAACATCGGCAACTCTCCCACGCGTCTGGATGATCGCGCGTTCCACTCGCCAGCACTTGCTCCGGATGACAGCCTGGTCGAGCAAGCGTGCGCCGTAACAACGCTGACCTCAAGTGAGCTCCAATTGTCGATGGGCGCCATGACTTCGTGTACATGATCGCGAGCATATCGCGCATTCTGTACACCGGAATGACGAGCAATCCTTAGCGCTCAAACGAGTCTGCCAGAACGCATTTTGAAGACGGCAGTCATCTTGCAGGATTGTTGTTCGACCTCGCGCGATGTGGCAAACGCACTACCTCGCCGACCCGGCGTCCAAAGCCTCGCGCCGATGTGATAGACTGGTTGATAGCTGAAGCCACGACCTGGAGCGACATGTCGTCAATGGTGCGAACGACAGCCAGTATGAACCGATGGCGCAAGCTCGCTGAAAATTCGCCATGATGCTGTCGAAGCCGCGATTCGAAGGATCGCCCGCGCAGAGGCGATTTGGTCGCAGTCGAGCTGATCCGCGGGTCGCTACACAGCATCGGAACTGGAGTCACGGCGAAACACGCAAGTCCTTTACTGTGGAGCGCGCACGAATGGAAGGCAGAGCCAAGATCGGATCAACGACGTCGGTCGAGAATGACACGAATAATGCAAGCTAACGACTAACGACCAACACGATTTCTAATGCCCAAACGAACTGACATCTCGAAAATCCTCATCCTGGGCTCCGGCCCCATCGTCATCGGCCAATCCGCCGAGTTCGACTACTCCGGCACCCAGGCCTGCAAGGCGCTCAAGTCCGAGGGATTCGAAGTTGTGCTCGCCAACTCGAACCCGGCCACCATCATGACCGATCCCGAGTCCGCCGACCGCACTTACATCGAGCCGCTCACCCGCGAATATCTCGAAGAGATCATTCGCATCGAGCGCGAAATGTCTCCCAGCGCCGGATTCGCCGTGCTGCCCACCGTTGGCGGACAGACCGCGCTCAATCTCGCCATCGAACTCGCCGACAGCGGCGTGCTCGAAAAATACAACGTCAAGCTGATCGGCGCCAGCATCGAACGCCATCAAGAAGGCCGAAGACCGTCTCTTCTTTAAAGACGCCATGCAGCGCATCGGCCTCGACGTGCCGAAATCCGCGCTCGTCAACAATCTCAAAGACGGCCTCGAATTCGCCGGCAAAATCGGCTTTCCCGTCATCATCCGCCCCAGCTTCACCCTCGGCGGCACCGGCGGCGGCATCGCCTACAACCGCGAGGAGTTGATGGACGTCCTCGCCCGCGGCCTCGACCTCTCGCCCGTCCACGAGTGCCTCATCGAAGAATCCGTCCTCGGCTGGAAAGAATACGAACTCGAGGTGATGCGCGACACCAAAGACAACGTCATCATCATCTGCTCCATCGAAAATTTCGATCCCATGGGCGTGCATACCGGCGACTCCATCACCGTCGCCCCCGCGCAAACGCTCACCGACCGCGAATATCAGATGATGCGCGACGCGTCGATTGCCGTCATCCGCGAAATCGGCGTCGAAACCGGCGGATCGAATATTCAGTTCGGCGTGAATCCGGCAACTGGCCGAATGGTCGTCATCGAGATGAACCCGCGCGTCTCGCGATCTTCCGCGCTGGCGTCGAAAGCCACCGGCTTCCCAATCGCCAAGATCGCGGCCAAACTCGCCGTCGGCTACACGCTCGACGAAATCCCCAACGACATCACGCGCAAAACGCCCGCCTGCTTCGAGCCCACGCTCGACTACGTAGTCGTAAAAATCCCCAAGTGGCAGTTCGAAAAATTCCCCGGCGCCGACGAAAGCCTCGGCCCGCAGATGAAGTCGGTCGGCGAAGTCATGGCCATCGGCCGCACTTTCAAGGAAGCTCTGCAAAAAGGAGTCCGCGCCCTCGACACCGGCAAGAAGATGGGCTCCGAAAAAATCGAGCCGAAGATTCTCACGCAGCGCCTCGTCACGCCGCATCCCGAGCGCCTGTCCTACGTTCGCTACGCCCTTCGCCAGGGCCACACCATCAAGCAAATCGCGAAGATGACTTCGATCGATCCCTGGTTCCTCTACCAGCTGAAAGAAATTAACGACATGCAGTTGGAGCTGGAAAAGCATCCGATGGAATCCGTCCCGCCCGAAATTGTGCACGAAGCCAAGCGCATGGGCTTCTCCGACGGCCGCCTCGCCCTGACTTGGCGCCTCGACGGCAAAGGCGGACAGGAAAAGGTTCGCCACTTCCGCAAGAAGCACAACATCAAGCCCGTGTACAAGCGCGTGGACACCTGCGCCGCCGAATTCGAAAGCTACACGCCCTATCTTTACTCGACGTACGAAGAAGAAGACGAAGCCGCGCCCACCGCGAAAAAGAAAGTCGTCATCCTCGGCTCCGGTCCCAACCGCATCGGGCAGGGAATCGAGTTCGATTATTGCTGCTGCCACGCCAGCTACGCGCTGCGCGAAGATGGTTACGAAACCATCATGATCAACTGCAATCCCGAGACGGTCTCCACCGACTACGACACCAGCGACCGCCTCTACTTCGAGCCGCTCACGCTCGAAGACGTCTTCGCCATCTGCGAACACGAGGCCAGCGCCGGCGCGCCCGTCGGCGTCATCGTTCAATTCGGAGGCCAGACTCCGCTCAATCTTTCTCTCCCGCTGAAAGCCGCAGGCATAAACATAATCGGCACCACGCCCGAATCCATCGACCTCGCCGAAGACCGCAAGCGCTTCGGCGCGTTGCTCGAAGAACTCGATATCCCGCAAGCTCCCGGAGCCATGGTCACCTCCGCCGAAGCCGCCGTCGAAGCCGCCAAACAAATCGGCTTCCCCGTGCTGGTCCGCCCCTCCTACGTCCTAGGCGGCCGCGCCATGGTGATCGCCTACGACGAAGACACCATCACGCAGTACATGAAGCAGGCCGTCGAATACTCGCAGGATCGTCCCGTCCTCATCGACAAATTTCTCGAAGACGCAATCGAAGTTGACGTGGACGCGCTCTCCGACGGAGAAGACGTAGTCATCGGCGGCATCATGCAGCACATCGAAGAAGCCGGCATCCACAGCGGCGACTCCTCCTGCGTTCTGCCAGCAGTAGATATCCCCGAGACGTTGATGGACCGCATGCGCGACTACACATTCAAGCTAGCGCGCGCCCTGAAAGTAATCGGCCTGATGAACATCCAGTTCGCAATTCCCCGCCATGGAATGAACGGCCAAGACATGGGTGGTGCCGGGGCTCCGCCCCGGCTGGACGGGGCAGAGCCCCGCACCACACGGTCGGCAATGAGCGCAAAGTGTACGTGCTCGAAGTCAACCCCCGCGCCTCGCGCACCGTCCCTTACGTTTCGCAAAGCCACCGGCGTCCCCATGGCGAAAATCGCCGCCCGCCTCATGACCGGCCGCAAGCTCCGCGAATTTCTGCCCGAATATATCGAGCGAGGCGAAGACCTCGACACCGGCCGCAACTTCTTCGTGAAGTCGCCAGTCTTCCCGTGGTCTAAGTTCCCCGGCGTCGACACCGTCCTCGGCCCCGAGATGCGTTCCACCGGAGAAGTCATGGGCGTAGCCGACAACTTCGGCGAAGCCTTCGCCAAAGCGCAACTCGCCGCCGGCCAGAAGCTCCCCACGCAAGGCACCGTCTTCATCAGCGTCACCGACCATGACAAGCCCGGAGTCACCGAAGTCGCCCGCCGTTTCGTCGACATGGGTTTCAAACTGGTAGCCACGCACGGCACGGCCGACAAACTCGAAGAAGCCCGCCTCGTAGTCGATCGCGTCTACAAAGTGAAAGAGGGACGACCCAACGCCGTCGACCTCATCAAAGCCGACCGCATCCAACTCATCATCAACACGCCTCACGGTCCCGACCCTTATTTCGACGAGAAAGCCATTCGCCGCGCCGCCGTTACGGCCCGCATCCCAACCATCACCACGCTAAGCGCCGCCCGCGCCGCCGCCGAAGGCATAGCCGCGTTGCAGCGCGGGGAAGTGCGGGTGCAGGCATTACAAGCGCTGCACGCGGAAAAGGCCCACAACACGATGTCATCCTGAGCGCAGCG
This sequence comes from uncultured Acidobacteriaceae bacterium, assembly GCA_963709055.1. Classification (GTDB taxonomy): domain Bacteria; phylum Acidobacteriota; class Terriglobia; order Terriglobales; family Acidobacteriaceae; genus Acidiflorens. The sequence continues at coordinate 81,048 of CAVPUZ010000016.1, forward strand.
GCGTCTTAGCGCCAAAGCGCGAAGATGCCAGCGAAGTCGAAGGACCCCTACAACCTCAACATCACTTAGGCCGCGGCAACGCATCGCCCGCGCATCCCTATGGCGCGTTTCTGTGCGGGACAGCAGCGATCCAGTGTGTTACAATCCTGCCATATGGGTAACACACTCACCGTCCGCCTTCCCGAGGAACTGCTCGAACAACTGCGCGAGCGGGCCCGTCGAACCGGCCTGCCCATGGGTCAGTTGGTCCGCCAGTCACTCGAAACCACGCTGGCCAAGGTTCCTGCCGTCGGCGGCAATCAGTCGTGGCGGAAATATGTTGGGATCATCAAAGGCGGTCCCCGGGATCTCTCAACCCGCAAGGGATTTTCGCGCGGATGAACGCCATCGCCGATACCGGGCTGCTCGTGGCCCTGGCCCGAGACAACGACCAACATCACGAGTGGGCTGCTAATATCGCCGAGCAAATTGAGTGGCCGGCCTTGACCTGCGAAGCGGTCCTTGCCGAGACTGCGTTTCATCTTCGATCCAGCGAAGAGGTGATCGGGATGCTACGCGACCACGTGGTTCGCGTCGCGTTCGACTGCGAAAGCCACCTCCATTCTCTCTACGACCTTGCCCGCCGCTACGCTGACCGCCATCCTGATCTCGCCGATCTTTGCCTTATCCGTATGAGCGAACTGTACCCGCGTCACACAGTTCTTACCACCGACGAAGCCGATTTCCGCGTCTATCGCCGCAACAAGCGAGAAGCCATTCCCCTCCTCTACCCGCCACACAGATAACAGCAGATCGGTTTAATGTTTTTCAGCGGCTGTATACCGTGGTTTGCGGATTGTAGCCCTTCCAATCGAACCAATAGTCTTCCAGGTAATTGATCTTTTCCAGGCACTGTCCCCGGAGCGGGCCGCTGGTCGCGCATCCCGCAAAATTCCAGGTGTTTCCTTGCGAATCGACTAATCGCCACGTCTGGGTTTCCGCATTCCCGCGTTCGGTGCTCCCATCGTCTGCGTCGCGGTAAAGTTCAACATCCAGTCCATTCACCTGGGAACGAAACACGCGTATCGACGCGCCGTCAGGCCCGGTTACTAGCACGACTGGAATGCCTCCGACCTTATCCTGGATAGGATTTGTTGCGCGGACGCGTGCCAGAGGAAACGCCCGCGTTTGTCCATGCAGCGAGATCCCTAAGACCACATCGCGACCGGATAAAGGTTGACCTGACGAGTCTTGAGCCGCCAAACCTTGGCCGGGGAACGTCGGCGGCACAGGATATTTCGCGACTTCCTTTTCCCACTCTGCGTCGTAGTCTTTTTCGTGGCCGGGGACCGGCGCGAGCACCAGTCCATGTGGCGATTCCGACTTCCACAATCCGAACGTGAGTTGGTCGCTCGATTCCAGTTCGAGCGTATTGCCGGCGAGCGGGCCGGAGATCGCGCGCCCCGTAACCTGCTGCCACCACGTTCCCGTCTCGCGATCGCGCATCAGGAAATTCTGGTTGTTAATCCCGGCGAGATAAAAATGCAGTTCCCGCCCGTTGGCCACGCGTTTCCACACCAGACCGGTGTGACAGAGCGTTCAATAGGTGACGGCGATCGGCTCGGTTCCCACCGTGTCATTGAGGATGTGGTGATACGCCATCTGCACGATCGGATAAGCTCGCGCGTCCGGACCGATTTGCACGGTCATAACCATCTCCTTGTCGGGGAGGTGGGCATCGGCAGTGGAGAGGAATCCGGTGGCAGTAATCGGTTGGAACATCCATTCAAAATAGTTTTGCCGCACCATGACCACGGAGCCAATGCTCACGAGCAACGCGACCACGGCCAAGGTCTTTATGGCGGCCGAGGAACTTCTCCACAAGCGCACTGTCAGAATCAGCACGGCAACGGAGAGAATCAACGTCAGTGGGGGCGCGATCCACTTTACGTCGATGGCAAGAGCCAGCGCATTCGGGCTCTGGTAGCGGAAGGGACGAATGACGAATGCGGGAATCAGAAACAAGGCGAACGAAGCCACGGCGGACATAGCCAACAGCAGAGCCAGCCAGCGGTTGTTGGTTGTTTGCGGCACCGTGGTTTTCTTCTCTTTGATCGTGACTCAGCATAACACCCGCTGGATTTGCCCAATGGGGACGCGGTGTTCTCTCGCGCTGGGAAAAATCGACGCCCTGAAAGAGTTGTAGCGCCGACATCTTGCCGGCGGCCCCGAAGGCGTCTCGCCCTCGGCGCGTCAGGCACATCGGCCGACATCCTGTCATGCTTGCAGTGCCGGCGAACCGCCGCCGGGACGCCCCAGGTCTCCCCATTCAGAAATTTGTGGGGGGGGGTACCCCCCCTACCCCAAAATGAGTTAAGTTGATGATAGTACAATAGTTAGAGGCAAAGTATTCAAAGGATTCGACTTAACGTCGAATTCTTCTGTTTGGCGTGCACTTGCGGGGTGCTGACCGGGGCCATATTTTGTCAAAAAGCGGTGAAAAGTTTGCGGCCGGAAAGGCGTTCGTCTCTGGAGACTGGCGCAGATCTCGATGGTGTACTGTCGAGGTATCTTCGCACCGATTGGGGAGCAGGTCTGTGATGGCTCGTACGTCGCGTTTGTGATGAAGAAGGTCAACGGCCCCGCCCAAGCGAAGCTTGGACGGGGCACCCTCGTGAGTTCAAACGACTGCGCTAGTCCGGGCCACCCGCCGATGCAAACTAGTTGCTGGGAACGTTCCGTTTGGAACCAAATTTACCTAACGCCTGAGTTCCCATTTCACGATCTTCACTGCCTCAGCCGCGTGCTTGCAACAAGGTTCCTGCTTCTGGGCGAAGTTGAAGATCGCGCTCATGCACTGACAGGCCGTGCGAATGCTGCCATCGCTCACCTGATGTACGGCGACGAAGTACTCGGCGCTGCCTTTGGAAGACTCCGCGAAGAAGTGGAACAAGCGATCACCCTCCGGGAGTCCTTGTTTCGCGTCGGGACTCGCTTCTACTTGGCGAATGTTCATCGCGACAGAATTGTAACTGGATTTTGGCTGGCCCAACATCTACACTGCTGGCGTGCCCGACGTCCCTGCAGAGCTGCTTGAGCTTCTCAGGAAGCTCTCCACTCGCAAGCTCGCCTATGTGTCCAGCGTTGTAACCGGGCTGCTCGGTGCCATGATCGAGAAGCGCAACGAGAAGTCCGATCTGGTCACGGATGTTTTCTTAGAGGAGTTCGGCGTTCACTTACTCGCTCACCATGGGACTGCTACACGCCCACTCACCAAGGAGCAATTCGAGCGAGCGATGGAGCGCGTGATGAAGCTCGCGGGCCGTAGCGCTCAGCGTTCACCTATGGGAAATCCGGGTCATGACGTCACGATTGACGGCATGAAGTTCTCGCTCAAGACCCAAGCCGACGCCCATCTGAAGGTCGATTCGATCTGGATTTCGAAGTTCATGGAGTTGGGCAAGGGCGATTGGTCTAACAAGCCGGAGCAGTTGAAGGGACTCCGTGATCAGTTCCTGCGCCACATGAAGAATTACGAGCGCATAGTGACTCTCCGGGCATGGGAGCGCGAAGAGAAGGGCAAGAAGTTCTGGCACTACGAACTCGTCGAGATTCCCAAAGCGTTATTAGAAGAGGCCGCGAAAGGCAAGTTAGAGATGCGGCTCGAAAGCACGCAGAATCCGAAGCCGGGTTACTGTACTGTCAAGGATGGGAAGGGTAATGTGAAGTTCGCGCTCTACTTCGACGGCGGGACGGAGCGCAAGCTACAGGTGAAGGACTTGAAGAAGAGCCTCTGCATCGTCCACGGCGAGTGGGATTTCTCACCAGCCTAAGCGTTTTCTCGCCAGCTGAGCGTATTCGGGATTCAGCTCGATCCCCACGAACTTCCGCCCCAAGGCTCCGCTGACAAGGCCCACAGTCCCCGATCCGAAGAATGGGTCAAGCACGGTAGAGTCCTGTTTGCTCCCGGCGAGAAGGCACGGCAGGATGAGAGCGCGGGGGAACGTCGCGAAGTGAGCCTCAGCGTATGGCTCTGTGTTCACCTGCCAAACCGAGCGCAGGTTCCGTGGTAAGCCGTTGTCGCCCTTCTCCCGTACAGCCTCGTGGTCATAGAAGTATTGTTCGTTCTTGGAGAAGAGGAACACGTGCTCGTGAGCGCGGGTCGGACGATCCTTCACTGACTCCGGCTGTGCGTTCGGCTTGTACCAGATGACCTCCGAACGGAGATACCAGCCATCAGCCTGTAGAGCGAACGCCACACGCCAAGGAACTCCGATGAGGTCCTTCGGCTTGAGGCCGTCCGGCGTGGGAGCGCGGTAGTCCATCCCGCGTCCTTTGTTCTTCTTGTCAGAATCGCGCCACGTCCGCCCACCGCTCGTGTACCCGTCCCCAATATTGAGCCAGAATGTGCCGTCACTCTTCAGCGTGCGCTTCACTTCATGGAAGACCTGAACGAGCTTGGTGATGTAGTCCTCCAGCTTCATCTCCGCACCGATCTGGCCCTGTATGCCGTAGTCGCGCAGTCCCCAGTATGGCGGACTGGTGACGCAGCACTGGAAGGTCTCGTCAGCGAACTTCTTCAACTCTTCAAGGGTGTCGCCAACGATGATCTGGCCTTCCGGCTTTAGGGGGATTTCTGGGGTCTTCTCCGGGTGTGGAAGAAGGGAGAGTTGGCTTCCAGTGGACACTCTGACTTGGCTCCTCAGAGTTCTGATATTACCATCTATCCGCTTCAATATTCCTCCGGCAACAGCACTGTGGTAGACGACCTGTCGGCCTCGGTGATTAGCCACACCTTTTCGCCCGACAACGTGTAGGCGGGTGGCCTAAAATCGCAAAGAGCGCGATCTTTAGGATGGGGCGCCCGCGGCGCAGTTTCGGACTTCATGTCTATGGGTACATCGTCATGCCGGAGCATGTTCACTACCTGCTCAGCGAACCACAGCAGGATACGTCCAGCGACAGAACTGCCCCACTCAAGCCAAAACCGGGCTTGAATGGGCCACCTTTCGATCACCCTCCACCCAGGTTAGCGTCCAAAGGACGGACGCGAACCTGGGGCACCGAGGCGAGCCTGGATTTTCCTGAGATTGAGAACTGAGAACTGAGAACCGGGAACTGAGAACCGAGGAGCTGAGAGCTGTTCTTCTATCAGGCGCTGGTGGATTGCGAGCGCGCTCTGGCTTTTGACGTGATCGGGCGCTCGATCGGGATGTAGACGCAGGAGCGGAAGTCGAAGTGTTTGCCCAGGCAGTCCGCGCACAATTGCATTTCGTGCGCACGACAAAAGATCAGTGCATCCGGTTTGCTGCACAGTTTGCAAGGCTTCTGCGTGCCCTTCTTGTCTGATTTTGCGCCCGTGGCCGGCGCGGATTGTGCCCAGTATCGCGCCTTTACGTACATGCCACTGGCGGCCAGCACCATGCCGGCGGAAAACAGCATGGCCCCGGCGCTCAGCATTGAGCCATCGGGGTGCGGACCGAAAGCCGCTGGCAGGAAACACAAGCCGGCGAAAGCGATGCAGCATCCAATTCCAATCAGCCAACTTCCAATCTTCATGGCACCCTTCTCGCGGGGAAGAAATGGTCGTGAAACAATCGCGGATCGGTAATTCCGGCCGGCAGCCTCGAGACAATTCCTTCAGCGCGTCCTAAGCTTATCCGCCACCTTCCTCGAACTCCAGATGACCGAAGTTTTCCTGTGACGCCCGTAACTTGTTTCTCGGGTACCGCCTCTCTTAGGATCGGCCTCATGGACCTGCAGATACTATTGGTGTGCCCAGATCAAGAGCCTGCTAATTTGTTGACGGCGATCCTCTCCGAGATGGGGATGGAGGTGGAACATACAACCTCGATCTCCCGTGGATTGGAGCTGCTCGACGAACAGCTATATGATGCGATCGTTCTCGACTACCGCGCCGACCCGGCTTCCGAGGAATTCCTGGCGCATTTATGCCGGTCCCACAAAAACCGGGCCACCATGCTGATTGCGGTGGTGGACGCCGAGTTCAACCCACGCCCGATTTTCGGGCTGGGCGCCAACTTCATCCTCTACCGGCCGCTCACCTCGGAACGCACGCGGCTCAGCCTGCACGCGGCCCGTAGTCTGATGCGCCGCGAACGCCGGCGTTCGGCGCGATCGCGAGTGAGTTCGACAGCGAACGTTTCCTACCCCGGCGCTCCGGAGCTGAATGCGACGATGGTTGATATCAGCGATGGGGGAACTCTGATTACGACCCGGGACGGTTTGCCGAACGCGCGCAAGGTTTATTTTGAGTTCGCTCTTCCCGGGCAAAAGCAGCTGGTTCGCTTGTCGGGCGAGGTCGCCTGGCAGGACATTTCCGGCCGCAGCGGAGTCAAGTTTCTCGACGTGCCGCAAGCCTCGCGCCGGCTCATTCAGACCTGGCTTGAACACAATGGCTCCGAGGAATCTCACGGGGCGGTGCGCGAGCCCGAACTGATCACGCACGAGTCAGCCAAGCGCCAGCTGATTACGCACCAGCCCAGCGACGACGAACACCCCGCAGAGACAAAGACGAAAAGTGCCAGCCAGGACGAATCGACCGCAAACAACCGGCGCGGGGAAGAGCGTTTGCCGTGCAAGGTGGGAGCGGACGTTTATACCCCGGGCCTCGCCATTCCCAATCGCTGCTCGCTCTCCGACATAAGCGAAGGCGGATGCTACGTCGAGATGCCTTCTCCGTTCACGGGGCATTCGCCGGTCGAGATCATGATTCGTACTTCGGATATGAAATTCAAACTCAAAGGACAAGTCTTGAGTTCGCATCCAGGTTTCGGCATGGGGGTGCGTTTCGTGTTCCAGGGCTCCGCTGAGCGCGAGGAAATACTGAAGCTGCTGGCAGTGATCTCCGCGGAACAGACCCACGCAAGCGAACAAAGCGACTAAGCGAGCGGTTGCTTTTCCCGCAGAACGGCCTTGCGGAAGTATTCGAGCGAGAGTTTCAGTCCATCTTCCAAATCTATTTTCGGCTCCCATCCCAGGAGCCGCTTTGCCTTGGAAATATCGGGACGCCGCTGCTTCGGGTCGTCCTGCGGCAAGGCTTCAAACTTGATCTGGCTGCGCGATCCGGTGACTGCAATCACCTTGCGCGCACATTCCAGAATCGTGAACTCGGTCGGATTGCCGATGTTCACCGGTGCGTGCTCGTCCGAACGGGCGAGGCGCAGAATGCCATCCACTTCATCGCTCACGTAACAGAAACTCCGCGTCTGGCTGCCGTCACCGTAGACCGTCAAATCTTCTTCACGAAGCGCCTGCCACATGAAGTTCGGGATCACGCGGCCATCCTGGACCTGCATGCGGGGACCGTAGGTATTGAAGATGCGCAGAATGCGGGTGTCGACTTTGTGATAGCGGTGATAGGCCGCTGTCACTGCTTCGGAGAACCGCTTTGCCTCGTCATACACGGAGCGCGGGCCGATGGGATTTACGTTTCCCCAATACGATTCGGGCTGCGGATGCACGAGTGGATCTCCGTAGCATTCGGAGGTCGAGGCCATCATGAATTTGGCGCCGCATCGGCGGGCGGCTTCCAGAGCTTCGAAGGTGCCGTAGGATCCGACGCGTAGTGTCTCAATCCCATGGTTGGCGTAATCGACCGGGCTGGCCGGACTGGCGAAGTGGAAGACGTAGTCGAGCGCGCCCCAATCGGCCGGCTCGCAAACATCCTTCTCGACAAACTCGAAGCGCGGATCGTTGCGCAGGTGGGCAATGTTTTCGAGCCGCCCGGTCAGAAGATTGTCGGCAGCCAGTACGTGGTAACCGTCGGCCAGTAATGCGTCGCACAAGTGCGAGCCGAGAAAGCCTGCTCCGCCGGTTACGAGGGCACGTTTCTTGCTCACGGCTGGCTTTTTCACGGCTGGCTTGTTCGGGACCTCCATGGTCATCGTTTCAGGTGCACCGTTTCAGGCGCGCTCCTTCTTCCCGGAGCGCCCGGCCTGCGCCTCCTCGCACAGGGCAGGCGGACGCCCCACACTGTAATAGGAGAAGCCGTGCGCGATCATCGCCGCCGGGTCGTACAGATTTCTTCCATCGAGGACGATTGGATATTTCACCACGCCGCGCAGCCGCTCCAGGTCGAGGGCTGCGAATTCCTCCCATTCGGTCAGAATCAGGACGGCATCCGCGCCTTTGGCAGCCTGATAAGCGTCCGGCGCATATTCGACGGCTTCGGGGAGAACCTCTTTGGCGCGCTCCATGGCAGCCGGATCGTAAGCACAAATCCGGCAGCCTTCGCGCAGCAGTTCCTCCACCAGCAACACGGCGGGAGACTCACGAATGTCGTCGGTTCCTCCCTTGAATGCCAGCCCCAGGACGCCAAGCCTTTTACCGCGCAGCGTCCACAGCACGCTGCGGACTTTCTTCAGGAACCGGCGCCGCTGCTCCTCGTTGATGCGGATCACTTCCTCCAACAGTCGGAAGTCGTAGCCGCCCTCTTTCGCCACGGCGCGAAACGCCAGCAGGTCTTTTGGAAAACAGGATCCGCCGTATCCGATTCCGGGATTCAGAAACCTTGGCCCGATTCGCGAATCGGTTCCAATCCCGTCGCATACCTGCTGGACATTGGCTCCGACCGTTTCGCAGATGGACGCCACGGCATTAATAAAGGAGATCTTCATGGCGAGGAATGCGTTCGATGCGTGCTTGATCAGCTCCGCGCTCTTGGCGCTGGTGATGATCAGCCGGGGCGGCACTTGCGCCCGGTCAGGCCGAGGGATCGCGTCGCCCCTGCCGTAGTACCATCCGCTGGTTAGCGGGCCGTACACCTTGCGCATCACTTCCGCGGCGCGCTCGTGATCCACACCAACCACGATGCGATCCGGATATAGGAAGTCGGTGACCGCCGTTCCTTCGCGCAAGAACTCCGGATTCGATGCGATGTCGAACAACTCCGGATCGGCTCCATTCCGCATGATGATCGTCCGAATCCATTCATTCGTGTAAACGGGAACTGTGCTCTTCTCGACGACTACCTTATAGCTGTCGATGGCGCCCGATATTTCCCGCGCCACCGATTCCACATACGACATGTCGGCATCGCCGCTTTCGGTGGGCGGCGTTCCGACGGCGATGAAGATGGCCTCGCTTGCCCGCGTGGCCGCTTGCAAGTCGCCGGAAAACTTGATGCGATGTTCCTGGTGCCGCGCCAGCAACTCGGGCAGGAATTTCTCATGAATCGGCACTGCGCCTGTTCTCAGTGCCTCGAGCCTTTTCTCGTCGACGTCGACCAGAACGACTTCGTGCCCCAGATCCGCAAAACAGGCTCCTGTTACCAGCCCAACGTATCCCGATCCCACTACCGCGATGCGCATATGCGAGCCTTCTCCTTGAAGAGTCATTGTGCACATCCGGCTCGTCGGTGTGCAGTTCCTAACTTTAACAGCGTTTCGCGGTTTGCCGATGCGCGAACGGCAAACTTTAATCTGCCCGCAAACAGAAATGGGAATTCGAACCTCACAAAAAGCGGTGACCGCCGTCACCGCTGGCGCGGACCCCTGGCCTCAGAATTCAACTCAGGAGGGATCTATGCCCATCCTTTTGCTCGCGCTGATTGCACTCGCCATCTTCGGACTCATTGGAGTCTTTCTCGGTGCGGCGGTAATGCTCGAACAGCGCAAGATCACCGGCAAAGCACATCACGGCAAGGTTGCCTGAGAGGCCGGTCGCTCAGCTCGCGGTTTCAATACGCGCGCCGAATCGTGGCGCCTGCTTTGCGCTTTCGGTGCAGTTCATCCGCCCATCGCTTCCTATCCACTCGCTGCCGCATCTTGCGTCACAAAATGCTTGCCCTTGCTCTCAGGACCCAGGCTCACGACCAGCGCCAGCAAGATAATGACCGCGATCTCAAATCCAGCCAGCGCCCAGGAATATCCCCAGCGATCGCGCAGGGAATATTCGATCGTGTTTACCGGCGACGCCAGCAAAACTCCCAACTGATAGGCCAGCCCTGGAATCAGGCCACGCACCGCCGCCGGCGACAGTTCGTTCAAGTGCGCGGGAATGATTCCCCATGCGCCCTGCACTCCCACCTGCATCACGAACGCCCCCAGGGCCAATGCGATTAGCGTCTTTCCGAATGCCCAGACCGGAATGATGCACAACGCGACCATGGTCGCCAGCACCAGCGTTCGCCGCCGCCCGACCGGCTCCGAGAGCCGGCCAAAGATCAGCGCGCCTACCAGTGCTCCCACGTTGTAGAAGATCGCGATGTTCGCCACCGTCGAAGTGGCGAAACCGCGCGCGGACTCCAGAAAATGCGGGTACAGATCCTGCGTGCCGTGCGACAAGAAGTTCATCAGCGCCATCAGCCCGACCATGTACAGGACCAATTTCCAGTTGGCTGCAGCGGCTTTCACAATGGATCCGAAGCCCGGCATGCGATTCTGTTTCCAGGCTTCTGTCTCGACTACTTTCCAGCGGATATAGAACGCAAGCAGGGCAGGCAGTCCACCGGCCCAGAACATTGCGCGCCAGCCCCACACGGGCAGCACGAATCTGGCCGCTACGGCTGCCAGCAGGTATCCGGATGAATATCCCGACTGCACGATCCCTGAAATTATTCCCCGGCGCTTGGGCGGAATGCTCTCCATGGCCAGCGAGGACCCTACACCCCACTCGCCGCCCATGCCGATGCCGTAGATCGTCCGCAAAACGAGGAAGAAGGTGTAATTGGGCGAGAACCCGCACAGCAGCTCCACCACGGAAAAGAAGACTACGTTGGCCATCAACGGACCGCGCCGGCCGTAGCGGTCGGCCAACATGCCAAAGATCACGGCGCCCACCGGCCGCATCGCCAGAGTCCACCAGATCGTTTCGATAATCTTCTTTGGTGGTACATGAAACTGCGCGGCCAGCGTGTTCACCAGAAACACGGTGACGAAGAAATCGAAGGCATCCAGCGTCCAGCCTAGGAAGGCGGCGCTTGACGCGTGCCACTGCTGCGAGTTGAGGAAGGGTTCGGAAGAACGGGTCGAGGTCACTGGGCTCCGCTCAAAGGTGGTTTGACAAATCACAGCATTCTAGCGGAAAAACTTCCAAAGCACTCGACCGGGTTGTTCGGGACAAGACCCACCCTAACGTCGCAAAGGACGCGACTTTAGGATGGGGCACCCTCCTGCTTCTCGAGGGACGCAGTGTTCAAGAAGGAATGAGGGCTGAGATGCTGCTAGAAAATCGTGCTGAGACGCAGGGCGAAGCTGCGCGGCGGGCCTATGGCGTTCCCTGAGAACAGGCCGCCGAAGTCAATCACATTCAAAACGTTCGTGAGGTTTTGTCCGTCGGCCTGGAAGCGCATCTTTGCGCGGTCGGACCTATATATATCGGCCCCGGCGGAGGCGTTTACCTGGAAAGCAGGCAGAATGCGGCCCCGGCTGAAGTTCAGACGGTTGATAACAGCCTGTCCATAGGTCTCGGCCGGCCCGCCGGACGCGTAGACGCATTGGTGAAGGGTCACGGTTGGATCGCACTCAAACTCAAACGGCAGCCCGCTATCGTACTGAATTCCGCTGGCGATCCAGAAACGGGGAGTGACTTGGTAGCGGAGCCGTCCACGCACGGTATTGCGCTGATCTTGTGAATCCGGGAAGTGGCCGCTTGCCGTTTCCACACCCTGCGCGCCGCCGCCCAGAAACAAACCACCGGTCACCGGGTACCAGACGTTGCCGACCATGTAGGAATAGCTTAGAAAGCCAGAGAGTCGATGCCAGTCGGGCAATTCGATTTTGGTTTCGGCTCCGTAGATCACCGATTTTTCGAACGCGATCGGGAAGCTGATGGCGGTGTTCTGAATCTGGTCGTCATCGGCATAATTGCCTACATACCTGCGATAGTAGTTCGCGTCCACGCCGGACTTTACCCACAATCCCTTTGGTCATTCCGACTTCGTAGTAATTGCCCGCGGAAGGCTGAACCGGCAGGCGGAGAAATGCAGTGGGGTTGAGCGACTCGATCGCGGTAGAACTGGAAAGAAGAATGTTTTCGAACGAAGGAGTCTGGAACACGCGGTCATAGGAGAAATGCAGCAGCAAATTCGCGGAAGGGAAGTAACGCGAAACTGCCAGTCTGCGGCTGCGCCAACTGCCGGTTCAGGAGCAACTGGTAGTGATCCCAACGCAAGCCGGCGCTGATCGTCCATTTGCCAAGACGGATTCGGTCCTGGACGAAGGCAGACTGCTCAAGATCGGGGCGATTGGCGATGAAGGAAAAAGTAGGCGGAGTGCTGGGATCGAACTGCGTGGGGTCGGTGATCTGATAGCGGAAATTCTCATTCAGCGTTGCATTGTCGGTTTCGAAGCCTGCTTTCCACTCATGCCGGCCGTGATCCACGCTAATGGTGCCGCGTAGATATCCCTCACGAAACCAGTTGTGCTGGAAGACTTCGATCGGGGTTGAATAGTCGTTGGAGTTGAAGTTGTTTTCGTTGTCGCGCACCATTCCGCGCAGATCCGCCACCACACTCGGCGAAAACGTGTGTTGATAGGAGGCGATACCCATGGTTTCAATGTTGTTCGCGGTTTCAAGCTGCGAACCAGGGGCTGGGATGGGTCGAACGGGTCGGGATGAGGAGTTTCCTGGACTTGCTCGTTCGGAAGTTCATAGCGCGCCAGTTCGTGGCGTACGATCAGATTCAGGCGGTCCCGGGGAGTGAGGTCACGCTCGTAGTGGACGGAAAAATCGCCCAGCGTGCCCGCATTCGTATAGTTTTGCGGGACCACGGGATTCAAATAATGGTCGCTCATGCTGCCGCTGGCGCTCGCGCCAACGGCATTCTTGCCCCAGACATATTGCCCCTGCGCGAAGACTCCGGCAGAATCGAAACTTCCTCCCGAAAGCACCATGTCGCCATGGAAGCCCGCCTGCACATCCTGGAGCGTGTTGACCTCAACTACGCCTCCCATTTTGCGGCCATATTCCGCGGGGATGCCCGCGGTATAGATGGTTACGGACTGCACGTCATCGGCTTCCAGCTCGGGCCCGAAGCCGGGAGAACGGTTGTCGGTCAGCGGGATTCCATCGACTACGAATTGCGTTTGATACTCCGAGCCGCGCGGATGCAGCACGGCGTTGCCTTCGTAGAGCCAGCCCGGCTGATCGTTGACGAGATCCTGCATGGAGCGTCCCGGAACGGAGGTGACGCGGTCCTGAATTTCCTCCAACCCGATCTGGCTGACCGCGCCAGCCTCGTCGGGATTGACGAGGGTATTGGCAGCGTTGACGTTGACCACTTCACCCACCGCTGACAGCTTCAACTGAAGGTTGTATTCCATCGGCACGGAGGTTTGAACATTGATGGTCTGTGAGAGCGTCGCAAAACCGGGCTGCTTGAATTTCGATGTTGTAAATGCCATAGGGAAGACGCTGCGCGATCAGATTGCCGTCCGCATCCGTGGTGAGGGTGTTTCGATACTCGTTCGCTTCGCTGACGATCTGCACTGCGGTGCGAACCCCAAGTCCCGCGGGATCGGTGACTTTAAGCCGGAGTTCGCCGTGATTGGCTTGGCCAAAGGCAAAGGGGGATAAGGCCAGTATCAGACAGACGATCCTTGCCTTCCCCATTTGTGGAACTCCCAAGTATTGCGGAAAACCAAAGCCTCGGCCGAGCCGGGCTTGTGCTCTGGCGACGACTCTGCCGACATCGACTGAGTTTTATTTTACAGATAGCGGAATGCGCTAACGACTGCGGTCAGTTACACCGTAGTCATAAGGCGTTGGTCACGTTCTCCCGGCTGGCGAGTTGACCGATCCCTGGAGTGAGGGCTACTTAGGACGGAGGCACTTTGGTAGACGGCGTTTCTGTTCTGGATCACATCCTCGATTGAGGCCGTTTGGTAGTTTCGCGCAGGGTGGTTTTCCTGTATGAAAAAGCACTTTGCGCTGTCTGCTTTTTGGCCGTTTTTTTCTGCATTCACTCTCTTGTTTGGCTGTGTTATTGGCAGCGGGCTTCTGCCGGGCGCTTTCGCTCAGGGATCGAAGCGAGAGTCAGCTTACGATTCTGCGACGCAGAAGAATGATGCAGGCAAGGATGATCGGGAAAAGGATAAGGATCGTCTCGGGCTGCGCGACCGGTGGATGATGCGCGGGCGGATTGCGTCTGCGGGGCAATCGGCGGCGGCGCTGCGCCTGCGGGCACATCGGCAGAAGATGGCTGCGCGCGCGGCGGCACGAAATCGGAAGGAACCTGAGACGCAGTCCGGGACACCTTGGGTTGCGTTGGGTCCGGCTCCGCTGATTTCAGATCAAAATTCCTATGGCGCGGTATCGGGCCGAGTGACGGCGGTGTCGATCGACCCGACCGACGCTACCGGCAACACGGTGTATGTTGCCGGTGCGTCGGGAGGAGTGTGGAAGTCCACCAATGCGGCGAGTGTGCCGGCTACGAACGTTACCTGGACTGCGCTGACGGATCAGCAGGCGTCGCTGGTGAATGGCGCGGTGTCGGTGAAGCCGGACGGTAGCGTGCTTCTGGTTGGAACGGGCGAGCCGAACAGCGCGATCGACAGTTATTACGGCGTGGGGATTCTGCGATCGACGAATCAGGGAAACAGTTGGACCTTGATTCCGACCGCGACCGGCAACAATCCTGCTCTGTCGTTTGCCGGGCTCGGATTCTCCAATTTCGCGTGGGATACCGCGCTGACGAGTACCGTGGTTGCCGCTACGGGCACTACGTCCCAGGGATTTGATGATGGCGACATTTCGAGTTTGACGAATCGCGGGTTGTATTACTCGAGCGACAGCGGGCAGACGTGGGCGTTTCAGGTTCCTCAGGATGCGGGTGTGGCCATCAGTCCGGTGTCGATTTCGGCGACGGATGTGGTCTACAACGCAGTGGCGGGAAAGTTCTTTGCCGCGGTCCGATATCACGGGGTCTACTCATCGACCAATGGCCAGAACTGGACACGGCTTGCGAACCAGCCGAATCCGGCCAACCTGAGCACGGCAAACTGTCCCGCGCAAATCCCGTCGAGCGGATCGTCTTGTCCGATTTATCGCGGGCAACTGGCGGTTGTCCCCGGACGCGCAGGAGATGTATTTCTGGTTCGTCAGTCTGGTTGCAGATAACGGAGGGAGACGTTGTTGATGGCGGCATCTGGCGGTCGCTGGATGGCGGCAACAGTTGGAGCGCGATCGACGAGACGGGCATCGCGAACTGTGGCGATCCGGGCAATAACGGTTGCGGCGTGGAGCAGGGCTATTACAACCTCAAGATCGCAGCCGTGCCCGATGGCCAGGCGACTGATCTTTATGCGGGCGCGGTAAATCTTTTCAAATGTGAGTTGACGAACGGCGCTGTCCACTTGTACGACTCTTGACCAGAATTTTCCCAACCAGTGGATCAACCTGACTCACGTTTACGGGTGCAGCGGCATCGCGAAGGTTCATCCGAATGAGCATGGGCTGGATTTCATGCTCGCGAACGGCCAGGCGATGATGTATTTCGGGAACGACGGAGGAATCTACCGGACACTGGACGGATTCACCAAGCTGGACAGCGGAAGTTGCGGAGTTGCGAATGGCTTCGACAACCTGAACGCTTCCTCGGTGCCAAACGGAACGATTGGATCGCTGACACAGTTTGTTTCGTTCTCGCTCCATCCTACGGATCAAAACACGGTGCTGGGCGGCACGCAGGGCAATGGTTCTCCGGGAACAAGTTCAGCTACCGCTTCTGCAGAATGGCTGACGGTAAACGGCGGCGATGGCGGATATAACGCGATCAATGCCAACAACGCCTGGCCGCCCACTGAGTGGTACACGGCGAACACCTACGTCAATATTTATGCGTGCGCGGGCGGCGTTAATTGCACAACCGACACTTTCGCTCTGACCGTCGGCAGCGAACAGGTGGGCGGGGACGGGGCGCGTTTTACACGCCATACATTCTCGATCCGCAGGATCCCAATGAAATGATCGTGGGAACCTGCCGCGTCTGGCGCGGAGCGCCGACGGTGCCGCCCAGTTCGTTCTCGACCTTGAGCGTGGATTTCGACACGCTGAGTCCGACGACGTGCACGGGGGAGGAAATTAACCTGGTGAGCGCTCTCGACGCAGGCGGGCCGACCGCGGACTTTATGTCGACGACCGTCTACGCGACGACCGAAGGGACCGGACCGAACGCAACGAACCCCTCCGGCGGCGAGGTGTGGGTGACGACCAACGCCGGGGTCGCTCCCATGGCGCAGGTCACTGGGAATATCAATCCATCCAACTACACAATTTCATCGGTCGCGGTCGACCGAAGCGATGCGACGGGCGCCACGGCCTATGTCGGAATCATGGGATTCAATGTTTCGCACGTCTTCAAGACCACAAATGCGGGCGCGACGTGGACGCGACTGGTCCGGGAGCGGCAGCGCTGGCCTGCCCGACGCGCCAGTGAATGCGCTGCTGCTGGACTCCTCCGCTACTCCGCACCAGATCTATGCGGGCACCGACGTGGGTTTGTTTGTGAGTTCGACGGTGAGCGCCGGGTCTGGAGCGAGGTGGGCACGCCTTCTCTGCCCGGAGCGACGGGATACTTGCCGAATGTGCCGGTGACCGCGATCCGGATGTTCAATTACGACGGTACAAAGAAGCTGCGCGTTTCGACCTATGGGCGGGGCATCTGGGAATATGCGCTGGCGATAGCGCCGGATTACACGAATGTCATTTCCAATACGCCGCAGACGGTGTCTGCGGGCGCAGAATGCGACATTTAGCGGCACGCTGACGGCAGTTGCGGGATACGCGAGTCCCGTCAACCTGAGCTGCACGGGAGCCAAGCCGACAACGTGCCTGCTGAGTACGCCGCAAAACCCGACGCCGCAAGCAACCGCCCAACAGACGCCAACGCCATCAGGCGCGACTTACACAGTTACCGCGGGCGGTGTGGTTGGTGACTATAGCTTCAACGCTCACGCGGTCGGGACCGATCCGCAGGCCATTGAACACGACGCGGCGGTGACGCTGCACATCGTGGCGGGTCCAGCCGCGGACTTTACGCCCGCGGTTACGGCCGTGCCGAATGCCACGGTGGTGGGCCAGAATATGACGTGGAACGGCACTTTGACGGCGCTTAATGGATACAACACGAGTGTGAACCTGAGTTGTACGGGCACGGCTCCCGGGTTGCACGTTCGTTCCCTCGTCGTTGGTGCCGACCGCGAACCCCAGCGCGCCCTTTACGGTGACGGTGGGAAGCGCAACCGCTGCGACGTTCAACTTCAACATCCAGGGCACGGACGGGACGCTGACGCACGCGCAAGCGGTGAGCCTGACGGTAGGCACCGACGTTACGTGGACCGATACCGGAAACAATGCGGTGACGGTCGGGGCGGGACAGAGTGCGACTTACAACTTTTCGGCGGTTCCCGTCGGCGGAGCGACGTTCAGCGGGATGGTGACTCTTGCGTGTGCGAATCTGCCCGCGCTCACTGGTTGCAGTTTTAGTCCACCGTCGATTGCTGCAGGTGCGGCAACGACCCCTGTGACCCTGACAATTTCAACGATGGGGCCGAATCAATCAGCATCCAGTAGCCAGTACCCAGTACCCAGCGATCAGCGCAAGCTTCCGAGGTCACAGCCAAGTGCCCGCAAAGCGGGCGGACTTGCTCTGGCGTGGCTGCTGTTTCCGGCGGGCCTGCTGTTGGCAGGGATTACACGCCGGAGACCAACTCGCAGAGAGGCGATCGCCGCAAGCTTCGTTGCACTCGCGTGGCTGACGTCGCTGCTGGCCTGCGGAGGGGCGTTGGGTGGAGGCGTCGACTTCACCGAATCCCGTATCCGTGAGCCCTTCGAGGGCAATGTGGTGATAGGAACAACAGCAGCAGTTCACCGCAAACCAAACTGTGACATGGGGAGTGACTGGAGCAACCACGCAACCGATCGGGACCATTGGCCTGACGATGGACTTTACACGGCGCCGGCGGAGGTGCCGACTCCGGCCGACCGTAACTGTGACGGCGACGCCAACGGTGTCTGGGTTTAGTCCGGGATCGGCGACGGTAACGGTGACGAATCCCACATTGGCAGTAGCCGTGAGTCCGAATTTGGCATATTTGTTTGTGAATGAGGCCGGGCAATACCTGGCCGTCCTCAGCGACCCAGCAGCAATTTACCGCGAGCGTAAACAATGGCGCCAGCCAAACCGTGACTTGGGCGGTGACCGGCGGTAATGGAAATGGAACAATTGACGCCAACGGGCTCTATACGTCGCCGGCGGTCGTGCCGAACCCGGCTTCTGTGGTGGTGACCGCGACATCGGCGTTGACGCCCACTCCGGGATCGGCGGGGGTGGTTATTCAGCCCGCGACCGCCATCGGAACATATTCGAATATTCAGGTGACCGCGACGGCGGCGGGGGGAATGGGGCAGGAGGATGTGAGTGACGCTGATTGTGAATTAGATTTCAGTTTCAGCATCTCGGCTAAGCGCGGATTCTTGTCCGCGCTTTTTGTTTGTGCGTCACATTGCTGGGCCTCGCGGAGAGGTACGATCGTAAGTGGACTCTGCGATCCGCGATAACCATCGTGAACATTGCTGGGAATAGGGGTCCTTCGACTCCGTGGCAACCGCGCTGCGCGTGATTGCCACTCCGCTCAGGAAGACAGATTGTAAGATTCGTGTGCTTCATGACTCCTCCTAAATTTATGACTTCTTCTTATGACATTTTGGTGGTGGGTGGCGGGATTGTGGGAATGTCGTTTGCGATGCAGGTGGCGGAGGCGTTTCCGCGGGCGCGCGTGATTGTGCTGGAAAAAGAAGACGGACTGGCTCGACACCAGACGGGACACAACAGCGGCGTGATCCACAGCGGGGTTTATTACAAGGCGGGATCGCTGAAGGCGCGGCTGTGCGTGGCGGGCGCGCGGGAGATGGTGGAATTCTGCGCGCAGCATGGAATTCCGCACGAAGTCTGCGGAAAATTGATTGTGGCCACGAACGCAGAAGAAGCGGCGCGGCTGGACGATTTGCGGGCGCGAGGTGAAGCGAACGGGCTCGTGGGACTGCGATTGCTCGACCGGGAAGCGATGCGGGAGATCGAGCCTCATGTCGGCGGGGTGCGGGCTCTGCAGGTGCCATCGACGGGAATTACCGACTACTCGCTGGTGACGCAGAAGTATGCGGAGATCGCGACGGGGCGCGGCGTTGAGGTGAAGACCGGCGCCGGCGTGATAGGCTTCGCGAAGTCTCCGAAGTGAAGTGGTGGTGAGGACTCGGGCGGGAGACTTCGCGGCGCGCTATGTGGTGAATTGCGCGGGCTTGTATAGCGATCGGGTGGCGCAGTTGGCGGGACACGATCCGGGGATGATGCTGGTTCCGTTTCGCGGGGAATATTACGATCTCGCTCCGGCGCGGGTGGGACTGGTGCGGGCGCTGATTTATCCGGTGCCGGATCCGGCATATCCATTTCTGGGCGTGCACTTCACGCGGCGGATTCACGGGAATGTGGATGCGGGGCCAAACGCGGTGCTGGCCTTCCGCAGAGAGGGATACCGGCGGACCGATTTTGATTTGGGCGAGACCATGGAAGTGATCGGGTATTCGGGGTTCCGGGCGATGGCCGCAACGACATTGGAAGAATGGGCTGGCGGAGATCAGGAGGAGCTGGTCGAAGCGGAAATTCGTGCGCTCGTGCCAGCGCTTGGTGCCGGAGGTGCGGATGGAGGACATGACGGCGGGCGGGTCGGGCGTGCGGGCGCAGGCGGTGGCGGCGGACGGAACGCTGGTGGACGATTTCCGCTTCGTCGCGCGGGAACGATTTTTGCACGTGCTGAACGTGCCGTCTCCGGCGGCGACTGCGTCGTTGCCGATTGGGCGGGAGATTGTAGAGATGGTGCGGAGGGCGGGAGTGGTCACGGCGTGACAATGTGCGTGCGCAGGAACTCAAGAGCCTTAACCACGGAGGGCACAGAGGACTCAGAGGAAGGCCGAATTCGTTGATAATGTAGTTTCGCTGAACAAACTGAAAGTTCATCGTTGAACGGGAATCATCGGGAGAGATGTTTTATGGCGAAGAGTGACGGCGGAAAGAAAAAGATTGCGATTCTGGGTGCAGGAAAAATGGGATCAATCCTGCTGCAATCGTTTTTGCGCGATGGATTGCTGAAGGCGAGTGAGACGTGGGTGACAGTGGCGCATGCCGAGCGGGCGCGCCTGTTGAAGGACAAGTTGAAAGTGCATGCGGGCACCGACAACCGGGAAGCCGTGCGCGGCGCGGACGTTGTTTTTATTTGCGTGAAGCCGCAAGTGGTAGCGGATGTGGTGCGGGAGATCCGCGCCGACGTGACGGGGGATCAGTTGCTGATTTCGGTGGCCGCGTCGGTGCCTACCGACATGATCGAGCGCGGGCTTGAGAAGGAGGCCGCTGTGGTGCGGGCGATGCCGAATACTCCTTGTGTGCTGGGTGCGGGGATGACGGCGCTATGCAAGGGAAAGTTTGCCGACAAGCAGCATCTCGAGATGGCGACGAAGTTTTTCTCGGCAGTGGGGCGAACGGTTGTGGTGGACGAAAAGCATATGGATGCCGTGACCGGACTCTCGGCCAGCGGCCCGGCGTACATCTACATCATTCTGGAATCGCTGGCGGAGGCTGGAGTGAAGGTCGGGCTGCCGCGCGATATCGCTACCCTGCTGGCAGCGCAAACCACGATGGGCGCGGCGCGGGTGGTGCTCGAAACGGGAGATCATCCGGCGCTGTTAAAGGACGCGGTGACAACGCCGGCCGGATGCACGATCGACGGAATTATGGAACTGGAAGAAGGCAAGCTGCGCGTGACGCTGATCAAGGCAGTCGTGAAAGCCGTGCAGCGAGCCAAGGAACTGGCATTCTCTTGAGAATCTGCTTCACGGCCCGGGTTAGTTGGGAAGCGAGAAAGTCAGCGTGACATCGGTCTGGAACGGGGATGGCTGTTCGTGCGACCGGTAGGGCTGATAGCGCCAGTTGCGGACGGCCTGGGCGGCGGCAGTGGCAAGGAGCGGGTCTCCGCTAAGGGTTTGGACCGAGGAGACGGATCCGTCTTCGGCGACGTGGACTTCAAGAGTAACGTTGCCGGAACGATGAGCGGCAATTGCGTCGGCGGGATATTGCGGTTCCACGCGGTTGACGAGAAGACTCTCTGCTTCATCGGGCGCGAGCCAGACGGTGCTCGGTAAAGCGCCTTCCGAATTCGAACTTTGACTGGCAGACTGGCTGCGGGCGGAATCGTGAGAAGAGGGCAGGCGGAAGACACTTTGCCCTTTTCGTAGATGACGAGTTCGTTGGAATTGTCCGGACGTTCCCTGGTTGAATGCGAAGAAATCGGCTGTGCAGGCTTCTGATGCGCAGGGCGAGCCGTCTGCGTGACGGGCGCCGAATTCGCCGCCGCTGGCGGAGATGAATTGGCAGGGCCCGGCTTCGCCAGCGGAGTAGTTGAAGCGGGCGGTATTGAGGCAGGTTGCGGTGAGCGGAGCCATCCTACGCGTGATCCAATCAAGAAACTCAGGGTGGCCGCCGCGAGAATGACGAGCGCTGCGAGGACGAAGGTCCAGGATTGGTAGGACTGGGCGCGGCGCTCAGGCACTGGCGGGGAATCATTCACGACGGAAGCGGCCGGGATAAAATCGGGATCGGCGGGAGTGGACTCGTCTTCGGGCGAGATAATTTCGGCGGGTGGGCGAGTTCGCATTTGAGCGGCAACCCGGCGAATCCGGGCGCACTCGCGGGCAAAATCCTCAAGCACTGTTTCGGCGGACTGGGAGAAAGCGTTTGGCAAAGGAGAAAAAACTTCCAGGACGCCGGCGAGTTGATGGACGCGGATTTCGCTGACGTTGTCATGGCGACGAAGACCGATTTGCGGACCGGTGTATGAACCCATGCGCGGACGGACATCCGGCGGATCGCTCAACTCATCACCGTGCATCACGCCTGCGGATGGCGAGTCGTCCAACGTGTGGTTAAGTAGTTGCTCGTTGTCTAATCCGGCGTGCATAGTGTCGTCCGCTGTCCCGGTCGATACCGGTTCGAAGACGGGCACAATCAGCATGGAACGGATGCCCAAGTGGCGAGAGGCCACGGGATCAACCCGGGGGTCGGATTCGGCATCGTCACAAAGCTGCGGCAAGCGGGTGCGGACGCACGCGCCCGAGAGGCCATCGCGGGTATTGATGGGAATGCCGAGGTCGGGAGCGTGAGGTCCGGTGGCTGCGCGGCAGACCATCTCATCTCCGCGTGCCAGAGCTAGAGCGGCAGCCGTGGCGTGGGTAGCGTCGGCGGCGCGAACAACTAGTTCGTTGAGCACCAGATCAAGCGCCAGATCGGGAGGGAATCCGGCTTGAACGTGCTGCTCAAGAATATATGTGAGATCGGGCAGGCGCAGCGGATCGGAATCGTCAGGAATTGGCCCGGACCTGGGAATAGGGCTCGGAAGCATGCGCTGTTCCAGCAGCCTGTGCAGTGTATTGTAAGTAAACAGGCTTTAAGGCGAGTGTCCCCCCAAACCGGGCAGAAGTCAATTACCAGATCAGGCCGTCTTGGTCGGCTGGGCCACTAACGTTCTACATCCGTTATACTAATCACGATATGTCTGTAATCAAGAACATCGGCGCGATTGCGCAGGGTATGACGATCACCCTGAAGGAGATGTTCCAGCCCAGTATTGTGGAGAACTATCCCGACGGGCCGGGGCCGCTGAAAGGCGCCAAGTTCCAGGAACGCTTCCGCGGGATGCATGTTTTGCAACGCGACGAAAACGGTTTGGAAAAATGTGTCGCCTGTTTTCTATGCGCGGCGGCCTGTCCGGCGAATTGCATCTACATTGAAGCGGCCGAGAACACCGATCAGGTGCGCATCTCGGGCGCCGAGCGTTATGCCAAGGTCTATAACATCGACTACAACCGCTGCATCTTTTGCGGATATTGTGTCGAAGCATGCCCAACGGATGCGATCACCCACGGCCATGGATTTGAACTGGCTACCTTCAACGCCAGCAATCTGATTTATCGCAAGGAGCAATTGCTGTCGATTGCGCCCGCGCACATGGGCGCGAATGCCGTTTTCAACGGTGCGGAAACTGCGGGCGGCGCTCCGGCAGAGATGGTGCCTGGCAGCTAAAGAGCATTAGATTTTGAAGCAAGTCCAGCGCCGGCCCCAGCGGCCGGCTTTCTTGCATAAGTTCACTCGCTGTTCCCAACGGGTCGTTGGCCCTTCGTAAAGGCCTTTACGATGAAACCGGCGCGGAATAACGGTGGAATTCTGCAACAATAGAGAGACCAAAGGGGCGGCGAAGAGCGAACGACGAATAGCGAACGAATCACAATGTCCACTTTTCTCCAGACCGTGCAGGAACGCGTAGTCGTTTACGACGGGGCCATGGGCACGAACATTCAGGTACGCCAGCCATCGCTCGACGATTATTGGGGGAAAGAGAACTGCTCTGAAGTTCTGGTGCTGAGCCGTCCCGACATCATTCGTGACATCCATGCAGACTTCCTGCGCGTGGGTTGCGACGTCGTTGAGACCAATACTTTTGGCGGCACACGCACCGTTCTAGGCGAATTCGAACTCGCTGATCGAGTGCGCGAGATCAACATCACGGCGGCAAAGCTGGCCTGTGAAGTGGCGCAGCAATTTTCGACCAAAGACCATCCTCGTTTTGTGGCTGGTTCGATGGGACCTACCACCAAGCTGCCCTCGCTCGGGCACATTACGTTCGATGCTATGGTTGCCGCCTATGAGGAGCAAGCTGCAGCTCTGATCGAGGGCGGTGTCGATGTCCTGCTAATCGAGACGGCGCAGGATCTGTTGCAGGCGAAGGTCGCCACCGTGGGCGTGATCGAGGCGATGCGCAAGGCAGGGAAGCGCCTGCCCGTCACCGTTCAGGTCACGTTGCAGGAGAGCGGGACGATGCTGCTCGGCACGGAAATCGGCGCCGCGCTCACCGCCCTTGAGCCCTACGACATCGATGTAATTGGTTTGAATTGCGCCACCGGTCCGGCCGAGATGAATGAGGCCGTCCGCTATCTGGCGTTGAACTCTACGAAGGAAGTTTCTGTCCTTCCCAACGCAGGACTTCCGCAGAACGAGGGCGGCCATGCCGTTTATAAACTCTCACCCCAAGAGCTGGCTAAATTCCACAAGCACTTCGTGGTTGATTACGGCGTCCGCATTGTTGGCGGATGCTGCGGAACCAAGCCTGAACACCTGAAGGCCGTGGTGGAAGCGGTCTCTGGCGTCGAACCGGCAAGAAGAGATGTGAAGGCGGTGGGAGCGGCCTCAAGTGCGTACACTTCGGTTCCTCTCGATCTCGAGCCCAAGCCGCTGATCGTTGCAGAAGAGATGAACACGACGACGCGCGTCGAGCATTTCCGCAACCTGGTGCGAGCAAAGAAGTATGACGACATCCTCGCATTAGCCAAGAAACTGGCGAATGAAGGCTCGCACATGCTTGATCTCTGCTGTGCGATCGTGGGTGAGGACGAGAAGAGTTACATGTCGGCGATTCTGGAAAAGATTGCGACGCGCGTGCCGGCGCCCATTCTCGTGGATTCGACCGAGGCGGACGTGGTGGAAGAGGCGCTCAAGCGCATTCCCGGCAAAGCGATCATCAATTCGATCAACCTGGAAGACGGCGAGAAACGCACCTCGAAGGTTCTGCCCATGGCCAAGCGCTACGGCGCGGCCGTGATCGCGCTGACCATCGACGAAGAGGGCATGGCGCTGACGGCGGACAAGAAAGTTGCCATTGCACGCCGCATATTCGAGTTGGCGACGACAAAATATGGCATTCGTCCCGTCGATCTGATTTTTGACGCGTTGACCTTGCCGATCTCGACCGGCCAGGAAGAATACCGTTCTGCCGGCATCGAGACACTGAATGCGGTGAAGCGCATCCGGCAGGAATTGCCGGAAGTGAAGACTGTGCTGGGGGTGAGCAACATCAGCTTCGGCCTCGACGCCTATCCGCGGCGCGTGCTGAACTCGGTATTTTTGCACGAGGCGGTCGAAAACGGTCTCGATATCGCGATCGTCAACTACACCAAAATCTACCCGTTGTACAAAATTCCTCAGGAAGAAGTTGAACTCGCGCGCAAGCTGATTTATCAGGACCGGTCGAATGGCGATCCGCTGCAGATTTACATGCAGCACTTCGCCGGGAAGAAGGGCAAACCACAGGCGCAAACAACAGCCCATGTCGAAGCTCTCTCCATCGAAGACAAGCTGAAGTACGCGATCATCAATGGAGAGAAGTCAGTCGGCGAAGGCTCGGCGAAGCGCAGTCTTGAAGAGTTACTTGAAGAAGCGCTCCGGCAATATACGGCGCTCGATCTGATCAACACGGTGTTGCTCGATGGCATGAAAACCGTCGGCGACTTGTTCGGCGCACGCAAAATGCAGTTGCCGTCGGTGCTCGATTCGGCTGGCGTCATGAAAGCAGCAGTGGCTTACCTTGAGCCGAAGATGGAGAAGAAGACTGGCTCCCAGCAGAAGGGCACGATTGTGCTCGCGACGGTCAAGGGCGACGTGCATGACATCGGCAAGAATCTGGTCGATATCATCCTCTCGAATAACGGCTATAAAGTCGTCAATCTTGGAATCAAGCAGCCGGGGGACACCATTATTCATGCCGCGCAGGAGCACCGGGCGGATGCCATCGGCCTGAGCGGCTTGCTGGTGAAGTCGACGCTTGAGATGAAGTACGTGATTCAGGACCTCCAGCGGCGGCAATTGGAATATCCGGTGATCTGCGGCGGTGCGGCGCTGACGCGGAAGTACGTCGAAGACGATCTGCGCCGCGAGTATTCGAATGCCGTGTTCTACGCCGAGGATGCGTTCGCCGGCCTGCACGTGATGGAAGACCTGGCCGCGGAAGATGGCAAACGCTCGGCGCGCTTGCAGGACGGCAAGACCGTCAAGGAATATGCGAAGGCAGCCGCCGTGGATGAAGAGATCGGACCGGTATTTGCCGAACGCAGCGCGGTGGTGACGGATGCGCCACGTATTCCGGCTCCGCCGTTCTGGGGTGTGCGCGTACAAAAAGACTACGATCTGCGCGAGATCTTCCAATACATCAACGACACGGCTCTGTTCAAGAACCAGTGGCAGTTGAAGACTGCATCGCAGGAAGACTACGCACGGCTGGTGGAAGAGAAGTATCGTCCAATCAAGAAAAAGCTGGAAGAGGAAGTGATGGCCGCCGGGTTATTCGAGCCCAAGGTTGTCTATGGATATTTCCCGGCGGTGGGCGAAGGCAATGACGTAGTCGTGTATTCGCCGGAGGAAAAGCCGGCTGCGCCTGCCGGACAGCCGGGGGCGGCTGTCCCCACGCAAATGCGCGAGCTTCTCCGCTTCACCTTCCCGCGACAGAAGGAAGGTCGAAAGCTCTGCATTGCAGATTTCTTCGCGCGGGCCGGCTCGGGAAAGACCGATGTGTTGGGTCTCTCCCTGGTCACGATTGGTCCGAAGGCCTCGGTCGAAACCCAGCGGCTGTTTGAGGGTGGGGAGTATACGCGGTATCTCTATCTGCACGGCCTGAGTGTGGAGACGGCGGAGGCGCTCGCCGAGTATCACCATAAGAAGATGCGCGAGGAACTGGGAATCGCAGGCGAGGATTCGCCGCATATTCGGGATTTGTTCCACCAGAAGTATCAGGGCTCGCGCTATTCATTCGGATACCCGGCCTGCCCCAATCTGGAGGATCAGACGAAGCTGTTCAAACTTCTCGACCCTGAGAAGAATGTAGGAGTCCGCCTGACGTCAGGCTTCCTGCTGGAGCCGGAGCAGAGCACATCGGCGATCGTCGTCCATCACCCTGCGGCGAAGTATTTTGTGGTCTAGTCTTGGAAGGAAGCTTTAATTTCCTCCGGCCAGCCAGTCATCCTATCCAGGGATCGAGCACTATCGCTCCCGTTTGCGATACGTCGCGCGTATTGCGGGTTACCAGGGTCAGGCCGTGGTGCAGCGCGGTGGCTGCGAGCAAGCCGTCAATCACAGACAGCGACGATCCGCGTAGAGCAAGCGAGCCGGCGATTTGTCCCCAGCGATTAGCGATTACCCTGTCGACAATGAGAATTCGTCCTTCGAAGCGCGCGATCAGTCTGCTCAGCCACATCTCTAATCGTGCTTGTCGCGCCGGATCTCCCAGGGCGGCGATCCCGTTACGTATTTCACCCAACGTGAGGACGCTGACAAAGAGCAGGTCCTCATCGGCAGAATCCATCCAGTTGATGACGTGCACGTGGGGTCGGGGACGCACCAACTCGGAAACAATGTTGGTGTCGAGCAAGAATCCATTCACAACTTGACCTTGCGGCCATAGTCCGGTTTGCGTTCCAAGTCGATACCGGAGCCAACTAGGGGAGATTCTGCAAAGAACTGCACGAGACTGGTTTTCCGCTTCCGGCGATTGAGGCGCTCGAATTCCTCCGCTCCCAGGACGACAACCGCTTCTTTGCCCTGGCGCGTTACGTATTGCGGCCCCTCGTTGCGCGCACGACGGAACAACTCGCTGAAGCGAGCTTTCGCGGTTTGGAGTTGCCAATGATCTTTGGTCGATATCATAAAACTAGTCTGACTAGTCATGAGTCTATCATGGATTACTGAACCAATGCCAGTTTGAATCGTCAAAAAGTCTAATTGCGATCTGTTTCGTCCGTTGGGCCGGTTTACTATTAGAGTTTGCGTGACTCGTCGATTTCTATCCCGGAGGAACTCTTTGCGAACCGCTGCGCTCGTCCTTCTTCTTGCCTGTTCTATCCCCACTGCATTCGCCGCAAAACACCCACCAAAGCAAACCTCTGATTCGGCTCAAAAGCAGGCAGAATCGCAAAAGGCTTCAGAGACGGGCGGCGCGCCGTCCGCTGATGCCAGCCAGGACGATGCTGCGAGTCCAGGGCCCGTGGAAGAGGCATGCAGTACCGCCTGGTCGGCCCGTATCGCGGCGGGCGCGTGGTCGCGGTAGCGGGAGTGGTCGGCCAAAATGATACGTATTATTTTGGCGCGGTCGCCGGCGGCGTCTGGAAGACCACAGATGGCGGCCTCAACTGGAAACCAATTTTCGACAAGACAAAGGACGCATCGCCTTCAATCGGAGCCATCGCGGTTTCCGAGTCAGACCCGAACGTCATCTACGTGGGGACAGGCGAGGCGTGCATCCGCGGCAACATCGTCGGCGGCAACGGTGTCTACAAATCGATCGACGCTGGCGCCACCTGGAAGTTTGTGGGCCTTGGAGACACTCACGCTATCGGGCGGCTCATCGTCAATCCAAAGAATCCTGACATCGCCTTCGTGGCTGCGCTCGGCCATCCCTTTGCCGATAACGAGGAGCGCGGCATCTTCCGTACGCAAGACGGCGGCAAGACCTGGCAGAAGGTTCTTTACAAGGATTCGAAGACCGGTGGCATCGACCTCGCTTTCGATCCCACCAACGCGAACATCGTTTATGCGGCGCTCTGGCAGGCTCGCCGCACGCCCTGGAGCATGGATAGTGGCGGCCCGGGCAGCGGTCTTTACCGTTCGATCGACGGCGGCACCACCTGGAAGGAACTCAAGGGCCACGGCCTGCCCGAAGGCGTTTTGGGGCGCATTGGCGTCACTGTCTCGGGAGCCAATCCCAATCGCGTGTGGGCCGTGGTCGAGGCCGAGAAAGGTGGGATTTATCGTTCCGACGATGGCGGCGATTCCTGGCATCTGACAACCGACGACCATCGTTTTCGCCAGCGCGCCTGGTACTACTCGCACATCTTCGCCGACCCGAAGTCCGCAGACACCGTCTACATCCTGAACACGGGTGCGTATCGCTCGACCGATGGCGGCAAGACGTTCAGCCAGTTGCACGCACCGCACGGTGACAATCATGCTCTCTGGATCGATCCCGACTAACCCCAAGCGCCTCATCAATGGAAACGATGGCGGCGCGACCATCTCCACCAACGGCGGTGATAGCTGGACCAGCCAGTACAACCAGCCCACCGCGCAGTTCTATCACGTCACGACCGACAACCGGTTTCCGTACTACATATACGGCGCACAGCAGGACAACTCAACCGTTGCCATCGCCAGCGCGAGCCCCGACGGCGCAATCGATCGCACGGACTGGTATGACGTCGGCGGCGGCGAGAGCGGCTACATCGCGCCCGACCCATCCGATCCTCAGATCGTGTATGCCGGATCTTACGGCGGCCACATTACTCGTTATGATCGCCGCACGCATGAAGAACAGGCGATCAATCCCTGGCCGGTGAATCCCATCGGCTGGTCGGCGGCGGACGTCAAGCATCGCTTCCAATGGACGGAGCCTATTGTCTTTTCGCCGCACGATCCCAAGACGCTCTACTTTGCGGGCGAAGTGTTGTTCAAGACCACCGATGGCGGAATGAGTTGGACGATCATCAGCCCGGACCTGACGCGCAATGACAAATCAAAGCAAGCCTCCTCGGGCGGGCCGATCACGAAAGACAATACCGGCATCGAAGTCTACGACACGATTTTCTCGGTCGTCGAATCGCCCGTGCAGAAAGACTCTGATCTGGGTCGGGACCGATGACGGCCTGGTTCAACTCACGCGCGATGGCGGCCAGCACTGGGAGAACGTCACCCCCAAGGCAATGCCGGAGTGGGGAACGGTCAGCATGATCGAGGCGTCGCCGCACGACGCGGGCACGGCATATATAGCCGTCGAGCGCCACAAAATGGACGACTTCGCACCCTACGTCTTCAAGACGACCGACTTCGGCAAGACCTGGACCAAACTCGTCACTGGCCTTCCCGCCAACGATTACGTCCACGCCGTGCGAGTCGATCCGCGCCATCCCAGCCTGCTCTTCGCGGGCACGGAGCAGGGCGTCTACGTTTCGTTCGACGATGGCGCTCGCTGGCAGTCATTGCAAATCAATCTGCCCGTATCGCCGGTGAATGACCTGGTGGTGAAGAGTAACGACCCGAAGGATGACCTCGTCGTCGCAACTCACGGACGCAGCTTCTGGGTGCTCGACGACATCACTCCACTCGAGCAATACGACGATTCGATTCCGCAGCAGGATGCGCACCTGTTTCCGCCGGCCGCAGCCAATCACACAGTCTTTCGCGGCGGATTTCGCAGGGGAATGCCGGTAAGAATCCTCCGGCGGGCGCAGTGATCGATTACTGGCTGAAAACATCGCTCAAGAAATCGGACAAGGACAACGAGAAAGACAAGAAGGAAGCCTCGCCTTCGAGCGGGATTGAGGCATCGCAGCCGGCGCCCGATGCCGGCAAGACTGAAGCCGACAAAGCCGAAGCAGAAAAAGCGGACGCCAGTAAAGACGCCAGTAAAAAGGAAGCCCCGAAAATCACACTGGAAATTCTCGATTCCTCCGGGAAAGTCATCCGCAAGTATCCCAAAAAAGAAGAGCCGGGGAACGACGACGAGGAATCTGCCGGCCGCAATGCCAACTCAAGCAGCCTGCCTGCCGATGCCGGTCTGAATCGCTTCGTCTGGGACCTGCGCTACGAAGGCGCAACAAAAGTGCCGCACGCGCCGCTCTGGGCTGGGAATACGAACGGCCCCGAAGCTTTGCCGGGAACGTATCAGGTGCGGCTGACGGTGCTCGGCAAAAGCTACACCGCGCCGATCGAGATCAAGCCCGACCCGCGGCTGAAGGTCACCCAGGATGACCTTGCCAAACAATTCGATCTGCTTCTCAAGATTCGCGACAAGGTCACGGCAACTGACGATGCCATCATTCAGATTCGCGATCTTCGGGACCAGATCGATGCCGTCAACAAGCGGCTCAAGGGCGATCCGCGCGAAAAGACCATTGCCGATGCCGGCAAAGCGCTCGACAAAAAAATGACCGCGGTGGAAGAGGTACTAATTCAAACCAAGGCAAAGAGTGGCCAGGATGTGCTCAATTTCCCAATCCGGCTGAACAATCATCTCGTGGCCCTGGCCGGCGTGGTAGGAAGCGCCGACACGGCCCCGACCAGGCAATCGTATGAGGTCTTCGACATGCTCAGCAAACAGGCCGATGAACAATTGTCAAAGTGGAAGGAAATTGTATCGACCGACGTGGCGGCCTATAACAACCTGGTAAAAGAGCAGCAAGTCCCGACCCTCATCGTGACCCAACCGGAGGCGTCAAAATAGCGCCCTTGGCCGTAGCTTGTCCGTGTGATTTCTGCTGCTGAGCCGGCCAATGTCAGGGAGGCTCTGATCAAGCTTGGCTTGGACAGCCGAGGGCGGCTGTCCCTACGCAAGAAATCTAGAGCTCTACTTCAAGATGACGGGCAACGGCTGGTCGTAGGGTTGGATCGTGACATCCAGTGATTTGCGCTGGTCGAAGACTTCCTTCGTGACGGGGAAGCTGACCACGATGGTTCCTCTCTGTGTGGCTCCGGCCAGGAGCTTCGTCTCCGGTGAAAGCGGCGGCTCGGAACTTTCCTTTAAAGGCGGGAAGGCGCGGAAGTAGCGGTCGAAATCGACGGCGGAGGCGGCCTCGTCTTCATACTTGTGACCGTCGGCAGCGGTGAGTTGCGCTTTCAGGGTGTGAATCCACAAAGATTTGTCTGCGGTATTGTGCAAGGTTAACGTGATGGCGACCAGCACCATGCTTTGGTTGGGCACGTCAACCGCAGAAACGAAATCAACCGAGCCCGCTCCTTGTGGTTTCGCCCGCCCGTGAAATGCAACGATGGCGATGACGACGGCGACGGCAGCGATGCAGATCAAAACAATACGGGCAGGAGGCAGATTGCGTTTTGCGGTTCCGAACTCGTCGCCGATATGGAATTCGGTGATGGGCTCAGAAGGCGCTGGCACAGGAGACGCGGACGGAGAAGGCGCCGCTGGTGGAGCAGCCGCAGTTGGAGGAGGTTCGGTTGGAGCAGGCATTGGCGGATCGGACATGGGCCGATTAGACGACGGCTCTTCGGAAAACGGCGGATCGGGCATGGCTCGATTGTAGACGACTTCCTGACGGTTGCAGGAGGGCGGAGATGGCAGGATGCGCTCTGTCCACGCGTAAAACGGACATTAATTACCAGTATGGGGTGCTGTGACTTTGGTTACCTTGTCGGATATGACGCATGCTGCCACGATGCTGGAGAGTTCCCTTTGGGAGGAAATCTCCGGTGAAATATACACGCTTATTCGCGGCGCTGGCATGCGTCGGCCTGGCACTCAGCTCTGACGGGGTGCGGGGCGTTTTCGGGCAAGACCAATCAACTGCAGTCAATTACCCTCGACGTAGCGCTGGTCAACGGCGTGGCCCCAAGCGGTCAGTCCGGCTTCGTCACCTTACAGGGTAATGGAGGAACAATCCAGCTCCAGCCTCTGGGAAACTACGGCGGCGGTACCCCCAAGGACCTGACGAGGATCGCGACATATACAGTGATTGTTGACCCCTTCCACAATCAGGACGCGTTCGGGAACACACTGCTTGCTCCTTGCTTTGGTCCGTGCCCACTGCCCTTTGACGATATACATGGGACCGTTGAATGGGATTCCACCGGGTTACTCACCGCGGTGGAACCGGCGACGTGCACATGGATGGATGTTGAGCCATTGGACAGCAAAGGCAATGTGCAGCCTCCCTCCTGGCTCTACGTAGGTGCCTACATGGTCACGGCTACGTATGGGGGAGTTACCTCCCAGCCCCTCTACGTCCCCATTGCGTCGTCTGGCGGCAATTCGGATCTGATCTTCCTCTTCACCAACCCGAACCCGCCAATCATCGGCAACAACCCGAGTGGAGCATGCGGTCCGGGCTAACCTTCTGGCAGTGCTCGAAACTTTGTAGTTCCGACGGGGACGGCTCACGGCCGTCCCCGTTTTGCGTGTGCCGAGCATGTTTGACAGCTTGGAGGTGAAAGTCCTCTTCACATCTTGATGGAGGAGAAGTGATAGCGAAGCGCAAGGGCGTCGTCGCGAGGCGGGGTCTGAAAGAAGCGTGGAGCAAAGGCGCGAGCCGATGAACAAGAACCGGATGAAGAGGCCTACGGCAGCGGGCGAGCGGGCGAAAAGCCGCGAAGCCCACATCCATCAAGACTGCTGGTGGTAAATCCGGCGGTTGCGCGTCGAAGGCGGTCGAACTTACCTCGGGAGATCTGCGGCGTGTCCCGGAATCGGGACTGAGAGTGGAGCGATTCACTCCGAGCGCGCTGCAGAAGTCAGCAGCGGGCGTAGTAGTCGCGCGAGCGGCGAAGGCCCAAACGGAAGGGAGCGGCGAGTAGCCAGCGGGACTCGATGGGCGACAAGCGGCAGAAGAACCAGCTACAGATGGTGCTGGCCTTTACCGACGAGGGGAGGAGTGAAGCTCCGAAGGCTCGGCGGGAAGGGACCGAATCGCTCACGGCGAAACGCGCGTGCGAAAGCCCGGCTATCCCAGAGCAAGCGATGGAAGAGGTCTGCGGGCGGGAAAACTGCCTGCAAGCCTTGAAACGAGTGAAGTCGAATAAGGGAAGTCCGGGGATCGACGGCATGAAAGTGTCGGAGTTGCCGGGCTACCTGAGACAGCACTGGCCAGCGATTCGGGAACAGTTGCTGAGTGGAACCTATAAACCGCAAGCGGTGAGGAGAGTCGAGATCGCCAAGCCGGACGGAGGGGTGCGCAAGTTAGGCATTCCGACGGTGCTGGATCGGTTTATCCAGCAGGCGGTGATGCAGGTTCTGCAAGGCAGATGGGACGGAACGTTTTCCGAGCACAGTCACGGGTTCCGTCCGCAACGCTCGGCGCATCAGGCGGTGGCCCAGGCGCAGCAGTATATCGCAGCCGGCAACCGCTGGGTGGTGGATCTCGATCTGGAAAAGTTTTTCGATCGAGTAAACCACGACAAGCTGATGGCCGCAGTGGCGCGGCGGGTGAGCGATAAGAGAATGCTCAAGCTGATTCGAGCTTTCTTGGAATCGGGCGTGATGGCGAACGGGCTGGTGAGTGCGGTGGAGGAAGGAACTCCGCAAGGAGGGCCATTGTCTCCGCTGCTGTCGAACCTGGTGCTCGACGAACTCGACCGGGAGTTGGAGCGCCGCCAGCACCGTTTCGTGCGCTACGCGGATGATTGCAATATCTACGTGGCCAGCGAGCGGGCGGGGAAGCGAGTCATGCAGAGCGTGACGGGTTTCCTCCGGCGACGACTCAAGCTCAAGGTGAACGAGGCGAAGAGCGCGGTGGCGCGACCGCAGGAGCGGAAGTTTCTGGGCTTTAGCTTCACGGGAGGAGCGGAGGTGAAACGGCGCATTGCGCCGCCAGCTCTGCTCCGCTGTAAGCGAAGAGTGCGGGAACTGACGCGACGGACGCGGGGCATCAGTCTGGAGCAGATGACGAAGGAACTGGCCAGTTACTTACGCGGCTGGAAAGGGTACTTCGGCTACTGCCAGACGCCCTCGGTGTTGCACGGATTGGATCGGTGGATACGACGTAGATTGCGATCCGTGATCTGGAAGCAACGGAAGCGGCGCAGCTCGTGGCACCTGGCGAACAGCCCGGCCCTGAGCACGACGTTTCCCAACGCCTACTTTGCCTCGCTCGGCCTTCCCCGCTTGTCTGGATGACTCAACTCTTCCGAACCGCCGTATGCGGACCCGCATGTACGGTGGTGTGGCAGGGGCGAGTGGGTGACCACTCCCCCTATGCCGATTGCGTCATTAATGCTTGACCCCGAGCCAGGGTTTTCCGCGGTAGGAATCGGCCACCAGCCAGGCGCCGGACGTCAGCGTCCAAGAGATGATGGTTTCACTCCATTGAAAGGCGCTCTTGGGGCCTGCCGCCGCTATGATGGGTACCCAAACCAGCAGCGTGAACATGCCGATCTCGAACGCCGAGAGCGCGGCCGCCAGACGCGCATACACGCCGAGGATGACCGCCACGCCCGCCGCGATGAATGCAGCGCCGGTGAAATACGCCCAGGCCGTGTGCGCCGGCAGCCAAGCAGGCACCAGCGGAGCCGTGTTTTCGAGATAGGTGAAATGGGCGATGCCGAAGGGGATCAAGGCCAGTCCGTAGAACACCCTCGCGATGCGCAAACCCTTTTCGCCGGTGGCGAATCCGAGATGCTGCCGATCCCAGTCGGTGGCGAACCAGGTGTACAGTACCCATGCGGCCGCCACCATTACGGCGGTCTGGCACCATGGCCAGTAAACGTCCACGGTGAACGTGTGGAGGAAGCCGGGCACTCTGAACACCAGCATCCAAAGCAGGAGAAAGGCGAGCAGCAGGCGGGCAGCCGGGGCGGCTGCGCGTTGCCAGAGCAGACCTATGCCAGATGCCAGGCAGATGAAGGCGCAGAGATAGACCAGCACCTCGCGGGCGGGCACACTCTTGGAGACCGGCTCCCATAAGGGGGTGAAATTGCCTTTAATCAGGCTCAGGATTCCGAGGGCGATCATGGTCGCCGCAAAGACCGCATGACCGACGCTGGCTATGCGCATCGCCCTGTCCTCCGGGGGGTCAGTTCATCGAGTACAGCCATCTCTTGTATGCCAGATGCGAGGGCATTGTACAGCGAAAGTTGCATGGAGGCCGGGGTCGGAGATATTTCGGCAATTGACCTTTGCAGCGTGGATCTCCGGCGAACCACCGCACATCAAGATGTGACCCATTTCACTGACAGGACGTTCCGATTCCTGCAGCATCATGTGCTCGGCCCCGACCAGATTCCGGTACAGCTCGCCAAAGCGGAAACAGCGCCAGATAGATCATGAAATGCATTTTTGTTATAGTCCTTTCTTACTTTCAATCCTTTTAGCACGATGGCGTTCTTTGGGCGTACTATTGGTCGCACTATGGAACTAAAAAGTAGATTAGCTCTTCCAGGCTCTGAGTCAAACGAGGTTATCCATGATCGTAAGTAGCACCACAAGCGTTCGGCTTACTCTCCGCACGACGATTCTCTGGATCGCACTTTTCAGCATACTTGGTATTTTCTCAGCGCCGTCTCGCGCCCAGACGACCGACCTGGTGATTACTCCCGTCGATCCCGCCAGCCACGTCTTGTTACAAGGCCAGCACGCACCGTGGGCGGCGGCGCAAAATCGTCAGGGCTTGATTCCGGGCAATACCATGCTTGAACACTTGACCCTGGTTCTAAAACGCTCGCCCCAACAGCAAAGAGCCTTTGAGCGATTCCTCCAGGAACTGCAAGACCATTCTTCTCCCAACTACCATCGCTTTCTTACGCCTGTCCAAGTCGGAAGAAGGTTCGGTGCGTCGCAGCACGACCTTGAGGCGATTACAGGCTGGCTGCGTTCGCAGGGTTTGAACGTCCATTCCGTAGCCAACAGTCGCATGATGATCGACTTCAGCGGCACTGCTTCGCTGGTCGGCGCTGTGTTTGCGACGGAGATGAGCTACTACGAAGTCCAAGGCGAGCGGCGGATGGCGCCGGTCAGCGATCCGCAGATTCCGGCGGCATTAGCCGGAGTCATTCAGTCCATCAGCGGTCTGAACACCGTTAATGACCATCCCTATCATGGTGCAGAGCAGGCACATGTTCCAGCGACCGGCGCAGGGTCGGATTTGCCTGCGTTGTCCAATTGCAACGGCGGGACCTGCGAACATTTCGTCACGCCCGGCGACTTCTACACTATCTATGAATCTGGCGGTAATATCGAATACGCTGGCGCTGGGCAAACGATTGCGATTATCGGCCGGGCTCGTGTCTACAATCCGGACATCGAGAATTTTCAGATGTTGACAGCGCTTCAGCAGCACGATCCTACTGTGATCGTGCCGCCTGCCGGAATGGACCCGGGACCAGCCGCTGGCACAGGCGGCAAGGCGTCCGGCGATCAGCTCGAGGCTACGCTCGACGTCATGCGCGCCGGCAGCGTCGCTTCCGAGGCCACCATTGATCTGGTGGTCAGCGCCGACAACGCGCAAACTGGACTGAACGGGATCCGCGCCGCAGCCGCGTATGTCGTCGATACCGACCCCGTTGCCGCTTATATCATGAATATCAGCTTTGGAGCCTGCGAAGCGGACCGCAGCCAGGCCGATGTGCAGTTTTGGGATGCCTTGTTCAGCCAGGGAGCAGCCGAAGGTATCTCCACATTCGTCGCGTCCGGTGATGGCGGCGCTGCCGGTTGCGATACCTACTTTCAGACTCCCCCGCAGAACCAGATTGCAAGTCCGAATTACATTTGCTCATCGAGTTACTCCACCTGCGTAGGAGGAACCGAGTTTGCCGATACGGCTGATTCCAGCATGTATTGGAGCCAGACCAATGATGGCAACCTCGCGTCGGCATTGGGATACATCCCTGAAGGAGGGTGGAACGAGGCGCTCAATAGTAGCGGAGGCACGCAGGCGGCTTCCTCGGGCGGAGGCTTCAGTTCTTACATCCCGACACCGTCCTGGCAAACCGGAACCGGGGTTCCTGGCACACAGGGCCGCTACACGCCCGACATAGCGTTTACCTCCGCCGCGCATGACGGATACTTCGGGTGCCTGGCTGCGTCGGGTGGAACGCACGCGAGCGATTGCGTAGTGCGCAACGGCGAGTTCTATTTTGAATACTTTTTCGGAACCTCGGCCGCCGCGCCGGATATGGCGGGCATCACCGCCCTGCTCAACCAGCAATACGAAGCGCCGCAGGGAGAGCTTAACCAGCGCCTCTACTATCTCGCAGGTAATCCATCTTACCAGGTCTTTAATGATGTTACAGTGCTGACTAGCGGTGTTAGCGGATGCATTGTGACGACTCCCAGCATGTGCAACAACAGCACACCTTCGCCAACGGGTCTTACTGGTGGCCTTTCCGGCTATCTCGTAAATCCGGGGTTTGACGAAGTTACTGGTCTCGGTTCGGTCAACGTTTATAATCTGCTCACTAACTGGTATGCCGGCTTCCCGGCTACAACTATCGTTCTCACCTCCAGCTTGGACCCAGCGACTCAAGGCATCCCGGTGACCTTGACGGCGACGGTAACTACCGCCGGCGCCAACCCGCCGACCGGTAGGGTCACCTTTTCCACTATCTCCGGAGTGCTTGGCACTGCGGCCCTCAGCTCGGTGAATGGCGCCCAGGTGGCAACCATTACGACCTCCACGCTCGATGTCGGCACGAACGACATAACCGCCTTTTATAGCGGGGACGCGCAAAACGCCGATAGTACATCGGGAGCGCTGGTTGAGAACATCATTGCACCCGCATTTACTTGGATTGCCAAGGGCAGCACCTCAGGCAGCGTACTCTCGGGACAGTCCGCCACCTACAATTTCACCGCCACCCCGAACGGCCTTTCAACTTTTGTGTTTAGCGTTTCTTTCGGCTGTACCCCGATAGCGACAATCACCTGCAGTTTTAATCCAGCGCAAATCGCCGCCGGTTCCGGACCCACGCCGGTGCAATTGACCATTACTACGACTGGCCCCAATCAGTCCGCGGGAGCTCAGAGGTGGCGCAGGGCCGACAGCCGCTTCCCGTGGCTGCCGCTGGCGCTGCCGCTCACTGCGATTGCGACGGTTGGCCTGGCTCGGCGAAAAATGTCGAAGCACTCTGCGATTGCCGGTATGTTTGGATGGTTGGCGCTTCTGGGGTTATTGGTTGCCTGCGGAGGCGGTGGAGGCAACAGCGCACCACCGCCAGCCGTGCGGGTGACCGTAGGTCCGGGAATACCGGCGAGTCTGTTCCCGAACGATGCCGCCGACAACTGGCCGCTTCAAACGGCGCAGTTTACGGCGATGGTCGCCAATGCTAACAACAGCGCCGTAAAGTGGACAGTGTCGCCGTCAAACATGGGAATGATCGACACGAACGGCCTCTACACAGCTCCCACAGTGGCCGCCGGTCTGCCGACAAGTGTGACTATCACCGCGACTTCAGTAGCCGACCCCACGGAACGTGGGCAAGCCACCGAAATGCTAAACGCAGCCACGATCCCGACGTCAGCCGGGCAACCCTACACCATTAACGTGTACGCGTTCGAGGACAACACATCAAATTTTGTTCCAGCAACTCTGGCGGTGCAGTAGAAAGCAAAAAACTTAGAATGGGCGCGCGTTCCTAATCCAGCACCGGCCGTGGGCAATAGGGAATAGGCATTCCTTTGACGATCGCGCCGGGATTGCCCTCGACCAGAGCGTCGGCGTATTCCGCGCCCACGATCTGCGTCGCCACTTTTCGAGCTTCTGACAGCACCGGCAGCCGGCGCCTGGATTCGTGGGCATCGCTTGCCAAAACGTGCACCGCCGAGCGATCCAACAGCCAGTGGGCGATAATCTCGGGACGCTCCCCCCAGAATCCGGTGAGCGAGGAGGCCGTTACCTGCACCAGGCAGCCCTGCTCGGCGTACTCGAGTACGCGCTGGGGCGACTGCTGCAGAATCGGGTTGCGCTCGGGGTGGGTGAGGATGGGCGTCAGCCCGCGATCCCCCAAGCGCCGGAAACAGTCGGCGAGTTGGGTGGGAATGCTGTAGTTGCTCAGTTCGATCAGAAGATAGTTCGTCTCTCCGATGGTGAAATTATGTGGATTCTCGAGGACCCGCTCGAGATTTTCGAACGAAAGATGGAAGTCGCA
The DNA here is from genome assembly GCA_963709055.1 of uncultured Acidobacteriaceae bacterium. GTDB lineage: Bacteria > Acidobacteriota > Terriglobia > Terriglobales > Acidobacteriaceae > Acidiflorens. The sequence goes on from CAVPUZ010000016.1 coordinate 120,496, forward strand.
TCCCAGGGAAAATTGCGGCGCAGTGGCCGCGCGGGCGCGCAATTGGTCAAGCAACGCTGAAAGGTAAGCGCGATCGTAGACGTAGCGATCGTTGGCGTGTGGAGTTGCCACGGCATGGGTAATGCCGTCGGCCGCCGCCAAGCGGCACATTTCGATGGCGACCTCCCAGGAATTAGGTCCGTCGTCAACCTCGGGCAAAATGTGGCAATGGATGTCGATCACGGGATATCGATCTCGCTGCTCCTCATTACAACACAATAGTTTAAACCGCTCCGGCCGTCCCGTTGTCGAAGGGTCGTATGGGCGCGAGATTTTTTCGTATACGTTTTCGTGCCCGGCCACGTTGATTGACTTGGGAGGGCGCATCCAATCTGAGGAGAACGCGGATTGACGAAGCGGGGTGTGTACGGCTGCAAGAATGGACGGCAAGTTTCTCGCCAGAGTCTCCGGCGCAACCGCCTCGGCCCCACACAGTTGCGAGTTCCGGGTTTCTCATGCACGATAGTAGTTTCAACTTTGCGTGTCATATTCAATTTTTGCTGAGGAGCAGGTTTGCCCATGAGCTTTTTGAGGACGGCGTGTGCCGTGCGCGTGGATCGGGAACGTGTTTGCAGCATGGTCTTTGCCCTTGTCTTGGTGCTGTCTGCCGGGGTTTTTATGTCCTGCGGTAGTGGCAAGCTCCCGTCCTTCCAGTCCGGCCAAACCGCCTACGTGACGCTGCCCACTGAAAACTCCGTACTCATGCTGCATATCAATGGATTGACGGGCGGCATCACGCTCGGGGCGCAGACACCGCAGGTCGCCGGGACCGCACCTCATGGCCTGGCATTGGTGCCGCATAAGTTCTTGTACGTGGCCAATTCGCAATCCGATGCCATCGCCATTTACAACATCGCGAGCGATGGAACGTTGAGCCTGAGTGCGCTTCCGACTCCGGATGGCGGTACCGGGCCCGATGACATGGCCATCGATTCCTCGGGGAAATATCTTTTTGTGACGAACAGCTTTTCCGCGAACGTCTCGGTTTTCTCGATCGATTCCGGCAGTGGCGCACTTACGGCCGTCAGCGGCTCGCCCTTTTTCGCCAACGACAGTCCGGGCGAGATTCTGATCCCTCCGGGCACCAATTTCGTTTACGTTACCAACTCCCGCATCGGAACAGTGACCGGGTTTACGTTCTCCAGTTCGACGGGAGCGCTGACCCCAGTGCCCAACTCGCCCTTTGTCTCCGGACCGGGCGCCAGCGCTCTGGCCGTCTCCAATAACGGAGCATATCTCTATGTTGCCAACACAACGGCAACAAACCCCGGATCCACCGCGGTGGGCAATATTTCGGGCTTCAATATTGACAGCACCACCGGCACTCTAACCCGGATTGTCGGTTCTCCGTTTACGTCGGCTGTTGGGTCCGGACCGAGTACCCTGGTTGCCGATCCCAAGGGAAGGTTCATCTTCGCTACAACCGCGGGAACGGCCTACACGATCTGGTGTTTCAACCTCGATTCAACGACCGGCGAGCTATCCGCTTCAGCGGGCTCACCTTTCAGCGTGGTGGGCGGCGGCCTGTTCGTGCTGATCGACAACATTGGCAGCTTCTTCTACATGGGGAACCAGGCGGCGCACGGGATCTCCGCGTATACCTACAATCAGAATAATGGCCAGCCGACGACGGTTTTGAACTCGCCTTTTTCTACCTTTACAGCGCCCGGCAAAATGGTGATTGCCGAGTAGGGCGGTGCTCCCGGGCCCCAGTTCAGTTGGGATCACCATGCCCGGTGATGTAAGTCACTGCTCGAAGTGCCATCCCGGCGCGATAACGATTCCGGGGCAGAGTTTCGCGGCTCCGGAGTACACCGCCATGTGTCTGGCCATCCCGGGAAAGATTCTGAGCGAAGAGGATTTGGGCTTTGCGCGCACTGGACGAGTGCAGTTCGGCGGCATCGTCCGCCAGGTCCGCCTGGACTTTGTTCCCGAAGCCGTGACCGGCGACTACGTGCTGGTTCATGTGGGTTTTGCCATCAGCAAGATTGACGAGCAGGAGGCGCATCGCACCTACCAGTTGCTCGCCGAGATGGGCGCATTGGAAGGGGAACTCCCGCCTGACGAGAGCGCTCCGAGCCCTCCAACTAAAATTCATTCCCCGGCCGCCCGCCTCCGTTTCCCCGTTCTGCCGTGGGGAAGGCTCTTGTTCGCGCCTGCGGGCACTAGCGTTCAATGCTCACCTCGCCTTGATGATCCAGTCACCGAGTAGATGTTTATCCCGGCTTAGAGTCAATCTCGCAGGCCTGTCGCTTGCCTGCCGCAAAGGCTCCGCGATGAAGTTCATCGACGAATACCGGGACGCAGGCATCGCCCGCCGGCTGCTCGCTGAAATCGCGCGGACGGTACGCGGCCAGTGGGTGCTGATGGAAATCTGCGGCGGGCAGACGCACACCATCATGCGCTACGGCCTGGACGAACTTCTTCCCCCCAATATCGAACTGGTCCACGGACCCGGTTGCCCGGTCTGCGTCACGCCGCTCGAAACCATCGACAAGGCGCTCGAACTCGCCGCGCGGCCGGAGATCATTCTTGTTTCCTACGGCGACATGCTGCGCGTGCCCGGTTCGACTACCGACCTCTTAACGGTCAAGGCGCAGGGCGGAGACGTGCGCGTCGTCTATTCTCCGACCGAGGCGCTGAAGATTGCGCGCCAGAATCCCGACCGCAAAGTTGTCTTCCTCGCCATTGGATTTGAGACGACTGCCCCCGCCAATGCCATGGCGGTCTGGCAGGCGAAAAAGGAAAAGATCGGCAACTTCTCCGTGCTCGTCTCGCATGTGCTGGTGCCGCCCGCCATTCGCGCGCTGATGACTTCGCCCGATTGCCGCGTCAACGGCTTCATCGCGCCCGGCCACGTCTGCACCGTGGTGGGCTACGAAGAATATGAAACGCTGGCGCGCGATTTCCGCGTTCCCATCGTCGTCGGCGGCTTTGAGCCCGTCGATCTGCTGGAGGCTGTGCTAATGCTGGTCCGTCAACTGGAAAAGGGCGAGGCCAGGGCGGAAAACCAGTACGTACGATCGGTGAACTATCGAGGGCAATCTGCCGGCGCAGCGCGTGATCAAGGAAGTTTTCGAGATCGCCGACCAGAAGTGGCGCGGCATCGGCACGATTCCCGCGAGCGGTCTTCGCGTGCGCGACGAATATGGCGACTATGACGCCTCGCGCCTCTTCGGACTCGCATCGATCACGGTCGATGAGCCGGCCGAATGCATCAGCGCGCAGGTGCTGCAAGGTCTGAAGAAGCCGACCGACTGTCCTGCTTTCGGAATGCGCTGCACCCCGCAGAATCCGCTGGGCGCGCCCATGGTGTCGTCGGAAGGCGCGTGCGCGGCGTACTACAACTATCGACGGCACGCGAAGGGTTCTCAGTTGTCAGTTCTCAGTTCTCAGTAAAACCATGAAAGTGTTTTCTGAGACGTGAGACTGATAACTGATCAACTGATAACTAATAACTGAGCATGTCTGACAAATCCAATTCGCTGGCGCAACTGAGCTGTCCGGCGCCGCACCCGGTCAAGGACACGATTGTCCTCGGCCACGGCAGCGGAGGCCGGCTGAGCGCCGAACTGATGCGCTCGGTTTTTCTTCCCGCATTTGCAAATCCGGTTTTGTCCCGGCTTGACGACCAGGCGATCATCCTCGTGAAAGGCACGCGCTTGGCCTTTACCACCGACTCCTTCGTCGTCAAGCCGCTCTTTTTTCCGGGCGGAGACATCGGCTCTCTCGCCGTGCATGGCACCGTCAACGATCTCGCCATGGGCGGAGCCAAGCCGCTTTTTCTCAGCGTTGCCTTCATCATCGAAGAAGGATTGTCGATCTCCGTGTTGCGGCGCGTGGTTGAGTCGCTGCGCGCGGCTGCCAAAAAAGCTGGCGTCGAAATCGTCACGGGAGACACCAAGGTCGTAGAGAAGGGAAGTGGCGACGAGCTTTTTATCAACACGACCGGGATTGGCCTGGTGCCCGACCATCTTGAACTCTCGGCGAATCGCGCGCGGCCCGGCGATAAGGTGCTGCTCAGCGGTTCGATCGGGGAGCACGGGATCGCGATTCTGGCTCAGCGCGAAGGCCTGGAATTCGAATGTCCTGTCGAAAGCGACAGCGCCGCCTTGCACGAACTGGTGGCCGGGATGCTCGAAGTCGAAACGCAGACGCCAGCAGCGCGATTCGCTGCCTGCGCGATCCTACTCGCGGCGGCGTCTCGAGCACGTTGAATGAAATCGCCGAGCAGTCGGGTGTGGGGATTCAACTTGAGGAAAGCACGATCCCCATTCGCGAAGAGGTTCGCGGAGCCTGCGAGATGCTTGGGCTCGATCCTCTTTATGTTGCGAATGAAGGCAAGCTGATTGCGATTGTCGCGCCGCAAGCGGCCGATGCCGTGCTGAGCGCCATGCGCAAAGATCCACTGGGCCGAAAGGCTTGCATCATCGGAACGGTAGTCGAATCGCCCTCGCCGATCGTGACCATCCGCACCGAGCTCGGCACTTCGCGTTGCGTGGATATGCTGGCGGGGGATCAGTTGCCGCGGATTTGCTGAAAGCGGACTTGCTGAAATTTGTTATGCATGAGATGGGCATCGCCAATTCGATCCTTGAGGGAGTGGACGCGGAGGTACGCCGCCGGCCCGGCGTCCGTCCGCTGAAAGTCGGCGTCCGCGTGGGAGAACTGGCCGGGCTCGATCCCGACGCATTGCGTTTTGCCTTTGAGGCATTGACGATCGATACGCCGCTGGCCGGGCTGGAACTCGACATCGAATACCGCGCTTCCCGCAGCCGCTGCCGCGACTGCAGCCACGAATTTGAAGTCCGGGACTTCGAACTGCTGTGTCCGGCGTGCGGAAGCTTGAGCGCCGACGCGCATCAGCGGAGACGAATTGGAATTTGCGTATCTGGAGATTGAAGAGCCGGAGATTGAAGAAGAAAACCGCAACCGACGGAGGTGGAAAAAAGATGAATCGGGTGCCGCTGGAAGGAAAAGTGCTGAATGAGAACGCGCGCGTAGCGGCGGAATTGCGCGAACGCTTCCGCGAGCACCGTGTGCTGGCCGTCAACCTTGTCAGTTCGCCGGGATCGGGCAAGACCACCCTGCTCGAAAAAACCCTGGAAGCATTTCCTGCCGGCAGCCGGGTTGCGGTTCTGACCGGCGATCTGCAGACTGAAAACGACGCCAATCGACTCAAGCGCTACGGCTATCCGGTGAAGCAGATCACCACTGGAGGCACGTGCCATCTGGACGCGCGCATGATCGAAAAACATATTGCCGACTGGAATCTCGAAGATATTGACCTCCTCATCATAGAAAACGTGGGCAACCTCGTTTGTCCATCGAGCTACGATCTCGGCGAGTCAGCAAAAATCGTTCTGCTCAGCGTCACCGAGGGCGAAGACAAGCCGCTGAAGTATCCGTCGATTTTCTTTAAGTCGGAGCTGATGGTGCTGACCAAAACCGATCTGCTGCCTTATGTGCCGTTCGATGCCGCCCTGGCGATCGAGAACGCTCGGCGCGTGCACCGCGAAATGCAAGTCGTCAAAGTGGCCAGCCTCGCCGGCGACGGCCTGGGCGAATGGATGACTTGGATTGAGCGGCGCAGGGAAGCGTTTCTCGCGGAGTTGTCAGGCGCGGTCGTGGCCGGCTAGCTTCCAAAGGGTCGTCTCCAAACGTGTTCGCTGTACGCCTTCCGTGTGAGTGGTATCACATCATTCCGCCCCGCCCGGCTCCTAGACTGTTCTGGTACGGCCACCGCTATACGCGCTGAAGGAAGAAAGCAAGAAGAAGCAAGAAAGAAGAAGCAAGAAAGAAGGAAGTGTGCCCGTAGCCCGATCTCAGCTCGTCCCGTTCCGCCTACCGCCGATAAACGCTGGAAGCTGGTTGAAGCCACCATGCGCCGCATGGGCAACAACCCGCGCGGACTGATCGAATCGCTGCACACTGTGCAGGAGGTGTTCGGCTATCTCGATGTCGTCCGCGCTGCGCTTTGTCGCCAGGTCCCTGCGCGTGCCGCTGAGCCGCGCCTATGGCGTGGCCACCTTCTATCACTTTTTCTCGCTCCGGCCGCCGGGCGAGCATACCTGCGTCGTCTGCATCGGCACCGCTTGCTATATCAAAGGTGCGCCGCAGTTGCTGGAGGCGGTGAAGCAGGAACTCGGCATTACCCCCGGACAAACTACATCTGACGGCAAGGTTTCCGTGCTGGGCGCGCGCTGCCTGGGATCGTGCGGCCTGGCCCCGGCGGTCGTCTACGACCACGAGGTTGCGGGCAAAGTTACACCGCCGGCGCTGCGGCAGCGCCTTGCCAATTGGAAGTCGCATGTCTCCTGAAGAACTCGAACAGATCGCCGAGACCGAACGAGAGCGCCAGTCGAGGTTCAAGCACACGATCAAAGGTGTGCGTGGCCGCCGGCTGCGTCAGCTGCCAAAGCGAAGGAGTGAAGGCCGCGCTCGAAAAAGAAGTCGCCGCGCGACAGGGTCGCACTACTGACGGTCACACTGCGGAAGCCCACACCAGTGAAGCCCAGTCTGGCCACGCGGAATCGGAGTGCCAGGTCAAAGGTGTGGGCTGCATGGGCCTGTGCGCCGCCGGACCTCTGGTCGCGGTCGGCAACCACACGCTCTACCAGGGAGTCACCGCCGAGGATGCGCCCGCGCTCGTCGACAGCCTTGACCACGCCCCCGTCAGCCGCCTGGTTTGTCCCACCGACGTGCCGTTCTTTCAGAAGCAGAAGAAAATCGTCCTCGAAAATTGCGGCAACATCGATCCCGAGCGCATTGAAGACTACATCGCGGTCGGCGGCTACACCGCGCTCATGCAGGCGTTGAGCGATATGACTCCGGCGCAGGTGATCGCTGAAGTTACCCACAGCGGCTTGCGCGGCCGGGGCGGCGCCGGGCTATCCCACGGGCCTGAAGTGGGGCACGGTCTCGAAAGCTGCAGGCGAGAAGAAATACGTCGTCTGCAACGCCGATGAGGGCGATCCCGGCGCTTTCATGGATCGCAGCGTTCTCGAAAGCGATCCCCATCGCGTGCTCGAAGGCATGCTGATCGCCGCCTTTGCGGTCGGCGCTTCCGAAGGTTACCTGTACGTACGCGCCGAATATCCGCTGGCCATCAAGCGCCTGCGCCTTGCCATCAAGCAGGCCGAGCGGTCTGGGCTTGCTCGGCAATAACATCTGCGGCAGCCGCTTGAGCTTCCACCTTGACCTGCGCCTGGGCGCCGGAGCCTTTGTTTGCGGCGAAGAGACCGCGCTCATCGCCTCGGTCGAAGGCCGCCGCGGCATTCCGCGTCCCCGTCCGCCCTATCCCGCTATGGAAGGCCTGTTCGGCAAGCCGACGCTGATTAACAATGTCGAGACCTTTGCCAGCATCGCCCCCATCGTTCGCAACGGCGGCGAATGGTACTCGCAAATCGGCACCGAGAAGAGCAAAGGCACTAAGGTGTTCGCGCTCGCTGGCAGCATCAACAACACCGGCCTCGTCGAAGTGCCCATGGGCACAACCCTGCGCGAGATGGTATTTGAGATCGGCGGCGGCATGGCGGAGGGGCGCCAGTTCAAGGCGGTCCAGACGGGCGGACCTTCGGGCGGCTGCCTGCCCGCGCAATTTCTCGACATGCCCGTCGACTATGAAAATCTCGCCCGCGCCGGCTCGATTATGGGTTCGGGCGGCATGATCGTGATGGACGACACCTCCTGCATGGTCGATGTGGCGCGCTTTTTCATGGATTTCTGCATGGGCGAATCCTGCGGCAAGTGTGTGCCGTGCCGCGTCGGCACCTATCACATGCACGGGATCCTGCACAAAATCACGCAGCGCCGCGGCTCGACGCACGACATCGCGCAGCTTGAGGAACTCGCCGACCTGCTCAGGAACACCAGCCTGTGCGGCCTGGGGCAATCGGCGCCCAATCCGGTGCTAAGCACGTTGCGCTATTTTGCCGAAGAATACAAAGCCCACGTCGAAGAGCATCGCTGTCCGGCGGGCGTTTGCAAGAACGGAAATACAGTTATGGATGAATTCGAAGCCGCCGAAGCCGAAGCCGCGCGCCCAGCGGACGTAACCGCTCGCGAGAAGAGCACGGAGGAAGGCAAGGAATGATTCGCGCTTCCACCATCAAGACCCTGAAGATCGATGAGCGCGATTTCAGCGCGCGCGCGGACGAGACCATTCTCGATGTCGCCCGCCAGAATGGCATCTTCATTCCCACGCTTTGCGATCTGCAAGGCCTCTCCAGCGTGGGCGCCTGCCGTCTCTGCCTGGTCGAAGTGAAGGGATCGAACAAACTTTCGCCCGCCTGCTGCACGCTGGTGGAAGAAGGCATGGAGGTCACGACCGACTCCGAACGTTTGCGGCGCTACCGCCGCTCCATCCTCGAACTGCTTTTCACCGAGCGCAATCACGTTTGTTCGGTCTGCGTCTCGAACGGGCACTGCGAGATGCAGACGCTCGCCCAGAAACTCGGCATCACCCACGTTCACTTCCGCTACCGCTATCCGCACCTCGACGTCGATGCCTCGCACGAGCGTTTTTCGGTCGATCACAACCGCTGCATTCTCTGTACGCGCTGCGTCCGCGTCTGCGAAGAAATCGAGGGGGCGCATACCTGGGATGTCATGGGGCGCGGTATCCAGTCGCTGGTGATCACCGATCTGGCCGAGCCCTGGGGCGCGTCTGAAACCTGCACCGGTTGCGGCAAGTGCGTCCACGTCTGCCCTACGGGCGCGCTCTTTGAAAAAGGCAAGTCGGTGGCTGAGATGCTCAAGCGCCGTCAGTTCCTGCCCTACCTGACCCAGATGCGCGAGGAGAATCAGTGAGGGAATCGAGTGAATAAGCTGCGCCTGGCGACGGTATGGCTGGATGGCTGCTCGGGCTGCCACATGTCGTTTCTCGATCTCGATGAGCGCCTGATCGCTGTCGCCGACAAGGCGGTTCTCGTCTACAGTCCGCTCGTCGACCAGAAGGAATTTCCTCCCGACGTCGATATTGCGCTGGTCGAAGGCGCCGTCTCTTCCGAAGAAGACCTGCACAAGATTCAGACCGTCCGGCAGCGCACGAAGACTCTGGTTTCGCTGGGCGATTGCGCGGTTACCGCCAACGTGCCATCGATGCGCAACAAGTTTCCGCTGCAGATGAGTCTCGACCGCGCTTACCGGGAAAACGTCACGCTCAACCCGGGAACGCCCACGGAAGTCGTGCCCGTGCTGCTCGAAAAAGTTCGCCCGATTCACGAAGTTGTTCCGGTCGACGTATTCATTCCCGGCTGTCCGCCCTCCGCCGACACCATTTTCTATGCCGTCTCGGAGCTGCTCGAAGGCCGCAGCCCGGACTTGAGCGCCATGACGCGCTTCGGATCGTAGCCACGTGCCTGAAAACGAAACAACTCGCAAGACCATTCGCATCGATCCCGTTACCCGCATCGAGGGCCATGCCAAGATCACGCTCCACCTCGATGATCACGGCCGCGTCGAAGATGCCCGCTTCCACGTCACGCAGTTCCGCGGCTTCGAAAAATTCTGCGAGGGCCGGCCGTTCTCCGAGATGCCGGCGCTGATGGCGCGCATCTGCGGCATCTGTCCCGTTAGCCACCTGATCGCCTCCGCCAAGGCCTGCGATGCGCTGCTTGCTGTGCGCATCCCGCGTCCCGCCGAAAAACTGCGCCGCATCTTCGGACTCGCCCAGGTGCTGCAATCGCATGCCCTCAGCTTCTTTCACCTGTCCTCGCCCGATTTCATCCTCGGCTTCGACTCCGACCCCGCCCGCCGCAATATCTTCGGCGTTTTGCAGGAAGCTCCCAATGTTGCGCGCGACGGCATTCGACTGCGCCAGTTCGGCCAGCAGATTATCGAGCGGCTGGGCGGCAAGCGCATTCATCCTGCCTGGATCGTTCCAGGCGGCGTCAGCGAACCGCTCTCGATCGCCAACCGCGACGCAATTCTCGTTGACCTGCCCGAAATGCTCGCCATCGCGCAGCTAACCTTGGAGTGGTTTAAGGGCATCACAGAAAAGTTCCGCGAGGAGATCACGTCTTTCGGAAATTTCCCCACGCTCTTTCTCGGCATCGTGAAAGACGACGGCGGCCTCACTTTTTATGACGGCAAGGTCCGCATCGTGGACGCCAGCGGCAAGGTGGTAGCGGCCGGTCTCGACCCGGCAAACTATCAGGACTATCTCGGCGAGAAGGTCGAATCCTCGACTTACATGAAGTCGACTTACTACAAACCTATGGGTTATCCCGACGGTATTTACCGCGTGGGCCCGCTGGCGCGCCTGAACATTGCCGACCGCTTCGGCACCCGCCGCGCCGATCAGGAGATGGCCGAGTTCCACGAGATTCAGCGCACTGCGGTGCTGAGCTCGTTCCACTATCATCACGCGCGCCTGATCGAGATTCTTTACTGCATCGAGCGCATGCAGCAGTTACTCGACGATCCCGAAATTCTCTCGAAACACGTTCGCGCCATTGCCCGCCCCAACGCTGAAGAGGGAGTGGGCGTCGCGGAAGCTCCGCGCGGGACGCTTATCCACCACTACAAAATCGACGAGAACGGCCTGATGCGCTGGGCCAATCTGATCATCGCGACCGGCCACAATGGGTTGGCCATGAACCGCAGCATCCTGCAGGTGGCGCGCCACTTCGTGCACGCCGATCGCCTGGAAGAAGGGATGCTCAACCGCGTGGAAGCCGTCATCCGCGCCTACGACCCCTGCCTGAGCTGCTCCACCCATGCCGACGGGCGGCTGGCGCTTGCCATCCAGTTAGTCGCGTCCGACGGCAGTGTGATTGACGAACTACGGCGCTAGAGGATATCTCGGGAAATAGGTTTTGGAGGTAGTTGCTGTAATCTGTTTTCGACAGTTTGGCGTGACCCCGTCAAGATATAATCCTGCTTCAAGGTGGACCAACAAAAACGGTGGCCTCGGCTAATCGGCAGTAGATTCACCGCCGCAGTCGGCGTGTTCCTGACGGGCTACGTCGCCGCATTGACTCTTCGCGCTGCATTCTGGCGATCTCCGCATCATTTTCACTGGCTTCTACCTGTGGACACCTTTCTGCCTGCACGGGCTACGTTGGCGGTCAACCTCGTATTCTACGCGTGGTTGGTGTGGCTATGCGTCGTGTTTCCACGGCCTTGCACGGGAAGGAACGCGTTCTCGCCATAGGCTGGGCGCTGAGTCTCCTACTGAGTCTCATTCAAGGGTTGGTGTCGGCTCCGCTCGCTGCCTTCATTCAATATGTCAGGGCGGCCAGCATAATGGTCGCGCTCTTCGCTGCCGTGGCAATCCTCATAGAAGGCCCGGTAGGCGGCAACTCTGCGCCTCATAGCAACGTTCCTGAATAACTGTTGTAACATCTCCACCGCACTAACAATCCGGATATGGCGTTAGAAACTATTGCTGAGGGACGCTATTTCCCGCTGGGTCTGGCTTGGCTGCAGGCTTGGGATCGGCTGGTGCTGGGGAAGTGGTCATGGCGCTTTCGGGATTGAGCAGGTGATCGTGGCTAGGGCCCAGGCCGAGTTTGATCAGGGCGCGGGAATCGGGAGTGGTCTTTGCCTGCCATCCCTGGTCTGTCTGATAGCGCTGCATGGCTGCCTGGGTGGCTGCGTCCCATGTTCCCGAGGGCTCACCCTGCATGTAGTGCTCGCGAATTAGAGCTTGCTGGATGGCGCGGGCGCGGTCTCCGTCGATGGCCTGCTGGCCGCGCTTTTTGGCGGTCTTCTTCCCGTGAGTTCTGGACTTGTGCGATGAGGAGTGAACGGACGCGTTCGAGGAAGTGCGCTTTGTGGCTGCGTGCGTGGCGGGATGCTTTGTTTTTTCGGCCGAGGTCTTAGGAGTGCGATCCGAAGTGTGAGCCGACGTATGAGATGTCTTCTTCGGCTTTGTGGTATTTGACGCGTCATTTTGGGCGGACGCAAATGCGGGCATAGTGAGGCAGAGCAGGCTGCAGATGGCCGCTCGTTGCCAATGCCGGGTTCGTTGCTGCCAGCCCATAGATCTAATTTCCGCCTCCCGCAGGTTCGTGTGGTAGCGGGGCTATGCCCCGCAAAACGGGGCGAAGCCCCGTCACCACATAACCACAACCCAAGCAAAAAAGCCGGCGAGAGCAGCCTACCCTATGGTCCCCGAAATGGGGTGGGTACGCCAGTCTCGCCGGAGTAGTCTACCGATTACGGAAGTGTCCCGGCCAGGAAAATCGTTCCATCCTGCGCCCTTGCGCCTCGCGGACGGACCAGGAAGACGACATCCTGCCCGCTCTTCATCGACGACTCGATCTTCGAAAACTCCTCAGGAGAGTTCACGGGTTGCTTGTTGACCTCGAGAATTACGTCGCCACGATTCAAGCCGAGGTCTTCGGCGAACGATCCCTGCTTCACGTCCTGCACAACCACGCCCTTGCCCGCCGTAAGGTTAAGGCGATCGGCGAGGTCGGCCGTGATGCCGCGCACCGAGACGCCAAACTTGCTGGGCTTCGGCTCCTCGGCTTCCTGGTTGTCGTCTTCTTCACCCAGACGCGAAGCGAACAGCTTCGAGCGGTCGGCGATGGTGACGGTCGTTTCATCTTTCTTGCCATTGCGAATGAAACTCAGCTTGGCCTTTGACCCCGGCTTGCGGGAGGCGATATCGGCGACCAGATCGTCGCCGCTCTTGAGCGCCTTGCCATCGACGGAGGTGATGGTATCGCCGATCTTGAGTCCCGCCTGATCGGCGGGGCTGCCGGAGATAACGTTTGAAACCGTCACGCCGGCTCCGTAGATATGGGCGATCGCGGGATTCGGTTGGGCGGCAAATTCGATGCCGATCGAGCCACGCGCCACGCGGTGTTCAGGTCCGATCAACTGGTTATAAACCTGGGCGACGGTATTGGAAGGCATGGCAAAGCCGACGCCAGCGTAGGAGCTGGTCTCGGTCAGAATGGCGGTGTTGATGCCGATGACCTCACCCGCCATATTGACAAGCGGTCCGCCGGAATTGCCGGGGTTAATCGCCGCATCGGTCTGAATAAAGGATTGGAACTGGCGGTTGGGAACGATGTTGCGGCCCTTGGCGGAAACGATGCCCGCCGTGACCGTTTCCTGCAAACCGAAGGGACTGCCGATGGCGAGAACCCAGTCGCCCACCTGCATGCCATCGGAGTTGCCAATTTTCGCCGCCGGCAGCGCATGATCGACATCAATCTTGATGACTGCCAGGTCGGTCTCCTGATCCATGCCGACGACTTTGGCGTCGTGACCCGGCGAAGCCGGGTTTTCATCCTGCAACTTCACGCGAATGCGATCCGCTTTTTCGACGACGTGGCGGTTGGTGACAATGTAACCCTTGGGATCGACGATGACACCGGAACCGAGCGAGCGCTGGCGAATGTTTCCGGCATCGGGCCCACTTTGGCCGCCGAAGAACTTGTCAAAGAAATCCTGGAACGGGCTGTCATCGCCTCCCTGATCGCCCTGGTCGTCCTGATCGGGATTGGGATGGACGGAACGGCCGCGGCGGTGAGGATTTTTGATTGTGGACTCGGTATTGATGTTGACCACGCTCGGTTCCAGTTGCTTCGAAATCTGCGAAAAAGTGTTCGAGAGTTGCTGGGGGGATGGAATGGTGAGCGGGGTAGCGTCGGAGGATTTCTGTCCCTCCTTGCCCTTAACGCCGTAGGAAATCACGGTGCCAATCAGAATTCCCAGGGTGAGGGTGGCCAAAATCGTAAGAGTGTACGCCCAGCGGTTGGCTTTGAGGCGCACCCAAAAGGCGCTCGCGCGCGAATCCATTTGTTCCTCCTGATAACTGCGTAAACGCTAATTATACCTGTGCCCGCCCACAGAGAAAGCTGCGATAACCGATCTGAGTATTAGACGCGGGAAAGGGGGTTGGCGTTAACGAAAGGGCAAGGCTGTTTTGGTGGCTGGCTTTCTCGAGACGGGGCGGAGCCCCGTCACCGCACGAGACAATCTTCCACCGCAAGCTGCTAGAGTTTCAGCGTTAACAGCGCCAGGAACAGCCCGGTATATCCCGCGATCACCAGCAGAACCAGCAACGCGGCTACATTCAGGATGTTGAATATCCCCCAGGGTTTTGCGACGGCGCCGAGAGCGATATTCCACAGGCCGACGCTGCCCACGAGCGCGCAGAGAGGCACGACCACGAATCCGATGGCTCGCCCGTGCTGTACGCGCGGAAAAGCGATCAGGAAGGTGATGGCGGGCAAGAAAGTCAGAGCCGGAATAATAGCGAGCGGAGCGCCGATCAGGAAGGCGCGCTCGCGTCCCGCAGTCGGGTGATCGAGCGATCGGGTCATCTCATCGGGCCATCCGGTGACGGGGATCGGGTCATCTGAAAAACCTGCACTTCATGGGAATGTACAGAACCCGCCGCCTCGTGCGCGATTGGTTCGATGGGTTTCAGATGACCCGATGGCCCGGCCACCCGATCACCCGATTTTACTTGGCTTCGTATACCGTTTTGCCGCCGACCACCGTGCGCAGAACTTTGATCTCCAAAATTTTCGGCGGCGGCGCGGCGGTGATATCGCGGTCGAGCACGACGAAGTCAGCAAGCATGCCGGGCGCGAGTTTGCCTTTTTGTTTTTCGGCGAACTCGGCAAAAGCGGCGCCCGTGGTGTAGGCGGCGAGCGCCTGCTCCATGGTTATCTTCTGGCCGGGGTAGCCTTTCTTTCCGTCTTCGCTCATGCGCGAAACGGCCGAATAGACGCCGCGAAATGGGGTGACGGGCTCGACTGGATAATCGGTGCCGAAGGCGAGAACGACACCGTGCCGCAGAAATTCGGCCCAGGCATAAGAAGTCGCAGCGCGCTTCGGGTCCCAGACGGGACTCAGCCCAGTTCATATCGGTGAGCAGGTGGCTCGGCTGCATCGACGCGATTACATTCAGTTCTTTGAAACGCGCAATCTGCTGGGGCGTGGTGACCTGCGCGTGTTCGATTCGCAGACGATAATTAGAGCTGCCGTCGACCGCCTTTACCTTGGCTTCTTTGGCGGCTTTTTCGGCTCCGGCAAAGGCGTCGAGCGCCATTTGAACGCCTTTGTCGCCGATGGCGTGGAAGCCAATCTGGTATCCGGCCAGCAAGCGTTCGCGGGTCATGGCGTTGAGCTTGGCCGGTTCGTATTGCGGAATTCCGCTATTGCCGGGATCGTCGCTGTAGGGCGCGAGCAGGGCTGCGGTCTTCGAACCGAGCGAGCCATCCATGAAGCCTTTGAGCATGCCGGTGTGGAGCATGTTGTCGGAGGCGGGATGCGAATCGCGCTTGCGATTCAGCTCGGCGATCGAATCGTCGAAGGGCAGCCACTCGGAGATGCGCGCGGTTAATTTCCCTTCGTTTTCGATCTCTTCGTAAATCTGAAAATCGTCCCAGGACGAATAATCCTGCGCGGAGGTAACGCCATGGCTGGCGAGATCGGCGAGCGCTGTTTCAATCGCCTCCCGCCGCTTGTCGTGTGATGGCTTTGGAATCACCTTGCGCACCAGATCGCAAGCTTTCTCGCGCAAAATGCCGGTGGGCGTGCCGCCTTCGTCGCGATCGATCTTGCCGCCTTCAGGATCCTTGGTGGCGAGGTTGATGATGGCCAGTTTCAGGCCAAGAGTGTTGGCGACGCAGATGTGTCCATCGACGCGGCCGAGGTAGACCGGGTGGTCGTAGCTGGCCTCGTCGATGTCCCAGCGCGTAGGCAGAGTTTTCACGGGCCAGAGAGTCTCGTCCCAGCCTTCGCCGACGAGCCATTCCCCAGGCGGAGCCGACTCAGCTTTGGCACGCAGGCGCTGGCGGAACTCGTCGATCGTCTTGACGCCCAGCATGTTCACATTCATCTTCTCCAGCCCGGCGCTGGCCATATGCATGTGGGCATCATTGAAACCGGGCATGACGAAGTGGCCGCCGAGATCGACGACGTTGGTCGCGGGACCCTTCAGCTTGGCAATCTCGGCGCGCGTGCCGACCGCAATGATCCGATCACCGCGCAGGGCGATAGCCTCGGCGCGCTTGTTCGATCCAAACGATGTCGAGTCGGTGACGCTGGGGACGACGCCGGTGTAGATGTTTCCGTGGGTGAAGATCACGTCGGCTTTCGGCATGGGAGCAGCGGTCTGCGCCGCGACAACCGAGGACACAGCGCACAGCAAGAACAGGGTTCGCATTAGATATTTCACCATTTCGGCCATCACTCTCTGCACATCACTATCCGCACATCACTCACCCATTCCGGACAATGCCAACATTGTAAGCAGAATGCGCCGGAGTCCGAGGTCCCGTCCATGGCAGTCGAACCATTCTTGCAACGTGTGTGCGCCTCCTCCAGTGCCGCCGCCGCCCATGGCAATCGCCTCGCGGCCGAGGGAGAGCGGGATGTTGGCGTCCGTGGACGCGCGCTGGATCTGAGCGGTGTTGCCGAGTTGCGCATCCACTGCGCGGATGACTTTCAAAAGGCGCGCATCGCGGGAGAGTTCACCCGCGGGACGGTTGCCGATCTCGATCATTTCTGACTGCACAACTTTGGTCGCGCGGGCGCTGCGCGAGACGGCAGGAAGGTTCTGTGTATCCACGGCGTGATCGAGGGCAACCCGCAGCGCGCGTTCCAACCGGTCGATTTCGGCCATGGACGTTGAGCGCAGATCGACCCGCATACTGGCCGACTCGGGAATCGAATTGACGGAAGTCCCGCCGCGAATGACGCCGATATTGAAAGTGGTTTTCGGCGAAGCCGGCACCGGCGTTTCACTGAGCGAGTGAATGGCGCGGGCGAGAACAATAATCGGATTGGGCGTGCCAAAGTCACTCCAGGAGTGGCCGCCCGGACCGCGCGCAATCACCTCGAAGCGGCGGCTGCCGAGAGCTTCTGCGACCACGGTGTCTGATCCCGCGCCATCGACGATGACGCTATAAGCGATGGAATCACGCCAGCGCGGTGTTTGAAACACGTGCCGCATGCCGCGCAAATCGCCTTCGCCTTCTTCTCCCACATTGCCGATGAACACGAAGGGCAGGGCATGGGTAATCGCGGAGCTGTTCAGCACACTGGCGACTGCCAGCATGGCCGTAATTCCGGCGGCATTATCGGATACGCCGGGGCCAAACAAGCGGGTGCCCTGTTGCCGGATGTTCAGCGGCGTGGTCGCGGGAAAAACCGTATCAATATGAGCGCTCAGCGCCACGAACCGGCTTCCGTAGCCGTGACGGACTCCGAATACGTTGCCTACCTCATCCACCTGCACGTCGGAGAGCCCAAGCTCGCGAAAACGGCCGGCCAGCCACTCGCTGCGGCTGGCTTCTCCGAAGGGAGGAGCGGGCACGCGCGACACCTCTATCTGCCACTGCGCGAACTGCGGCTCTTCGACGCGGAAGCGGCCGAATGCCGATCGCACTTCCGGCGTGCCGGCCAGACGCGCCACTTCCTGTTGCACCGATGGATACACGTCCGAAGCTGACACCGGGAAGCTCTCTCCAGTCTTCACAGGGAATCTTCCGCCTATCTTATAACGAAGATGCAAGGATTCAGGAAGATACGGATTCAGGGCAGCGAAAGTGGCCTTGGAACTTAGGTTCTATTCCCCATCAGCACTTGACCGCTTTGGCAGGGCATCTTCCAATAGTGAGGCGACTCCCCACGCGCAGTCTTGAACTCCATTTCGAGGGCGAGATGGTAATGAAAAAAACAGCCGAACAGGATGCTGAAGAGCTTAGCCGAATACTCAGGACTGCACCTCCCGGGGCATGGGTCGCACTTTCGCATGACAAGACTCGCGTGCTGGGTACGGGTGTGTCGATACAAGCTGCCGCCTATCAGGCACAGCTGCGTGGCGAGCATTTTCCGGTCTTGATCAAGACGCCAATCGAAGATGAGGAAATGGCAGCGGGAGCCCATTGAGTCGCGTAATTTTGTCCGCGAACTGTGGGGCCGTACACCAGTCATGTACACCAAGTTCATGTACACCAGTTCATACTACGTTAGCCTCCACGCTGCCATCCCACTCCAGATTCGGATAAGCTAAGAAGGTGCGTTGTGGGAAACGGAGTCGAGGATGAGCATCCAGGATGAGCAGGAATTGCTTTACCTGAAAGCGGTTGGCCGCATCGTGCGCGAGGTTCTGGATGCGATGAAGGCCGAAGTCCGCCCGGGCGTTTCCACGCAGTACCTGGATGACATCGGCGCGCGCGTGATGCAGGAAAACGGAGCCCGCTCCGCTCCCCGCATGGTGTATCAATTCCCCGGCGTGAATTGCATCAGCCTGAACGACGAAGCTGTCCACGGTATTCCCGGAGATCGCACCCTGAAAGAAGGCGATCTGGTGAAACTGGATGTCACGCTGGAAAAAGACGGCTACATGGCGGACGCCGCTATGACTGTGCCAGTAGGCGAGGTAAGCGAGCAGGCCGAGCAATTGATGATGTGCGCCGAGCGCGCCTTTCACAAAGCTATGCTCGTTGCCCGGGCCGGTTTCCGGGTGTTCGAGATCGGAAAGATTGTTGACCGGGAGGTGCGCAAGTCGGGCTTCTCGGTGATCCGTGAGTTAGGCGGGCATGGCATTGGGCGGACGATTCATGAACTGCCCCATGTCCCAAATTACCCTGATCCTCAGGCTCGCCAGATCATGAATGAGGGTCTGGTTATCACAGTGGAACCGATCATTTCAAGCGGCTCGGGGCGGGTGTTTACGGACAAAGACGGGTGGACGCTCCGTACCGGCGATCAGGCGCTGTCGGCTCATTTTGAGCATACTCTGGTCATTACTGCGGGCTCCCCCATTCTGTTGACTGGCGCTCCCTGCTGATTGCTGTTCTGAGGATCTCTGTTCCCTATCTGTTCGCTCGCTATCGGGGCCGGTTTCGCTGGACAAATTACTCCTATTGCAACCAAAATTGCCCGAAGGCCATTGACCCGCGCTCGCCTTTGGGGGTAAAGTTCAGAACTAGGGTAATTGCTTTCCCCCCCCAACCCTGTCAAAAGTGCGCCCCGTCTATTCCAAACTCGCGTTGCTAGCGCCAGCGCTCATGGCGCTCGTGATCGCCAGCACCGCCTGGGCGGCACCTCCGCAGTTTTCCGACCAGAAACGCATTGGCTTGACCAGTGGCGACCAGTGGGAACCCGCCACGGCCGCCGATGGTTCGGGCCGGCTCTACGTTCTCTATCCCCATTACGGACGCGTGCCCGACTGCAAGGATTGCAGCGTCCCGACCATGCTGTTGGTGGCCAGTAACGACAACGGAAAGACGTGGCAATCGCCGCATGTAATGTTCGAATACGGCTCCGGACAGTTCGATGCGCAGATTACGGTCGATCCCGCCGATCACCATACGGTATATGCAGCCTGGCTGCAGAACAAGAAACGCGACGTGATGCTCGCCCGGTCGGGCGACTCTGGCGCGACGTGGTCGTTTACGATCGCCGCCCGCAGCAACACGGAACTCGACAAACCGGCGCTGGCGGTGCGCGGGCCGAACGTTTATGTGGCCTTCAATCACGAAGAAGAAGTTTGGGTTGCTTCTTCGCAAAATTCCGGCAGGACTTTTACCTGGGCGCGCGTGAACGCTGACGGACGCCCAGGGTGGTCGCTTCTGGGAGCGGCGACGGTTGACCCCGCGGGCAGCGTTTACCTGGCATGGGCCTCTTACTCGAAAGCGGGCGGCGCGCGTGGTTCGGTCGACCTGTACGTTGGAAAGTCGTCCGATCTCGGCAAAACCTGGGTCGCTAAGGCGCTCGATACTTCCGCGGCCGCACCGGATTGCAAAGATGAAGACTGCGGCGAGGCCTACCTGGGCGCGCAGATTGTTCTCACCTCCGATAGCGATGGCACGCTTTATGCCTTGTGGAGTGCAGGACGCACGCCGATGGGACCGCAGCGCATTTACTTTTCGTCGTCGACCAACGGAGGCGAAAACTGGCTGCCACGCGTAAGCGTCTCCGCGGCAGCACCCGGCGTGGAACATGCCTTTCCGGCGATTGCGGCCGGCAACAATGGCGACGTGAGAATTGCCTGGATGGACGCGCGCATGATGGATTCCCGCAAGACGCCTTACTGGAATACCTACTATCGCAGTTCCTCGAACGGCGGCGCCACCTGGAGCGATGAGACTCGTGTCTCCGGCTACGTCCGAGGATATAAGTACATCGCGAAAGACGGATTCCGTTTCCCGTTCGGCGACTATTTTGGAATGGCCATCGACAACCATGGCGACACCCACATGGTGTGGGGTGAAGGGCTGAACTACCAGTCGCCGGGAAGCGTCTGGTACTCGAGCGGACGATAGGGAACTTGCGGCTCTCGGCGTGATTTCATTTCTGTAGGGCAATGTTAGATTCTGACCCCACCCCCCCACCCCCCCCCTTTCCGCGGTCTATTGCAATCATAGAGTTAGCGAAATTTCTCCGCCAAAGTATTCATTCGAAGATAGTTAGAGGCAAAGTATTGAGCGCGTGATAGTTAGGTGGCAAAAATCAGTGTTTTTCGGGACGCTTCCTTGCAAAGTATTCAAAAATAACGAGTTAAATGTAAAGTATTCCGAAATAAGGACTTATTATTTGTGACAGTGCCGACGTGGGCTAGGAAGCGGCTCAATTTGCTATCGGCGGCGGGGAGTCTGTTTTCAAGGAGCGTGTGAGCAGCAGCGCGATATGCGCACTGGATCCAGTTGAAGTCAGGCTTGGGCTTAAGTCAAGTTTTTTCGGGGCTGGGGCTGGAAGCGAGTGCAATAACGTTGCACTTGTAACCGCATGGTTACGAGTGAAATGGGGATGTTACGCCAGTTGTTTTTGTTTCCTACAGTGAGGAGTCGCGCCCAGTGGCGTGACGGCGCACCCGGAGTGCCTGCGCAATCGAAAGTATCATTCCAACTATTAAGAAGGTTGAAACAATCGGGATCACATCTGACAGCAGGTCACGATGTAGTCTTTGTGCCTCCATCGATTCCATCACGAAAATAGATGTGCCGATGAAGTAGAACGGCGTCCCTGCGAAGAGTCCAGAGAGGATCATTGCGCCCTTTTCCGCCGCAGGGCCAACCGCGAATCCTACCGCAGTGCCGTTCGCGGCTCCGATCACCACGGCCCACAAAAGCTCGGATGTTGTCCCTCCTTTGATGAGGAAGCCGCAGGCAAGAACCGAGCAAATTGCGATCCACATCAGCCAACGGTCGCGCCGCTTGCGAAAGGCTTCTGTCCATGTCATATGCGATCAGATTTGGCGTCCATGCTTAGAACGCATGACCAAACCGCTCTTGCGGCATGATAACTGTCGAAATCAACGTTTGCACTAACTGAGATTTCAGCCCGGTAGTTGGTGAAATGGGGATATTACGCCAACTAACCAGTGGCTTGATAGAAAGGCGCGCAGACAGTCCGTAGTTGTCGCTCTTGGTCTTCGCGTAAGAACATCATGTCAAGATGTTCATGAGAGCCGAACATAGCCGAAAAAACAGTTGCGAGCTTGGGTATAAGGCTAGGGTCTTCGCCGCCCGAGTGCCTAATGGCTAGAGTGACGTGGACACCTGTTACGTCACTATGCTCAGCGCGGGCCAAATATGCACTTTCTACCCTCGGTTCACCGCTGAAAAGCTCAACGAAACGAGTCTTCAGCATGCGTTCAGGAGAACCGTCTTGCTCCCCAACGAATTTGGTTGTAGGGGCATGGAGTTTGGTTGTGGGAGCCGCGACCTCTTGCGGAGCAGGCGGAATCTTCTTTTTGAACCAGCCCATTGCTTCACCTCTTCAGGAGTGCCATTGTAAATGGGCGCGTACCGCCAGCTGTCGAAATCAGGCGTTTGCACTTATAACCGTTTGGTTACGAGTTGCCGTTTAGGAGATTCAATAGATCAGGTTTAGTCGGTCAGCATCCCGCCCGTTAGCTCGCTGAGGCGCCCGATGCGATGCTCGCGGCAGTAGGTGGTCAGTTCTTCTACCAGCCTCTCGGTTGCTACCGGATCGAAGTAGCTGGCTGTTCCAACCTGTACTGCGCTTGCGCCCGCCAGCATGAATTCGATCACATCTACCGGCGTTACAATTCCGCCCATGCCGATGACCGGAATTTTTACGGCGTGCGCTGCGTCGTAGACCATGCGCAGCGCGATGGGCTTGATGGCCGGACCCGATAAGCCGGCCGTTACATTGGCGATGCGCGGGCGGCGCGTTTCGGCGTCGATGGCCATCGCCAGAAATGTATTTACGAGCGAGATGGCGTCGGCTCCCGCCTCTTCGGCTACGTGCGCCATCAGCGCGATCGAGGTGACATTCGGCGAGAGCTTCACGATCAGCGGCCGGCGGGCAGCGCGCTTCGCGGTGCGCACGACTTCATCGAGCAGTTGCGGATCGCTGCCGAACTGAAGTCCGCCGTGGGCTGTGTTCGGGCAGGAGACATTCAGTTCGTAGGCGGCAATGCCCTCGCCTTCGTTGAGGATTCCGATGGTGCGCTCATAATCGGCGCGCGTGTAGCCGAAAACATTGGCGAACACGACGACGTTTTTTTTCGCGCGCAGGGCTGGGAGCTTCTCATCCAGAAATGCCTGCGCTCCGATATTCTGCAGGCCGATGGCATTGAGCATTCCGGCGGCGGTTTCGTAGAGACGGGGCGGAGGATTGCCGGTCATCGGCTCGACCGAAAGGCCTTTGACGACGAGTGCGCCGAGGCGGTCGAGGTGGACGATGTCTTCGAACTCGATGCCGTATCCGAATGTGCCGGAAGCGGCGATGATCGGATTCTTCAGATCGATGCCGGCAACGCTGACGCGCAAGTCCGGGCCGCTGGGCGGATTGCCGCGCTGGCTGGCCGATGGCGGACGAGGGGAGTCCGGGGTCATTGCGTGCCTCCACTCATTGCGTGCCTCCGACGGTGGGTGGCGTGCCGGCGCGATGCGGCGGGGCGAGCGCTTCGGTGAGTACTCTTCCGGTGGCTTTTGCCGGAGCGTTGATGCCGAGCAGCGAGGCGAATGTTACGGCGAGATCGATCGGCTCGGCGTGCGTGCGATAGATCCCGGGCTGGAAGGCGAGACCGTAGAAGGCGAGCGGCACATGGGTATCGTACGAAAAAGGTGTGGCGTGATCGGTGCCTCTGGGAATGCCGACCTGAAACTCGTTGGGGACGCCCATCACGTACCATCCACCCTCGGGTGAGTAGCTGTGGGCGTAGCGGCGGCCCATCTCGGTGTTGGGGGCTTCTCCGTGGGCCAGTTGCCACTTGGTGAAATATCCGGACCACGCGGCGGGACAGGGGTAGGGGTCCTTCGACTTCGCGGGGCTCGCTTCGCTTACCCCGCTCCGCTCAGGATGACAGTTCGTTGAGGAAGCGGTTGACGAGGAGCCGGATGACGAGGGATCGACCTGCATCATGATTTCGCCTGTGTCGTCCTCTGCGTCAGTCTCTTTGCGGCCGGCGGCTGCAAACGCTTCTTCATTCAGCCACGCGAGGGGATAATCCAGTTCGAGGACGTAGTCAGCCTTCCTGGCGTATTTTTTTGAGAGCAGGGAATTGATTTGCTCCCGCAAAGCTTTGGCGTCGAGGTTGGCGGCGGGGAGGCGAAGCGTCTTTGCGAATTCGGGCAGGGGCGCGACGCCGTGATCCGCGGAGAGGGCCATCCAGACGTTGGCCATGCCGATCTGATGACCGAGGAATTCTATGAACTCGGCGAGCTGGCGGTCGAGTTGGAGCGCCATGCTGCGCATTTGCGGCGAGTCGGGGCCGACTTGATGGCCGAGGATATCGTTGGCCGACAGGCTGATGGCGAGGAGATCTGTGACCGGGCCCTCGCCGAGCTTTTCGTAGAGCACGAGCTCCTTGGCGAACTCGAACTGATATTCGTTGGCGAATGGAGTGGAGCC
Source organism: uncultured Acidobacteriaceae bacterium (assembly GCA_963709055.1). Lineage (GTDB taxonomy): Bacteria > Acidobacteriota > Terriglobia > Terriglobales > Acidobacteriaceae > Acidiflorens. Next base: position 144,343 of record CAVPUZ010000016.1, read on the forward strand.
GATGACTTCGTAGAATCCGGCGGGCTTGCCGTCCCGGCCGACGCGATGAGCCGCTGAGCCGAGGACGTTGCCGTCGGCGTCTTTCCACTCGCGATTCCAGAATTTTTCTGCGCGATGGCTGGAGTTGAAATTTCGCACCCACTCCGGCAGGTCATCGCGATAGTAGGTCGAGGTGATCCAGGCGCCGCTTTTGGGATCGATCCAGTAGGCGCCGTCGGCGGCAAATCCACCGGGCAATACGGCCGCGCGATCCTTGAGCGAGATCGAGAACACGCGCGCTTTGCCGCCGGTGGCCAGCTTCAACTCATCTCCCAGCGTATCGCTCAGGAGGTTATGGGGCGATGCGCCCGGGCTGGCACTGGCACTATCACTATTAATGCCGACCAGTTTGGTGTTGTCGTCCTCGACGGAGGTAACAAGCTTTTTCTTCTGCGGATCCCACCACTCGTTGGCAACGATGCCATGCCCGCTGGTGTAGCTTCCGGTGAAGAGCGTCGCATGGCCGGGGGCGGTGCGCGTGTTGGCGTAATCGTAATTGCAATCGGGGAAGTAGGCTCCGCGGTCGAGAAAGGCGCGAAAGCCGCCTCCACCGAACTGATCGCGATAACGCTCGAGATAGTCGCCGCGAAACTGGTCGATCACGATGATGACGACGAGCTTGGGATGGTCGCCGTAGGCGGACGCGGACGCACGCGGAATGCACGCCAGCAAGACCAGCGCCAGAAAAAGGAAACGGAAGAGCTTCATTGCGAGCTAGTTTACAGGAAGACAGTTCTGGCCTGATCATTTCCCGGCGACCCCGTCCCGGCGAACGCGCACCTGTTCGGGGACAGAGATCGGTGAAGAGGTCTTTGAAGAGGTCCGGGAGTCATTTTCGCGACGTGCATCGAACCCTGCCTTTCAGCTAAAGTTATGGCACAATGCTCGATCTAAATTTCGTTCGTGACAACCTCGGCCTGGTCGAGGAAAAGCTGCGCCAGCGCGGGATGAATCCGGCTGAAGCTTTAAAGGACTTCCAAGCGATCGACGCCGAACGCCGCCACGGCGATCACGCAGATGGAGAATCTCAAGGCCAAGCGGAACCAGGCTTCCGAGGAGATTGCCAAGGCAAAGAAGAGCGGACAGGACGCTTCCGCGCAGATCCAGGCAACGAAGGAGATGCGCGAGCAGATTCAGGAGTTCGAGAAAAAGTCGGCCGACGCCGACGCGCGGCTGCGCGAAATTCTTACCGCTCTCCCCAATATTCCCCATGATGGTGTGCCGGTAGGCAGGAGCGAGGCAGACAACGTGGAAGCGCGCCGCTGGGGTACGCCGCCCGCGTTCGATTTCAAGCCGAAGCCGCATTGGGAACTGGGCGAGCATCTCGGCGTGCTCGACCTGGAGCGGGCGGCGAAGCTTACCGGGGCGCGGTTTGCCGTTTATTGGGCGCTGGGTGCTCGGCTGGAGCGGGCGCTCGCAAACTTCATGCTCGATCTGCACACGCGCGAGCACGGCTACACCGAAGTCCTTCCGCCCTACATGGTGAATTCGGAATCGATGTATGGCACCGGGCAGTTGCCGAAATTCGCGCAGGACTTGTTCCGGGTTCCGCATGGCGAAAAGGATCTCTGGCTGATTCCGACCGCCGAAGTGCCGGTTACGAATCTCTATCGCGATGAAGTTCTGGACGCCGCGAAATTGCCGATTTGCCTGACTGCGTACACGCCGTGCTTCCGCAGCGAAGCCGGTTCTTACGGAAAAGACGTGCGCGGCATTATCCGCCAGCATCAATTCCAGAAGGTGGAGCTGGTGAAGTTCTCGCGTCCGGAAACTTCTTACGAAGAATTGGAGAAGCTGACGCACAACGCCGAGACTGTGTTGCAGAGGCTTGGATTGCACTATCGCGTGGTGATGCTCTGCACCGCGGATATGGGATTCTCCTCGGCCAAGACTTATGACATTGAAGTCTGGCTGCCGGGGCAGGGACTTTTTCGCGAGATTTCTTCGTGCTCGAACTTCGAGGCGTTCCAGGCGCGGCGCGCGAACATTCGCTACCGTCCGGAAGGGAAGAGCAAGACGGAGTTGGTGCACACGTTGAACGGCAGCGGCGCTGGCGGTCGGCCGCACCTGGGTCGCGATCGTGGAGAACTACCAGCAGGCCGACGGGAGCGTGCTGATTCCGGAGGCGCTTCAGCCCTACATGGGCACGGATCGCATCACGGCGAGAAATCTATGAGCAAAATGATACGAACCAAAATATGAACCAGGAGCCTCTGACCCGCGCCACTCGGCAGATTTGCCATCCCATGAATTCCCAAATACACTTGCAGCGATCCGAAGCGGTCCTGACGGCGCCCAAAGCGGCCGTCTCTCCCATGGGCGCGATCTGGCGCACAATTCGCGGATACATTCTCTGGTCGTATGAGCGGGGCAGCCTGCACTATGACATCATGGTCACGCTCATCCTGCTGTTCGTGTTTGTGTCGCCGTACTTCCTCAACTTCAAAGACAAACCGGTGGAACGCAATCCTCGCGCGACCGGAGTGCTGGTCATTCCCGATCAGCAGGGCGGTTTCATCTACCAGATCCCGGCTGCGGCTGTGAATTCGGATGCGGGGGCGGACATCCGAAAACAGCTGCAAAGAATCATAGAACCCATCGCTGGCGCGGTCAGCATCACGAGGTTCGAGCCAGTGAACGATGCGACCGGCCACCCGAAGAGTTACAAAGTGTGGGTCGACAAAGACTAGAAGATCGACAAAGGGCAAAGACCTGGTTCCTGAGGTTCTGGAGAAGAGATTCTGAAGATGAAGTTTGCGCTCAGAATGTTATTGGCTGGTGTGCTGCTTGCATCCGCTGCCTGGGCGCAGACAGAGGCTGGTGGTCTGGATCGCGTTCTGAACCAGATGGACGCGGCCGCGAAGACTGTCCGCACTACCGAAGCAAATGTTGTATGGGACGAATACCAGAAAGTAGTCAACGAAACCGATACCGAAAAAGGCAAGATTTACTCCCGGCGCGAAGGCAATGATACCCAGGTGGCGGTGGAATTTTTTGAACCCGACAAGAAGTACGTCGTCTATAGCGGCGGCAAAGTTCAGGTGTACCAGCCCAAGATCGATCAGGTGAACGAATACAGCGCAGGAAAGAATCGAACCGAGATCGAAAGTTTCCTGGTGCTCGGCTTCGGCGGTGGTGGGCACGATTTGCTGAAATCGTACGATGTGAAGTATCTGGGTGTCAGAAACTGTCAATGGAACGCAGGCGGCGAAACTGGAGTTGATCCCGAAATCAGTAAAGTTGCGCAACAACATCGATCGCATTCTGCTTTGGATCGATCCCAAGGGAATCTCAATTCAGCAACAGCTCTTCGAGCCGGGGGGCGACTATCGTCTGGCCAAGTATTCCGACATTCAGATCAACCAGAGGCTTCCGGGCGACGTGTTTAAGCTGAAAACAACCGGCAAGACAAGGTTTATTTCGCCCCAAGGATAGGGAAAGGCCGGTAAATTCCGCAGGCGATGCGCAAATCGGGAACCAACAGAATCAAGCTGAAAAACCCGTGCGGCGGCGATATACTTCACAAGAGCGACTGAAAGTTGAGTGAGAATGGCAAAGGTCTTTACGATCCCGGTTCCTCCGGATTTGTCCCGCAAGAAGCGTGAGCGCACGACCGATCCGCGCTACGTGGATGGTCAGAAGATGCTGGTCGAAGCTATGAAATACCTCGCCCAGGCCGACCCGGTTGCCAATCGGGGAGCCATCGAGTTGCTGTCTGAGCACGTGCGTACGCGCTTTCGCATGACCGACTCGCCGTTGAGTTGAACAGGCTTTCATTTCTCGTTTGTTCGCGGGCTCAGGCGGCGAGGTTGCGTTGGCGATCAAGGGCAGATTTTTGGCCGCGGCTTGCTAGAAACGCTGCTGCCAGCACGATGATTACCGGGTAGCACTCCAGCGTGTAGCGCGGCTCCGGATTCTCGATTGTTCCCAGAAATGCCGAGCGCAGCAGCAAAAAGCAAACCAATAGTCCGACATAACGAATGTTGGAACGCCTTCGAACCAGGGTGAGCAGCGCGGCCGCCACATAGGCCAGATTCAGCGCTCCGAATGTTACTGCCAATGCCGACCACTTGGGATCGTCATTAAATTCCCACCAGCGTATGTCGGGAGGCAGGAGCGCGGTTCGGGGACGCAGCCACATGTCGGCGATGCGCAGGACAGGCAGTTCGACATAGTAGCGAACCGGATGGGCGCGAATGCATTCCGCAGCCAGCGCGGCGAAGCGTGCGTCCAGTTGCGGCGTCAACTGCTGCGTCTGGTTATAATCTGCGATCACCGCCAGCGTCGATTCCCTCGCCGTGTCGAGTGCGCGCGAAGGCAGTTTCTCCGCGTCGATCTTGTCGCCCGGAACGTTCCAGTAAATTTCCTCCACAGACGCATAGTCCGCGATCCAGGTTTTGACCCAGCGATTGAAGCCGCGGGGAACAACATCCTCCGAATCGGTGGCATAACGCGGCGCGAGCGGCTGGAAGTGATGGAGCGTCCGGAAATTTCGAATCGTCCAGGGAAGCGAGAGGAGCCAGCGCAATAACAAGGACGGTAATTGCGGATAATAAAGTTGAAGTAACTTGCTTTTTGGCGATCCGATTCTTGGCCATCAGGATCGCCAGGTAGAGCGCCATTGACGCCAGCAGGATTCCGCCATCGGGCCGCAGCAGAATGCATGCGCCGGCCGCGGCCCCACTTGCGGCCCACCAACGCCAGCACACGAGGCGCGCTTCCCTGGGATCGTTCATGCAATTCAGCGCGGATGCTGCACAATCCAGAGCGAGCGCCGTGAAGAAGATCTCCGAGGTCTCGGCGAGAACCGCGGCCGCGTAATTCGCCAGAAATGGACACAGCGCCGCCAGAAGAAATGCGACTCTCGCAGCTTTTCGCTCCAGAACGCGGCGGGCCAGGTCGGCGATGATCAGGCAGGTGCCAAGATCCAACAAAATCTGAGTTATCAGTACGGCCCGAATATTGCCTGAACCAAGAATGACGAAGATCGCTGCCAGAAACGCCGGGTATCCCGGCAACCGGGTATCGGAGGGAACGATTTTGTCCAACTGCGTCTGCCCATAGACGCCGTGATGCAGCCAGTTACTGGCCAGGTCGAGGTAGACGCGCGAGTCGTCGGTGATGGCGGGAAAATAGATAAGAAAAGCCACCCGCAATGCCAGAGCCGCCAGAGTTGTCCAAAGAAAGAATCTGCGGTGTTCGCGCAGCAGGCTGAGCACGTTGGAAATATACCGCGAATCGCGGGTTCTGCATGGCGCGGCTTGCCAATCCAGGTTCGCGCGGAGTTTGATGGCGACTGGTGCCGTGACCGCATGATCTTCGGCTTCGATAGCATCCGGGGAGCCGAGGGCGGCGCCGCTACGCGGCTCAGGGCAGGCGCTCGGAACCCCGGCAAGGTGCTAGCGCTACGCTCGAATGCGGCAATCTTCTTGCGGTCACGGTACTAGTCTGAATCCGGACGATTGATTCTGCTGGCTGCGCTCGCCAAAGCGTTTGACCGGTTACCGCTTGGCCCTTAGGATGAATAGAACGAGCAGAATGGCCAGGCAGATCTTTCACGACCCATTGCAGGCGCGCTGGAAGCGAGTTCGCCGCGTTTTTGACGTGGCTGCCCTGGCGTTCTCGGCGCTCCTGATTTTCTTCCTCTACAGTGCATTGCGAAGCGAGCCGCTGCCCGACCTTTCCTGGGGAGCGGAAAAGCGTCCGTATCATGCTCTGAAAGAGAACGAAAAGATAAAGGCGCGCGAGAAACGCCGACTCGCCACTTTGGCGCGCATTGGCCATCGTCGTAAGTCCCGCAAGGCTCCCTCCCAGGTCACCCTCAATTCCGAGGAAGGTATTCGTAGCGCATTCTATGTCTCATGGGATGCGGCCAGCTTCTCATCCTTGCGCGAGTATGCGCGCCAGATCGACTTGCTGTTTCCAACCTGGCTGCAGGTGCTGAGCGCAGACGGCCATCTGGAGGCCGTCGATACCGAAACGAACACGATGTTCGACGTGATTCACGGGCAAAGCGTTCTGCCGGTCGACAACCAGGTGATGCCCTTCCTGAAGACGGAAGACATCAATATGGAGGTTTTTCCGGTCGTCCAGAATTTTGACGGGACAGACTTTGTTCCCGCGGTTGCCGATTTTCTGAACAATCCGGCGGCGCGCGCCCGCTTTCGAAAGGAGATCGCTCTCTTCCTCGCCTCCGACCACTATCGCGGCCTGATGATCGATTTCGAATCCTTCCCCAAGAGGGGTCAGCCGGGATATGTGGCCTTGCTCAATGAACTCTCCTCCGACCTGCACGCCAAGGGCATGAAGCTCTATGTCAGCGTCCAGGTGCGTAATTCCGACTATGACTATCCGGCCATTTCGAAGGCGGTGGACGGCGTCGTCATCATGAATTACGACGAACATTTCCCCGGTGGGAAGCCTGGGCCGGTTGCGTCCCAGGATTGGTTCACGGCCAATCTGGATGCGGCGATCAAGGAGATTCCGAAGCAAAAGCTGATCTGTGCCATCGGCAACTACGGGTATGACTGGGTCGAGCGGCCTAAGAAAGGCAAGCTTCCGCCGGGTGCAGCGGATAAAAGCGTCTCGGTGCAGGAAGCGTGGATCGCCTCGCGTGATTCGGAAGAAGACATCGACTATGACGGCGATGCGTTGAACCCGCACTTCAGTTACCTCGACGATGACAATCTGCACCACGATATCTGGTTCCTCGATGCCGTCACCGCCCTTAACCAGATGCGCGCCGCTCAGACCCTCGGCATCCAGACTTTCGCGCTGTGGCGTCTGGGCTCCGAAGATCGCGCCCTATGGCGCGTGTGGGACGTGCCCGGCGAGGCAAATGCGCCGGATCGCCTCAAAGATGTGCCTCCTGGGCAAGATGTCGACATGGAAGGCAATGGTGAAATCCTGCATATCGAGGCTAAGCCGGCCGATGGCGAGCGCGACATCAGCATTGACAAAGATTCTGGCTTGATCGACGACGAAACCTTCAAGACTCTCCCTGAACCTTACCGCGTGGCCCGCTATGGAGCGAGCAAGGATCAGCTCGCTATAACTTTTGACGACGGGCCCGATCCGGTATGGACGCCCAAGATTCTTGACGTTCTCAGGCGCGAGCATGTGCCGGGCGCGTTTTTTCTGATTGGAATCCAAGCCGAAAAATTCGGAGGTTTGACCAAGCGCATCTACAGGGAGGGCAACGAGATCGGCAACCACACCTTCACGCACCCCGATATCAGCTCGATCGGATCCCGCTATATGAAGGTGGAGCTCAACCTCACCGAGCAATTGTTCGCCAGCCAATTGGGCATTCGGACCATCCTGTTCCGTCCGCCCTATTCGGTGGACGCCGAGCCCGACACCGAAGATCAGGTGCGTCCACTCGAACTCACGCAGAGCATGGGCTACATTACCATCGGCAACAAGATTGACACCAAGGACTGGAACGACGAGCCACCTCTCACGCCGGAGCAGATCGCTGCCGAAGTACTGGACCATCTGCCGCCTTGCAAAGCTAACGATACGCGATGCGGCAACATCATTCTGCTGCATGATGGCGGCGGCAACCGCCAACGAACCGTACTTGCCCTGCCCTTGATCATCGATGGCGCTCGCGCCCGCGGATTTCAGTTCGTACCGGTTTACAAGTTAATGGGCAAAACGAAAGCCGACGTCATGCCGCCGCTGCCCACCAACCAACGTTGGGCCGCCTGGTTGAATGGGATTAGCTTCTGGCTGTTCAGCGCGACCATAATGGGCATCACCGTCATTTTCTTCCTGGGGGACATTCTGATGACGGGACGCCTGGTCTCAATCGGCGTTCTTGCCATTTACGATCGCCTGCGTTCCGCACGTGTATGGCACGCCCGAGCAGATCGCAGCCTATTGCCCCAAGGTCGCAGTGCTCATCCCCGCCTACAACGAGGAGAAGGTCATTGAGCGCACGGTCCAGGGCGCGCTCGACTCCGACTACCCCAACTTGCGAGTGATCGTTATCGACGACGGGTCAAAAGATCGGACTTTGGAAGTCACGCGCCGCGCTTTCGCGGCCGAGGAAGCGGACGGCAGGGTGCTGATTCTCTCAAAGCCAAACGGCGGCAAAGCCGAGGCGCTGAACTACGGCCTGGAGCACATCGGCGATGCCGAGCTTTTTGTCGGCATCGATGCCGACACCATCATCGCTCCCGACGCCATCGCTCGCATGGTGCCGCACTTCCTCAATCCCGAGGTCGCGGCCATTGCCGGCAATGCCAAGGTGGGCAACCGCGTTAACCTCTGGACGCGCTGGCAGGCCCTGGAATACATCACCAGCCAGAATTTTGAGCGGCGCGCGCTCAACACGATGGGCGCGGTCAGCGTTGTGCCCGGGGCGATCGGCGCCTGGCGTGTCTCGGCCGTTCACGAAGCCGGCGGCTACCACGTCGATACCGTGGCCGAGGACGCCGATCTCACCATGGCCCTGCTGCGCAACGGCCATCGCGTCGAATACGAAGATCGCGCGCTTGCCTTCACCGAAGCTCCCACCAGCGCCAGCACGCTCATGCGCCAGCGCTTCCGCTGGTCGTTCGGAATTCTTCAGGCCATCTTCAAGCATCGCGACGTGGTCGCGCGCAAGGGTGTCCTGGGCTGGGTCGCGCTGCCTAATATTCTGATCTTCCAGATTCTGCTGCCCCTGGTTTCGCCGTTCATCGACGTGATGTTTGCCGTGGGCACGATCTGGTACTTCGTGCAAAAACACTACCACCCGGAATCCACAGATCCCGCCAGCTTCCAGCGCCTGCTGATTTTCTTCGTGGCGTTTCTGGTGATTGATTTCCTGGCCTCGGCGCTCGCCTTCGCGCTGGAGCGCCGCCAGCCCGAAGCCCGCGAAGATGGCTGGCTGCTAAGCCAGGTCTGGCTCCAGCGCTTCGCGTATCGGCAGGTGTTTTCGCTTGTCCTCTTCCGAACCCTGAAGCGCGCTCTGACCGGACGTCCTTTTGCCTGGGACAAACTCGACCGCACCGCGGCGGTCAAATACGTTCCTGCCGAGCGCCGCGACTCGGTCAAGGTCTAGATGGCTGTGGAGAAACGGACATTCGTGTCAGCGATCCGTGCTCGGTCTGCGTAATCTATTGACTGGGAGCAGAACATAGACTGGACGCAACTGGACCAGAAGACACGCTCGCGACCCAGGTAGCGCAACGGCGTTGGGTTACCTCGCTTGGAGAGCCAGATTCCGAGGCGGACTAAACCGCAGGATGCTGCGGAAAGGCGAGGATTCGTCCGACATTCAAGATCCGCGAATGCCGGACCTTCCGCAACAGCGCGACGCCTGAAGCAGCGGAAAGCATGCTAAAGCGGCCAATCCGCTGACGATAGCATACCGGCGAGCAGCGACGTACGAGAAGTGATGACGCTCCCACCGGGTCGCTCCAGTTTCTGCGCCACGTGCGGCGTGACCTTTAAGTTTCTGCTTTCGGCCACGAAATCCGCCGTGTCATATCTTTTGTCGCCGCCCACGGTTACTTGTTTCGTTCCCGGAATCTGTTCCAGCATCACAAGCGCCGCATCGCGCTCCGCCTTTCCGTTGGCCTCGAACACCTCGGTGTTGACGATCAGCTCGTGGCGGTTCTCCACAAGCAGATTCCCGTTGTAACTCAGCTTGGCTTCCTTGCGCTTGCCTTTGCGTGCGATCTTCGCATCCGGATCCGTCTTCGATGCGTGCGTCTGGTTCGACCGCTTCTCCCCGTGGAAGTCCACTGTCGCATTGCCGGGATCGTCCGGCGGAACGTCGTTCTTCGCATCTCTGCGTTGATAACTCTTCACACTCGCCCACGCTTCCAGTAACGTTCCATCCACCGTGAAGTGTTCCTCCGAGAGCAAACCCCGCTCACGCGCCTGCTGCAGCACGGCTTGGAAGAAGGCTTCGGCAATGTCCCCAGCGAGCAGCCGCTCCCGGTTCTTGGTGAACACGGTCACATCCCAGATGGCATCGTCCATGTTCAAGCCCACGAACCTGCGGAACAGAAGGTTATAGTCGAGATGTTCCCTTACTGATATGACGAATGACGATGGTAACCGGTTGCACAATCGCCTAAATTAGGGATTCTTTTACCCTCCCACTGCGAGTCCTGCGTGACCCCCATCACTGACATCACCGCCTCGCGCGATGTGTGCTAAACAATGGAGAGTCCCATGCCCCACACCATCATTGAGCCGTTCCGCATCAAGAGCGTCGAGCCCATCCGCTGGACTACCCGCGCCCAGCGCGAGCAATTTCTTCGCGCCGCCAACTACAACCTCTTCCTTCTTCCCGCTGACGATGTTCTCATCGACCTGCTCACCGACTCCGGCACCGGAGCCATGTCGACCCACCAGTGGGCCGCCATTATGGAAGGCGACGAGAGCTACGCGGGTAGCCGCAGCTTCGACCAGTTTCGCGATTCCGTTCAAGACATCTTCGGCTACAAGCACGTAATCCCGACTCATCAGGGCCGCGCCGCCGAACGCATCCTCTTCAGCGTCATGTGCAAGAAGGGAGACGTCGTTCCCAACAACACGCACTTCGATACCACACGCGCGAATGTGGAGTTCGTGGGCGCCGAAGCGGTGGATCTGGTGATCCCCGAAGGCCGGCAGCCGAGCGTCAAGCATCCATTCAAAGGCAACATGGACATCGATGCCCTGGAGGCGCTCATCCAGAGAGTAGGCCGCGAGCGCGTTCCGCTGGTGATGCTGACCGTGACCAACAACTCCGGAGGCGGCCAACCCGTCTCCATGGAAAACGTGGAAGCGGTCAGCAGCGTTTGCCGCCACCATCGCATCCCGCTCTATTTCGACGCTTGCCGCTTTGCGGAAAATTCCTATTTCATCAAACTTCGCGAGCCCGGCTACGAAAACAAATCCCCCAAGGAAATCGCCCAGAAAATGTTCCGCTATGGCGACGGCTGCACCATGTCCGCCAAGAAAGATGGAATGGCGAACATAGGCGGCTTCCTCTGTACCAATGACGACTTACTAGCCCAGCAGGAGAAGAACTTACTGATTCTGACCGAAGGCTATCCTACCTATGGAGGCCTGGCCGGCCGCGACTTAGAAGCTATTGCTGTAGGCGTACAAGAGGCACTCCACGAGGACTATCTTCGATATCGCATCGCCTCGACCGCCTACTTAGGAAACCATATCTCCGACCATGGCGTTCCCATCGTACAGCCGCCCGGCGGCCACGCCATCTACATCGATGCGCGCGCTTTCCTCCCGCACATCGCGCCCGACCACTTTCCCGCCGTGGCTCTGGCCAATGAACTCTATCTCCAGGGAGGAATCCGCTCGGTGGAAATCGGCACGCTGATGTTCGGTCCTGCCGCCAAGATGGACTTAGTCCGCCTGGCCATCCCCAGACGCGTCTACACCCAAAGCCACATCGACTACGTGGTAGAAATTATTTTGGAAGTATGGAAATCGCGTGGCCAGATCCAGGGCATGAGCCTGACCTACGAAGCACCATTCTTGCGCCACTTCACGGCACGTTTGGAGCCAGAAGAGGTTAGGGCAACGGCGGATAGGTAGGGATTTTGGCTCCAGCGTGCCACTAGTGTAGTGCGTCGGAAATAGTGATGGTTAATATTGCGCCTCGGTCCGCGTGATCCGTGCTGTCCGGCGAGGAGGTCAGGGGCCTTAACCACGGAGGGCACAGAGGGTTACAGAGGAAACCGGCGACTTATAAATGTCGATCTGTTTGACACACCATACTAGATTCCTATCAAGTGAATCGCAACTGAGTTACTTCACACCGGGATTGGGCTTGCCTGATTGCGTGTGTGCGTGGAGCCATGCCTCGGCTTGCTGGCGGGCGTTTGCGACCTGCGACTGAGTCATTTGGGCAGAGAGGCCTTCGAGGCGCGACTTGCTATTCTCGTCGCCCTGGGCGAGCGCGAGCTGGGACCAGAAATATGCCTTGGATGAGATCCTGCGGAACGCCGCGGCCCGCCCAATAGTAAGCGCCTAACGTAGACTGCGCGCGAACATATCCTTGCTCGGCGGCGCGCTGGAACCACTGCACGGCCTGAGCGTCGTCCTTGGGAACAACGCTACCGTCATGGTAGAGGATTCCCAGTTCGTACTGGGCGTCCGGGTTTCCTTGCCCAGCAAGTTTGCGTAAATCGTCCGGGCGAGAGAACGCGGCCTTGGTGGCCGCTTGTATTTTGCGGGGAATACGAGGAAGCCAGGGAACTTGTCGAGGAGGATGCCTGCTGTGAAGTTTGCGGCGAATTTTGTGCCAATTTCGTGCTGCCCCATCCAGCGTTTCTGGATCGCCGGCGCGAGCAGATAGCCCAGGACCATGGCGACCGTGCCCAGCACGAGCAGCAACAGGGTGATCTGAACGAAATAAGGTCGACGCGGCGTCGCAGGTGGGCTGCGCAACGCCCATATTTTGTAATTCTGGCGATTCGTATTCCGCGGCTGGCGCGACCGCCTTCGGCTCTATCGTGCGCGCTCCGGACGGCTTTTCTTTGAACTTGCGGGCCGGCGCTTCGAGCGAGTTCACGCGCCGGCAGACTCGATTGCAGACTGCTTACTTGATGGTCAGTCTCCTGTTCGCTCGGGCTATTTTGGCGTTCGTCAGTGCAGTTTTTTTTTGTTCGGATTCCACCGGTTCGATCGTTCTTTCCGCAATTGCAGGTACCGAGACAGTTTGTGTCTCGGTCGTTTTTGCCGTGGTTTCTTTCGGCTTCGATCTTTTTTTCGTCTTTCGATCCTTCTCTTCGATCACGTTTTCTTCGACTTTGGGAACCAATTCGGCGAGTCGTTGCAGAATCGTTTGGTGGGTCCTGGTGAAGTGTCGAGGAGTGGGAGCGAAGATTTCCAGGAGGCCGACGACCTGGGAATCGGTGAAGATCGGCGCGGCGACGAAAGAACCGATCCCCAGGCCTGCGACAAACTTCCGCGTCGACTCGCAAGTCGTTTTCCGGATCCTCACAGGCGACGGGAATGCCATGGCGAACGCACTCTCCGGAGAGTCCTGCTCTGACATCCACTTCGGAGCCAACGGGCGGTGCAGGATCGCCGGCCCGCGCGCGGCAGAGGGTTTTGTCACCGTTGCGAAGTGCCAGCGCAGCGCCCGTTGCTCCGGTGAGACTCAATGCGCATCTGGTGATGAACTGCAGAATGGGATCGAGATCGCCAGAGGCGCCAAGATTGGCCGCTTCGCTGGTCCGAGCTTCGATCTCGCGAACCTCGCGCCTTACCTCGTCCAAGGCCGAGAGCAATTCGGCGCGCTCGGGGGAGGAAGCGGAGGTGAGATGGGCGACGGCCACGGGTATTGCTGCAGTAGTCAGCGCAGGCGATTTGTCCGCGGCAGAGAAATCCTGCGGCAGCGGTTGTTTAGCAGGGGGTGAATCCGGCATGCGGATGTCGCGCGTGGATACATCCGGGAGCGGAGGTTGGACCTTCTCCTTCTGGTGATGTGCGACCTGCTCGACGCGGGCGGCATGATTGGTGGAAGCAACCAGCAGGTTGGCGAAGAGCCATTCTTTCAGGATTTGCCGGGAGCTCTCGGGCAGGAAGGAGAAACGGATTCCGGCACGACCGGTGTTATCGGTCCACATGACCTGACCACTGCCATGCAGGTATTTCCTGGTCTCCGGCAGTTCGAGGCAAAGTGTGACGGCGCGGTTGACTTCCAGATGCTCTTGTCCCTGGAGGCCAGTTGGAATCGCGGTTTGAACGGCGAAACCATTTTCGTGCAGGTCGAGCAATTCGCTCAGGTCGACGACCATTCCCGGCTGCGGGCCGTTGAAGCTGACATACACGGGACTGTGAAGCTTTTGACGAACGCTGCGCCGGCGCTCCCCGCGTAGAGCAGTCGGATCCGAATCGGCGATGGTGACAACATTCCGATCCATGGAAGGTTCCTCCATATTAACTCAGGGTTGGAGCGGAGCGAACAAGTTTAGATTGGAAGTTGAATCGAAGCCGAGCCGAAGAGATGGAATATTGAGAATACTCAATCGTGAAGTGGAGTTACAGGTTGGCGGCGAGCGACGATATTTCGTTTGGCCGCGCCGAGATCAGCACGTCAGGCGTTGCCAATACTCGATCCAGCGCGTCCGCCAATGCCGACGGAAATTGCGAAGTGAGCAGGTTAACATCCAATTGCAGGTCGCGGTCGCTGTAGGTGCGATAGACGACGAGCGAGCCGCGGGGTTGATTGGAAGTTGTCACCAGATCGAGCGTCAGTTTCCAGGAGGGCTCGCTGGAGATAGCCAACATGTGAGGGAACTTGCTCCAGTGGAAGCGCCGTCTGGGTTCGATCGAGCGCGCGTGATCGTTGAGAGGATTTATCGCCTGCAGCTCAAAAGCGTCGAAATCATTGCCCTCGAAGGCGGCGACCAGAATGTTGCGCACCTGTTCGAAATTGACGGCGACTTTAAGTTCCTCGACCGCCCGCCGCACCGAGAGATTGTTGATGACAATCTGCCGCTGCTCGATGGTGCGCTGGGCCACGCGGCGGAGTTCGCCAAATTCGAGATAGTTAAGATGCTGCACACCCAGCCAGACGCCGGTTCCGACCACCGCCAGCACCAATCCCAGGGTGCTTCCGGTGGGCCACAACAGGAACAGGCTGAGCATGGCAAACAGGGCGGAGACCGCATAGAGAACAGTAACCACCTGCCGGTGCGATAAGCCCATCTGCAGGAGTTTGTGATGGATGTGTTCTTTATCGGCGGTGAAAATCGGACGTCCGCTGATCAGACGACGGGCAATCGACAGCAATGTTTCCAGGATCGGCAATCCGCAGGAGACCACGGGAATGGCCACGGCAACGAACGTGGGCGCTTTCTGGGCACCCTTCAGGGCGAGAGCGCTGAGCATGAAACCGATGAACAGGCTGCCGGAGTCGCCAAGAAAAATCGTGGCGGGATTGAAGTTGAAGCGAAGGAAGCCCAGGATTGCGCCAGCCAGGGTAACGCTGATCAGGGAGCACATGCCAGGAATGATTGACGAGCGCGAGCACAAAAAACACCAAAGTGGAAAATAACGCCGAGCCGGCGGCTAAACCATCCAGGCCATCGATCAGGTTAAAGGCATTCGTGACCGCGACTACCCAAAGCACGGTAAGCGGCAAACCGACGAACCATGGGAGCGTATGCGGAAAGATCAGAGGTAGATCCAGAACCCGCATGCCACCCGCGAAGAGCATGCCAGCGGCGATCGCCTGCACGGCGAACTTCAGATATGGGCCCGCACGGTAGAGATCGTCATAAATCCCGAGACAAAAAATCAGGCAGGCGGGAACATAAATGCGGAGCAGCGTTGTGGGAACAAATCCGGCGATCAGACGGGGGAAGATGAGGGCAAGGGCCAGCCACAGGCTCAAGGTGACCGAGAACGCAAAAAATATAGCGACGCCGCCCAGACGAGGAAGGGGATTCTGGTGGACGTGGCGTCCGTCCGGTGGCACGAAAACCCAGCCGCGACGGGTTGCAATATCTCTGACCTGGCGCGTGCTCACGAAAGAGAGCGCGAGCGAGAATGCAAACAGCCCAAAGAACAGCAACGTCAAAATCAGACTTCCCTTCCGGCTGGAATGGAGGCCATTTCAAGCCAAGCGCGCAACAGAACTCTGATTCGTTCTCCAGATAGGGTCCTTGATAGCGGCGCGCAAGGCTGCAGCATACTTAATTTTCGGAACTATACAACCCGCGCCTGAGGATGGGCAATAGCCGATGCACAATTGAGTGTTGATTCTTCCGAGTCTGCCTGGCAGAGCACGCTCTCAGTGCGGATTGAGGCGATGCGGCTGTGTTAGACTCGACGCACGCACACATCCAGGAGTTTTCGCATGTCGGGGTGGAATTGGCGTTTCCGCCTGCGGTTTTCGCAGGTGCTGATTGCAGGTTTATCCAGCCTTTGCTTGCTTGCACAAAGCCCGGCGCAAACACCGGCGCCCGGGACCGGACAGCAGCCGGCTGCCGCGGCGAAACAGGATGTTGCTTCGTCGTCGTCCGCTGCGTCCGCATCGCAGTCGCTGCTTGCGAATTCCAACGTAAAGCTCGAGGTAGGTGACCTGATCGAAATCAGCGTGTTCGGTGTACCGGATCTCGCGACCAAAATCAGGATCAGTGAGTCGGGAGATATCTACCTGCCGCTGATCGACTACGTTCACGTTGCGGAACTGACGACCGACGAAGCGCAGAAGCTGATTCAAAAACGGCTCGAAGATGGAGGCTTTGTTCGCAGCCCGCATGTTTCGATTTTCGTGGATGAATCAACGTCGCAAGCCATCACGATGGTCGGGGAGCTCAATCACCCTGGGCCGTATCCTGCGATCGGCGACCGGCGGCTGTTTGACATGATTTCAGCGGCAGGCGGGTTGACCGACAAGGCTGGCCGCCTGGTGACCATTGAACACCGCGACGATCCTGACCACAAAGTTGTGATCCAGCTCTCGGCGAATCTGGCGGACGACACGAAGAACAACGTGGAAGTATTGCCAGGGGACACCATCATCGTCTCGCGCGCCGGCATTGTGTATGTAGTGGGAGACGTACAGCGTCCCAGCGGCTTTATGACCGAAGACACTTCCATTACGGTGCTCAAGGCCCTGGCGCTGGCGGGCGGGAGCACGCGCACATCTTCGCTGAACAAGACAATGATCCTGCGGCACACGCCGAATGGTATTCAGCAGATTCCGGTTCTGCTGAAGAAAGTTCTATATGCGAAGGCGCCGGACGTTCCTTTGATGGAGGGCGACGTGTTATTCGTTCCCGGAAGTTCCGCCAAGGCCGCGGCGTATCGCAGCGCGGACGCGGCCATGTCGATGTCAACCGCATTGGGAGTCATAGCGGTGCATCCTTAGGCGCCTTCCTCAGGCGCTAAGCGCATCGCGGCAAATTGTGCGTCGGGACCAACTCCTCAAGCACCGAGATATAGTCGCCGCGCCGTTTGCTTACGGGAAAGATTGGCGACGATGTATTTCCGTCCGTTCGCGCCCATCTGTCGTCTCTGCTCCGGATTGTGCGCGAGATCGCAAATCGCATTCGCGAGCGCCTGACTGTCCTCTGGCGCGACATAAATGCCGGCCCGCGCGTCTTCGACGATCTGGCGGGCCTGGCCGTCTACCGCGACGATGACCGGGCGTTCACAGGCCATGTATTCGAGCAGCTTGGTGGGAATTACGGTCTTGAACAGATCGGTTTTTTTCAGGGTAACCAGGCAGAGATCGGCAGCCGAAATGAGCGCCGGGATGCGTTCCCGCGGTTGCTGGCCCAGGAATTCAACGTTGGTCAACCCGCGCGCAGTGGCCAGTTCCAGGATGCGTTGTTTTTCCGCGCCTTCGCCGACCAGCAGGAATGACGAGTTGGGCAGCGTGTGCCGGAGTTGCTCAGCGGCGGAAATCAGAGTTTCCAGCCCATGAGCCATGCCCAAGGTGCCGACGTAGCAGATCAGGAAACGATCGTCGGCTTTGCCTTTGGTTCCGTTGCGATTGAATTGCTCTCGAATTTCAATTGCGGCCGGGTCGGGGCGGAACAGGTCGGTCTCAACTCCATTGGGAACGATGGAGATCTTATCCGCGGGCACGTGCCAATGTTTGATCAGGTGGGTCTTGAAGGCAGGCGTTACGACGACGATACGATCCGATCGCCGGTAGAGAAATCCGGCAATCGCACCCAGAGCGCGATGCAGCAAAGTTCCTTCTGCGCCCGCGCCAACGGCGGCGAGCGATTCCGGCCATAGATCGCGCACTTCAAAGACGAAGGGGACGCGCTTCCATGAAGCGAGCCACCATCCGGAAAGTGCGACCAGCAATTGAGGTGAAGTGCCGATGACCACGTCCGGGTGGGCGAGACCAAGTCCACGGATCGCGGACGAGATACAGAACGACGCGTAGTTGCGGATTCTTTCATGCGCTTTCCGGTTGGGCAGCGGCCAGAGCCAGGTACGCTCGATGCGTACGCCGTCGACGGTTTCCGTGTCACGAAGACGCCGGAACCGCGAACGCCATTCGGGAGGCACGGCTCCGGTGGGATGATTGGGAAATCCGGTGAGGACCGTTACATCGTGTCCCATCCGCGCCCAATGCCGCGACAACTCGGCGGCGCGCGCGGCCGGGGCTCCCATTTCCGGAGGAAAGTATTGCGATACGTAGAGAATCTTCACGATTAGTAATAGAGCAATTTGAAAATGCTTTTCTCGACGAGTGCCCGCGCCCGATTTGTGCGGTGGCGCGCGTAACCTTCCCAGCGATCCGCTACATTCGCAAACCGGAGGTCGCCAGTCAGTTGGGCCATCACACGCAACTGTACGACATGCAGCCGATGATAGAAAGGACTTGCCAGCATTTTTAGACGGGTTCCGGATTGTTCGTAAAGAGACCAATAGCCGGTATCGAAACGATCCAGATTGCGGAGCAGAGTCTCGGCCCCGCGATCGAAAATCTTTTTGGCGGCAGGATCGGCGCGGGCGAGCCAGAAATCGAACACACCCCAAAGCGCCCACATGAATCCATTCAGAATGTGGGTTGGTGGATCGACGAGATATTCCTCGATCCACAGATGTTGGTCTTTGCCGTCCTTGTCTTCGTCCTGAAAAAGGACGCCACCTAGCGCGATGGGCTTGGTTAAAGAAACGAAGGCCTGTTCGGCTGCCTGCCGATATTTGTCATTCCCGGTTTGCGCATGCGCGCGCAGCAGGAGCGAAACGCCTTGTCCCTGCGCTAGTCCGGAATACCACGGTGCGCGGAGCGTGTCACGGTATTCCCAATCAAAATGATGGTTCCAGACCCACAGGCCGCGAGGATTCTGTTCGAGGTGGGCAGCAAGCCAATCGGCGGATTTGAGAGTCTTCTGCAAGCGAGCATCGTCGCCCGTCGCGCGAGAAGCGGTTGTAGTTTGCGAGTCCCCACTGTGCGATTGCAATCGGGTTGTACTGCAGGCCGATCTGGCCGTGATAGTCGAGCATGGGAATGCCGGCTGCATCGAAAGGGCCGGCATAATCCGCCTTCTCCCGAAACAGCATGTAGTACTCGCCGAGTTTCGCAGTTGAGGCTCGCGGGTTGATCTCGCGGGACATCGTGCCAGAACGTCAACTGGCTTCGTCCGGAACCGAGATAGGCGGCAGCGATGCGCCGGTAGTAATGCCATCGCGTGCGCGCGCTCATATAGACGGAGGGCTCGGCACCGGCGCACTCGGAGGCGACTCCACTTCCCATAGCGTTGTGACCAGATCGTCGTGCTCGACAGCGATCGTCGTCGCGGCAAGATAGTTGGTCGAGTTGTTGCCATCGGGCAGCAGAGCGTTGCCATACTGGAAATAGCGCATGGGCAACTTATCTTTCCGCCAGCGCGCCAGAACCTGAAAGTTAGTTCCATCGCTGGAGCCGACGAGATGGACTTCTCGTCCGCGATTCACCGGGCTGGGCTCGACCATGGTGGAGAAAAACATTGCTTCGCCGACGCGGCATCCGTAGATGGAGGAACTTGGCAAACCGGCGAGCCGCGAGAGGTTGCCGCGGCGATCCAGTCGCAGTATATGGTTTGTCTCGAAGGGCGTGTCGGTCGAAAGATACAACGCATCGGGCATCGGGATTGCGGCCACGGCGCGGGCTTGTTGGTTGCCGGCCAGCACCTCTTCTACAGAACTGAGATCGCAGTCAGCACGGAGAACCTTGCACTCCGCACTCTCATCACCCGTGAGAATCCAAAGGCAGTTGGCCCAACGGTCGTAAACGATGTTGTGCACGTGGCGAATCGATCCGGCGGGAAATGTGTAGGCAACTTGCCAGGTCTCGCCGCGGTCCGCCGAAGCGTAGATATGGACCTCGGCTCGCTCCCGATTGTCGAAGTATTCGCCCCAGTAGATTCTTCCGCCCGGAACGGCGGTGATATGTAGGGGCCGAGTGCCGCGGCGGATTTGATGGGTCACTTTGAATTCGCCGCTGGCGGGACTCCGCGTCACGATCGCGCCGGGAACTGCAGCGACCATTGTTGCGCCGGGCGTTGTTGCGCCGGGCATTGTGATGTCAGTCGTCGTTATGTCAATCGCGTGTGTGGTTGCTGGTTTCGCCTTCATTTTATCGTGGGAAATAGCGAGTGCGTGAAAGCCGTCGCGCAATAAACGAAAGGTGGGGACTGTGCGCGACGTCAGGTGCCTCCACCACACCGGGTCAAAGCGTGCGACTGGCTCCCATTGCGCGATCTGCCCGACGTGCTGGGAATTGTTCGATCTAACTTTCATCCGAATGAGTTGATAGCCGCGACAGGCATACAGGACGTCATCGTCCCAGGCGAGCACACGAATCCCTGGATACGTGCCGACTTTGCGAAGTTTCACGGCGGAGGCTGCGGCGGCCGCGACTGGAATCTCAGGCATGTCGGTGAGGTCGAATAACGGTATGTTGTTTACGGTCTCTCTTTTCAGGTATCCATCTTGCGTGCGAAAAAAGGTCCGATCGCCAGCGCATCCATTTTTGTTCGCTGGAAGCAATCGATCGCTTCCTGAGGGGTGCACACGATCGGCTCATTTTCGTTGAAGCTTGTATTCAGAATCACCGGGATTCCCGTTTTCTTGCCAAATGTCTGGATCAGATCGTAATACAACGGATTCTCTTCGCGCGCCACCGTTTGCAAGCGTCCGGTGTTATCGACGTGGTTGACCGCGCACAGGCTCTGACGCTTCTCTGGACGAATCTTGTAGACGTGAAGCATGTAGGGCGAGGGATGATCGTGCTCAAAATATTCATGCTGCGCTTCGGCGAGAATCGAAGGCGCAAAGGGACGAAACCATTCGCGATGTTTGATGCGCGCGTTCAAGACGTCCTTCATGTTGGGGAGGCCGGGATGGGTCACGATGGAGCGATTGCCCAGAGCGCGCGGACCCCATTCCATGCGGCCCTGAAACCATCCCACGACATTGCCATGCGCCATCTGATCGGAGACAGCGTCGAGTAAAGGTTCGCGGTCGAGACGCTGATACTTCACACCGGCACTGTTCAGAGCTGATTCAATCTGAGCCTCGGAAAACTCGGGACCGAGATACGCGTGATTCATCTGCTCTTGCTCTCTGCGCGGGTGTTGCAGCACGGCGTGATAGGTGTGGAGCGCGGCGCCGATAGCCAATCCCTCGTCTCCGGCGGCAGGTTGAATCCAGGTGCGGCGGAAAGGCGTGCGGCAAAACAACTTTCCATTGGCGACGCTGTTGAGCGCGCAGCCTCCCGCCATGGCGAGATTCTCGTCGGGCACACGCTTGTGCAACTCATTGAGGAGGTGAAAAAACACCTCCTCAAAACAATGCTGCATGGCGTATGCCAGGTCCATGTCGCGCTGCGTGATTTCGGCGTGCGGTTCGCGCGGGGGACCGAAGAGGTTTTCCATCTTGTCGGAGAAATGCCGCGCCAGGCGCACGGTTCCGTCGGGAAGAACCTGCATGCCCTGACTGCTGCCGAGCGGTTTGAAGTAGCTCATGTTGAGCTGAAAGTTGCCATTCCTGAGCGAGACGACCTTGCGGATTTCATCGACGTAAGTATCTTTGCCATAGGGCGCCAGGCCCATGACTTTGCCTTCGTCGCCATATTTTTTGTAGCCGATGAAATCGCAGATCATGGTGTAGAAACTGCCGAGCGAATGCGGCAGGAAGACGCGGTCGAGGATCTGAATGTTGTTGCCTTCGCAGCGCGCCATCATGGTGGAAACGAAATCGCCAGATCCGTCATAGCTGAAGCCGGCGGCTTTCTCCCATGGCGAGCAGTAATAGGCGCTGGCGATGTGCGCCAGGTGATGCTCCACGTGATGCTCCTGAAACTTCAACCGGGCGGGATCGACATCGAGAGCTTGCGCCAGAAGAGAGCGCACGTCGCGCATGGATTCCTTGCGCTGCCGCATTTTGATGAAATTCAGAATCTTGGCGGGATTGGCCAGCGCATATTGAACTTTTTTCGCGAGGTTGGCATCGCTGTCCTGGCCCACGGCGACGTGGTCGATATCGGTGAGCTTCGCGCCGGCCGCATCCAGACAAGCCTTCACCGCGAGGGAAGGGAAGCCGCCGTAGTGCTTGTGGCGGTTGAGGCGCTCTTCCGCCACTGCGAAAAGAAGTTTTCCGTCCTGGATGATGGCCGCCGATGAATCGGCGTGGAACATATTGAGGCCCAGAATCAACATGTACAGCTCATTCCTTTTCTGCGTGCGGCGTTTCTACCGCGTCGGGTTGACCTGCAAGGACGACGCGATGAACTCCTGTACGTCTACTTCCAGAGGCTGACCGGTCTGGCAGGCGTTCTGCAGGCGCAGAGTGGTCAGCGTCGAGCCTACGATTTGTTCAAACGGAATCGGCGGCGGTGTTTTGCCATGCAGCGCATCGATGAAAGCGCGCATCTCGGCCTTGTGGCCCTTGTCTTGTGCCCAGCGCGTGCGCGAAATCTGTTTGCGGCCGTTGCGCACGAGTTCGAGACGACGAAAATCTTCGAGGATCGCAACCGACCCGCCACCGAAAACTTCGAGTCGCTCTTTGGAAGCCGACTTGTCGCCGTTCGCCATGTATGTGATCGTTCCGAGAGTGCCATTACTGAATTTCAGATTGGCAACTACGTTATCCATGCTGTATTGGCCGCGATTAGCGACGCTCTGCGCTTGGACTTCGATCGGAGATGCGTCCGCGAGGAAGCAGAGGAAATCCACGAAATGGCAAACTTCGCCCAGAATGCGTCCGCCGCCCTGATCCGGATCGTTCACCCAGTGGTCGGCGGGAAGGAATCCGGCATTCACGCGATAGTGCATGGAAAGCGGCTCGTGGATGTCGGACAGAAAATTCTTCAGCTGAACAGCCATGGGAGCGAATCGGCGATTGAAGCCGACCATCAGCAGAGGAGCAATATCGGCAGCCGATCTGGCCGGCCTCGATATTGCATGTACGAGTGATGCCAACTCGGCTTCGTGCAGGCAAAGAGGCTTCTCGCAGAAGACGGCCTTGTCAGCATCGAGCGCCGCGAGCACCTGGCTGGCGTGAAGATGATGACGAGTGGCGATCAGCACGGCATTGATCTTGGGATCGCGCAGAAGTTCATCTTCCGAGTTCGAACAGTAGGAGAAACCAAATTTCCCGGCGGCGCTTCGACTGCGGGAACCGGTCGCATTGCAGACGCCGATGAAGGAGACTTCGGGCATCGACTTCAATGCCGGCAGGAGAGTGTTCTGCGCGAAGGCGCCGGCTCCCAAAACACCCAGGCCGACCGAGAGCTTGCCCGCGGAATGTGGGATATGCGCGGTGGTGGCCGCGGGAATTTTTTCTGACAAGCAGGAGATGGCGCCAAGAGTAGGACCCTCGTCTTCGGCTTGCGGATATGTGAGCAGCACGCCCAAAAAGCTCTCGCCGGTATGGCCCATGATGAGGTCATAGGCTCGCGTCGCCTGTTCCATTGGAAAGCGGTGGGTAATCAGCGAGGCGAGGTTGAGTTTTCCCTCGGCAATAAAACGCAGGAACGCTTCCATATTGCGGGTTTCCGTCCAGCGCACGTGGCCGATGGGATAATCCCGCCCCTTCTGCTCGTAGGCGGTGTCGTAGCGGCCCGGACCGTAGGAACGGGAGACGCGGAAGTCCAGTTCTTTTTCGTAGAAGAGCTTGCGCTGAAGATCCATGCCGACGGTTCCCACGGCGACTACAATCGCGCGATCACGCGCCATTTCCGCGGCGAGGTTTACGGGATCGCTGCTTGGGGTTTCGGCGGTGATCAATACCGCGTCGACGCCTGCTCCGCCTGTTTGCTGAAAGCAAAGGTCGCGGAACGCGCGCGCACTGGTACAGGTAGCTTCGGCTCCACTCTTGATCGCGAGATCGGCGCGCTGCTCCACCAGGTCCATACCGAGGACGCGGCAACCGGCTGCTTTCAACAGTTGAACTGTGATCTGGCCGAGCAAACCCAGACCGATGACGGCAACCGTATCGCCCAATGCCACTTCCGCAGTGCGGATGCCGTGCAGGCAGATCGCACCGACGGTGCCAAAAGCGGCTTCGTCGAACGAGACTGGCCGACTCTCGGAAATTTTGGCGACGAGCAATCGCGGAACGCAGGCAATCTCGGAATGGGTTGCATACCCCGCGCCGGCACAGGCCACCCGGTCGCCTGCGTTGATGTCGGAAACGCCGTCTCCCACGGCGATCACCACGCCGGCGCTGCTGTAGCCGACCGATTGCGGCTGAGACAAGCGGGAGCGAACCGTTCCCGAGGTGGCAGCCAAACCATCGCGTTGCAGTTTGCTGAACACATCCCGCACGAGATCGGGGCGAGCCTTGGCTTTGGCCAGCAGATTCTTGCGGGCAAACTCGGCTGAAGCGCGCTCTGTTCCCGCCGATACGAGAGACGCCGCGGTTCGCACAAGAACACAGCCCGGCAGCAATTGTGGCGCCGGGACTTCCATCACCGTCAGTTCACCACTGCGCGCGTCTTGTAAAAGTTGCTTCATGCGCTCGCCAGTTGCGGCTGTGTCCGGCGCTGACGGGGTACAGTCCCGTTGCCACACAACTTTTGCTTGCGCGAACGATCGGGCGCCGCCATCGAGGAATAGTTGCATCCAGATTTCGAGCGTCAGCAGTTGCCAGATTTGCATGGACCAGTCTTCCGTGCCGCGACGGTGCGCGTCGACGTATCCGCGCACGACCTCGGGCCGGAACAGGCCGCGGGAACGAACTTGAGATTCGGAAAGAAGGTCATCCACGATGGGCGCTTAAATCATGCGCCAGCCAATAGTCTACCGGAGCGGCGAATCCGGCTTTCGGTTGCCTCAGGACTTCGTCCGGCAGCATACTACGCATCGCTTCGCGGAAAATGTACTTCGTCACCGGACGCCATTTCCCTTTGAGCTTCCACTCGGGCTTCACGTTCCAGGCAACGAATTCCGCGAGATGGCGATCGAGGAACGGTACACGAACCTCGACCGACGATGCCATGCTCATCTTGTCGTTGTAGGTAAGATTCAGCGTCGGCATGAAAATTTTCGAATCGAGGTAGAGCATCTGGTTGAGAAAATCGGAATCCCGCACTTTGTCGAACGCAGCCTGATGCTGGCTAGATGCATTGAGCTTTGCGAACGATTGCAGTTCCGGAGCGTACAAGTCCGCTTTTTGCTGTGCATCGAAATAGGTGCAATTGCGGATGAAGGCTTCTGACGGGCTGAGCGCCGCGCTGCGAGCCATCTTCTTGGCCATTCGCACCGGGCCTTTCATGCGGGTTCCGCGCAATGATGGAATGCGAGCAGAGTCCTTTCTCGCCGCAGAACGGGCAAAGGCCGGGGTCTGACGATAAGCGCCTGCCCAACGCGTGGGCCGCGTGCTTGCGATATCCGGCGAAGAGTTCGTCGCCGCCTACACCTGACAAGAGCACGGTTGACTGCTTCCGCGCCTCGCGGCATACGAGATAGGCGGTGAGGATCGCAGGATCGGCGGTCGGTTCATCCATGTGCCATGTTAGTTCAGGCAACAGGTTGACGACGTCCGGTTCGACCACGATCTCATGATGTTCGCAGCCCAAAGTTCGCGCCAGACGCCGCGGCACGGCTGGGTCGTCAATCGCCGTCTCGCCGACGCGATACTTTTCTGGGAAGGTAATCGTGTAGGTGCGGACAGCTTGCTTCGCGCGCCATGGCAGCGACAATGCTCGAGGAATCGAGGCCCGCACTCAGGAAAGCGCCGATGGGAACGTCACTGACCATCTGCTGCTCAACCGAAGCGCAGAAGCGCTCTCTGATTTCGTGCTCGAGATCCGCCTGGTTTTGCTCGAAGTGATGACCGGCAGGAGGGAAAGTCAAATCCCAGTACTGCTCGATTTTGAATTCGCCATGCTGCCAGAGTGCGTAGTGCCCTGCTTGCAACTTACGAATTCCCTCGAACATTGTCGCGGGATCGGGCACCCAAAGGAACGTCAGATACTGGTGCAGCGCCTCCATGTTCATGCGGGCTTCGATGCCGGGAACCTCCAGCAATGCTTTGATCTCGGATGCAAAGGCCAGTCTGTCGCCGCGTTCCCAGTAGTAAAGGGGCTTGATTCCAAAATGATCGCGGGCGAGAAACAATTTAGGCGCCCCGTCACGCAGATCGCAGATGGCAAAGGCAAACATCCCATTCAGACGATTCAGGCATTCGACTCCATATTCCTCGTAAAGATGAATGATGACTTCTGTATCTGTGTGCGAGCGGAAACGATGGCCCCTGGCTTCGAGTTCGTGGCGCAGGTCAGCGAAGTTATAAATCTCGCCGTTGTAGGTGATCCAGACCGAGCCGTCGTCGTTCGACGTTTTTTCGTTCGACGTTTTCTCGTTACACATGGGCATGTGGCCATCGGGAGAGAGATCGAGAATGGCGAGGCGGCGGCTGCCGAGACCGACGTAGGTGCCGTCGGGGAAACGGCGCTCCCAGAGCCCGGAGTCATCGGGGCCTCGATGGGACTGCACGCTCGTCATCCGAGCCAGTGATTCCGAATCGCCGCAATTTACGAGACCACTGATGCCGCACATGGCTTAGGCCGCCTTCCTTGCGTTACGAAGCTCGTAAACTTTGGCCTTGATGTGAAAGAACTGAATACCCTGGAACGTGCAGAAGATGAGGCCGGGAACACCGTCGAGAAAACCGAAACAGGCAAAATATTTATACAAAAAGAAAAGGATCGGCGACCCCGGCACTTTCAGAAAACGACGGCGCAGCCAGCGCCGCCGTTGCGCTTGCGTCCCCCATAATCGGGGCTGAATTGCATCCCCGCCGCGATTGCCATCGAGCCAGACACGCGCCTCCCAATTGGAATATTCGTTATGCTTTTGAATGTAGCGATCGAGAGATCCGACGTTGTGGTGAATTAAGGGATGCTGTAACTGGCGCGTGGCGCCATCGACCACGACATGCTCGTGGACTTCCATGTCCGCCATGCTTTTATCCTGATTATGGAGGCGGCACTCGTAGTGGCCGCGGCCCTTGCGGAACAAGCGAGAGCTTCCAGAAGCTTGCGCCGCTGTGCCGCAGGGGACGACCGAGAAAGTACATTTCCAAGGCAATATAGTAGCCGTTGAAGCGGTGGTCCTGAATGGCGCCGCCGATTTCATCGCGAAGCTCAGGGGTCAGGATTTCGTCGGCGTCGAGCAGGAGAATCCAATCGTAGGCGAGAGGCAGGGTATCCATGGCCCACTGCCGCTTTTTGGGCCAACCACCGGAGTAGTGAAACTGAACCACGTTCGCTTCGTAGGATTCGGCAATACGGACAGTGTCGTCGGTGCTTCCTGAATCGATCAAGTACACTTCGCCCGCGCCTTTGAGCGCCTCCAGGCAGCGCGGGAGGTTGTGAGCCTCATTGCGAGCGGGAATAATGACGCTCACGGGAAGCGGAGGCGCGGTTCGGGCGGAACGTGAAACTTCTCTCTCTGTTTTCGTTTCGATCACACTTGTACCGGTGGCAGGTGGAAGTCCTACTATCTTAGCTTGTCGCTCGGAGATTTTCATGGGGAATGCAACTTAGGGCGCGTGCTAGTATCCCCTTAACAAACTATGCCGGAAGTTCCCGCTGCTGAACTAAAAAATGATGTCCAGAGTTTCTGGAATGCGGAGCCGTGCGGTTCGCGCTATCTGGGTGCGCAGGAGGATTTCGAAGCCCACGCCATGGCGCGTTACGAACTCGAGCCCTACATCCATGAATTTGCCGGGTTCCAGGAATCATCAGGAAAGCGTGTGCTCGAGATCGGCGTGGGAATGGGAGCGGATTACCTGGAATGGCTGAAGGCTGGCGCGCTTGCGACCGGGGTCGATCTCTCGAGCGCATCCCTGGAGCGCGCGCGGCGACGTTGCGAACTCGCCGACCGTATTCCCGATCTGCGGCTCGCCGACGCCGAGCATCTGCCGTTCGCCGACGATGCATTCGACATCGTCTATTCATATGGCGTTATGCATCACAGCCCGGACACGGCCCAGTGTATCCGCGAAGCACGGCGGGTTTTGAAGCCGGGCGGTGCGCTGCGTATTATGATCTATCACCATCCGTCACTCACCGGCATGATGCTGTGGCTGCGCTATGGACTGCTGCGGGGCAAGTCGTTGCGGCGGTCGGTGTATGACTACCTGGAAAGTCCCGGTACGAATTCCTTCACCATGGACGAGGGGCGAGCCATGATGAATGGATTTGAGCAAATCGAGTTCCGGCAGGAACTCAGCCCCGGGGACCTTCTTTTGAACGAACCTTCCGCGCGCTTTCGAGGACCTTTCTATCGCCTGATCTGGAAGGCGTATCCGCGAGCTTTGGTGCGGGCTTTTGGACGCAAGCTCGGGCTCTTTCTGTTGATCTCTGCGCGGAAACCCATGGCGCAGTAACGACGATTACAGGTTCTGCTCGCACCAGCGCTTGAGTACGAACAGCGACCATGGCCGTGACCATGACGTTTGACCTGCCAGAAAGCGATTCCAGACTTCGCGCACAGCGGCTGTGCACAAGAAATTCTGACTGGCGTCATCCTTTGAGATCGTATCGGCGACCATCGATTTCATCTCAGCGCGCAGCCAGCGTTCAAATGGCAGTGTGAAGCCGCGCTTGGGGCGATTCACGATCTCACTGGGCAATTCGACGCCGAGGCTTGCCAGCAGCAGGCTTTTGGGACGGTTGCCCTGCAACTTCTGTTTCCCGGGAATGTGGAAGCAGGCTTCAACCAGGGCATGATCGAGAAAAGGCACTCGAAGTTCCAGCCCGTGAGCCATGCTCATGAAGTCGGAGTCGCGAAGGAGCGTGTTGCGCATGTACCATCGCGATTCTAGATAGGAGACACGATTCACCGGGTCGAGTGTGCTGCTCGAGGTAACGGATTTCTGTAACGAGTTTTCCATCTGCCGTTGCGCGATTTCGTAGTCTCCGGCATACAAGGCTCGCCGCTCGGCGGCAGCGAACAAACCTCGTACGAGGAAATAGGGATGCAAAGTCGCGTTTTCGCAGGAAGCGAGCTCGGCGAGTTTGCGATTGCGGTCGTTCTTGCCCGCCAGGAGCGCGATAGAGGCCGCCATGGGCCGGCGAATCACGGACGGCAGATTTGCAAGTTTCGCTGCGGCTCGCTCCATCCGCGGCACATGACGAAAGTTGGAGTACCCGGCAAACATTTCGTCCGCTCCCAGACCAGTGAGGGCCACCTTGACACCAGCGGCGCGGGTTTTGGCGGAGACCAGCCAGGTGTTGATTCCATCGATGGTGGGTTGATCCATGGCGTGCAGCGCTTCGGGAAGGGCGGAGAGCGCATCTCCTTCCGAGACGAAAATCTCGTGGTGATCGGTGTGGAATAGATCAGCGATTTTTCGCGAGTACTGCGATTCATTGAACTCCCGCTCGCCGAACACCAGCGAAAAAGTTGTGGCGCGCACACCTGCCTGGCTCATGATCGCAACCAGGCTGCTGGAATCGATGCCGCCCGAGAGAAATACTCCGACTGGAACATCGCCGACCAGGTTCGACAGCACGGCATCGCGCAGGAGGTCGGGCAGGTTGCACGCAGCGTCAGTGTCGGCGGGACATTCTGCATCGACGCTTGAGGAGTCGTGGCTGGACGTGTGGCCGCTCTGGATCCGTGATTCAGAGCCGCGCAGCGGGTTCCAGTATGCGCGGCATTCGATGCAACTTTTTTTCAGAGAGAGCACATGACCAGCAGGAACCGCTGAAACTCCTTCGACGATCGTCGAGGGTTCATACACGGAGCCAAACGCCAGAAAGCTGAATACTCCATTCGAATCGAGCTTGCGCGGAACCAAACCCGTTTGAAGCAGCGTTCGTACTTCAGAGGCGAAAAGAAACTCTTTGTCCGATTTGTAGTAGTAGAGCGGCTTGATTCCCATGGGATCGCGCACCAGCAGCAGGCTTTGCCGCGACGCGTCCCAGAGAGCAAACGCGAACATGCCGCGCAGCCGGGCAAAGGAATCTGCGCCCCACGTCCGGTAAGCGGTCAGAATCACTTCTGTATCGGAATGACTGTGGAAGCGATTGCCGACGGCTTCGAGTTCGGTGCGCAGCTCGCGAAAGTTGTAAATTTCTCCGTTGAAGACGATCCAATTGCCGGTGGGCGCATCTTCCATGGGCTGGTGGCCGCAAGGCGAGAGGTCGATGATAGAAAGGCGAGTGTGCGCAAATCCGATCTGGCATCGGTCAGGCGTGCCTGCGATGAGCACAGTTCCCGAATCGTCGGGTCCGCGATGCGCGAGGGACCGAACGGCATTGTCGAGAATCTCACGAGAGATTCCTCCATTTCGAGAGGCGACGCCGAAGATCCCGCACATGCGTTAGAGCCCCCAATTCAATGGCAAAGCATCTTTCTGAGTTGGTTTCTCCTAGCGGCCCAGATCGGGTCCACCAAGCCCGAGTACATGAACTGATATTCAGAGGAGGAGTAATAGGATTCAATTTCCTTGCGCCAGATCAGATACTGCGAATCTCCAGCGAGGTTGACCGTTCCCGGACATGGTGAAAAGCAAAAGCGATGGCCTTGCTTGATGAGCGCCCAGGAATCGGGATCGATCGCGTCCCATGAGTAAGGCCAGGCAAATGCGGAAACAGGCTGTCCGGTCCAGGAGGCGATCTGCTCGCAACTTTCAAAGACTTCACGATGCAATTCGGAAGCCGACAATCCGGCTAAGCTGGCATGCGAAAAAGTGTGATTGCCGATCCAGTGTCCGCGGCTAGCCAGATCGGCCAATTGCTCCGGCGTCATGGGTTTCCAGATTTCATCATGCTGCGCATCCTGCTGGATGGCGGGCTCGCGGTTGCGAATGTCAATTTTAGAATAGTAGAAATCTCTGGAGCCGGCATCGCCGGTACTGCGAGCGATGAATTGCGGAACGACGAAGAAAATTCCTCGGGCACCGAAGGACTCGAGGAGCGGTGCGGCGATTTGATAGTTGCTCGCGCGGCCATCGTCAAAGGTAAACAAGACCGCGGGCTTCGCTCCGGACCAGGTGGGGACTTTTTTCTCCCACGCGCGCGCGAACGATTCGGGATCGATAAAGGTGAAGTGTTCGGCCACCCAATCGAGCTGTTGCCGAAGCTGATCGGCATTTGTGCTTAAGGTTTCGTGCATCTCCACGACCACAATTCGGGGTCCTCCTGTGGCCTTGCGCCTCTGCAGAGACAGGGCGAGTTCGTTGAGGCGCACGCCGGAGACAGCCTTCAGCACGAGATTGCGGGCTGTGCTTCTTAACCCCAAAAATTGTTCTCCGCCTCCATTCAGATGATCCAGTCGCCATCGGCCGGGACAAAGTACGAATCCTGCGTCGGGAGCAGGGCACGGCGGTCGAGAAGCCAGCCGTTTGGCGATTCGAACGCTCGGCGGCGAAAACCGGTTTCAATCAATGCCTTCTGCGATGACGCATCCTGACAGCGCACGACAACCATATCAGTAGCGTTGCGATAGCCTTCCTGCAGTGCAGCAACGATTGCGACCATTGAAGCGGGCGACACCTTCGGGAAAACGTCCAGTACGTTTAAAGAGCGAATCGTCCCCCGCAAACCTCGGGGCCTTTCATTCACCGCGACGAATATTTCTCTTAAGGTCTGCCGGTTTCGGAAAGCAAACAGTGCGATGGATGGGTCTCGCCCCGACAAATACCTCCAGCGAATATACGATTCGTTTCTGAGGGAGGTCAGCCTTTCCGCCGGCCGGTCGAGGGGCAAGTCCATGACGTCTTCGATCGATTCCAGCCTTTCCAATTCCGTGTTTGGGTCGAGTGGGAGTTCCAATTTCTGAACATGCCGCAGCCAACTTGTGGCAGTGCCAACTGCGCGGGAAATCGTTTCCCCGGCTCCGCCGCGTGCGGCGAGATCCTCGATTACGGGCGGCCAGTTCACGACTCCCAGGAGTTCATGATCTGAGTCGGGAATCGGACCGGCTCCCCGCGCCTTCCACAGCTGCGCGGCAATGGCATTCGCGGAATTTCCAAATAGCGGCGACGTATTTGCCGCGCGTGTGAACTTGAGAAACAGCGCTCCACCCGAGCCGCGATGCGATGCATCCACATAAAAGCAACTTGAGCCAAGCATCGGCAACGGAGTCCGCTCAAACACGAACATCTGCGGGAGGTACAAAATGCAGCCGACCAGGGCGCCGTCGCGTGAGCGCACACCACAGCCCAGCGGAAATCGCTCCCGGCGGGCGGGATTGTCAAGTAACAGCCAAGTCAAGTGTTTGAATGTTTCGTCCGAAGCGCGCCCTGATTGCGCGGCCACAAAGCTGGCGAGTTCGCCTAGGTCGTCTTCAGCCAGGTCGACAAGAGTCGCCTTCGAAAATGTGACGGCGGGATTCAAGGTGCTCATGGCCTCGCGGCATCCCTGTATGCGTCTGTCAAGCGGCGTACCTGATCCGTGGTCGTGAGGCCGTTGACGATGGTCTGTCTCGCGTTCGCGCCAATGCGAGTTCTCAACTCCAGCGAGCCGAGCAATTCCGACAAGGCCCTTCGCCATCTCCTGGACACCGTCGACCGGGATCAACCAGCCATTGTGGCCGTGCTGGATAATTTCGCCGATGCCCTGGCCTTCACATGCGATCACCGGCTTTCCGCAGGCCATCGCCTCCAGATAGGCGCACCCTAAGCCTTCGAAGCGGCTGGGCAACGCAAAAAGAGTGCATTCGCGCATCGCTTTCGCGACCGCCTGGCGATCCTGCCGTCCCAGGAACAATACGCTTCCGGAAATACCGAGGTCGCGCGCGAGACTACTGAAACGATTTTGATCCGGGCCCTCGCCAATCATCCTGCATTGCAAGCTTGGGAAACGGGCCTCGACCTGAGCCATAGCCCTGAGCACAATTTCCTGTCCTTTGCCACGAAGAAGATTGCCCACCATCAATATATTCAGGACCGTTTCCTCGGCCGCTGTTTCTTCCGGCGAGAACATCTGGGGATCGGTACCGTTATAGATCACGCGGGTCGGAGCCGGTTGGTCCATGTTCATGCCGTTTTTCAGGATGGCTTCAATCGCGGAGCTGATGCAGATGACCGATCCTGCGCGGCGATAGACCTCGGCCGAGAGTTGGGCGCGCCGCTTCGCCGCGGCAGTTCCCGACTCAAAGCACGCGTTGAAAACATCAAGCCCGTGGATAGTAACGACGAAAGGCACGCTCAGGTGTTCTGCGAGCAAGGATGCGGCGTGTCCACATGGCAAGGCGGAATGGGCGTGGATGACGTCGATTGGCCGCTGCCGATGCAATTGGCTGACGCGGCGCAACAGGCGGCGGTAGAGAAATGTTCCGGCAGTTTGCAAGCCGAGGTTACCGGGAATTTGCGGATAACGCAGCCATTCGCTTTCTACGCCAGGAACCGGACGGCGCCGTTGACGATGCAGAGGAGAAACTCCAATCACGGTCGAGTGCAGGTCATTCTCGGCGAAGTGTTGAATCGGCTCGGATACGTAGGCGCCATAAACAGGGTTCGCAGCGAAAGGAAAGAACGGAGTCAGCGTCAGGACGTGCAGGCTCGGCAGGCTTGGGCGCGGATTTACGGAATCAGATACCAGTGAATCGTTTAGCACTGTGAGATTGGTTCCGGTTGTCATCGTGATGCAGATTCCGCGAGCGCCTATAAGACTTCGGTAGACTGATCCACTTGTTCACAATTCGAATCGACCTGATCAACTGCCGCCTGATCGAGGCTGGCCTCAACTAGTTGGGCGATGCCACCGATGGTAGAGAAGCGGGGGTCCTGCATCTCCTCTTCGGAAAACTGCACGCCGAATCGGTCTTCCAGCTCTGCCACAAATTCCACGATCTCCAGAGAACTCAGCAAGCCAGATTGAAGATAGTCGATTTCGAGCGCTTCCCGCGCTCCGCAACGGATTTTGCCGCGCGAAGAAAACCAATCCACGACCCAACTGGAGACTTCTTGTTTCAAAGCACTACCTTTCGATGGCGATGCAGCGCGTAGGAGATCCGTCGGCGCCCTTGACTTTCAAGGGCAAAACGATCAGCTCCACCACATGCTTCGATAGCAAACGCAGATTGCAAAGATATTCGACCAGCACAACTTCCGCGCCCAGGAGAACTTTGTGGTTCGGCGAATCGTTCCCGCTTCCGCGGGAATGAGCCGGATTATCGGGAGAAGGAGTGTCCATGGCGATCAGCCGGCAGCCGCCATCCACCAGCCAGTGGGCGGCGTCCTCTGAGAAGTAAGGATAACTGTTGTAATACGGCATCTGGCCGAAGTAGTCGGACCAATCTGTACGCAGGATCAAACGGGTTGGAACGGCTGCTCCCTGGTTTTGTTTGGGAGCGTGAACATGTTCAAGGGCTTGCTTGAGGGCGGGAATCCCGATCTCCTGATTCGGTTTGGCGGGTGCGAAATTCACCACCGTCGCCTCGCCGACCAGAACATCAAGCGGAACTTCGTCGATGCCTTTGCCGTTTGGAATGAAGTGCAGCGGCGCATCGGTATGCGTTCCGGTATGCGTACCCAAAACCAGCTTGCGCGTCTCCCGGCCTTCGATGCCGTGCCGGCCGAGAATGCTGATCTCCACGACCGGGTGCCAGTGGGTTGGAAACGTCATCATGCCTTCATGCAGACTCAACGAGAGGTCAATGATTTTCATGCACGGGTGCCCTGCTCTGCGGAGATACGAAATTTTCAGTTGGCGTCAGGGAGCCGACCTGGAGTTTTTCCCACACCAACTCCCGCAACCTGACTTTTTGAATCTTACCATTCGAAGTACGCGGGAACTCGTCGATGGCAATGTAGCGGGAAGGCTGCTGGTGCGCGGCCAGCGCCTGCTTGCACTGCGCCATGATGGATTCGAGAACGGAGTCCAGGCTGGTTCCGGGCTCGAGTTTCAGAACCGCTACGATGTCCTCGCCATAGATTTCATGCGGCACGCTCACGACGGCCGCGTCGCCAACGTGGGCCGCGTGAAGAAGAACTTCCTCGATGGCTGCGGGGCTGACGTTGATTCCGCCGCGAATGATCAGATCTTTCTTTCTGCCCGTGATGAAGATTGAACCAGCGTTGTCGTCGCTGATGCGGCCGAAGTCTCCTGTCGGAAACCAGGCGTCGGCATCCACCGTTTGCAGGGCGCCGTTTTCGGAGAGATAGCCGGCCATCAAGTCCGGAGTCAAAACCTGAATCTCTCCCTCTGCGCCCGGCGGCAGGACCGCGCCATCTTCGCCGCACACGCGAAACTGAATTCCAGAAAGGGCCTCGCCGACGTAGCCTTGGCGCTCGATATCCGGCCGCGACCGTGCGGTGCCAAATAAAATTTCCGACAGCCCGTAACTTTCGGTGACATGGATTCCGTAGCGATTTTCAAAGCTGGATTTTACTTTGGCGGGCAGCGGGGCAAAACCCACGAAGGTCTTTCTTATGGACGAGCGGCAATAATCCTCACCTTGGTGGCCGCGATCCATTTTGAGGAGGATGGAGAGAACGGTGGGCGCCAGCCACAGGGTGTTGACCTGAAACTTCTTCGCTTTTTCCCAGAACGTCAAACTGGACCGGGCATCGAAGACATGATCGACAACCACGCTCGCTCCCGTAAAAAACGGTAGGAGCAACGAATTGTAGATGCCGCCCATGTACGCCATGCTCAAGGTGAGATAGAAGCGGGAATCGGCATCTATCCCCTGCATTTCCGCGAAAGCGGTCGCGTTGCGCGCCATCCGGCTGGTGAAGTGGGCCAAACCCTTTGGCTTGGCGGTCGTACCCGAGGTATAGACAATGACGGCAAGATCGTCGCCGCCTTTACCGTCGCTCGATTCACTCAGCGGTATAAAATCGGACGCGTCTCCGAGCCGATCAAGCCCGAGCCGATCAAGAATGATCGCAGGTCCCACGGATGCGGCAATGGGCTCGTGGACGGTGGACAAGGCGACCGGTTCGCGCAGCGCGGCAGCCAGCTTTTGGATTGCGGAAGAACTTGCCACCGTGCATTTTGGTTTGGCGTTCTCAAGAATATACTGCGCCTCGGAGAGGCTCAGATTCGAATTCACCGGAACGATAGTCGCACCGCAGTACAGACAGCCAAAATACAAGATTGCGAGTTCCGCGCAGTTCGGTACTACGGTGGCAACCCGATCTCCTCTGCGAACTCCACGCGCCTGAAGATAGGTGGCGACGGCGCATGCCTGTGCGTGAAATTGTGCATAGGTAAGTTCGCGGCCGGTAAAAGCATCCGCCAGGAATACGTGGGAGCCGGAAACACGGATCCGATCCAAATAGGTCCGATCTAGGACGAGATCTCGAGTCGTCATCCCGCAATCGCCAATCTGGTCTTTTGGGCATTAGTGACCATTGTCGAAATTCCCGTCCAGCGCGCTACCTGGCCGCGATAGGCCTGGCTTGGGTCGAGCCGGAGGATGGTTCGATGCGGAAGATCGTGACTGAGGCGCGGGAAGTATCCCAAGGTGACGAAGATGCCATCCTGCGATATGAGTTGATCGACAGCAATGGCATCGGGAGCACTCGGGGGACAGAGAAATAGAGCGGCCGTGAGGCCCAGATCCAAGTGCATGCGATCCGAAAAATCGGCGATCTCCCAGGCGTTCGAAGGCGCGTCAAGCGGCAGGGTTCCGCGAACGGCAACATTGCGAAAGATACGGGAATATCGGACCAGCGACTCGATCGGCGGATTGCCGTAGACGAGCAGACAACAATCTCCGTGCCGGTGCGCGATACACAACAGAAGCTCCTCTTCAAATGCGGCTCGCAGCAGTTTTGAGCGAATCGGGACCACTCGATCTGCGCCCACGATGTTGCCCATGATTGCCGGGTGATCGGCGCCCCATGGTCCGCCATCCAAATCCAAAAGATAAAACGCGATGCTGTCCTTCGTAATTTTTAGAACCTGCTCCAGCAGGTCCAGAGACCCATAGGTCACTCTGCCCACCACGGTCGTGTCTTCGGCTAGAACCAGATCAGCCATCACCAGATCGGGGTTCTGGCATTCCGCGGGCACGAGTTCGAGGACGGGCTTCGCTCTGCGTTTCGCACACGTAACACTCATCCCATCGACCAGGGAGCGGACGGCCTGGAGTGAGCTGCTGATGGAATTTTCCGAAATACCGGGCACGCAGAAAGAGATCAATTCCTCGCTGGGAGCGTTGCGCGAGGCCTTCGGCAAACTCCGCGCCACGCGCTCGAGCTCGGCTTCGTCCAGTTCCACCGGATTGAGCTTCCCCATCGCAATCACAAGCCGGCGGGCATCGACGCTATGCTTTTTTGCGGCTGCGGCCGCTTTCGGCAGAAATGAAGAGTGAAACTGGCTGTATCCGGTGGCGACCGACATCATGTCGTAGAGCTGCATCTGCGACATCAGCGGTCCAAGAAATTGTTCCGCTGCATCCATCACCTCAAAGAGATCGATGCCCGTTTCGATTCCGAGATTCTTGAACACGGCGACGGCGATCTCGGTCGGGACATTTCCCGCACTGCGGCCTAGGCCGTAGAGAGTGGCATCGATCATAGTCGCGCCACAGCGAAAAGCCTCGACGCTATTAGCGACTGCAAACTGCAAATTACTGTGACCGTGGAAGCCGATCGCGCAGTTACAAATCTCACGAGTTGCGCTTACATAGGCGCGCACATCTTCCGGAAACATGCTACCGGCGGAATCGACGCAATAGACAGCCTCCGCACCAGCCCTTTCGCCCCCTTTTGCCTTTTCCGCGAACTGGTGCGGCGTGACGCCATACGTTTTCATGAAGTTCAAGCAGGGGACCAGGCCAAGATTCCGGGCAAGTTCGATGTAGGGGTAGGCTTGTTCGATCTCGGGCGCGTTGTAGCCGATGCGTACAAAATCGAGCCCTGCCGCTCGGGCAGATTTCAGATCGTCCGCCGTGCCGATTCCCGGGATAAAAAAAGCGCCAATTTTCGCGCCGGTTGGTCCCGCCACATTTTTGGCAGACTCGATCAGATGCTCATCCGTGGTGGGCATTGAGCCTTTTCCCGCGCGAGCCGCACCCAAACCTACGCCGTGGCCAACCTCAATCCACTTGAATCCCAACTTCGCCAGGACACCTGTCAGAATCAACGTGTCACGTTCGGTGAACTTGAAATCGACCGCGTAGCTTCCGTCGCGCAAAGTGCATTCCAGGATCTCAACCCGCGTTGCGGCATTCCGCGGCTGATGCAGGTTCTGACTTGTCTCACGGATTTCGCGATCCGAAATCATCCAACACTCCTGAGGTTGTTTGTTGGCAGACCGTAAGTATAACTCCTGTGCCCCGGCCGCTGGA
Source organism: uncultured Acidobacteriaceae bacterium (assembly GCA_963709055.1). Taxonomy (GTDB): domain Bacteria; phylum Acidobacteriota; class Terriglobia; order Terriglobales; family Acidobacteriaceae; genus Acidiflorens. The sequence continues at coordinate 182,562 of CAVPUZ010000016.1, forward strand.
TCAGCGAGTGCCCTTTCCGCTAACTGCATTAAGGCTGCGTCACTGTTTGGTGAGGCCGGCCGCCAGTGCCAGCAAGCATGCAACGTGCTTTTCCCAGCTAAAATCCTTTGCGCGCCTGAGGCCCGCCTGCGAGAGTTTCGCTGCCAATCCATGGTCTGTTTCCACGCGCGCGACGGCGGTTGCCAAATCCTCTGCGGAAAAGGGCGGAAAGTACACCGCCGCGCGACCGCAAATTTCCCGATGCACCGGCAGGTCGGACGCCACCACCGGCAGTCCACTCGACATCGCTTCGACCAGCGGATGAGCAAACGACTCTGCATACGCCGGCGTCACATAAATGTGGCAGGCACGATAAAGATGATGCAGAGAGCGATAGGGAATGCTTCCCATTTCGACGATATCGCAACTTCCTCGCATATCAGTCAGCAGAGACGCCGCGGCCTGGGTCTTGTAACTTCCCGGATTGTCACGCGAGTTCAAACGGCAGGTGAGATAGAGTTTTACTTTTCTTGCTTTCAAACGCCGGTTCAGCAGCGGCATTGCGCGCAATAACGTCTCAAAGTTCCGGTAATAATTGTAGTGACTCACGAAACAGCAGACGCAGAGCATCTTTGCCGTCTTCAAGTTGGGCCTGCGCCTCGGCCGGCAACGGCGTCGGCATCGCTGGTGAAGGCGTCGGCGTCGAAACCATGGTGAATCGCGACTGCCTTTTCACCGCTCCACGCGCTGAGTTCCCGGGCAAACGCTTCGCTCGGAGCAACCGTGATGTCAGCCCAGCCTATGGATTGGCGCGCCAACCATCCCTTGATCAGAGTATCCATCCAGATCGCGTAGTCGCCGCGTGCGCGGACATCGCGGGCAAAATCGCATGAGGTGTAAAGCGAGTTGCGGGAGAGCAGGATCTGGGGAACAGGCGACTTCCAGAGCGCAAAATTCCCGGCCGAAATCAATACTTGCGCGCCACTGCGTCGAATCAGGCGCGGAAGAGCCGTTTGCTCATAAAAAAAACGGTGAAGCGCACCCAAGGACTCCGGAGTTTCGACAAACGAAATATTTCTCAAGCTCTGAAAATTCGCGGCGCAGCTTCGGATTCAACAGGACGGTAGCCTCGGCGTCACCTCTCCGCGCTAACTGTGGGAGCACATTGCGCAAATAGGTAAGGCCGCCGCCCGCACTCGCGGCATGGCCATTGATGAACAGTCGGATCATCGATTGGGGACAGCCACTCGAAAGCCGGGGAGGGAGGTAAAACGCTGGACAAAAACCGGAGCGGTTGAAACTAGCGCAGCGGCGGGGCGAAGATCCACGAGTAGAAATGCAAAAACCCAGAAGAAAATGCAAGGATATGCACCCACTGCGAACAGCCAATCTTCAAAGTTGGCATGCGCAAGACCGGATAGCACAACCATTGCCAATGGAATCGAGTAATGGCGGGCGTTGGAGGTCCGATTCATCCAAAGGCAAACCCGGCAGACATTGAAGGCCGTAACCGACAAGAGCGCCAGGAAGGGCATGATACCCAATAGACCCACCCACTCCGCGATCGTCAGGTAGCTACTGCCGTGCTCGCGAGCCGTGTCCGCGCTCGAAGAAAACTTTCCAAAAGAGAGGCCGGGGTCGCTGCCCGTCGGACTTGTGCCATAGCCAGTGCCGAACCACGGATGTTCTTTGATGGTTGCAATCGTCTTTTGCCAGGGCGTTTGCCGCGAACCGAACAAGCCTTCTTCCTTGTGTCCTTTGTAAAGCAGTGCGTCCTTCATGTTGCCCACGGACTTATTCAGCCTGTCCGGGGCCAGCATTCCGCGTCACCGCAACCAAAAGCAAAACCAGTCCTACTACCTTCATGAGCAATCTGTATTGATGCAGACAAAGGAACAGGACAAGCATGACCAGAATCATGGAAAGCATGCCGGCACGTGCCATGCTGAAGAAAATCAGGTACGCACAAAGAAACAGGGCGGCCAGTCTGCGAAATTTCTGTGCCGAGCCATCGCTGGTCAGCCATCCCCACAATAAAATGGGGAAGACTCCAATGCTCATCGCCGCGCCGAGCGAATTTGGATTGCCCCAAATATGCAGGCCCAGGACGAAATAGCAGATCGCAGTGGCATAGACCGCGATCTCGCACCCCCAGACCAACCCATGAAAGAAGCGTTCTTCGCGCCCGAGAACGCCCACGCGAGCACCGGAAGCACAATATAGAAAAAGCAGAAACAGGCTTAAAGCCTTGGAAGATGCCATCTGGGGGAAGGGAGAAACGGTGGCCGAAACAAAGGCAGCGCGCCACGCAGAAAAGAGCAAGCAGGTGAAACGACCTGAAACCGTGCCGGGGACTCTTCATCCACGAAAGGTAGCCCACCAGGGCACCCGCCGCGAGCACGACCCAGCGAGCGCTGGTCCAAGCGCCCTGCAGAGGAACATCCATGCCAGCCCAGAGAAACGCGATCATCAATAGGACGAAAAAACGCTGGTCATACTTCCAGAAACTGACGATTAGGACCTCGATCAGCAAGATCGCGCCCAGGAACTTGAGATTGCTGAAATACTGAAGATGGGTATAAGCGGAGAACAAGACAACAAGAACTCCCAGCGCCAGGGCCGTCAATTGCAGCGGTTTCAGCGAGTTCATCGGGCCTGCCCTGTGCTCAAACTGGCGGCTGCCGCCAGGCCATTCGCGCACGCTTCCGGTGAGTAATGCCGAATTCGCTCCGAGCTTCGCACGCTCATCTGTTGTCGAAGCGCGGGATTTCTCAACAGAGAATCGATCACCAAGCTCAGTCTCTCCCAATTCCGTGGGGGCACAATGTAGCCATTCCATCCGTCCTCGACCAGGTCATCGGCGCAACCAGCGACGCTGCTCACGATCACCGGCAGCCCGCATGCCATGCCCTCATTCACGACCAAGCCCCAAGGGTCGCTGTGCGTCGGCAGAATCAAGGCTTCCGCAAAGGCATATAGACCAGCAAGATCTTCACGGTGTGCAAAACCCGGGAAGCAAGTCGCTCCCGGATTAATGCGCCGCGCCCGCTCCTTCAGTTCGGCCGAGCTGCGGCCCATCGCCCGCGAACACCAATCCTACTTTGGATCGAATGTCGCCTTCCAGTTTGGCATACGCCTCAAGAAGATCAAATACACCCTTTTCAGGAACCAGACGGCCCACGAAAAGAATATAGCGCTCCGGCAAATCGATACTTTGCTCGAAATTGGGGCGCGCGGTCCCGCATGTTATCCGCCTGAGTTCGAAACCAATCGTTGTCGATGGCATTGGGAGCCGTCACGATGTTTTCCCGTAACGTTCCCAACGACTGAAGATACTCGTGCGAAGACTTTCCGGGCACGACGAATCGGTCGCAGCCCGCAAGAAAGCGGGCTTTCAGCGACTCCACCCAGGCCAGTCCTCCACGAGCGTCGTGCTGGTTGCTCTCTGACCACAAAATGAGTTCAGCCTGGTGACGGCGCGTCCACGAAAGCGCTTCCCAGGAGGCGAAGTAGTTGTATCCGCCGCAGATGATTGCGTCAGGAGCAAACTTCTTCAAGCAGGATCGCAATCCCCAGTTCAGCAGCAGGTTGTGCTTACCGCGCCGGAAGCGCCATGATGACAGGACTTCATACGAAAATCGAATTTCGTCCTTGTACACCGGCCACTGCCGAAGTCCGGTATCAGTTTCCGACAGAAATGCCACGTGGAGATCGATCCGGTCGTGCCTGGCGAGTGCGTTAAATACCGGGATGCGATAGGGAGAAATGATTTCCGATAGGATCAATACTCGCCGCTTTCTTTCCGGCATTTCGCGAGAGTCTCCTGGGCTGGGCAGTGACGGCACGCTCCTGGCCGACTCGTTTGCGTCAATGGTTCTTGCGTTGAACAATCGCCTTCTCCATAAGTTCCGCCCACTGTTTGGCTATGCAATCCCATTCGAATTTTTCGGCGTGCTTGATGGCGGCAACAGACATCTGGCTGCGCAAGTTGGAATCGCTTGTCATTTGCGCGAGCGCCGCGCTCAGTTGCTCGTCAGAATTAGCCAGCAAGCCGGTGACACCGTCGACCACATAGTCGGGATCGTAAGAACTTCGAGCGATACAGGGCAGCCCACATGCCGCAGCCTGCCCGAGAACCTGCGGATGCCCTTCAATTTCACTGGGGAAGAAAAATAGTTGCGCCTGCCGCATCTCCTCACCCAACTGCGCGGCATTCAAATGTCCCAGAAACCGAACGTTGTTGCAGCCGCTATCGCGCGCCAGCTTGCGGCACACGCTTTCTTGCTCACCTGTCCCCGCCAGGCGGAATTCCCATTGGGGAAATCTGGCCGCCTCCCCCACGACCAGATCCGCGCGCTTGTAGGGGCGAAAGGAGCCTGCGAACAGAACTCTCTTGCCGGCTTGCATATTATCGGGGGCAGATCCTGGATAATAATAGCGCCGGTCGATGCCGTCATAGACAGTTTGAACGTCTTTGCCGCCAAGTTTTTCAATTGTTTTTGTCATGCGGCGACTATTGCCCGCAACCAGGTCGCACTCTCGAATTGCTCGAAGAAAAACCGGACCAGCAGCACTTTCGACCCCCCCGGAGACCACATAGACCACGAGGGCCGTCTTCAGAGAAAGCCTGCGGCGTGCCGCTAGAAAGGCCGCGTCCAATGGACCTTCCCGCGGGAAAAAATAAACGTCGGGAGTATGGGTCAACAGGTGCCATAAAACCCTGGCTGTATTCCCTCGACTTCGCCACGCCAAAATTTGCGTATTCGGGCGCGCAGCGATCCGGGGATCGAGCGCGCTTGAGCCCAGCATGACAACTCGAAACCGGGACGAGTCCAGGCGCGCTACGACCTCTTTGACCGTCAGATTCTGCGCATTCGTATTATCGTCGTCGGCGAATGAGGGCGTGAAGACTGTGATCATGAGCTGACAAAAGAATCCAGCGACCGCACGAACTCTAGCGAGAATTTGATTGTAATTCACCCCGAAGGTCGCGCAGCCGCGCCTTCAAACGCGCGGTTGTGTCTCTATCGCAGGACGTTTTCTGTATATGTCCCCGCGCGGCTTCCAACAGTTGTTTCCGAATCTCTTTCCCGGCGTCGGCCGGGAGCGGTCTCTGTTCTTGGGGATCAGCTTCCAGATCGTAAATCTCTTCGGTGGACCCGGGTTCGACTCGCATGACCAGCTTGTGTCGCGCATCGCGAGCGCTCAGCAGTCTTGACCCCATTCGATCGCGCGGGCGAAAAGGGTTGGTGCATCCGTGAACGGATTCTGTAATCGCCGGCCCCTCCCAGGCCAAACCTTGTTGAAGGTTGTGCCACAAGGCCGTCCCGCGGAAACTCTTGGGCGCCGGTATATCCAGAATTTCAAGCAGGGTTGGAGCGAGGTGCAGATGGCTGAAGGGGACCTCGGGCACTGTCTTCTTCCCAGTTGCGGGTACACGAATCAGAAGAGGCACGCGCGCAATCTCGTCGCCAATGCTTACTGGCGCGTGATAGCGCCGCCCGTGATCGAGGAATTCCTCTCCATGGTCCGCCGTCAAAACGAATGCGCAATTGTCCCAGAGAGCCGAGCTCTTCAGATAGCCGATGAGCCTTGCGACTTGCGTGTCCATGGAGCGAATGGCAGCGTCGTACAAGTCGACGACAGATTCTTTTTTTCGTTTCAGGCGCGCTGCCGTCAAGTCGGACCGGTTCCAGAATTCGTTCAAGTATCGAGCGCGGCTCGCGGACAAGTCCTTCCCGGTAAATTCCAGGAACGCCGCTGCGGGAGGGAAGTATGGTGAGTGGGGATCCATGAGATGGAGCCAGAGAAAGAAAGGGCGTCGCGCCGCTGTTGCCAGCCATGAAATCGCCTGATCGATGATGGCATCGGCGGCCGGAAACCTCCTCAGAGCATCGAGGCTCTCGACCGAAGGCGCGGCGATTCGAACACAATATTGAAAGTAGAGGTCGTCGTAAAAGCTGCCAAGCCCGAAGGCATGCGCTGCGCGCTTCAAAAAACGATTGAGTTCACTACCGGCGCCAGGCAGATCCGAGGATACCTGGTCTTCCGCCGCAGGACTGGAGCGCGCGTCGAAGTCGAGGAAATCCTGGAACACCTCGAATCCCTGGTCGTAGCCGAAGCGCCGGGAAAGATAGGGATTCGCCGCGGAAAATGCGCCCGTCGCATAGCCGGCATCGCGCAGCACAGTTGCCAATGTATTTTCGCCCGGCGCTAAGCCAACAACATCTCTTCCTAACGACAATGGCATTCTCGAGGCAAGAATGGCGGGAAATGAATAATAGGTGGGAGCGCCGGCGATCACGGCGGTTGGCACGACGAAAGATTCCTGAGCAACCGTGTCCAGAAATGGAGTCGTAGGACGCGAATACCCGTAGAAACCGCAGTGATCGGCCCGCAGGCAATCCACGGTGATGAAAACCAGCGATTTTCGTTCAGGGCTCACGTTTTATTTTTTAAGCGGCCATACTGCTAACGCCAACGTCGATCTTTTTGCCGTGCGCCAGGTAGAAACCTTCCGTTGCGAGGCGGAACAGATCGCCGTCATTGAGATAGAGCAGATTCGGCCACTTCTTCTCAGTCGCTTTCAGAAACTCATCCAGCAAGATCAGGGTTGGAGTTCGGAAGTCTCGAATGGTCGAATGAAAATTAATGGAATGGATGGAAACGATGGCCGGCAGCCCCCTGCTGAAACACTCTTCAACGTTGCTTATGAGGTCTCGCAAATCGCAGTTGCTGGTCGCGGGCTCCATTTCAATCGTACGGAACGTGTGAAGCATTCCATGGTCATCGAGATAGGGTGCTTTTTGTTCTCCCGGGCCGTTCTGAACTACGCGAATACCAGCTTCGAACCAGGACTTCCTCGTATCCTCGTTTGCCCGGTAGCCTGGCGCGCACGCGCTGAACGGCGACGAGCCGAAGAATGCCTGATAGATCTCCGCCGCACGGCAAATTGCCGACTGCTGATCATCAAGAGAGAGAAAACGGAGATCAGGCTCCAACTCTCCATCCCAGTATTCGTATCCGATCCAGGGCATTCGCCAGTAGATGTATGGTGTCTGTGCCCGCCACAGCTTGCGAACCAACCCGGCGCGCTCTCCATCGACTTGGCACTCCCGCATAATACGGTTCGCGCAAAAGTGAGTGAGGCCGTGCAAAGCAGCATAGAACACACCTTCTTGAACTCCTTGCCGATATGCTTCGAACAGCCCAGGACGCTGCCATTGTCCGGGCAAACCCTCGGTGAGCGGTAGCAGCGATATCTCTTCTCCGCGGGAGGCGAGGCAACGATCAAAATCGACGTTGGCCATGATGAAATTCATTCCCATCGATGGATGGCGGCCGATCGAATCGCGATGCTTTCCGAGCACTGTCCGCATAGCCTGCACGTCCTCGGCAGTTTCCAGACTGTAAAAGTCATACGGCGCTTCGCCGAGACTAATACCAGTTGACCGAAGTTGCTCCCACCCTTCATGATCGCGCACACCCACGCGTCCCCAGTCATCGCTCTGGAAGAGCAGCAATGGGCGATCAAAGCAGAATCCCTGCCTCGCGGACGATGCAGTCGCGCGTTCCCAAGCACGCTGGAGGCGAGTGATCATTTCGAATTACGCCTCGGTGGAAACATAGTTATCGTCCCTCAGCGCACCCTTCCAGCACGTCGACCGCATAGAGCGCGCCTTCAGGCGTCTCTTCGTGCTTGAAGTAGGCATACACATCGCGTCCCTCGGTGAGATGCTGGTGAATGCGTCCGACCATTGCTTTGCGCTCGTCGGGCGTGTAGCTGGGCTTGCGGTAACGATAGTAGGCGAAGTCGGCCGTGACTACGTCGGGCGTGTAGCGCTCTTCGGATTCGGCGACGCAGAGCGCGACGTTGCGTTCGCGTAGGGTTTGCCAGGTGGGTTCGTCCGGTTTACTTTCTCCAGGCGTTCCTTCTCCAGGCTTTCTTTCTCCAAACCAGGACGCATGGCGAAATTCGAATGCCGCGCGAACACTGCGGGGCAGAATCCTCAGAAAGTCAGAGAGCACGGCCTGATCGGCTTTGAAATTTGGCGGGAGCTGAAACAGGATGGGTCCCAGCCGCTTCGCGCGCTCCAGCGGTTCGAGCGTTCCGAGAAAACGCTGCAGGAATTCTTCCGCGCCCTTCAGACGCTTGATGTGCGTGAGCACCTGGTGCGCTTTGATCGTGAAGCGGAAATGTGCGGGCGTGTCGGCGAGCCAATTCTGGACGGTCGTTTCTTTTACCAGTTGGCGGAATGTGAAGTTCACTTCGACGGTATTTAGTTTGGTCGCGTAGAAATTCAGAAATTTCTTCTGCGTGAGATTCTCGGGATAAAAAGCAGGCTTCCAGCTTGGATACGCCCATCCGGAGGTGCCGACGTAGAGCTGGGCCATAGCGATAATTTCAGAGGTCAGATTGCAGAGGTGACTGCAATCGAACGAGATTATATCTTGCCGTGCCTCACGGCTGATTTAGGTTTCTTGGCGCTCCGCTTTGTCGCACGAGGTTCCTTCGCGCTCGGCCGCGATTGGGCACGCGATGCGATGCTGAGCACATTGCTCTTATTTATCTTTGGAACAATTGGTTTCTTCGAGCTGACGGCTTCCTTTACTCTCGGTGGCACCGTGCCCTTCGCCACGCTTTTCTTAATACCGTCCTCTTCCGCTTCCGACGAACTGGCCGCCGCCAATCCCGCCAACTGCGGAAGCTTCTGCTTCTAGCGTGTGCACCGGCTCAAACAGGTCGCCCATCTTCTCCACGCGTGCCAGCACATCCTTTTGCTTCAAATACCAGCAAACTCGCGTCTTTCTTCTTCAGCGTCTGTTCGACTTCTTCCCACGAGACCGGCGTCGACACTGTCGGATTCTCCCGCGCGCGCAGCGAATAGACGGAAATCGTCGTCTTGTGCTGGTCGTTCTGACTCCAGTCGACGAGAATTTTGTTGGTGCGCAGAGCCTTCTTCATATCGGAGACAACTAGGTCGGGATGCTCCTGCTCCAGCAGGCGCGCGATCGCGTGCGCAAATGACTTGGTTTCGTCGTAGCTGGTGTTCGTATTGAGCGGAATGTAAATCTGCAGTCCTTTGGAGCCCGAGGTCTTCGCGAACGATTGCAGGCCGAAATGCTCGAAAATCTCGCGCACCCAGATTCCGACCTGGCAGCATTGCACAATGTTGGCGGGCGGCCCGGGATCGAGATCGAAGACGATCATGGTGGGCGTCTCGATATCGCTGCCGAGCGAGAGCGACGGGTGCAATTCAATCGAGGCCAGGTTCGCGATCCACACCAGCGTAGGCAGATCGTTCGCCATCAGGTAATGCATGGTGCGATCGTTGCCCTCGCTCCATACGGGCGTGGTCTTCACCCAATCGGGCCGATGCTTGGGGGCGTTCTTCTCGAAGAAGAATTCCTCGTTCACTCCGCCCGGATACCGCTTCATGGTCAGCGGACGTCCCGCCAGATGCGGCACCAGGACGGGCGCAATGCGGACGTAGTAATCCACCACCTGGCCTTTGGTGAATCCGGTTGCGGGATAGAGGACCTTGTCAAGGTTGGTAAGGCTGAGCTTGCGGCCTGCGACTTCGACGATGGTGGGGGCGGACATGATGTCGAGAGCTTAGAGGTACGGGCAGACAGTATAGTTGCTCCCCTTGATTCGCGCATTGACTCGCATCCATATTTCTAGTATTATCGAAATATGAGCAGCGCCGCCAGCAGGCCCCGCACCAACAGCGAACGCGTCATCCGCTATGCCGACATGTTTTCCGCCATGGGCACCGAGCCGCGTTTGCGCATCATGCAAATGCTGCTCTCCGCGCATCCCGAGGGACTGGTCGTCAGCGAAATTCAGGACGAGCTCGAAATCCCCGGCTCCACGCTCTCTCATCATCTCGATAAGCTTCGAAATGAAGACCTGGTGCAGGTGGAGCGCAAGGGAACGTTTCTCCGCTACACCGCTAATACCGAAGCGCTGCGCGAAATTCTGCAATTTCTCTATGCCGAGTGCTGCACCCGCAACCAGGCGCTCAAACCGCAAGACCTCATTCAACTTTGCAAATAGGAGAAGCCATCATGCCAGATACGAATGTCGAAGCCGCCACAAACAACATCAAGGAAGTCGTAAAAGAGAAATATGGACAAGCCGCCCTGAGGGTCAAGAGCGGCGGGAGCGGTTGCTGCGGGTCGACGCCGGCAAGGGAGTTCTGCGACCCGATCACATCGAACCTTTACGACACGGCACAGGCCGGGCAGATTCCAGAAGAAGCGATGCTAGCCTCGCTTGGATGTGGCAACCCAACCGCACTTGCGAAGCTGAGCCCCGGCGAAACCGTGCTCGATCTGGGTTCGGGCGGTGGCATCGACGTGCTGCTTTCGGCGCGGCGAGTCGGGCCGACCGGCAAGGCTTACGGCCTCGACATGACCGACGAAATGCTGGCGCTTGCGAACGAGAACAAGCGCAAGGCGGGCGCGGAGAACGTCGAATTCCTGAAGGGCGAGATCGAAAACATCCCGCTGCCCGATAACACGGTAGATGTCATCATCTCGAACTGCGTCATCAATCTTTCCGCTGACAAGGACCGGGTGCTGCGCGAGGCGTTCCGCGTGCTCAAGCCGGGCGGCCGACTGGCCGTCTCCGACGTGGTCACGCGCGGCGAAATGGCTCCCGAGGTCCGGCAGAGCGTGCTGGCGTGGGTGGGTTGCATCGCCGGAGCGCTGGAAGAGAACGAATATCGCGGCAAGCTCTTGGCCGCCGGCTTCGAACAGATCGAGATTGAGCCTACCCGGGTCTATCGCGTCGAGGACGCCCGCGAGTTTCTTTCCTCCTCGGGCATTGATGTTGACGCGATCGCGGCGCAAGTCGACGAAAAATTCATGAGCGCATTTGTGCGCGCGGTGAAACCGAAGCGGGCGCAGGAGGCGTGCTGCGGCCCAACGTGCTGCAAGTGACCTGCGGTCTGACAGAGGGGGCTAAAGCCAGAACGGGAATCAAGCCAGTTCACCGCAACGCTGAAGCGCTGCGCTACTCAAAAACGAAGCGCGAAGCCGGCCCAAAACCAAAGCATGGAGCTATAGCAAATGCCAGCTCACTACAACGTTCTGTTTCTGTGCACGGGCAACTCGGCACGCTCCATCATGGCGGAGGCGATTCTCAACCAAAAGGGGAAGCCGGCCTTTACCGCCTACAGCGCGGGCAGTCATCTTTCGGGAGACGGTTCGTCCCGAGGCTCTGGAGCAACTGAAGGCGGCTCGCATTCCCACCGACGGCCTGCGCAGCAAGAGTTGGGACGAATTCGAGCGGCCGGGCGCTCCCGAGATGCAATTCGTCTTCACGGTCTGCGATAACGCGGCGAAAGAAGTCTGCCCGGTGTGGCCGGGACAGCCGATGACCGCGCACTGGGGAGTTCCCGATCCCGCAGCGGTAACCGGAGAACCCGCCGAAATCGAACGCGCCTTCCGCCAGGCATTTTTCGTTCTCGACTGGCGCATCAGTCTCTTTCTCTCGCTGCCTCTGACGACGCTCGATCGCCTCGCACTGAAAAAGGAAGTGGATCGCATTGGGCGAAGCGTGAAGCCATCATGAATGCACCCGCGATGAAGCTGTCTCGCCGCCTCAGTTTTCTCGACCGCTATCTCACCGGCTGGATCTTTGCCGCCATGGCCATCGGTGTCGCATTGGGCTGGCGAATGCCAGGAATCGTGCCGTTCCTGAATCGCTTCAGCATCGGAACGACCTCCATTCCGATTGCAGTGGGACTCATCGTCATGATGTATCCGCCCTTCACCAAGGTGCGGTATGAGGAACTGCACGAGGTTTTCCGCAACAAACGCGTGCTGGGATTGTCACTCGTGCAGAACTGGGTGGTCGGGCCGATCCTGATGTTTGTGCTGGCCGTGGTGTTTTTGCGCGGGTATCCCGAGTACATGGCCGGACTCATCATGATTGGTTTGGCTCGCTGCATCGCGATGGTCATTGTGTGGAACGAGCTGGCCCGTGGCGATACCGACTATGCAGCGGGCCTGGTGGCGTTCAATTCGCTGTTCCAGGTGTTTTTCTACTCCCCCTATGCGTGGCTCTTCATCACGGTGCTGCCCGCATGGTTTGGGCTGCAGGGATCGATCGTTCACGTCTCAATCGGGGAAATCGCAAAGAGTGTTTTCATCTATCTCGGAATTCCTTTCCTGGCTGGATTCCTGACGCGCACCCTGCTGCTTCGGATTAAAGATCGGGAGTGGTATGAGCATCGTTTTGTTCCTCGCGTGAGCCCACTGACACTGATCGCACTGCTGTTCACCATTGTGGTGATGTTTTCGCTCAAGGGCGCTTACATCGTCCGTCTACCGCTCGATGTCCTACGGATCGCGCTGCCGTTGCTGGTCTATTTCGTGGTGATGTTCCTGGTGTCGTTTTATATGGGGAAGGAATTGGGCGCAGACTACTCGAAGACGGCCACGCTGTCGTTCACGGCGGCCTCGAACAACTTTGAGCTCGCGATTGCGGTCGCGGTTTCTGTCTTTGGCATTAACTCGGGAGCCGCGTTCGCTGCTGTGATTGGCCCGCTGGTCGAGGTGCCGGTCATGATTATGCTGGTCAACGTCGCGCTCTACTTCCAGCGCCGCTATTTCTCAGACGCCGCTCGTTTGACAAGCTTCCCCGCCTCGACGTAACTTCAATTTTTTGCGTTTTGTTGTTCACGACACGAGGCAAATATGCGAACTCCCATTCTCTGTGTTCTTTCTTTATTGACCATCGCTTTTTTCTCGTCGGCCCAGACCGCTCCGGCTTCCCACTCATCTTCGTCCGACAAGCCGCGCGAGATCCCCGTTTTCGATCTCAACGCCATCGATAAATCGGCCGACCCTTGTGTGGACTTCTACCAATACGCTTGTGGAACGTGGATGAAGAACAATCCCATACCTCCCGACAAGTCGCGGTGGGGGCGATATGACGCGCTTGCCGAGCGCAATCGTTATATCTTGCGCGACATATTGACGGAGGCGCAGCTTCCGGGCGAACACTCGCCGACTCGAGACGATGGTCGGAACTTTCTATAACTCTTGCATGGACGAGCCTGCAATCGAGAAAAAAGGGACGGCTCCCATGGATACGACTCTGGACCAGATTCAAGCAATCAAAACGAAGACAGATCTGATCCGCGAAGTTGCCATCATGCACCACGATTCGATTCCGGTGCTGTTTGCTTTCTACCCGCAGCCCGACATGCACGATTCGACTGAAACGATTGCGTATCTTGACCAGGGTGGGATCACGCTGCCCGATCGCGATTACTACATAAAGGATGATCCGAAGTCGGTGGAGACGCGGCAGAAATATCTAGGGCACGTACGAAAAATGTTCGAACTGGCCGGCGACAAACCGGAAGCGGCCGCTGCCGAAGCCAAGACTGTAATGACGATTGAGACAGGCCTGGCAAAAGCTTCGATGGACCGCACCGTCCGGCGCGATCCCAAGACTCGCGACCATAAGATGACGGTTGCGGAGATCGCCGCCGCGAATCCCAACCTCGACCTCACACTTTACTTTGCCGATAATGGCTCGCCGAAGTTCACCTCGCTGAATGTCGGTAATCCTGATTTCTTCAAGCAGGTCAACGAAGAGCTCAGTACCATCCCGCTCGATGACTGGAAGGTTTATCTGCGCTGGAAGACGATTGACGATTACGCGCCGGTCCTAACCAAGGCGTTCGTCGAAGAGGATTTCAATTTCAACGGCAAGTACATGTCGGGACAACAAGAGATGGAGCCGCGCTGGAAGAAATGCGTGAAGTCCACCGACATAAATCTGGGCATGGCGCTGGGCAAGTTATATGTGGACCGGACGTTTGGCGCCGAAGGCAAGGAGCGCACGTTAAAGATGGTTCACGGCATCGAGAATGCCATGCGCGAGGACATCACCCAGTTGACGTGGATGTCCGATACCACGAAGAAAAAGGCGTATGAAAAGCTCGACGCCATCGTGAACAACATTGGCTATCCCGACATCTGGCGCGCTTACAGCAGCGTGGTAATCAAGCCTGGAGATTATGCGGGCAACACGACGCGCGCCAGCATGTTCGAGGTGCAACGGCAATACAACAAGATTCAGAAGCCTACCGACCGCAAGGATTGGGGAATGACTCCGCCGACGGTGAATGCCTATTACCGGCCCCCGATGAACGATATCAATTTTCCCGCGGGCATCTTGCAGCCTCCGTTCTACGGAAAGCTGATGGATGATGCGGCGAACTATGGCGCTATCGGAGTGGTGATCGGGCACGAACTCACGCATGGCTTCGACGACCAGGGCCGCAAGTACGATGCCGAGGGAAACTTCCGCGACTGGTGGACCGCGGACGACGCCAAGGCGTTTGAACAGCGCGCCGATTGCACTGCCAACGAGTATTCGAGCTTTGTCGCCGTGAAGGACGACAAGGGCGAGGTCAAACTCAACGGCAGATTGACGCTCGGGGAAAACACCGCCGACAATGGTGGATTGAAGCTGGCGTATATGGCGCTCATGTCCATCATCGGCGACACACCCGTGAAGCCGATCGATGGATACACTCCCGCGCAGCGTTATTTTCTCGCGTATGGACAGGTCTGGTGCCAGAACGTAACCCCCCAGCAAGCGCGGAAATCGGCGCTGACCGATCCGCATTCCCCGGGACGCTGGCGGGTGAATGGCGCGGCGCGGAATTCTGCCGCCTTCGAGCAGGCCTTTGGATGCAAGGCAGGGCAACCGATGGTTCCCGAGAACGCCTGTCGTGTTTGGTAGAAGATCGTGGTAGAAGATTTGGATTTCGAGTCGGTTTGACAAGTTTCCCCGCCTCCACGTAACTTCGAATTTTCGGATCGAGAGGTAGTGGAGGCAGGATGAAGTTCCGCTTAACGCTTACAGTTGTAGTCTGTTTTGTACTTTGCTCGTTCTCCTTCAGCCAGAATCTGGCTTCTTTCGAAAAGCGCACTACCGTAAAAAAACTCGCCAACGGCCTGACGGTGATCATCTGCGAACGTCCCGAGGCGCCGGTGTTCTCTTTCTTCACATACGTGGACGCGGGATCGACACAGGATCCAGCGGGCAAGACTGGCCTGGCGCACATGTTCGAGCACATGGCGTTCAAGGGGACCGACACGATCGGAACGCGCGACTATCCCGATGAGAAAGTGGCGCTGGCGAAAGTGGAAGTTGCCTATGCCGCGTACCTCGGGGAGCGCGACAAGCCCGTGGGCCGCGACGATCAGAAGGTCAAGCAACTGGAACAGGCATGGAAAGAGGCGGTCGCCGCCGCCGATAAGTATTCCGCTCCTTATAACAATGAGTTTGGCAGGATCGTGGAGAGCGAAGGCGGGGAAGGATTGAACGCCTTCACCAACTACGACGAAACCGGCTACCACTACTCGTTTCCCATCAACCGGCTGGAGTTGTGGGCCTATCTTGAATCGGAGCGCTTCCTGCATCCCGTGATGCGGCAGTTTTACAAGGAGCGCAACGTGGTGATCGAAGAACGCCGCATGCGCACCGACAGCAATCCCATCGGGCGGCTGCTCGAGCAATTCACGACCGAAGCGTTCCAGGCACATCAGTATCACCGTCCCACCATCGGCTGGATGTCGGACTTGAATTCGTTTTCGGCGAACCGACGCGCAGAATTTTTTCGACGAATACTACATCCCGTCGAACATGGTCATCACCGTGGTCGGAGATCTGAAGGCTGCGGAGGCAATGCCGGTCATCGAAAAGTATTTCGCGCGTATTCCGTCACACCCCAAGCCCGATGAGCGGACGACGACCGAGCCTCCGCAGAACTCCGAGCGGCGCGTGGTGCTGCATGAGCAGTCGCAGCCGTTGTATCTCGAGGGTTATCATCGGCCCGATTACCGCAGTCCTGACGACCAGGTGTACGACGCCATTGCTGACCTGATGTCGAACGGGCGCACCTCGCGACTTTACCGCGCGCTGGTGCGGGATAAGCAGATTGCTTCGGACTCGGAGGGATACACCGGGATGCCGGGAAATAAGTATCCGCAGCTGTTTGCATTTTACGCGGTTCCGCTCCCCGGACATACTCCGCAGGAAGTTGGGGACGCGATTCATGTCGAGATCGAAAGGGTGAAGAAGGAAGATATTTCGGATGAAGAACTGAAAATGATCAAGACACGAGCCAAGGCGAACCTGATCCGCTCGCTGGGATCGAATGAGGGCCTGGCGTTTGCGCTCGGCTTGAACGAGGCTCGATACGACGATTGGCGCGAATTATTCCGCTCGGTCGACCGCATCGAGAAGGTCACCAAGGCAGACATTCGGCGCGTCGCCAACCAGACATTCACGCCCGAAAATCGTACGGTCGGGATTATCGAGTTCGCAGGCGGCCATGCAAAAAGCGCGGCCGCCGCTTCGCAGGGAGGTGGACAATGACAGTGAAGCGCGCACCTCTGTCGCTGCTGATTACGCTCCTTGCCTTCACCCTACTCAGCGGCAACGCGCAACTGTGGGCGCAGGCGACCAACTGGAAGCAGATTCCGATTCCCAAGCTGCCCGCGTTTAATCCTGCGCAGCCCAAGCGCGTCGAGTTGCCGAATGGCATGGTCATTTTTCTGCAGGAAGACCATGAGTTGCCGACGATCGATGGGACGGCTCGCATTCGTGGAGGCGCGCGCAGGGTTCCGGCGAACAAGACCGGACTCATGGATATTTACGGCGAAGTTTGGCGCACCGGCGGAACGAAGTCGGAAACCGGCGATCAGCTCGACGACTATCTCGAACAGCGTGCGGCCAAAGTCGAGACCGACGCCGAGGCTGACTCGACGAGCATAAGCTTCTCCTGCCTGAAAGAGGATTTCGACGACGTCTTCCGGGTGTTCGACGATGTGCTGCGCAATCCGGAGTTCCGCGCCGAGAAGATCAAGATCGCGCAAGGGGAAGAATACGACGCAATCTCGCGACGCAACGATGACGCCTCGCAAATTTCGGGCCGTGAGGCGGCGAAGCTGGTCTATGGCGCAAATAGCCCATATGCGCGCGTTCCTGAGTATGCAACGGTTGCCTCCATCACGCGCGAGGATCTGGTGGAGTGGCATTCCACCTACGTTCATCCCAACAACATCATTCTCGGAGTCGTTGGTGATTTCGATTCGGCGAAGATGGAAGCTCGTCTCCGCGAAGCCTTCGCTTCCTGGCCAAAGGGTGCAGCCGTGAAGGCTGAAGAGATCAAGCCCGATCCTGCTACACCCGCATACTATCTGGTGAACAAGACGGATGTGAACCAGAGCAACATTCAGATGGTTGCGCTCGGCACGACGCGCAGGAATCCTGACTACTATGCGATCTCGGTATTCAACGAGGCTTTCGGCGGGGGATTCTCGTCGCGGTTGTTCAGCGATATTCGCACCACGAAAGGTCTGGCTTACGCGGTGGGGGGAGGGATCGGCACCGGGTGGGATCACGACGGCATGCTGCGGATGATGGTGATGACCAAGAGCGCGACCACGTTTGAATCCATCGAAGCGCTGGACGAGGAGATTGCGGACTTGCCGAAGAATCCGCTCAGCGAAGACGAGATCAGCCGCGCCAAAGACGCGATTCTGAATTCGTTCGTGTTTCGCTTCGATTCTCCGGAAAAAGTCTTGCGGGAGAAAATGGCGTACGAATTTTATGGATACCCGCTCGACTTCCTGGAGACGTTTCAGAAGAGAATTGAAACGGTGACCAAAGCGGATGTGGCGCGGGTGGCCGCGAAATATCTCCACCGCGATCAGATGGCGGTGCTGGTCGTCGGCAATGCAGCCGAGTTCGACAAACAGCCGGCGTCGCTGGGAGAGGTTCACAAGCTGGATATCGCGATACCAGCGCCGCCGCCGGGCCTACTGCCGGAGCAGGGCGGCCCGGCAGTGAGCGTTGGCCGACGATATCGTTCGCCGACGCCGGCTCTTTCACTCTTAGGTTGGTGAAACTAGTGGCCTGTCGCAGAACAATCGTTACTATGTAACACTAATAAATTTTTATCTCATAAGAGCGAGTATAGGTTTACTTGCTTGGGCACGACTTGGTGCCGCCGAGCCGTAGTGATGCGGGCTTCAGCCCTTGAGGGATTCCGCCGACCGGTAACGAACTCACCGCGACAGGCCATTAGTTGGTGAAAGCGCCTGAATGCCGAAGCTCTTTGTTATGCCACAGCTTTGTCCCGCTACAGAAGGTTGAGTTCGTAGCGCATGGGAATGACGATGTTCGTGGCACCCCCAAAGCGCTCGGTGCGCTGGATTGCGATAGGTCCTTGCGGGCTCACCTTGGCCAGCAGTTCGGCGTAGCACGCGAACTTCTGTTCCGCGTGAAAGCTCTCGTGACGCCGCAAGCCGAAGCGCTCCATGGCTTGCGTGCTGCAGCGGACCTTGTCCTCTTCCGCACCGTAGAAGATCCATTCCGAGTCGGCCGAATGGTCGAATACCACGATGTCGCGGGCCAGATTCTTGGCATGGGTCAGCGCCTTCCGGGGATCGGCCATCTCGTGCAGACAAAATTCAAAATAGACCACATCGCCTGATAGTGCGACCTCCTCGAACTTGCTGCCAACAACCTCCACGGAATCTTGCATCCCCTTTGCGGCAACGTTCGCCGCTAGTTCCTGAAGGGCCCCGACATCCTGATCAATGGCGATCAGCTTCCTTGTTCCGGCGGAAGGATCGAGCAGTTGCTTGCCTCCTGCCCCAACGAAAAGCACGACCTTATTCGCGAAGTCGTAGAAGCGGACAAGGTTCCTGGTGAGCTGTGCGTAGTCGGTGGCCAATGGGGAGTCCTTTGCGGGGATGCCAGATTTCAATTCTGTCACATCCAGAGCAACCGACGGCAGATCAGTTTATTGCTTTGGATGTTCTAATGCGTTGTGAAATCCGATTTGACAGGGTGGTGTTTCGGCGTTAGTCTGTGGGCGAACATATGGCGAAACTTGCCAATACGCTCCTGCCCTCCCTTCCGTGGCTTCCGGAAGGTGTCGAAGAGGCAACGAGCTGCATCTCCGCCGGGGATGAAGCGCCCCCGAAGCTGGTAGGGATTGCGCGCCTGGCGGCGGAAGGCGATTCGCTCCGCGAGGGGCACAATGTCGAGTACTTCACGCTCGAAGCGCGCTCTTTGCTGAGCCGCGTGGTGAGCCAGCGCAATCTTCCGTTCGCGTGGGCGATTAATCCTTATCGCGGATGCGAATTCGCCTGCAAGTATTGCTACGCCCGCTACACGCACGAGTTCATGGAGCTGCGCGACGGGGTCGATTTTGAGCGGAAGATTTTTGTGAAGCAGCAGGCGGCGGAGTTGCTGCGGCACGAATTGAAGAAGGTAAAGCGCGGGGAGCAGATTGCGATCGGCACGGCGACCGATCCGTATCAACCGGCGGAGCGGCGGTTTGAGGTGACGCGGGCAATTCTCGAAGAGCTGGCTCGCCATGCCGGGCTGGAGATCGGGATTGTGACCAAGTCGAACCTGGTGACGCGCGATGCGGAGCTTCTCCGGCAACTGGCGGAGAACAACCGGTTGTTTGTGAACATCACCGTGACGACCGTGGATGTGGAGTTGGCGCGCAAGCTGGAGCCGCGCGCGCCGCGTCCCGACTTGCGATTGGAAGCGGTTCGCCAGTTGAACCTGGCGGGCGTGGATGCGGGCGTGATCTGCGCTCCGGTTCTGCCTGAGATTACGGACGCGCCGCGGGACTCTGGAAGCGCTGGTGAAGGCGGCGCGCGATGTGGGGGCGAAATACATTTATGCCAATCCGCTTTTTCTGAAACCCTGTTCGGCGGCGGTGTTTCTGCCCTTTGTCGCGGAGAATTTTCCGGCGCTGGTGGAGGTTTACCGGGCTCGCTATCGCGACCGGGCGTTTCTGCCGAAGGGATATGGGGAGCGGTTGTCAAAGTTGATGGTGGCATTGCGGCGGAAATATGGTTTCGGGAACGAGCATGGGTGGAGCAGCCGGCGGGCGCATCCGGCCTATGCGGGGGAACAGATGGGATTATTTGCGAAGGCGGGTTAGCCCTCTACCGCCGAGACGCCGAGAGCGCCGAGGAAAAGAAGCTGAAGATCGGGGCTTGATCGATTCATCGCCAGCTAGGGCGCCCCTTGCTCCCTCACTCGTAGCTTCATCGACGCCCTTTATAATGATCGCTCACCATGGCGGGCGCTCAGCAACAGATCCCTCGACAAGCGAGCCTGAAGGCGCACGCGAAGACGTTCTGGCAGCGCGTCAGCGAAGGGCTGGAGCTGCGCCAGCTCTGGGGGCAGTTTATTAAGGACGCGCGTTCCAGTTACCGGCTGTACTCGGCTGGGCTGGGTGAGCGGCAGGAAGGGCAGTCGCGGCGGCAGCGCGTCTGGTACATGACCAAGGCGCTGTTCTGGGCCATCATTGAAAAACTGTCGCCGGCGCGGCGAGTTCTGTTGCTGCTTGGTTTCATCTTTCTGTTGTTCTCGGGCGGATTCAGTTACAGCGACAAAGCGGGCGAGGTTCACGTTCTTGATTTCGACCTGCGCCTGACGGGTGGGCTGTTGATTTTTGTCGTTCTGCTGCTGGAGTTGGCGGACCGGGTGGTGATGAAGCGCGATCTGGAAATTGCGAAAGAGATTCAGAGCTGGCTCTTGCCGGGCGCTCCGCTGCAGATTCCGGGATATGCGATCGCCTATGCTACGCGTCCGGCGAACACGGTGGCGGGCGACTACTACGACGTGATTCTGAGGCCGGGTGCGACGCCCGGTGAGGACCGCGTCTTGTTCGTGGTGGCGGATGTGGCGGGAAAGAGTATTCCGGCGGCGATGCTGATGGCCACTTTCCAGGCCAGTCTGCGGACGCTTTCGAGCAGCCGCGTGCCGCTGGCGCAACTGGTCGCCGACCTGAACCGCTATGCGTGTTCGAACAGCCAGGGCGGAGCCCGCTTCACAACCGCGTTTCTTGCCGAACTGGATCCATCGACCGGAGAGATCTCTTACGTAAATGCCGGGCACAACGTGCCGATTTTGCGCAGAAAGTTTGGCAGCGTGGAACGGCCAGAGGTGGGAGGCATTCCCGTCGGCGTGCTGGCGGATGCTCCCTACCAGACGGGAACGATCCGGCTGGACAGCGGAGATTGGCTCGTAATCTTTACCGACGGCGTCGTCGAAGCCGTCAATGCAGCGGGGGAAGAGTACGACGAGCCGAGGCTGGTTCGGATGATCGATCGCGGTTCCGGCTCAAGTCCCGCGGAACTTCTGCGCAGCCTGCTGGCGGACCTGGACGTGTTCGTGGGCAACACTCCACAACACGACGATATGACGTGTCTGCTGTTGAAGCGGAACTGAAATTTACGTCACCTCAGAGACATTTCACCGCCGAGACGCAGAGGGCGCCGAGAAGACCAAATGTCTCGATAAGTTGGAGTTGACGCGTGGACGCCAAGGTCGCCCGAAGAATCAGTGCGGTTCGCGGTCGAAGTTTTATGGTAAGATGCTTGGCCTTCTCGGCGCTCGCTGCGTCTCGGCGATGAGTTCCCTCGAAATAACATGCAAGAAACGTGCGAGGCGGACGTTCCAACCTGGGAGGAAGGATCGCTTCGGGTCGCTTTGGGCCTCTGACGGGCGGTTCGGCGGCTAGCTGGGAGATGCGATGAACTGGCAAAATTTGTCAATCCGTCTCCCTGAAAGTGTCATACTGGGAATGGCGGGATTGCACCGGATGGTGACTTTCCCACAGAAGGCCATTGAAAAAGAAGGAAGTTAGTGCGGAAGTACATCTGACTTCCGTCACTTGGGCCTCTGGCACTAAGAGTGCGATAGTAGCGGTGAGTTGGTCATCCAACAGAATAGTCAAACGGAGACGAGGAAAATATCAATGCGGAAACAGAAGGGCTTCTCGCTAATCGAACTGCTGATTGTGGTCGCGATCATCCTGATCATCGCCGCAATCGCGATTCCGAACCTGCTGCGCGCCAGAATTGCGGCCAATGAATCGTCCGCGGTGGCGTCGGTTCGTACGGTAAACACAGCTCAGATTACTTACAACTCCAGCTACTCGTCGGTGGGATATGCCACGACGCTGGCGAACCTGGCCGGTTCCAGCTGCACACCGCCTTCCTCGACCAGCGCTTGCTTGATCGATTCGCAGCTGGGTGCGGGCAGCAAGAGCGGCTACTCGTTCGGTATCGCAAATACGAGCGGAACGCCGGTTTCGGCCTACAACATTATCGCTGCGCCCACTCAGCCGAATCAGAGCGGCGTGCGCTACTTCTGCTCGTTCGCGGACGCGGTTGTGCGCGTCAACGCAACGGCGGCCATCTCGACCTGCGATTACAGCCAGACCCCCTTAAACTAGTAAGTTTTGGGTTGGCAAAGTACCTGGGGGAGGGTACAAGCCGGAAAGAAGCAGAGGAGAAATCCTCTGCTTTTTTTATTGTTTGGAACTCCGGTCGTGGCCGCATCCTCCGCGGTCGGACGCTTCGCCTCTACTGACAAAATGTGGCAGACTGACTCACCAAGTCCTGCCAGATTCTGTCGTTCGCACATCCGGAATCGGCAAAACAGACGGCGTCCAGCCTCTCGACAAAATCGGATTTCTAATAAATCCGGGACAAATACCCACGGATACTTACCTTCGTAATATCAACTCGTCAGCGGTAATTGAAGTGCCGTGACTCGGTGAGTTACGTTTGATGCATCGGGTCGGGAGACCGGACCGCTGCCGAGAGATTGAGTCTGGCAAGTGCCTGGGGGAGGGTGCAAGCCAGAACAAGCAGAGGAGAAATCCTCTGCTTTTCTTTTATGTGGTTTTTTCTGGGAGCCCCATACGGCAATCGGTGCCGCATGCGCTCCCGGATGGAATGAGTTCTAGATTTTTTCTGACAGAAATTGTCACTTCTGAACGACTGGGAAGTGGCGGCATGGCAACAGGACCTCATCTCTGGGTCGAGTCAGGCTATTTATCAATGACTTACGGTTTATCTAATGCCTTTCGGTGCGGCAACAAAAGTGCACTCAATAGATTGGACATCAGCCGGGTAGTTTTCCGGGATAGGGGCGACGGGAATGCGAGGGGCACGGGGATTTTCTCTCATCGAGCTACTGATTGTAGTGGCAATCATTCTGGTCATTGCAGCGATCGCGGTACCCAGTTATCTGAAAGCGCGAATTCAGGCCAATGAGTCGGCAGCGGTCGGCTCGCTGCGCACACTAAACGTGGCGCAAGCTTCCTATTTCTCTGCCTATCCTTCGGTGGGTTTTGCCACGACGCTGACGGCTCTGGGCGGAACCAGTTGCAATCCGCCGGGCCCGACCAGCGGGTGCATCGTCGATACAGCGCTGGCCGCCGGTTCGCGCAGTGGATACAGCTTCACGCTGGGAGGCGCGAGCGGCACACCGAACGAGGCGTACCAGATCACCCTGGATCCAACGTCCCCGGGCTATACGGGCACGCGCTATTTCTGCTCTTTTGCCGATGGCGTTGTGCGCATGGACATGAACCACGATCGCGACCTGCGATAGCACCGTCGCTCCCCTGAACTAAGCGGGCTCCGATCGCCTCTCTGTGGTTTACCTTGGTAACACATGCCAGCTCGTTCTGGCACACCCCGCGCGCTGTTTGCATATAATTCTCTTCATGACATTCCAACCAAAGGGCATGGCCCGGCACGCATAGCCATGGCAGCAATTGAAATCCTGGATTTGGAGAAGAGCTATCGGGTCGGCTTTTGGCGGCATCGGCCAAAGGTCGCGTTGCATCCTTTGCGGCTCACGATCGAGGAAGGAGAAGTATTCGGCTTTCTCGGTCCGAACGGCGCGGGCAAGACTACAACCCTCAAACTTCTGATGGGACTGGTGTCCCCGACGGCGGGAACGGCGCGGATTCTGGGGATGGACATCGATGATCCGCGAGTCAAGGCGCAGGTCGGGTTCCTGCCCGAACAGCCGTATTTTTATGATTATCTGACCGGCGAAGAGTTGCTTACTTACTACGCGCAGCTTTCCGAGGTTCCCGCGAAGGAGCGTTCGCGGCGCGTGGCCCAAATGCTGGAGCGGGTGGGACTGACCGATTCGGCGCGCACACAATTGCGCAAGTACTCGAAGGGTATGTTGCAGCGGGTGGGGCTGGCGCAGGCGATCCTGCATCATCCGAAGCTGGTATTTCTGGACGAACCGATGTCGGGCCTCGATCCAATGGGGCGGCGCGAGGTTCGGGAGATGATCCAGGAGATGCGGAAGGAAGGGAAGACCGTGTTCTTCTCGACGCACATCCTGTCGGACGCGGAAGCGCTCTGTGACCGCGTGGCCATCATTCACCAGGGTGAACTGCGCGGCGTGGGAGCAGTGGCGCACCTGACCTCGCAGGCGAAAGGCAAGGTCGAAATCATCTTTTGCGCGCCAGCGGTGCCGGCGGCCTTGACCAGTCTTGGGGCCGAAGCGCGCGTCAGCGGCGACATGGTGAATGCCGTGGTCGAGGAAGAAAAACAGGATGCGGCCCTGGAAATATTGCAGCGCGCGCACATCCGGCTCATCTCACTGAATCCGGTGCGCAGTTCGCTGGAGGAGTTTTACGTTCAGAAACTGCGGCCGCGGGAAAACGGCAAGGGGGCGGGCGCATGAATCCGCGGATTGGATATGTTGCCTTCAATACCTTTCGCGAGGCGGTGCGCGACCGCGTTCTTTACAACCTGGTCGCGTTCGCGGTGCTGCTTTCGGGAGCGGCCATTCTGGTGGGCGAGATCTCGATCGACATCGAGCGCCTGGTGGTCGTGAACCTGGGACTGACGGCGGTGTCGCTGTTCGGGGTGGTGATCGCGATCTTCATGGGGATTGGGCTGGTCTCAAAGGAGATCGAAAAGCGAACGCTCTATACGGTGCTGGCGCGTCCGGTTCGCCGCTGGGAGTTTGTGGTGGGCAAGTTTCTCGGCCTGACGGGAACGCTGGTGGTGAACACGTTCTTCATGGCGATCGGCGTGTTTCTGGCGCTGCTTTACGTGGCTCACAAGTTTGAGAAGGCGGATATAGCGGTGCTGGTGGCGCTGTATTTCATCGTGCTCGAATTTCTGATCGTGTGCGCGCTGGCGCTGCTGTTCTCGTCGTTCTCGACGCCGCTCATGTCGGCCGTGTTCACATTCGCTTTGTTCGTAATCGGAAGCCTGGCCGAGGATCTGCGCGGATTTGCGCGCATCACCCATGGCCTGGCGGGCGCGATTGCGACTGGAGTCGCGTACCTGGTGCCAAATTTTTCGGCCCTTAACATCATCAACCAGGCGGCGCACGGGGACGCGGTGCCGGGACGTTTGATTCTCTATAACACCGCGTATGCTCTGCTGTATTCGGCGATGGCCATCTCCGGGGCGGTGCTGATCTTCCAGCGCCGGAACCTGAAATGAAGAGCGGCGCGGCGCGTCAACGTGGTGGCGACCATCGTTCTGCTGCTTTCGCTGGCCGGCGGGGTCACGATGCTGAATGCCATCGATCATCTGCCCTTGAAGTCAGAGTCACAGCAGGCGCTGTACATACGATCGACGAAGGTACTCCGGCGGATGTGTCTGGGCTATACCGGTTTGCTGGCCGATATTTACTGGACGCGCGCCGTGCAGTATTTCGGCTACCAGCATTTCAAAGGCTCGGGGGATTTCCGTTTGCTGGCGCCGTTGTTGCAGGTGACTACCGAACTCGATCCGCACATGCTTCCGCCCTATCAGTTTGGGGCCAACTTCCTGGGACCGAAGCCGCCGAACGGCGCGGGATTGCCGGGCGATGCCATGAACCTGCTGAAATTCGGCATCGAGCACAATCCCGACCAGTGGCGGCTTTACTACAACCTGGGATTTCTCTACTTCACGGAATTCAAGGATTACGCCAAGGCCGCCGACGCGTTTGAGCGGGGATCGAAGCTGCCGATCACCAACAAATTCATGCCCATCCTGGCGGCGAAGATGGCGCAGCACGCCGGCGAATTCGATACCGCCCGCATGTTGTGGTACACCACCTACCAGAGCACAAAAGAGGCTGCCATCCGGCAGAATGCGGTCGACCATTTGCGCGCTCTTCAGGTCGATGAAGAGGTGACGCAGCTCGAAGGGGTGGTCGAAAAGTACCGCCAACAGACGGGACACTTGCCCTCCAGCATGGGCGATCTCGAGCGTGCCGGCTTTATCCGCGGCACACCGGAGGATCCGAACGGTCATCCCTACAAGCTGATGCCGGATGGGCGAATCGAAGTGCAAGATCCGCAGAGCATTCTCTACATCACCAAGGGACTGCCGCCGGGCATGGCTTCGCCTACACCCACATCGGTGGCGCAAAAACCGGATTCAAAATCGTAATTCTGCACGCCTCGCGATCACGAGACGTTTGTGTGGTGGCGGGGCTGCGCCCCGCCGTTACGGGGCAAAGCCCCGTCACCGCACGAGCTCTGATTCCGAGGCTTGCCTGAGCGCAGTCGAAGAATGCTGGCGCACACGCGGCAGTTTGCTCCTGCGGTTTTGTTAGCATGCTGGCGTGCCGTCAGATTTTCTCCAACAACTTTCGGCAGCGGTGCGTGGCTGGTGGCGGGAGCGGGCACAGACCCGGGGCACACGTGGCGCCGGCTCTCTTCTGCTGCGAGAGCTGTGGGGATTTGTGCGCGAGTCGACTCCTGCGCAACGGCGGCAACGCTATGGCGACATGGATTACGACTGGGAGCAGCGGGTCGATACGACCAGCGGCACGGTGAGTTGGCGGTCTCGGCTCCTGGGCACATTTCATTCCGCCTATCAGCCGACCGATCCAGCGGCGTTTCGGGAGATGATGGCAGCGCTCCCCATCGAGTTCGAGAAATTTACCTTCATCGATATTGGCTCGGGCAAGGGACGCACGCTGCTGATGGCGTCGGAGTATCCGTTCCGGAAAATTATCGGTGTCGAATTGATCCCGGAACTGCACCGTGCGGCTGCGGAGAACGTGGCCAGATATCAGCTGCGTTCGCATCCAGCGGAAGCGCAGCGCTCCGGGCCACCGCAGATCGTGCGCAGCCAGTCACCTTGGGGCAGCGTTCGTCTCAGCAAGTCAGGCCGATCGAGACGCTGTGCATGGATGCCCGCAACTTCATCTTTCCGGAAACGCCCCTGGTGGTGTATTTATTCAATCCGCTGCCGGAGGCGGCCCTGCGACAGGTCATGCGAAACCTCGAGCAATCTTTTGAAAGAGCACCACGGCCGGTTTGGCTTGTGTACCACAACCCTGTTCTCGAATTTATGCTGATGCAATCGCCGTCGGTCCTGGTGAAAGAAGTGGGCAAGCCCGAGTATTCGATATTCCGGATGACCTCGAAGACTGTAGCCAGCCGCGCATGGAGTCCAGAGCTCAGCCCACTCGCGAGACAGCCGCTTGCTTCTGGAAATACAGGTCATGATTTCCAGCATGCAAGCATACCCAAGACGGGATGAGTAATGCGAAGCATTTGGGTGGTCGCGCTGCTTTTGCTCCAGCTGGGAGCTAAGCCGGTTGTTGTTGCCGAGGAGAAGGCTACCAGTCTTTCCGACGCGAGAGCGGCCGTCGAAGCCAATCTCCGGACGCCTGAGGGGAAGGCGTTTGACGAGAAACTGGGAACAGAATTCGTCGCGAAGCACCTCGCACCGATACACCAGTGCAAGCAAGGGGCGGGCGACGACATGCGCAGCTTCTGGATGCTGATAAAGCTCGAACAGGACGGGACGGTAAAAGAGGTACTGTTGTATCCAGAGACCAAGCTTGGCATTTGCGCACGCGCAGCGTATTTGAAGGATCGATTTCCAGCGCCGCCACGGGCCGCCTATTGGGTCAGCGTTTACATGAAATTGGCTCATTAAACAGTGTTGCCGCAGTTCGCATCCCTCTCCCAGTATTCATCCGTCCTTTACTCGCGGACCGGCCGACTCGGGTAAAATCAGGTGAGGGGATTCTTACCGTTCGTGAAAAAAGCTTGGCCTTGCTCCCTGGCGATTGGAACCGTGTTCGCTGATTAGTTCCGCCCTGGCAAATCTACGCCGCAGAAATTGCAGCCGGCGGACTCGCATCCGCCCGACATCCGCCAACTGGCGCACGCCGTCGATGAGCACTACAACCACCTGCACAGCCTGGAATCCGAGTTCACGGAAACCTACCGGGGCGAGGGCTCCGAACGGGTGGAATCGGGTACTCTGTGGCTGAAAAAGCCGCGCAAGATGCGGTGGGAGTACCGTTCTCCAAAAGAGAAGCTGTTTGTGAGCGACGGTCGAGTTGTGTGGTTTTACGTTCCCGCAGAGCGGCAGCTTCGAAAAACAGAATTCCGGAAGCTTGACGACCTCCGCTCACCGATCGCTTTCTTGCTGGGTAAGACCAAGCTGGAGAATGAATTACAGGGGCTTTCGAAGGTTGTGGATCAAGCGCCGATGGACCCTGGAGACATCCTGTTGCGGGGGGTCCCACAGGCCATGGCGGGTCAGGTGAACGAGGTGCAACTGGAGATCAACCCCTCCAATCAAATTGTCCGGATTAGTTTTGATGGACCCGGAGGGCGGGACGACGGAATTCCGGTTTGCGGGTTGGAAGGAAAACGTGGATTTGCATGACAGCCGATTCGAGTTCACGCCTCCCGCAGGCGTGGAGACGATCGACGGAGGACTTGGGCAGTAGAGGCGCAGACTTCCGGAGCTCGAGCTGAGAGCGAGGCGGGCAGAGTTACTTCCGTACCACAGAGTTGCGTTAGTTGCGGTAAGAGCTTTGGGAACACAATGTTACACTTGCTTTACACCCTGAGAATCAGACGATAGCAAATGGCAGAATTCCTGGTCAAAGTGGCAGACGAGCAAGGCCACATGCTGCAGCAGGTGGAGCATGGGTTTTCGGAAGCGGAGGTCCATGACCGGTTCGCGCAGCAGGGCTACCTTGTCTACTGGGTCAAGCCGCGGACGATCCTGAGCGGCGGCCGGGGGAAGTTTGGCAAGCGGGGCAGGCTCCGGCAGTCGACGTTTCTGATCTTCAACCAGCAGTTCCTGACCCTGATCAAGGCCGGTTTGCCCATCCTGACGGCGCTCGATCTGCTCATCAAGCGGCAGCGGGATAAAGCTCTGCTCAAGCTGCTCGAAAACGTTCGCGAGCGGGTTAAGGGCGGGGAGTTGCTTTCGGATGCGTTTGCCGCGCAGCAGATTTTTCCCAAGATGTATACCACCACGCTGATGGCGGGCGAGAAGAGCGGCAACATGGAAGAGGTTCTGAGCCGCTATATCCAGTACCAGCGCATGGTGCAGACCTTCCGCAAGAAGCTGGCGGTGTCGCTGGTGTATCCCGCGCTGCTGATTTCGGTGGTCACGGTGATGCTGATTTTCCTGATCACCTATGTGGTGCCCGAGTTCGCCGACCTGTTCAATAACCTGGGAGCGAAACTGCCGGCGATCACGGTATTCATGCTGGCGGTCGGACTGAACGCGCAAAAGTATGCGTGGGTGGTCGTGCTGGTGCTGGCCGTGGCGGGCTTCCTGCTGTGGCGGTGGAAACAGAGCGATCGGGGTGCGGCGTTGATCGACAAATTCGTGCTTTCGCTGCCGCTGCTCGGCGAGATCCGGCTGAAGTATCAGGTAGCCAATTTCTCGCGCATCCTGGCAACGCTGCTGCAGGGCGGATTGCCGCTGGTGCCGGCCATGGAAACGGCGGGCGCGTCCATGAGCAGCCGGCAGATGTTGAACGGAATTACGCGGCGCCGCCGAGCGGGTGCGTGAGGGGCAAGGGTTGGCCAAGAGTCTGGAGGAGCAGAAGTTGTTCCCCGACCTGGCGGTTGAGATGCTGGAAGTGGGCGAGTCGACGGGCGCGCTGCCGGCGATGTTGAGTTCGGTGGCGGAGTTCTACGAAGAGGACGTGCAAACGGCGCTGGGCGCGGCCATGGCGCTGATTGAGCCGCTGATCCTGATCGTCATGGCGGTGTTTGTCGGCGGCGTCCTGATTTCGTTGTATATGCCGATTTTTACATTAGGGGCGAACGTGCATTAGATTGGCAGAGACGTTGCAAGGTTGCCCGGTTTCGAGCTTGGGAATCAAAGTCGCGGCCGGAGCCGCGTAAACCTTGAAACTCTGAAAGCTTGAAATGGCTGGCAGTAGACTGGAATAGGAATGGCGGATAAGAAATCAGCGGTAATCAATGGCAGCAAATTGCCGGACCCGACGATGCCGGTTCCCGACGAACTGGAACGCGCGCGCGATATTGCGCGGCGCTATCGTTGCGAATTTATCGATCTCAGCGATTTCCAACTGCACCACGATCTGTTCGAAAAGATCCCTGTGCATCTGATGTTCCGCTATAACTTCGTCCCGCTGGATGAAACCGCGGACGGGCGGCTGGCGATCGCCATTGCCGATCCCAGCCAGTTGATGATGATCGACGAGATCAGCCTGCTGCTGGGCAAGCGGATTCTCACCAAGGTTTCCACGCTCAAGCAGATCTCCGACATTCTCAAGAAGACCGAGCAGTCCAAGCGCGTTCTGGAAGACGCAAGCGAAGGATTCACGCTCGACGTGATCCGCGAGGACGAAACCGGGAACGACGAAACCATATCCATCGACAAGTTGACGGCGACCGCGGGCCAGGACATGAGCCCGATCATCCGCCTGGTCGACACCACGATCTTCACTGCGCTGCAGCGGCGGGCGAGCGACATCCACATCGAGACGCGGGACGACTCGGTGTACATCAAGTTTCGTATTGACGGCGTGCTCACCAACGCCATGCCGCCCATCGGTAAAGAGCACCATTCGACGATCATTTCGCGCATCAAGGTCATGAGCGAGCTCGATATTTCCGAGCGCCGCGTGCCTCAGGACGGCCGCTTCCGCGTCAAGTACAACGGGCGCGCCATCGACTTCCGCGTGTCGATCATGCCGTCGATTCACGGCGAAGACGCCGTGCTTCGCGTACTCGATAAAGAGTCGATGAGCGAGAAGTTCAAGAAGCTCACGCTCGAAGTTGTCGGATTTGACGAAGTGGACCTGCGGCGCTTCCGCCGCTACATCAAGGAACCTTACGGCATGGTGCTGGTCACCGGGCCGACGGGGAGCGGCAAGACGACCACCCTCTATGCGGCGGTCAACGAGATCAAGACCGACGAAGACAAGATCATCACTATTGAAGATCCGGTCGAATACCAGTTGCGCGGCATCACCCAGATTCCGGTCAATGAAAAAAAGGGCCTGACCTTCGCCCGAGGATTGCGCTCGATTTTGCGCCACGATCCCGACAAGATCATGGTAGGCGAAATCCGCGACAATGAAACCGCCCAGATCGCCATCCAGTCGGCCCTTACCGGGCACCTGGTATTCACTACCGTGCACGCCAACAACGTGGTCGACGTACTGGGACGCTTCCTGAACATGGGAGTCGAACCGTACAACTTCGTTTCCGCGCTGAACTGCATTCTGGCGCAGCGGCTGGTGCGCCTGATCTGCGATTCTTGCCGCACGGCCGTGCATTACCCATCTGAAGTCCTGGAGGCGAGCGGGCTCGATCCAGCGCAGTGGTCGCAGGTTCCACTCTACGAAGGTCAAGGGTGTATCGAGTGCGCGGGTACGGGCTTCCGCGGACGAACTGCGATTCATGAACTTCTGGATTTAACCGATCGCATCCGCGAGATGATTCTGGAGAGAAAACCCACGTCGGAGATCCGCCGGGCCGCGCGCGAGGATGGCATGCGCTTTCTGCGCGAGTCGGCGCTCGACAAGGTGCGCTCGGGGGCCACCACATTGAAGGAGATCAACAAGGTTACATTTATCGAGACGATGCGATAGATGGCGTTACCCGCCGCGTGCCCGCGAGTACACTTCGAGCACCCGCCGAGGTAACTATTGTGAAAGGTAGGTACGGGATATCATCAAATTGCTGGAGCGGGATGGCTGGTATCTAAAGCAAACACGTGGAAGTCACCGGCAATACAAGCATCCTCAGAAGGCAGGACGCGTCACTTTGCCGGGTCATCCAAATGACGATCTTCCTCCCGGCACACTGAACAGCGTGATGAAACAGGCGGGACTAAAGTGAATTACGTCGTTGTTTATGAAAAATCTGAAACGGGGTGGGCTGCTTATGTCCCCGATCTGCCGGGAGTGGTTACGACCGGGCGGACGAGAGAAGACGTGCGCTCTCTGATTCAGGAGGCGATCGAGTTTCATCTGGACGGGCGGAAAGAGGACTGTTTGCCAATTCCTCAGCCCAGCGCCGAGGCTGAACTGATTTCGATCCGGGAGCGATGATGACTTCTTCAAAGCACGTCCGCCGTCCCGCGCTCGCCTGCGAAATCGCCGCCGACCGTGTTCTCGCTGGGCGCGCATCCGACCGCGGACGAATGGTGGAGATTTCGGCGGCTCGCGAACTGGCGCCGGGCGCGGTTGTGCCCGATCTGATGGAACCGAATTTGCGCGACGGCGCTGCTCTCCGGCAGGCGATTGCCAGTGCGCTGGGCGGCGTTGAAGCGCGTTCCCATGACGTCATCGCCATCCTCCCCGATAGCGCCGTGCGCGTCGTGCTGCTGGATTTCGAAACGCTCCCGTCGCAACGGGAAGAAGCCGAAGCGGTCGTCCGTTTTCGCTTGAAGAAGTCGCTTCCCTTCGATCCCGAGGAGGCGCGGGTTTCCTACCATTCGCAGCCGAATGGTAAGGCAGTGCGAGTGGTGGCAGCGGTGGTTCTGAAGACGGTCCTCGAGGAATATGAATCGGCCTTTCGGGACGCGGGCTACCATCCGGGAGTCGTCATGCCTTCGATGTTGGCCGCGATCGGAGCCGCCGATGCGGAGCGGCCGACCCTGGTCGTGAAAGTGGACGCGCACACCATCGGCATTGCGATTCTGGAACAGGACCAATTGCTGCTCTTCCGCACCCTGGAAAACGTGCGCGGCGTCACCATCACCGGCGAGCAACTGGCGGAGGAAGTTTATCCCTCGGTGGTATTTTTCCAGGACACCTACAGCCTGAACATTGAGCGCGTCTATGTGGCGGGCATTCCGGAACCGGCGAGCGCGGCCTCGGCTCTGAAGAACCAGTCGGGCGCGCTGGTCGAGGATCTGGTGACGGCATCGCAGATCGGGTCCACGACCGGAACCGTGCCGCGCTGGCGGATGGCCGGCGTGGTAGGAGCACTGATTTCGTAAAGAAGTTCTTAGCTCTTGGCTCTTAGCTGTTAGCCAAAAGCCGGAACTAAGAACCATAAGAGCTAAGAACTAAGAACTAAGAACTAAAACTAGGAACTAGTATGCGTCTCGACATCAATCTCGCAACCCGCCCTTATGAAGATGCCCGGGAATTCTGGGGACGCTGGGGAGCGGGGATCGGACTATTGGCCGTTCTGACGTTGGGACTGATCGGCTGGACCGTGCGGAGCTTTGAGAACGCTGGGCGCGATCGCCATAGCATCGCGCAGCTGCAGCAACAAATCGCGAAGCGCGACCAGGAGCGGGCCCAGGCGCAGGCCTTCCTCGATATGTCCGCGAACCGGAGCACGCGCGATCAGTCGCAATTCCTGAACGGGCTGATTCGCCGCAAGGCCTTCTCCTGGACGAGCGTCTTCGAAGATCTGGAGCAGGTGATGCCGGCGAATCTTCACGTGGTGTCGCTCCGGCCGGAATTCAACGATCAGAACGAGATGCTGCTGGATATGCGAGTGGTCGGCGACAACCGCGCGGCCGCGGTCGAACTGGTGCAACGCATGGAAGGATCGAAGCATTTCCAGAGCGCACAACTGCTGCAGGAAACCACGGGAACTGAATCGGGAGGCGGCGTGATTGCAACCGTGGTTTCAACCTATGTGCCCGACGTAACCATTGGGAGCGGAAAATAATGCCGGATCTGCGAAGTACGCGCCGCAAGCTGACGATTGCGATTGCCGCGATGGTGGTGGCCGATGTAGTGGCTATTGGGGTCTATTTTTCTCCGCTGGTCGGTTCGGCCGACTCCCGGCGGCAGCAGATGTTGCAGCTGTCGGCGGAGCTGACGAAGAAAACCCATGAGGTTAAACCGCTGCAGGGCATGCCGGAGAAAATCGTGCTCGCCAAAGATCAGATTGGCGACTTTTACAAGGTGCGCTTCGCGGAGAAAGATTCCGAGCTGGCTACCGAACTCGGCAAACTGGCATCGGAGAATGGAATCAAAATCCAGTCCGCCCGTTATAAGGAAGAGGATCCGGAAACCTCTGGCATTGTGCCGGTTGCTATTGACGGAAGTTTTTCCGGAGACTATCTGCAACTGGTGCGTTTCATCAATACATTGGAGCGGTCGAAGATGTTTTTCACGGTTGACGCCGTCGACCTGGCGGGCGAAGGCACCGGGCAGGTCCGGCTGCAGATTGGCCTGCACAGTTATTTGCGGGGAGCCTGAGCGAACGGAGACTGAGTGAACCTGGGGACCGAAAACCGAAAGCAAGTCATCACCCTGGCGGTGCTGGGAGCGGTCGCGCTGCTGGTGGTTTTGCACGAGTTCTGGCCATCGTCGAGCACCGAGGCGCCGGCGGCCACGCAGGCGAGCGCCACCGGCCCGGCGCATCCCGCCACGCGGCGCACTGCTTCGGGCAAACTGATACCGATTGCGGAACCACGGCTGGACCCGACGCTCGACCTGAATCTGCTTACACAAAGCGAGGAGATCAAGTACGCGGGCAACGGAAGGAATATTTTTGTCGCCGGGTCGGTTGCGACCATTCCAAAACCGGTGAAGAATGGGACAGCCGAAGATCAGGACGAGCAGGCTGCCATACGCCCTGTGCCGGTCATACCGCCGCCGCCCCCCATTACGCTGAAGTTTTTTGGCTTTGCCAATAAGCCGGGCGAACCGAAAAGGATCTTTCTGTCGCAGGGCGAAGACGTTTTTATCGCCGGCGAAGGCGAAATTGTGGACCGGCGCTATCGCGTGCTGCGCATCTCGCCCAACGCCGTCGAGATGGAAGACATGATCAACAGTAACCGCCAAAGCATTCCGCTGTCGCAGGGGTAGGACCGATTTGCGATTGGTAATTTGTAATTGGGCATGTTGAAGGCGAGTGAGAGTCTATGCGGCGTCGTGGTTTGAAATCACAAATTACAAATCACGAATTGCAGATGGACGGCGAGCGTGGCTACATGCTGATCACGCTGATGCTGGCGATGACGCTGGCCGCGATGGCGATGCTGGCCATCCTGCCCGAGATGGGGCAGCAAATCAGGCGCGACCGTGAAGAAGAGTTGTGTCATCGCGGCACCCAGTACATGCGCGCCATTCAGCATTTTTACAAGAAAGTTGGACGCTACCCGACGCGCATTGAAGAACTAGAAGATACCAACCACGTTCGCTATCTGCGCAAGCGCTACAAAGATCCATTAAGCCGTGATCCTCAGACCGGCAAGGAACGGGATTTCAAGTTCCTGCACATGCAGGATGTGAGTCTGAACAACGGGCCCGTGATGCCCGGCGCGATGATTCCGGGACAGGGGATGCCCGGACAAGGATTGCCGGGACAGAACGGACTGCAGGGAGCGCTTGGCCAGATGCAACAGCTCGCCGGCCAGATGCAGCAACCGGGCGGGCTGCAGCAGGCTGGCGGCGCAGTTCAGAACAATGCCGGGGACGACCAGTCCGGCTCTGGCAATTCCGGAAATCAGCCAGGGAATTCAGGTTCATCGTCTTCTTCGTCATCGTCGTCATCGTCGTCATCTTCCTCTTCGCCGTTCGCTTCTTCCAATGGCGGTACCAGTTCGAGCGCCGGCGCGGGTCTCGGCGGCCAGGTCTTCGGTGGAGGACCGATTCTCGGAGTGGCGAGCACGAGCAAGGCGAAAACCATTCGCGAGTACAACAAGAAGAATCACTACAACGACTGGCTTTTTATGTACGATCCAACTGCAGATCAAGGAGGTCCGCTTGGTTCCCTCCTGGTTGGGCCGTGGCAGACGCCTTCCATGTCGACCACCATACCGGGCGCAAACCCGATCGGACAACCCATGCAGGGAACGCAATCCGGGACGGGTAATTCTGGGTTCGGGCAAAGCAGTTCGCCTTTCGGAGGAAGCCAATTCGGCCAACCTCCCTCGCAACCTCCTCAAAATCAGGGCGGGAATCCACAGCAGCAGTAGTAATGGCCAGCGGTAACAATCAGCCAGAACTAGCAAATGAAAAGCCCCGCTTCGAAAGCGGGGCCGTGAGGCAAAACCGGAAAGCTAAGCTGTGAACTTACACATTAAAAGAGGAGCCGCACCCGCACGTGCTCTTCACGTTCGGATTTTCAAACTTGAATCCGGCGCCTTCCAGCGTTTCGACGTAATCGACGTTTGCTCCGCCCAGATACATCAGCGAAGTTGCGTCCACGTAAACCTTCAGCCCGTCAAAGTCGAACACCTTATCCATCATTCCCGCGCCATTTTCGAAGGCCATGGAATACTGGAAGCCCGAGCAGCCGCCTCCTACCACGGATAACCGCAAACCAGTCGGAACCGGGTTCTGTGTCGCCATGATCTCCTTCACCTTTGCAACTGCGGAGGGAGTCAGGACTGGGGCTGCGGTTTTCGGCGGAACTGCAGGAGTGCTGGTTCCGGGTGTGGTGGTGGTCGTGGCCATTACGTGATCTCCTTTAGAAATCTGATTATAACAAAGGCTGCAAGCGGTGCGGTAAGGCTTTTCGAGGGCCGGCGCACCTTCCTTATCTGTCAATTAGATGCCCCCAACCACAACAAAGTCGCGCCCTCTTGCCAACGGGTCTATAATCATGCGCAGCAAGGGCCTGGTACCCGACTCTGCCGGACGGCAGGAAACTGCCCCCAAGAGCGGCCCCGTCGGGATGGCCCGATTTCGGCGCCGAGGTGGCGTATGACTCCTATGTTCATGCTGCTGGTTGCGTGGGGCATCCTGACCGCGATCCTGATTGTCCTCATGATTTACAAGAGCACGCTCACGATGCACGAGGACGATTCCATCTTTCTCAACGAAACCGAGTCGCAGATGCAGAAAGATCAAACTGAGGTTCTGGCCAAGATGAGGAAGCTCACTCCGATCGTAAGAGTGCTGGGCGCTCTCTCGGGGCTCATGATCCTGGTCATTGCGGGATTGTTCATCTACCAGGGGTTAAATAGGACGATGCCGCAGTAACGAGCTAGCCTGCGACTTCGCGGAAAACTCCTGCGCAGGGAGGGCTCCGCAATTCGTGGGCTCTACAGCGACTCCAGTGGGGTGATGGGGCTCTGAACCCTCTTGGCGGGGCAAAAGCCCCGCCATCACGCAACGCCTTTCAGGCTGCCTTGGATTGTAAATTCCTGATGTCGTCGAGCAAGACTTTTTCGTGCCCCTCCGGATTCACCTTCTCATAGACCTGGCGAATGATGCCCTTGGGATCGACAACGAAAGTTGTGCGCTCCCAGAACTTCATGCCCTTCCATTCCGACTGGCCAAGGCCGAGAGTTTTCATAAGCGAGGAGTTGGTGTCGGAGAGCAGGTCAATCTTGAAGGCAAACTTGTGGTGAAAATTCTTGTGTGAGGTGACATCGTCAGCGCTTACCCCGACGACCTTGATTCCGGCAGCATCGAAATCAGCCTTGGTCGCGGTCATTGACTTGCCCTGGATCGTGCAGCCGGGCGTGTCGTCTTTGGGATAAAAGTAGACGACGAGCCAGTGACCCGCGAAGTCGCTGAGGTTGGCGATTTTGCCGTCCTGATTGGGAAGCGAAAAATCCGGAAAACGGTTGCCGGCGGAGAGCATAAGAGAATCCTTTCATTCTGCGGTTTCAGTTGTTCCGTGGCTGATTGTACAACGGGCGAAAGTAAGCCTCAGCGCTAGCTCTTGGCCAGTGTTGACAAGTGCGAACCGCGGCCAAGAGCTAGCAGCCAAGGGTTGTAGTCTTTATGCAGCCTGCATCACCTTTTTCATGCGCTCTTTCATTTCCTGCGGAGAGACATCTTCCACGTGCGTTGCGACGCCCCAGAAGTGGCCGAACGGATCCTGAATGAACCCGGTGCGATCCCCGTAGAACTGATCCTGTACGGGCTTGACGAGTTTGGCTCCCTCCGCGACGGCGCGATCGACGACCTTGTCGACATCGGGAATGTACAGGTAGAGGCTTACAGGACTATTGCCAATGGTGGTCGCGCTGATTGCGCCCATCTGGGGATTTTCGTCAGCGAGCATGACGCGCGAGTCGCCGATCTGCAACTCGGCATGGCCGACACTGCCGTTCGGTCCGTCCATGCGGACAACCACGGTCGCGCCGAAGACCTTCTTGTAGTAGTCGATGGCCTTCGCTGCGCCCTTGATGACCAGGTAGGGAGTGACGGAGTTGTAGCCTTTTGGAATATACGGGACTTTGCTCATGATTTTTCTCCTTCAGAAGAGGGATGTTTGAAGGTTGAGGTTTTTGACGCGTATCGGACCCCACGGTCCGCTTTCTTTATGAGAACACAAGTTCGAGGCTGTCTCAAGTCCAGAGGGCCGGTTTCTGGAGCCTGGCTCAGCCTGAATCGTCCATTACCGTCTGAGCAGCCCGTAAGTGCCGCTCTCCGTACGATATGCTGTTGCCACAAGGATTTCAGGCGTGCCCGAACTCCCCGATATCACCGTCTATATCGAAGCGCTGCAGAAGCGTATCCTCCACCAGCGGCTGGAACGGCTGCGGATTGCGAGCCCTTTCTTGTTGCGCACCGCCAATCCTCCGATTGCAAGCGTGGAAGGAAAAACGGTGGTTGAGTTGCGCAGACTGGGGAAGCGCATCTGCATCGGACTGGAAAATGACATCTGGCTGGTGCTGCACCTGATGATTGCGGGCCGCCTGCACTGGAAGAAGCGCGATGCGAAACTTTCGCCGCCGCGCGGGCTGGCGGCATTCGATTTCGCGAACGGCACGCTGCTGTGGACCGAGGCCGGCTCGAAGAAACGCGCTTCCTTGCACGTGATGACGGGCGAAGTGGGACTCGGCGCTCTCGATCCGGGCGGCCTGGAGGTTCTGGATACCGATCTGGACCACTTCGCTGACGCCCTCACATCTGCGAACCATACTTTGAAGCGTGCGCTGACCGATCCGCGGCTGTTCAGCGGAATTGGCAACGCCTACTCGGATGAGATTCTTTTCGAGGCTCGCCTCTCGCCGCTCGCCCTGACGCGGAAACTCAAGCGCGAAGAGATCGAACGGCTGTTTGCGGCCACGCGCGCCAGTTTGATCGAATGGACCGAGCGCCTGCGGCGAGAGGCAGGCGCCGAATTCCCAGAAAAAGTAACGGCATTTCGCGAAGGCATGGCCGTTCATGGACGATACAAAGAACCATGTCCGCGATGCGGCGCGAAGATTCAGCGGATACGCTACGCGGCCAACGAGACCAACTACTGCCCCAACTGCCAGACCGGAGGAAAGCTGCTGGCCGATCGCTCGCTCTCCCGCTTGCTGCGCGACGACTGGCCCAGGAGTCCGGAAGAGCTGGAGATGCTTATGCGAGAGAAAAAGTGAATAGCGCGGAGGCCAACGTGACTCCGGCTTCACGGCGCGCCCAAGGTAATCCCTAAACCGCAGTAATTCTTAGATAAGGCTCCGCGCAAATGTCGGATCGTTAAACATCTCCCAGAACAGCCGTTCCGACACGAGATGGACGTGGTGCGGCAGGCCATGAGCATCTTGCGTAGTCGACTTGATGACCTCGATCCTGGCGTCCGGATTTGGGAGCGCGCAATCGGTGCTGTAGCAGGACTCGTGCGCTCCGAGCAGCTTTCTGACGGATTCCGAGACGCCGCACAGGACGAAGTGCAGAGGCAAGTTCCGGTCACCGATCTCCTTGATGAAGTCAGCGAAGCGCGTGCGCACCGCCTCGCTTGTTATCGCTTCAAATTCATCGATCACGAGCGGGGTCCGCACTGATTCGCCAGCCGGTTTGTTATCTGACAGGCGGTGGGCGGCAAGTACTTGTGCCAGCGTGTTTCCTGGGGTGCGGTCTCCGTAAAGAAAGATGGTCCTCCCGGGCGCCTCCAGCGCGTCCTCAATTTCGCGGACCTGCGGATCATGCGGGGAAATGTGCTGTTGAGACTGAGAAGGGTTGAGAAACGAGTGAAGTATTTGAGCCAGGTCTCCGGTTGAAACCAGATCGGCCGTATTACCGCGAGCAACGTCACCCAAAGCAAGCGTGCCCATTAGTTCCTCCCCGCCGACGGAGTCCTCTGCCGGGGCAAGATCACTAACCAAGATCACTAACCTGGATTAAAACGCAAGAACGGAGCTATTTCTGTGCGGAGGATCACTATAAGGCGTGAGGCGAAACCCGAATACTGGCGTCAGCTATCCTTGCGATAGAGAAGGTCGCGCATCGCCCGCCTTCGCGCGTCGTTTGCTTCCGCCTGAGCCTTCCGTTCGTCGGCGTCCATAGACTGCTTCGTTACGGGGTCAACGTTCTCGGGTTCGCTGCACGACGGACAGCGGTTGGCGAAGCCCGGTTTACCCGGCTTCAGTTCGAACTCTTCGGAGCAAACGGCACAAATTTTGATAGGAAATGCCATCCGTTTTTTGATGATACAACCTGCAGGCAATTACTTACTGGCAGCGCCGGCAGGAGACGGGACCAGGTTCGACAGGTTCTTCATCCGGTTCACTACGGTGTTCATTGACTCGTCGAAGTTCTTGTCACGGTTTCCAATTAGGATTGCGCCTCGAACATGCTCGCTCAGGGTCCAGAGCTTGATGTGCGTCCTAGGATCAAGAACCACCAACCGGAGTTCGCCGAGGACGGGCAGCCTCAGTCCAGTATCGGTAAGAGACCAACTGATCTCAAGGACCAGGTCGGCATCCGACGCCGATGATGCAAGATCGTATCGGCCCCAAGCCTTCATTGCCGCATAAAACTGGTTGTACGGTCGATCCGGACCACCATTGAACACCTTTTGGTCCAGGACCGTCTGGAAGCTTTCTCCCCCGCCATTCGAGATGAAAACCCTGCGCGCTGTACCTATCTGTACCGGGACGGGAGCGGACGGCGAGTCTTTTCCCGCTTGCGCGCTCAATCCCGCGACCAACGTCAGGATGGCAACGATCGAGCAGAAGAACTTCCGCTTAATATTTCTCACCAGGAGTGCTCCTTGAAAATGAATTCACGCGACTCGCTACTCGAAACTCGATACTGGCCCCTAGCTATTCCATCCGATATTCGATTTTAATTCCCCGCCGCTTGATCTCGTCGAGGAAAGCCTCGGCGGGAACGTCACGCTCCTGGAGCACAGCGCCGCGCTTGGCGATGGCTCCCGAGCACATCATCTGCAGCACAATCGACGCCGGGAAGGCAGTAGTGCGCATCATAGCGCTCATATCGGTTTTGGGATCGTAGTGGTCCACCATCGTGAAACTGGCGACGCGGCCTTTGAGTTTGCCGCCGAGCAACCCGCGCACGCCGGGAGCTTTGATCGATTCGTGCGCCTCCAGGCGCATGATGCAGACGTCCGGGCCCTTGCTGGCGAATTTGCCTTCGAAGATTTTCGATAAAACGGCGCGGGGAGAGACTTCAGCACCGTTCACGCGCAATTTTTCGCTCGAAAACAGCCCCAGCTCCTTCAACTCGCAGAGCAGATCGTAGTGTCCGGGATAGCGAAGGGTCTTTTCGAAGCACTCTCCCACCCTGCCCGCGAAGGTTTCGGGTAGCGTGGATGTGCCGCCCGACGTCTGAAACGCCACCAGCGGTGCGAAGCCATCCATGTGGAACGGCTCGGGTTCGGTGAGGGCCTCGATGGTGGTGAGTTTGCCTTTGCGCAGAATGCGCGCCGGCTCGACGTATTCGTTGATCAGGCCTTCCACCGAAAAGACAAGCTGGTAGTGGAAGGGCGGCATCGGTTTTTCGGGCAGGCCGCCAACGTAAAGCTTGAGCGCATCGGCCCGCCCATCGAGGCGATGGACCAGTTCGCCTCCCAGAATGGAAGCCATGCCTGGGGAGAGTCCGCAGTCGGGAGCGAGCGCGACATTTTTCTTCTCCGCTTTCTTTGCCAGAGCCAGTTCCTGCCGAACAACGGTGTTATTGCCGCCGAGATCCGCGAAGTGGCATCCGGCCGTGATAGCGGATTGTGCCAGGCCCAGATTGAGGAAATAGGGAACCGCCGAGAGCGCGCCATCGTGGCCCTTCATCAGCCGCACGGCTTCTTTTTCGCGGGAAGCGTCGACTGGCGACAGCGCGAACTTTTTTGTCGCCGACGATCCGGTTGACACGCGCGGCCACATCCCGGGCGCGTTTGAGATCGCTGTCGGCCAGGGTGACGGAATCCACCTGAGACTGGCAAGCCATATCGTAGGCGGCCGCCGAACCCATCATG
This sequence comes from uncultured Acidobacteriaceae bacterium, assembly GCA_963709055.1. Lineage (GTDB taxonomy): Bacteria > Acidobacteriota > Terriglobia > Terriglobales > Acidobacteriaceae > Acidiflorens. The sequence goes on from CAVPUZ010000016.1 coordinate 224,759, forward strand.
CCGGAACCGATGACGAGCAATTTCATGAGTGCTCCTTAAGGTTGGTGAGAAGTCGATTGCGAAAGACAGATCAGCGTAGCGGAATATAACAGCGGAAGAAGTGATGTGCCTCACCAAGGGTGGGCGCGCGCAGGCGGGACTGAAAGGCAATTCTTCGACTTGCGGAGAGATCTCGGGCGCACCGTTTCAAGGATTTGCGCGGGCGGGCAGGTACCTCCGTACCGTCTCTAGTACCTTAGTTACACCGTGTGCCATCGGAGCATCGTGGTTTCGGCCAAGACTACAGCTAAAGGTAGTGGCCGATAAACAAACCACCATATGTAGTATTTCCGCCGAAATTGCGGCGGAGTGCGATTCCAGAAAAACCCCATAAAACCCAAAGAAAACGGGAAATTCCCTGTGAGAGGCCCGTTTTTCCCGTTGAGATATGCTCAGGACACCAAAACTCACTCGAACGCGGTTTATATCGAGGGCTTGGTTTTTCCAAACTTCCTCGGCGTGGGCGAGAAGAAAGTGTGGGTTGGGAAATTAATTCTGTGCAAGAAACAAATGCCATGGCCGAGTCGCGAGAAGTAATGAACATTCGCCAGGCCTCGCAGTACCTGGGAGTGAGTCCGGACACCTTGTACAAGTACGTGAACGAACAGAAAATTCCGGCGTTCAAACTGGGGAATCGCTGGCGGTTCAAGAAATCGAAGCTGGACCAGTGGATGGAAGAGAAGTCGACGGAAGCCGAACCGGAGACGAAGAAGAAGATCAAAGCAGCGATGAAGGCTGCGGGACAGCAGTAAGAAAATTGCCGGCAAAGCGCCGGCGCAGCAAAAAGGCGGACACATGTTTGGAATGGGAACGAAAACGATCGTTGGTCTGGATGTGGGCTCCTCGAGCATCAAGGCAGTGGAGCTGAGGAAGACGCGCACCGGAATCGAAGTGGCGCACCTCGGGCTGGAGCCGATCGCGCCGGATATCGTGGTCGATTCGATGATCGTGGATTCGGGCACGGTATCGAGTGCGATTTCAAAGCTGTTCGCCACGACCGAGATCAAGTCGAAGGCGGTGGCCACGGCCGTGAGCGGACACTCGGTGATCGTGAAGAAAATCTCGCTCCCATCCATGAGCGATCAGGAACTGGCGGATACGATCCAGAAGGAAGCCGCGCAGCACATTCCGTTCGACCTGGCGGATGTGAACCTGGATTACCAGATTCTGAGCGATGACGCGACCAGCCCGCAGATGGACGTTTTGCTGGTGGCGGTCAAGAAGGACAAGATTCTCAACTACACCAACGTACTCTCGATGGCGGGCAAGACTCCCGCTATTGTGGATATCGATGCGCTCGCTCTGCAGAACTGCTACGAGTACAACTACGAGCCCGCGCCCACGCAAGTGGTCGCCTTGCTCAACCTGGGCGCGAGCGTGATGAACATCAACATCGTCAAGGGCACGACGCCGCTGTTTCCGCGCGACGTTTCGGTGGGCGGGCATCAGTACACCGATTCGCTGCAGAAGGAACTGGATCTCAGCTTCGACGACGCCGAACAGTTGAAGCTGGGGCACAAAGTGGGCACGGTGCACGAGGATGCCAAGACGCCGATCCTGCAGCAGGTGACGGAAATCATCGTGCTCGAAATTCAGAAGACCTTCGACTTCTTCCGGGCCAGCGCGGCGGGCGAGCACATCGAGAAGATTTACCTGGCCGGCGGTTCGGCCAAGGTTCCGGGCCTGGTGGAAGCGCTGCGTCAGGAGTTCTCGATGCCGGTCGAGTTGTTCAATCCGTTTCAGAAGGTGCAGGCGCCGATGGAAGGCGCCGGAGCGGAACTGGTGGAACAGAATGCCGGCCAGTTGGCAGTGGCCGTAGGTTTGGCGCTGAGGAGCTTTGAAAAGCTATGATCCGAATCAATCTGCTGGGTGTTCCAAAACCGAAAAGCAAGAAAGGCACGGCCTTCGCCCTGCCGAGTATGGACTTGAATGTCGGCTCGCCGCTGATTCAGGTGGCGGCGGTGCTGCATTATCGCGGGCGCTCTGAACGCGGGCTACTGGTATCAGCTCGACCGGGAAAAGAAAGCGATCGCCGACGCAGATGCAGCGCGCGGAAATCAAGAACCGCGAACTGGCTGACATCAAGGCGCGCTACCTGGAGCGTCAGAGACAGGCGGACTCCTACAAGCGGCGCGTCGATGTCATCGACCAGTTGCGCAACAACCAGACGGGTCCAGTCAGTCTGCTGGCCATGATCGGCGATACCGTCAACAACACCGAGGCGGTCTGGCTGAACAGCATGCAGGACCAGGGTGCGAACGTGGCCATTGACGGCACGGCCCTGTCGAGCGATGCGGTAGCCAACCTGATTTCGAACCTGCAGCATACCGGTTTCTTCCGCAACGTCGAAATCAAGGAAAGCTATCAGGATGAGACCGTAAAGGACATGCAGGCATTCCAGTTCACGCTGACCTGCGAAAAGGCGAAGTCGTAAAGGCGGATCGACCATGACTCTTGGCGAACTCACGGGTGTGAAGCTGTTGGGAATTCTGGTGCTGGGCGCGGCCTTGCTGACCGGCGGGCTCTACTACACGGTCTTCAAGCAGCAGCGCGAGGAAAATGCGGTGGCCCAGACCAAGCTGCAGGCGAAATTGCGCGAGAACGCGGAACTCGAAGCGTATCGGCCGAAACTGGCGGATATCGAGCGCCAGCTGGCCAGCCTGAAACAGCAACTCGAGATCGAACGGCGCATCGTGCCCGATGAAAAGGAAGTCGACAATTTCATGCGCATGGTGAGCGGCGAGGCGCGCAAGGCGGGAGTCGAGGTCCGGCGCTACACGTCTCGTCCTTATAACGGGAAGGAATTTTACACGGAAGTGCCGTTTGAGGTGGAACTCGACGGTCCCTACTACTCGATGCTGGGGTTCTTCGACCGGCTGGGCAAAGTGGAGCGCATCGTGAATGTGAGCAACCTGGCGGTGGCGACGACGAAAAAGCCGGGCGAGGCGCATGCCAAGCACACTTACCAGTACGCGCCCAGCGAGAGTGTGGTAGCCACCTGCGTTACGACCACATATTTCAGTCATGATCTGGATCCGGCAGCGCCGCCCAGCAAAGCCGCAAGCCCGGCGAAGAAATAGGAGGACGGGATGAAGATGAAGCCGACCAAGACAATTTTGATGTGCGTGCTGGCCTCGGGGCTGGCTGCGGCCCAGAGTCCCAGCGTTATCGAGAACACGCGCGCCACCATGAACGCGGTGCGTGACAACGCGGCTGCGGCCTCGAATGCGGCGCTAGCAACTCAGGAAAAACCGGCGGCGAACGAAACGCAGAGAGTTGGCATGCGGGTGGGAACGATCGTAGGGGACGAGCCAGGCCTCCGCCAGCAAGGGAAACGCCGGGAAACAGGCGCGAGGAGTCTGTGGCTGCGAAGCATGCGCGCCACCCAAGGTCCCCACTGACCGCCACGAAAAAGAAGATACCCGCGGAGGCCAAGGTGGCAGGCAGCACGCCGTCGGAGACCGCATCCGCGGATAAAGCTGCTGCCGATGACCAGGCCGTGCCCGACACCAAGTGGAGCGGCAAGAGAGATCCTTTTATCAGCCCGGTGGTAAGCCGTGCCAACGGCGCTTCGAGTTGCAGCACGGGCAAGAAGTGCCTGGAGATCGGCGCCATCAACCTGCGCGGCATTGTGCATGCCGAAAGCGGTTTCATCGCGGTGGTAAGCAACAGTATGAACAAAGCGTATTTCCTGCGGGAGAACGATCCGGTATTCAACGGCTACGTAGTGAAGATCACCGGCGACTCGATCGTCTTCCAGGAAACGCTGCAGGACCGGTTGGGCAAGACGTTTACACGGGAAGTGGTGAAGAAGATCACGACTCCGGCGGTATAGGTGTGGTAAGTACGAATTTGAAGAGACACATGGAGGCCGAACGGCCTCACATGGGGAGATAGGGAAATGCGAAAGCAAGTGCTGGGTCTCATTGTTCCGCTGCTGGCGTTTGTGATGATCGCAGCCGCGGCTGACACGACGGTTAAAGGGGGTGCGGCGAGCGCGCAGTTGCAGCGGCTCGAGGTCACCCGCGGCCAGGACGGAGTGCGCGTCGAGTTCAGGGCAAAAGGCACAATCCTGCCCAAAATGACGACGCTCGATTCTCCGGAGCGGATCGTCGTCGATTTTCCCAACACAGTGATGGCCACGGCGCAGAGCTCCATTGTTGTCGACCGGGACGGCGTGAAGGATGTCCGCATCGGCATGGATGGTGAGGGCAATACGCGCGTCGTGGTGGATCTTCTGGACAGCCGCCAGCATGAACTGGTGGCGGGCGCCGAGGGCGGCTACACACTGAAAATCCAAGGCAGGCTGGCGCACAGCGCGGCCTCCGGCGATGAGAAGCCAGTGGCTGCGGGCGCTGCGCCGAAGTTGATACTGGCTTCGGCTCCGGTCGCTTCCGCAACTCCGGCAGCTTCCATACCGGCAGCGTCCGTTGCTGTGTCGGCGCCTGCCGCGGCGAACACCGATAAGCCGGCCGACTTTGCCTTCGTCGAGCCCAAGTATTCGGCCAAGCCCAGCACGGAAACCGAACCGGCGGCCAAGGCTGAAGAAGCCGCGAACCGCTTTGCCGACAAGACGGCGGCCGAACTGGTTGCCGTCAATACCAACGCGGCCATGCAAGGCAGCGGGCAGGCAATTCAGCCCGCCGTGAATCTGGCTGCCGAGCAAAAAGCGCAGCTTGCACAAAAGCAGGCCACAACCGGCGCGAAGTACACCGGCGAGCCAATCTCGGTAAACCTCAAGGACGTAGACCTGAAAGATTTCTTCCGCCTGATTCATGAGATCAGCGGACTGAACGTAGTGCTCGATCCGAACGTCCACGGTACTCTGACCATCGTGCTCGATGACGTGCCGTGGGATCAGGCTCTCGACATCGTGCTCAAGAACAACGATCTGTCGCGGCAACTGGATGGCAACGTCCTGCGCATTGCCACGATCGACACGCTGAAAAGAGAAGCTGAGAATCGCCGTGGCCAGATTGACGCCGAGGCGTTGGCGGTCGACAAAGTCACCATCACCCGCTTCCTCAGCTATGCCCACTCCAAGGACGTGCTGCCGACGATCAAGAAATTCCTCAGCCAGCGCGGCGACGTGGTGGCCGATGAGCGCACCAATGCGCTGATCGTCTCCGATATTCCCGCGGTTCTGCCGCAGATCGACCGCATCATCCAGCAGATGGATCGCAAGACCCAGGAAGTTGAAATTGAAGCCCGCGTGGTATCCGCAACCCGCAGTTTCGCGCGCGATATCGGTACCCAGCTCGGCTTTGGCTGGGGCAACGGGACGACGGCTGTAGGCGGCGTACCGGGCGCCAACGGGCCCGGCTATTCGCCGAACATTGTCAGCGGCAGCACGGCTTCCAATCCTTTGTACCAGATCCTCGGCACGCCCGGAACCGGAACGCAGATTCCGCTGTTTTCCAACCTGGGCGCAACCGGACCGACCAGCGGCTTCAGCTTTGTGAACGCCAGCAACAACATGCGGATCGACCTTCTGCTGACGATGGCCGAATCGCGCGGTCTGCTCAAGATTCTGTCCCGCCCGCGCGTGGTAACGCAGAACAATATCCAGGCGGTGGTGAAGCAGGGCGTACGCGTACCGGTCGTGACGGCCGCACAGTTGGGCGGTCCGCCGACGGTTACCTACGTTGATGCTTTCCTGCGCCTCACAGTCACTCCGCAGATCACTTCGGAAGGAACCATCTTCCTGAACGTGGACGTGGAAAACACGCTGCCCGACTTCTCCGAACAGGTCAGCGGAAACCCCACTTTGATTACGCAGCAGGCAACCACCCAGGTTCTTGTCACCGATGGCGGAACAGTGGTTATCGGCGGCGTGATCCAGACCAACAACTCACTGACGTATCTCCCAAGTTCCTTTGCTGGGAGACATTCCGTACCTTGGAAACCTGTTCAAACATCGCACCGTTGCCACCTCAACGCAGGAATTGATTTTCTTTATCACTCCGAGAATCATTCAGACATAGAACGCTCGGACACGGAACGTCAAACCTGGAAGTTCCAGATTTAGTTTGGAGTTGAAGCAAGCAACAGCCGCCGGAGCGACTCGGAAAACCTGCCGAGAGCACGGCGGTTTCGCTTTTGGGGCTTCCTTCTTTATCCACGGGCGCTCCTGCTAAACTCCTGGCCATGGGCCCCATTGCCATGGATCATGTCACGCGCCTGCGCCGGCTGCAACCACTACTGACCCCCAACAAGCTTGATTTTTTTCTTGTCACTCACCTTCCCAATATTCGCTATCTGATCGGGTTTACAGGCAGCGCGGCGGCAATGCTGGTCAGCGCCGAAAAGGCGACTCTATTTACCGATGGCCGCTACATCGCCCAGGCAAAGGAGGAGGTCAAAGGCGCGAGCATTGTGATTGCGAGCAAGTCTCCGGTGGTGGCTGCTGCCGAGTGGCTGGCGGCACAGCGAAGAAGATCGGGCACAAGGCCGCCATTGCTGGGCATCGAGCCGGAATCGCTGACTGCCGGCATGCGCGACCGGCTGGCATCCGTGCTGCGCGGGAAGGTGCGAGTGCATTCCGCGCCTCCGCTGGTGGAACGCGCCCGCATGGTCAAGGATGGCTCGGAGATTAGACGCATCCGCGAGGCGGTGAAGCTTGGGGCGAGCTTGTTTCGGATTGCGTGCGAGAAAATTCGTCCGGGTGTGACCGAGGTGGAGGTTGCTGCCGCCATGGAATACGAGGCCCGTTGCAAGGGGGCCGAGGGCATGTCGTTTCCGACCATCCTCGCCTCGGGCAAGCGCTCGGCGATCGTGCATGGGCGGGCGTCGGCGGCGCGCATCCCGCGGCGCGGGTTCGTGGTCTGCGACTTTGGTGTTATACTCGCGGGTTATTGCTCCGATCGCACGCGTACTGTGCACGTGGGGAAGCCTACGAGAGAAGCCCGGCAGTTGTATGGGGCGGTGCTCGAAGCTCAGCAGGCGGCAATTGACGCGGTTCGGCCGGGCATGACCGCCGCGGAGGTCGATGGGGCTGCGCGAACTGTCCTGAAGAAGTGGAAATTGGCGCAGCACTTCACGCATTCGACCGGGCATGGCTTGGGCCTGGAGATCCATGAGGCGCCGCGGTTAGCGGCGGGGCAAGCGCAGAAGCTTGAAGCCGGCATGGTGGTGACGATCGAGCCCGGCGCATATGTTCCAGGCAAGTGGGGTGTGCGGATCGAAGATGTGGTGGTCGTGACCTCTTCGGGCTGCGAAGTGCTGGAGCCGACCGACAAAGATCTGATTGTTATTTAGCGTGTGTCCAAGTAGAGACGCGGTTTGCCGCGTCTTCTGCCGCAGAGTGAGACGGGGCAAGCCCCGCCTCTACATAGAATCCAGAGGCGGAACCCGCCTTATCCGTGAATCAATAACAGTATGAATCAATGAGAGCATGAATCAAAAAGAGCTGAAAGAACTGATTGAATTCTTAATCGAAAAGGACATCGCCGAATTTGAGCTGGAACGGGGCGATGTCAAAGTGAAGATCAAGCGCGGCGCCGGCGCTATGACGGCGGTATTTCCTGAACCGCGCTACGCGCCAGCTCCCGTACCCGTCCCGACTGCCGTTTCTGCGCCCGTTTCTCCGGCGCTGCATTCCCCTGCGGCTGTACCTGAGGCCGAAGAAGGGCTGCACATCGTAAAGTCTCCGATTGTGGGTACTTTTTATGAGGCGCCCTCGCCTGGGGCTCCGCCGTTCGTCAAAGTCGGCGAAACGCTGGAAGTGGGCCAGGTGCTGTGCATTGTGGAAGCGATGAAGCTGATGAACGAGATTGAATGCGACGCGGCCGGAGAATTGGTCAAGAAACTCGTCACCAACGGCCAGCCAATCGAGTACGGTCAGGAATTGTTCGCGGTCCGGCCAAAGAAATAAGCTCTCAGCTCTTAGCTCTCAGTCTCCTAGGAAAGATCCAGCGGCAGGGTGCTGATTTTACTGAAGAGGTGATGGCTGACAGCTGAGAGCTTTCACATCATGTTCAAGAAGATTCTGGTAGCCAATCGCGGCGAGATCGCGCTGCGCGTCATCTGCGCGTGCAAGGAGCTCGGGATCCGCGCGGTCGCGATTTACAGCGAGGCGGACCGGCACTCGCTGCACGTGCGCTTTGCCGACGAAGCGATCTGCATCGGCCCTCCGCAACTGGCGCAAAGCTACCTGAACATTCCCGCCGTAATCAGCGCGGCCGAGATCGCGAACGTCGATGCGATCCATCCCGGCTACGGGCTGCTTTCGGAGAACGCGAACTTCGCGGAAGTTTGCGCCGCCTGTCACATCAAGTTCATCGGACCGCCGCCCGACGTGATCCGCCTGATGGGCGAAAAAGAAAAGGCGCGCGCCGCCATGAAGAAGCACGGAGTCCCCATTCTTCCCGGTTCCGATGGCGTGGTCGCCTCGGATGAGGAAGCGCGCGAGTGGGCGCGGCAGGTCGGATTCCCGGTCATCATCAAGGCGTCCGCCGGCGGAGGCGGGCGTGGCATGCGCATCGTGCGCAATGAAGACGAACTGCCCGCGCTTTACCGGCAGGCGCAGTCGGAGGCTGCGGCGGCGTTTGGCAACGGCGATCTCTACATGGAGAAGTATGTCGAGAACCCGCGCCACATCGAGTTCCAGGTGCTGGGCGATGAGCACGGCAACGTCGTCAGCCTGGGAGAGCGCGAGTGTTCGATCCAGCGGCGCCATCAGAAGCTGCTGGAGGAATCGCCGTCGGTGATGGTGACGCCCGAACTGCGCGCCGAGATTGGCGGCATCTTGAGCAAGACGTTGAGCGCGGTCGGCTATCAGAATGCCGGGACGATCGAATTCCTGATGGGCGCGGATCGAAAGCTGCATTTCATCGAGATGAATACGCGCATCCAGGTCGAGCACCCGGTCACGGAGATGGTCACCGATGTCGACCTGGTAAAGAGCCAGATCATGATTGCGGCCGGCGCAAAAATGGATGAGGTGCTGCAAGGACCGATTGTGCATCGCGGCCATGCGATTGAATGCCGCATCAACGCCGAGCATCCGGAGAAATTCACGCCCTCGGCGGGCAAGATCACGACGTTCAATCCGCCGGGCGGGACGGGAGTGCGCATCGATACGGCGGCTTACGCCGAAGGGACGATTCCTCCTTATTATGATTCGCTGATCGCCAAGCTGATAGTGCGCGGCAAGGATCGTAGCGAAGCCATTTCGCGCATGGGGCGGGCGCTGGAGATGTTTATCGTGGAGGGAATTTTCACGACGATCCCGCTGCACCGGCGGATTCTGGCGGACCCGGAATTTCGGGCGGGGAAGATCGACACGGGATTCATTGAGAGATTTCTGGCGAAAGGAAATAGGCTAGTACGCGTTGATCACGCCCGTCCAGCGAACTCCCGCGTCTCAGTGGATACTTTAATTTTCTCCCTTCTTTAATGAAGAGAGGAACTCGAATCTCGATGCCGGTTTCAAGCTTCGCGGCTTGGTCACCGTGCCGCTCGATGAGTCGCCGCGAACCGCAGGTTCGGTGTAGGTGATATTCAGCTCGACATGGGGTGGCAATTGCAGCCCAATAGGATTGCCGTTGTACTTGTGCAACTGGATGATCGATCCTTCCACCAGAAAGTCCAAAGCATCGCCCATCATCTCGGCGGACAGGGTGAGGGTCTCATAGCTCTCCTGATCCATGAAATGAAAACCGGTTCCGTCGCTGTAAAGATAGGAAGCCGGAACGGTTTGGAGGTCCGGCTCCTTGAATTTCTCACTGGCCTTGAATGTCTTGTCGAAGACTGCGCGTGTGAGCAGGTTGCGCATCTTTAGCCGAACTAGTGTCTGGGCGCCGCGGGCAGTGGGAGTGGAAACTTCCGCCTCCAGGCAAAGAAATGGAGCATTGTCGAATTCGAAGAACGTCTTGCGCTTTACGTCGATAGCATCGATCAGTGCGGCCATAATTTCCTCAATGGGTCCTAAGCCGGAGATCGGAACGGAACAGACCTGGCTTCTCTTTATTGATGAGATCAGCGATACAGATCAGTGATGCAATCAGTGACACGGAAACGACCATAGAATAACAGGTGGGCAATATTGCCCTCACCGGTCAGGAGCAGGAAACACAATGCACATTCCTCGACTTTATCCGATTCTCGATGCCAGCTGTTTCCCGGAGGCTGACGCTCTGTGCGTCGCAGCCGAGGAACTCGCGGCGGCTGGCCTCACTCTGCTGCAGTACCGCAGCAAATCAGGCAATGCGCGCCAAATGCTGGACGATGCGAGGGAACTGAAGCGGCGCGTCGGAGACCGCGTCCAGTTCATCATGAACGACCGCGCCGACCTTTGCCTCGCGGCTGATTTTGACGGCCTACACGTTGGGCAGGATGATCTGTCTCCGGAGGCGGCGCGGCGCATCATTGGGGCCGGACATCATGGTAAGCCGCGCTGGCTGGGCGTTTCGACTCACAACCCCGAGCAGCTCGCCGAGGCCGACAGAACCTCTGCCGACTATCTCGCCATCGGCCCGGTTTTCGCCACTGCCAGCAAAGCCAATCCCGACCCCGTCGTGGGCCTCGACGGCGTTCGGCGAGCAAGGGAACTGACACGAAAACCGCTGGTGGCGATCGGCGGAATCACGCGCGCGAATGCCCGGTCGGTCATCGATGCCGGAGCCGATTCGGTGGCGGTGATATCCGACTTGATACGGGATCCCCGCAAATCAGCAGAGGAATTTTTGCGGATCTTGGGTTAAGGTTGCGTAGGGACAGCCGCCCTCGGCTGTCCAGCGGCTCGGAAGCCGCCCGGTCTTCGGAAAAGCATTGTCGAGCTTCGCTCGACCGGACAGCCGAGGGCGGCTGTCGCTACGCGAGTTCGTGACCGGCGCTGATTGTCAATCGATATCCGATCTACAACACAAGTCCCTGCCTCCACCGACTGGGAGCGTCACACCCAGCAGGATAAAGAGCTCGTCAAGGGTCTCGGCCTGACCAGCGCGACCATGCTGGTGATGGGCTCGATGATCGGCTCGGGCATTTTTATTGTTTCGGCCGAAATTTCCCGCGAAGTGCAATCGCCGGCGCTGCTGATCGGCGCGTGGCTGATCACCGGCTTTCTCACGATTGTCGGCGCGCTCAGCTACGGCGAACTGGCGGCGATGATGCCGCGCGCCGGCGGCCAGTATGTTTATCTGCGCGAATCGCTCGGGCCGCTCTGGGGATTCCTCTACGGCTGGACGTTGTTCCTCGTGATCCAGACGGGCACGATTGCCGCCGTGGGCGTGGCGTTCGGCAAGTTTCTCGGAATCTTCTGGCCGGCGATCTCCTCCAGCCACTGGATCGTCCACCTATGGAAAGTCCCGCAGTTCGCGATTGGCCCCGTGATGCTCGGCGGGATGGATGTTGGCCTGAACACGCAGAACCTGATCGCAATCCTCGTCGTGGTAGCGCTCTCGATCATCAATATTTTCGGAGTCAAGACCGGCGCCTTCATCCAGAATATTTTCACGACTGCGAAAGTTTCGGCGCTGCTCGGCCTGGTGCTCTTCGGAATTTTCCTGGGACGGAACGCGAAGGCGATTGCGGCCAATTTTGGGGCAAACTTCTGGAACAATGCCGGACTCGGCACGCTGCATGACGTGGGCGGCGGCATCCTGGTTTCCACGCTGACCGCGCTCGCGGTGGCGCAGGTGGGTTCGCTATTTTCCGCCGACGCCTGGAACAACGTCACCTTCACAGCCGGCGAAGTGAAAAATCCCAGCCGCAATCTTCCCTCTGTCGCTGGCTATCGGGACCGGCGTCGTGATCGCGCTCTATGTCGCCTGCAACTTTATTTATCTGGGAGCGCTGCCGTTGTGGGGCAGCCCAACCGGAGCAACTCTGCTGCAGCGCGGAATTCAGTATGCCAGCGAAGACCGCGTGGCGACCGCCGTCATGACGCAGATGTTCGGATCGGCTGGCGGAGGCTTGATGGCTGTCGCTATCATGATTTCGGCCTTCGGCTGCTGCAACGGCCTGATTCTCTCTGGGGCGCGCGTCTACTATGCAATGGCCAAGGATGGTTTGTTCTTCCGCAGCGTGGCGGAACTGCAATCCGAAGTACAAGACGCCGGTCGTTTCGCTGATGGTGCAGATGATTTGGACCGCGATCCTGTGCATTTCCGGGACCTACAATGATCTTCTGAACTACGTGATTTTTGCGGTGCTGGTGTTTTACATTCTCACCATCTTCGGGCTCTTCGTTTTGCGTCGCACCCACGCCGAAGCCGAACGGCCGTACAAGGCCATCGGATACCCGGTGCTGCCCGCGATTTATATCATCATGGCTTTGTTTATTGACGTTGTGCTGTTACGCTACAAACCACAATACACGTGGCCGGGGTTGTTCATCGTTTTGCTCGGGATCCCGGTGTACTACCTGTGGTCCCTGCGCAATATGAAAGCTTCAGCATAGGATTCAAGGAGAAACGCACGAATGTCCAATTTGCTGGCCACCAAGCCGCTCGAAATGATCCTGGATGAATCCGCCGAACATGGAGAACACTCGCCTGAAGCGCGCTTTGGGCGCGACCAACCTGATCACGCTCGGCATCGGCGCCATCATCGGGGCGGGAATTTTTGTGCTGACCGGAGCGGCCGCCGCGCAGTATGCCGGACCGGCCATCGTGCTCTCCTTTATTCTTGCGGGGATCGCTTGCGCCTTTGCGGGACTCTGTTACTCGGAATTCGCCGCATTGATTCCCATTGCCGGATCGGCATACACCTATGGCTACGCGACCTTGGGCGAGATTTTTGCCTGGATCATCGGATGGGATCTGATCCTCGAATACGCCTTTGGCGCGGCCACGGTTGCCTCGGGCTGGAGCGGTTACGTAAACAGCTTTCTGCAAGACTATGGCATTCATTTGCCACCATCGCTGACCGCGACTCCGGGCACGGACATGGTGATGTATAACAACCGCTGGGAGCGCCTGGCTACCATCCTCCCCACACTGCAAGCGCACGGCGTCGATCCGGGCTCGCTTACGCATGTGCAGGGTTCCTTCAACCTGATCGCATTTATTGGAATCGTTCTTGTAACCATCATCCTGGTCATCGGCATTCAGGAATCCGCGAATTTCAACTCGGCCATCGTCATCATCAAAGTTGCCATCGTTCTTACTTTTATTGCGATTGCTGGCGGCTTCATTCTGAAGAATCCAGAGATTGCCGCCCACAACTGGCACCCCTTCATTCCGCCGAATACCGGAGAATTCGGACACTACGGCTGGTCAGGAATCGCGCGCGGAGCCGGCGTGATTTTCTTTGCCTACATCGGATTTGACGCCGTCTCCACCGCGGCGCAGGAAGCGAAAAAACCGCAGCGCGATATGCCGATCGGCATTCTGGGATCGCTCGTCATTTGCACCATCCTCTATATTCTCGTTTCCGGACTGCTCACAGGAGTCGTTTCCTATACGACTCTGAATGTCCCTGATCCGGTTGCGGTCGGCATTGATCACACCGGCGTGCGCTGGGGCAGCGTCCTCGTGAAACTGGGGGCAATCGCAGGCCTGGGCAGCGTGATGCTAGTGATGTTGCTGGGACAGTCCCGCGTGTTCTTCTCCATGTCGCGCGATGGCCTTCTGCCGGAATGGGCGGGCGCCGTGCATCCGCGATTCCGGACTCCATGGATCTCCAGTATTACTGTCGGGATCTTCGTGGCAATTTTTGCCTCGCTGATACCCATAGGCATTCTGGGCGAACTGGTCAGCATCGGCACGCTTCTGGCCTTTGTGATCGTGTGCGCGGGCGTATGGATTCTGCGCGTGCGCCGACCGGAACTGCATCGTCCATTCAAGACGCCAATGGTGCCTCTCGTGCCAATCATGGGAATTCTGGTGGCTGGACTCATGATGGTGAGTCTGCCGCTCAGCACGTGGCTGCGGCTCATTATCTGGTTGGCCATCGGCATGGTGATTTACTTTGGCTATGGGCGCCATCACAGCCGGGTGCAGATAGCTGCGGCGAGCCGCAAGACAACCTAAACGCGCTGGTGTAGAACGCGGCTTGCTGCGTTGTAATGTTTCCAAATCGAATGAAAGGAACGACGCCAGACGCTCGCTGCTCTAATGACTACTTCGTCTCTTGCGTCTTCCGCGCGATCGCCGTCACCAACCGGCGCGGCGAAAAGCGCACTGACTGCGCGACCAGCCAGTTCTTGAAGCCGGAGATGACCAGCGGCTTTCCTGCCATCAGCCCGCGATAACCATCTTCGGCGACGGTGTGCGCATCCATCGATCCCATCTTCAGCAGGCGCATTCCGGTAGCATTCGCGCGCTTGTGAAACTCGGTGGCCGTTGCGCCGGGACAAAGACACGTGACTGTGACGCCTGTGCCTTTAAGTTCGTTCGCCAGTGCTTCGGAAAAATGCAGAACGTACGCTTTTGTCGCGAAGTAGACGGCCATCAACGGCCCCGGCTGAAACGCGGCGGTGGACGCCACATTCAGAATGCGGCCGCTGGTTCGTCCGATCATCCCGGGAAGATACAGCCGCGTCAGATGAGTAAGAGTAGTCACGTTAAGCTGGATCTGGCGCATACATTCTTCGAGATCGTTGTCGGCGAACAAGCCATATTGTCCGAATCCGGCATTGTTTACCAGAACGTCAACGACGATTTGAGCGCGACTGGTTTGATCGAAAACGTAGGCGGCGGCTCCCGGCTCGGCCAGGTCGGTCGCTAGAATCAGCGATCGTGTGCCATGCAGCTTCTCTACTTCGGACGCCAACTGGCGAAGCCTGTCAACGCTGCGCGCGACCAGCACAAGGTTGTAGCCTTCGCGCGCAAAGATGCGGGCCAGTTCCAGGCCAATGCCGGAGGAAGCGCCAGTGATGAGGGCTGTTTTGCGATCAGACATGTGGGGCAGCTTCGGGCCGCGAGTCACGAGCCCGAGCTTCGAGCAAAGACAAACATCTTAGATCGTAGGCTCGAAACTCGTGACTCGCGGCTAGAAAAAGAAACGGCGGGTCAGCAGACCCGCCGCATAGTCCAATTAACGAACCAACTAAACGTGGGCCAGCGCAGGCTCGACTCCATAAATCGAATACCATGAAGTCGCCGCCTTCAGCTTGCTGTTGACGTTGTTGATGTTTTTGACGCCTTCAGTCTCCAGCCATTTGCGGAACGCATCTGCGCCGTGCTTCGCATACACCGGGATGCCGTCTTTCCAGGTCGCGCGCCCGCACAGCACGCCGTTGAACTTCACGCCCGATTCGCCCGCCAGTTCAAGCGTCTCACTGAATTCGGCGTTGCTGACTCCCGCCGAAAGATAGATGAAGGGCTTGGTCGCAACGTTCGCGGCCTTGTGGAACAGATCGATCGCTTCCTTCTTGCTATACGCCTTCTCGCCGCCAAACGACTTTGTCCCCTCGACGCACTTCATGTTGACGGGAACTTCGACCTTCAGCACGTCGACGCCATATCGGTCTTTGCTGAACTCGCGCATGCTCTCGGTGACGATGTGCGGTTTTTTCCTCGCGTACTCTACTCCCTTTTCGTCAGCACCCTCTTCGTAGCCGACGAACTCCAGGAAAAACGGAATGTCATTGGCGCGGCATTCGTCGCCGATCCGCTCCACCCATGCATGCTTCGTTTCGTTCACATCCTTGGAATCGTACGGAGTGTAGTAGAGAAGAATCTTGACGCAGTCCGCACCCGCTGCCTTCAGGCGTTGTGCCGACCAGTGATCGAGCAGGTCGCCCAGGCGGCCGGGCCCGGTCTTGTCGTATCCCGTTTTTTCGTAGGCCAGCAGCAGGCCCGCGTTCCGGGCGCGCCGCTTGGAGGCGGGCAGCCCCCACTCGGGATCGAGCAGGATGGCGCTGGCATGGGGCGTGAGAACTTCCGTCACCAGCGTCTTGAATTCTTCCATCATGGCGTCGGTAACGGCCGAGCCTTTTTCCTTGGCAAGCGACTTCTGCAATGAGCCACGCTGGTCCATGGCTGCGGCGGCGATGACACCATGCTCGTTAGATACAGCCTTCAAACCTTTAAGTTTCCCGGGGGTAAGTTTCATAAAATCCTCCATAAGTGCGAAATAACCGATTGCGAACTAGCCGACTGCGAAAAAACCGGGTGCGGAATAACCGAGTGCGGAAGCAAGCCTCCATTTTAAACCTTCGCCTGCGGCAAAGAAACTCGCACTCGCGACGACCAAAGGTTCGTGACCGGGATCACTGCCGCAGCGCCAGCGCCCCCAGCACCGCCTGCTGCCGGGCGATCAGCGTTTGGATCCCTTGCCGCGCGAGCGACATCATCTTTGCGAGCTGAGCGTCATCGAAGACCTGCTGTTCGGCCGTGGCTTGAAGCTCCACAATCTTGTTGGCCGCCGTCATCACGACATTCATATCCACGCCGGCGCGCGAATCTTCTTCGTAGTTCAGATCCAGCATCACCTCGCCGTCCACGATGCCCACGCTGATGGCGGCGACAAAATCCTTGATGGGCGCGGAGGATAACGTTCCCGCATCGACCAGTCGCTGGAGCGCCAGGCCGAGCGCGACGAAGGCTCCGGTAATGGAGGCGGTGCGCGTGCCGCCATCGGCCTGGATCACGTCGCAGTCGATCCAGATGGTGCGTTCGCCCAACTGCTTCAAATCGGCAACGGCGCGCAGGGAACGTCCAATGAGCCGCTGAATCTCCTGCGTCCGTCCGCTCTGTTTGCCCCGCGCAGCTTCGCGAGCCGTGCGCGTCAAGGTGGAGCGGGGAAGCATGCCATACTCGCCCGAGATCCATCCCTTGCCCGAGTTGCGCAGAAAGACGGGAACGCTTTCTTCGACCGATGCGGTGCAGATGACGCGAGTGTTCCCCATCTCAATCAGCGCCGAGCCTTCGGCAGTCGAGATGAAGTCAGGAATGATGTTGACCGGGCGAAGTTGATCAGGAGTGCGGTTATCGCTGCGGAAGATCATTGGGTGTGATTCTAACAGCGCGTAACGACTGATCGGGCCATCGGGCGATTGAGAGATTGCGCGATTGAAGGATTGAGAGATTGGGCACGCAATGTAATCTCTCTATATCTTGTTCTCTTTTCTTGTTCACTTTCTCTTCGGCGATGCGGTCTGTTTTCTTCTTACCGGTTGGCAAAATTAACTAAATAGTGGGGGGTACCCCCCTCCCCCCTATTTTCCCTCAAAGTATTGAAAATAAGTTACTTAACTACAAAGTATTCCAAAATAAGGACTTAGCGCGGACTTTGCGTATTTCCGGCCATTTAACGTACTTTTCGCGGCACCGTTGAGTTGTCAAAGAGCGGTTATGGAACACTTTTTTGTCGGCTCGTATACCCCCGTCTCTGGGGCGGGCGCACTTCTGCCTTGCCACGGTCAGTCATTATTGTCGCGCGCAGCGGGGTGGAAGTCTGTGATGCGGGGTACGGCGGATTTGTGACGAAAGAAGTTCGGGGATCTGAGTCTTAAATCGAGGATGCTCGCTTGCCCCGGGCTTACTGTCTGTGCGTGAGAACTCGTCTGCGCCCCTACGGGGCTTGATCGTTTCCCACCGGCACCCACGGCTTGCGCCGTGGGCTGCATTCTTACGCCGCTTCGCGGCTGACAATCGCAGAGATTGTTCCACCGTAAGTTGGAAATTCGAATTCACACAACACTTACTGCCCCCCCGCCTGCTCCATCGTCGTCACGTCGAACCAGTCGGTCAGGTCGGCATGGCCGGCGAGGGTCTCGCGCGATTTGCCTTCGACCAGAATTTTCACCCGAGAGATGCCGGGGACGTTCACGGCCAGCGTTTCCACCAGCGAATTTACGGTGAGCTGCTCGATGAGAATGCCGGAGCGGTGCTGGTCGGCGAAGGCCGCATTCAGATCGATGACGGCCGCCCCCGGATCAACGAGGTAGATACTGCGAATGTCGGAGGCGTCGGCTAGAGGATGGGACGCTCCCGGCTGCTGGTAGATCCGCAACAGCGCGCGCAACAGTTCTTCGGCGCGCTGCTGGCGTCCTCCGGGAAGAGGAATCTGCGCCGACTGCCCTCGCAGCGTTCCGGTGGCGTCATCGGCAACATACAACGTCACAGTTTCGGTCGGGCCGGACGCGGGCGGAGCGACGGGAAGCGAGTTGGCGGCGGGTGATTCGAGTTCGCGAACCTGGCGCCGCATGTGGCGGGCATAGATTCCCATTGCAATCACGAGTACGAACATTGCGGCCACGCTGATTACAAGATGGCGAGGGATCATTGTGGCGCTCCCAGGCGATCGCGGACGGAAACCACCGCATCGGCAATGGCGGCAGCGGCCTGCTGTTGATAGTTGGCGGAAGTCAGGTCCGCGATTCCGTTGGGTCCGGGCTGCAGCTCGACAGCGACGGCGGGCGTCAGAACATTGTTCAATGGCCGCAGTGACGCGGAGGATTCACGCGCCGGAAATTGCTTCTTTTGCATCTCGGTAACGATAGCCGCCGCGATTGTCGCACTCAAGGGAAGCGCGGTCGCCTGCGCCGAATTCCACGGATGGAAAACTCCGCTGCTCGGACCTTCGATTGGAAGCAGCGCGGTAAACACGCGTGCGCCTCCGCCTTGCGAAGCGGCGTGCAGACAGAGATAGATGCTGGCGTGCGCGCCATTGGCTGCGCCCGCGCGCTGATCCAGCGATAAAGTCGTATCGCCGTCGCGCAACATCAGAACTGCGAAGCCCCGCAGTTCCAGTTCGTGACGCAGTAGCCGGGCAAAACCGAGCGTCACATCTTTTTCAGCCAATGTATCGGTCAGAGCCGCGCCGCGCTCCTGGCCGCCGTGAGCGGCGTCAACGACAGCGAGAGGACGAGGCGCGCTAACGCCGCTGGATGCGCCCGCAGATGCCCCCGCCTGTGTCCCCGTAGACGCCGAAGACGGCCGCGCCTGCTGAGGATTCGTTGTACCCGAAACGGCTGGCTTGCCAGGCGCCGCATTTGCGGTGCTGACTGGTGCCGGGGCGAGGATGATGGTTCTTCCGTTATTGCTGAAAGTGGCCAGCAGCGGGGTGGTCGCGATCACATCCAGTTCCGCGACGCCGTTGTTCTCCGAGAACGTGGCCTGCGTGATGACTTTGTTGTCGAACGAAATGGACTGGCTTCCCGGAGAAACGACGGGATCGCGCTTGAAGATCATGCGCAGGCGTCCCGGTTCAGTGGAGATGGTTGGGTCGACCGGCGCCGTGAAATTCAGCACCAGTCGCGGCGGAGGCCCGGCTTCAAATTGAAAATTCGGTTGCAGTGCAGCTTCGCCGATGAACAGGCGGCGAGCGCCTTCGCGAAAATTGACGTGGTTTCCCAAAAAGCGCGGCAGCAAAGTGGCGAGCGAGCCAAGCGGGACCAACCCCCGCGAGTTCTCAATAAGAAAGGGCGCGGTGAGATTAAAGTCGCGGCCGCGAATTTTGCAGCGCGTCTTGCCCACCCCAAATTCGCCATCGATCGTGTTGAAGCGAAGTCTCCAGTGGGCTCCGGCGGATTGGCTGCTTACGCGGCCCAGCGGCTCCAGAAGTTCGAGCAAGCCAACATAGTCGTGTCCGGAGCGCTCGCGCACCGGGAGTGAGTAGGTGGCGACGGAAGCATAGACGGAGAGTTGCTTTTCATCCGCGGAGCTGGCCGCGGGCAAAAACGTAAGGGCGGCCAGCAGGAGGAGGGCCAGCGTCTTTTTCGTGGTGGTGGAGGGCACTTCCGCTAGTGTAGTGCGTCGGAAATAGTGAGCGTTAAGTATTGTGCCTTGATTCGCGTGATCCGTGGTGCTCGGTGAGGAGTTCAAAGGTTTTAACCACAGAGGGCACAGAGGATCACAGAGGAAATCGGCGACTCATAAATGTCGATCTGTTTGACGCACTGCACTAATTCCCAGTTCCCAATTCCCGGCTCTCAGGAAAATCAGCTCGTACCGAGAACTGAGAACTGAAAACAGGGAACTGCAACTTTCCTATCCAGCCCATAAATCGTGCTTACTCCAGCGCATAGATTGTGAGGCCACTCAGCAGCTTCGGGTAGAAGTCCGTCGATTTTTGAGGCATCACCTCGCCCGCCAGGGCAATGTCGCGCACCTGCTCGACGGGCACGGGGTTCATCAGGAATGCAATCTGTGCCTTGCCCTCGGCCACCTGGGCAAGAGCCTCGCTGGCCTCGCGGAAATAAGAGACGTTTTGCAGATTACGAATTGCCTCCTCGGAGATATGCAGGCAACCTTCGAGCAGGCACCTATGCAATTGGACGACATCCAAAGTTTGCTGGCGAAGCGAAACATTACCGAAGAAGGCGGTGCCAATGCTCTTGGGCGTGTGCAGCAGAAAGGCGCGCTCACGAGTGACCGCCAGGAGCGCCGTTCCAGCTTTCCCTGCCTGCCGAAGAATCGCGGTGGCGCGGGCGGCGTCGATCGCGGCATCGACTTCTTCCACGTTGAAGAACTTTCGTATCTCAGAAGGGAAGTGGAGCAAGGCGGAAGATGGCAAGCCAGACACCACGCGGTGCGTGGGAAGGACCACCAGTCCCGGAGCGTCCACGTCGACGAACGTCATCATCGCCCAGTCGTAAGGATAAGGATCGGTGGCGTCGGTGTTCGAACCGGCGGCGATGCGTTGTTCGTCGCGATAATTCAATGCCGTTTCGTAGCGATGATGGCCATCCGCGATGATCAGCTTTTGATCCTGCATCTGCTTTTGCACCGCGCCAATGACCGCGGCATCAGAGATCCTCCAGACGCGGTGCGCCACGCCATATTCGTCGGTAATGTCGATGTCCGGTGCTGCTGGCGAATCGAGCAGTGCATCCACTTTGCCGGCTCCGCTGTAGAGCATGAAAAGCTGGCCAAAGTGGGCTCGGGTTGCGCGCAGCAGGTCCAGGCGGTCAGCCTTCGGCTTGGTGTGCGTCTGCTCGTGCCGGTAGACGACGCCGGCGGAGTAATCCTCAAGTTTGCCGAGGCCAATAAAGCCTCGCCGTTCCGCCACGGACTGGCTCCCCGGAACCTTGAAGGTCTGGGAGTAGCGGTAGAGGGAGGGCTGGGAATCCTGCCGCAGAATGCCCGTTTTGCGCCACTCGCGGAATGCGACCGCCGCACGCGTATAGACGTTTTCGGACGCGGTATCGGCCGGGATACGCCGTCCGAGGATGATCCGAACCAGGTTAAACTCGCTGGCCTGGTAATAGCTTTCCTGCATTGCGGGCGTGATTTTGTCGTAGGGTTGGGTCACTACTTGCCCGATCGGGACGCGTTCAGGGGCGTAGCGCCATGCTCGAAATGGCGAAATTGTGGCCATCGGGATGAAGCAATAAGGATGAAGCAAAATTGTAGCAGGCGAGCCCGGCAGGAATTGAGCGGAGCCCCGTGGGAAACCCGGGAAAAAAAGATGCGCACAGTCCGCAAGACAACTGTTCGCGCTGGGCGAGAATCTTACGCGCCTGGACGAAAAAGCTGTCAACTGTTTTTCAAGATTGTGCTAGTATCCGCCTTAGTAGGGTTTTCTGGACTCCGCCTTGTGGGGGGCGGCGCTTGCACCTCCTGGCGTGAACTTACATTGACAAGCAGGGTCTATGCTGTGCCGCACACGGTTCTCGGCTCTGAGCTTTTTTCTGGTGCTACTGACCGTTGCTGTGTGCAGGACCACTCCGCTGGCGGCACAAGCTTCCGTCGAAGACGTTCATATTCAGCCCCGTATTGCGCCGGAGCCTCCCAAAGCGCCTGAGGGCGACCCGTCTCTTCGTACCCACACCAAGCCCGTCAAAGTGGATGTGAGCCTGGTGCTGGTGCCGGTGACCATCACCGATCCCATGAACCGCCTAGTCACAGGCCTCGACCGCGACAACTTCAATCTTTTCGAAGGCAGAGATCAGCAGGTGATCAAGACGTTCTCCAGCGAGGATGCGCCCATTTCGCTGGGCGTGATCTTCGACGTTAGCGGGAGCATGGGAAGCAAGATCGAACGCGCCCGCGAGGCGGTGATTGAGTTCTTCAAGACGGCCAACCCGCAGGACGAATTCTTCATGATCACCTTCGCCGATAAGCCGGAACAGCTCTCCGACTTCACCAGTTCCGTCGACGACATTCAGGGAAAACTTCTCTACACCATGCCCAAAGGACGAACCGCGCTGCTCGATGCCATTTATCTGGGCGTGACCAAAATGCGCCAGGCCAAGTATCCGAAGAAGGCGCTCCTGATTATTTCCGACGGAGGAGACAACCACAGCCGTTATACGGAAGGTGAGATCCGGTCGATGGTCAAAGAGGCCGACGTCCTCATCTATGCAATCGGAATCTACGATCATTATTTTCAGACCGATGAGGAGCGGCTGGGCCCCGCGTTGCTAAGCGATATCACGGAACTGACGGGCGGGCGGGCTTTTACCATCGATAATCCGAATGACCTGGCGGATGTTTCTACAAAAATCGGCATCGAGCTACGCAACCAATATGTGCTGGGATACCGTCCAAAGAACCCGGCACACGACGGCAAATGGCGTAAGATAAAGGTCAAGCTCAATCCGCCAAAGGGCTTGCCGCCGCTGCGGGTGTACGCGAAAACTGGTTACTATGCTCCGACGGAATAACGTTGCTCTGCTGATTTTCCTCCTCTCAACTTTCCTCCTCGCCTACTCGCAAACCGCAGGAGCGCCTTCAACTCAGACTCAACCGCCAGCTCAACCCCCAGCGGCGCAAGCTCCGCCATCCGCACAAACTCCGCCCCCGTCTCCAACTCCACCAGATGCGGGCGCGGCGCAATCGACCCCGCCAACGCCAGAACCGGCCGCTCCCGCCAACGGCGCTCAAACTCCGGACTCTGGCGATAACAGCACTTTTGTTTTTAAGAAAGAGGTAGACGAGGTTGTTCTGCACGCCACCGTCGTCGACAGCAAGCAACACATCGTCACCAACCTCGGTAAGAACAACTTCACGATCTACGAAGACGGGCACCCACAGACCATCACGTCATTTCGCCACGAAGATATTCCGGTCGCCATGTGCATCGTGGTCGACAACTCGGGATCGATGCGTGAAAAACGCGAGAAGGTAAACGCCGCCGCCCTGAATCTGGTGCGCGCGTCGAATCCTAACGACGAAGTGTGTGTCGTCAACTTCAACGATGAGTATTACCTCGATCAGGACTTCACCTCCAACATCAACAAGTTGAAGGAAGGGCTGGAGAAGATCGAAACCAGGGGAGGCACTGCCCTCTATGACGCGGTGGTTGCCTCCGCGGTGCATCTGAAAGACGACGCCAAGCTCGAGAAGAAAGTGATTTTTGTGGTCACGGACGGGGATGACAACGAGAGTTCCGAGACTTTGGACCAAGCAGTGCGGCGACTGCAAACCGAGAATGGTCCCGCCGTATATGCCATCGGTCTGTTGGAAGGCGAAGAACATGTGCGCCATGCCAGACGGGCCTTGCAGGTGATGTGCGAGAGAACCGGCGGCATCGCCTTCCTGCCCAAGACGCTGGATGAAGTGGATGCCATCAGCCGGAGCGTGGCGCACGACATCCGCAGCCAGTACACCATCGGATACAAACCCACTATGCCGCGCAGCCAGGGCGGATACCGCGAAATTAAAGTAGACGCGAAATCCGACAAGCACGACAAACTGATTGTCCGAACCAAGAGCGGCTACTATGCCGGGCCGGAACCGGCTTCGGGCGCGCAGTAGACGCGAGAGTCGCGTCGCAGATGAAATATAAATTCTCGGCAATTCGCGACGACCAGGTTCCACGCTGTCGGGTTCCTCTGCTCCAACATCTCCTCGATACCTACGCCAGCGAGACGAATAAAGTGATCTCGGTTTGGGCGAGCTTTGACGATGCCGATCTTGGCTACCGGCCGCATCCGAAGTCCACTTCGGTGGTCGACATCATGAAACATCAACTGCTGTCGGAGCGTCGATTCCTTGCCGAATTTCTGGCTCTGCCGGAAGTCGCGGCAGATCAAGTTCTGCCCCAGACGCTTTCAGTCGAGCACTTCAACCAGCGGATGCTGGCGCTTGCGCGGCCACGACTGGAATTCATGGCGGAACGCAATGAAGAGTGGTGGCGCGAAGTCGTGCCCTTCTTTGACACGCGGCGGGAACGGATTTGGGTCTTCTGGCGGCGCATCCTGCACACCGCTCATCACCGGACGCAGTTGACCGTCTATCTGCGCTTGCTGGGAAAAGCCGTGCCTGCCACCTACGGGCCAACAGCCGACGTTACTTGGCAAGGCGCCGATCCTACTACCACAATAGAGGCTGCGAGGCGCTTAGGCCAAACACGTGACAATTGACGCTGGCAGCTTGCCTTCCTTACTCTGTAGAGTGCTCTCCACGAACGCAACTTCTCACCTGCGCGTCAGCGACGACATCACGAAACTCGTTGGCGAGACCCCGATGCTGCAACTGAAGAAGCTGGCTCCCGCGGGATCGGCCGACATTTTTGCCAAGCTCGAATACCTCAATCCCGGGGGAAGCGTAAAGGACCGGGCAGCCATCGGCCTGATTGCTCGCGCCGAGAGCGAGGGAAAGCTCAAGCCCGGCGGCACCATCATCGAGGCCACCGCCGGAAACACGGGCATCGGGCTCGCGCTGATCGGCGTCAATCGCGGATACAAGGTGCGGCTGTTTGTGCCCGAGAAATTTTCCGAAGAAAAAGTTCTGATCATGCGGGCCTTCGGCGCCGAAGTGATCCGTACCCCGGACGCCGAGGGCATGCAGGGCGCAATCAGCCGCGCAAAAGACCTGGCCGCCTCCGATCCGTCTGCATTCCTGGCCGCGCAGTTCGACAATCCCGCCAACACCGATTTTCATTACGAAACAACGGCGCGCGAAATTTTCGAGCAAATGGACGGCCGGGTTGACGCCATCACGATCGGCTGCGGCACGGCAGGAACATTTACCGGAGTCGCCCGCTACCTGAAAGAGCGGATTGCCAAAGTTTTTTGCGTCGCCGTGGAGACGCAGGGCTCGGTCCTCGGTGGGGGACAGCCGGGTCCACACAAGGTGGAAGGAATCGGCAATAGCTTTATTCCCGGCAATTTTGACCGCTCCGTATGCGACGAAGTAATGAAGGTAACCGACGAGCAGGCCTTCGGCATGGTAAAGGAACTGGCTGCCCGCGAAGGCGTGCTGGGGGGATCGAGCTCCGGCGCCAATGTCTATGCGGCGGTCGAGATCGCCAAACGCCTCGGGCCGGGCAAGCGGGTTGCCACGATGATTCCCGACTCCGCCGAGCGCTACCTCTCCAAGAAGATCTTCGAAGGCGGAATCTAGTCTCGATCAGTTTTCCGTGATGTAAGCAGGCGACAGCACTCCATGCTGCGCGCGCTTATTTGGCTCGGCCACCCGGCCATGATGCTTTCTCCTAACGCTATGAATTAAAGGCAGATGTTTGGGATTGCCGTGGAGTGAGAATCAAGAAATCGTGGGGGTACCCCCCCTATCAAAAACAGTTAAGTTAATGATAACAAATATGTTATAGGTAAAATATTCAAAAGATGAGACTTACGTGGAGATTTTCCCGTCAGAAATGCCTTCGCCGCTTGCCCTAAATTTCATTTCAGTTTGTCAAAGAGCTGGGACCTGGTTTGAAACAAGTGATGCGTCCGTCTCTGGAGACAGGCGCAATTCTCGATGGTCTGGTGTCGAGGAATCATCGCACCGATTTTGGTGCAGGTCTGTGATGGCGGTTACGGGAAAAATGTGATGAAAGGATGTAATGGAGGTGTTTGCACTAACTAGCGAGTACTCGGTTGTTAGTGTAATGGCGATTTTTCAACAACTACGGTGAGCCGATTCCTGCAGCGTCGAGAGCAGCCGTGATTTTTCGGGTTTGCCGCTTCGGCTTGGCCTCGCCGTTCTGGCGTTTCGTTTGCATCGCTAGCGGTAGCTCTTAACGTCTTTAGAGCCACATCCAAGCTGAGGTCAGGATAATCGGGAATAGGCCCATCCACCCTCCACCCTCCTCGACGTTCTACGAGTTCGTAGTTGACGGTGACGATCTTCGATTGCGGCTCGAAATCAAAATTGTCACAGTACAGTCCCAACCGTGTGTACACGACCGGTATCCTAACTTTTTCTCTTTCTTTGACGGGAGCGCCGACATCGTAGTTCTTCACGATCCAGTTGCAATCCCAGCTTGGCTCGTCGGGCCACGATATGAGCTTCGAATAATCCTTCCAATCGGCATTCTGGAGACGCATCTCAAGGTAGCGGTTCAACGTCTGCAACGCTTGATTGTCATGAACGCTCGCCTGCTTCTTTGGGGTTTCCCCATGAGCCGATGCCCATGCCAATACTGCGATCAAAATTGCCCACCATCTCGTTCTCGGCATGAATATAAGCAAAGCACTTCCGAGCGGCCCAAACAAGATTACGGTTGGTAGTTGTTTCAAACAGGCGTTTGCACTCGTAACCGTGTGGTTACGAGTACAAACGCGATTTATCGCGACTTGTCCGCGACCAGATTTGACAGAGATCCATGTACTGCTCAGTCCGCGGAAACGAAAGTGCCTTAATAAGGACCTCATCAGGGGGAGAGACTTTATCGGGACTCTGAAGGTTATGGATTAGAATAGCCTTTCTCCAGGAGTTTCCTTGACCGCCAAAAAGCCAGTTTCCCCAAAGCAAGGTTTCGCCACCCGCGCCATTCACGCCGGACAGGAACCCGAACCTGCAACCGGAGCAGTCAACGTCCCGATCTATGCCTCCTCGACCTACGTTCAGGAAGAGATCGGCAAGCACAAAGGCTACGAATATTCGCGCGTCTCGAATCCCACTCGCGATCGGCTCGAAACCAATCTGGCCGCACTTAGAAGGTGGAGTTGCCTCCCGAGTCTTCGCCAGCGGAATGGCTGCGATCAATGCGGTCACATCCATGCTCAAGGCTGGCGATCACGTCGTCGCCGGACACAATCTGTATGGCGGAACTCCACGCCTGTTCAATCAGGTGCTGGTCAACTTCGGCCTCACATTTACTTATGTCGATACATCGGATCTCGGCAAGGTCCAAAAAGCGCTGCAGAAAAACACGAAGCTGGTTTTTCTGGAGACGCCGACCAATCCGCTGATGGAATTGTGCGATCTGCGCGCAATCTGCGATTTGAGCCATCGTCATGGCGCGGAAGTTGTCGTCGACAACACCTTCATGTCGCCTTACTTCCAACTGCCGATTGAACTCGGCGCGGACATGGTCATCCACTCCACAACGAAATTTCTCAACGGTCACAGCGACGGCCTTGGTGGAGTCGTCGTCTGCACCAAGCCTGAGCAGGCCGAAAAGCTGGCTTTCCTGCAAAAAGCTGCGGGCGCGATCATGTCTCCATTCGAGTGCTGGCTGATTCTGCGCGGCGTCAAGACGCTGGCGGTGCGAATGTTGCAGCATGATGCGAACGGCCGCAAGGTCGCGGATTACCTCGCAAAGCACAAGAAAGTGAAAAAAACTTTCTATCCCGGACTGCGGGACCATCCGCAGCACGAACTGGCGAAACGGCAGATGTCCGGCTTCGGCTCGATGATCTCGTTTGAAACGGGCTCGCTCTCGAATGCCAACAAGATGCTGCGCAAGGTCAGAGTGTGCTCGCTGGCCGAGTCACTGGGCGGAGTCGAAACGTTGATTTCGCATCCTGCGACCATGACGCACGCTGCGCTCGGCGAGGAGGGACGCCGCAAGATCGGCATCACCGATGGTCTGGTGCGCATTTCCGTCGGCATCGAGGATGTTGACGATATTCTGGCGGACCTCGATCAGGCGCTGGCAGCAATCTAGCTGGTGTGACGGCGGCTTCGCCACCGTACAGCGGGGCAGAGCCCCGCTTCCACACGGGCATTGCTCGCAGACGATCTTGCTCATCTCACCGATTCTCCAATCCAGTTCAGGTACGGCGCGCTGCCATCTTCAACCGCAATCGCAATGCATTCGGGAACGTCGTACGAGTGCAGCTTGGCGAGAGCATCGCGCAGCCGAGTGAAGGCTTCCGCTGTGCGTCTTGACGATGAGCAAGCATTCGGTCGATGTTTCCACTTCGCCTTTCCAGCGATAGATCGATTCCACATGGGGAACGATGTTGACGCAGGCGGCCAGTTGACGCTCGACCAAGTGCGCTGTGCGATGGTCGCGCGCTTCTTCGAGCGAACCGCAAGTAGTGAGAACAATCTTTTTGTCAGTCATATAATCAGACGTTGGACTCCGAGTCCGGACTTCGTCGCTTTCATACTTTACTCCGGAGCGCATTTAAGGCGAAAGCATAAAGCCATAAGCGGAGAATGAAAAGGCGATCCGAACGACGATTCCTACGAGACGCAAATGAGACTGAAATCATAACCACGCAAATCAAGTTCGGCACCTCCGGCTGGCGGGCGGTGATGGCCGAAGAATTCACTTTTGCCAATGTCCAGCGTGCTGTGCATGGGATTGCGCGCTATGTCTCGTCGCAGAAAGCCCGGCGGAGCGAAGAGTAATTGTGGGCCGCGATCCGCGGTTCCTGGGCGAGACGTTTTGCGCCATGGCGAGCGAGATTCTGTCGAGCTACGGCATCACGCCGCGTGATGATCGCGGAGCCGGCGCCCACTCCGGCGATTTCTTACGCGGTGATCCAGTCCAAGGCAGATGGCGCGATCAACTTCACCGCTTCGCACAATCCGCCGGAATACAACGGAATCAAGTTCTCCACGCCGGACGGCGCGCCTTCGCTGCCGGAGGTGACGAAGGCCATCGAGTCGCAGATTGCCGCTTACGATGACAATCCGCAAGCCCGCAGGGAAGAAAAGCCGAGGCGCAATCGATCGATCCTCGCGCCATGTATTTTGCCCGTCTGCGCGAGATCATCGATTTCGATGTCATCAGGAAGTCGGGTGTGAAGATCGCTTTTGACCCGATGTGGGGAGCTGCGCGAGGCTATTCCGATGCGCTTCTGCGCGAAGCTGGAATTACAGTGGCAACCGTGCATGATGTGCGCGACGTATTATTTGGCGGACACGCGCCTGAACCGGACGATCACCTGCTGGAAGAGTTGCGCCACCAGATGCGCGAAATCGGCGCGGATATTGGCATTGCGACCGATGGCGACGCCGACCGCTTCGGCATTGTGGATCAAGATGGCACCTTCATCCAGCCGAACTACGTGATTGCTCTGCTGTTCGACTATCTGGTGGAAAGCCGCGGCTGGAAGAATGGCGTCGGAAAATCGGTTGCCACTACCAACCTTATTAATGCGCTGGCCGAGAAGCACAAGATCGAACTCCATGAAACGCCCGTAGGATTCAAGTACATTGGCGAACTCATCAAGCAGGACAAGATTCTGATTGGCGGAGAAGAGAGCGCGGGCCTGTCGATTCGCAAGCATGTTCCGGAAAAAGATGGAGTGCTCGCGGGCTTGCTTTGCTGCGAGATGATCGCCAGGCGTGGGGCATCGCTGGGCAAACAACTACAGGATGTATTTGCCGAAGTTGGTTCCTTCTATCCGCTGCGGGAGAACTTCCGCTTGACGCCGGAAGTGAAACAGAAGTTTACTGAGAAGTTACGTGCGGATCCGGCTGACTTTTGTGGCAGCAAAGTTGCCAGGGTGGTGCGGATCGACGGTCTTAAACTCGTCCTCGCGGATGGATCGTGGGTTTGCTACCGGCTCTCAGGCACGGAGCCGGTGGTGCGCGTCTACAGCGAGGCGAGGAGCAGGGAAGACCTTGCAAAATTGAGCACGGCAGCGAAAGCATGGATCTTCGATTGACAAATCTTCGGTTAGGGCCTGACTCGAGAGCGCGCGTCTTTCCTCAGCGCATTCCCTCCTCGCCCATTCCCTCGTCCCGAGGATGGCCTGCGCGCGGTCATGGAGCAGGCTCCACGGGCGGAAGCGGTGGCGGCGCGATGGGTGGAACGTACTCGCCCGGTCTGGTCCTGGTTGGTTCGCGAGTGGCGGCGACTGGGGACGGCTGCTGCCGTTCTGATCATTGCGGGAGTGTTGTTGCACACGACGTTTGGCGCGAATGGCATGGTCGTTTATCGCCAGAAGCGCGCGGAGATGCAAGCAACTACAGAGCGAAGTGGACCGGCTGCAGAAGGCCAACGCGCAGTATGCGGAGCAGATCAAGCTGCTGAAGTCGGATCCGGCGACAATCGAAAAGGAAGCGCGCGAGCAGTTGCACTACACGCGCAAGGGAGAGGTGGTCTTCGTCGCTCCCGAAGCTGCCCCAAAGCCGGCGACTGGTCGAGCCAGGAGCGGCAAGTAACGATCTCTCAACCTCGCTGCGCATCGCCCCAAGCCGATTCTATTGCGCAAAAACCGCGTGCGAATTATCAAGCGTACATCGAGAGTCAGGATCGGAAGTCCTCGATTCCATGCGTTCGCTGCGCACTTCTTTCCACCACCGCAAAAGAGGTTTTACTTCTGCCTCATATGGCTTCATGCTTTTCGAGTCGAGAAATTCCATGTTCTGGAAGTTCTTGTCCCGTGCGATGCTGATGGTGTAAGGATGAGTATCCTGCATGACCAGAGGCGGCACAGACTGCGGTACTTTGAGATCGCGAAATTTCTGGCTGTCGATAATAGCCACCAGCGCGCTCCAATCCTTGTCGGAAAGATGACCCTCGGAGACCTTGCGGTCGGTGGCTTGCTGATTCTTGATATTGGCTTTCTCGGCGTGAAAATGGTGGTCATCGAACACCAGCAAGCAATACTGTGGGGAAGACATCACACCGGGCTGGATCTCATTGAGAAACATGCGTAGCGGCACTTCCGGCCGTTGAGAATATGCGGCCGTCGCAGACAGCAGGAATGCGGACACGATAACAACGAAGACAATTTTTCTCATGTTCATCCTACATTCATCGGTGCGCAATATTTCGGGCTCGATTCCTTGAATTGCGACTTGTTCTTTTTTTCCACTCCATCGAACCATTTGAGCAGCGGATTCAAGGTTTTTTGGAAGTGAGCTCCATTGTCGAGATAAGTGTCCATTCCATTGGTCACGCCCCCGGTTTCGCTGGCAGCCATTTTCACACGCTCTTTTATCGTCGTGAAGCGCTGCAGAGTTCCCCCGCGATCGATCTGCGCATCCACGCTCTCGATCTCACGAATCGCGGATGCGTTGGCAGGAAGCTCCGGCGCTGCCGGACTGACGATCTTCTTAAGCCCTTCATCGTCGAGCATTCCCTTTAAGTGCTGAAGGTCATCCGCCGTTAAAGACCCTTCGGCAATTTTGACTTTTGGCTTGCCGACGGTTGATTCGTCCCGTTTCTCCAGGACAAACTTTCCATCTCCATAAACGAGCAGGCAAGCTAGGGAATTAGGGTAACTGGAAACATCGCCACCCTTGCCATAGGTAATGCCATTCATGCCCTTGCGCGTGAACGACATTTGTCTCAAGTTCCAGGTATGCCTTCGAACGTTGCAGCTTCAGGAGAGGCGTTGAGGCATCCTGGCAAAGAGCAGTGGCAGCCAATAACAGGATTCCGATAAGTGGCAGAAACCTGAGGGACAAAAGGCGGAACCGCGTCGACATTGTTACCTCCCTAGTTACATCAGCATTGGGCTGCCTCATAATATACCGAATCGTGGCATGTCGTTAGAGGATTGTCTGTGTTTCGGACGGCGCATCCGCCGGGGGAGAACGGGGAAAGACGAGTGCAGGCACACAGGCGCTGTGGTACAGTTCGGAAGATTCATGTGGGGACGAATCAGAGGAGGATGCTATGAGAAAAGTTGTTTTGTTGATGCTGGCTTTTGCATTGATCCTGCTGGTGGCATCGGTGGCGTTTGCAGGGAATGCACAAACCGTGAACGGCTGGGTCAGTGATTCGAAGTGCGGCGTCAAGGGAGCCAATGCGGGCGCCGAGGCATGCACAAAGAAGTGCATCGCCGCTGGGGCCAAGCCGGTTGTCGTCACCGACGGCGATCAAAAAGTGCTGAATGTCGAAAATCCCGATTCCCTCAAGGATCACTACGGACATCACGTGGCGGTCACCGGACACATCGACGGAGACAAAATTCACGTGGACAGCGTGAAGATGCTGTAGGACGAGTCTCAATTTGTATTGGATGGAAATCGGGCGACCAAACGGTCGCCCTTTGTTTTTCCCCGAGCGAGGATTGTCACCCACCCCGGCGGCTGAGGAGTTTGCTGAAAAAAGTCGCCATTTCGTGAAAAAACGACCACCAGGGCTGAGGTGTGTGCGTGAGAATCTCGTCTGCGCCCCTCCGGGGCTTGATCGTTTCCCACCGGCGCCCACGGCTTGCGCCGTGGGCTGCACTCTTGCGCCGCTTCGCGGCTGATGATCGCAGAGATCGTTCCACGGCAAGTTGAAAATTCGAGTTCTCACGCACACACTTGAAGCCCCGGCTGATTCAAGACGGCATACGCGGTCCTTCAGGAAGGGCCGCTCTTCCACGGTTGTGCGAACATTTTTTCAGCAACCTGTGAAGGCGTTTCGAAACGGAGCACTTAAGCGTTGCGCCACCCAAAAATCGAGCGAAGCGTCGGCTCTTTCCGAGAGCGACAAACCGAGAGCGACAAAGTCGCGCCGTTGGCTGCGGTCGGCTAGCGCGATACGCCTTCGAGGGGCGAACTGGCGGTGGCGTAGAGCTTGCGCGGCATGCGTCCGGCCAGATATGCCTGCCGCCCCGCCAGCACGGCATGCTTCATGGCTTCGGCCATCAGCACGGGTTCCTGAGCCCCGGCTATGCCAGTATTCATCAGGACCGCGTCATAGCCCAACTCCATTGCAATGGCCGCGTCGGAAGCTGTGCCGACGCCTGCGTCCACAATCAATGGAACGCCCGTGATCATCTCGCGCAAGATCCGCAGGTTGGCGGTGTTTTGAATGCCGAGGCCGCTGCCGATCGGCGCCCCGAGAGGCATCACCGCCGCGGCTCCCGCATCCACCAGGCGTTTGGCGAAGACGATGTCATCGGAGGTGTAGGCGAGCACGGTGAAGCCCTCTTTGGCCAGCGTGCGCGTGGCTTCGAGCGTGGCCTGCACGTCGGGAAGAGCGTTGCCTGGTCGCCGATGACTTCTAGCTTGATCCAGTCGGAAAGTCCGGCCTCGCGCGCCAGCCGCGCGGTGCGGATGGTGTCATCCGCGGTATAGCAGCCGGCGGTGTTGGGCAGAAGGAAATATTTATTGGGATCGATGAAGTCGAGAAGAGATTCCTTGCTGCGGTCAAGATTCACCCGGCGTACCGCCACCGTCACCATGTCAGCGCCGCTGGCTTCGAGGGCGCGCGCGGTTTCCTGAAACGATCTGTATTTGCCAGTCCCAACGATCAGGCGGGACTGAAATTGTTTGCCTGCGATGATCAATGAGTCCGTCATATTCTTATTGTAAGGCTCCTTCCGGCTATTTGTCGGGCAATGCTTCGGCCTTCACATACATCTCGTCGATCAAGTGCTGGTAGCGCGTCTCGATTCCGCGGCGCCGGACTTTATAGGTGTGGGTCAGTGTGCCATCGGCGGCGGAGAATTCTTCGGCGACCAGGAGCACGCGCTTCAGTTTCTCAAAGCGCGCCAGGCTTTGGTTGATTTCTTCGACGAGGTTCTCGTAAAGCGCCTGGACCTTGCCATTGGCGACTAGATCCTGGCGCGAAAAGAAGACGATCTGGTTGCTGCGGGCCCAATCCTCGAGGGCCGGGAAGTGGGGGGAGATGAGGACGGCAGGAAACTTCCGGCGGTCGCCAAGCACCACCGCGGTCCCGATCAGCGGGTTGAGCTTCAGGGAATTCTCGATTGGCTGGGGCGCAATGAACTTTCCACCCGAGGTCTTGATGAGATCTTTCTTGCGATCCGTGATGGAGAGGAAGCCGTCACTATCGATGTTGCCGATGTCGCCAGTTTTGAACCATCCATCTGTGAAAGCGTCGCGAGTCTCGTCCGGCCGATTCCAGTAGCCCTGGAAAACCGATGGGCCGCGAACCAGCAGCTCACCATCATCCGCAATTTGCACTTCAACGTTGGGAAGCGGCTTGCCGACCGTTCCCAGTTTGTGAGCCAGGGGAGTATTAACGGCAATTACGGGCGAGGTTTCGGTGAGGCCGTATCCTTCGAGGATTCGGATGCCGATGTCGGCGTACCACTCCGTTAACTCGCGGCCCAGGGGCGCGCCTCCCGAGATGAACTCTTTGGCTCGTCCGCCCATGCCGCTGCGCACCTTCGAAAATACAAGATGATTCGCGATCTTCCAGGAAAGAGCAGTGGGTTGAACGGCCGACAATGTTTCCTCGCGGTGAGCGCGCCCAACCTTGAGCGCCCAGCGGTAGATTTCGCGCTTGGGGAATCCCTCCGCTTTCAGAATGACTTGCTTGCGAATCTTTTCGTAGACGCGCGGCACCGCAACAAAGACCGTCGGATGCACCTCCAACAATGCTTCGGGGAGATCCGGAATGTTGGGACAGTACGCCAAGGTTACACCGTTGTAGAGCAAGGCAAAGTCCACGTGCCGCGCGGTGACATGCGAGAGAGGCAAGAAGGAGATACTGATTTCCGCAGTTTCGAGACTGAATCCGTCCAGCGAATGCGAGATGTTCGATGCCATGTTGCCGTGGGTCAGCATCACACCTTTGGGAGTGCCGGTGGTGCCGGAGGTGTAGATGATCGTCGCGAGGTCATCGGGGGCAATCGCCTGCGCTCGAGCGTCAAATGCCGCGTCCGCACTGGTTGGGCCCTGCTGCATCAATTCGCGGATGGGGATGGCATGCGGCGTTTCCAGGTCGTCCATTACCAGAATTCGCTGCACGGATGTGTTCTGTTGGACGCTGAGTACTTTCTCCAGTTGCTGTTGGGTGGAGACAGCGACGATGTGCGCTCCGGCATCGTTGAGGATGAAGGCGGTCTGCTCGGCCGTCTGGGTCGAGTAAACAGGAACCGTAACTGCGCCGAGAGCGAGCGTGGCGAAATCGGTAATTGTCCACTCCGGCCGGTTTTCGCTGAGGATGGCAACGCGATCGCGTTTGCCGATCCCCCACGACTCGAGTGCGCGCGCCAATCCCACCACGTTGCGATAGAGTTCGGTCGAGGAGATGGGAATCCATCCCTGGGATCCCCGCTGCAGCATTACGCGGTCGCGGTGGCTTTGGTAAACAGTCGAAAGAATATCGTTCAGAGTCTTGATGCTCATCTGATCCGATTCGGTTCGGTTCCGGCCACATTGTAGCCCTCATTGTCAGGAAATTGCGGTGAGGAACCGATTAAAGTTTTGACCGCATGACTGCAGGCAGGATAGGCTGGGACAAGTTTCCATGGAGGGGTGCCATGAAGCGAAGGGGACTTTCGACGATATTTGCGATCTGGCTGGTCACGGCCGCGATGGTGTGTCCGCTGGCCAGAGCGCAGGAAAACAAGATGGAACCGGCGCCGTTGAAGCTGAAAGTTGGCGACCTTGCTCCTGACTTCAAGCTGCAGTACTTTGACGGCGCAAACCTGAAAAGCGTCTCGCTGAGCCAGTATCAGGGCAAGAGCAATGTGGTTTTAGCCTTTTATATTTTTGCGTTCACCGGTGGTTGAACCGCGCAAATGAAGGCCTTCCAGCAGGATCTTCAGAAGCTGGAAGCGGCCGACACCCAGGTCCTGGGTGTGAGCATGGACAGTCCCTTCGCCAACAAAGCTTTCGCCGACCAGATCGGGGTCACATTTCCGCTGCTGAGCGATTGGGGTGGCGATGTCACGCGCG
Organism: uncultured Acidobacteriaceae bacterium; assembly: GCA_963709055.1. Classification (GTDB taxonomy): domain Bacteria; phylum Acidobacteriota; class Terriglobia; order Terriglobales; family Acidobacteriaceae; genus Acidiflorens. The sequence continues at coordinate 260,359 of CAVPUZ010000016.1, forward strand.
AGTATGGAATTTACGTGGATAAATATAAAGCGGCGCGGCGGGTGAACTTCCTGATTGGGAAAGACGGGAAGATTCTCGAGGAGCAGATCGACCGGGAGGCGATCGATCCGACAAAGATCGTCGACGCTTGCCAGCGCAAGAAACTGAGCCGCTGACCGCGTGCGCCAGAATTGGAAGATATGATTTGTAGAGATTGAGAATGATGATCCTGCGGGGCGGTAGCGCCTCAGTTTGAATAAGGGCACTAGCGCAACGGCGGGTAGTGGAATTTGAGTTCGGCTCACAAGTTCAAATTGACGACTACGACGGCGAGCTAGTTTGACCGTACTGCACCGCGCTGTTATGATTTTTCTGCGGGGTGGAGCAGTCTGGTAGCTCGTTGGGCTCATAACCCAAAGGTCGGTGGTTCAAATCCACCCCCCGCAACCAACGCAATCATAAGGTTACGGGCAATTGGGCACTCGCAGCAACTGTCCAAAACTGTCCAATAAGGGGAACTGACTCACAGTTCCCCTTATTTATTGAACGGAGACCTCTTGATTGGCAGGCCTTTGCAAGAGGCGTTGCACGATGGGCCGATTGGCCTTGCGCTTGGCCAGGGCCGAGGCATTGCCGTACTGGTCCATTGTGGTTGAGACGTGCGCGTGTCGCATGAGTTTCTGCTGTACGCCCACGGGTGCTCCGGTCTCGTCCAGCCAAGCACGATATGTGTGACGGAACGTGTGAAACCCGATCCTGCCAAGTCCCAGTTTCAGACCTGTAGGAACCAGGTAGTCGTTGCGAATCGAGTCGGCGTGATACGGCCGACCGGTCACTGGACTCGGGAAGAGCCAGTGTCCCTCGGAATCGAGACAGAGCGCTTGCCATTTCCTCAGTTCGAGAATGAAGCCCCGTTCGATTGGAACCTCGTCCTGCGAATACTCCGTCTTCAATTTGTTGAGCCGCTTTCCGACCGCCGATCGTTGAATCAGAACCACCGATCGCTTGAAATCGAAATCCGTCCAACGCAAACCCAGGATTTCGCTGATTCGCAAACCGAAACACAGGCCAATTAGCGCGATGGTTCGAAAGGGCTGAACCAGCGCGTCGAGTATTTGCCACGCATCCTTCACCTGAAGGACGCGAGGACGTTTCTTGCGCTTGCTGATGCCCTTCACTTCGACCAAGTCCATGGGGTTTCGTTCCACATTCAGCAATTCCCAAAGCATCGCCTTGTCGAAAAGACGATACATCAGGGATCGAATATGTCCCTTGTACTTGGGCGAGAGGACGAGCTTGCGAAGCCAATCCTGTACCAAAGCGGGCCGAACGTCTTCGAGATAGGCGTCGCCCCACTTGGGTCGGATGTGTTGGCAAATCATACTTCGGTAGGAGGCTAGAGTATTGTGAGTGATTTGTTCGGCGTCCTCTTCCTGTTTCTGATCGAGCAGGAAACGGTCGAGGATGCCACAGAAGAGAACCGTTTCTCGACGCAAGATCCCATCGTTGATCATCAGCCGCATGCCTTCCGCTGCTTTCAAGGCGTGGGCCTCCGTCTTGTACTTTTCGACGGTTCCGACGGTGAACCCCCTTCTGGTCCTGCGACCGTCTGAAGTCGGTTCCCACCAACGATAGAGCCATACGTCCGGTCCTGTTACGCGTTTGTTGATCTCAACACTACCGTACTGATACCGCGTTCGCTTAGCCAATGTAATCTCCTTGGGGTTGGCGACGCGGGTGGCTGCCTGAGATTACCTGAGAACGAAGCCAATGGTCTAGCTCCGAGAGATAGAAATGCCAGCGCTTCCGACCTGTCCCAACGGGATGCGCGGGAAGCGAGCCCTCACGAGCCTTGCGGAGCACAGTCTTAGGGTGGAGGTTGAGGAAACGGGCAGCGTATTCTTGGCTGACGGGTGCTTCCCGAACCGAGCGTATTCGCTCGCGTGTCGGAATTCGATTGGGCTGGGTTGACATAGAGTCTCGTTTCGCCGCTGCGGTTCCTCGGTCTATTGGACTCTGCGAAGAACCGACGATGTCAGCCAATTTGCTTCGTTTCCGCGGCCGTGTCCAACAACTTCTCGTCCGCGTGATATTCCTGCCGGGAATATCAGACAGCAATAACACCGATTTCTCACGTCACATTTCGTTGAGCAAATCACGTCGCGGATGCAGAGCAGCTGTTTGAGAAGAACTGAGTCAAGCAGACAATGGCAGCCTTATCTGCTTCATCGGCAGGGACTTGGACGCAGATTTGCGAGCAAAGTGTTTACGCGCCCAACACCGCAATGTTATCTCGGGGCCGCATACTCGGACGCTTTCCTTGTATCGGTGCCCGGGTCGTATTTGCCGACCAATCGCTTTCTCAGGAAGATTCCTTGCCGAAGCTATCGGGTCGGAAGGCGCAATTTACTTGGTCGCGACGCCGTACTCGCCTGTTATTCCTCCCAGGAATAACAGAGTGACGAGAAGTTGTTGGACAGCGCAATTGAGCGCGGTTAGTTTTGCGCCACAAGCAGCGGATCTTAGCTGCTTCCGGAGGCGCAAATGTCATCACGCTGGTTTCAAGTCCACCTTATCCGCCCAGTCCAGCCCCTTCTTCGGTCGAAGTGGGCGCGTCCAAGCGCGGCTCTACTAGCCCTGCTTTTTCTCACGCCCGTGGTCGTTCTAGCGCAGGGCGGGTCACCATTCGACACCGGCTTTACCGCCATCCAAAGCCTTTTCACCGGCACCATCGCAAAGGTTGCAAGTCTGGTTGCCATCGTGATCGGCGGCTACGGCTTCGCCCACGGCGAACCCGGCGCAAAGAAGGCGCTCGCCGGCGTTGCCGCCGGAACGGGCATTGCCGTTCTCGCCGTGAATGTACTGAGCTGGCTCTGGGGCGTTTAGCGACCGTCCCAATATCCCAGACTTTTTCATTCAACACGTTTAGCTAGGCGAGTGGCTTATGACAGACAAAACACGACAACATCGCACAAACCGGGTGTTTAAGAGCCTGCATAAGCCCCTCACCTATCTGGGCGTGGAGCGGACTTTGTTTTACTTCGTCTGCGTGGGCGCGGTTGGGGCGTTCAATCTTTTCAATTCCATCCTGGCGGGGATCGCCGTGTTCATCGGTGGTTTTGCCTTCGGTCATTGGGTCACGAACAGCGATCCGGCGTTCCTCCTCATTCTGGCCAGGTCCGAACGCTACAAGCTGCGCTATGACGCGGCGAAGCAGTTCATCCCCCGCGTGGAGGTGTTGTGATGCTGCGTCTCGATAAGGTCATCAAGCCGTGGAAAGAAAGTGCGGCACTGAATGACCACATCAACCTGTACGGGTTCTGGAATGAGACAGCTTTTCTTACTAAGAGCGGCGATGTCGGCATGGTCCTCAGCGTTCCCGGCGTGGACTACGAAAGTCTCGACCGCTCGGAGCAAGAGTATGCGGTGAAGCGATTGGAGGCGGCGTTGAAGGCGTTTGGCCCCGGCTTCCACGTTTACCAATATCTCTTCAAGTCGAACCGGCCGGACATACCCTTCGCGAAATACGACGACCCGATTGTGGAAGCGGCCATCGAGCAGCGGCGGAAGTTCTTTGAAGCCAAGCGCGACCATCTTTATCAGGTTGAGATTTTCTACTGCATTCTGCTCGAAGGAGTGCGATCGAAGACCGGCGTGGCCGCGGCGTTAGCTCGCTTTTTCCGAGATCCCGCTGGCGCGGTTGGCGAGTTTAAGGCGCAATTCACTAACGACAGCATGAAGACGTTGTTGCGCTCGCATATCGAGCACGACGTTCGGCGCCTCGATCAGTGCGTACAGGCATTTGTTCGACAACTTGCGGACTTCATGCAAATCGAAGTCTTGGATCGGCAGGGACAGTTAACATTCTTTCGCCGGTTGCTTAACTTCGACGACTGGCGCGTTGCCGGTAAGCCCCAGTCCACGCAGTTTCTCGACTATCAGGTCGTGAACTCGAACATCGAAGCAGAGCGCGATCATCTACGTGTCGGCGATCACATCATCCGCGTATTGACGATGAAAGAGGCCGTCACCGAGACGCGCCCCTTGGCACTCGATGCGCTGCTGAAGATCCCAGCCAACTTCCGAGTCGTCACGGAGTGGACGCCGCTCGCGGCGGACAAGGCCCGCAAGGAAGTCAACAAACGCCGCCGCCACTTCAATATGTCGAAGACCGGGTTTGTCTCGCAGATGGGCAACGACGCCACGAACACGAACCCACGCGACGTGCTGGTGGACGAGTCGAAGCAGGCAGACATTGAGAACCTTGGCGATTGCCTGCGTGCTCTGGGCGACGGTCAATCACTCGGCGATTTCTCGTTGACGATTGTCCTCTACGGCCGCTCAAAAGCCGAACTGGACCAACTCGGGGCCGAGTTCGCAGGTATCTTCACCAACGCCGACGGCAGCCTGTTTTCGGAAACCTACAACCAACTCAACGCCTATTTCGCCATCGTGCCGGGCAACTATGCGCTGAACCTTCGCAAGCTGTTTCTGCTGAACACGAACTACGCCGACCTGTCTTTTCTGTTTACGATCCTTCCGGGCGAGAAGACGAATGCGTTTCTCGGCACCGAGTACCTGGCTGTCCTCGAAACCGACAACAGCACACCCTACTTTCTGAATCTGCATAACGGCGAGGTTGCCCACACGCTGATCCTCGGGATGACCGGCAGTGGGAAGTCCTATTTGGCCAATTTTCTGTTGCAAAATGCCCAGAAATACGCGCCTTTGACATTCATATTTGATATCGGGGGCAGTTTCCAATCGCTTACGACGATCTTCGGCGGCTCGTATCTAAACGCCGGCCAGGAGTCACGCGACTTCACCATCAATCCGTTCTCGCTGCCGCAGACCAAAGAGAACCTGCAATTCCTGTTCAGCTTCTTCCGCGTGCTGATTGAGGGCAACGGACAGCGGTACCGGCTGGACTTCAAGGAAGAACGCCGCCTGTGGGATGCCATCGAGCGCATGTACATGCTGGAGCCCACCCAGCGCACGGTCTCAAACTTTACGAACATCGTTGGCGAGTTGAAGGAACGTCTGCATCGCTGGGCACGCGGCGGGCAGTACGGATTCCTCTTCGACAACGCCGAGGATACGCTTTCGTTCTCCCGCTTTCAGACCTTCAACTTTCACGGCTGGAACGATGCGCCCGAAGTCCTGGAGCCGCTGCTGTTTTACGTTTTACATCGCGCGTCGAATGAAATCGCCGATCCGAAGAAACTCGCCACCTTCAAGGTCTTCCTGCTCGACGAAGCGTGGCTTTTTATCAAAAACGAGACGATCCGCAATTACGTTGTGCAGGCGCAGAAGACCTGGCGCAAGCACAAAGCGGCGATGATCCTGGCGACGCAATCCATCAAGGAGCTTGAGGAGTCGGGGATGCTGGCGATTGTGGCCGAGAGCTGCCCGACGAAAATCTTCCTCGCCAACCCGGAGATGAACCGCGAGGTTTACCGGGAAGCGTTTCATCTGAACGACACGGAGTTGGACCTTATCGGCGGACTCGTCCCGCCCGGCCAAATGCTGATTCGCAAGGCGCAGACCTCGAAGAAAGTGCAATTGAACGTCGATTCCGTTTCGCACTGGATGGCAACGAACAACGCCCGCGACAACTTGAAGAAGCGCGATTACTTCGAGCGCTTCGGCATTGCCGATGGGCTTCGCCATCTGGCGGAAGACTATCCATTCCAGCCACGCACGCTGGCCACGTCAACCTCTAACACGAACCACTAAGGAGAACCACACAATGCGACCCATCAAATTCATTGTCAACGCTGTTTTCGCCGTTGCATCCATCGCGGCCTTCGGCCAGGAATCCGCACGCACGGTGCAGTATCACTCGCAGGACATCGTTGCGATCCGCGCCAAGGTCAAGTACACAACCCTGATCGAAGTGCCACCGTCCGAAAAGATCATGGAAGCCGCCACGGGCGACAAGGACTTCTGGATTGTCGATGTGGTGGGCAACTTCTGCTTTGTGCATCCGGCGAAACAAGGCATCAGCTCCAATTTGAATCTGATAACGGATAAGGGAAACATCTACAGCTTCACCCTGCAGGACATCTCCGGGTCTCCGGGAGAGCCCGACCTGAAGGTGATCGTCGAACCCGCCGACCGCTCAGCGATTGTGGCCGCGAGCGGCCCCGCGCAGTTCGTGCCGGCCGCGCAACTCGAACAGTCGAAGCAGCAGGTGGCAGCTCTGCAATCGCACGTCGAGCAGGCGGTGGACGAGTACAAGAGCAGCTATCCCACGCAGCTCAAGTTTGACTACGTCTACAAGGCCAACGAAGCGCCCTTCGACATCCAGTCGATCTATCACGACGACAAGTTCACCTATATCAAGACCAATGCGCCGGAGAAGTTCAGCGTCTACGAGATGAAGGACGGCAAGCCGAACCTCGTCACCTATGACCTCCGGGAAGGAACTTACATCATCCCGAAGATCATGGACGACGGGTATGTGGAGCTGGGCAAAAAGCGGATGAGCTTTGCGCGGAAAGGCTAACTCTTATGACCGAGAACAACCGTACTTCTCACACAGACTCG
>CAVPUZ010000017.1:0-84434 GCA_963709055.1 uncultured Acidobacteriaceae bacterium
CTGCAGCAAAAGGTCGCCGCTCGTCACGAAGCCCCCCTGTTTGGCGGGCAGCGAGTACACGATGCCATCAAAAGGTGCGCGCACATTCGATTTCGCCAGCGTGTCCTGCGCGGCGTCGAAGGCGGCTTGTGCCTCACTGCGTTGGGCTTGAACGCGAGCCACTTCCGCGTTGGAATAGCGCTTCGTCTGTTTTTGCTTCAGGAAGTCGAGTTGGGCATCGGCGCGCGCCAAAGTGTTTTCCGCATCCCTGACTTCGCCATCGGAGGCGGCGCCCTCCTGCTTGAGTTTCTTCAGCGCGTCCAGATTGCGCTGGGCCGAATCGCGGTCAGTGCGTGCTTTGACGAGTTGAACGTCGAGGTTCAGCACTTCTTCCTGATTTCCACCCCGTTCGATGGCGGCGAGGTCGGCCTGAGCGGCTTTCAGTTGCGTCTGGGCACGAGCGGCCTTCGCAATGGCATCGGCGTCATCAAGAACAACCAGCAGTTGGCCCTTTTTGACAGAGGCGCCTTCTTTGATAAGAACACGCTGTACGCTGGTTGAAAGCGGGGCATGCGCCTCGAAATTGTTGACGGGCTCTATTTTTCCGTTAGTGGAGATGACACTCCGAATTTTGCCCCGTTCGACCTCGGCGGTGCGAATCGGAACGGAATCATCTCGCCGCGAGACAAATGCCGCCAATATAACGACGCCGGCCAGGGCGATGACCGCCGTTGTCCACCAACGCCGAAGTGGACGTTCCGAACTGTTTCCATTCAATGGCATGCAGAGGAAAGCGCAAACTTCAATGTATCATCCGCGCGTCGCTGGAAGCCGCGTAAAGCATCATTTGTGGGCTTATCTGGTTAGATGCGCGGGGGCAGCATGTTGGACCAATTCTGAGTGGCGGATTTGCGGGTGACAGCCGCCGCTCTGGGTTCTCACCACGAGGGCAAAGAGCCACAGAGAAAAGCACTGCTTAGCAAAATTTCCGTTTCTTCGATTCTGCAGCTTATGGACTTTCTCTGTGTCTCTGTGTCTCTGTGGTGAATCAACCCCGGCGAACTGGATACAATGACTCATGCCGAAACCGCGCCGCTATACCGATGAGCATGCCAGTGCGGGGCTTGATCACAAGTTTCCCGAGATCGAAACCTGGCCCAACCAGTTTCCTGGCTATGAAATCGTGGTTGATGATCCAGAGTTTACTTCGGTATGCCCGAAGACCGGCCTGCCCGATTTTGGCACGATCACCATCCGCTACCAGCCGAATCAGCGGTGCCTCGAGCTGAAGTCGCTGAAAGAGTATTTGCAGGCGTATCGCAATCTGGGCATCTTCCAGGAGAACATCGTGAACCAGGTGCTGGAGGATGTGGTGCGCTGGGCAAAGCCGGTGTGGGCCGAGGTGAAGGGCGACTTCCGGCCGCGCGGCGGGATTTCGACGGTCGTGGTGGCGAGATGGCCGAGGCCGAAGAAAGTCAAAAGTTAAAAGTCAGATTGAAGAAGTGAGATCGTTCGGTTTTACTTCTGCAATTTGACTTTTAACTTCTGCATTTCCCCCGTGCTATATTCGCTCGACCCGTGACCCCTGCCAAACTTCATCCTCGCACCGCGCTCATCGTGTTGACTGCGCTGAACCTGCTCAACTACGTGGATCGCAACGTGCTATTCGCGGTTCAGCCGCTGGTGCAGGATGAGTTTCACGTGACCAAGACCCAGATTGGCTATCTCACCAGCGCGTTTCTGGGTTTTTACATGGTGGCCGCCCCATTCGTGGGCCCGCTGGCTGACCGCTATTCCCGCAAACTCATCATCGTGCTGGGCGCAATTTTCTGGAGCGGCCTTACATTGCTGACTGCGGTCACACACACGTACACCGAATTGCTGATTCGCCATACTCTGGTCGGCGTCGGCGAGGCCACGTTCGTCACGATCGCACCAACCTTCGTCGCCGATCTTTTCGCGGAGGAGAAACGCGGGCGGATTTTGGGAATCTTTTATCTGGCGCTTCCGGTAGGCTCGGCGGCGGGCTATCTGTTGGGAGGATATCTTTCGCCGCATTATGGTTGGCGTTTCCCCTTTTATATTGCGGCCGCGCCAGGGTTTTTGTTGGCGCTGGCGGTATCGTTTCTGAAGGAACCGGTGCGGGGGCAGTTCGATTCCCTGAAGGAGACCCGGGAGCGCGGGACAGTTCTTGGCCTGGCGCGCAATCCAGCCTTCCTGACGGCGACGCTCGGCATGGCTGCCATGACATTTTCACTGGGTGGTATCCAGGTATGGATGCCCCAGTTCCTCTACAGCGAACGCCACTACTCTCTGGAGGCAGCCAATCTAATATTTGGCATCATCATCGTGGTGGATGGAATTCTGGCCTCGCTCGCGGGCGGCTGGCTGGGAGACTATCTGTTGCCACGCATGAAGAGTTCCTACTATCTGGTCTCGGCGGTAAGCATGGGACTGGGCGTGCCCGTGATGATTGTGGCTCTGTTTGCGCGAGGCAGGGCGATGGTGCCCGCGATTGCGGTGGCTGCGTTCCTCCTGCTGCTTAACACATCGCCGCTGAATGCTGCACTGATCAATTCGGTCGGCGCTCATATTCGCGCGACGGCAATTGCAGTGAATATTTTCATCATTCACATTCTCGGGGACGTGCCTTCGCCGACCATGATGGGATGGGTCGCCGACAAGCGCTCCCTTCAGGCCGCATTCATTCTGCCCGTAATCGCGATGGTCATTTCTTCCGTGATCCTTTTCTACGGAATGCGATTTGCGCCCGCGTTGCGTATCGCGGGTGAGGCGGGCGCATCGCCAGCAGCAAGAGGGAGAATCTTCGCTGAGATGAACTGGCAGACTTTTCACTGGATTGCAGGCAGCATGCTGGCTCTGGCCTGGGCTTCGCGGGTTGTCGAGGCTGCCATCGGAATGCCTCGGATCGCCGATGTTGCCCGGCCGGAATGGGACCGGCGGCCCGCAGCCTCAGCCTCGCGTGAGCATCATCGTTCCGGCGCGCAATGAGGAGCAGGATATTGGTGCCACGCTCAGCCACTTGCTCGCCCTCGACTACTCCAATTACGAGATCATCGCGGTCGATGACCGGTCCACCGATGAAACTGGCGCGCGTATGGAAGAGGTAGCCGCTCGTTCGGCTGCCCACGGCTTGCTGCGCGTTCTGCATGTTGCAGAACTGCCTGCCGGGTGGATGGGCAAGACCCACGCAATGTGGACGGCTGCGGCTCAGGCGCGCGGCGATTGGCTGCTTTTCACTGATGCTGACGTGCTCTTCAAGCCTGATTCGGTGCGTCGTGTCTTGGCCTATGCCGAAGTCGAAAAGGCCGATCATGTCGTGCTCTTTCCGCGCATGATCATGAAGCGTCCGGGTGAGCGCATGATGATTGCTTTCTTTCAGGCGTTGTTTGTTTTTGGCCACCGTCCGTGGAAGGTTGCCGATCCGGCCGCGCAGGACCACATGGGAGTGGGCGCATTCAACATGATTCGGCGGCCCGTGTATGAGGCGGTCGGTACTTACAAAGCTTTGCGCATGGAAGTGCTGGACGACATGAAACTCGGCAAGGTCGTAAAGAATGGCGGGTACGCGCAGCGCAACGTGTTTGGCGAGGATCTGATTTCGCTGCATTGGGCCAAGGGCGCGTTTGGCATTGTCAACAATCTCACCAAGAACTTTTTCGCCGTGCTGTCTTTTCAGTGGCCGCGCACAGTAGCGTCGGTTCTCGGGCTAGCATTCCTTAATCTTGGGCCGTTTCTCGGTGTCTGGCTCGCGCATGGATGGGCGCGTCTGCCCTACGCCGTCGCGCTGCTATCGCTCTTTGGGATCTATTGGGGAATGGCCAAGCGTTCGGATGTGGCGCCTTATTACTTCTTTCTGCATCCGGTGAGCACCACACTGTTCATGTACACGCTGGTCCGCTCCATGGTGCTGACAATTCGGCAGGGCGGGATTGTCTGGCGTGGAACGAAGTATCCGCTGGAGGAGTTGCGCCGGGGAATGGTGTGAACGCAGTGGACAGTGGTCGGTGGGCAGTGGTTAGCAGAGGGCGGTCAGCGGAACGGGTTTACGATCCGCACGCCATCGATCTCTCTTGTATCCTGCATATCCTCCGATAGGAGTACGGCGCAGCCCGTCTGCTTGGCCGAGCGAAGCACCAGCCATCCCAGAAGGAGAAGCCGTGAAGACGATGAAGGTCAATGGCGGCGAGAATGTCTCCGACATCGGGAGAGGCAACGTCGAACTCGGCGAGTAGTTCAACCTTCCGGCGCGCAACTTGCGGATCAACGTGCAGCTTCCGCGTGATCGTAACAAAATATTCTTGCAGAACTTGTAGAGAGACAACGCCCGTCTGCGCCCGGCGGTGCGCGGCTACCAGGTCGAGGGCGATCCGCTGCTTGGCCGGTGCCGCCTTGTCGTCGGTGTAGACAAGAACATTGGTGTCGAGAAAGCTCCGCGCACTCATGAATCTTGCCGGCGGTGGATCTCGTCGCGATTGAAGCGCCAGCCACGCGAGTTGCCCCGGCCGGAAAGATTCTGAAATTCCTCGATGCTGCGCTCGGGATCGTCCCCGCCAGCCAGGTTTTGCAGGTAGTCGCGAATCAGTTGATTGAGACTCTTCCCAACTGCATTTGCCTTCTTGCGCGCCTTCGCGACAAGTTGCTCGTCGATGGACAGCGTAACGTTCACTGGCACAGTATACGTGTGCACGTATAACGTGTCAACCATGGGGAAAGCGATGAGATTACGGTTCTTCCGGATCTTCCAGCGGAATCGACCGGCTTTGCCTGGTGTGCTTTGCCTTCTTAGCTTTGGGAAGCCTCGGCGAGCCGGCGCTGTAGTGGCCCTGGCGCTCCACGTCGTAGTCCTTGGGCAGGGCCGTCAGCATAGCGGCACCTTTGCCGCCGAGTTGCTGTGGGTGGCTAAGAATGATCTCTGCGCGCTCGTCGTATTCTTCGATCCTTCCCTTGATGGCAACTACTCGTCCCTGGAGTTGCCGGACGTCGCCAACTTTCTTGAGATCGCCCCGAAACACAACCACCGTAAATGGGCACGACTGGTAATCGGTGCAGAAGTCCAGGAAGGTGACGCCGTTGTTGCCCTCTTCGACGTGCAACACGGTTCCGCTGACGCAGTTCGTCTTTCCTACGTGCTTGCCTGCTTCGGCAATCGTTAGGCAGTTCTGCGGCGAAGAATCGTCCGCCGAGGAATTGTTCTCTGAGGAGTTGCTTGTCCAGGAGTTCTTTGATGAACGATGGCCAGCCCAAGCCAGCGCGCTCGTTGCAAGCAAAATACCAGCGAGAAAAATCAGGGTGGGAAAACGCATAAAGCCGAGTCGCAAACCAGTGCGAGACCCAGCTTGATTGTAAGGTGGGCAGAAGCAGTTCAACCCTGCACAAGGCGAAAATTTTTGTCGAAGGCTTCCCGAAAAGGGAACAACAGAGCCAGAGATAACCTCTGACTCTGCCGAATTCCGATGGCCGCACGATATGCGCGGTACTACTTGCTGAAGGACTTCACGGCGCCTGCTTCATCATCCTTCACGTCGAAGACGGTGTAGAGTTTGGTGATCTGGAGCAGGTCGTGCACCTTCTTAGTCAGGTTGAGCAGCTTGAGTTCGCCACTCTGGTTCTTGGCGGTCGTGTAGGCGCTGACGAGTTCGCCGATCCCTGAGCTGTCGATATAGTTGACGTCGCCGAGGTTCAACAGGATCTTCTTCTGCCCTTTGGAAAGCAGATCGCGCACCGTATCCCGCAGAACGACGCTGCCTTCGCCGAGCGTGATTCGGCCGCTGAGGTCAACAATGGTGACGCCATCCACCTGGCGCGTACTGGACTTCATGGTCACTGGGGAGCCTCCTTGGAATCCACGTTGCCGTGGACGTGCTTAATCATCCTAAGTTCGGTGCCCGTCTGGGAGGGGTGGATTTCCACCACATCCATGAACGAGCGGATCAGGAAAATGCCGCGGCCCGAGGTCTTCATCAGGTTTTCCGGAGCTAATGGATCCGGAATCTTCCCCGCATCCAGCCCCTTGCCCTGATCGCGAATAACGATAACAAGATCGCTGGGTGTCCGCTCAAAGGCGAGCGTCACTTTCTTATTCGGGTCGTAGGCGTTGCCATGCAAAACCGCGTTTACGGCAGCCTCGCGCACTGCCATGGCGATCTTCATGACCTCCTCGTCGTCAAAACCTGCCTCGGTCGCCATGCGGCCGGCAGTTTCTTCGGCGTTATTCACCGTCTCCAGCGTCGAATCGAGCGTATAGGAGACACGGTCTACGGACATAGAGCGAATGGTCCCTGAGTCGGCCTTCGCCACGCTTCATGATATTGACACCGCGGCTAGCGCGCTAGTCCGGCAGTGATCGACGGGCGAATTCAGAAGTGTGCCTGTAGCGTGAGGAAAAGTCAACGTGAGGGTGCCAAACCCATCCGGGAACCATACTATGGCCTTATCAGCCGGGCGTCGATGCGGCATCTGGATCGACAATTTGGTCGAAAACTTCGCATTCATCTGGCTTCCGCCGAAACAGTTTTGTATTCTCTGAACCATGAGCAATCTTGCTCTGAGCGAATTGTTGGGCTCGACGGTTTACGACTCGTCGGGCACGGCCAAGGGCCGAGTCCGCGAGGTCGCGCTCGCTCCCCAGGAGGACCGCAGCAAGATCGCCCTGCTCATCGTGAAGACTTCTTCCGGCAATCGGCTGCTGCCCCTCGACTCCGTTTCCGCCATAAATGGAGGTGTGCGTGCCTCCTCTGCGCTTGGCGACTGGGTAATGGCTGATGGTGCCGAAGGCCTGCTGCTGCTGAGCCGCGACTTGCTCGATCAGCAGGTGATCGACGTCCATGGCCGCAAAGTTGTGCGCGTCAACGATGTCGATTTTCACCGGGAGACGGCGCTGGGCCGTCCGCTACTAAAGATTGGCGGGGTTGACGTCGGCCCACGGGGCGCGATTCGCCGCCTGCTCAAGGGTGTGGTGCCGGCGTCCGCATTGCGCGCCTTGTTGCAGCGTGTGCCACCGCGCGAAATTCCCTGGGACTTCATAGACATCATTGAGACCGATCCCGCGCGGCGCGTGAAGCTCAAGATTTCGCACGATCGGCTGGCGAAGCTTCATCCCGCCGACATCGCGGACATTATCGAGGACCTGGCTCCCGACGAGCGCGAGGCGGTCTTCGAAACGCTCGACGAAGGCGTGGCCGCCGAGGCCATGGAGGAGCTTGAGCCCAGAGTGCAAAAGTCTGTAGTCGAGTCGCTCGACAACGACCGCGCCGCCGACATCGTCGAGGAAATGGAGCCCGATGCCGCTGCCGACCTGCTGGCCGACCTGTCCGAGGAGCGAACCGCCGAAATCCTGGTCGAGATGCAGCCCGAGGAGCGCCAGGAAGTCTCCGAACTGCTCGAGTTCCGGGAAAACACCGCCGCCGGCCGCATGACCACAGAATATATTGCGATGCCCGTGACCTCTACCACCAACGACGCGATCGAGGCGCTGCGAGCTTTCGAAGGCCGCATGGAGAGCATGAGCACCATCTTTCTCATCGATTCGCACGGAACGTTGGTCGGCGCGGTGCCGTTGGCCAAGATCGTTCTCGCCCCTCAGGCTACTCCTATGCTCGGCTTGACCCAGGAGCCGCTGATTTCCAGCCACGAAGGTGAAAAAGAAAAGGAATTTGCCGAGCTTTTCGACAAATACAACCTGCTCACTTTGCCCGTCATTGACCAGCACAATCGTCTCAAGGGCGTGATTACGCCCGATGACGTCATCAATATGCTGCGCAGTAAACTCTGATTTTTTTCGGCGCGCGGCACTTTCATCTATTCAGAAGCGGCTGTGGGCATTTATCCTAAACCGTCTGTTTGCCAATTTTGACACCTTGAACTGCGCGCATGAGATTTCTGAGACGCTGGAAGATCCAGATCCTGCTGTTTTTTGCCGTCGTAGGCCCTGGATTCATCACCGCGAACGTCGACAACGATGCCAACGGCATCTTGACGTATTCGCAGGCTGGCGCGCAGTTCGGTTACCTCCTGCTCTGGACGATGATTCCGACTACGATTGCCCTGATCGTGGTGCAGGAGATGTGCGCCCGCATGGGAGCGGTCACCGGCAAAGGTCTTAGTGATCTGATCCGCGAGGAATTCGGGCTGCGCATCACGTTCCTGATGATGATCGGCATTCTGATCACGAATTTCGGGAATGTCGTCGGCGAATTTGTTGGCATTGCAGGCAGCATGGGGCTGTTTGGCGTTCCAAGATATATCGCGGTGCCGATCTGCGCCGTGATTGTCTGGCTCATTGCCGTAAAGGGACAGTACAAAAGCGTGGAGAAGGTTTTCCTCGCCGCCTCTTTCTTTTATGTTACGTACATATTTGCCGGCCTCCTAGCGAAGCCTGCATGGATGGAGGCGGATCAAAGCCACCATTAAGCCTCCTCCGCTGGGGGCTTTTCAGGGTCCGTATCTTTACATGGTGATCGGTGTGGTCGGCACCACCATCGCGCCCTGGATGCAGTTCTATCTGCAATCCTCGATCGTGGAAAAGGGCGTCACGCGCCGGCAATATAAGGCTTCCCAACTGGATGTGATCGTGGGCTGTATTTTCACCGATGTGGTGGCGTGGTTCATCATCGTCGCGTGCGCGGCCACACTTTACATTCATGGCGTGCGCGATATTCGCGATGCCGCCGATGCGGCGCAGTCCCTTCGTCCGCTCGCGGGCGATTGGGCATACTTGCTGTTTGCGCTGGGACTTTTCAACGCCTCGCTGTTTGCGGCTTCCATACTGCCGCTTTCAACTGCCTACACGGTCTGTGAAGGAATGGGGTTTGAGTCGGGCGTGGAGCGCAAGTTTTCCGAAGCCCCGGTGTTTTACTGGCTCTACACGGTGCTCATCGCCGCCGGGGGCGCCGTGGTTATGATCCCTGGCCTTCCGCTGATCAAGATCGCAGTGTTTTCGCAGGTGGTCAACGGCGCGGTTCTGCCGTTCGTGCTGATTTTCATGTTGCTGCTCATCAACAAGAAAGAGTTGATGGGCGAATACGTGAATAAGCCGCTATTCAACATCATTGCCTGGGCCACGACCGGGATCATGATCGGGCTCACGGTAATTTATGTGTACGGACTGGTGCGCGGCGGGCAAGGCTGACTCGCGCGCATAGTTTCGCGCTTACAGGATCTTTCCCGCTGCTAGATCCTTCACCAGCGTGCGATCTGCTTCCAGAAAATCCAACTCCGGCAGTTCTTTCCGCCCTACCCACCGGACTTCGCGAAAGATCCGGTTCTCAATCTCGCCCTGGTATTCATGAACTTCGAAGAATCGCAGTTCCACCGAGCCTCCGCTCGGATAGTCGTGTTGGATGCGGACGACCTCGTTGCCGATGGTCGCTTCGATGCCGAGTTCTTCCTCTAACTCACGGCGCAAGGCATCGCGCGGCTGTTCGCCCTCCTCGATCTTGCCGCCGGGAAACTCCCATTTCAGCGGCATCACCTGATGGCGCGTGCGCTGGCATGCGAGGATACGGCCGTCGTTCACGATAAGAGCAGCGACTACCCGCTTCATGAATATTCCAGATTCGTGGATTAGTGAGTTTTGACCCGTTCGCCTTCGAGTCGGGTGCCGACAAGTTGAGCGCAATATTCAACCAGTTCGCGATCGTCGCTGCCGAAAGCCGCCGGAAAGTGACTGTCAAGATCCAGTTCGCCGACAACTTTGCCGCGCACGAAAATGGGCACTACGATCTCTGATTTGGTTTCCAGCGAGCACGCCAGATAGCGCGAATCCTTCGCAACATCATCGACAATGACCGTTTTGCCAGACGAGGCCGCCGCGCCGCAGATTCCCTGATTCAGAGAAATGCGAGTGTGCGGCGTCATCGCTCCCTGATAATGTCCCAGCACCAGAACTGGAGGATTGGCGCCCGGTTCGAGCATGTAAAAGCCCACCCAGTTGTATTTCAGCATCTGTTCATTCAGTAAAACGGTGATGCCTTTCATGAGTTCATCCGCCGACCGCGCTTCAGCCTGCATGCGCTCCACCGACTGGCGGACTTGCGCGTGCTTCTCGGATTTTTCCGTAAGGGCCATGATTTTCAATCTTAACCCAATCGACTGTTCCTAATCTGTGATGTCGATCTGTAGCGTTAATCTGACCTCAACGGCAGCCGAAACGTTCCGCAATCGACCGGAGTCCCCGCGGTGCGTGCCCACGTGCCCATTGTGGAGGAGCGCCTCAGGATGAATCGCCGCCACCAGCGCATGTAATCCGGCAAGCAGTGTCGGCGCGGGGGTGTTCAGAAGTTCGTCAGAAATGCAATACACCTGCGAATTCCGCGCCGCCGTTGTACCGGACCAACTCCGTTCTCGAACGATTTTCTCGAGCGGAACCCGGTCACCCGCTCCACACCACGCGGCGATGATGACCTCAGGATCCAGCCGGGCAAGCTCTTCGGCCGAGCATTGCGCGCCCGGCTTGCCGATCAACTCTCCACCGGACGCATGCACCAATTCCGCCACCCAGGGCTGCGATGCAATGATCGGCTTGCCCCACTCCTCGCAGAAAACGCGCTTCTTAGGCAGGCTGGCCGTTCGGCGGTGCACCGCCTCAATCTCTACCTGCATATCGGAGATCACCTGCTCGCCGCGCTCATTGGCGCCCGCGCAGGCAGCAATGGTTGCGATATCGGTGTAGATATCATCGAGCGTGCGCGGAGCCAACCCCAGAAATCGCACCCCCGCTTTCAGTATCTCCGTGACCGCCGCTTGCTGGTAGGGAACGGCCGCGATCACCAGGTCAGGCTTGGCCGCAAGAATCTCGTCGGTCTTGGCGCTCCACGAGTCGGCGATGACTAGCCGCTTGCTGACATCAAGCTTGGGCACAACGTCCACGCAGTACTTCGTGCAGGCGACAACCCGCTCTAACTCCCCGACGCTGGCCAAAATTACCGTGGCGCTAGGCTGCAGACACGCTATGCGTCGGGGCGCGTGTGGGTAGGGCATTTCCATATTTTAGAGGAGAACGTTTCAGAAGAATCGGATTCTTGTCGCCCTGAACGCAGTTACCCTGAGCGGAGTTCCAGCTCCGTTAAGGATCCGGCAACCGGAGTCGAAGGGCCCCTTGCTCCACCCACATCCTGGAGGCTCCCCCACGGCGCGAGACCGAGCTAGCTCGTTACAATGGCGCTGTGTACTCTCCAGAACTTTTAGACCATTTTCAGAATCCGCGAAATGCCGGCGAGATTGAAAAGCCCGACGCTACCGCCCGCCTGGAAAATCCGGCATGCGGCGACGTGTTGGAACTCACTCTGAAGTTGGAAGGGAATCGCATCGCCGATATCCGATTTCGCGCAAAGGGTTGCGTGCCGTCCATGGCGTGCGCGTCGGCCGTCACGGAGCTGGCAAAAGGCATGAACGTAGAGGCCGCGCGGGAGATCGGGAGGGAAGACCTGTTGCGGAAGGTCGGTGGGCTGCCGGAGGCGTCCAGCCACGCAGGCGTTCTCGCGATGGACGCTCTGAAGGCGCTCTTGGGGAACCTCCGCACTCTGGAACCCTGAAGGACGCTCGCCCCATTGGCTCCGCAACATGGCGCAGTCGCCAACACATTCCGCGGACGACCCAGGGCCTGGTTCAGTACCAAAGAAACTGTAGCCCGAGACAACCCCAGATGCTCCGCCAACACTCTGAGAGTATCGCTTGGGTGGTTGTCTGCTCGGGGAGGGATTCTGGAACAATGCTATTGACCGTATCGGCTACTAAATCACTTTGTTACTGCGGTACTGCGACCGCAGGGTTGGCGGACCACGTAATCGAGCTCCAGGGACGGTTCATTTTCTAACCCGCACATCCGCTCGCCGGGGCGGGATACGATCATCGGTTCATCGTCCGGCCCTTCCTCCTCGCGAGGAACCGCTTGATGAGAAGCTGCTGCAAATTCGTTCATCTGACCATCCTTGCGTGTATGATCGCAGGGATTCAACCCTCCGCGCGCGCGGAAAGCGCTGCGCGAACCTCCGACGTTGTTGTCGTCGATGCCTCCGCCCCCACTCACCCCTTCCCTCATTTCTGGGAAAAGATGTTTGGGTCCGGGCGAGCCATCGTCACTTTGCGCGAGAGTTACCGCAATGATTTGCGCACCGTAAAGCAGATCGCCGATCTTCAGTACGTGCGCTTTCACGCCATCTTCCACGACGAAGTTGGCCTCTATAACGAGGACGCCGAAGGTCATCCCACTTACAACTTCTCTCATGTCGACCAGATTTATGACGGACTATTAACCAACGGCGTTCGCCCTTTTGTTGAGTTGAGCTTCATGCCGAAGAAATTGGCCGCCAATCCAGAATGCGCTTCACGCGTTCTGGTACAAGCCAAACGTCTCTGCACCGAAAGACTATGCTAAGTGGGACGACATGATTCGCGCGTTTGCGCGGCATCTCGTCGATCGCTATGGCATCGAAGAAGTGTCTCGGTGGTACTTCGAAGTCTGGAACGAGCCCAACCTGGATTTCTGGGTTGGGCCCCTCGCCAGTCGACTTACTTTGAGCTCTACGACCATACCGCCCGAGCTATCAAGTCAGTTGATTCGCGCCTGCGTGTCGGTGGTCCTGCGACTGCTCAGGCTGCATGGGCGGATGCTTTCATCCGTCATTGCGCCGACAACAATGTCCCGGTTGATTTTGTCTCTTCCCACGTCTACGCCAACGACCTGCCGCAAGACATTTTCGGAACCAGCGAACCAATTCCGCGCGACCAGATGGTTTGCCGCGCCATAAAGAAAGTACACGATCAGATCCTGCATCCGCCAAGCCCGGCTTTCCCCTGATCTGGAGCGAATTCAACGCCAGTTATAAGAATGAAACCCTGGTGACTGACTCCGCTTACATGGGACCATGGCTTGCCGACACGATTCGTCAGTGTGACGGACTGGTGGACATGATGTCCTACTGGACATTCTCGGACGTATTCGAGGAGCAGGGCGTCGTCAAGCAGCCATTCTATGGCGGATTCGGCCTGCTCGCCGAGGAGGAATTCCCAAGCCTGCGTTTGCCGCTTTTGGGCTTCTCCACCAACTGGGGGGCGAGCGCATCGCGGTCGATTCCGATTCTGTTCTCGCCACTCGTAAGCCGGATGGCACTCGCGTGGTCGCGGTCTGGAATTACGCGCCGCCCGGCGAGGCGGGCCCTTCCAGGACCATCACGCTGCAATTCAAGGGCGGCCCCGCAAAGCACGCGTCCATCTCGCGCGTGGACGGCGAACACGGCGACGTGCATCCCGCCTACGAAAAGATGGGATCGCCGCGCTATCCCACTCCGGATCAAATCGCGGTTTTACGCAAAGCCGCGAGCCTGCCTGCTCCCGAGAACCGCGACTTACAAAATGGAGAGCTAACCCTGACGCTGCCATCTCACGGGTTGGCGGTGATTGAGGTGAATTAGCGCGATGAAAGTGAACGCCGCGGCTTTGAAAGAAAACTAAGTTGCGCGAGGAAGGTTTAATAAGCAACAACGATTGCGGCGCTGATGAGACAAGGTTGTTTTGATTTGGTCTCTTCGGTCCTCAGTGCACATGAAGTGCAGATGAGACGAAGCTTCGAATTGATCTTCGTGGTCGTCCGTGTACTCTGTGGTGTGCGCTTTTCTCACCGTCGCAGGCCACGGCGGCTCATTCCCCACCACTGGTGTTCGCCGCAGCCAACGCAGCTTTCACGCGTGCGGGCGTAAATGGCGCTTGCCGCAGCCGCGCCCCGGTGGCATCGAAAATTGCCAGTGCTGAGCAGCGCGCGAGACTCCCGCAGAAACTCTTCCGCTCGATGGACAAATACTGAGATGTGGCCTTTCCCGTCGAACGAATGGCGCTCATTGCCACACATTTTCAGCCGCGACCCGGTTCGGCAGCTGCAGGTAGCCGATCGAGCCAAGGTAGCAGAGACCAATAATAATAGCGATGGAAAGGACCAATCCCTGAAGTAGTCTGGAAGCTTCAAGCGCAGATTCTCCGAGCGCGAGGTAGGCATTCTGTCCGGATGGCAGGGCCGCCGAGCTGGTTGCAGCCGGCGTCAGCCAACAGCGTATGATGGCGACGCTGGTGTCGCCGAGGATTAGCGGCCACTCACCGGGTTCGGCTGCCGCTACCAACTCCAGCATCTCCGGTGCAAAGCGTTGAATGCTGGAGGATAGAGCAGCAGTAAAAAGCGGTAAACGCAGAGCAAGCAGAGTCGCATATTCAAGCGCCCTTCTCATCCAACTCACCCAACCGCGCTCGCGCGACGTCAACGACGTGCCGCAGGCGCCGAACTTCGAAACGTAGCACCTGCTCGCCGCTCGGTGTCAGGCGGTATTCCCGCCTGGTATCGCCACTCTTGAGTTGCCGCTCGGTCTCACCGACCAATCCGCCGGCCAGCAAGCGATCGAGATTAGCGAGCGCACCTTTGCCCAGAATCTTCTCCACGTCGCCGCACTGGATTTCGTCGTGGTACGCAGGATCTCCGGATCTGTCTCCGGCTCGAAAATCGGACCCGACTTCGGCGAGGGCGACAATCCTTCGCGAGACGTTTTCAAGACCAAGGCCGACGTGGTGAAGTTCGTGCAAGAGGCCGTCGTGGACGGAGCACAAGTCATTCAGCAGCAGGGCGACGCGGGGCTCGACAAAACGTCGAAATTCTTCGGGAACCGGCTGGCGCACAACTCCTCAATCTGGATGTTCGCCATCGAGCACAGCGGCGAGCACTACGGCCAGCTTGTTGTGTACTACCGCGCGAACAACCTGGTACCACCGGACTCGCGACGGAATCAGGCGCAACAGCTGAGGCAGCCAACTCCACGGGTGGTTGACCTGAAAGCGGCTGACGGAACCATTCTTAAGGCCAGCTATTTTGCCGCGGCCCAGCCAGGCCCTGGCGTGTTGCTGCTGCATCAGTTCAACCGGACCCGCAAGTCGTGGGACGATGTGGCGGGGCAACTGGCGGCCGCCGGAATCCACACTCTGACTCTCGATATGCGCGGGTTCGGCGAAAGCGCCGGCAAGCCTAACACCGATCTGACGGACGCGGAGCGGACAAAGGTACGCGCGATGCGGCTCGGCGACCTCGACATAGCATTTCAATACTTGATTTCGCAGCCTGGCGTGAACCGCGATGTCATCGGTGTGGGAGGGGCTGGGGAATTCGGCGTTGGCCGTTCCGTCGACGTAGCGCGCCAATACTCAGCAGAGGTGAAGTCGCTGGTATTGCTCTCCGGAGAGACCTCTCAAGATGGCCTGCAATTCCTGCGGCAGGCGTCACAACTGCCCGGACTGTTCGTTGTGGCCGACGATGATGAATACCCTCCCACGGTCGAGGCGATGGAACTGCTCTACATCACATCCTCCAACCCAGGAAAGAAGTTCGTGCACTACTCGGCGGCGCAGGACGCGCCGTGGCTGTGGTATGAAGGTCCCGAGGTTGGGAAAGCCCCGGCCAACGGCGGCCACGGAACCGACATGTTTAAAGTTCATCCGGAGCTGCCCGGCATCATCGTGAATTGGTTTGTGACCACACTGATCAAGACGCCCGGGCACGCGCCGGCGGACACCGTGGCTTCTGCCGCAATCATTGATCAGATCAGGATGCCGGCCAGGGTCGGGCAGGTTACGAAAAAATTGATGGAGGTCCGGCAGAAAGACCCCGCGGCACAGTTGTTTCCGGAAGTCACTGTCAGCATCATAGGCCAAGACCATATGCGCTCCGGCGAGCCGAAGTTAGCGGTCGAGGTCCTGGAGCTCAACCTTCTTGCTTATCCGGAATCAGCCGACGCGCAGGAAACCCTCGCCGAAGCACATTTGGCAAATGGACAGAAGGATTTGGCAAGGCAGCACGCCGAAAAGGCATTGGTCCTGCTCGATTCTCATACCACACCGGCGTCCTCATGGACCGATACCGAGCAATACCGCGGTGAGATTCGTCAGGGCGCCCAGGATGTGCTCAAGAAGATCGAGGCAGCGCATTGATATTGATTAGGCAGTCCCTCGCCAAGCGGGGACGTGTTTCGCGCATGGCCACTGCTGGTCCAAAGGTCAAACTACCAAGCGCCTTTTTGCTAATGGCGCGATGAAACGGAGATGTGAGTAGTATGCGCAAAGTGTGCACGCTGTTGGCGTCACTATTTTTCGCGCTATTTTCAATCGGCCACCTCGCCGCCCAATCCCCCGGCGTCGTCACTCTGGTAAAAGCCGGCCGCCTGCTCGATCCCCGCACGGGGAACGTGCTTGCGCCGGCAGCGGTGCTGATCGAAAACGGCAAGATCAAGGAGATTGGTCCTCCGACGAAAGTACAGGCGGATGCGCCTGTCGACGTCAAGGTTATCGATCTGGGCAGTGCGACTTTACTGCCTGGGCTGATTGACAGTCACACCCATCTCCTTCTCGACGTAATTGTCCCACCGGAAGCCGAGAGCGCGCGCCATCAAAACGGTGACTTTGCTCCGGGGCTATTGCTGGCAATCGTCGAGCCACCCAGCGAGCGGGTATTGCGGGGCGCCGCGCGGGCACGTGAGGATTTGGAAAGCGGCTTCACCACGGTGCGCAATCTTGGGCACTCTGGCATTGACGGCGATGTTGTGCTGAGGGACGCCATCAACCGGGGCGACGTGCCCGGTCCGAGAATTCTGGCCGCCGGGCGTAAGCTCACGGCACCTGGGCTCGTACGTCCAGAGTCTCAACCCCCCTCTTGCCCACGCAATCTTGGAACAGGAATTTCAGCAGATAGCGAACGTCGACCAGGCGCGGCAGGCGGTGCGCGAGAATGTCTTCTACAACGTCGACGTCATCAAGGTAACGGTAGGGGACGACATCTCAGTGGCGGAGATGACCGCAATCGTCGAAGAAGGTCACCGTCAGCACTTAAAGGTCGCAGTTCACGCCATCGACACAGCTAGCATTCAAACCGCGATTGACGGCGGCGCAGACTCCATCGAGCACGGCAACGATGTGACCGACGAACAATTGAAGGCCATGCACGACAAGGAAATCTTCCTCGACATAACGCCCGCGTTCTGGGAGGTCTTTTCACAAAGATTGCTGAGCCGACCATCGTGATCTCGCCGCGTTGAAAGCCGAACGGGCCGCCTCCGACGACCGAGGCCACGGACAGCGGGCAGCGGCCGGATTCAGCGGGTACTGCAGTCGAAAGTGAAGTTTGCCGCCGGGTCAGATATGTGCTGGTTCTATCCAGGAAAAACGCGCGGCCAAGCCAGCGCCACAATATTTGTCAATTTACTCAATGCCGGCATGCCGCCGCTCGACATCATTCGCGCAGTCACGACCAACGCCGCGGAAATGCTGGGCTGGCAGGATCGCGTGGGTGCGGGTGAGCCCGGCAAGTTTGCAGATCTGGTTGCCGCTGCCGGAGATCCAATCGCTGACATAAGCGAGTTGGAGCGAGTTCGATTCGTGATGAAGGACGGCCAGGTAATCAGGAACGATCTTGCCTCGCATTGAGGCGCCAACTCTACTCGCGTGTAATCAGCTATCCGCTCCAGCACGTAGTTTGAGCCAGCAATGTCACGTCGCTGCCGCTTCGATGGCGTGGACGGGCAACGACAACGTTATTACCGCACCGCTTCCGGCGCGATCCGAGATCTGAGCCCCGCCGCGGTGCGCCTGCGCAACCGCATCCACAAAAGCAAGTCCAAGGCCGTGTCCGGGAGAATGTTTCCCTCTTACGAATCTCTTGAAAGCTCCGTTGCCGATATCAGCCGGAAATCCCGGACCATTGTCTTCAATCACC
The DNA here is from genome assembly GCA_963709055.1 of uncultured Acidobacteriaceae bacterium. Classification (GTDB taxonomy): domain Bacteria; phylum Acidobacteriota; class Terriglobia; order Terriglobales; family Acidobacteriaceae; genus Acidiflorens. The sequence goes on from CAVPUZ010000017.1 coordinate 17,738, forward strand.
AGTTCTGCCGAAGCTTGATGCGAGCGGAGGCTAATGTTTACCCGGCATCCCGCAGGCAAATGTGTCAATTCGTTTTCGAGCAGATTGCTGACTGCACGATTCAGCAGGTTCACGTCCGCATCCACAAATACCTGCTCTTCGAGGTTTGCCATCACTTCGTGATGGCGCTCTGCCATGGCCGGTTGGTAAATATCAATCAGTTGTCTCACGACATCGGAGAAGTCAACAGGGCGAAGATCCATGTGAAGCGCTCCGGCTTCAGCTTCGGCAAGATCAAGAGTGGTATTGAGCAAATGCAGGAGCCTGTCCAAGCCTTCGATTGCTTCCCCAACGGAATCGCGCCACCGCTCATTTCCTTCGTCACACAAGGCGGATTCGAGCGTTCCACGAATCAATGTAACCGGGCTTTTGAGGTCGTGCGCGATGCCGCCAGTAACCGTGCGAAGCTGATTCACAGAAGACTGGAGTCGGTCCAGCATGCTGTTGAACGTTTTTGCCAATCGCGAGATTTCATCCGAACTCGCTGGTTCGGGCAAACGTTCTTCTAAGTCTTCGGTGCCGATTCGAGCGACCGTCTCCGTTATGAGTTCGACACGAAGAAGAGTACGACGAGCACTCCAATATGAGATCAGGAAGCCGAGCAGAAACATGCCACCCCAGACCATGAGGAAACGACGCGCCAGTCTGTGCAGCATACGCTTGGCACCACGGTCTGAAAGTCCTAGATAAACAGTTTTTCCATTTTGCGTCTTGACAACGACTCGAAATGTTTGTCGCAGTCCTTCCATCTCTATGGACTTCGGAGTTCCTGGAACGAGCTTCGAACGCCGAATCGCTGTGACAAAAGCATCCTCGGAACCTGGCCCGACCCACAAAGAACCTTCGCCGTTATTGGCGTCTGTCGCCAGGAAAAAAACGGAATTGAGCCTTTCCCCGCGGGCATTGCGCTCATCTGGTACTTCCTGGGTAGCAAGCTCGGCCACTTCCCGTACTATCCGCTGGTACAGATGATCTCTCGGAGTATCCGCCGATACCTGGGCAAGGACTTCGGCTTCGCCGCTAAGCCAGGTGTCGCTGCGATCCCCGAGGCCCTGCGCGACAAGGAAATAAACTATGGAAAACGCCACAGCGGTTCCGAGTGCAAACGCCAGAGTTGTCCACATCGAAATCCGCCAGGCGGCGGTCGTTGGTAGCTTCTTAGGCATACTTAAGCACGTAGCCGACTCCGCGAATCGTGTGGATTAGCGGCCGTTGGCCATCATGGTCCACCTTGCTGCGCAAACGATAAATATGGACATCGACGACGTTGGTTGCGGGATCAATCCGCATGCGCCAAACGTGGTCCAGAATCATGGTGCGCGTTACCACGCGGCCTTCATTGCGGCAAAGATATTCCAACAGAGCAAACTCCTGTGGAGTCAATTGCAGCAAATGATCGCCCCGTCGCGCTTCCCGGCGCACGAGGTCAAGTTGCAGGTCGGCAGCTTGCAGCCGTGCCGGCTCATTCTGTGGAACGGCGGATCTGCGCAGAAGATTTCTCAGCCTAGCCAGGAGTTCGGGGAGGGCGAAGGGCTTCGTCAGGTAGTCATCCCCGCCTTGCTCCAGTCCCTTGACCCGCTCGTCCACCGAACGGCGTGCGGACAGGATCAAGACTGGTACCGAACTACCTTGAGAACGGCAACGAGCAATCAAGTCCAATCCATCCAGGTCGGGAAGCCCAAGATCGATGATGAAGGCATCGTGGATACCCTCTAAGGCCATGGTTTCCGCCGCTTTCGCAGTATCGGCCGCATCCACGAGGTATCCCGCCTCCGTCAGCGCTCGCTTAAGGAACTGCTGAATGGATAGATCGTCTTCTACGACCAACAATCGCATGAAAGATCCCCGCCCGTTCAAGACTTTACACCTCCAGGTAGGATGCGGAAAACCGAGTCTTGGAAATTAAGCGCCTCCATCGGAAGCGGGATTTCAAACTGACCCCGCTACCACTTTGTTCATGAACCCGTAAAACGTCGCATCACTGCTGACGCCATGTCATATCCACGCGCACTGGTATTTCGTTCTTGACCGACATCGTTAGGAGCGATGGCGGTGCGATTTTGAAGTCCGCGAGTGTGGCCGGAATTGTCCCGGTAATATGACTTTCACCCCCGTGTGTCTCCAGCGTGAAAGGAACTTGCTTGTACTGGGCAGTCTGGCCGGCGAACTGAATCTCCAAATCGGCCTTGATCGTTGCCGACGAGGCGGCGCTTTCAGGCAGGCGCGTGCGTACCGTCACGATAGGAAACTCCGCGCCCCGCGTAACCTGGAGCATATGAAGATCGCGGTTGCTGTCTCCGGAGTCAAACGACTTCACGGGTACCGCGATCAAGAATTCGCATTGCCCGGCGTGGCAAACACCTTTCCCTTTCGCCGCATGGCTCACACCATCGGACTGATGCAGAGGATGCGATACGTGGTACGTAAGGGTGCTGTGTTGCAGGACCCATTGGCTGTCGGCTCCAAACGCAGGAATGGCTAAGGACAAGAGCGCAATCAGTATTTTCCTATTCATAGACTGTGCTTAGAACTTCACCGAAACGGACAGCAGAGCGGCCCCGAACGCTCCCGCTGTAACGATGGCTACCGGGCCGTGTGCCTGTGCGATCCCGTGGACTTTTTCTCCGTTGTTCTTCTGACTGAAGGCCATTGCCCCAAGTATGGGAGTGAGGATCATGCCCGGGCCGTGAATCCAAGCCATCGCCTCGTGAAACTTTATCGGACCGCGCTTTTTCGTTCCGGGAATTCTTGGGGCGCGAATAGCATAATAGGCTGTGATTCCGTATAGGTCGCCGGTGACCGCACCTAGTGCAACGTGCAAATCGCGGGAGGCGCTGCCTTCACTCTTACCCCCGGCATTAAGAGATGTGATAACGCTCGCAATCAAGGGAATGGTCGTGATCAAACCCATCCGTTGATGGATCTTCAGCATGTGCGTTCTTTTGTCGAGCAGCGCCTGCTTCTGGGGATCGCCCCGAGTCTGCTCCGGAGAGAGACCTAGATCCGAAAGCGAAGGTGCTGTCGTACTGCTGGAAGGGGCGTTCGGAAGATTCTCCTGTTGGACCGGCGTCGGTTTGCCCGTGCTTTGTTCTTCAACCTCCAGCTTTTCGTCCAGAACTGCGGTCCCGGTGCCGCTGGCTGTTATGGAAGGGATCTCCACCGTCTTGAAACCTGTTGCCTCAAACTTGACGCGGTAGTTTCCCGGAGCCACGTCAAGTCTGTACGTGCCAGACGGCCCCGTGGTCGCGCTTTGCGTTTGCCCAGTCTCCACGCCCGTTGCCGTCACGGTCGCATTGGCAACCGCCTTGCCGGCCCCATTTACAACCGTGCCCGTCAGTCCTCCAGTCTGAGCCACGAGAAACGGACCGAATTGAACGAGCAGCAACAAACCCAGGCCACATGAAAAAACACGAGACCGGCTACAAATCCTATGCTTCAACATCAATCACCTCGCGGTTCCATCAGGCAAATAGCTGCTTCCTTAGGACGTCTCGCACGCTTGTTGTCCCCAACCCCCCTAGTTGTCCACCCCCGTGCCCGTCAACGGAAGAGTTGACGCCAGTCCCGCGCTGTTCGTGACTGACAATACAGCGTTATAAGTGAAGACATCTGGTGGTGTGAACACGATCTGCAATGTGCACGTCTGCTGCACGCCGAGAGTACCTGGGCAGTTGTTGGTCTGAGAATAGATACTGTCCCCTGGTGAAATGGCGAATCCGGTGAGGTTGACCGGCGCTGAGCCATCGTTGGTTATGGTTGCAGTCAGGGTGGCGCTTGAGCTTACTAATATGTTGCCGAAAGTGAGCGACGCAGGGGTGAATCCCAAGGCCAGCGTTTCGCCGGTTCCGGTAAGTGCGATGGTTTGCGCAGGGCTCCCCGGACTTTTGTCCTTCAGCGTGATCGCTCCCGTGCGGGTTCCAGTTGCGGTGGGTGTAAAGGTGATCGTAACCGTGCAACTCGTTCCGGCCGTCATCGTCGTCGGACAGGTGTGGGTCTGAGCATAGTCGCCGCTGCTCGCGATGGAGGTCAAATTCACCGCGTGAGCGCTGACATTGGTTATGGTTACCGTCTGCGAGGAACTGCTGAGTCCGATCTTCAGCAGCCCGAAGTTGAGGCTGGAAGCGGAAAACGTCAGGGTCAGCGGGGTGTAAAACGAAGCCGTGCTCTCAACCACGCAGCAGACCGCGGTAGTCCCGATACCGCCGTTCTCCAGTGCCCGTCCTGTCGTTAGTAGAGTCATCGAGTGATACGCCAATGCTTGACTCAGCGGCGTTGTCGTCGTGAACGTGCCCGAAGTCTCGCTGAAGATCTCTACCTTTGAAAAAGGAATGTAGCCCGTGCAATCCTTTCCGCAACTGATGGACTGCCCGAATCCCCCGGCCACCACGACGGTGCCGTCCCCAAGAAGTTGCGCGGTGTGCGCATAGCGTCCGCTCACCATGCTCCCGGTCAGCGTCCATGTATTCGCGGCCGGGTCATAGATTTCCGCCGAATTTACCGGGTATCTGCCGTTGGCGCCGCCGGCGGCCAATACTTTGCCGTCTGAGAGGAGAGTGGTGGTGTTCAGGTAGCGACCTGTGGTTGTGCTGGCAGCGTTGGTCCAGGTGCCCGTGGTGGTACTGTACAGTTCGCAGGAAGTAAGGGTCCCGGCACCTCCGACGGCCAGCACCTTTCCGTTTTTCAGGAGCACAGCGGTGTGAAGATATCGAGCCGTGTTAAGGCTACCGGTCGTTGACCAGGTGTTGGAGGTCGGATCGTAGAGTTCGCTCACCGCTATCGGAGTGCCGCATGGGATCGTTGTACAGCCGCCGGTCACTAGTACTTTTCCACCCGGCAACAAGGTAGCCGTATGCCCAGCGCGAGCCACCGACAGGGAACCGGCTGAACTCCACGTTCCGGTCGTCGAGTCGTACAGCTCGGCGCTCGAGAGGATAACGTTCCCGGTGCCAGTTCCGCCCTCCACCAGGACCTTTCCATTTGTCAGCACGACGGCGGCAAACTGGTCTCGCGCCTCCGCCATGCTGCCGGTGAGAGTCCACTTTCCAGTCGTGGCGCTATAGACCTCTGCGGAATTGAGAATGCTACCGCCGTTGTCCGCTCCGCCGATCGAGAGGATCTTCCCCCCGGCCATCCGCACTTGGGCGTTGAGTTCACGGCCGGTGTGCATGGCCCCCGTACTTGTCCATTGACCCTGGACCTGAGAGTAGGCTGGTTGTAGGGTTGCGAACACTCCGACTAAAAGAACGGCACACAAAACTCTCTTCACGGCGGTTCCTTTCCTAAATCATGTGTTTGAGAACAGCGACGAGCGTGTCGGAAGGCGGCCCCAGTGATTGCGGGCAAAAACCCGATTCAGTGTGATCCCGGCATCTCGTACCACCGCCGCGCTCATCAGGATACGAAAGCAAGATTACCGTCTCTTTTCCAAAAGATGACAATTTGTTCATCCGCGAACTAATTCGCCCATTCCTTCGCCATCTTATTGACAAGCCAGTTGCGTAATAGCATGGTTCACCGCTACGGCAAAACAGGGAGAGCGCGGAAATTCCCTCGAGTTCATTTTCGAACTCGCATTTCACGGTTGCAGGCCGTGGGTAATCCCCTTATACGAACCGCCTAGTTGGGGCGAGATGAGAGAATCGAACTCTCGTGACTGGAGCCACAATCCAGCGCCTAAGCCATTCGGCCAATCCCGCCATCGAACTTGGAGCTGGCCGAGTGAATCGTTTCTCGGCTCTCGGTCTCGCCAATGATTCAGTTCGACTTGCTTGGTTTGCGGGGATCTTGCTTCGGATCCACGTACTCCGTCGAAGATGGACCGAAACCGGTGATCTGAACGACAACTGGTTCATCTCCAGTTTCTGCGAAGTGATTCCGAGCTGACGGTTCGGTGTAAAAACTGCCTGGCGGGAGGGCCTTCAGCTTCGCCTCGTCAAACTTATCGCCGTATCCGAAATGCCACGTGCCTGAGATCACCGTCGCAACCCTGTCATCGCGATGCGAGTGCGCAGCAATGCGCGTATGTGCTGGCACGCGAAGCATAATGGTGTAGATGCTCGCTTGATCTGGATTGCCCTTTAGAACAACGGTCTGGATTCCGCCTACGCCCGAACTGCCAGTGCCCGGATTGCCGACTTGCGGAAACTTGTACTCCGCAGGACTTAAGCGTTCTTCACTGGAGTTGCTGTCACTGCTTGCGACCATATGAGCAACCGCGGGGCCGTCAAGAAATCTACGAATCAGAGCCACCGTGTACTCGGGCTTCTCTTCCATCAGCCAATGTCCTGAACCTGCGACGACCTCCTCCTGTACGTTAATCGCAACGTGACGCATGATCACCGCTTGGAGGGGACCAAATGATTTCTCTCCACCGACCGCCATCACAGGCATCGTCAGTTTGGTTTGTTCGAAGATCTTGTTGTCCTTTGCATCCTGGGAAAACGCGGTGAACTGCGCGAATCCCGCTCGCATCCCACCCGGTTGCGCATACGTGGCGGCAAAGAAATTTCTGGTGGCCTCGTCTGGCTTCCCAGGATCGGCGGTAAAGTCGTTCCAAATCCGGTCAAAATAGATGCGCTCCCGGCCCGCCACCAGCCGCTCCGCATCCGGTCCATGAAAGTTGAAGTGCCAGACTCCGGGATTTTGAAGAATCTCGCTCCACGGATCGATCCCAGGAATTGGTGCATCCATAACGACCAACCTCTCAACCTTATCGGGGTAAATCGCAGCGTAGGCGTATGCGACCATGTTGCCGATATCGTGAGCAACAACAAATGTCTTGTCGTATCCCAACGAGGTGACAACGGCGCGCATATCCTTGGCCTGAGTCTTCTTGTCGTAGCCATCGGCGGGCTTGGAGGATCGCCCAATGCCGCGAAGGTCCGGCACGACTACCGTATGGTCCTTCATGAGGTCAGCGGCTAGAGGAGCCCACGAATCGCTGTTTTCCGCATACCCATGGATGAGGAGCACCACAGGGCCGCTCCCTCCCCAACGTACAAAAATGTCTGCCCCTACTGGGCTGTGAATGGTCTTTGCTTGAAAGCTGGACGGCAAAGAGGGCTGAGCCTGGCTCAACACTGCCGCCAAGATGAAAAGCGTGATAGCAAGAAAACGTCGAATCATCGATAACTCCCTATCGCTAAGACTTTGGGGCCGAGCGAACCGAACTGCCGTTGCCAGCACGAATTGTAGACCACAGAGTGAGTCACCCGAAGCATCGATGGTGGGCGGGCCGGGAGTCAAAACCCGGATTTGCAGCTTCGGACGCTGCCGTGTTGTTCGATTACACTACCCACCCATTGGAGCTCGCGCCGGGAATCCAACCCGGACCTCCTGATCTGCTAAACAAGGTTAGGACCGAAGCGTCATCTCTTCCTTTAGGTTCGGATGACGGAGCTCACAGCGATTTCCAGCTAATCGCAGGGACGAATCGGGATCTATTTGTTGCTGTGCGCCAAGGCAGGTTTCGTGAGGTTCTGCTGGCACGCATCAACCTCTGGACATTCTCGCTCTCCCGTGGCTCAGGAATCGTTCCGAAGATATAGAGCCAAATCTCGATTTCGAACTAGACCGTTTCGCCGAGAAAGCTGAGCGACGAGTCACTTTCAGCAAAGAAGCTCGGGACACATTCCTGGCGTTTGAGCTTTCTCCCATGGCCAACTTGGTCCGGGAATTTCCGCGACCTGAACGCGGCGGTCGCTCGGATGGCTACGCTAGCACCAGGCGGTCGAATTTCTACTGTCATCGTAGAAGAAGAGACCAAAAGGCTGCTGGCTCGTGGAGCGTGCCCGGCGAGTCGCCTTCTCCAGCCGGTCTTCAAGAATTCCCTTGATGACAGGCAGTTGGAAGAACTGGACCTGTTCGGTCGCGCCCAACTGGCCTTCGTCGTGGATGTGTGCCGAGTTGTGAGCTTGTTGCTCGACAAAAAATGAAGAACAACCAAGCACCGAGGCTTATCGGACGTTAACGGACGTACAAAATTCTGGAAGGAATTTGCAAGTGGCTGATAACATTGGCGTCCCCGGCGGGATTTGAACCCGCGTTACCGCCGTGAAAGGGCGATGTCCTAGGCCAGGCTAGACGACGGGGACGCTCCGGCTCACGCGACTATTTTCAGCCGGCTTTTTAAAGTAGATGTTCATACTAACAGTGCGCTTTTTGCACTGTCAAAGTTTGTGCGTCCTGACTAGTGTTCAGCAATCCTTGGAGTGAACCCTGAGGCAACGTGGGTGCGGTTGAGTGGCACAGCAAAGTGGTAGCAATTGACTCCGCTGCCGCCTGAGACTTGCAGCATTCTTCCTCCTTAGGCATTCGCATTGTCCCGCGCGCACCTATTAAGAATTGGGCGCGCGAAAACCATCTCACCGTGCACGCTGCCGCAGGGAAGCCCAGCGCAGAGGTGAAGTCGGAAGCTTCAAGCCCTCTTCAGCATACGGCTTATCCACACCAAAATTACTGCACCAACAAATGCCACAATAATGGCTCCAATCAATCCACCTCCCGGCCAGATGCCGAGAAACCCGAAGAGCCAGCCTCCAACGATGCCGCCGAGAATTCCGAGGACGATGTCCACAAGAACGCCATAGCCGCCGCCCTTCATAACCTTGCCAGCAAGCCAGCCTGCAATCAACCCAACCACAATCCATGTGATGAATCCCATCACCAATGCCTCCGTGTGTGGAGTCCGGTTCAACTTCTGGAGTCACGCGACTATACACTTGGTTCCGTGAATCTGCAATGACGGGTTCTGTGGACCGAAGCGCAATCGTTCGATCTGAGACCTGCATAAAAAAGACATGACCGATATTTGCGTATAAGAAGAGGTATACAGTAAATCCTATTGGGTGCCGATTCCATTTTGTGCATCAATACATGGGCTGCACGAAAGGCGGCTATGCAAGATAGATCCATTCAATTCTTCGATACAGTCGGTTTGCTTCCGGGTACGGGCGATCTCAAGACCGCTCTGTCACATCTCCTGCAACTCGCGGCAGAGGCAGCGAACTCTAGTGCCGCATCGATCTACGTTGTGGATTCTCGCGAAAACCTATTGAAGCCGCTGATTACTTATGGACTACCGGAAGCTTATGTCGAGGCGTGTGGGAACATTCGCGTGGGCGATCAGTGCTGTGGCAGGGCCGTTCAACACCATAAACCTTGGGTTGTCGCCGATATATTGAGTGATCCCTTATTCGCGTCGGCCAGAGAGGCAGCATTGGTCTCACCTATTCAGGCAGCTTTTTCGGTCCCCATTCTGGATCGACAAAATCAATGCCTGGGTAGTCTGGCCTGCCATTATTCTGAACCACACACTCCGACGCCTGACGAAATTCATCGCAACGAGATTTGGGCGACGATGATTGCACACACGATTTCCACCTACACAGGTGTTTGGAATCCAGCAGTTCCCGGATAACACTCCAAACCCGCCCGGATGTCTCCTTCGGTGCGCATCCTGGCTCTTCACTCCCCGGTTCTTTGGGCTGCTTTCGGGTCATTTGAATCGCCACTTAGATTTGTTGAAAGAACTCACAGCGACTGGGCAATACAGTATTTCTCCGATTGCCATCTTTGCGAGTAGGGAGTAAGCGTGGGAGATAAGTTAGTGTGTTTTTCTCGGGAAGGTCAGCGACCCGCCGTCACCCCGGTGTTCTGTGCAATGAAACCCGTAACTAGTGGCCTGTCGCAGAACAATCGTTACTAGAGCGAGTACTTGCTTGGGGAAAGGGCACGACTTCAGTCGTGCCAGCCCAGAGCCATAATGATGCGGGCTTCAGCCCCTGAGGGATTCCGCCGACCGGTAACGAACTCACCGCGACAGACCACTAGTTGTTTATTTTCTGCCTTCGCGTTTTTGCGCGACCACCAGGCCACGCGGGGTCGGCAGCAGGATTACGGAGATCAGGCCTTCGCGTTCAAGCTTCAGGGCGGCGTCGCGAACGATTTTTAAATGTGAACTGGCGTCGTGCATGAGGATCAGGCCATGGGGATTGATTTGGGGCAGGAAGCGCCGGATTTCCTGTTCTCGAATTGGCATATCGCTGTCGCTGAAGAGAAGGTCGATTGTGCCTTCGATTTTCATTTCGAGGCTAGATTCGTTGCGCAGTTCGATCCAGTCGGCCAGACCTGATGCGGCGATGCGGGCTTTGGCATTCTCGTAAACCTGGGGATCGAACTCGCAGGTGATGACGCGTCCGCGACCGTTGGCTTTGAGGCCTTCGGCGATCCAGAGTGTGCTGATGCCGCTGAAGGTGCCAGTCTCGACGACCAGTTCGGGCTTGATGGTGGTGACGACGGTGCGGAGGAATTCGAGGACCTCGGCCTCGGCGGTCATCGAATCGAACATGCTCCAGCGCTCGGGATGGGGACATTCCGGCGTGGGGCGGTGGTATTCAGGCTGCAGTTGATCGCCGGTGCGCACGATCTGGCGCAGGATTTTGTGTTCCTGTTTTTGTTTTTTCTTGAAGAGCATTCAGAAGGAGTGTAACGGAAAAAAGCTCTCCACTCCGGGCGACAAAGCTCTTAGTTCTTGGCTCTTAGCTCTTAGGAAAACCGACCATATTCCGGGTGACCAGCGTCACTGTCGCCTACTGAGATTCTCGCGCAGTATCCTGGGAGTATTGAGGATTTTATGGCGGATGCCTATCAGGGCCTGATCGCGTGGCAGAAGGCCACCCAACTGGCTCTGGAGGTTTATCGGTGCACTCGGACCTTTCCCAGGGACGAGCTTTACGGACTCACTTCACAAATGCGTCGAGCTGCAGTATCAGTCGCTAGCAACATCGCCGAGGGGAAAGGACGCTACTCGCGCAAAGAATTCGTACAGTTTCTGTATCGCGCACGCGGCTCGTTGCTGGAATTGCAGACGCAGTTGTTCATCGCGCGAGAGTTGGACTATCTTGAATCCACTGCGTCGCAAAGACTAAAAGACAAGTCGGACGAACTGGGCCGCATCCTGAATGGCCTGACGACGAGCGTCCGAAGCGGCGTGAGCCCGTCTTCCTAAGAGCCAAGAGCCAAGAGCCAAGAGCTAAGAGCCAAGAGCCAAGAGCTCATCTACTCGCTGGTAAAGTAATCCACCGTCACCGGATTTTCGAAGAGCGAATAATCGCGCGTGACTACCGTGATGCCGCTGTCGGTGACGAAGTAGCGTTCACGGTCGGCTTCGGGTTCGTAGCCGATGGTGGTTCCTTCGGGGACGTGCACGTCGCGATCGATGATGGCCTTGCGGATGCGGCAGTTGCGGCCAACATTGACATGCGAAAACAGAATGCTATCTTCGATCTCGGTGAACGAGTTGACCCGCACGTCGGGAGAGAGCACACAATTTTTCACCGAGCCGCCGGAGATGATACAGCCGCCGGAAACGAGCGAATCGAGCGCGTGGCCCATGCGCGGAGACTCGGCAAACACGAATTTCGCTGGCGGATACTGGCGCTGATGGGTGCGGATCGGCCAGCGTTCATCGTAAAGATTAAAGACGGGCGAGACCGACACCAGGTCCATATTGGCTTCGTAGTAGGCTTCGAGCGTTCCGACATCGCGCCAGTAGAGCGCCTCTTTCTTGTTTTCGTCGACAAAATTGAAGGCGAAGACGCGATAGTCACCGAGCATTCCGGGCAGAATGTCCTTGCCGAAGTCATGACTTGACTGGGAATTTTCGGCGTCTTTCAGCAGCACCGGAATGAGGACGTCGGTGTTGAAAATGTAGATCCCCATCGAGGCCGAAATTTTGCTGGGGTCGTAGGGCGAACGGAGGTCGGTCTCCTTTGGCTTTTCGACGAAGCCGACGATGCGGCTTTCGCGGTCGATATCGACCACCCCGAAATGACGAGATTCCACCGGTTCGGTCAGCAGGGTCGCGACCGTAACGTCGGCTCCGCAATCTACATGCTGCCGGAGCATGCGCTCATAGTTCATTTTGTAGATGTGGTCGCCCGAGAGAATGAGCACATGTTTGGGCTGCTCGGAGCCGATCGAATAGATGTTCTGATAGACGGCGTCGGCGGTGCCCATATACCAGTTATCGCTGACCCGCTTCATGGGAGGAAGGATTTCGATGAACTCGCCGATTTCGCGGCCGAAGATATTCCAGCCTTCGCGGATCTGGCGGTTGAGCGAGAGCGCCTTGTATTGAGTCAGGATGTAGATGCGGCGCAGGCCGGAGTTCACGCAATTGGAAAGGGTAATGTCGATAATGCGGTAAATGCCGCCGAAGGTGACGGCCGGTTTCGCCCGGTCGCGCGTGAGGGGATAAAGGCGCTCGCCAGCGCCTCCGGCCAGTAAGACTCCGAGCGTATCTTTCATCATGACACCGTTCGGATGCAACGCGCCTCGAAGGCGCTGCCCCGGCCCAACGCGAAAGTCTAGCACAGGCCAGTACCTAGTACCCAGTACTCAGTACTCAGTACTCAGTCGTGGTGTTTTAGAGTGCAGACGCCGACGTTTCCGCGTCCACTGCCGTTTGCTGGGAACTGGGAAGGACTGGGTACTGACTTTGCTTAGCAGTGCACGATTTTCTCGCTCTTGATGCCGCGGGTGGCGTTGCGGGAATCTACCACCAGCCTGGCTTGGTTTACGATCTTTTTGTAATCGTAGTCGGAGTGATCGGTGACAATGAGGACGCAGTCGTAGTCGGAGAGATTGTCAAGCGAGGCGCACTTCATCTGCAGATCATACTTGCGGCCGCGGCCCACGAATGGGAAGTAAGGATCGTGGTAGCTGACGGTCGCTCCTTCTTTTTGCAGCAGTTCGATGATGGTGAGGGCAGGGGATTCGCGCAGATCGTCGATATCTTTCTTATAGGCTACGCCCAGCACTAGAACCTTCGATCCGTTGATTGCTTTTTTTTGCTTGTTGAGCGCACCGATGGTGGCGGCGATCACGTGGTAGGGCATGGCTACGTTCACTTCGCCCGCCAGTTCGATGAATCTGGTATGGAAGTCGAATTCTTTCGCTTTCCATGAAAGATAAAACGGGATCGACCGGGATGCAGTGTCCGCCCAGCCCGGGCCCGGGATAGAACGGATGGAAGCCGAATGGCTTGGTGGCAGCGGCGTCGATAATCTCCCAGATGTTGAGGTTCATGCGGAGGCAGAGCATCTTGAGTTCGTTGACGAGCGCGATGTTGACGCAGCGGTAGATGTTCTCCAGCAGCTTGGTCATCTCGGCGGCGGCGGGCGAGGATACGGGCACGGTGCGGCGGAAGATGGAGCCATAGAGCGCGGCGGCGAGCTCGCTGGCCTGGGCGTCGAGTCCACCAATCACCTTCGGGATATCGTGGCGCGCGACCTGGGTATTGCCGGGGTCTTCGCGCTCGGGCGAGAACGCAACCCAGAATTCGTTGTCGCCGGCGAAGCCCTTATGCGAGGCCTTCAGACCTGCCTTGTTTTCCTGTTCGAGAATCGGAACGAGGACTTCTTCTGTTGTGCCGGGATAGGTGGTGCTCTCAAGAATTACGATCTGGCCGGCGCGCAGATGAGGTGCGACCGCATGAGCAGTGTCGGTGATGTAGCTCATGTCTGGTTCGTGATATTCATTCAGCGGGGTGGGGACGCAGATGATGATTGCGTCCATGTTGGAGATCTGCGAATAGTTGGCTGTGGGCTTGAAGCCGTTTGCCTTGGCGGCCGCGATCTCCGGCGGGGTAATGCGGAAGATGTAGGTGCCGCCCTGATTGAGGGTATCGACCTTTTTCTGGTCGATGTCGAAGCCGGTGACGGCGAACTTCTGCTCGCTATAGAGCAGGGCCAGCGGCAATCCGACGTAGCCGAGTCCGATGATTCCTACGCGCGCCTGACGAGTTTCGATTCGGCTTTTCAGGTCAATAAATAAAGAAGAGGCGGTCAATTGAGTACTCATAAGCTTGGAGTGAATTCTAGCACCCTGTTTTCGTCGTCGATTCCGCAAGATGCGGTTCGCTAATGATTTTCGCATGGCTCTGCGGCGCTTGGCATGGGATGGTGCTTACTACGGTAACGGCATTCGACGAGACGCTGGTTTCCTTAGTAACATGCGCGTGAGATGCGATTTCTCCGGCTGCTCCTGGTGGTGGTGCTGATCGGCGTTCTGCTGGCGAGCCAGGCAGCGCGCTTTCTGGTCGTCGACAACGCCCAAAAATCCGATGCCATCGTGGTGCTGGCGGGTGAGACCAGAGTGCGGCCGGCGCGCGGTCTGGAGTTGCTGCGACAGGGGATGGCGCCGCACATGTTTCTGGACGCGGAGGCGGGAGAGCAAATCTACGATCAGCGGTTGACCGATATCGCGCAAAGGTACGTCAACAGCCTGCCCGAGGCGAACCGCATCTCGGTGTGTGCGATCGCTGCGCGATCAACAGTTGGCGAGAGCGGCGATGCCGGGCGCTGTCTGAGATCGGTGGATGCCCATCGCGTGCTGATCGTGACGTCGGAATTCCATACTCGGCGGGCTCTCGCGATTTTCTCCCAGCGTCTGCCGCAATACCAGTGGAGCGTGGCGGCGGCGCACGGTCCTGCGACGTTCGGTTTCGCCTGGTGGACGCACCGTGAATGGGCGAAGACTGTGTTTGACGAGTGGTCGAAGTTGATTTGGTGGGAAGCGGTGGATCGGTGGCGGTGAGGCAGTACCCGGCGCTCACCTAGTACCCAGTACTGAGTACTCAGTACTCCAGTACCCAGTATCTAAATGTAAGGGTTTCGACTGGCTACTGAGATTGGTGCCACTGGCAAGTTCTTTTGTTCTGCGATAGCTTGAAAGTTCCGCAATTTGTTTCGGAGGAATTCATGGGGCAAGTCACAATTACTGTACGCAAGAACGGTTCGTTGCGTATCGATGATCCAAACAGCACGATTGAGATGGTTGATGGGGACGGCAACAAGTACGACCTGACCGGCAAGACGGCCTTTTCCCTGTGCCGGTGCGGAGCTTCGGCGAATAAGCCTTTCTGCGATGGTACTCACAAGACGATCGGGTTCCAGGCCAACGACACTGCACCCACAGTGCCCGTGGCTCCCACGGCGCCCAAGAACGAATAATTATTTGGTTGGACTGCATCGTTGGAGGGGTTGTGTCAGGCGATTCACGGGAACGGGACCGAGCATTGGGGATGGGCGCGAAGATCACGCGCCGCGATTTTTTGAACGGGGTTGCTGTCACGGCGGGAGCGGCCATCATTCCGCCGGAGATGTGGGCTGCGGTAGCCGCTGATATGCAGGCGGGCGAAAGCGCACTGCAAGCGGCAGCCGGATACTACCCTCCAGCGAAAACAGGGCTGCGGGGAGACCATACCGGATCATTCGAAACCATGCACCACGTCCGCGACGGCGCTTTCTGGGACGCGGTTCCCAAGGCTGTCGATACCGGCGAATCCTACGATCTGGTCATTGTGGGCGGGGGCATCAGCGGGCTGGCGGCCGCGCATTTTTTCCGAAAAGCGGCGGGCGACAAAGCGCGCATTCTGATTCTTGAAAACCACGACGATTTCGGCGGCCATGCCAAGCGCAACGAATTCAGCGATGGCAGCCGCATGCGCCTCGGGTTTGGCGGAACGTACTCCATCGAAAGCCCGGCTCCGTACAGCGCGGTCGCGAAAGGCCTGATCGAAGAGTTGGGCATCGATGTGCCTTCGTATCCCAAGTATGTCGACAGGAATCTCTACCGTTCGCTCGGCCTTAAGCCGCGAGTATTCTTCGATCGGGAAACGTTCGGCTCCGACAAACTCGTGCTCAATGCCGTCCACACGGGGAGCGATGAAAGCGGCCTGAGCGATGCGGACGTCGAAACGGATCTGCAGGTTTTTCTGAAAGAAGCTCCGCTATCGGCGACAGCGAAGCAGGATTTTCGGCGTCTGCTCGCGGGCGAGAAAGATTACTTTCCCGGACTGACCTCCGACCAGAAAAAGGCGCGGCTTGCGCGCATGAGCTATGCCAAATACCTCAGCGAAGTGGCCGGGATGAGCGATGAGATCGTCAAATTGCTGCAGGCTCTGCCGCACCCGCTGTTCGGGGTCGGCATCGATGCGGTCGCCGCGCAGGATGCGTGGGGTCTGGGTGCGCCGGGATTTACGGGGCTCAAACTCGACCCCGCGCCCGGCAAGGGCATGAACCGCGACTGCATTCCCAATGCCGAGGCGGAGAAATACTTCTTTCATTTTCCCGACGGCAATGCTTCGATTGCGCGGCTGCTGGTGCGCAAATTGATTCCGGCGGCCATTCCCGGGAACTCCGCCAACGACGTGGTGCTGGCCAAGGCCGACTACTCGAAGCTCGACGATGCGTCGCTCGGCGGTGCGCATCCGGCTGAACAGCACGGTCGTGAAGGTTCGGCACAGGGGCGATCCGAAGTCGGCCAAGGAAGTGGAGGTCAGTTACTTCACGGAGAAGAAGCTCAGGACGGTGCGCGCGGCGAACTGCGTTCTGGCCTGCTGGCATGTCGTGATTCCCTATATCGCCGCGGAACTGCCCGACGCGCAGAAGGCGGCACTGGCCTCCTGCCAGAAAGTTCCTTTGCTCTACAACAACGTGCTGATCCGCAACTGGACTGCGTTTCAGAAGCTGGGGGTGAGGGCAATCTATTCTCCCGGGATGTATCACAGCAGCGTGAATCTGGATATTCCGGTTAGCATCGGTGGCTATGAATGTACGAAGAGGCCGGATGAGCCGATCGTCGTGCACATGATGAAGGCCGCCTGCAAGCCCGGACATCCCGCCCGCGACCAACACAGGCTGGGACGCATCCAGCTCTACATGACTACATTTGAAACTTACGAGCGCAATATTCGCGAGCAACTGGCGCGCATGCTTGGCCCGGGCGGCTTTGATCCCGCGCGCGACATCCTGGAAATTACCGTAAACCGATGGCCCCACGGATATTCGTATGAGTACAACTCGCTCTTTGACCGGTTCTGGCTCGAAGGCGGGGAGACGCCTTGCCAGGTGGCGCGCAAGCCGTTTGGGAGGATCGCGATCGCCAACTGCGATGCCGACGCTTACGCTTATACCGATTGCTCGATTGACCAGGCGTATCGGGCGGTGGGAGAGCTGAGGAAGAATTCGGAATAACCTGGAGCCGGCAACTAAACCAGCCCCAAAGAAATCTTCACTTGTTCTTCGATTCTCTGGAGCGTTCCGGAGGAGAGCGCGCCTGTCGGCGGATAACGAATCAGACTCTTTTCGAGCGTCATGACCTGATCGCACTTTGCCCATGAGTCGTAGGCGAGGCCGCCATCACCCGCCGAAATGAGGACGCGCATGCTGAACCTGGCATGCTCTTTTGTCGTGATCGGAACGACGCACACGTCGAAAGCATAGCGGTTTAACTGATTCACGGAGAGAATGAGGGCGGGACGCGGCTTATCGAGTTCAACAAGATGAACATCGCCGCGCCGAGGATAGCTGGCGAACCGTGAACTAGCGGGTTGGGGCATTCAGTCCCTCTGAAACGTGCGGACGGCGGCTTTCTGATAGGCCTGCGTTTCCTTCCGACCCTTTGCGCTCGCGGTCCGGAAAAACGCAGCCGCTTCCGCATCCAGACGTTCATATTTTTCCTGCAGCATTGCCCGCCGCAGCAGATCGTTGACCCGTTCGCTGGCGGATTGATCACCTTTGGTCTTTATCACGTATTCGCTGATCTCTGGTTCAATGGTGAAACTCTTTGAAATTCTCATAGTAATACAATTGGAAATGCTCATAGGTATTATCGTATTCACGACCGGCAAAGTCAAGCGATTCCGGCGTTGCGGTTCGCGCTCCGGCGCTACCGATGACATCTCGGCCGCATTAAAATACCTTCATGCCGAAACCTACATCTGCTCGAACTGCCCCACGCCGTCCCCGAATCCACTCTTCGGAAATTGCGCGCAAAGCCCAACCGCCGGCCGACCGGCCATTTGCTCCCGGCTATGGAATTGTGGGAGCGCAGGATGGGATGGGCGTGTTGCCGTGGACCTGGGTTATCCGAAAAATGACTCGTTGCCGGACGTTTTGGCTGGCCACGGTTCATGCCGGACGCACGCGTCCGCACGTGATGCCGGTGTGGGGAGTTTGGGTCGACAATGCGTTCTTCTTCTCGACTGGCCGCAAGTCGCGCAAAGGCCAGAATCTCGCCGCGAACCCAGCTTGCACCGTTACGAACGATAACGGCGAGGAGGCTGTGATCGTGGAAGGCGAAGCTCGGGTAGTTAAGGACGCGGGTGCGCTCGAGCACGCGGCCTCGGCTTACAAAAAGAAATACAAGATGGATCCGCGCAGCATGGGAGAACCGATCTTCAGAGTCGCTCCGACCAAGGTCTTTGCGTTCATCGAGAAGAGCTTTCCGAAGTCGGCAACCAGGTGGAGATTGTGAGACCGCTCCCGGTAACGGATTGGTAGGTGGTGCGTCAAAGGTGAAGAAGTCAAAGATGAAGAATTAGTAGCGGGTTGCGAAGGTCGCTCCAATGTTCGCTCTGATGCCTGCTCCGATCCCGACGCGGCGGTTGTTTCTCATTCCCGTTTTCATTCTTTTTCTTTTTGCGGCACTTGTGCGCTCACCAATTGGGTGGGCAGCTGAAACGGCCAATCCCTCGCTAAGTTTGGTGGGAACGTGGGAGGCCACTCGTCATTTTGGCCCTGAACTGCGCGGGTCGCTCCTGATTACCCGGGGCCGTGAAGCGTGGGTTGCCGAGATTGCGGGCCTCCGCGCGCCGGCACCGGTGCACAATCAAGCGGTTCACTGTGTGTTTCCGGGCGGCCGTGGGGAATTTCAGGGCGTGCTGGATGCGAAGCCGAATGAAATTCGCGGGCACTGGATTCAGCCGCCCACCGTCAACAACGGAATGAACTACGCTTCTCCGGTAGTTCTCACGCCGCGTGGAAAAGACCGGTGGCAGGGCGAAGTGACCCCGCTCGAAGACGAGTTCACGCTTTATCTGGTCGCTAACGCAAAGGACGATGGATCGGTGGGGGCTTTTCTACAGAATCCGGACCGGAATATTGGCGTGTTTCTTATCGCTGATCGGATCGAGCGGAGTGGGGACGCAGTGAGGCTTATCGGGCACAATCGCGGCGATGATAAAAACAAACGCGTGCTTGCCGAGGGGACTTATCGCCCGGGCGCAAACGCCGATGGGGACCGGTTCACACTCTATTTTCCCACGTATGGCGGGAGCTACGATTTTGCGCGCGCGGGCGACCACAGCTTTTTCTATGCGCGGGGGAAGAAACCGAGTCCATATCGTTACATGCCGCCGCCCGCAGAAGATGATGGCTGGCCGATCGGGACGCTGGCGGAAGCGGCCATTTCGGAAGCGCCGTTGCAGCGGCTCATTGAAGAGGTGATCGATCCTCCGGCGAAGTCGGTGCACGATCCTTATCTGCACGGCATGCTTGTTGCTCGTCACGGCAAGCTGGTTTTCGAGGAGTACTTCCATGGCTTTCACCGGGAGAGGCCGCATGATACGCGGTCGGCCAGCAAGAGTCTTACGGCCACGCTGGTCGGATCAGTGATTGAGCATGGAGGCGCGCTCAGCGTATCAACTCCCGTTTACCGGGCTATTTATGGCGACCACGTGCCCGCCGGTCTCGATCCGCGGAAGAAGGCAATGACGGTCGAGAACCTGTTGATGATGGCGTCGGGCTACTACTGCGATGATCGGGATCCGAAAGCTCCGGGCAATGAAGATGTGATGCAAGATCAAACGGCGGACCCGGACTGGTACCAGTACACATTGAACGTGCCCATGAATGCGAATCCGGGGGAGCAACCTGTCTACTGCTCCGCTGACGCCAATCTGCTGGGCGATGTGCTGCAGCATGTGACGGACAAACCGTTGGCGGCTCTTTTCCAGGAACGCATTGCCGATCCGCTCCAGATCAAGCGCTATTATCTGGATCTTTCTCCAATTGGTGACCCTTATATGGGAGGCGGGATCTACTGGCTGCCTCGGGATTTCATGAAGCTGGCGCAAGTGATGCTCGATGGCGGGATGTGGAATGGACAGCGGATCGTGAGCGCGGAGTGGGCCCGGCGCGCTACCTCGCCGCTGGAGAATTTGCGCAAGATACAGTACGGCTATCTCTGGTGGAGCATCTCGTATCCTTACAAAGGCCAGACGGTGCACGCATTTTTTGCGGGCGGGAATGGGGGACAGATTGTGATGGGCATTCCAGAGCTTGATTTGGTGGTTGCGTTCTACGCTGGGAATTATTCCGATCCCGTGCTGTACAAGATTCAGCAGGACTTTGTGCCGGAGTATATTCTGCCGGCGATTGACGCGTCACCGGCACCGTAATCTCAGAAGATTGAATCAGAGAACGTGCACTTTGCGGGCGGACAAGTGTGCGCCTGTCAGCAGCAGCATGCCGGAGAGAAATGCCCAGAATATGAGGCTCACCGAAATCGCGAATGGGCCGTACACCTCGCCGAAATTCAAAAACGGAAGGGCGAAGATGTAAACGTACTTCAGGGCTTCGGAAAGCAGTCCCATGATGACGGCCGCGGGCAGCACTCTCTGGGCGGGAACCTTGCCGTTGGGCAGCAGCCAGTACACCAGGAAGAAAATCGTGATGGAAGCTGCGATGGAAAAAACCTTCATGGTTACAAATCCCACCAGCTGCACGTACCAGGTTCCATATCCATGCAGCACGCTCTTCAACATGGTCACGTTGCCTGCGGTCAAGCCAACCGAGAGCAGAGCGAGCGACCCGCAGGCAAACGCGAGACCGAGCGCGATCAACTGATTCCCCAGATATGAGCGATTGTTGGGAAATCTCCAAACGCGGTTGAGGGCGACTTCAAGGGGCATGAAAATTCCGGTGGAACCGATCAGCAGCATCACCAGTGAAAACACCTGCGCGCGATGATGCGAGACCACAAGCGCATTCAAGTTCCGGATCACGAACTCCTGTCCGGTCGGCAGAGAGTCGCGCAGCAGGTTTTCCACGATGCCATACATCGCCTGGGAATGAAAAACGTGCCGGATGAGCGTCATGAGCAGCAATAGAAACGGAAACAGCGAAAGGATGGCGTTGGCCGCGACGGAGAAAGCGAAAGTATGCACGTCGGTTTGGAGCAGATAACGCGCCGTAGAGCGCAGCAGGCCTTGTCTGGGAGCGGCGCGAACCTCGGCCGCGCCTTTCTTCTCGGAGAGCCCGATGGGAGTGATGGAAGACACAGTTTTTCAAATCCTATCAAATACTTATGGTTTCCCGACTCAGCCAGACCCTAATGCATATCCAGGCTCCTGGTAGCGTCTCCTAGTCATAGTCGGTGTCGTTGTGCGCGTTTAAAATTTCGCACTTGCCAATCGTAATGTTCCTGCTATTATCTGGTGCTTCGTCAGGGTCCACGCTGGCGAGTGAGCACTACGGTTGGCGTTCTGTGTGTTAGTTCGAAATGCGCTTTCGTCTTCGCGGCTCCACTGTGTTTCGTCGCGGCTAACTGCCCGGCGAAATGCAGGGAGCCGTTTCTGTTGGCTGGGCGCGTTCGGCCCGCGCGGCGATGCCGCCAAAATTCCTGCACCCTTTGAGGGGGTGTCTCGTCCCTGGTGATCGATACACAATACCGGGCAGATGGGGCAAAACAGATAAGGGATGCAAGAGTAATTCTTACGATTGAGGCGAAAGGAGTTTTTTGTGAGAGAGAAGGGTACTGTGAAGTGGTTCAACGGGGCGAAGGGATACGGGTTCATCCAGCGCTCCACGGGTGAAGACGTGTTCGTGCACTTCTCCGCCATCCAGGAGAACGGCTACCGTTCGCTGAACGAAGGTGAGATGGTGGAGTTCGATCTGCTCAAGGGTCCCAAAGGCTTCCAGGCAGGCAACGTGGTGCGCGCGGCGGCGTAAGTTTCTCCAACCAGTTCGCAAACCCTCTCGCTGGTTGAGAGGGTTTTTTGCTTCATGGAGACGAAAATCGCGTAGAACTTGGGCTCCCCATAGCTGTACCCAGCGTACGGCGGCTATTTCCAGGTTAGCTTAATCCTTTGGCGGAACAGGACGCGCGTGTAACAGCAATGGCTGTTGTCGGAGCGCACGTAGTAGAGATAAGGGTTGTCAGTGATCGTGGAGAAGTTGTCGTCCGTTGAATTCGGATCGAGCAGGGAAAAATAACCGTAGGTCCAATCTCCCCCCTTGGGTTCCTTGGCCAACAGCTGCGCTATGGTTACGACAAGGGTGGGAGTGCTCCACTGAACCATATCCGGCGAAGTCGAGAGATAGAGTCCCGGCGGCCCATATTGGTCGTTGAAAGGATCGGCGATCGTCGCAACAAATAGGCCGGATTTCCCGTCGACATTGATAGCATTGACGTTGGCTAAGTAAAAAATCGGACTAAAGATGTGATCAAAGGGATGGGCAATGGATCCAAGATAGGGATCGGCAAAACTGACCGAGAATTCCTGGCCATTCCAGGCGCGCCATGAGCTGGGATCGAGAATGTTGGAGGTGCGAATGGGAGAACCGCCACCGTAGACGCGGCAATAGTTGTTGCAGTTCCCCGGCCAACTCCAGCCGGTAGCGACTGCATAGCACCAATCTCCGGCCTTCACGATGTTGGTATCGATGCTGTAGCCCTCTGGTCCGGAGTTGGCGACATAGGTATAGGGAACGCCGGCAACGTAGTTGGCGGGAGCCCCGAATGAGGCGAAGTGGTAGCCTCCGTCTTTGGACAAGTGAAAGGTGTCGGCGTTATACCAGCAGGAAGCGGAGTAGTTTCCCTGCTCGCTGCACTCACCGGGGTGCGACCAGCCGTGATATTCCATGTGGCCGAGGGCAACGATGTTGGTGCCATCGATGTTATAGAACGAGTCAAGCCAGGTGCGATCGTCATAGTCGGCGGGATTCGGATCAAGCTTGGACCAATACGCCGCCTGACAATTGTGCTGCACGCTTTCCAGGGTCGGCCCCAGGCTGGCGTTGAGTACGGTGCTCGCGCTGATCAAATGAATTGTGCCCTGATAGTCGCGGAAAGCACGCGTGGGCGCATCGGGGATATCCATTGGCGAACAGGACTGATCCGGGGTGGTAAATACCGCAACCCGCGGACCTGTCAGCACTCCACGGACAGTTGTGACGGAGGGTTGTTGCGCGGCGGCTGGGTGACTGGCTGCGGCTAGGAGTCCCACAAAGACAAGACTGCACGTGACGTTACAAAGCGTTTTCATGGTACCTCCACAGCTCTCACAGCATGCAAGCCCACCACCGCCTCAATCTATGTGCGGACCCCGTTTTTCGCCTGTCTTCATCCTATAGCCTCTTACTTACCCTACCGCCTATTTAAAGGTCAACGTGATCGGCTGGCGAAAGAGAACACGCGTGTAGGGCGGGGTATTGTTGTCGAACCGCACGTAGAACAGATCAGGAGTGTCGGTGATCGTGGAGAAGCTATCATCCGATGAATTCGGATCGAGCAAGGAAAAGTATCCGTAGGACCAATTTCCCGGGGGCTCGTTGGCCTGAAGCTGTTTGACGGTGACAAGCAGCGTAGGCTTGCTCCAATTAACCAGATCCGGAGACGTGGCGAGGTAGGCGCCGGGAGGGCCGAATTCGCGATCATATGGATCAAAGTACAAGGCGACGAAGAGTTGGGTGGCCTGGTTGTAATTGATGGAGTTCACGGAATCCAGGTATTGAATTGGAGTGAAGACGTGACCTTCGGGATATTTCACGGGTCCAAGGTAGGGATCGACAAATTGGACGGTGAACCCTTTGCCGCCCCAGGCACGCCAGGAGGAGGGATCCATGATGTTCGAAGTGCGCATGGGAGCGCCGCCACCGGGAACCTCACATTTCGGATAGCCAAACTGTCCACAATTGGGAGGCCATGGCCAGCCGAACACCGTGGTGTAGTACCACTTCCCGACCTTCACGATATTGGTGTTGATGCTGTAGCCCTCCGGGCCCTGGTCGATCTCATACTGGAAGGGGAGTCCGGCGAGAAAATTGGCGGGCGCCTGCGGGGACTCGAAATGGTAGCCGCCATCGGTTGAAAAATTAAAAGTGTCGGCGTTATACCAGCAAGCAATGTATCCGTACCTGACGCTGCACTCGCCGGGGTGCTCATACCCGTGATATTCCATGTGCCCGAGAGCGACAATTGTCTTGCCGTCGACACTGAAGAACGAGTCGAGCCAGGTGTTGTCGTTAAAGTCCGCCGGGTTTGGATCGTGCTTGGAACGATAGGCCACGGCGCAACTGTGCTTCGCTGTTTCGAGCGTCGGCCCAAGATTCTGCCACAAGACGGAGCCGGAGCTGACCAGGTGCACGGTGCCCAGGTAGTCGCGAAAAGCGGTTGCCGACGTGTCGGGGATGTCGATCAGCTCACAAGAGTCGGTGGAGGTGTCGAATACGGAAGTTCGGGAGCCAGTCAGAACTCCCCGAACCCCCTTTATGCCAGCAGGTTGCTGACCGACTGCCGTCTGTGCGGTGGCCGCCAGGAGTGCTAAGGCGATAAAGCTGCATGCATAGGAGAAAAATCGTCTCATAGTACCCCCAGTTACTCCATTGTACTTAAACCCGGCAACGCGCCAATCGACGCTTATGACTTGGAAATATTTCAGGCCTGTAGGTCGCTGTCCCGCCACCCCACGTGATAGGGGCGGTCTTACGATAAGCCGTCCTACGATAAGGAGTTGGATTGGTCCTGGAGTGCGCTTGATTTAATCGGCCTAATTTTTCACAATGTCTTAACATCAAGGCTCTTCCACAGATACCAGCAAGCGATCGAACGGTACGGAGCCCACGGCTTAGCTACCTTGTGCATCACGTCCGGCTTGGGCCATTTCCGTTTCTTGTAGTGCTTCTTGATCGCGGCCTGCACGCCGTAATCGCCAGTGGGCAGAATGTCCGGCCGCCGCAAGGTGAACATCAGAAACATGTGCGCGGTCCATACGCCCACACCCTTTACCTGCGTCAGGTGCGCGACTACGTCTTCTTCGGTCATTTCCGGCATGCGCTGGAATTCGAGCAACCCAGCCTTGTTCTTCTCCGACAGGTCGCGCAAGTAAGCCGTCTTTTGCCTTGACAATCCGACGCCACGCATCTGGGCGTCGGTCAGTTTGAGGATGCCGGATGGCGTCAGAGGGTCGCCCGCCAGTTCAGTAAATCGGTTGAAGATCGTGGCCGCAGCTTTGCCGTTCAGCTGCTGATACAGGATCGCTTCCGCCAGAGTGTGGAAACTAGGCTCGCCGAACTCCATGCGGCAAGGGCCGATGCGGTCAATGATCGCTGCCAGCACGGGGTCGGATTTCTTGAGGTGATTGATCGCTTTGCGGTGGCCGCTCGATTTGGATTGAGTGGTGTTCAAATCCTCGCTCCTCGTTCATTAGACAGGCGAGCGCCAGTTTATCACAGCAGGGGAATATAAAGCGAAAACAACCATTGAGATTGTAGAACATGTTAAATAACAAGTATTGAAGTTATATACTTAATTGCAGTACATTTTATTAAGCGATGACTGCATATAGGAAGGGTCTACAGCTCCCGGAGAAGGCAGGAGGTTGCAGTAGCGATCTTGACGCTGGCGCTTTGTGATGAGTTTAAGCGCATCCCGGGACACTGTTCGTCATGGGGTCATATCGGCTCACGGGAGAAGCTGGTTATTCGCGCACTCTAGTTCCGCGGCCAAGGAGGCAGGTATGGCAATCTCACCGGAAGCTCAAATTAAAGTGGCAGATGAAGTTTGGCTGGCCACGGCTCTGCTGCATCTTGAACATCCTGAACGCACCGACTTCGCGATCAAGGAGATCAGGAATCGGGCGGCCAAGGAAGTCAGCAAACAGCCGCTTCGTCCCGGCGTCTATATCCACATTGTTCAGCACTGCGTCGCCAACCGTGCGCCGAGCCCGGGCCGCTATCGTATGTTGGTGGAGAGCGGTCCGGGACGGCGGCGGCTGTTTCGCACCGGCGATTCTTACCATGTGTCGCGGGAGGGCTCGAAAACCCATCCCGCGCCGGAAGACCTGCCGGAACGGTATCGGAAACTTTTGGACTGGTATGGCAGGTGGGATGCATCGCCCGCGGTGCGGCGAGCCGACGACGACCCCATACTCGGCCTCGTGGGCTCGGGCAAGCATCTGTGGAGAAATGAAGATCCAGATCAATATGTCCGCAGCCTTCGAGAGGGCTGGGAATGAGCCGAATCTTCTGGGATACAAATCTGTTCGTTTATTTATTCGAAGATTACCGGGAGCTTTCGAAAAAAACGATTGCCGTGCGGCGAAGGATGGTGGAACGAGGCGACCAGTTGCTGACCTCGGCCATGACGCTCGGGGAACTTCTTGTACGCCCCTGGCAGCGCGGGGATCACGCCACCTGCCGCAGGTATGAGGAAACCTTAACCCGAGCGGCCATTGTGATTCCGTTCGACGTTAAGGCGGCGCGAGTCTATGCCACCTTGCGAAACCGACGAAGCCTGAAGGCTCCAGATGCGGTGCAGCTCGCTTGTGCGGCCAGCGCCGGGGTGGATTTGTTCATCACGAATGACGATCGGCTGGAGCGAGAGCAAGTGCGGGGAATTCAATTTATTGTTCCGTTGGGACGGGCTCCGCTCTGAACGAGACGCTGTTTTCCGGAGCTAAGAGCTAAGAGCTAAGAGCAAGCTCACGAGGGAAAGTGGAAATGCACGTCCTGCCTCGAAGCGACAGGCGTGCCATCGAGCGTGGCTGGCTGGTAGTGGCGTTGCCGTAGCGTCGCCTCAATCTTTTCGTCGATCCCGTGGCCAATTGCCTGCACGATTTTCGTTTCGACGACGTTGCCCTGCGAGTCGATTGTCACTTCAATCACAACATCGCCTTGGAGATCGCGCGGAAGGCCGGCGCGGTCTACCTGCGGCTCCGGATACACAGGATACGCCACGCGCACTTCGTGGCCACTGATCGGCCCGTCAAGCACGGTACCCAGTGGAGAGCCAGCCTTGGCATTTTCGTTCGCCTCGTCTGCCTTTGCGTCAAGCTGATGCTCTTCCGGCTTCTCTGGCTTGCGCGCCTGCGGCCGTGGCTTCGCATGGGACGGGCTGGCAACCGGTCGAGTTGGCAGCAATAGCTTCGCCTCGTCGGCGGAACTGTCCAGGTTGCCGGGAGGCAGGTACGTGATCTTGTAAGAGTGCTGGGCGTTTCCCCAAGCTAGCCAGTTTGGACTGACATCAATGACTCTTGGCTGGTGAAACATGATCACTGCGAGCAGCGCCAGGTGAGCACCGACCGACAAACCGACCGCTCGATACCTGCGCAACCGAGAGCTTTCAGGCTGGAGTCCAGTAAACAATCACCCTCTAGTTTACTCCCTCCAATGGACGAGCCAAAAGCGAAAAGGTCACGGTCCAGCACCAAATCGGGCCTAGGGAAGCCTATTAGCCAGCCTGCTTCTCCGCCGCGCAATGCCCAGCGGCGGTGCGGACGGCGCTGCAAGACTGTTGGCTGTGCGTGTAATCTTGTGTGTCAATATTCGCTGGAAGGGGGCCGATGATTACGATTGTTTCCGGGTTGCCGCGGTCCGGCACTTCGCTCATGATGCAGATGCTGGCCGCTGGGGGGATGTCGGTGCTCTCGGACGGTGAACGCAAAGCCGACGCCGACAATCCCAAGGGCTATCTGGAGTGGGAGCGGATCAAGCAACTACCCAAAGACCCAAGCTTGATTGGGGAAGCCGAGGGAAAGGTTGTGAAGGTCATCTCGCAACTGGTTCTGTCCCTGCCGGACGGTTACGAATACCGCATTGTTTTCATGCAGCGTCCGATGCCTGAAGTGCTGAAGTCGCAGGAAGAAATGCTGAAGCGGCGCGGGACCTATGAGCCGGGTGGCGACACGTCTCCGATCGAACAGGCATTTCAAAGACACCTGATCGAGGTCAACAAATGGCTCGCAGGCAAGGCGAACGTCAGGGTCTGCCGTGTGCATTATCATCGCATTCTGCGCGAGCCCCAAGCCGTTGCGGAAGAAGTGGCGGCCTTCCTGGAGACGCCCCTTGATATCCGAGCGATGCGCGCGCAGGTGGATGGGAGTCTTTATCGCAACCGGATGAAGTAGGAAGCGGTTCTCGGCCGCGGGGCTTCGACAGTCGGATCTGTGTGGTGACGGGGGCTCTGCCCCGTCGAGCGGGGCAAAGCCCCGCCACCACATAAGAGGTTAGGTGACGCTCACTTCCGTATATGTGCCATAGACCTGCCGCAGCGCTTCGCAGATCTCGCCGACCGTGGCGTAGGCGCGGACTGCATCGACGATGTATGGCATGGTGTTGGCTTCGGAAATGCTTCCGTTCGTGCCTGCCGTAGGAGTTTTCGCGGCAGCTTGCTTCAGGGCTTCCAGACGGCGCTCAACCTCTTCGTTTGAACGGCGGGCGCGCAGGGCTTTCAGTTTTTTCTCTTGTGCCCGCGCTACCGATTCGCCGATGTAGAGAATCTCGGGCGATTCTTCTTCGACGACGAAGTCATTCACGCCGACCGTGATCTTTTCATTGGCTTCGACCGCGCGCTGATATTGGTAGCTGGCCTCGGCGATTTCTTTTTGCGGGTATCCGCGCTCGATGGCCTTGACCATGCCGCCCATCTGGTCGAGTTTCTCGAAGTAATCGAAAGCACCCTTTTCCATGTCGAGGGTCAGCTTCTCGACGAAATAGCTACCGCCGAGCGGGTCGACGGTCTGCGCGACGCCTGACTCATAGGCAATGATCTGCTGCGTGCGCAGTGCGATGCGCGCGGCTTCTTCGGTAGGCAGAGCAAGGGCTTCATCGTAGGCATCGGTGTGCAATGACTGCGTGCCTCCGAGGACAGCTGCCAGCGCCTGGATTGCAACGCGCGCGATGTTGTTCATCGGTTGCTGGGCGGGGAGCGAGACGCCGGCGGTCTGGGTGTGGAAGCGCATCAGGCGGGTGCGATCGTTCTTCGCGCCGAAGCGGTCTTTCATCAGCCGATACCAGATTTTGCGGGCGGCGCGATACTTGGCGATCTCCTCGAAGAAATCGTTATGAGCGTTGAAGAAGAAACTCAGGCGCGGGACCAAACTCGTCGACGTCGAGGCCGCGGCGGCGCGCCCACTCGACATATTCAACGCCGTCGTAGATGGTGAATGCCAGTTCCTGGAGCGCGGTAGAACCGGCCTCGCGGATGTGGTATCCGGAGATGGAAATGGTGTTGAAGCGCGGGGTAAATTTCGATCCGAACTCGAAGGTGTCGATCACCAGCCGCATCGAGGGCGCGGGGGGATAGATGTATTCCTTCTGCGCGATGTATTCCTTCAGAATGTCATTCTGGATGGTGCCGGAAATTTTCTTCCAATCGGCGCCCTGCTTTTCGGCGACGACCAGATACATCGCCCAGAACACGCTGGCGGGAGAATTGATGGTCATCGAGGTGGTGATTTTTTCGAGATCGATGCCGTCGAACAGAATCTCCATGTCTTCGAGGGAATCGATGGCCACGCCGCACTTGCCGACTTCGCCTTCGCTCGCCGCGTGATCGGAGTCGTAGCCCATCAGCGTGGGCAGGTCGAAGGCGACCGAGAGACCTCCTCCGCCGTGCTCGAGCAAATATTTGTAGCGCTGGTTGGTTTCCTCGGGCGATGCGAAGCCGGAAAACATGCGCATGGTCCAGAGCTTGCCGCGGTAGCCGGTCGCGTGAATGCCACGCGTGTAGGGCGGTTGGCCAGGGTAGCCGAGATATTGGTCATAGTTCCAGTCGGCAGGCAGATCGGCTTGCGTGTAGAGACGGCGGATGGGAACGTTTGAAATCGTGCTGAAACGAGCGTGGCCATGGTCGTCGAGGTTGGTGCCGGTCGGCGCACCGATGGGTTTTTCGGGTGACTTTTCGAGTGTGGGCGCGAGCGTTTCTTCGGCCCAGTTCTTTTCGGATGGCGCTGGATGACGATTCTCGAAGACATCCGAGACCGGGTTCTCGGCCAAGGACGGTTTGCGCAGATCTGATTTCGATTTGTTCTCGGGCATGCGGCTCCCCACGCTGTGTTTGATGATATATGAGCCGCGAGCCACGAGCTACGGGCCTCGAGCAATAACCCTCGCGCTGACCCGCGACCTGGTACACAACCCGAAGTATCTATCAATCTCAACGACTTCGCTTGCTCGCAGCTCGTGGCTCGCCACTCGCGGCTTTCCTTCCCTTGACCCGCATTCCACACGCCCCTATGCTTTGACTTCTGATCCAGCGGAGGACACTCTGAAGGCTTTCCGGCGTTTGCTGCAGCGCACTCCGGTCTATGGGGCGTATAAGGCGATTGGGCACTATCCGGATTACTGGTACTGGATTCTGCGCGGGCGGCCGGAGCGTTCGCCTCATCTGCTGAAGCAGAAGGTTGTGCGCGAATATGCCGAGCGATTTGGGCTAAAGACTCTGGTCGAAACCGGGACTTATTATGGCGAGATGGTGGCGGCCATGAAGCGCCGCTTTGACCGGATTTATTCGATCGAATTTGTTCCGGCGCTGGCTGAGCGCGCGCAGAGAAAGTTTGCAGGCGATCAACACATCAGGATTTTTTGCGGCGACAGCCGGGCCGTCATGCCGCAAGTGCTTGCGTTGATCAACCGGCCAGCGCTGTTCTGGCTCGACGCCGGATACTATGGCTGGGTCGGGAAACAGGGCGACCAGCAGCGGCTATCGGCGGAGCTGGAGATGATTCTGAGCCATCCGTTTCCGCATGTTGTTTTGCTGGATGATGCGCACGGGCTGACGGGAATCGGTGAGCAGCTTTCGGTGAGCGATGTGGAGCGGTATGTCGCAGCGAAGTTTCCCGGGCGTGAATTCTGCGTGGAGCACGACATCATCCGGATCACACCTTACGGATAGTGGACGCCGCGGGAGACGCGGCGAGCCGCGTCTCTACCTGGATTTCTTTTTTGTCAGTTCCCAGGCCTTGGCATATTTCCACGATACATAGACCGCATGATAGAGGTGCAGCAGGAGGCCTTCGCGGCCATCGAGGAATCCCAGGCGGAAGAAATAGTTGTAGAGGAATGTTGCCGCGGGCCGGACCACGATGTTAAACGGGCTGAAGCGGACTGGTCCTTTGGCGGCGAGCATTTCGGCGCCCAGAGACGAATAGCGGTTCATGTGGTCGAGGTAGTCGGAGAGGGTGGGGTAGGAATGGTGGAGGAGTGCGCCGTATCGAATACGGCCCGTCTTGCCGTTGATCTGTAAGTCTTCGTGGACGGTGCGACTTTCGAATTGGCCGCTTCCGCGGCGGAAGAAGCGTAGTTTGGGATCGGGCCAATAACCACCGTGGCAAATCCAGCGACCGAGAAATTCATTCTTGCGCGGAATCCGCAGGCCCGCGAACTCCGCAGTGAATTTCGTTCCAATGTGGTACTCCAGGTCATCCCTTGCGTCGTCGACCGTGAACGGGTGAACATCCGGTTGCTGACGTAATGCGGACGCGCGCTCTATCCCATCGAGGATGTCAGCAAGCGTTCGTTGGAGATCGGGTTCCACTTCTTCATCCGCATCCAGACTGAGAATCCAATCTCCCGTCGCTTTGTCGATGGCCGAATTCTTCTGCGCGGCATAGCCTTTCCACTCCTCGATGAAAACTTTCGCGCCGTACGACTTTGCAATCTCCACGGTGCGGTCGGTTGAGCCGGAATCGACGACGATGATCTCGCCCTTGCCGTCCGACACCAGCGGCTGCACGCTGGCGAGCGTGCGCGCGATGTTGGCTTCTTCGTTGTAAGTGATGATGACGACCGAGAGCGTCACGGAGAGAGGATACTCGGAGCGACTGTCCGGTAGCTAGTCACGAGACGGCTGCCTTGCGGAGACAGCGTCTGCCATGCTGGTTTCCGGATGTGCTGGGCCAGAGCCTCAGAACTTCAGAATCAGCTTTGCGACGACCACGACTGCAACCAGCGCGATTCCAATCCCCCACCCGATGACCTTTGCCTTGTTCGCTTTTTTCTGCTCGTACATAAAGCCTCCTAGATAGGAACATGGTAATAGCATCCCAAGCGGAGGGCAAAAAGAGAAGCCCCTTTGGCGGGGGCCGTTCTTTTGTGGTGCGGATGCGAGAATTACTGCTGCGACTGTGCCCCCGGGCTGATCGAAGCGGTTGATCGGCGGGTCTCGGCGCCACGTGCGGAATGTTTGGCGTCTGCGTGACCTGACCGCGCTCGGCGTCGGCGATCTGAATATTGGAGTGATCGAGCAGAAGTCCGGTGGCGCGATCCAGTTCGACTTGAGCTTTTTCGTAGGCTGCTTTGGCGGAAACAAGCGTGACCTCGGCCCCGGTCAAGCCAGACTGGTACTGCAACACGAGCGTCGATGTCGAGGCGCCGAGCGCATACTTCTTTTGTTCGGCATCGAGTGATTGCCGAGCCAAATCAACTGCAGCCTGGGCTGAGGCGACGCTGGCCAGATTCTGCTGCACTCCGAACTGCGCGTTGCGCACCTCAATGCGCACCTGGTTCTCAAGTTGCTGAATGCGCAACTGCGCCTGCCGGTACTCAAATTCGGAGCGCATCTGCGTGGCTTGTGCGGCGCGGTTGCGAATAGGAATGTTGATAGTAATGCCCGCGCCCTTGTCGGGCGCGGAGGAATTGATTAACTGATTTAGCGTGCCGTTGTAAGAAACTTGGGGCAGAGACTCAGACTGCCCATTGCAAAACGTAGGGTTGTTCAGGTAGTTGTTTGGGCTGCAAACGAAGCTCGGGCTCAGATTTCCGCCCAGACCATTGCCACCGTAGTAAGCGAACAGATCCACAGTAGGCAACAGGGCGTTGCGAATAGCCTTATTGCTAATGCCCGTATTGGTGAGGTTGATGCGCTGTTCCGCGAGATCAGGACGATGGCTAAGGGCCGCATTCACGAGGTCTTCGGTCGGCGTGACCGGTTCCTGAGCAGGCACCTCCATCGTCGAAGTAGGAATCACTTCCGCATCCGCCAGTCTGGGGTCAACCAGGGTACGGCTGAGCGCGTTCTTCATGAGCAATTGCTGCAACTGGAGATTCGTCAGGGCAAGGGTGAGCGTTTGCTGATCGCTGGCTACCGTACTCTGTGCTCGCACAACTTCGATGGGCGCGAGCGTTCCAATCTCGACCTGCTTCTTATTGTCGGAGAGTGTCTTTTGCGCGAAGGCCAATTGTTCCTGCTGAACCCTCACGTTTTCGTAGGCGTACACCAGGTCCCAGTACATGTTCTCGATCTGGTCTACCGTGGTGATGGTTTGAAGGCGGAACGCCACGTCAGAAAGTTCGCGGTCGTTTTTGGCGATCTGGATGAAACGTGTATTGGCGCCGAGCCCGAAGCCCTGTAGCAGGTGCTGCGTCAACTTGAACTGGAAGCCAGAATTCAGCGCTGGACTCAGGATGTTGTATGGATTATTAGAGCTTATACGGGTGTTGTTAAAGCCAACCAGTGTATTCATGCCCCACTGGAACCCCTGGTTGTAAGCGAAATTGGCAGTCCCTGTGTTCTGAACCGTACCGCAAAATGGAGTGGTGCAGATGATCCTGAGATGATCGTCTTGCAACGTGCCCGTGAGGATGGGATCGAAACTGGTGATTTGTGGCCCGCTGCCAAAAGTGCTTTGGACCAAGCCGCTTAATCCCGCGCCAGCTCCGCCAGCTCCAACCGAGGTTCCACCTTGCCCAGAGCCCACTTGTGTCCCGAGGCCGCCCACGCCTCCTCCGGGCGTATTCTGAACTACGCCGTTGTTCACCCCAAGAGTGCTTGCGCCAGCTTTGGCGCGCCAAACGTCGGTATCGGCGATGTTCAGGTTGTAGCGCGCGATGGCGATGTCGAGATTGTTTTCGAGCGCCAGCGCAACCGCGTCGTTCATCGAGATGTAGAGTTTGCCGTCATGCATGAGCTGATCGATGCGGGCCGTGTTGGCAAGGTTCGGAGGGGCCACGCGACGAGGCGTGTAGGGAGCAGCAAAACTTGGAAAAGGCGAACGCGGTTTCGAATACTCCTTGACATCGAACGGCTTCGACGCCGCAGGCATCGCATTCTGTGTCTGCGCCGAGGGAGCTGGCGGCGTGGACGAGGCATCCTGCGCCCACGCTGCAGGTCTCATGAGGGCGGCGAGCAACAGGGCCGCTGCCAGGTGGAACACACTGATCCTTGGGGAAATAGAACTTGGGGAAATAGAATTAAAACGTAGCATTCGCATCATCTCCATCGGTCATGTCTGAGAAGAACGGAAGTCGTGATCCACACCCCTGTTGTTACGTAGAATGCCGGGCAAGAGTTCCTTGCATTCTTGCGGCAGAGGCAATCTCTTGCATGAAGTAAATCAATCGTAAGTGCAATAGTATATCTGACGCGCCGCGGCACTTTCTGCGGCGCGAGCGGGACAAATTTGCAAATCACATCTACAGATATCAACGGATGAGGCTCGAGCAGCCGGGGACTCGGAAAAACATGTGCGCAATCTGAAGGTGATCCTTTCTTACGATGGGTCCGAGTTTGCGGGCTGGCAGGTGCAGCCCGGCCGGGCGACTGTGCAAGGCGCATTAGCTCACGCTATTGGACGGTTGAGCGGCGAAAATGTACTGCCCCAGGGATCGGGCCGAACCGATGCGGGCGTACATGCGCTAGCCCAAGTCGCGAGCTTTGCGACGGCGTCGCCGATTCCTCTCGAAAATTGGGCGCTGGCGTTGAACGACATTCTGCCGCCTGCGATCCGCGTGTTGGAGGTGAGCGAGGCCGCTGCCGATTTTCATGCGCGCAAGTCCGCGCGCGCCAAGACTTACCGGTATCGCATGCATCGCGGTTCCATCTGTGCGCCGTTTGTGGCGCGCTATGTGTGGCACTATCCGTATCCGCTGGATGAAGGGGCGATGATCGAGGCGGCGTCCGTTATTGTTGGCGAACACGATTTCACGTCGTTCGCGGCGGTCGATCCGGAAAGGGTGGAGCGCATGATGGCTGGCGAGGAAGGGCAGAACTGCGGAATTATTCCGACGAATGTCCGACAGATTTTTGCCTCTAGCTGGGTCCGCGAAGGCAACGAACTGATCTATACCGTGCGGGGTAACGGATTTCTTCACCACATGGTGCGCAATTTGGTTGGGACATTTGTGCTAATAGGAAAGGGAAGCGTGAGCCGGGTAGATTTCGAAGGCATTCTCGGCGCCCGCGACCGCTCCGCCGCTGGCCCGACTGCTCCTGCCAGCGGGCTGTTCCTGGTGGGCGTGGAGTACTGAGCCGATCAAGAAACAGGTCCTTGGCTTCGCTGGGTCGAGAATTTGAAATAGCGGGAGTATGCCTCTGGCGCGCTCGCGCCGCCCCGCGTACACTTCTTCGCAGATGGCGACTGATGTCCAATTCGCGATCTCGCGCATCGTCTCAGTCAACCCTGCGACGGGCGAAGTTCTGGGCGAACTGGACAGCGCCGGCCCCGCGGAAATGCACGCTGCGGTGGCTCGCGCCCGTTCGGCGCAACCTGAGTGGAATGCCTGGGGAGTTCGCAATCGTATTCAGGTTTTGCGGCGCTTCCAGCAGATTCTTCTGGCGCGCAAGACGAGCGTCGCGCGGCGTATTACCCAGGAAGCGGGCAAGCCGTCGGTCGAGGCGTTGACCACGGAAGTTTTAGTTGTGCTGGATGCCGCGCGCTTCCTGATCGAAAATGGATACACCCTTCTGCAGGCCGAGCGGCTGCCGCATGGCAATCTCGCCATGAAAACGAAGTCCGGCCGGATTCTGCACGAACCCTATGGTGTGATCGGCATCATCTCGCCGTGGAATTATCCGTTTTCGATTCCGGCGACCGAAGTGATGGCAGCCTTGCTGGCCGGAAATGCGGTGGTGCTGAAGCCGTCGGAGTTGACGCCGCTGATTGCGCTCGAACTGCGGAAGATGTTGCTCGAGGCAGGTGTTCCGGAGGAGATTTTTCAGGTGCTCCCGGGCGAAGGCGCAACTGGCGCGGCGCTGGTGTCGAGTGAAATTGACAAACTGGTCTTTACGGGTAGCGTAGCCACGGGACGTCACATCGCGCAGATTGCGGCCGAGCGCCTGCTTCCGGTGGTGCTGGAACTGGGCGGCAAGGACCCGATGCTGGTTCTTGATGACGCTAACGTTGATGTCGCTTCGAGCGGCGCGGTTTGGGGGGCTTTCGTCAACGCGGGCCAGACTTGCCTTTCGGTGGAACGCTGCTATGTGCATCGGAGCTTGTATCCGGCGTTTCTTGAAGCCTGCGCCGAGAAGACGCGCAAACTGCGCGTTGGCAATGGCATGGACGCGGCTTCCGAGATCGGCCCCATGATTCATGAGCGGCAAGTGCGAGTAGTGGAAAGTCCACGTGGAGGACGCGCGGGAGCGCAGCGCCCGTGTGCTGGCCGGAGGATCGCGTTTGCGGGAGTTGGGTCCAACGTTTTTCGCGCCCACAGTGCTCGCCGATGTTACTCACGACATGCGGGTGATGCAGGAAGAAACTTTTGGTCCCATTCTTCCTGTCGCGCCTTTTGACGACGATGCCGAGGCCGTCGCTTTGGCCAATGATTCCGCATTTGGACTGGCGGCCAGCATCTGGTCGCGGGACCGCGCTCGCGGGGAGCGGTTGGCCCGTCAGATCAATGCCGGGACGGTGATGGTGAACGATGTCGTATCCTGTTTCAGCATCAGCGAAGCGCCGCATGGAGGCGTCAAGTCAAGCGGCCTTGGGCGCACGCACGGGCGCTGGGGCGTCGAGGAAATGGTGCGGGTAAAGTACGTGGATTCCGACCGGCTGCCGGGGATGAAAAAAATCTGGTGGTTCGGTTATAGCCGCGAATTCGCCACCGAGATGGAAGGTTTTCTCGATTTGTTGTACGCGCGTCCGATGCGCGAGAAGATGAAAGCCGCCGCACGCTCGTCAGGAGCGTTGTGGCGAAGAAAGTTGTGAGAGAAGCTCTTAGCTCCAAGCTCTTGGCTCTTAGCAAAACCACCAGGGCTTGGGACAGGGAATTCGCTAAGAGCTAAGAGCCAAGAGCTAAAACCTTGGAGCCTGGAGCTGAGAGCTTGGAGCTAGAAAGACTTTGGAGCTAAAGAATGACTGACGCCCGCACTCTACTTCGCCACACCCTGGCCACCCTCGCCTATCGCGGAGGCAAAACGATCCGCGACGCACCCGCGAGCTTCGCCAACTATGGTGCTCCCGACACGGCGCGCACGCCTGCCAAGATTCTCGCGCACATGGGCGATCTGATGGACTGGGCGCTGTCCATGGCCGACGGAAGCCGCAAGTGGCATGACTCGACTCCGCTCCCATGGGACCAGGAAGGCGACCGCTTCTTCACCGCGCTAAAGAAGTTTGACGACTATCTGGCGTCGGACCAGCCGCTGCAGGCTCCGATGGAAAAGCTCTTCCAGGGCCCGATCGCCGATGCGTTGACTCACGCAGGTCAGCTTGCGATGCTGCGCCGCATGGCTAGTTGTTCCATCAAGGGAGAAAATTACTTTGTGGCAGAAATCGAGGCGGGCCGCGTCGGCGCGGACCAGGCCGCTCCGCGCAAGGTATTCGATTAGAACCGCCTCCGCCGCAAGCGACGGAGTTGACAGGCAGTGGTGCAGTTTGAGAATTGCCATCCCTTGGCGAAACAGGCTGCGGAAAAATTCGCTGAGCTCCCAACTTTTTTCATCACATTTTTCCCGTACGCTCATCACAGACTTACCACACCATCGCCGAGAAGATTCCTCTCGACAGTACATCATCGAAAACTGCGCCCGTCTCCAGAGACGAAGCCATTTCCGGTGGCAATTTTTCCTCGTTATTTGACAACTTATGGCCCCGGTCACCATCCCGCAAGTGCACGCCAAACGGAGAAATTCATGGCTAAGTCCAATCTTTTGAATACTTTGTCTATAACTATTTTATTATCAATCACTTAACTCATTTTGGGTAGGGGGGGGTACCCCCCCCGATTTTCGTGTGCCGAGCATGTTTGACAGCTTGGAGGTGAAAGTCCTCTTCACATCTTGATGGAGGAGAAGTGATAGCGAAGCGCAAGGGCGTCGTCGCGAGGCGGGGTCTGAAAGAAGCGTGGAGCAAAGGCGCGAGCCGATGAACAAGAACCGGATGAAGAGGCCTACGGCAGCGGGCGAGCGGGCGAAAAGCCGCGAAGCCCACATCCATCAAGACTGCTGGTGGTAAATCCGGCGGTTGCGCGTCGAAGGCGGTCGAACTTACCTCGGGAGATCTGCGGCGTGTCCCGGAATCGGGACTGAGAGTGGAGCGATTCACTCCGAGCGCGCTGCAGAAGTCAGCAGCGGGCGTAGTAGTCGCGCGAGCGGCGAAGGCCCAAACGGAAGGGAGCGGCGAGTAGCCAGCGGGACTCGATGGGCGACAAGCGGCAGAAGAACCAGCTACAGATGGTGCTGGCCTTTACCGACGAGGGGAGGAGTGAAGCTCCGAAGGCTCGGCGGGAAGGGACCGAATCGCTCACGGCGAAACGCGCGTGCGAAAGCCCGGCTATCCCAGAGCAAGCGATGGAAGAGGTCTGCGGGCGGGAAAACTGCCTGCAAGCCTTGAAACGAGTGAAGTCGAATAAGGGAAGTCCGGGGATCGACGGCATGAAAGTGTCGGAGTTGCCGGGCTACCTGAGACAGCACTGGCCAGCGATTCGGGAACAGTTGCTGAGTGGAACCTATAAACCGCAAGCGGTGAGGAGAGTCGAGATCGCCAAGCCGGACGGAGGGGTGCGCAAGTTAGGCATTCCGACGGTGCTGGATCGGTTTATCCAGCAGGCGGTGATGCAGGTTCTGCAAGGCAGATGGGACGGAACGTTTTCCGAGCACAGTCACGGGTTCCGTCCGCAACGCTCGGCGCATCAGGCGGTGGCCCAGGCGCAGCAGTATATCGCAGCCGGCAACCGCTGGGTGGTGGATCTCGATCTGGAAAAGTTTTTCGATCGAGTAAACCACGACAAGCTGATGGCCGCAGTGGCGCGGCGGGTGAGCGATAAGAGAATGCTCAAGCTGATTCGAGCTTTCTTGGAATCGGGCGTGATGGCGAACGGGCTGGTGAGTGCGGTGGAGGAAGGAACTCCGCAAGGAGGGCCATTGTCTCCGCTGCTGTCGAACCTGGTGCTCGACGAACTCGACCGGGAGTTGGAGCGCCGCCAGCACCGTTTCGTGCGCTACGCGGATGATTGCAATATCTACGTGGCCAGCGAGCGGGCGGGGAAGCGAGTCATGCAGAGCGTGACGGGTTTCCTCCGGCGACGACTCAAGCTCAAGGTGAACGAGGCGAAGAGCGCGGTGGCGCGACCGCAGGAGCGGAAGTTTCTGGGCTTTAGCTTCACGGGAGGAGCGGAGGTGAAACGGCGCATTGCGCCGCCAGCTCTGCTCCGCTGTAAGCGAAGAGTGCGGGAACTGACGCGACGGACGCGGGGCATCAGTCTGGAGCAGATGACGAAGGAACTGGCCAGTTACTTACGCGGCTGGAAAGGGTACTTCGGCTACTGCCAGACGCCCTCGGTGTTGCACGGATTGGATCGGTGGATACGACGTAGATTGCGATCCGTGATCTGGAAGCAACGGAAGCGGCGCAGCTCGTGGCACCTGGCGAACAGCCCGGCCCTGAGCACGACGTTTCCCAACGCCTACTTTGCCTCGCTCGGCCTTCCCCGCTTGTCTGGATGACTCAACTCTTCCGAACCGCCGTATGCGGACCCGCATGTACGGTGGTGTGGCAGGGGCGAGTGGGTGACCACTCCCCCTATGCCGATTGAATTCAGCCTCAGCCTGCCGCCAGAGGTGCTGCGGCCCTTAGGTTTTAAGCCGCAATGAAAATACGATGCCCCGTAGCGCGCCTGATGCCTGTGCCCTTTTCAAAGCCAATTCAAACTGCACCCCTACCAGTCGATAGGCTTCCAACAAGCGAGTACTCGACCAACAACGTAGGCCCTCTTGGTCTTCTCCAGCCGGGATAGGTAAAATAAAAGCGAAGTCATTCGCATCCGTCCGATGGAGATATCCGTGGCCTCAGGTCAACCGGTCAGCACTCAGCCAGCAGCGCTTTTGCAGCTTCCCAACCACAAAGTCAAAATCAAAAAGCCGGGCCAGCGCGCCTGCAACGAGAAAAACGACAAAGGCAAATTCTGCGGCGGGCACCTGAAACGCTGGTTTTACACGGTGGACGTGCTGGAGCGCGAGTGCGGCTGCGTGGAGAAGGCTTGGGGAGCCGATGCCGAGGTCTATCGCTGCGAATTCTGTCAGACGCTCTATCTTCCCAATACAGAAGACGCGCGCGGGGTGAATGTCGGCGGCGTAGGGCAGCGTTCGGTATTCGGTTTGACGGTGCCGCCGAAAGAAGAGAAGAAAGCGTAGTTTTTTGGACCTGCATTGGGTGATGCCGAGGGGTGCGGCATTCCGCAGTTCGCGGGCGGGCCCCTTCGAGTTCGTTCAAGGAAGGTCCGGGCACACATGAAGACCTCCGAACTCATCTACGACTGGAATCGCCTCTACCCGCAGTCTTTGCGGCCGCCGGGACCGGTGCGCCTGAGCGATGAAACGCTGCGCGACGGCCTGCAATCGCCCTCGGTTCGCGATCCTTCCATCGAGCAAAAAATCGAAATCCTACACCTCATGGAGGCGCTCGGCATCAACTCCCTCGACCTGGGGTTGCCGGGAGCCGGTCCGCGGGCGGTGGAGCATGTGACCGCGCTCGCACAGGAAATCGTCGCGCACAAAATGAAAATCCGGCCGTATTGCGCGGCCCGCACGCACGAAAACGACATTCGGCCGATCGCCGAGATTGTTCAGAAAACTGGCCTGGCTATTGAAGTCGCGGCGTTCCTCGGCTCCAGCCCTATTCGCCGTTACACCGAAGGATGGAGCAATGACTTCCTGTTGCAAACGACCGAAAGGGCTGTCAAATACGCCGTTTCGCTCGGCCTTGAGGTGATGTACACGACTGAGGACACGACCCGCTGCGACCCGGAGACAGTGAAGCAATTGAACGCGACGGCGATCCGTTGTGGAGCGCGCGCGATTGTGCTCTGCGACACTGCCGGTCACGCCACCCCCATGGGCACGGTTGCGCTCGTCAAATTTGTGGTTGAGGAAGTGATCAAGCCCTCCGGCGAAGCGATTCGCCTGGACTGGCACGGACACTGCGATCGTGGATTAGCCACAGCCAACGCGATGGCCGCGCTTGTCGCCGGCGCGAATTGCGTGCACGCCACCGCGCTTGGCATCGGCGAGCGCGTCGGCAATACGCAAATGGATCAGATGCTCGTCAATCTCAATCTCATGGGCATTGCGCCCTGGGATCAGCAGGATCTGACCAAGCTCAAGCGCATACTGCGAGGCCGTTTCGATTGCGACAGGTGTACCGATTCCGGCGAATTATCCAGTGGTCGGCGATGACGCCTTTCGCACTGCCACCGGAGTTCATGCCTCCGCCCTCATCAAGGCTTACAAGAAAAATAATGTCGAACTCGCAAATACGGTTTATTCGGGAGTTCCGTCGCACGTCTTTGGTCTGGAGCAGGTGATCGACATCGGCCCTATGAGCGGAAAATCGAACGTCTTGTTCTGGCTCGAGCATCGCGGATTCTCCGCGAACGATGAAGTCGTCGAGCGCATCTACAAGCGCGCCAAGGCTAGTGATCACACCTTAAGCGAAGCCGAAATACTGGAGTGCGTTCCGTCTGCGAAGCCGGTGTAAAACCATGCGCCGACGCTTTAATTCTTGGAGGATTGTTGTGAATCCAGCGCAGGCGCTGGCACATCTACAACCCCAGACCGCAAACAGTCACAGTTAACTTTCCAACCGCACCCGCGAGCAATTACTCGCGTCAACCAAAAATTAAGGAGAAGGCCCTATGCCCTATGTTCACGTCGGCAAAGAAAATTCGGGCGACATCGATCTGTACTACGAAGATCATGGCACCGGCGACCCGGTTGTGCTCGTCCACGGCTATCCGCTGAGCGGCGCCTCATGGGAGAAGCAGATTCCGCATCTTCTGGCTGCCGGTCGTCGCGTCATCACGTATGATCGTCGCGGATTCGGCAAGTCCAGCCAGCCAACCTCGGGCTACAATTACGATACTTTCGCCGAGGACCTGCACAAACTTGTGACTCATCTCAAGCTCCGTCACTTCGCGCTCGTCGGTTTCTCCATGGGCGGAGGCGAGGTGGCGCGCTACATCGGCAAGCACGGATCGAGGGATGTGAGCCACGCCGTTTTCATCTCCTCGGTACCGCCCTTCTTGCTGAAGACGCCTGAAAATCCGGAGGGTGTGGACCAGAGCGTGTTCGATGGCATTCAGAAAGCTGCGACTGCCGATCGGTACACCTTCTTCAATGAATTTTTCAAGAATTTCTACAACGCCGATGCGCTGCTGGGCCAGCGCATCAGCGAGCAGGCCATTCACGCGAGTTGGATCGTTGCCGCTAGCGCTTCGGCCACGGCCACAGTCGCGTGCGTTCCAACTTGGTACGAGGACTTCCGCAAGGACCTGGCTCGCGTCGATGTCCCCACGCTGGTTATCCACGGCGATGCCGACCGCATTGTGCCGATTTGCGTCCGCCGGACAGCGCACTGCGCAAATGGTAAAGGGAGCGCGCCTCGTCGTGATAAAGGATGGCCCGCACGCCGTGAATTGGACACATGCGGAACAAGTGACTCCTGAACTGGTGAACTTCCTGAAACGCGCTACCGCTGCGAAGAAGGATGTGGCCGCCTAGAGATAAACTTGCAATCTGGTTTGAAGGAAGGGTGCCATGGACGGACGGCACCCTTTTTTAGTTTTCTGTTCCGATTCTAATGGGTCGCACCGGCGTGCTCATGTGCGGGCTTGAGCACGGCGAGCGCGTTCTCCAAATCGGCAATCAGGTCGTCCACATTTTCGATGCCCACCGACAGCCGAATCATCTGCTCCGTCACGCCCATCTTTTTGCGAAGTTCAGGATCGATCATGGCGTGCGAAGTCAGCACCGGAATTGAGACCAGCGACTCGACCCCACCGAGACTTGGGGCCAGGGTAAACAGGCTGAGGGCTTCCGCGACACGGCAGGCATCGGCTCCGGTGCCCTCTACCTCGAAGCTCAGCACGCCGCCGGCGCCAGCCATATACTTTTTTGCCAGCGCGTAGTTCCGGATGCCTCTTCAGCATGGGATAGTGAATTCGGGCCACCTTGGGATGTTTGCTGAGAAATTCCCCGATGCGCAGCGTGCTCTGGTTCTGGCGCTCGACGCGCACCGCCAGCGTCTTGATTCCGCGCAACAGTAAAAACGCCGCGTGCGGATCCATGCAACATCCGAGTGTTGTGCGCAGGTGGTGGATCGGGTCAATCAGTTCGCGCCTTCCGGCTGCAATGCCGCAAACCAGGTCAGCGTGTCCGCCAAAGTATTTGGTTCCCGAGTGCAGGACAAGATCGATTCCCCACTCCGCGGGCCGGCAATTAATTGGCGTGCCAAATGTAGCGTCAATCGTCGAGATCAACTTGTGCTTCCGGGCGAGCGCGGCAATCTGTTCGAGATCGACGATGCGAACCATCGGGTTGGTTGGCGACTCCACGTGCACGATCTTGGTATTCGGCCGAATGGCACGCTCATGCTGCTCAATGTCGTTCGTATCGACAAATGTCGTCTCCACGCCCATCCTCGGCAACCATTGCGAAAGGAACTTGGTTACGCCGCCATAAATATCGCGCTGCGCAATGATGTGGTCGCCTGCCTTCACGAGCGCCAGGATCGAGGTTGTGATGGCCGCCATGCCCGAGGAAAACAGCAGCGCGGCATCAGTGCCTTCAAGTTCGGCGATTGTGTTTTCGGCGACGGTATTTGTGGGATTGCCGTAGCGCGTGTAAAAGCGGTCGGTGGCGGTTGCGCGGAGTTGCTCCTGGTTATCCGTGACCTCGAAGGTTGACGTCTGGTAGATGGGCGCGGTCACCGGCCCATTCTTCTTGTGCAGACTGCTTCCGCCGCGAACAGCCTCAGTTTCCTGCCGGAATTTGTGTTTCTTCATTACGAAACCTCCCGTAGAGACGCGGCTTGCCGCGTCTCCCAAGGCCGCGTCTCTCACCGCGCCCAAAAGAGACGGGGCGAGCCCCGTCTCTACACGAACATCAGATCACGCTTTGCTCGGTACAGCTGCCTGATTGAGTGCCGGGATGGGCGCCAGCCACTGCGATGAGCGGGTATGCCGTCCGCTGACGAGTTTGTCGAATTCCGCTTGCAGCGTTTTGGTGATCGCACCCATTTTCCCGGTGCCGATGGTTCGAAAATCGATTTCTCGCAGAGCGACGACCTCGGCTGCCGTTCCGCAAACAAACACTTCATCGGCGATATAGAGCTGGTCGCGCGAGATGGGCTCCTCAAGCACGGCATATCCCAGATCGCCAGCCAGCGTAATCAGGCTATCGCGCGTGATGCCCTCAAGGATTCCGGCCCGCGGCGTCGTGTAGATGCGGCCGTTGCGAACCAGGAAGAGATTTTCGC
The DNA here is from genome assembly GCA_963709055.1 of uncultured Acidobacteriaceae bacterium. GTDB lineage: Bacteria > Acidobacteriota > Terriglobia > Terriglobales > Acidobacteriaceae > Acidiflorens. Next base: position 62,091 of record CAVPUZ010000017.1, read on the forward strand.
CGGTGCACTCGGCAACATATCCGTCAGGGCCAAGCATGATTGCTTCGTCGAATCCGGCGCGGTGCGATTCGGTTTTGGCAAGAATCGAACTCACATAGTTTCCCGAGACCTTCGCCTTGGTCATCATGATGTTGGGATGCAGCCGTGTGAACGACGCGATATTGGCGCGGATGCCGCGCTCTTTCGCTTCGGAGCCAAGAAACGCGTTCCACTCCCACACCGCAACCACGAAGCGCGGTGTGCCGCCTTCGACCGTCAGATTCATGCCGCCGTCCAGGTAAATCATGGGACGGATGTAGCAAGCCGGGAACTCATTCGCGGCAATCGTGCTATTGATTGCCGTCCTCACCTGGTCCGCAGTGACCGGCAAGTCGCGAAAACCTACGATGTGCGCGGAATCCATCAGGCGCTCGACGTGTTCCTGCATGCGAAAAACAGCCGGCCCCTTGCCGGTGGCATAGCAGCGAATCCCTTCAAACACGCTGAAGCCGAACTGCATTCCCGCACTCAGAAAGGGCACGACGCTTTGCGCCGCGGGCTTCAGCGAATCGTCAATCCAGATATATTTGGCAGCTCCCATGGTCTCCTTGAACAGCGTTGGGGTCTATCTAGAGTACCTGCCGCGGGATATCAGGGCAAGACGCGTGAGATGCACGGGGTTACTGCGTGTAGACTATGGCAGTTGTGGAATTGAATCCTGTTAGGTATTGCATGATATGAAAAAAGCGAAAGCGCCTCACACGTCCTTGCGGCCGGGGGCCAAGAAAACGAACAAGCGAGCAGCCCGTCCGTCTGTCTCGAAGAAAAAGGCAGCCCATGTCGCGAAAGGGAAGACCGCGCTTCAGGGCACCGTCGCGAAAGGCAAGGCTCGCAAGGCGGAGCTGCGCCATATTCCATGGAGATCGGTTGCCATTGAGAACCTGAATCCTCTGCTCGGACTTCACTTCGTGGTGGGGAAAAGCATCATGCTGGCGCGGGTTCTGCTGAAAAAAGGATGTATTGTCCCCGAGCACAGCCATCCCAACGAGCAGGTCACCTATATTCTTGAAGGAGCGCTCAAGTTTCGGATCGATGGGAAGGAGATCGTCGTGAATGCGGGCGAGGTGCTGACGATCCCGCCGAATATGCCGCATGCAGCCGAGGCGATGGAAGACACGGTCGATCTCGATGTGTTCGATCCGCCGCGCGCCGACTGGATGAACAAGACGAACGCGTATTTGCGATAGGAAATATCCGACGTGATCCGCTCTCTTGCAGAGGCTCGGGACGCCGGACGAAACCAAGGTAATCCGTGCATCACCGCGCTTTGGGCGGTTAAGCCTTATCATCATCATTGGCGAAGTCGAGGGCGAAGTCGAGCCCGAAGTCGAGCCAATGACGACCAAAGTGAATACCGTTCAATCTGAAATCACCTTTCGCCTGCGCTGCATCGGCTGCGGAGATTTTCCCGATTCCGCCGCCCAGGACTTTCGCTGCACAAACTGCGGCGATTTGTTTGAATTCTTTTCACCTGGATTGAGCGGCGATCCTGAAACACTGCGGGCACTCTGGCTTCGCCGTCGCACGTCAATCGGCAAAGCCAGAACGACAACCAATGCGCTTGACCAGAGCGGGGTCTGGCGTTTTCGTGAACTGCTTCCGCACATTCCCGAAGAACACGCGATCATACTCGGCGAAGGCAACACGCCGCTCTATCACCTTCACCGTTGTGCACGCGCGACTGGAGTGGAAAATCTTTACGCCAAGCACCAGGGCATGAACCCAACGGCTTCGTTTAAAGATACAGGTATGACGTTCGCGGCCTCTTCCGCCCACGAGGGAGGATTCAAGTGGGTCGCATGCGCTTCGACGGGCAACACGTCGGCCTCCATGGCAGCCTATGCGGCGCGCGGCGATATGCACAGTCTGGTGCTGATTCCGGACGGCAAGATTTCCTGGGGCAAGCTTTCGCAATCGCTCGACTATGGAGCTCTTACTTGCCAACTGCGCACCGATTTCGATGGATGCGTTCGCATTCTCAACGAGCTTGTCCGTCAGAAGCCGGTTTATCTCCTTAATTCGGTGAATCCGTATCGCATCGAAGGCCAGAAAACGGCCGCGATCGAACTGCTCGAACAACTCAACTGGGAAGCGCCCGACCACATCATCGTGCCGGGTGGCAATCTGGGAAATAGCTCGGCCATCGGAAAAGCGCTGCTTGAAATGCATGAGCTGAAGCTGATCTCGCGCCTTCCCAAGCTTTCGATCATTCAAGCCCAGGGCGCGAATCCGTTTTATCGCAGCGTGCATGAATTCGGCGGGGCAAAGCTCGAACCCACCACCGCCGACACCTTGGCCACCGCGATTCGAATCGGCAACCCTGCATCGTGGAAGAAAGCGCTTGCGCGTGCTTCGCGAGACCGGTGGCGAGGTCGAGCAGGTATCCGAGGTTGAGATCGCCGAGGCCAAAGCCGAGATCGGCGCCGAGGGGATCGGCTGCGAGCCTGCCTCCGCGGTCACTCTGGCCGGTCTGAAAAAACTGCGTGCCCGCGGATTCGTCAAGCCTAACGAAATGGTCGTGCTGATCCTCACCGGCCACGTCCTCAAGGATCCCGATTTCACCATCAAGTTCCATCGCGGCGAGCTTTTCGCGGGAACGCCCGAAGAACGTCACGCAATCCAGACAAAATCCCTGCAACGAGCCCCGGTCGTGCTCGATGCCGATCTGGGGGCCGTTATTGCGGCCCTGGACGCGGCTGAGAGAAATTCGTAGCACTCCGCCGCAAAAACGTGTATAAGACACAATTTCGGTGTCCTTATCGGTTCGCAGCGGCTCGATTCCTCGGAAGCAGTGTAAAGCCTTTTATTTCTTTGGCTTCAGATTGGCGCGGGCCGCTAGCAGTTGCCGGTAATTATCATCTACTATGCCTTCGCGTCCAATATCTGCGGACCGTTCGTTGCGTTTGGCGCTGCCCGCAACCTCGGCCAATCTGGGTCCTGCGTTTGACGCGGCGGCCCTGGCGCTCGATTTCTATCTCCGCCTGCGGGCCGAGCGTGCCCCTGACTTCTTCGTCACCGCCCAGGGCCGGGACGCCGACATCTGCGGCCGGATGGAAAATCACCTGATCGTCACCACTTACTGCGAAGTGCTCGAGTCGGAAAATCGCAAGATCGCGCCGCTCCGGATCCACATCGAAAACGAGATTCCAGTCGGCAAAGGTTGTGGATCGTCCGCCGCTGCCCGGTTGGCCGGCATTGCGCTGGCGGTGCACTTTGGACATTTACGGTGGAAGGATGACCGCATTGTTGGCGAAGCCTCGATGCGCGAGCATCATCCTGACAATGCGTCGGCCTGCTGGATGGGTGCGCTGACAGTGGCCCGCATGGCCAACCAGGTGCAGGCGCAGGTAGTTGAGGTAAAGCCGAAAGGGAAGTGGCCGCTGCTTCTGGCCGTTCCAGAGGCGCCGCTCTCCACCGAACAGGCCCGCCGCGTGCTGCCCTTCCAGTACTCGCGCGCCGACGCGGTCACCAACATACAGAACTCGATGTTGTTGCTCTCGGCGTTCGCGAATGGCCGTTCCGATCTGCTGCCAGCCGCTCTTGAAGACCGCATTCACCAGCCCTACCGCGCACCGCTCTGCCCGTTGCTCCCTGCGCTCAAGGAGTTGACGGGAGAGTCGGGCATCTTCGGCGCGGCGCTTAGTGGAGCTGGCCCCTCGGTGCTTGTCTTCCTCGACCCGAAAGTTCCCGTGAAACGGGTGAAGCAGAGAATCGCAGCACACCTTGTAAAGCGCCGCCTTCCCGCCGAACTTTTGTTTACCCAGATCGCCACGCATGGTGGACGCGATGGAGCGGACTGGCGCAAGCATTATCCGGGCGCAAGAAAATAAGTACAGTGTCCGTGTAGTGGGGGGTCCGTAGTGATGTTGCTTCGCCCCGCCCCCCCCCACAACCGTACCTATTTCACAACCTAAGGCAGCCGACAACCTTACCGGCTGGCCGGCGGAATAATTCCGCTCATGCGCAAATATTCCACCATCTGTCCGTAGTGATCGAATCCGTGCCAGGCGAAGACGGTTGCCAGTCCCATCCGCGACGTCTTTCCCTCGCCAAATGGACTCTTGACCTGTCCAGTAGCGTTCTCTGCGGTAATCGTTGCCACTGCCTTATGCGCGTACGCGAAAGAGTCCTTGGCGAACTTCACAATTTCCGCTTTGGACTTGATGTTGTCCGGCCCATTTTCGCCGCCCAACTCCAGCGGCGGTTTTTCGCCCAGGATGGCCGCGGCCACCATGTAATTCACTGCGGCCACATGTTTCACCTGTTGGCCAAACGTCCGCACGCCTTTGAATTCACCCGCGGTCGGCGCAAAGCCGTATTTGTCCTCCGGCATCGCCTCGGCTGCCGGCACGAACTCGCTTTCAATAACCTTCACGCCGCTGTCCAGAATCTGCGTAATCGTTTTTGGTTCGTCTTTCGCCTGCGCAACGCACAAACTGCAGAATGCCAACGTCATGGCCAACGAAAACAGCTTTTTCATATCGCCTCCAGGCAGATGATATTGCAATTCAGGGTTTCAATCAGCGCTTCAATCAGCGCTTCGATTCAGCACTTCAGTGGTGACCATGATGGGAATGATCGTCCTGATTATGCCGCCACTTCCAATACTCCTCCTGCTCGTCCGGAGGAAGCTTGCGAAAATCGCGCCCCGGATCGCGATGCGTCTCCTGAGCCCAGCGGTGATAGTAATCCACCTCGTGGTCGTTCCAATTGTGGTAGTCGTTGTAATACGCGTCATAGACCCGATGGGGATGATGGAAGAAGCAACCCACTCCTGCCGCGCAAGATGCCAGCGCTACGCCCAGGCACATTGCGCGAAAGATTCCACTTTTCATTTCGGCGGTACCTCCTGAGAGATCATCACGATGCTAATTCAAACCTGAATTCCGTGCCTAGGCTCTGAGATTTAGCAAGGCCGGGCGCAATCTGGAGGCGCGAGTCCGGGGCCGCAAGCCTAAACCCTGGAGCCTGGAGCCGATGCTGGAAACGGCCATTCTCGGCGCCGCCACGAGCGCACCAGGTAAATTGCCAGCCCGACCACCAGAATCACCCCGGCGTAGCGAACTTCGCGCAAGAAGTCTCGACGCGAAACGAGAATAAAAATAAAGCTCGCTGCGGCGATCAGCGCCGGCAAAGGATATAGCCACATTCGAAATGGACGCGGCAGCTCCGGTTGTCGAATCCGCAAGATAATCACTCCGATGCTCTGCACTAGAAATTGCAGGACGATTCGAATCACGATGAGCGATGCGATCAAATCCGCCAGTCGCAAAAAACAGAACAGCGCCGCCACTCCCGCCAGCGCCAGCACCGAAACATAAGGAATACGATGCACGGGATGCACGCGGGCAAAGACCCGAAAATAGTTCCCATCGAGTGCTGCCGCATATGGGACTCGCGAATATCCCAGGGTCAGCGAAAACACCGAGGCGAATGCCGTCCACATGACGAGCACCGAAATCACCGAAGCCGCGCCCTGCCCGTAGACGCGCTGCATCATTGTCGAGACCACATACAGCTTGCTGTTCGCTGCACCCGATTGCGCCAGTTCCCGCCACGGGACGACCCCGAGAATGCTGATGTTCATTACGATATAAAGAAAAGCGACCGCCAGAATGGAAAGAAACAGAGCTCGTGGAATATTCTTCGTCGGATCCTTTACCTCGTCCCCGAGGAAGCAGACGTTGTAATAGCCGCCAATGTCATACGCCGCGAGCAGCATGGCCCCGCCCAGTCCGTGAAAAAAATCGCGCGAAAACGTAAACGCCCCGGGAGGCAAATCAAATGCCTGGTGCGCATTGAAATGCGTCAGCCCGGTGAAAATGATCCACCCGATCGTCCCCATCACGCCGAGCCAGAGCAGTTTGGTCAACCGAGAAATCGCCGTAATCCGCCGGTAAAGCAGGAACGCGGTAAGCGCGCAGACGCCGATCGCCATCACAGTCGCGGGCATGGCGACCCATGTCAGTTGCAGAGTTCCTACCAGCGGAAGAGTGAGGTTCCCCGTGCGCGTCGACCAGACGCGTTCCAGGCCCGGCCAGAAAAAAGCCGCGTACTGCGACAGTCCAATCGCCCCCGAAGCAATTGAAAGCGGCGCGCTGAACGACAGTTGCCAGATAAAAAGAAAGGAAATGAGCCGCCCCAGCTTCTGCGGCCCGTAGATCTCTTTCAAATACCAGTACGATCCCCCCGACCCCGGCATCGCTGCGCCCAATTCTGCCCACACGAGTCCGTCGCAGATGGCGAGAAACGCGCCCAGCACCCAGCCCAGCATCGCCTGCGGGCCGCCCATTGCCGACACAATCAGGGGGATCGTGATGAACGGTCCAACGCCGATCATGTCAATCATGTTCAGCGCGGTTGCCGAACTGAGACTGATGCCGCGCACCAGCGGCGGTCCCGGGGCGGATTGCTCTGCCGAGTTCTCGATGGGCATGGGTGGATGAAGCCTATCGCGACGTGACGGGGTGCTACCGGGATTCGGCGCTTACCAGATTCACGAACAACCGCACTGCGCCCGGCACTCCTGCCGGCAACTGCCGGTAGAAGTCATAAGCGCAGTAGATATATGTTCCTTTGCCATAGTGCGCCAAAAGCAACCCGCCTTTTTGCTCCGCTTCGCCGGGATCATGCGATTCGAGCAGCGGTGTGAAATGTGGGTCCCACTGCGACATGAAATAGAGTCCGCGCTCTTGCACCCAGTCGTCGAAGTCTTTCCCGGTGATTTCATTCGGATAATGGAAAATCTCGCTGGACGGATCGAGAATCTTCACCGGCGCCTCTTCGACTGACACGCGAGCGCGGCTGAGTGTAGCCGGATATGGCGTGTATTTACCGGAATTGAAATCGCCTGCAGTAGGGCCGAACCCGAGCGTGTTGTACTGGACCACCAGCCGCCCGCCATCCTGCGCATATTCGAGCAGGCGTTTGTTGTTGGCGATCACTTCCTTCTGCGTATCATAGGCCCGTATGCCGAGCACGATCGTCGGATACTTGTTCAAATCCTCGGTAGCTAACTTCTCCGGCGGGATCATCGTTACATTCATTCCGATCTGCTTCAGCACCGTCGGAATGTCGTCCCCGGCGCCCATGATGTAGCCGAGTTTCAAGTTCTTCGGGACCTTCACATCCACGATCGAAACGTGCTGCGCTGCCGGCTGATAGTAATAAAACGTCCCAAGATCGTCTCGCGTGACGACGGAATATCCTTCTTTATAGTTGCGGTGTCCGCTCTTCAGCGAGGCTTGGATTTCCTTTCGTCCCTCGGTCCGATTCCCTGGATGGACGGCGAAATCCACGCTCTGCCGCTCGCCTCGCTCATGAAACTCAAGCGCCTTTTCTGCTGGTTCGACGTGCCAACCCTCAGGCTCCTCGACTCGCACTTCTCCTTCATCCTTTTCCGGATCTCCCGCCCAGTGCGTCTCGCGCAGCGTCTTCGAATCCAGATTGCTCGACACTTCGACCTTCACCGTCGACTTTGGGCCGTCCTCCGTAGGGATCACTTGCTCGCCCGGATCAAGCATGACGGAAAAAGCCGGCGCCACCGCCAATGGACGCTCGGCAATCGCGCCGGAAGCATCTTTGTATCTCACCATGCAAACCGCTGACATCGCCCCCGCCCCAGGCTTACCGATCAGGCCGAGCGCCTTCACGGGAGGCGGCGGGAAGGGAAGCCCTTCATAGCGCGTGTCGTCAATTGTGTTGAGAGCATCTCTCTCAGGATCGTTCCTATGCCAGTACGGTCGCGTGAATTCCGCTGTTGGGGGAACGTAAATTTTGAATCGTGTGACAACGCCGTTTGGCTGAGTTTCTTTTGAAAGAATTTTGGAATTCCATCCCGGTGGGACCGATAACGCAACGCTGGGGTTGATATCTAATCGGTCTCTGGTGGACAGTGTGGCTGTGACTTCAAACGTCCCGCCCGGCACTGCCATGAACGCGTTCTCTGGACTGGTGCCGAGAGGCGCGTCAACCGCAACGTGTAGCGTCACGCCCATTACGAGTCCGCTCGCCTTCCCGATTTCGCTCCACTTCTTGTTCAGCACGGATAGAATGCTGTTCTTATTTTGAGTCGAGAGATCCGATTCCTTGATCTGCTGAATAAGTTTCCCAACCAGTCCACTGCCCGCCAGCAACGGGCTCACCGCCGCTGCGGCCGTAGCCTCTTCGATTTTTCCGTTGATCTCCACTAACGCGCCCCGCAGCCACGGCACCTTCTTTTCTTCATCCCCCAGTTGTGCCGCCAGGCCTGGCAGTGACGTGTCGATCCCGCCAAAGAAATCCTGCTCGTGCCCATCCTTATCTTTGGGGGAGTCGATCACCGAATCCACTAGCTTGTAAAACGTAAACCGGTCTCCATCCGGAACTGACACGGTAGCGAGGCCCTGCGACTCCTGACGCCGCAAACCCTTCAGCGCAAACTGCACGTATGACATTCCGAGCACGGGATCGACTTTCCCTGTATTCAGCTTCAACGTGTATTTGTCCGGGTCGCAGGTCTGGGCTCCGAAGCTGCACACATTCCCGATGTAGAGCTTCTTCGCCTGCCAAGGCTGCAAGCCCTCCGCGATCTGCTCAGGAAATCGCTTTGGATCGGCCGCCGCCCGGAAGGCCTCTTTGGTCAAAATCGCCGACGCCTGATGATGCCCATGCCCATCGCGCTCCGTCCCCGAAAAACGTGCTACCAGCACATCGGGACGAAACTCGCGAATCACGCGCACAATGTCACCGAGCGCGATGTCGTGCCCGTGCCATTTCTGAAATGTCTCTTCCGCCGTTTTGGAATATCCAAAATCCGCCACCCGCGAAAAGTGCTGCTCCACGCCGTAGTACCGGTCGGCCGCCAACAGTTCCAAAGTCCGCAGCACGCCCAGTTCATCAAACAGATTGCTGCCGAGCTTGTTCTGGCCGCCCTCGCCGCGGGTCAGCGTCATCAGAAGCGTATCCACGCCCTTGCCGCGCGCCTCGAGCGTCAGCATCCCGCCGTCTTCATCATCGGGATGCGCCACCACCTGCATCAGCCGCCCGGTTGTCTCGAGCTTCCGCAGCGTGAGTTTGAGTCCGGCCTCACCCGTGTCCTGCGGCAGGGGTTCGTAATAATGATCCTCAGCATGATCGGCGGCACGGTCAACGCTATGAGCGCTGGCATGATCCGCGGGCGGTTTTTCGTCACTTTGCCCGGTCGCGGGCATTGCACCCAAGGCCGCCAGCGCAAGCACGAGCGCCGGCGCAGTTGCGGATCGCGAACGCCGAATCCGCGCGCTGCAAACAATGCCAAGCCTCACGCGTCCTAAGAACGCATACAAGATCGCAAACATCCCCATGTGATGGAATTTACACGAAGAAGGGAGCAAATATCTTGCGCGTTCTCGAGATTCGGCGCCCGACGCCCGTGGAACTGACCCGTGGCCATCGTTTGGGGGCCAAGTGTGCAGTGGACTCAACCCCAGTCAAACTGTTCGTGGGCGTGCTTATTTGAAGGTCCCCTCGGCTGCCACGAACTTCTGCTGGCATTCTTCTGCCGCCTGCACAATCTTGCGGAATTCAGCTTCGCCTCGCAGCGTAACCAGCAGAGGATCCGATTGCAGTGCCTGGCGCGCACAATATTTTCCGGCCACCGCGTTTTGCAGGAACACCAGGGCCGCCTGCCTCTCGCCGCACGCGGCTAGCACCGTTCCCTGGTAGTATTCGAACTCGGAATCCTGTCCGGGGAGCAACTCTTTTTGGGCCAACTCGGCCAGTCGGTGTACATCGGATGTTTTTTCGAAGCAAGCTAACAGAAATCCCCGCATCCACGGGGGGCTCTCGGTCATGCTCTGGGCCGCCTGGCGCGCTTCGGTCATCTTTCCCTGGCGCATCAGCACAGAAACTTTCACTGCATTTGACCACTCCGATCCGGCGTCGAGGTTGAGAAATTCCAGAGATGGCCCCGTCTTCCCCTGCTCGAAGAAAGCAAACGCGCAAGAGCGCCAGTTGAAATTCCTGGGATCGATTGCGCGCGCTTTATTGCACTCAGCCTGGGCATTGTCGAGCAGACCGGCATAGCGGAGCACGTAGGCCAGCGAATAATGCGCGAACGCACTGTCAGGACGCCGCTTTACCAGCGCCCGCGTGTCTTCATACGCTTTGACAAGATTTCCAGTCGCGACCAGATTCGTCGCCAGAAGCCCTGCAGCACTGGCGCGCCCCGGCTCAAGCGAAAGCGCCTTCTGATACGCCTCGTCTGAGCGCTGGTACTCTTCCACACCGCCCTGCGAATAAATTGCGTCGTAGTAATAACGATGCCCCAGTGCTTCCCAGGCGGGCGCGTAATTCGGGTCGAGCTTCACCGCCTTCTCCAGCATGGCGATGGCGTCCTTGTTCGGTCCCGCATCGCGCGGTATGGCCGTGCTGCGCAGATACATCTCATACGCCTCGCGATTTGCCGGAGCGCTGCCGGCTTCGAGCGATCCACCTCCGATGCCGAGCGCAGGCAGGAGTTCCTGGCGGACTTTCTTCGCGATTTGATTCTGCAATGCAATCAGATTGTCGGCGGGCGCACTCAGTGTTCCTGTCCAAACCAGTCTGTCGTCTTTAACCTCCACCGCTTCCAGCGTGACCATGACCATCTTGTCGATCCGCAGAAAGTGTCCTGCTACGATGGTGCCAACCCCCAGTTCACGCCCGATTTTCGATGAGTCCGCTTCTCCGTTACTGTATTTCTGAGTTGACGCCGAAGGGCGGATCTCGAGTGAATGCGAATATGTCAGCGCGTTTGCGATCTCGTCCGCGAGCGCAAACCGCAGGAACTCGCTCTGGGCGTCATTGTCGATATTTTGTAGCGGGAGCACGGCGATTGTTCGCCGACTGCTTTCTTGCCCGGTTGTTTCCCGATGCTTGATCCACCATGTTCCGAGCGCCGCCACCACAGTGACAAGAGCCGCAGCCAGTCCTAGAATGACCCAGACCTGCTTCCTGCCTGACTTCTGAAACGTGGTGGTAGCGATGCGCGGACCCGGCGCCGGACGGAACCCGCTGCGCTGAGTAGGATCGGTTTCTTTTTTCAGCCGCGCCAGGTCTCGTTTCATCTCGGATGCGTTCTGATACCGCTTGGCCCGGTCTTTCTCCATTGCCTTGCCGATGATGGCTTCCAGTTCCGCCGGCACTGCCGGATTTACCGACCGGGGCGGCGCGGGTTTTTGATTGATGACGGCATGCAGCGTGGTTACCACATTAGTTCCCGTGAAAGGCTTCTTGCCCGTGGCCATCTCATATAACACCACGCCGAAAGAGAAGATATCGCTGCGGACGTCGAGATCCTCGGAGCGCGCCTGCTCCGGCGACATATAGACGGCCGTCCCAGGAATCACTCCGACTTGCGTGAGCGACTCCTCCAAAGAGGAATCGGTCGCTGTGCCGACTCTGCCATCCTTGGCGAGCTTCGCCAGCCCGAAGTCGAGGATCTTCACCTGCCCATTGGGTGTGAGAAAAATGTTTGCGGGCTTGATATCGCGGTGCACAATGCCCTTGGCATGCGACGCCGCCAGCGCGTCTGCCACCTGGATGGCGATGTCGAGCAGTTCATCTATTTCCATTCCGCGTCCGGTGGAATGTTCACGGATGTGCTGCTTCAGGCTTTCGCCCTCCAGTTTTTCCATCACGATGAACGGGTGACCGCCGTTGTCGTCGATGTCGTGGATCGTGCAGATGTTGGAATGGTTGAGTTGCGACGCCGCTCGAGCTTCGCGGGTAAACCGGTCGAGCGAGTGCTTGTCCTTGACCAGGTGATCGGGAATGAATTTGAGCGCGACGTGACGTCCAAGGCGCATGTCTTCCGCCTCGTAGACCACTCCCATCCCGCCGCCGCCCAGCTTTCCCAGCACGCGGTAATGGGAAACAGTTTGCCCAACCATGTCCATGCAGTAGTCGTGCGCTGCGGGCCTGCCCTGAACGTAGCCGGGGGGCCCTCACCTGTGAAGGCGTAATGGTAGGCGGTCAGAACAGCGGGGTCAACCGGGATTGGATAGTCGAGGGAAGGGTCAGATTCGGCTTCGGCCCCGGAAATCAGGTTGATCCCGTGTAAAGCCGCTCGCGCAAATTTGAATCTCATCTACGTCCTTTCGCGCGTGGCCTTTTGGACAGGTTTCTGTTGTCCTGCTGCTATGTGGTTTTTGTCTTTCGAGCCTCAAGGGCTCTCTTATCTCTCCGATAAGCAATTCAGGACGGCAATGCGCCGTCGCTGCCTGACACTTGGTTCGTGCCAACGGGATCGCAGCCAACTGCGAACCGTCAAGCTGTGAGCGCTTAGGAATTCACTACAGCATTTAGGGATTCACTGCATCTTCGCAACCCCAAGGAGTGCCACGATGGGAATGGAGTCTACGAATGTTTTGCTGATTGAGGACAATCCCGGGGATGCGGATCTGGTACGCCTGAGGTTGGTCGAGACCGATCCTCCGGTTCGGGTGGATTGCGTGCACCGGCTCTCGGAGGCGCTGCTTTCGTTGAAGTCCGAAACTCCTGCGCTGATTCTGCTTGACCTGAACCTGCCTGACAGCCGTGGAGCGGAGACCTTCCGGCGGGTGCTGAAAGGTGCTCCGAATGTACCGGTGGTGATTCTTTCCGGACAGGACGACGAAGAGCTGGCGATGAAGGCCATGCATCTCGGCGTGCAGGATTACCTGATCAAGGGCGATATCACGAGCAAGCAACTGGACCGGGCTCTGCGGTATGCGATCGAGCGGCAGGGGCTGCTGCGCGCACTCGATATGACTCGCAAGCAGCAGCTTGAATTCAAGAATCAGTTTCTATCCCATGTGTCGCATGAGTTGCGCACGCCGCTGACCTGCATTCATCAATACGTGACGCTTCTGCTGGATGGACTGGCCGGGCCGCTAGCCGGGGAACAAACCGAGCATCTGCGCACGGTGCTGAAGAGTGTGACGCAGTTGCATGCCATGATTCGCGACCTGCTGGAGGCGACGCGGGCCGAGAGCGGGAAGCTGCGCATCGAGCCGCGGTGCATTTCGATTGGCGAACTGATCGAGCAGGCGCTTGCGATGATGCGGCCGACGGCCGAGCAGAAGCGGGTCCGGCTCGAAGCGGCGGTCGATCCCGCGATTCCGCTGGTGCATGCGGATCCCGATCGAATCCTGGAAGTTTTGATCAATGTGATCGACAACGGGATCAAGTTCACGCCCGCAGATGGTTCGGTGCTGGCCAAGGCCTGCATGGTCGAGACTGATTCGAGTGCGGTGTATGTTTCGGTCAGCGATACGGGGAGAGGAATCAGCCCGCAGGCGTTGCCGAGAATTTTTGAGCGTCTGTTTCAGGATCCGGAAACGGCGGATGGCAATCGCAGCGGGCTGGGGTTGGGACTCTACCTTGCGAAGGAGATTGTGTCCTTGCATGGCGGCCGCATGTGGGCCGTGAGCGAGCAGGGAAGCGGGACTACATTCTCGTTCCACTTGCCGGTGTATTCGCTGGCAGGGTTGTTGTCTCCAGTAATTACGGAAGAGGGACGGCTGCGAAAGTCATTCGTTCTGGTTCGTGTGGATCTGACGCCGTTGACCACGCCGCCTCTGGGGAACTGGAAAGAGACTTGTGAGCATGTGCTGGAGGTTTTGCGGCGCTGTGTTTACGTCGACAAGGATCTCGTGCTTCCAGCGATGGGGAGCGCGCGGTCGGCCGAGACGTTCTTTGTGGTGGCCTCAACTGACATGGAGCGAGTGGGCATTATGCTCCGCCGAATCCGAGAGCAAGTGGGCGCCTTGCCGCAGCTCCGAGGAGCGGGCACAGTTCAGCTGACGGCGGAAGCTGTGGGAACGGACATGGCATCGCCGGCGCAAACTCTGGAACAACAGGTGCGGTCGATCGCGAATCGCGTCAACGAAATGATACTGACGGGCCTGGCCAGTCAGCAGAAGCGCACGAACGTTGATCTTAAGAATACCAAGGAGAGTGACCATGGAACTTCTGACGGCAATTGAAGAAACGAAGACGACAAAACCCGTACATCGGGCCAAGATAATGATCGTGGATGACGATCCGACTCTTCGCCAAGCCCTGAATCTACGCCTGCGAGCGAACTCCTATGAGACGGTAGCCGCGTGCGACGGCTATTCGGCATTGGCGCTGGCGCAGAAAGAGCGTCCCGATGTCATTCTTCTCGACTTGGGATTGCCCGCGGGAGATGGATTTTCCGTGTTGCGGCATCTGCAACAATTTCCGGCGCTTGGCTTCGATTCCGGTGATTGTGCTGACGGCGCGGGATCCACAAGCCAATGAGAAACGCACGCTCGAATCCGGCGCGGTCGCTTTCTTCCAGAAACCAGCTGACAACGGCGAACTGCTGGAAGTGATTCGGGTTTGCCTGCAGGCGGGATGTGCGTGGGGTGGAAAGCTGCCTTCTTAAACGAACGCTCCAAAGACGATTGTTCTTAGACGCATCGTTGTAAGGACGCGTCGCCTGGAGGGCACCTCGAAATGTACGTCAAAACCCGGAGTGTGGCGCTCGGCGCGCCGACGTATCGGGGCCGGTGCGAGCCTAGATATGTTTCCTCCATCGCGGTTGGAGTAACGCGCTTTTTGCGATTTGGTCCGACAGTTACGCGGGGTATGAGTCTTGACGTGAGCCGTTCGGGAATGTCGGTCCTGGTTTGTGGCGCGCCCCTGGTGGGTGAAACGGTCGTCATCGCGCCGCGCTCGACGACTGAGCGATTTGAGATTCTGGCAACCGTCCGGCACAGCTCCGATGCGAGGTCTGGATTTCAGTTCTATCCGTTATCCGCCGTCGCGGAAAAGGCGGTCGTGGATTGGATCGAGGAACTGGAGCGGGAAGAGGTACTGATGGGGCCGCGTGCCTGGGGATTTCTGGAGAATTAAGGCAGACTGGCGCTCCTGGAATGATAGCGCGCGAAATGTGCCTATACCGGCGGTAAAGGTAGACCCGCGATATTCCAGGCGATGTGGTAGACCGCGCTGTTGGTGGCAAGGAACGCGGACTTGCCGGGCGCGAAGGCTAATCCAACCAAGCCCTGACCGGCCACTTCGAGGTTGGCTTTGCCCTGGGGCGTGATCTTTACAATGCCCCGCTTGCCGGCGAGCGACGCTGCTACATACATGTTGCCGTCGACGTCAAAGGCCAAACCCTGCGGGCGGCCCAGTCCTCGATAGAAGACGGACACGCTGCCGTGGGGATCGATCTTGTAAACCGCATCGAAGCTGGACGTGGTGGGCCCGGTCACGAACAAGTCGCCTAGCGGGCCAATTGCCATGTGATAGGCGGAGACACTCGGCTCGAGTGTGGCAAAGACAAAAATCTGGCGGTCTCGAGCAATCTTGAAGATGGTTCCGCTGCGATCGCCAACGTAGAGATTTTCGTCACGGTCGAAGGCGATGCCAGTCGCCACACCCATACCCTCGGCGTAGGATGATACGGTTCCATTCGGCGCTACCTTGTAGATAGTCTCGTCGTGGCGCGAGGAGACATACATCTGGCCGTCGCGGTCGAAGGCGATCGCGGTGGCATTCATCATCTCTTCAAGGAACGGTTTCATCTCGTTGTTGATGTCAATCTTGAAGATGGCAACGGGAACTTTTTGGCCGCGCGATCCGGAAAAGGTTACGTAGAGATTGCCTTCGCGGTCGAGCGCGGGACTGGTAACGGGATGGAGATTGTCAGCAACGGCGGTTGCCACTTTGATCGCGTGAGCATTGCTGACATGCCCGTTGGTGCCGACGACGACCGATCCGGAGGCAGCGCCCTCGGGGACGCGGGCGATGACGAAATCGTCGGAGCTGATCAAGACGGAGCCCTCGACTTCGCCAAAACGCACGCTGGGACGGCGCAGTTCGGGTGGACGCAGGCTCTTGCCGATAATGCGAACCTCGCCGCCGGGCAAGGCCAAAGCGGGAGCGACCGCATCGATGTGCGGCTTGCCGTTGACGGCTTTCTTTCCCAGCAGACGATCGGAAATGCTCATGAGTACTTTTTCCAGCGGGAGCCAGAGCTATTTTATTAGAAGACCAAAGTGCAGCAGAAGATGCATGATGGCGAGCGCATAAAGTCCCGCTCCCAGATCATCCACCACAATGCCGGTGCCTTCAGGGAGCCGTTCCAGTCGCCGGATTGGAAACGGCTTCAGAATATCGAAGACACGAAAGAGTATAAGGCCCGCGAGAAACGTTTTCCATTCGAGCGGGACCGCGATGAGTGCGACAAGTTGGCCGGCGACTTCGTCGATGACTACGAATTGGGGATCTTTTATGGCGGCGGCTCGCGCTACGCGGGTGGCGGCCGGGATCCCGATGAGCGTGATGACGGCGGCTGCGGCTATTGTTGACCAGGTACGAGCTCGCGGTCGGAATGCGGGAAGCTGGCCCAGCGCCCAGAGCGATGACAGTGGCAATTGATGCCCAGGTGCCGGGGCCGGGTTTGATGCGGCCGATGCCGAAGAAAGTGGCGACTAGCGTGGCCCAGAGCGGGGCGCGGGGGCGAGACGCCCCCGCAACCGCCGGCGGGACGCCGGCGCTACGGTCGGAGGGCGCGGTTGCGGATTGCGGGTCATTGCGCTTGCGGATTCTGGCTGGGGTTTCACTAGGAGTTTTCTTCTGTGTCGTCTGGGTTGACGAATGGGATCGTGCCTTCAGCGTCCTCGGTTTCTGTTGACGGAATCACATAGGCTCCGGTGGCCCACTTGCCTAAATCGATGGAGCGGCAGCGGTCGCTGCAGAAAGGGAAGTCGGGTTCGCCGGCCTTTACTGGCTTCTTGCAGATCGGGCAGCGGAGTTTGAGGGAGCGTTTGCGGGGCATGGGAGCGATTGCAGAGGTTAGAGGTCAGATTGCAGAGGTAAAACACATCTGTGCACTTGATGTTTTTCACTTCTGCAATCTGACCTCTGACCTCTGACCTTAAATAATCTCTGCTACCAGATCATAGTCGTGGGCGGCGGTGATGCGGCAGCGATAAAATTCACCGTCTTTTGGCTCGGTTCCTTCGGGATAGTCGTTGACGAACACCTTGCCGTCGATTTCTGGAGCATGCATGGAAGTGCGGCCTTCTAACAGGAGGTCAGATTCGCTCGAAGTGCCTTCGAGGAGCAGGTCGAATTCCTGGCCGATCAGGGCCTTCTTTCGGGCGCGGCTGATCTTTTTTTGAGTCGCCATCAACGACTTGCGACGGCTCTCGATCTCGCGCTCTGAAAGTTTCTGGTCGTCATCGAAGGCCCGGGCTCCTTCCTGATCGGAATAGCCGAATGTGCCCATCCAGTCGAAAGACGCTTCTTTCACAAAACTGCGCAGCTCCTCGAATTCCTTTTCGGTCTCGCCGGGGAAGCCCACGATGAACGAGGTGCGGAGGGTAACGCCGGGAATGACGCGGCGCATCTTCTCGATCGAGCGGAGGAACAGATCCGCGCCGCCGCCACGCTTCATGCGCTTCAGGACGCTCGCGGAGGCGTGCTGCAGGGGAACATCAATATAGGAGCAAATGTTGTCATGGGCGGCGATGGTGTCGAGCAGGCGGCCGGTGATTTTGTTGGGATAGGCGTAGAGGAAGCGGATCCACTGCAGGCCCTCAATGCCAGCCAGCTTCTCAAGCAGCAGCGCCAAGCCATCTTTCAGGCCAAGGTCTTCGCCGTAGCAGGTCGTATCCTGACCGATGAGAGTGATTTCACGAACGCCGGATTGCGATAGCCGCTCGGCCTCGGCGATCACGGACTCGAACCGGCGCGAGCGGAATTGTCCGCGAAGCTGGGGAATTATGCAGAATGTGCAAGGATGGTCGCAGCCTTCAGCGATCTTGATATAGGCGGAATAACCGGGCGTGGCGAGGACGCGCGGGGTGTTTTCATCGTAAAGGTAGTTCGGGAGATCGGAAATGGCGCCGTCCCAGGCGTCACGCGCGAAGCGTCCATGTTCGCGGCGATGATCGCCTTCGGGCCGAGAGGTGAGGATGTTGAACGGGCTAGAAGTCGAAGGTGCAGATGCCAGGCCAGCAGCGGAGAGGATTTTGTCCAACTCGCCGGTGCCTACTACAGCATCTACTTCGGGAATGTTTTTTTGGATCTCATCACGAAAGCGCTCGACCAGACAACCGGTGACGACGAGCCTCTTCGCTTTGCCGCCGGTTTTCTGGCGGGCCATTTCGAGGATTTTATCTACCGATTCCTGTTGCGCGCTGCCGATAAACGAGCAGGTATTGACGACGATGATATCGGCATCTTCGGCCGATGCGGTCGGCTGGGCTCCGGCCTGGACTAACATGCCCATCATGACCTCGCTATCGACCAGGTTCTTGGGGCAACCGAGACTGACAAATCCCACTTTGGTAGGAACAGCGAGGGCCGGAGCCGCGGGTGCCGGGGTTACGGATATGGTTTCTTTAATGGGCATCTTTGAATTCTGGGAAGTCAGCGGCGAACAGAGACTTGAGCAATTCTAGCATCCGGCGCGCGGATATCGCGGCGTGACGCGCGGAAATGGGGCCATGGCATAGGGATCACGGCGGTAACCTGTGAGTTTCGCTCATCAGTGCGGCCCGTGTTAGTCTTGTGAAAACAAACTACATGCCTCGATACTGCGGAGGAATGATGCCGGTAAAATACCTTTTGGGCATGATCGTGACGCTCGTAGTGCTCGCGAGCAGCGCTTCGGCGCAAAAGAATGATGTTTCGATAACAGCAGGAAAAACATTCGTCAGCACTCAGACCATTCAGAATCCGCCATCGGGCGATCCCAACCCCAACATTCACTTCGGAAACGAGGAGACCGTCGCTTTCAACTACTCACGACTGTTGAAGACCGCGAGTATCTTCGGATTCCATGCCGAGTTGCCGGTTGCGATCTATCCCCGGATGGACCTGAACACTTATGAGAATGCGATCCCGGCAGACATCGGAGCACTGTTCATCACACCGTCGCTGCGGGTAAATATCTTTTCCCAGGATAGTGTCAGCCCCTGGGTCAGCGTGGGGGGAGGCTACGGCCGGTTTCGGTATGCGCCGCGCCTGATCTTTGGCGGAGCAAACCCAAGACCGAACGATACGAACACCGGAGTGGTACAGTTTGGCGCGGGTCTGGATGTCTGGATCTGGCACCACTGGGGTTTTCGGGGGGAGGCGCGCGACTTCTACTCGGGAGAGCCGGTGCTGAACGTCGACACCAACCACAGCCGGATGCACAACTACTACGTTGGGGCTGGCATAGTTTGCCGGTTCTAGACGGGCGCGTGGTGCGCTCTTGTCCTGGATGCTTGTTGATCGCCCGCTGTGATTTCGTCGAAGAGTTCGGGCAAAATCCCTGCGTCATCGACCGACCTGCCAAAACGTGCGGATTCGTAATGCCGCGTAAACCTCGCGACCTTTGTCCTTAGCACGGGCTCTTGGATCGCGGCCACGAAATCGGCTGGGGTTTGGCAAGGCGACTTGCGCCAGCCAAGCTTCGCCATCCGTCCCACCATACGGTCATACCAGAGCGCGGCTGACTCGCGAGGCGCACGCTCGGGGTGCGCTCGCAGGCGGTGGGCTCGCAGAGCAGCGAGCAGACGGCGTAGATTCAGCAGAACAATCAGCGCAGCGGCTGCTGCAATGAGTCCGCTTAGCCAGCGCGCGGGAAAACTGGTGATGTGATTTCGAGTGCGCCGAGCCAACCGCAGCAATGCGAAATGCTGTCTGTTAATCCAGTGGGTTACATCATCGAGGAATCGGCGACTGCTGGAGACCGCCTCTTTCCCCAGCGTGTGCTGGTGACTGGCATCGTAGTTGATAATCCAATCGCGCCAGAAAGAGGCCGCGGCGTCTAGATAGAGTCCCAGTCTTGACCAGCCCGTCCGCGTGGGCAGACTTCCGGTTGGCGTCGGGTCGAAGCTGATCCAGCCGGATTCTGGAAAGTAAGCTTCCACCCAGGAGTGGGCATTGCTGGCGCGGATCACATACTGGCCGGTCAGGTCATTAAATTCGCCGCTACGGAATCCATTCACGATACGCGATGGGATGCGCAAAGTACGCAGCATTACTGCCATGGAACTGGCGAAATACTCGCAGTGCCCCTCCTTTCTTTCAAATAGAAAGTTGGCTAACGGATCTCGCGGCGGCGTTCGCGGCAGCTCCAATGTGTAGCCGAAGTGGGTGCGCAAGTATTGCTCGACGGCCAGCGCCTTATCGTAATTATTGGAATATGATGCAGTGATCCGTTCGGTGAGCTGGGAGATGCGAATATCGAGCGGCGGCAATTTGAGATATTTATCGGCACCCTCGGGCATGGTGTTGCCCGAAAGGCGCAGCTGATCGGGGTCGATTTCGGGCAGTTCCGATTCGGCCTCGTAGCGGCTGATGGGGTGGTCGATGTCAAGGTTGTAAACGGCTCCCCCGGGGTCGACACTGATCAGGCGATAATCTCCCGAAAGGCGTCGCGGCCTCTCGGCCAGAAAAAAGACGTTGCTCCCGATCGGCTCCATGAGGACGCGATAATGAATGGAGCGGATAGAAATTGCCGTAGAGGCCGCGCTATCCTGGCCGGTTGTCAGCCGATAGCTTCCGTTTCCCGATGAAGGAAGCTCTCTCGACCCAAAAGAATTCGACCAGGCTCTGCCGTCGAAGGCGTCGAGAGCGACGCCTCTCCACTTCAGATCGTAAATGCCTTGTGTGTCATTTTCGATCTCGACGTGCATGACAACAGCGCTGGACTGCTGGATTTGACCGATTCTGCCAAGTTGAATGCGATCGGTGAAACCTGTGGAGAGGTCGCTGGCTGGGGTATAGGCGGTAAGATAGCGGGACGAAATCCGGGGCAGAAAAAAGAAAATCAGGAAGCCTCCCGCGAGGATTAAGAGCATGAGAGCGGGAGCGATCGCCAGCAGCGAGTAAGTCATTCGTTGGTGGAAGTCAGGGATGCCGGGAGCCTGCGCAATCGCCGCTTCCTGTGCAATAGAGTGCCGCATTTCCATCAGCACAAAGGTGATGACGGCGACCAGCAGGAATCCGGCAAAGGCGAACACAAATACGCTGGCGACAGTGAGCACGGCCGAGGCCAGCACCATCAGGAATGAGAGCACTGCGAGTAGGTAGTGATCGCGGGTCCGCTGCAGGGAGAACAAGCGCACGACCATGAGGAACAAAACCAGATGCACGGTTGCCGTCAGGAAGCTGCGTGTGAGAAAGAAGTAATCTCCGAAATAGACGAGAACGTAGACCAGCGTGAGATAACTGGTCCAACGCTCGGGAATGACAAAGTCCAGGTGCCTTACAAGCAGGTATCCGCGGAACAGAAGCGCGGTGCCGACGAGAACGACGGCGGGAAGATCAAGCTCTCCGGTCGAGGCGAGAGTGGCAAAACCACTGAGCACGAGCAGAAAAAGGGCGACATTGAAATAGCGTTCAATCGCTAAGGCCATTGTGCTTCCGCCGGTGTGGATGGAAATATCGGCCACAGGAAAATGCCCACGGGAAAGCTCTATTGTTGGCCAAACCCGCGAGGAAGGGAAGTGGCTGCAGTAATACAAAAGTGATTGGCGAGGAAAACGCAATTCTTGCGAATGACTGGCAGAGCCGAGACGCGCCGGCACGATTCGGGACCTTGACATCCGAAGTGGACGTTGACGCCTTCGCCTGATTGGCAATTGAAAATGGGGCGGTCGGTCTGTACAGACCTGAATTTGGTCTGCTAAAATTCAAGAACGGAACATGGACAGATGTTCTGTGCGGTTTCCGCACGAAAGCAAAAGGGGACGTAGTTCAGTTGGTTAGAACGCTGCCCTGTCACGGCAGAGGCCGCGGGTTCGAGTCCCGTCGTCCCCGCCATTCTTTTGAATGGTTTACCGCACTTACCGCACCTGCTGGTTGATCCACAATCAATCCACAGAACCTATCCTGCGCACTGATTTTGTTGTCGTTGTCGCCTTGCGTGTACAGGTCGAGCGTCGTCTGCACCTTCGCGTGCCGAAGCATCTCCTGCACGGTCTTCGGATCAACCTTCCCCGTGTTCACCAGCCAATTGCTGAGGCTGTGACGCAGGTTGTGAAGTCCGAAGCGGTGTCCGTCTGGGATTCTTACGCCAGCCGCGATAGCAGCTTTCCGCAAGTGACTCCTGTCGAACACCGACGCGCAGATTGGGACTGTACCGTTCTTCGTCCTTGAAGGAAAAACGAAGTCGCCGTCACCTGTGTAGGCGCTCGCTTTTCTCCAAACGCGAAGGTACATGGGCAAGTATCGATCCGAGTGCAACGGTAGAGTCCGACGCCGCCGTTTTCGGCTTGCCGTCCCTGCCTTTCCGCCATCGCTTGTTGACTCGGATACGGTTTTCATTCCACATGATGTCCGACCTGTGGT
>CAVPUZ010000018.1:0-68047 GCA_963709055.1 uncultured Acidobacteriaceae bacterium
CGTGCAGTAAATCTCGGCCGACATCACCGAGAGGAAACGACTGACGAGGTCGTAGCGGGAATGTGAAAATTACTGTGGCGGGCTTTTTGCTTCAGCGGGCTGAGGCGTCGAATCGACCAAACTGCCGTCGCGGCGTTTAAGCTGGATGGGAGCTGGGTTGCGATGTCTGGCCTCGCTGACGGCATCAATCGCCGTGGAGACCTGCCCTTCGCTTTGATCCGCGACCGACGTTAATTTCTTCCCTTCGGCCGACGGGTTGGTTGCGATGCCGATTCGATCGCCCGCTCCGCCGGCTTCGCGCGCTTGGCGGTAGAAATCTTCGGCGCTCTCCAGATCGCCTTTCATCTCCGCCAGGTAGCCTTGATTGTTCAGGGAAAATGCATTGTCGGGTCCGAGGCGATACGCCTGTGAGAAATAATCCTGCGCTGCGCGCACATCGTTCCGGTTCATCGCCGAGACGCCCCGCAGATTCAACAGAGCTGCCTGCGCCTCGTCGCTTTGGAGATTTGTCATGCGCTTTCGAAGGCGCTCCGCGCTTGCCCGCGCTACCTCACTGAGAGGTTTTCCCTTCGAGGCGCCGTTCATCGTAACGATTACCGGATCCTCGACGTGAGCATTCGCGGCTGCGTTGTAGTACTTCAGCGCTTCGCCATATTCGCCCTGCGATTCTTTGGTCACTCCCATATTGTTCAGCGTGAATGCATTTTTCGGATCGAGCGCCAGCGTCTGCTGCAGAAGCGTATCCGCTTCACGCGTACGGCCCTCCGAAAGCAGGCCAACGGCCTTCACGTTCGCGCGATTGACCTGCATGGGAATATCGTGAAAAGTGCTGATCGCCGCTTCGAGCGATTCGCCTTTCAGCCGGGACGAACTGGCGCGATCGATGCGCGCCTCCGTAGCCTGCGCTGAAGCAAGGGAATAGAAATTCTGGGCGCGATCGACCTCTCCATCCAGTTCGGCAATATATCCAAGGTTATTCAAAGTGAATGGATCGCCAGGATCGTAGAGGTATGCCTTGTAGAAAAGTTCCTTGGCTTTATTGAATTGACGCTTCTTGACTGCTTCCACGCCTTCGCGATTCAGGCGTTGCACCGGCGTCAACTCGCTGCGCTTGGGAATCGTGATTTTCAAATCCTGGGCGTGCAGGCCTTGGGAGACCAATCCTGGAGCGAGCAAGAGCGCGGCAAGCGCGATTCCCTTCCAGACCTTCACGGCGTGATTCCTCATCTCACTCTCCAAATAACTCTCCAAAGCAATTCTTTTCCAGCCCACTTTCGATGCTTTTGCGCGGGCGACGCTGCCTGCGCATCTACAGGATTTCCCGGACTACCTGACGTCCAGACCGGGCATCCAAAGAGTGCTCAAGTGGGGGTGTCATTGATCCATATATTTCCGATTCGCCTGTTTTCGATTCGCCCGTTTTCCTGCGTGCTCGTTTTGATGACTTTCGCGCACTGATGACTTGCGCGTTTGGCCAGACCGTCTCCCCATCGCTTCCTTTGGTGGCTGTAAATGGTTCGGCAGGTCCGAACACGATCAGCCCAAACCCGGCCAGCGTGAACATTCCGGATTCGCTTCCCGGTCTGCCTCCGCAGCCGAACGGAAAAACGACGCTGCTCGGAGGCAGGATTCGCGCGGTGGACCTGGTACGCGACCGCCTGGTTTTGGACATCTACGGCGGAGGCCACATGACGGTTCTTTTCGACGAACGCACTCATGTGCTCCAGGACAGCGCTCCGATATCCGCGGACGAACTGAAACGCGGGGAACGAGCTTATGTCGATACCACTCTCGACGGAACGGATATTTTCGCCCGCACCATTCGGGTTGTTCCCGAGGCCGCGACCGGCCAGGGCAATGGCCAGATCGTGGATTTTGACTTCGCAAAGGGAGAATTCACGCTTCGCGACACGCTGTCTCCGCATCCCGTCAAAATGCAACTTGCAGCGGGCGCCGTGATTCATCGCGGAGACCGGGCTGTTACGTCCGCCGATCTGCAACCGGGAACGCTGGTGACGGTTGTTTTCGTGGCGGGCAGCGAGCGCCAGCCGAAGGTGCGCGACGTATCCATCCTCGCTTCACCGGGCGAAACCTTTGGCTTCTCCGGACGCGTCTCCTTTCTCGACCTGAATCGCGGCCTGGTAGTGATTGTCGACCCGCGTGACAACAAGAGTTACGAGGTTTACGTAGACTCGTCCAACCGCGAACTGACTCGCAACCTTCAGGAAGGTGCGGACATCAGCGTCGAAGCGCGCTTTAATGGCGATCACTACGAAGCGCGGAGCGTAACCGTGAATAGGGGAGTCCGCAAGTGATACTCGCAAAGTATTGAAAACAAGTACTATGATGCAAAGCACTTATTATGAACTACTTACAGCACATTTTGTGCGGTTATGGGGTACCCTCCCCCTTCCACGCTCTATTAGAATCATTGAGTTAGGAGAAAATCTCTGCAAAGTATTGACAGATATACAGTTAAAGGCAAAGTATTCAATTTATTGCACTTACCTCCAATTTTTCAAAAGGCCTCAGGCAGGTTATCAAAAGAGCGATTCGCGGAGTAGGAGCACTTGTGCGTTGCAGGTTTCAGTTGAATTTTCCGGCAACGCTAAGTCAAGACTTATATGTCGAGGGGTTGCGGATCGGGCGGAAAAATCCGTGCTCGAGCTGAGCTTTGGACGGAGTAGGTCGATTGCCCTAAAACGGTCCGTCGTCTTCGGAAGCGCCGGCAAGCGGCATCTGCTCTTCGGGGCCCATCTGGCCCCTTGGGACTAGACTTAGGCTGGAATCTGGCGAAATTCATTGGCTTTGCGGATCAACTCAGTTGAGGGGCGCTGCCTAGGATCGGGCGGCAGGAATATTTCGCCGAGCGGCTCTCTGAACGAGTCGATTCCAAGCGCAAGATTCAGTGCTTGCAGGATCTGTAGTCTGGGCTCGTTGATCTGCATTTTGAATTTTTCATCGAGGTAGATTAGTCCTGCGTCGTAGGCGCGATGATAGGTCGGCGAAAGCGACAATCCGTTGTTGACCGCGTCTGAGCTACCCGGAGCACCAACCGGCAATATGTGTGCTGCATCGACCAGACGTAGCTGGACTCGAGTGACCGCGCAGCGATTTCCATAGGCGAAGAGGACTTTCTGTTTGAATTTCGCGTCCCTGCTCAGCCTACTCACCTCCGCGACGACGCGTTGACGCTCGGGTGGCAGATCTTCAACTTCCTGTTGGGGAATCGGCTGATCGACCACCACCGCCTGATCCAACAGTTTTCGAATGTTCGCATCCCGACCGTACCGATGCAGCAGCGGGGCGTTCATGGCGTAGGCGATGAACCCCTTACGTCGGCAGCAGGTGCCATTTTTCGCCGTCGAACGAAATCTTTCCATCCCGCTTCAGAGCCTGCTGCGCTGTTCGCACGTGATGTTTCCACTTCTTCCCGAAGCTCAGGCCGTCGATCACTCGGTCGACGCTGTCATCGCATATGTCAGGGTGTATTTGCTGGATGAGTGGGTGAAGCTCGATCGTCCGCAGGGCTCCCCTCGAGAGCAGATATTGGATAGTGCTGCAGAAGATTGCCTGATTGGATTTTCCCTTTGCCCGGAGTCGAAGGACTCGATCCTGGGCAGTGCGGAGTTGACCCGCGAATTTCCGTCCCGCGACGGTGATCACTTCGCGTTGCCGGGCTCTGTATTCTTTCCTTAGGCCGCTGAGCTCGTCCGCAAGGGACGTGATCTCCTCCACCGAGACGGTCGCGCCGAGCCGGGAATATGCTTCAAGGTCTCGACGAATCTCCCTGACGCGTTCCGGAGTACGTATGCCCACTCCATACTCGTAGTTGCCTCTTAGTCCCCCGCCAGTCAGGTTACCGAATGTGATGATCGCGAACTTCTCGTCGGCTATATATACCTTTGCGTGAAGCGAGGGCATGTGGACAAGACATAGGCGAGTAAACGCGCGTCCGAGTTGCGCCAAGCCTTCTAGCTCTAGCAGGCTGCGGAAAAATGGACGTTGCGAGTTAGAATCTTTGGCGGTTGCGTAATTTTTTGACTGGGAGAAGGACTTTGGCTGCGTTCGCTGCTGGCCCTGAAGATCGTTTCCGGCCCAGGCAGCCCAACTTGGCGTTGGGTTACGTCGCTTGCAGAGCCAGATTCCGTAGGCGGACTAAATTATAGGCAGCTGCGGCAAAGGTGAAGACCCATCCGACCTTCAAGACCCCGCGATGCCGAACCTTCCGCAACAGCGCGATCGTCTTCAGCCAGCCGAAGCATTCTTCCACGCGTTTCCTCTTCCTCTGACTGATGGCATATCCGGCGTGCTGCGTCGTACGAGCATCGATGGCGCTCCCACCGGGTCGCTCCAGGTTCTGCGCCACGTGCGGCGTGACCTTTAAGTTTCTGCACTCGGCCACGAAATCCGCCGTGTCATATCCCTTGTCGCCGCCCACGGTTACTTGTTTCGTTCCCGGAATCTGTTCCAGCATCACCAGCGCCGCATCGCGCTCCGCCGTTCCGTTGGCCTCGAACACCTCGGTGTTGACGATCAGCCCGTGGCGGTTCTCCACCAGCAGATTCCCGTTGTAACTCAGCTTGGCTTCCTTGCCCTTGCCTTTGCGTGCCATCTTCGCATCCGGGTCCGTCTTCGATGCGTGCGTCTGGTTCGACCGCTTCTCCCCGTGGAAGTCCACTGTCGCATTGCCGGGATCGTCCGGCGGAACGTCGTTCTTCGCATCTCTGCGTTGATAACTCTTCACACTCGCCCACGCTTCCAGTAACGTTCCATCCACCGTGAAGTGTTCGTCCGAGAGCAAACCCCGCTCACGCGCCTGCTGCAGCACGGCTTGGAAGAAGGCTTCGGCAATGTCCCCAGCGAGCAGCCGCTCCCGGTTCTTGGTGAACACGGTCACATCCCAGATGGCATCGTCCATGTTCAAGCCCACGAACCAGCGGAACAGAAGGTTATAGTCGAGCTGTTCCATCAACAGTCGTTCGCTGCGCACCGTGTACAACGCTTGCAGCAGAAGCGCTCGCAACAACTTCTCCGGCGCAATCGAAGGCCGCCCCGTTTTGGCGTAAAGCTTGTGGAATCGTGGTTGCAAATCCCGCAATGCCTCATCGGTCATGACACGAAGAGGACGCAGCGGGTGGTCTTGCGGTACTCGCTGCTCTGGGCTTACGTAGCTGAACACATCCAACTGCTGCTCGTCTTGTCCTCGCATACCTTCTTCTTATCAGGTTGGGCTGTGGAAACAAGACAGTTTTTAGGTACTCCCCCCGCTGCAAAACGAGTTTTTCCGCAGCCTGCTAGGACTCCGGCGAGGACGCTTTCCATTCGAATGTTTGTCAGGAGTAAGATCTGTACTTGCTGTATGCATGTGTCTCGGCTAGGCGCTGCGAGACCCAATCCGCCACCGGCTTAGTAATGAAGGGACACGCTAAGAGGAGCGTTTGCCGCGGGAGGGATAGGAGCTCTGAAAGTTGTGACTCCCAAGGGCTCTTCAAAAGCGAGATCGGGAGATCCTCGGTTGCTTGCATGGGCTCCATACTACCCTTGCCCTCTCGTAGCGAGCTACTCCACCCAGCACCTTCGCAAGCCACAGTGCAGCGGCCTCATCGGATGCGAACCGCCGACACGTGTCGCATCTCTCCACAATCCGCCGTCCCGAACTATTTGGCGGGCCGGCCAGAACGCCCCTCACGCCGGAGCGAACTACTCCACGATCCTCGCAGCAGCATTTCATGCGAACGCCTCCACTCTCCGATTGCTGGCCTTCGGCCACGGAGTAACCGAGAACCACCATACGAGGTTTACGGCATCCTTCACCCGTATTCGGCGAACCGTCACCCACTCGGCGGGGCTTGGAAGTTTCGACGGATTCCACCAGAAAAATTCTTGTGCGAGGTAGAAGCTCAACTCCCTGCACAGCATGATCGCTAGCTCAAAGTGATAGAGCGAGCGGGTAGGCTGGCCGGGAAGCCAGGCGCCTCCGATGTCGATAACCAGCGAGCCTGATGGTTTCAAGAGGCGTTTAAATTCTCGACCGAACGGCTTGAACCACTCGATATATTCGCCGCTCTCGACATTTCCGTAATCCTTTTTCCTCACGAGTCCGAACGGTGGGCTGGTGACTATAAGGTCGACAGACGCTGACTTGAGCTTGGCCATGTGCTTAAGCGAGTCGCCCAGAATGATCTGGCCGAGTGGTGTCCTGTGGTAGGGGGGCATTGCGCTCTTCTATATTCCCACAGTTCCTTCCGGTTTGCGTACCCAAAAGGTCGAGGGGAAAATGCGGTGCATCTCGATTAAACGCGGGGAGAATTGGTAATGGCTGGATCGCGCCTTGCACGGTGTGCGGCGGCGTGGGGAAATGCCTTGACGAGCGCGAGCGCGGATCAGGAGTAGGGGTCCCTTCGGCTTCGCTCTTCGACTCGTAGCCGCCGCGCTTCGCTTGCTGCTCCTCCGCTCAGGACGACCCGAGTAACCCAGGTTAGCGCGCAGAGAACGCGCGCGAACCTGGGGCACAATCACACACTCTCAGAAAGTCACATACCCTCAGGATGACACGCAAGAGACTACCCGATCGTAATCACTCCGATGTTCCATTGACGATCTGGCGTTGCGGGGGCAAACTCGTGTTCACTGGCCCTTTTGCTCTCAGAGAGCCGGGTTCTTCTTCCTCCCCTGTCACAAACAAAGCTGTCACACCAACAACTCTTGAGTACTGACACGACAGACATAAAGGATTGCTACTTCTATCTCCTGTTCTCCTCCCCTTAAACGTTATCTCGACGAATGGTCGACTTACCCGCTCTTTGCATGGAGGAAAAATGCGTTCTCTCAGAACTGTGGCAATGTCGTTGGCGCTTACTTTCGTAGCTGTCGCAACTTCGCAGGCGGCCAAGCCCGATAATTAATTACGCGTATGCGGCGGATTTTTGGGGCGGGACGGTCAGTGCGATCCGCACCAGCGATAACACGGTGGTGGCGACAATTCCCGTTTCGAGCCCTTGGGGGATTGCCATCGACACCCCGGGGACCGTGGCTTGCGTGACGGATTACTATGCCGGCACGGTTTCGCTCATCAATACCAAGACCAACGTGGTGACGGGAACGATTCCAGTGGGAAGTGGACCTTTGGGAGTGGCCTTCGCACCGAAAGGCGCGACGGCATACGTGGCGAACGGAAATTCGGATACGGTTTCGATCGTCAACACGACCTCGAAGAATGCTATAGCAACCATTCCGGTCGGCAGGTATCCCTATAGCCTTGCCGTGTCGCCCGACGGAAAGTCTGTTTATGTCGCCAACAACAACTCGGGCGATGTTTCTGTAATCTCGACTGCGAAAAGGAAAGTGGTGTCTACAATTCCGGTAGGCGGCGGGGTGGGATTTCTCTCCATCTCTCCCGACGGATTGACGGTGTATGCGCCGACCTTCGATACCAACGGCGTTGGCGACTCGATCGCGTTGATCAGCACGGCCGATAACACGGTTGTGAGCAGGATCTATGTCGATGGAGCGTGGGGCACGAAGGTTAGTCCCGACGGACAGTGGGTGTATGCGACCGACTATACCGAGGGCGATGGGAACCTGGTGACCGTGATTTCGACGGCCACGCAGGCGGTCGCGGCTACGATTGTTGTCGGGACGAGTCCCGAGGAGGTCGCATTTACAGGCGATAGCGCATATGCCTACGTGACGAACGGCAATTCGGGGAACATTTCGATCATCGACACCGCCAGCTTTACGGTCATGAATACGGTTGGCGCGGGATCGTATCCGATCGGCATGACGGTGATGGGCGGGCGGTAGGAGTACGGCATCTTGGGCGGATCTGTTGAAGCAGGGATCTGCTTCGCTGCTCTGTTGATCTCATCCTGCCGAGCTAGGGCCGTGACCGCGTGGAATTGTCTTTACGGCAGACACTGTGTCACGCGTCGAAGGAGAGGGGTGGAATAGGGGCCCTTCGACTCCGGCGGCCGCTCCCTTTGGGCGCGGCCACCTCCGCTCAGGGTGACAGAAAGTGAAGAGTTCACACAGTCGCGACACTAGGGCAATTTGTCCACGTAGCACGAGCCGTTCGTGGGCTGTGTGGGCGGCGCGGGCGGCGTTGCCCAGGGGACATTTACAAAGTCGAAGAACTCCGTCATGTCAAACTGGGCGGCATCACGCGCGGTCAGGCTCTTGAGTCCGAAACGCGTCTCCACCAGCTTGAGCCAAGCCGTGTAATCCGCAATCGTGTGCGAAACATAATTCTTCTTCGAAAACGGAGAGACCACGAGCAGCGGCACGCGGTAGCCGGTGTACACAAAATCGCAAGTTGGGCCGGTCGTGCCCTTGTTGCAGATGTCTCCTGGCTCCAGGTCACTCGGTTTGATACCGTCTGGACTGACCGTGCGCGCCGGCGAAACGCCGTCGTAAAAGCCTCCGAACTCGTCATAGGTAAGAATAAAGACCGAGTCCTTCCACGAGGAGCTCTGCATCAGTCCATTGATGAGCGTCGACACGTATTGAGCGCCGAGCTGAATGTTTGCTCCGGGGACGCCATCGTCAACGCCAGGATGTTCGTCCAACCCAGCGTTGTAGCCGGGTTCAATGTATGCCACCGAGGGCAAGGAATCGTTGGCGAGATCGGTAAGAAACTGGTCGGCGGGAACGATGTTGCTGGGGTACTTGGCGGCAGTCTGAAAGAAGTTCAGAGCGCTGTCTTGCACGGGCGGGTTCGCCTTGGATAAATCCGTGACATACACCTTCCAGGAGATGTTGGCGGCCTGGAGCAAATCGAAAATGGTCGGATTGGGCAATGGCGAACTGCCGGGTGGGGGCGGATACGCTTTCCCGGCTGAGGTGGCCGCCAGCATATAGAGCCGGTTGGGCTGAGTTCGCGACATAGTTGGCGAATGCCAGCTATCGGAGGTGCCGAAACTCGAGGCCATGAAATAGTAGTAGGGCAAATCGGTGCCGTCGTAATAGCTCATGGCGCGTGCGCCGACGGTATCGTAGTAACCCAAGGCTCTTGCGTCATGAGCCGCGGTGTAGACGTATCCGTCCAGCGTGGCGGTGCTCGAGTAGGATCCTTCAAATTGAAATCGACGTGGCTTTCGTTCCAGGAAGGGCTGGGATTTTCTTCACACATGGAGACCATGTGGAAGGAAGTAACCTGCGGACTGCTGGCGTCCTCGGTGCAATCGGCAGGAGGCGGATCTGCGGGGTCGCAGCCAGGGTTGGCCGGTGGCAGCCCTTGCAGCGGCGCATCGCCAGACGTTGGGTTGAATTGTGGCAATCCGTTGAACGATTGATCGGGGAATCCGTTGTTTGCCCAGTATTCCCGCATCTCGCCAAAATAGTGTTCGAAGCCGCGGTTTTCCTGGGCCATGAAGATGATGTGGTTGATGGCCGGATTGAAGGTCGCGGTCACACTCTGGTTGGCGTTCAAGGTGACACTACATGTTGCGGTAGTGCCGGTGCAGGCGCCACTCCAGCCGGCGAACGCGGAGAAAGTTGAGGCGGGGCCGGGAGTTTCCGTGAGCGTAACGGCTGTGCTGGACGGAAAAGTTGCGCTGCACGTTCCGGGACAGTCGATTCCTGACGGAGAGCTGGTGACAGTCCCGGGCGTGCTGCCGCTGGTTGTAACTGTCAGTTGAGTGCCGCCTTGCGCAGCGGACCCGACTACTCCACGACATCCCATCGCAAAACTCAGAGCCAGCAGACACACGATCAGAGCAAGCAGACGAGATCCAGACACAGGGCGCACACTCCATGAATCTTTCTAAGGCGATTCTTGGATGGCACGTGGAATGGACTGGTTGTCCCCCAGAAATCTTGCGGAAGGCGCTGAACGGCCCTTTTGCGGCATCGACAAAAGCCGTTTCTATTGTGTGATATCCGACTGAAGTATGAACAATCGATTCTTGCAATCGGGGAAATGCCGTATTACTGTTTAGGCACCGTCACGAGACCTCGGAATCGGGAACCTCTGGCTGCCGTGCTTCGGCATGTTCTTTCTTCCTGTGCGGTCCTCAGCGGTTTGCAGTACCTGAACGTCCAAAATCAATTTCACCTCCGCAGGAGTAATGTTTCCATGACTTGGCTTAATCCCTTCCGTATCATTCTTATCGCAATGCTGGTGATGCCGGCTTTCGCTACTGTTATGGTCACTCACCCAAGCAATGGAGCCACCGTTTCATCTCCCACCAACTACGTAGCGACGGCAACCACGACTACTTGTTCGAAGGGCGTGGCGTCGATGGGCGTTTACGTGGATAACAGCCTTGAATACGTCGTCGAACAGACACCAGCATGAATACCAACATGACGATCAGCCCCGGAAGCCACCACACGGTCGTAGAAGAATGGGATTACTGTGGCGGGGCCAGCTATACGCCTATTGACATCACGGTATCCGGCAAGACCGGTGTGTTCGTGACCGCGCCCGCCAGCGGCGCCACCGTCAGCAGTCCGGTGAACTACGCGGCTACGGCAACGACGTCGAGCTGTTCCAAAGGTGTGGCGTCGATGGGGGTCTACGTCAACAATACGCTCACATTTGTGTCGCAGGGAGCGAGCCTGAACACGAACCTGACGTTTTCTCCCGGGACGTATAACACGGTAGTGGAAGAGTGGGACTACTGCGGTGGGGCGTCTTACACGCCAGTCAAGATCACCGTGGGAGGCAGCTCGGGAAAACAGTTTACGAACCTGCAGGCGAGCGGGGGATGGACCGCTTACGGTGAGTATCCGCCCAACTACAACGTATGCACGAATTGCGGCGGGGGCGTTACCTGGTCGGTGAATCAGCACATGAAGTCGCCTTCGCTCAGCGGAAATGCGACCCAGTTTGCGATTGGTGGAACTCATCCTTATGCCGATGTTCTCTGGACAAACCCGCTGATTGGAGCGCATTCATCGCAAGGTGTGCAGGACGCGAATCACACGCTTCTTCCGACCCTCCATCACTTTACTTATGACACCTACTTCTACGGCTCGAACCTCGCGCTGTCAGAGGTTCTGGAGTTCGACATCAACCAGTATTTTGACGGACAGGGATTCACCTGGGGACATCAGTGCGAAATTGCAGCGGGACATCAGTGGGATATTTGGGACAACGTGCACGGACATTGGGTGCATACCGGGGTTCCGTGCAACCCCATCAGCAATGGCTGGAACCATCTGACGCTGCAGGTGGAAAGAACGCCGGATAATGAACTTCTCTACCAGTCCATTACGTTCAACGGAGTGACGAGCAATCTGAATCTGACCTATCCGCCATTTAACGAAGGCAACTGGTACGGCCTCACCGTCAACTATCAGATGGATGGCAACTGGGAGCAGAGCCCCTACTCGGTATACGTGGATAACTTCAGCCTTACCTACTGGTGAGAATATCGAAGGCGGGCTGGTCCTGAACCGGGGCCAGCTTCCTGGACAACTCGTATCGCACGCGGGTTCCGACCTCTTCGGGAGTGCCGGCATGAATCACCTTCATGCCGGCAATTTTACTTACAGCAAGATAGCGCGCACGATTGCTGAGTAAGAACTCGAGCGGATACTCAGGTTTGCGGGCACGCGCCAGCGCGGGATCGGCGTCCAAGAGGTAGGCAATGTCCGGATGCGGAATCAGCTCGAGCATCGACCGAACGTATATCCGGGTGACGCTGTTATTCATATCCATATTTGCAAGCTGATCATAGAGGTAGCGATCAAAGATCACGACATCCGCTTCCGGCCTCCGCCTGATTTTCGCGACGACGGACGCCAGTCCGAGAGCGTCGAGGGAACAGAGCACGATGCGCACCGGCAGCATGTACCACGATTGAACATTCTTGTCTCTGCGATTCACGGGATTGTCGGGTGAGCCGACTCCTTTTTCGCCCTTGAACAGCACATGGCCGGTAGTTTCTCGCAGACTTCTCAGCGTGGCGACGTCATCCCAAAATGCGACCAGGCGAACGCGCAATCCTGCGTTCTTTAGCCAGGCGACCAGGTTGTCGATTTGAGTGGTCTTTCCGGCGCCGTCGATGCCAGAAAAGCTCACTAACAAAGGTTTGGACTTTTCATCTGCGCGTTGACGTGGCTGGATTGCCTTGAAGTCCATTGCATTTCCACGAACAATAAATCATTGAGCGGTAAATCTGCGAGCAACAAATCAGCGGGCGCCGGGAGGTTTGCTTGGACTACCTTCCGACAAAGCCACGGTGACTCCTACAGCGGCCCCTACTGCGAGAATGGCGCCGACCCTTATCAGGATTGTGCGCACCCTCCGCTGTTTCGCGGGAGCGAGTGCCGCACCTGCCGGCTGCGAGGCTGCAACGCCCATGGTGGGCACGGTCTGGGCGGCTGCCGTGCCCAATGGCTCCTTAGGTTGCGGTTGAGGTTGTGCTTGCGCAGGTGTTTGCGAAGGCACTGGGGAGGGCGCGAGTTGGGCTGACTCTACGGAACCTGACTGCGCTGGGCTTGACTGCGCTGAACTTGACTGCGCTGAGCCTGGCTGCGCTGAATCAGATCGCACCTCAACTGAACCGGGGCTGTCTGGCAGTTTATTGCTCGATGGCTGACTTGAATCTGCCGGTGCCGCTACCGGTTGCGCCGGGGCGCCGTTGCTGGATCTCTGCTCCATGACGCTTGGCGATTGCGTTGTCTGGCCGTCATCATCTGACCGGCTATTGGACTGGCCGTTCGCGCCCGGGCTGGCAGCGGACTCCTGCGGGAGGGCATAAGCGAATGGGTTCAACAGCAGTGCCAGAACAAGCATTGGCACTATTAATGGGAGCCGCAAACCGTGTTCGATTTTCATGGGTTCTCCCGTTCGAACGACCATTTTCCCTGTCGAGTGCGGGGCTTCTATCGATCCACTGCTCAGCCTAGCTCCCCGTTTCCAGCCGGAGGATTGGGGCGACGGACTGCTGACTGCGGCTGCAAGGCTTGTGCCGGAAACCGGTGAAAGCTTTCGACTGCGTCGGTCGAATTGTCAAAGATCTCAAACAAGCGGTCGACCCTTGTCATTTCCAGAATCACAGCGAGTTGAGGCGAGAGCGCGGCCAGTTTGAGATCGCCGTTGCGCTTCATTGCCTCTTCCATACATTGCAGAAGCAGTTCCACGCCGGCACTATCCAGATGACGCACGGCAGTGAAATCGAAGACGAGGCGGGGCCGGTCAGCCTCGAGCACAGGCGCGAGTTCCCGAAGAAATGCCTGCGACTGCTGCGCTCCCAGATGCTCGGGCAGCTGTTTTACAACCACGGGCTTGCCGGTCGTCATACTTCACCCTTGAACACTTCGAGCAGTCGGCCCGCCGCGCGCGACAGATAGCGCGAGTATTCGAGTTCGAGTTCTTCTCTTTGGCGATCTTCCCTCTTGCGATCTCCACCCTGGCGAACTGATTCGTCGTACTGCGGGAAATAAGCGGGGAGGTACTGTTTTTCCGGAGCAGCGTTTGAAATCAGGGTTGGATCCTGAATTCGCAACATTATGTTGCGGTTCAAGTGGAAGTAGTCGTTTCCATCCACCATGGCGGCTGAGACATCGAGTCCCTTGCCGATTATCGTGTGCGGGAGAACGGAAGAGTCGGCAACCAGACTGCCTTCGCCGATGTTGCAGTTATGCTCGAGATTGCTGAAACGGGTGATCACTGCCGCGGGTTGCACGTGGGTATTGCGGCCTACGTAGACCGGGGCAACCAGACGAGCGGTCTTATGCAGGTGTGCGCCCTCATCGACCCATGCTCCGGGCTTGATCTCGCGGCCTGGAGGCGTGATGGCGCAGCGTCCGAGGAACGCATCGACGACCAACCGGCGAAAATCCTGAGCATTGGACAAGCGGTTGACGTGTCCGTTTACCAGGTACGGAATCGGCGCATCGACCATTTCGTCTTCGTCAAGCGGAAAGGGAAACTGGCGGCTGGCTATGACTCGCGCTGCGTCGAC
Source organism: uncultured Acidobacteriaceae bacterium (assembly GCA_963709055.1). Taxonomy (GTDB): domain Bacteria; phylum Acidobacteriota; class Terriglobia; order Terriglobales; family Acidobacteriaceae; genus Acidiflorens. Next base: position 13,917 of record CAVPUZ010000018.1, read on the forward strand.
AAGCCAGTAAGACAACGCCCCGTAACTATCATGGAGACAAGTTATTGGCTGTTTTTTGGCGTTGTGAAACCTGAGAGCGCCAATGAGATCGAGTTCGACATACGCGCCAAGTTCAGCGATCAGAACGGTATCGATTCCATGCTGCGCGTCTTTCTTGAGAGTGCGCTCCGCGGCGCACCAGCGATCCGCCGGTTTCTCGGTGACGGTGACTCCGACATCTGCCGTTACCCGGAAATGGACGCAGTCCGAAGTTGTAATCACAGAAATGGTGCGGACGCCGGCTTTCTGGAGATGAGCGATGGTTCTCTGGAGAACGGACTGGCCGAAAATGTCCACGCACGCCAACGAAGCGGGCCGCATGTCGTGGGGTTGAAGGATCGTGGGACGCCCAGGCGGGCTCCATTGCCGTTTGTCAGTCAGAAGAATTGCACTCAGAGACACCCAGAGACTCCTTTTTATAATTCCTTAATAATTCCCTTACTTCGATGGCCGCGCGCCAAAGATGGTTGGTCGGGACAAGCTTATGGAGGCGGCGCTTGGCGAATCGATCACAGACCTGACCTGCGAAGCGCGAATACAGGATTCGAGAATCCGCAATCGACGCGCATATTGACGCGATTGAAGCCGAGGGCGACTGCAGGTTGCCAACATGAAATCACTCTAAGGCGCGGCGCATGTTTGGTCATTACGGTATTTGCTGTACTTTGAAAGAAATTGCCTCTCATGCTTGAATCGGAACAAAACTTTCCAGTCCCAGGCATCATCGAAGTAAGCCCGGAAACGTGTGTCCAGAAGTAGGTTTTCCGAGACATCATCAGGAGATCAGGAGAAGAGATGAACGCAGAATCTCGCCAGGCGCAGTACATGGGTACACTCTCGAGCTTATTGCTCCCATTGCAACGCGCACGTACCGAGGCGCAAGCGCCCGAGAGTTTCGATCCACTGCAGCGTGCTGTGCGCTACACGGGCAGCCTGAGTGCGGAGGAGCTAACTGATTTCTTTGCGCTCGCAAACACTCACCATGTGATCGTGCGCGTTTTGGAAGTTCTGCAGGGCGCGCTGGCTGCTCAGGGGAACGAAGGGGAACTTGCCGAGCGATGCACTACGGCGCTGGCAGAGGAACGTGGCAGCATTGATCACGCCCTCGCGTTCCTGCATTCGATCTGCGGCCGACTGAAAGCGCGAGGTTGTGAGGTTGCGGTGATCAAGTCGCTCGACCACTGGCCCGATCTCGGCTCCGATCTCGATCTCTATACAACTTCTGACGAGCGCGAGATAGAACGGGCGATGCGGGAGGAGTTTAACGCGCAACCGGTAGAGCGCAGTTGGGGCGACCGGCTGGCGAACAAATGGAATTACAGCGTCCCTGGCCTGCCAAAGCTGATTGAGATCCACGTTCAATATCTGGGCCAGACCGGGGAGCATGCGGAAATAGCGCGGCGAGTGATTGAAAGGGGAAGGACGAAGACCGTGGGGGGGTATGATTTCCGCGTTCCTGCACCCGAGGAGCGCATCGTCATTTCAACGTTGCAGAGAGTCTACCGCCATTTTTATTTTCGCCTGTGCGACATGGTAGACAGCGCGTCGCTGCTGCAGAGCGGAACGCTCGATTTTGGCGAACTCAAGAAAGCCGCGGATTCGGCGGGAATATGGCCCGGGGTTGCGACCTATCTTTGTCTGGTCGAGAATTACGTCAGGTCATACGGTGGCGTGTTGTCTCTTCCCGACGAAGTGAAAGAATCGGCTTATTCTCCCGATTCGACGGTCTTTTTCAAAGACGGTTACCTGCGCGTTTCAAAGGGTACGGGGCTCAGGCTTTACTCCTCCCAACTTCTGCAGGCCGGCATGCACCGTGATGTACGCGCTTTACTCCGATTGCCGCTGCTGCCACCACTGGCCGTATCCGCTTTGGTGGCCCACAGCCTCACGGGAAACGATAAAGGCATTTGGTAGCATGATCGTTTTTTATTAGTCAGAGGTCGACAAAAAAGGCGCTCTCAACATCGAGAGCGCCGAGGTGTGTGTGTTCTAAGGAGAGAGTCAAACTCTGCCGCGCCGGCCGAGGCCCATGACCAGGGTGACCAGAAAGAAGATCAGGAATATATAAAACAGAATCTTCGCAATGCCCGCTGCGGCCACCGCTACGCCGGCAAACCCGAGAACGCCAGCGATGATCGCAATCACGAGGAATACGACAGCCCAATACAGCATAGTGGCCTCCTTGTGTAGCCGTAATTCAACCGTAGCCAGCATAGCGCACTGCGCAGTGGCGTCCATCAGGTGGAATCCCTAGTTGGGCGTGCGGTTCGGGGTAGTCTGCCGCAAGAGCGATCCCAGAAGCTACAGCATGGCAAACTTACTGGCGACTAGAGGGTTTTACTCGGTCGCTCGATCCGAGAGTTCGCTAAGCGGCGATGATCCAAAGGTTTGTGTTTGGCAAGCCTCGTGCTCCGCGGGACCATGTGGGACTCGGAGGCTAGCGAGATGTCTCCATTCACCAACATCAGGACTCTCATGCTCGGTGCTACCTTAGTAGCATTGACGATTCCGGTAATCGCTCAACAACCTGCCACCGCCGACTCGCCGGATGCTCAAGCCAGTCGGCCTCAAACGCAGGCTCAGCCGACGCTTACGAATGTCAGCTCCCGTTCCGCGGTGCGGACATTTCAAGGCACGATACGGAGAGGCGAGGACGGCTATATCCTCAGAGACTCAACCGGGGCGAGCTATGAGCTCGATGATCAGATCAGGGTTCGGGACTATGAGGGACAGAATGTGAAGTTGAGAGGGATGCTCGACGCATCAACCCGCTCGATTCGAGTAAAGTCGATTGAACCCTCGTATTAGAAGCGAGGATCTTTTGAGGCAATAAGCGCAACTCCTCCTTCCCGTTATTCCCTTCACGCGGCATCGGCTTCATAAGTCAGACTACTTCAGGCCCAGAGGCCCATTAAACTGCTGCATTACTCCGTAACATTCGCAGGTTAACTCTTCGAGCAGCTTGCGATTGACAATCTTGACTGCGCCGCGTGTATATTCAATGGCGCCCTTTCGCTGTAGATGAGCGGCAGCCAGGCTGACGCTGGGCCTATCTGTTCCGAGCATCGTTGAGAGAAAGTCGTGGGTTATGTATAACGACCCGCTATCGATGCGGTCCTGCATGAGGAGCAACCAGCGGGCAAGGCGCTGCTCAACGCCATGAAGGCGGTTGCAAGCAGCGGACTGCGCCGCTTGCATTCCCTGGATTACAGCGTGGCGGCTTGAAACACTCTGCAGGTAGGGGCTGGATGCGAGAGCGGTGCGAAGAGCGTCTGCGCGAACGCGGAATCCGTCGCCGGCGATTTGGACCACCGCCCGGTGCGGATACCGGCTCAAACCGACCAGGGCGGGAATGCCCGACTAGACCCTCGTTTCCCACGACTCCCACCTCGACCGTCTTCCCCTCGCGGGTGGCAACGACAATCGAAACCAAGCCCCGATTTGGAAAATGCACGAACTCCAATTTTTCCCCGGGCTCGTGCAGACTGGTATGGCTGGGCAGATACTCGAAATTAAGGAGTGGGCGAAGAGTTTGGAATTCCGCCTCTGGCAGGGCAAGAAGAATGCGATTGCCGATTGGCCTTCCTTCAAAGTTAGTGCGCTCCCCCGGCAGCAGTGGTTCGGGATGCACATTTGGCACGATAAACGGTCCACTCATCGTCGATCTCTTATGCACAGCTCTAAGATGCACAGTTAGCGCTGACCGCACAGCCGGAGAATGCGCTTCTTAGTAATTCCAGCCTGATTGCCTCGCGAATACAGGGGTTCCTGTACCTTATTGAGGAGACAACCCTGCACTAGCAGGCTGCGGAAAAATGGACGTTGCGAGTTAGAATCTTTGCCGGTTGCGTAATTTTTTGACTGGGAGAAGGACTTTGGCTGCGTTGCTGCTGGCCCTGAAGATCGTTTCCGGCCCAGGCAGCCCAACTTGGCGTTGGGTTACGTCGCTTGCAGAGCCAGATTCCGTAGGCGGACTAAATTATAGGCAGCTGCGGCAAAGGTGAAGACCCATCTGACTTTCAAGACCCTGCGATGCCGAACCTTCCGCAACAGCGCGATCGTCTTCAGCCAGCCGAAGCATTCTTCCACGCGTTTCCTCTTCCTCTGACTGATGGCATATCCGGCGTGCTGCGTCGTACGAGCATCGATGGCGCTCCCACCGGGTCGCTCCAGGTTCTGCGCCACGTGCGGCGTGACCTTTAAGTTTCTGCACTCGGCCACGAAATCCGCCGTGTCATATCCCTTGTCGCCGCCCACGGTTACTTGTTTCGTTCCCGGAATCTGTTCCAGCATCACCAGCGCCGCATCGCGCTCCGCCGTTCCGTTGGCCTCGAACACCTCGGTGTTGACGATCAGCCCGTGGCGGTTCTCCACCAGCAGATTCCCGTTGTAACTCAGCTTGGCTTCCTTGCCCTTGCCTTTGCGTGCCATCTTCGCATCCGGGTCCGTCTTCGATGCGTGCGTCTGGTTAAACCACTTCTCCCCGTGGAAGTCCACTGTCGCATTGCCGGGATCGTCCGGAGGAACGTCGTTCTTCGCATCTCTGCGTTGATAACTCTTCACACTCGCCCACGCTTCCAGTAACGTTCCATCCACCGTGAAGTGTTCCTCCGAGAGCAAACCCCGCTCACGCGCCTGCTGCAGCACGGCTTGGAAGAAGGCTTCGGCAATGTCCCCAGCGAGCAGCCGCTCCCGGTTCTTGGTGAACACGGTCACATCCCAGATGGCATCGTCCATGTTCAAGCCCACGAACCAGCGGAACAGAAGGTTATAGTCGAGCTGTTCCATCAACAGTCGTTCGCTGCGCACCGTGTAAACGCTTGCAGCAGAAGCGCTCGCAACAACTTCTCCGGCGCAATCGAAGGCCGCCCCGTTTTGGCGTAAAGCTTGTGGAATCGTGGTTGCAAATCCCGCAATGCCTCATCGGTCATGACACGAAGAGGACGCAGCGGGTGGTCTTGCGGTACTCGCTGCTCTGGGCTTACGTAGCTGAACACATCCAACTGCTGCTCGTCTTGTCCTCGCATACCTTCTTCTTATCAGGTTGGGCTGTGGAAACAAGACAGTTTTTAGGTACTCCCCCCGCTGCAAAACGAGTTTTTCCGCAGCCTCAGAGATCAGAGTCACATCCTCGATGAACCTTTTGGTCGTGCGGCGCGTTTAATGCGGAAGAATTCCTTCGGGCCAACTCGGGTTCTCATTGTTCTGGTCGGCAGGAGCGGCGCTCGATGTAGACCCCGAAGTCGTCGCCTGAACGATGTTGTTTCGGACCGCGTAGAGGACCAGCTCGCTTACCGAATGCAGGCCGAGTTTGCTCATGATGTTGCTGCGATGGGTCTCCGCTGTCTTTACGCTCAACTGCAAGAGGGCAGCGACATCCTTGGTACTTTTTCCTTCCGCCAGTAACTTGATCACCTGGCTCTCGCGTGGCGTCAGAGTTTCTTTCTCCAGCGAGCGGCGGTTCCCGCGCAGGTCGGAACCCAAGCCCGACTGATTCAGGCGCGGACTGAAGTAAGTTGAATTACGTTGGATAAGCTCGATGGCGCCGACCAGTTCGCGGCCGGCATCGGATTTGAGGATCAACCCTTTTGCCCCGATCTGGAATGCCGTTTTGGCCGCCTGATCGGTGTCATAAATGGTAAGGAATAGAATCCTGGCTTTCGGGTTATCGCGCAGGATCTCACGCGGCGGCATCGAGCCCATTGAGTTTCGGCATTCCAATGTCGAGAGCGATCAAATCTGGTTTCAGCTGTTCGGCTTTCTGCACTGTGTCCCTGCCATCGACGGCCTCAGCGCAGACTTCCCAGCCCGGATGCGATTCAATGAGCGCACGAATTCCTTGACGAACTATCTCGTGATCATCGGCAATCAGAATTCGAAAATTGGACATCTCCAAAATCCTTTGCCAACCAAAATTCGAATCACTCGACCTATCAATTAAGGCATTAACTCAGTTTCCAACTTCTACTTTTATCTTCCATAAGCAGGGAATGGTATATACGGAAAATGCTGTAGCGAGGGATCGCAGACACCGAAGAACAATCGGCGACACTTCGAAAGTCCGCAAGTGGGCTGCTGTACGACAAAATTACCAGACTGCTTCGGTTGAAAGGCGGGTCCAGCGGCCTCTTAACTGATTCTCTGGCTGGCACTTCCTCGCGAAAATCCCGAATGGCATCCAGCTTGCTCTGTAAGTCACCGACATCACGGATTGCGAGGACGAGTGTCGTGCCTCATTACACATCTCTTTACGGACGAGGTGACCAACTACCATGGGTGGAGACAAACGTGACTGGCGAGTTCTATGCGAGGCTGTGGGGAAGGAAAAGGACCCGGAAAAATTGATTAGCTTAATCGCCGAACTGATGAAGGCTTTGGATGAACGGAAAACCGGCGTCAAGGCCTCGCCGGATGCGGGTACAGGCCGGTAGGTGGTTGGGTTTCACCCCAGGGTCAGGACGAACCTCGGGTAACAACTGTATGGAAAACGACAAGGAGGCGAATATATTGAGTAGCTTTCAGTTGAGCATCCTGCCCGACAGAGATAGACGGAGATGGTTCCGATCCGGATCGTACTCGTCGATGACCATGAAGTAGCGCGGCGCGGCATCCGCTCGGTTCTCAAATCCAATCCGAATCTCGAAATAGTCGGGGAAGCGGCCGACGGTGAAGAAGCAATCAGGAAGGTCGGCGAACTTCACCCTGATATCGTTCTTCTGGACATCAGCCTTCCGGGCATGAGTGGCATTGAAGCTGCTCCCGGCATTCGGGCGGCATCTCCGCAATCGCGCATAATTTTCGTCAGCCAGCACACTTCCATTCCTCTGGCAAAAGACGCCTTGCGGGGCGGGGCCTATGGTTACGTTGTAAAATCTGACGCCGGTCTCGATCTCCTCTCCGCCATTGAGGCGGCGCATGAGGGCCGCACCTTTGTCAGCAGAACATTGGTTGCACGAGGGTGGACTTAAACTTCGTTTTGCCCTTTTCCCTGCCGTTCTTTCTCCGGGTTTCCCTTCAGCACCCTTGTTCTACAGGAAATACTGTAGAGCCTTATTGTTTTTTTTCTGGTATCCATCGTCCTAGTAGAGGGTTTTGCCGCAGCCTGAAATTGCATCCGCCATTGTGCGATCGCTAACCGGTTGCGGCGTGTTCAATCGACATATAGTGTCGCCGATCGTCGACTGTCCTCGATGAGTTCGGCACAGTGATCAAAAGCAAAATCGGATGGGCAACTCCCGTCTTTAGAGCGAAGACAGAGTTGTGGAGACGACGATGAAGAAGAGCGGGCGCGCCGCGTCGACTGCAGTTGTGAATGGCGAAAACGGCGGAACGTTGGTAGAGAATCACCCCAGCAACGGCCACTCCAGTGCGGAAGCCGCGCCTGACCTGGCAGCAATTCTGGCCAGCCTGCAGACGCTGCGGGATGGTGATTTCTCCGTGCGGCTGCCGGGTTCATGGGTGGGGCTCGCGGGCAAAATCGCCGACACGTTCAACGACATCGCGGCCGCCGATCAGCAAATGGCGATCGAACTCAAGCGGCTCGGGCAAGTGGTCGGCAAGAAGGGAAAGACCCGGGAGCGTGCGCGATTTTACGAGTCCAGAGGGGCCTGGGGTGACATGGAATCCTCCGTGAACACTCTGGTCGAAGATCTGCTGCGCCCGACGACCGAAGTTACGCGCGCGATCTCAGCGGTGGCACAGGGCAATCTGACGCAAACGGTGCGGCTGGAGGTCGACGGACGTCCCCTGGAAGGAGAATTCCTTCGTTCCGCCGAAATCGTCAACACCATGATTCAGCAGTTGGGTGTGTTCACGGCGGAAGTTACGCGCGTGGCGCGCGAAGTCGGTACGGACGGCAAACTCGGCGGCCAGGCGCAGGTGCCGGGCGTCGCTGGCACATGGAAGGACCTCACCGATTCGGTCAACTCCATGGCCAGCAATCTTACCGGGCAGGTGCGCAACATTGCCGAGGTCGCGACCGCCGTGGCGAGCGGCGACCTTTCACGCAAAATTACGGTTGACGTCCGCGGCGAAATTCTTCAGCTCAAAGAAGCCATCAATACGATGGTGGACCAGTTGCGATCCTTCGCGTCTGAAGTGACGCGCGTGGCGCGCGAAGTGGGCACCGACGGCAAACTTGGCGGCCAGGCGGTGGTGCCCGGCGTGGCCGGAACCTGGAAAGATCTCACCGACTCGGTCAACGCGATGGCCGGAAACCTTACGGCGCAAGTTCGAAACATTGCCGAGGTGACGACCGCCGTGGCTCGCGGCGACTTGTCGCGCAAAATCACGGTCGACGTGAAGGGCGAAATTCTCGAACTGAAGGACACCATCAACACGATGGTGGACCAGCTCAATGCGTTCGCCGGCGAAGTGACGCGCGTGGCGCGCGAAGTGGGTACGGAAGGCAAGCTGGGCGGCCAGGCGCAGGTGCCCGGCGTCGGCGGAACATGGAAGGATCTCACCGACAACGTGAACTTCATGGCCAGCAACCTTACTGGCCAGGTGCGAAACATTGCCGAAGTCGCGTCGGCGATTGCCAGTGGCGACCTGTCGCGCAAAATCACGGTCGACGTGCGCGGCGAAATTTTGCAGCTCAAGGAAACGCTGAACACGATGGTGGATCAGCTCAACCGGTTCGCCGGCGAAGTGACGCGCGTGGCTCGCGAAGTGGGAACCGAAGGACGACTGGGCGGACAGGCGAACGTGCCCGGCGTCGCCGGTACGTGGAAGGATTTGACCGACTCGGTCAACTCGATGGCCGGAAACCTGACCGGCCAGGTGCGAAACATCGCCGAAGTTACGACGGCTGTTGCTCGCGGCGACTTGTCGCGCAAGATCACGGTGGACGTGAAGGGCGAAATTCTCGAACTGAAGAACACCATCAATACGATGGTGGACCAGCTGAACGCGTTCGCGGGCGAAGTGACGCGCGTGGCGCGCGAAGTCGGTACCGAAGGCAAGCTCGGCGGGCAGGCGCAGGTGCCGGGCGTCGGCGGAACGTGGAAGGACCTTACCGACAACGTCAACTTTCTGGCCAGCAACCTGACCGGCCAGGTCCGAAACATTGCCGAAGTGACGACGGCCGTGGCTCGCGGCGATTTGTCGCGCAAGATCACGGTCGACGTGAAGGGCGAAATTCTCGAACTGAAAGACACCATCAACACGATGGTGGATCAGTTGCGGTCATTCGCATCCGAGGTGACGCGCGTGGCTCGCGAGGTGGGAACCGACGGCAAACTCGGCGGCCAGGCGCAGGTGCCTGGTATTGCCGGAACGTGGAAGGATCTTACGGACTCGGTGAACTCGATGGCCAGCAACCTGACTGGTCAGGTGCGAAACATCGCCGAAGTTTCGACGGCCATTGCCAGCGGCAACCTTTCGAAAAAAATCACGGTGAACGTCAGCGGCGAGATCTTGCTGCTGAAAGAGACCATCAACACGATGGTCGATCAGCTCAACGCGTTCGCCGGTGAAGTGACGCGCGTCGCCCGCGAAGTCGGTACTGAAGGACGACTGGGCGGTCAGGCGAACGTGCCCGGCGTTGCCGGTACATGGAAGGACTTGACCGACTCGGTCAACTCGATGGCCGGCAACCTTACAGGCCAGGTGCGAAACATCGCTGAGGTGACAACGGCCGTCGCTCGCGGCGATCTGTCGCGCAAGATCACAGTCGATGTGAAGGGCGAAATTCTCGAACTGAAAAACACCATCAACACGATGGTGGATCAGCTCAACGCGTTCGCCGGCGAAGTGACGCGCGTGGCGCGCGAAGTGGGTACGGAAGGAAAATTCGGCGGCCAAGCGCAGGTGCCCGGAGTCGGCGGAACATGGAAGGATCTTACGGACAACGTGAACTTCATGGCCAGCAACTTGACGGGCCAGGTGCGAAACATCGCCGAAGTTGCTACCGCCATTGCCAATGGCGACTTGTCGAAGAAGATCACGGTGGACGTGCGCGGCGAAATCTTGCAGCTTAAAGAGACGCTCAACACGATGGTCGAGCAGTTGCGGTCGTTCGCCGCCGAAGTGACGCGCGTGGCGCGCGAAGTCGGCAGCGAAGGCCGACTGGGCGGCCAGGCCAACGTTCCGGGCGTCGCCGGCACGTGGAAGGACCTTACCGATTCGGTCAACGCGATGGCCGGAAACTTGACGGCTCAGGTCCGCAACATCGCCGAAGTGACGACGGCCGTGGCGCGCGGCGATTTGTCGCGCAAAATCACGGTCGATGTGAAAGGCGAAATTCTCGAACTCAAGAACACCATCAACACGATGGTCGATCAGCTCAACGCGTTCGCGGCCGAAGTCACGCGCGTGGCGCGCGAAGTGGGCACCGATGGAAAACTCGGCGGCCAGGCTAAGGTGCCCGGCGTCGCCGGCACGTGGAAAGATTTGACGGACAACGTCAACGTCATGGCCGCGAATCTTACCGAACAAGTACGCGGCATTGTGAAGGTCGTAACTGCCGTCGCGAACGGCGAACTCACAAAGAAACTCACCGTGAACGCCAAGGGCGAAGTCGCGGCACTGGCGGAAACGATCAACAACATGACCGACACGCTCGCGACGTTTGCCGACCAGGTAACTACGGTGGCGCGCGAAGTCGGCGTGGAAGGCCGTCTGGGCGGACAGGCCAACGTTCCGGGCGCTGCCGGCACGTGGAAAGATCTCACTGGCAACGTCAACCTGCTGGCCGACAACCTGACCAACCAGGTGCGAGCCATTGCCGAAGTCGCGACCGCCGTCACGAAAGGCGACCTCACGCGATCGATTCAGGTGGAAGCCAGCGGCGAAGTGGCCGAACTGAAAGACAACATCAACACGATGATCAACAACCTCCGGCTCACGACGGAGCGCAACACTGAGCAGGACTGGCTGAAGACAAACCTGGCGCGTTTTACCGGCATGTTGCAAGGGCAGCGCGACCTGACCACGGTCGGACGCATGATGCTCTCGGAACTGGTTCCACTGGTGAACGCGCAGCAGGGCGTCATCTACCAGATGGAGTCGGAAGAATCGGCTGGAATGGTGCTGCTCTCGGCGTTCGCGTCCGATGGGCCGGACGGCCATCTGCGGCGCTTGAATATGGGAGAAGGCCTGGTGGGGCAATGCGCCGCGGAGAAGCGGCGGATGTTGATCAACGACCTGCCGCCCAACACGATTCCAATCCGTTCCGGCCTGTTCGAAGCTGTGCCGCGAAACGTCATCGTGCTGCCGGTGTTGTTTGAAGACAGCGTCAAGGCGGTCATCGAACTTGCGTCGTTGGGCACGTTCACAGCTTCACATCTGGCATTTCTTGAGCAATTGACGGCCAGTATCGGCATCGTGCTGAACAGCATTGAGGCGACGATGCAAACGGAAAGCCTGCTGAAGCAGTCGCAGCAGCTGGCCACCGAATTGCAAACTCAGCAAAGGGAATTGCAGCAGACTAACGAGCAGTTGGCGCAAAAAGCGCAGCAACTGGCCGAGCAGAACGTCGAAGTCGAACGCAAGAATCAGGAAATCGAGCAGGCCCGCCGCGCGCTCGAAGAGAAGGCCAAGGAGCTGGCGCTTACGTCGAAGTACAAGTCGGAATTCCTGGCCAACATGTCCCACGAGTTGCGTACCCCCCTCAACAGCATTCTCGTGCTGGGACAACAGTTGGGCGACAATCCGGAGGGCAATCTGTCCGCCAAGCAGGTCGAGTTCGCGCGTACGATTCACGGCGCGGGAACCGACCTGCTGAACCTGATCAGCGACATTCTCGATCTCTCGAAGATCGAATCGGGCACGGTTTCCGTCGAGGCCGAGGAGATCTTCTACGGCAGCGTGCTGGAGATGGTGGCTCGTCCGTTCCGCCACGAGGCCGAGAATCGGAAACTCACCTTCGAGGTGAACACCGATCCGCACCTCAGCCGCAGTATGGTGACGGACTCGAAGCGTCTGCAGCAGGTCTTGAAGAACCTTTTGTCGAATGCGTTCAAGTTCACCGAAGATGGCCACGTCAGCCTTTCCGTGCGGCCTGCAAAAGGTGGGTGGTCTCACGGTCATGCGATCCTGGAGAGCGCGGCCTCGGTGATTGCATTCGAGGTGGCCGATACCGGCATTGGTATTCCTGCCGAAAAGCAGCGCATCATCTTTGAGGCCTTCCAGCAAGCGGATGCAGGCACCAGCCGCAAGTACGGAGGCACCGGTCTGGGCCTCGCGATCAGCCGCGAGTTGGCGAATCTGCTGGGAGGGGAAATCCAGTTGAGCAGCGTGCCCCGGCCAGGGAAGCACGTTCACTCTCTACCTGCCGCAAACTTATGTTGGGCCGTCTACGGTTGTCATGCCGGATCGCAACCTTTCGCCAACCATGCCAGCGCAACTGACCAAGTTGACAGTGTCAGAGACACCGCAGGAAGTTGTCGAAGATGATCGGGAAAATCTGCAGCCTGACGATTCGGTGCTGTTGATTGTCGAAGACGATCCGCACTACGCGCGTGTTCTGTTGGATCTGTCGCGAGACAAGGGATTCAAAGTTCTGGTGGCCCGGCGCGGAAGTGAGGCTCTGTCGCTGGCTCATGAATTTCATCCGGCGGCAGTCTCGCTCGATGTTTTTCTTCCCGACATGCTGGGATGGACGGTTCTTAACCATCTGAAGCAAGATCCCGCAACGCGGCATATTCCAGTCCAGATGCTGACCATGGATGAAGACCGGCATCACGGGCTGGCGCGCGGAGCATTTTCTTTCGTGACCAAGCCCACCACTCCCGAGGGACTGGAAGCCGCATTGTTGCGCCTCAAGGAATATGCGACCCCGCGACGCAAACGCCTTCTGGTCGTCGAAGATAATCCGGCCGAGCAACTCAGCATTAAGGAACTCCTGGGCTACGACGACATCGACGTCACGACCGTCTCTACGGGAGCGGAAGCGTTGGCTGCCGTGGAGTTGCAATCTTTCGATTGTGCGGTCCTCGATCTCCGTCTGCCGGATATGTCTGGCTTCGAGATATTGGAGCGTTTCCGCGACAATCCAGCATTGAGCGATCTGCCCGTGGTGGTATTCACTGGCCGGGAGTTGTCTTCGGAGGAAGATGCCCAACTTCATACTTTGGCGCGCAGTGTGGTGGTAAAAAACGTTCAATCGCCCGAGCGTTTACTCGATGAAACGGCATTCTTCCTGCACCGCGTTGTGGCCGATCTTCCCGTCGAAAAACAAAGGATGCTCGACCGGTTGCATCGCTCCGACGATGCCCTGGTGGGTAAAAAGGTGTTGGTTGTGGACGATGACGTGCGCAACATTTTCGCGCTGAGCAGTGTGCTGGAGCGTCGCGGAATGTCCGTTTTAACTGCCGGAACTGGCCGCCAGGCAATCGAACTGCTGGAGTCGACGCCAGACGTTGCCATCGTGCTCATGGACATCATGATGCCCGAGATGGACGGCTACGAAACCATGCAGGTTATCCGGCAGAAGACCGCACTTCGACGGCTGCCAATCATCGCATTAACCGCGAAAGCCATGAAGGGCGATCGCGAAAAGTGTCTGGAGGCGGGCGCTTCCGAGTATCTGGCCAAGCCCGTAAATACGGACCAGCTACTGTCGGCGCTCCGGACGTGGTTGCACCGGTAATGTGGGGTCGGCTCGCCCGCCGTGAAATAACTTGCCTTCGGCGGGCGAGCTGAGAGGGAACACAATGAGCACACATGCGAAGGTCAACATTCTGATGGTGGATGACCAGCCATCCAAGTTGCTCACCTACGAGGTCATGCTGGCCGAGTTGGGAGAGAATCTGATCAAGGCCAACTCGGGACGCGAGGCTCTGGAGTTGTTGCTAAAAAATGATGTCGCGGTCGTGCTCATGGACGTCAGCATGCCCGAGATGGATGGATTTGAACTGGCCGAGATGATCCGCCAGCATCCGCGTTTTCAGCGGACGGCCGTCATCTTCATCTCTGGCGTACACCTGACCGATCTGGATTACCTGAAGGGATACCAGCGGGGTGCGGTGGATTATATTTCGGTTCCCGTGGTTCCGGAACTTCTCCGTGCCAAGGTGAGTGTATTTGCCGAATTGCATCGCCGGGCGCATCAACTGGAGATGTTGAACAGCGAGCTGCGGCGGCTCTCCAGCCGTTTGATGACCGCCCAGGACGAGGAGCGTCGCCGCTTTGCTCGCGATCTGCACGACGATATAGGACAGGAACTCGCAGCCGCCAAAATGATGCTGGACGGCCTACTGCAGCGGCCTGCCATCCAGCAAGAACAAGAGGCGGTTAGCGAGGCGAGCGATCTTATCGATCGCGCCATCCAGCAGGTTCGAAGCATGTCCTATCTGCTGCATCCGCCTCTTCTGGATGAGGGAGGCCTGTTCTCCGCGCTGCGCTGGCTTTTAGAAGGCATGACGGAGCGCAGCGGCATCGTCACCTCGCTCGACGTGCAACCACCCGAGTTTCCCCGCCTCGCCCCTTTGCTGGAAAGGACGATTTTCCGCATTGTTCAGGAAGCGCTGACAAATGTTCTTCGCCACTCGCGAGCACAAACAGCGTCGGTGAGTTTGGCTCAAAGGGACAGTTCCCTCTTGCTTAGGGTGCGCGACGACGGCAAAGGCGTGGCCGAGCAAACCTTGCAGCTACTGCCCGGCAGCATCGGCATCGGTATCGGTGGAATGCGCGAGCGGGTTGGGGAATTTGGAGGGGAACTGAGAATCCTGAACGCAAACCCCGGCACAATTGTCGAAATCAGTATTCCCGCGGTGATTCCGGCCTCGCAGCTGACGTTTGCAACGGCGTGATTTCGTGTAGCAACCGCTCTATTCTGGTGAAAAGCGACGCGGGTCTGGTGAAAAGCGGCGCGGGGAGAGTTCGATTACAGTTTCCCCGCGCCCGGCACGCGTACTAACTTGCCTTGCGCCTTTCGAAGTCAGAATCCTTCATATCGGAACGCTTCAACCACTCGTCGACCTGCTTCTGGGCCTCTTCTTTTTGAATGCCGTATCGTTCCTGCACTCTTCCCACCAGTTGGTCAAACTGCCCATTGACCACATTGACATCGTCGTCGGTCAGCTTGCCCCAACGCTCCTTGACTGAGCCCTTCATCTGTTTCCATTTGCCTTGCAGTTGATCCGAGTTCATTGCTTTCCTTTCTTGAGAATGGAATAAATTTCTTCTTTCGAGATTCGCTCAACTTAACAAGCAAACTACGACCGGAATTCCTCCGGGTCCATCCGGTCGATCTTGTATTACAAGTGGAAGCAACTACCGAATCATCTTGTGGCCCTAATCCGTCTACAGGATTCCCAGTATTTTGTTCTCACCGGGGCGGGGCTAACATTTCGGAGATACGGCGCATCTCAGGGGTATTACCAGGAGTGCTTCCTTGACGATCAGGATTCCCCTGGGGAGGAACACCGTGTCGTTTCGAATCCTTTTGGCGGATGATCATGAAGTTGTTCGGCGCGGGTTATGTGCCTTGTTGCGAGCTAAACCGGAATGGGAGGTATGTGGCGAAGCGAGTAATGGACGGGAAGCTGTAGAAAAGGCTATCAAACTAAATCCAGATGCCGTCATTCTTGACGTTGGAATGCCCAACCTGAACGGCCTGGAGGCAACACGCCAGATTGTCAAAGCGAAACCGCAGATCCGAATTCTTATTCTCACCTTGCATGACTCAGACCAGCTTGTGCAGGAAGTGCTCAATGCGGGAGCTCGCGGCTTTCTTTTGAAGACAGACGCGGCGCGCGATCTGGTTACAGCCATCGAAGCATTGCGAAATAACAAGATCTATTTCACTCCCAAGGTCGCCTCGATGGTGTTGGAGGGTTATCTTCGGCATAACGATAACGTATCGCCTCCGTCACACTCCTCTCCCAGTCGTCTAACGCCCCGCGAGCGTGAGATCGTGCAATTGCTTGCGGAGGGTAAGAGTTCCAGAAATGTCGCCGAGGCGCTCGGATTAAGCGTCAAAACCGCAGAAACGCACCGGGCCAACATCATGCGGAAGCTGAACCTTCATTCGGTGAGCGACCTGGTGATGTATGCCGTTCGCAACAATATTGTTCACGTCGTGCAGCCGTCTTTTTAACGTGTCGTCCGCTCTCGGTGCAAGCTCCAGCGCTACACAAGGGTTGCGGGGCCTGTGCTCTCGATCCGCGTTGTGGAATGGCGAGGGGCAAGTGCCGTAGGCTCCATTAGGGCCTGTCAGCACTTGCCCGGAGGGTGGGTATCTGAGGAAACCACAATTGATACTGAAATGAGGATAAGAACCCCCTCCGAATTGAACAATCCCTTCAATCCTGTAGTTCCCCCGAACAGTATCCCTAGAGAAACCATTTCACGATTTAGTGAAGATTCATTCATCTGGCATTGCTGAAACCCGCAGTTAAGACCCGGTGCAAAGCGCAGCGGTTTACAGCAACGAACTGGGTCGGGTACTGCGATCACTGGATGGACCTGCGGCGCTGGGGGCCCTATTGTCGCATTGCGTGGGGGTAAGGAATCGAACCCTCGCGACGCAGGGAAAGGAGCTCCAAGTGAAAAACGAACCGAACTCCACAGACCGCCATAAAGCCGATATGGAACTTGTGCGCAGGGCTCAAACGGGGGACCCCGATGCTTTCGCGTCCTTGTTTAACGCACACAAAACCAAAATCTATTCTCTGTGCCTGCGGATGACCAGCAACACGGCGGAAGCCGAGGACCTGACGCAGGACGCATTCCTGCAGGCTTTTCGCAAGCTCGCGACTTTTCGCGGAGATTCCGCTCTCTCAACCTGGCTCTATCGGGTGGCTGTGAATACGGTTCTTATGCACATGCGCAAAAAGGGATTGCGAGCCGTGTCTCTCGATCAGCCGATCGAGCAGCCCGACGGCTCGGTGAAGCGGGAGCAGGGACGAGCCGACGATCGTCTCGCCGGCTGCGTCGACCGAATCGCCTTGACGCGCGCCATGAAGGAACTCCCTGCCGGCTATCGAACCATTTTCGTGCTGCACGAGGTCAAAGGATACGAACATCACGAAATAGCGCGCCTGCTGCGCTGTTCGGTGGGCAACTCCAAGTCGCAACTGCATAAAGCAAAGTCCAGAATGCGGGAGTTGCTCGGACTCGAACGCCGCGAACCCGTGGCCCTTCAAAATGGCAAAGCCCTTACCGTTAGGAACTCCCAACCGGTCGATTCTTTGCCGCCGCGCACCATTCCGCCGCGCACTATGAACTGGGAAACCGCCCGCGAAGCAGCCTAGTGAGACAACGATGAACCCGGCATGAATTCAACCGTCGAGAAGTTTTGGCAGGCGGAGCACCATCTGGCGGACACTTTCATCGACCGCCTGCCGGCCTTCGCGGTGGCGGTTGTTGTCTTCATTCTCTTCTACGGCCTCAGCCTTGTTGTCGCCCGGGTAATCCGAAAAAGTATTCCCGAACACCGGGAGAACCTGGCGGTCGTCTTTGCTCGCCTCTTCGGCGGAGCAACGGTTTTATTAGGGTTCCTGGTAGCGTTTTCCATTGTCGCGCCATCGTTCCGGGCCTCCGACCTGATTAAGGTCCTGGGAATTGGGGGCGTGGCCATTGGATTCGCGTTTCAGAATATATTGCAAAATTTCCTCGCCGGACTTTTGCTGTTATGGGCCGAGCCATTTCGCGTGGGCGACGAAATCAAGCTCAATGCTTTCGAAGGAACCGTAGAAGAGATTCAGGCTCGCGCGACTATTATCCAGACGTACGACGAACGCCGGGTGGTCATTCCGAACGCAGATTTGTTTACTCAGTCCGTGATTGTCAACACCGCGCTCGACCGGCGACGGTGGGAATATGACTTGACCGTGAGCAATATTACCGATTTGAGCGAATTGAAATCCTCGATTATCGAAACGGTGCGTGCGGTGCCTGGAGTCCTGTCTGATCCGGCGCCCGAGGTCTTGATAATGGACCTGAATTCTCCGGACCCATCCAGTGTCAAGCTGCGAGTACTCTGGTGGAGTAGCGACCCCAGGCAGCATCAAATGCTCAGTTCCTACGACCGCGTATTGACTGCGATCGTCACGGCGCTCGCTCGCGTCCGAAACAATAAGAAAGACGAGAAACAGGATCGCGCCGCCTGACCGCAACGCAAGCCTGACGGCGAGAATGGGCAGTGACGCGAGCTTGTGCGGCAACTGGTCGCGGCATATCGCCGGGTATTCCGAAGGCACTGCCCCGGAGATTGCCTGCCGGACTGGCACATACTTCGTCTATGATGGTGCAACCGGCACAAAATACGACCCTGAGGCATAGGGCAAGAGTTCGTGTCTTGCGTTCGAAGCTTTCATACAACAGGGTCGGAGGTTCAAAGCGAATGCAGGTTTTGTTGGTCGAAGATTCCGCAGTCTACCGGAAACTGATCGGTGATCATCTGCGCAGCTGGGGCTTTGGCGTGACCATCGCGGAGACGGGCGCCGAGGCCTGGCGGGTGCTCGAGCAGCCGAAAACACCCAAGCTGGTTTTGCTCGACTGGGTGCTCCCGGACGTCGAAGGGGTCGAGTTGTGCCAGAGCATTCGCGCGGCGGGTTTGTCGGGGCAATACATCTACATCATCCTGCTGACCAGCAAAGAAGGCCGGCAGAATATGCTCGAAGCCCTGCAGGCCGGGGCGGACGATTATCTGATGAAGCCGTTTGACGAATCGGAGCTGAAGGCGCGCCTTCTGACCGGAAAACGAATTCTCGATCTGCAGGAAGAGCTGGTTGCGGCGCGGGAGGCGATGCGCGAAGCGGCCACTCGCGATTCCCTCACTGGATTGCTGAATCACGCGGAGATCTTCGGCATGCTGGAGCGGGAACTGGAGCGAGCCCGCAGGGAACGCAAGCCCTTGAGCGTGCTTCTTGGCGATATCGACCATTTCAAGAAGGTGAACGATTCCCACGGCCATCTTTTTGGCGATGAGGCGTTGCGCGAGATCGCGCGCCGGTTGCAATCCAAACTGCGCGCCTACGACGGCGTCGGCCGGTATGGAGGAGAAGAGTTTTTGTTGGTGCTGCCAACGTGCGATCTGGCCGGAGCGATGCAACGCGCGAACGACCTGCGCGAAGCAATTGCCGCGGCTCCCATCGTTGCGGGCGGGGTGGAAAAATCGATCACCATGAGTATGGGAGTCTCGGTCTCCGATTGCATTGGAGTAAAGGAAGTGGAACCGCTGGTGAGCCGGGCCGACGCAGCTTTATACACGGCCAAGCGTAATGGCCGGAACCGCGTGGAATACATCTTGAGTTCTGCCGTGGAAGCGCCGCAACAAAGCAGCGCGGGCAAAGGCTAACGGACGCCGAGCCGTCGATCCAGGAGAGCTGATACCCCACGACTGCCGACTCGGGCAGCAGGCGATAACAAATCTACCATCCACCAGCCGTCAGATATTCGTGAATACCTTGCGCGGCCCTTCGTCCCGCGCCCATCGCGAGAATCACGGTCGCGCCGCCGGTCACGATATCGCCGCCGGCGAAGACTCCTTTGCGTGATGTTCTCTGCGTCGTCTCGTCGGCCTGAATGTAACCTCTCTTGTTGGTGTTCAGTCCGGGCGTGGTGCTTTGCACGATGGGATTCGCGGTAGTTCCGATCGCAATAACTGCGACTGAAAGTGGAACTACGTATTCGGATCCTTCAATCGGAACCGGGCGGCGACGGCCGGAGGCATCCGGTTCGCCGAGTTCCATCTTCTGGCAGCGCGCGCCCGCCAGCCAGCCCTTGCCATCGTCGAGAAACTCCAGCGGCGCAGTGAGCACCTGAAATTCGATGCCTTCCTCTTTGGCGTGCTTCACTTCTTCCTTGCGGGCGGGCATCTCGGCCTCGCTGCGGCGATAGAGAATGAACGCTTTGCCCGCGCCCAGGCGCAAAGACGAGCGGATGGCATCGAGCGCTGTGTTTCCGCCGCCGATCACGGCCACATTCTTTCCGCGGAAATCGACCATCGGCTCGTCATACTTCGGGAACTCATAGGCGTGCATCAGGTTGATGCGCGTCAGAAATTCGTTGGCCGAGTAGACGCCGTTCAAATGCTCGCCCGGAATTCCCATGAACTGTGGCAATCCCGCGCCCGTGCCGATAAATACCGCGTCGTAACCTTCTTCATCGAGCAGTTCGTCGATCGTGACGGTGCGCCCAACGACCACGTCGGTCTCGAACTCCACGCCCATGGCGCGCATGAAGTCGACCTGCTGGCGGATGATAGTTTTCGGCAGGCGAAATTCGGGGATGCCATAGACCAGCACGCCGCCAATCTCATGCAGGGCCTCGAAGACATGAACCTCGTGGCCTTTCTGCACCAGGTCTCCAGCGGCCGTCAGGCCGGAAGGTCCGCTGCCCACGATGGCAACCTTCTTCCCGGTTGGCGGAGCCTTCACGATATTCTTCACGTCGAAGTGCTGCTGCTCGTAATCGGCGACAAAGCGCTCCAGGTAGCCAATGCCCAGCGACTCGCCCTTCTTGCACAGCAGGCAAGCGCCTTCGCAGTGGTCTTCCTGCGGACAGACGCGCCCGGTAATGGCAGGCAGCACGTTATCTTCGCGAATCTTCGCGGCGGCGCCCAGGTAATCGCCTTCCACGATCAGTTGCACAAAGTCTTTGACCTTCACGCCCACCGGGCAGTCCCGGGTGCAGGTCGGTTTGGCGCACTCCAGGCAGCGCAGCGCTTCCTGACGCGCCAGTTCCGCCGAGTATCCGAGATTGACTTCGGTGAATTGCTTGTTGCGGATCTGCGGCAATTGTTCGGGCATATGCTGCCGCGGCATCTTGATACGTTCTTTGTTGGGTACGGGATTCTTCGACTTCGCCGGCGGTGTCGGCATTTACTTTTCCTCCAGCGCACAAGTGGCAGCAGCTTCGCTCGTAACTTCACTTTGCGCTTCGCTCGTGACTTCACTTCGCGCTTCGCTCTGGGCCTTCTGCTTTTCGTATTCGCATTCGCGCTTGTAGTCTTCCATCGACTGCTTCTCGGCATCGCGGTACATAGTATTGCGCTGCACGAGCACGGCGAAATCCACGCGGTGGGCATCGAACTCCGGCCCATCGACACAGGCAAATTCGCTTTTGCCTTCGACCAGCACACGGCAGCCGCCGCACATCCCGGTGCCATCGATCATGATCGGATTCAGACTGACCATGGTGCGGATCTTTTCTTTGCGCGTCATATCGGCGACCGCCCGCATCATCGGGATCGGTCCCACCGCCAGCACCTGATCGATACGCGTTCCGTTTTCGATCAGTTGGCGCAGCCTGTCGGTGACGAGTCCCTTGTCGCCATAGCTGCCGTCATCGGTGGTGACATAGACGGTGTCGCTGACCTGGCGCATCTCGTTTTCCAGCAGGACGAGGTCCTTGTTGCGTCCGCCAAGGATCGTGATCACGCGATTGCCGGCCTTCTTCATGGCTGCCGCCGTCGGATACGCCATCGCGGTGCCGACGCCTCCGCCCATCACGACGACCGTGCCGAAGTTCTCGATCTCAGAGGGCTTGCCCAGCGGCCCGACGATGTCGAGGATGCTGTCGCCGGTTTCGAGCGAGTTGAGAAGATTTGTGGTCTTGCCGATCGATTGCACGACGATGTTGACCGTGCCTTTTTCCGGGTCGGAGCGTTCGATGGTGAGCGGGATGCGCTCGCCTTTTTCGTTGACCCGGATAATGACGAACTGACCCGGCCGCTGTTTGCGTGCGATGCGGGGCGCTTCGATGACAAAGCGCTTGATTCCAGGGGCGATAAACTGAGCGTTGACGATTTTGAACACGCGAGAACTCCGTTGAAATCCGAGTTGTATTGTCACGTGGCCATGTGACATGGGGATGTGACGTGAGTCACGCGCTATTGTTCACCGCGCACGAGGGCCGCGAGGAGCCGGAAGTGGTAGCCTTTTCTGAGGGATGCGGCCGCTTCTCTGAAACGGGATGCTTCCTCGAAAACGCCAATATCAGCGGTCGCTGCTATGTTTGCCGATCTTCGAACCCGCATCCAGCAATTCGCCCGCGAGGCCGGGTTTGAACTCTGTGGGATCGCTCCCGTCCGCGACTTTGCCGAGCTGCAGGTTTTCCCCTCATGGATTGCCGACGAGCGTCACGGCGAAATGAAGTACATGGAGGCCCGCAACGACGCCGGGGAGCTGAAACGGGCGAGTCTGGCGAACGTCGCTCCCTGGGCGCGCAGCGTGATCGTGTGCGCCATCAACTACAACACCGCAGCACCGTATTCCACCCAAACCGAAGATCGCGCGCGGGGATGGATCTCGCGCTACGCCTGGAGCCGCGAAGATTACCACGAAGCGGTGATGCGCCGGCTGCGCGCGGTGGAGTCCAGACTTCGCGAACTCCTTGACTCTGCTGACTCCGGCTCTGCTGACTGCCGGAAACTGACCACTGGCAACTCGCTGCAAACCCGCGCTTATGTCGATACCGGGCCTCTGATCGAACGCGTGTATGCCAAGTATGCGGGCATCGGATGGATCGGCAAAAATACCTGCGTTATCAACCAGAAGCTGGGCTCGTGGCTTTTTCTGGGCGTGATCCTCACTTCTTTGGATCTGACTTCTTTGGAACGCGGCGGCCGACTCTCCCCGCGCCCGACCGTTGTGGCACGTGCACACGCTGTATCGCCGCTTGCCCGACGCAGGCGATTGTCGCTCCGGGCGAACTCGATGCGCGTTTATGCATCTCGTATCTCACGATCGAGAAACGCGGCGAGATTCCGGAAGACCTGCGCTCCGGCATGGGACGACACGTATTCGGCTGCGACATCTGCCAGGACGTTTGTCCGTGGAACCGCAAAGCTCCGGTCACGACTGCCGAAGAATTCCAGGCGCGGGAGGGTTTCGTTAATCCCCGGCTCGACTGGCTCGCGGAAATGCAGCCGGAGGAATTCCGCGCGGTCTTCCGTGGATCGCCCGTGCGCCGTGCGAAACTCTCCGGCCTGCGCCGCAACGCCGTGATTGCCATGGGTAACAGCGGCGATCGAAAGTTTGTGCCAACGCTCAGGAAACTCGCCGAAGACGCCGACCCAGTCGTTGCCGAGCACGCTCAAGCTGGGCGCTCGACCATCTCAAGCAGGTGTGGTGACGGGGCTTCGCCCCGTTTGCGGGGCGGAGCCCCGCCACCACGCAAACCAGAATGCTGCAAGGAGATTCCCTACGCTAGTTCGCGGACGACGCGGGCGACGAACGACGAACGACGGGCGACGAAGCAGCGAACGACGGCTCCACTCCCCTCCATTTACAATCGCTCCCATGTTCCGCGACGATCTTCTCCTCAACAAGCGCGTCCTTATTACTGGCGGAGGCACGGGCCTGGGCAAGGCCGCTGCCCACCGATTTCTCGAACTCGGAGCCGAGGTCTACATCTGCGGCCGGCGGCAGGAGGTTCTGGCCGCGACCATGCAGGAGTTGCGCCAGCGCACCGGCGGCAAGATCCATTCTCGTCCCTGCGATGTGCGCGACCCGGCTGCGGTCGAGGAGATGATCGGCGCCATCTGGGCCGACGGCCCGCTCGATGTGCTCATGAATAATGCCGCCGGAAATTTTCTGTCGACGCACTGAAGACCTCTCGCTTGGAGCATTTCAATCCGTGATCGGCATCGTGCTGATGGGATCGTTGCACACAACGCTTGCTTGCGGCCGGCGCTGGCTTGCTGCCAAACATTCAGCCGTGGTGCTGAATGTCACGACTACTTACACGACCAGCGGCTCTGCTTACGTCGTGCCCTCCGCGGTCGCCAAGGCCGGAGTGCAGACGCTCACGCGGAGCCTCGCCGTCGAATGGGGAAACCGCGGCATCCGCATGAATGCCATCGCGCCCGGACCGATCCCGACCGAAGGAGCGTTCTCGCGCCTGCTGCCGCGTCCGGACTTGGAAGAAGCGGCCAAACAGCGCAATCCGCTGGGACGATTCGGTACGACGGAAGAGTTCGCAAATCTCGCCGCGTTTCTGGTGAGCGATGGCGCAAGTTACATCAACGGGGAAGTCGTCACCATGGACGGCGGCGAGTGGTTGCAGGGCGCGGGTGAATTCACCGCCCTCGGCCGTCAACTCACCGAAAAAGAATGGGAGTTGATGAAGCCAAGGAAAAAGTAAGAATTTCGCGGCTTGTCCCCCCGTCTTTGATTCGCGAGTGAGCGCAGTCATTGCATAAATTGGTTTGGCGGGCATAGCATTGCCGGGTTCGGAGGTTATCATGCCGAATTATCCGGATTCTTCCCGTCGTAACTTCCTGAAACAATCCAGCGTGCTGGGCGCGGCCGTCGTTGCAGGCAAGATGACCGGCGCTGCCGCCACTGTGCTGCCGCCGCTGCCGGCCAATCCTGCAACCGAGAAAGCAATGCCGATGCGCAATCTGGGGCGCACCGGCTACCGCGTTGGGATCTTCAGCCTGGGCGGCCAAGCCTCCATCGAGCAGCCTAACAATGAAGCGATCGCGGTGCCGATCGTGGAGCGCGCGCTCGACCTGGGAGTGAACTACATCGACACCGCTGCCATGTATGGCGGCGAACATCGCTGGAGTCAGCGCTACGTGGGAGAGGTGATGAAGCGGCGGCGCAACCAGGCCTATCTCGCATCGAAGACGCACGACCGCACGCGCGACGGCTCACTGAAGTTGCTTGAGGAGTCGCTGAAGCTGCTCAATACGGACCACCTCGACGCCTGGCAGTTGCACCATATCGATAGCCAGGACGATGTGGACCGCATCTTCGGCAAGGGAGGCGCCATTGAGGCTTTCCAGCAGGCGAAAGAACAGAAGATGGTTCGTTTTCTCGGCGTTACCGGACACCGCGATCCCGACCTGCTGATTCAGTGCATTGAACGCTTTCCCTTCGACCAGATTCTGATGGCTTTGAATGCAGCCGACAAGCATCACATGAGCTTCCAGGAAAAACTCCTGCCGCTGGCGGTGGAAAAGCAGATGGGCATCATCGGCATGAAGATTCCGGCGCGGGGACGCATTCTGGCGAGTTGGAAGCCCGATCCGCAAAAATCGAGCGGGTTCGAGGGCAATGCTCCCGGGCCTGGCACGCTGGCGATGAAAGAAGCAATGTACTACGTGCTCTCACAGCCGGTGAGCACGGTGATTATCGGATGCGACACCATCGCGCAGCTCGAAGAAAATGTACGATTCGCGCGCGACTTCACTCCACTGAGCGAACGGCAGCTCGCCGCGCTCAGCGACAAGGCGCAGCCGGTAGCGCGGCAGGCGCTTTTTTTCCGTCGATGGGCATAAGGTGCTTTTAAGAGGGGGAAGTTAGTTCGACCGTAATCTGTTGAGCAGCTCTCTCTCGTCTCAGGGCCGAGCAACAAATATGTCTCGGTAGTTTGTAGGGTTCCCGACGTTGTGTAAACGCCTATTCCGTCGATGACTTCTTTCTCCGCTGAGTTGTTACGATTGAACCTGGAGACGATTTCCACAGGGTCGAAAATGTAATTCAAATTTAACAGTTATCGCCCTTGACTTAGTCACCAGCGCGAGTAGACTTTGAGAGTAATGTGCTGGCTGGTTTGCGTAGCGTTTCGATCCCAATGTGCTGGAGCCAGGTGACCGATCTGATTCGATCCCTTCAGAGCTGATTCGGGACAGCCCCCACTGTCCAGGATTTTCGATGTCGTTAGCCGGCATTAACTCTGCAGGTCAGGCGCGGCTCACCCAGACTTTGTGAGACACTCCGGTCCATCGTGTGGCGAACCTATCGACCGCCAACCGGGCCCCGTTGTCGCAGCTCTCGTTTCCAGGTCAATCACCGAATCCAGCAACCAGAAAATTGGAGGAAAAGTATGAAGAATGTTCGTCCATCCTTGCTTGTCGTTATGGCCTTGACGGCTTGCCTTGCCGTACCCGTAGCCCAGGCATCCACGGTAGGTGTTGGCACCTGCCCGCAAAGCTATATCACTTTCACAACCATTCAGGCGGCGATTACCGCTGTTCCACCAGGAAGCGTCATTAAGATCTGCCCCGGCACCTATGCGGAACAGCTTTTGATCACGAAGAAGCTTACCGATCGAGGGGATTGCGTCGGGTGGCCAGGATGCGGCCGTCATTACGCCTCCGGTGGGTGGAGTACAGGCAAACTCGACTGACCAGAAGGGCGCAGTCGCGGCCATGGTCCTAGTTCAAAACACGGCTGGTCCGGTTACGCTTAGTAACCTAACCGTGGACGGCACGGGCAATCAGTACAACAACGACGATCTCCGCGGCATTCTGTATCAGGATGCCTCGGGCACGGTGAATCACGTTGCCGTGCGGAACATCGTACCCAATGACGTTCCTATCGGCAATCAATCGGGTCAGGGGATCATGGTCGAGACGACAAGTTCGAGCAGCGCGGTCCTGACCGTCGAAAATAGTTCGGTTCACAATTACAACAAGAATGGGATCGTGGCACGCTATAGCGGTGCCAAACTGACCGCGATGGGGAATTATGTTGAAGGAACCCCGAACGGCTTTATCGCTTCGAATGGCATTGAGATCGCTTTCGATGGAGCCACCGGAACCGTCAAGAACAACGTTGTGATCGACAATGTCTACACGGCGGCGGATGGCAACCCGGGGAATGGCGCATCGGGCATTTTGCTTTACGACACTTTGGAAAATGGGAACATCGTAGTATCTGGCAACACCGTTGGTAACGCGCAAGAGGGCATCGCGATCGTCAGGGACACCACGAGCATTGGAGATGGCGTCACCGTTACCGCCAATAAGATCTTTGGCACATCGTCATTTGATGCCATTGACGTCTGCACGAACGGCAATGTCATCACCAACAACGTCATTTACAACACTGCGCAATCCGGCGTTCATCTGGACGCGTCTTGCACAAACACCGGCAACAAGAACTCTGTAACCGGAAATACCGTTCTGGAAAGCGCCTGCGCCGGTTATCTCTCCGATCCTGGAACCTTTGGCAATGGAACTCCAACTGGGACTTTTTACACGGTTCCATTCCCAATGACCGGTTCCACCGCTGGGTGCACGATTCCAACCGGACCGGCACATGCGAGAACCGCGCACAAGGTCCAACCGTAGAATAAGCAGCAAGATACGCACACCGAGCCGGGAATCGGCCAGATTCCCGGCTCCTTTTTTGCTCGCTGAGGCCGCACCCTGTTGAGGAGAACATTTCAGCGTTTTTCTTTCGCTTGCCGGTTTAATTTTGACCCGGAAACCAATTTCCTATTACCACTCTCCTGCTCGCTTCCAATGCGTATGAAGAATTGCTGCAGCGCTGTCGAGAAAGAGGAACGGCTATTGTTACGCACAGTGAAACACTTTGCACTAAGCGGTGAAATACAGGTCTATTGATCAGAATAACTCTTGACTTACTCTTCGATGCGAGTAGACTTATTGTGTGACGTGCGAGCGGGTTCCAACGGCATGTCATTTCCCCCTTATTACAAACGCCAGCTGCTTGACATGAAACGCATCCGCTAGAGATGCGTGAACCAGAACGGAATCCCCGCCGTAGATTCAGACAATTTCATTTTTCCAGGTCCATTACTTGAAATCACGAGGGTCAAAAACCATGTGGAGGAAAATTATGTTTGCAACAACTCGCCGGTCTTTGTTTCCGATGCTAGCCTTGGCGGCATGTATCGCCGTGCCGGCCGCGCAGGCATCCACGGTAGGCGTCGGCACCTGCCCCCAAAGCTACGTTAATTTCTCAACCATTCAAGCGGCGATCAACGCCGTTCCCGCGGGAAGCACTATTAAGGTTTGCCCCGGCAACTATCCAGAGCAGATTTTGATCACGAAGAAACTTACTCTCGAAGGAATTTTGTCGGGAGGCCAGAATGCACCGTTATTACGCCTCCCGCAGGCGGAGTACAAGTGAACACCAACGATCAGAGGGGCACGGTTGCGGCCATGGTTTTGGTGCAAAACACAGCTGGCCCGGTCTCGATCAGCAATCTAACAGTGGATGGTACGGGCAATAAGTTCACGAGCGACGATCTACGCGGCATTTTATTGCAGGATGCTTCCGGCGTCGTGAATCACGTGGCCGTGCGCAATATCGTACCCAATGACACGCCAACCGGCGATCAATCGGGACAAGGCATCATGGTCGAAACCACCAGCTCAAGCAGTGCCAGCCTGACCGTCGAAAATAGCGCCGTCCACAACTACAACAAGAATGGAATCGTGGCGCGTTACGCGGGCGCTAAGCTGACGGCCAGCGGAAACTACGTGCAGGGCAACGGCGTGGTTGCCAGCGGTCTTGCGGCGCAGAACGGCATCGAGATTGCCTTTGACGGCGCCACGGGAACGATCAAGAACAACACCGTGATCGACAATATTTATGGCGACTCGAATGTCGCGACCTCAAGCGACATCCTGCTCTATGACGCAGAAGAAAACGGCGGGATCACCGTTTCCGGGAACATACTCGGCAACAGCCAGGATACGATCGGCTTGTACACCGATGCGGCGCCGGGCACGTACGGGGATGGCGTTACCGTCAGCGCCAATAAGATCTACGGCACGTGGGCAGCGTTGGCGATGCCATCGATGTCTGCACCAGCGGCAATACGGTGACCGGCAACGCGATCATAGCACCACGCAATCGGGCGTGCATGTAGACGCGTCTTGCGGAGCCGGAATCGCCAATAAGGTCACCGGCAATACGGTTCTGGAGAGCGCATGTGCCGGCTATCTCGTCGACCAGGCTGCGACTACAAGCAGCATTCCGACCGGCACTTTCTATACTGTGCCGTTTGAAGTGACCGGCATACTGCGGGCTGCACGATTCCTAGCGGGCCAGCGCGTGCGACAACCTCACACAAAGTCCAACCGTAGGGAGATCAGCGGAATAGAAGATCGACTACGAACCTCGCCGGGAATCAACTTCAGATTCCCGGCATTTTTGTGCGCCAGCAATGACGAATTCCAACCAGCAAATTAGCGAAACTGGGTCACTGCGAAGGCTGGTAGGCCCGGAGGGAATCGAACCCCCAACCCTCGGATTAGAAATCCGATGCTCTATCCGCTTGAGCTACGGGCCCATCTCCGGTTGATTTTACACATTTTCACCAGCATTCAACGACTGTCCCCGGTGGCCCCCTTCCGATGGCATATCCGCAAAGCGAGTGGCGGGTGCCGACTGGAGATGGCGCATCCACCAAGTTGGAGACCATCCTTCGCTAAGCGCACGTTGGGGCTTTGCCTTTCGCGGCTTTGGGCCCGAGCCGACATCCTCCCTCCCCGCGTTCCTCACACCGGCAATCACAGCAAGACGTGATTCGGATCACATTCAGCCGTGGGCAATCCGCATAGCGTCCCTACGTGGACAGAAAGCCTTTGCGCCCCATTGTTCCGCTTGCGGAAAGAAAAACGGGTGTAGGATGAATAGCTTTTGAATCCGGCGGAGGCTCTTTACATAATCATCATTCGGAGGTGTATGTGAAACGAGCGATTCTGGTGGGTATTCTTCTGCTGCTGTCGGCTTTTGTCGCTGTGGGCTTTGCCCAGAACCATTACCCTTGGATTCACCGTTTCGAAGACCGGCGCGCTGAACGTGGATTCGCTGGAGCAGTACCGCGGATTCGAACTGTGGCGCGACCAGGTCAATGCCGCCGGGGGCATCAAAGCCGGCGGCAAGAACTACAAAGTGCAGTTTGCCAGCTACGATGACGAATCCAACGTCAAGCGCGTGCAGCAGCTCTACACGCGCATGATCCTGCAGGACAAGGCCGACTTTCTGTTCAGCCCCTATTCTCCAGTCTACCGCGACGGCGGCGATTGTAACCGAGCAGTACGGGAAGATCATGCTGACCAGCGGCTCGGCGGAAGGAAAGACCTACACGCTGGGCAATCATTATCTGTTCCAGATGTTCGCGCCCGCCACGGAATACCTCAAGGTCGTGCTGGACATGCATTGAAGGCCAAGGACCCGAAGGCAACGGTAGCTTTCGTCTATGAAGATGCCTCGTTCTCGGTGGCGGTCGTGAATCCGGCGAAGGCCTATGCGCAGCAGCAGGGATTCAACGTGGTGTTCAGCGAAGCCTACGCGCCCAACACCACCGATTTCAGCGCGATCATCGACAAGGTGATAGCCTCAAAGCCCACAGTGCTGCTCGGCGGCGGGCACTATGCCGATGGCTCGACCCTGGCGCGGCAACTCTACGGCCACAAGGTCACCTGAAGATGATCACCTTGCTGGTGGCGCCCGACAGTCCGCAGTGGACGCGAACTGGGCGATGCCGCCGTTGGCGTCATCGTGCCGTCGCAGTGGGAACCGCAAACGGCGTTCAAGGCGCAATACGGGCCCAGCGGCGCCGACTTCGCCAAGGCATATACCGCGAAGTACAATGTTCCGCCGAGCTACGAATCGGCCGGCGGCTACGCCTGCGGCTTGATTCTGCAACGGGCCATCGAGCAAGCCGGCGGAACCGACACGGCCAAAGTGCGCGGCACTCAATGCGACGGACATCACGACGTTCTACGGGCGAACCAAGTTTTCAACGAGCACCAGCGAGCACGGCCTCCAGGTGGGCCACGCCATGGTCCTGGCGCAGTGGCAGAAGGACAAGTCGGGTAAGCTGGTCAAGCAGGTGGTCTGGCCGCTGGCGGCCAAGAGCGCCAACCTGGTGTATCCGATCCGCTAGGAGGGACGCAAAATATAGGAGTACCGCGCACCGCTGTCACTTCGAACGGTGCGAAGGGTGAGATATGTCTGGCATTCTAGCCTCCATGATTGATGGCCTGCTCATCGGGTCAGTGTACGGGCTGGCGGCCATGGGATTGAGCCTGATCTGGGGAGTGATGGATGTCATCAATCTCACCCACGGCGCGGTGATCGCGCTGGGCATGTTTGGCATGTACCTGTTGTTTACCGCCTTCCCATCAATGCCTACCTGTTGCTGCTGCCGATTATTGCCGGGGGGCTGTTGAACTTGGCATGATCGTGTACTGGACTGTCGGTGCACTGGGTCGTCGGTCGCCCGCAGCTGTCGAGCCTGCTGTCCACCTTTGCGGTCAATATGATCATCATCGGACTCGGCACAGCGATATGGAGCACCAGTCCATATAACGTGAACTTCACCCTGCCGGGCATTCACCATTGGCGCCTATACCTTTACCGGGAACCACATCGCGGCGGCCGCTGCGGCGGTAATGATCGCGCTGGCGCTGGAACTGTTCCTGTATCGCACCCGGCCGGGCAAAGCCATTCGGGCGGTAGCCGACAATCGCGAAGCAGCCGAGTTGATGGGCATCTCTTCGACGACGTTCTGGCGCTCGCATTTGCCATCGGCATCGCGCTGGCGGCGGCCTCCGGAGCGCTGGTGTCCACCCTGTTTCCTTTCACGATCCTCTCCGGCGCCAGTTACCAGTTGAAGAGCTTCGTGGTCACGGTACTGGCCGGATTGGGTAAGCCCTTCGGAGCGCTGATAGCCGGAATATTGCTCGGCCTGCTGGAAGGGGCGGTGACACCTTTTATTGCGGTCAGTTGGATCCCGCTGATCGAGTTTGGCCTATTCGTGGTTGTGCTGGTGGCCTTCCCTCGCGGCATCTTCGGGGGGAGGGCGACTACGAAGGGGGGGGGGGGGGGGGGGGGGGGTCGCGTGATTCTCCGCCACCCAGTGTTCTGGTTAATTCTTATCTTCGCCGCTCTGATGGTTGCGATTCCGCTGCGGGGCAACAATGTTTCGATGCGCGAAGACCTTATCCTCGTGGCGATTGCGATCATCCTCGCCAGCAATCTGAACCTAATGATCGGCTACGCCGGCTACGTTAACTTCGGACATATCGTCTTCTATGGGCTTGGTGGCTACATTGGGCTCTACCTGGTAACCGTCCGGGGTTGGAACTTGGTGTCTGGCCGCGCTCGCGGCAGGACTTGGCGGTGAGCGTGTTGCGCGCTGTTGTTCGGCCTAGGCATTTTGCGCTTGCGTGGCGCTTACTTTGCGCTGGCCACCATCGGCATACTGGTAGCTGTTCAGTCCGTTTGTCTCCAACTTTGATCCCTGGGGGCGCTCAACTGGCCTTTACGTTTCCTTCGACGCCTATCAGCCTTGGGCGGCGCGCGGCGTGCTCTCTGGATCACGTATTTCCTGGTGATTGCGGTGATGGCTCTATCGATGATCCTGAGTATGGCCATCAAGATCTCGAAATTCGGTTCGGACTGTTCGCCATCCGCGAGGACGAAGATGCCGCCGTAGTCCTGGGCGTAAATGCGACCGTCTATTCAAGGCCGTCATCTACAGCGTTTCAGCCTTCCTCCCAGCAGTTGCGGGGACCTTGATGTTTTATAAGAACGGCATGATTGATCCGTCCATTGCCTTCGAGTTCGTGCTCTCTCTGGAGGGAATCGTGATGCTCATGCTCGGGGGCAAGGGGACCGTTGTGGGCGCTGCCCTGGGCGGAGGGCTTGTACGAAAAGCTGCGGTCCTACCTGCTGACGTCTCCCAAGCTGTCTGATTTCCACCTGGTGATTGCTGGCTCGTTGCTGTTGCTGGTAGTGCTGTTTGCTCCCGGCGGCTTGATCGGCTGGCTCTATCGTTTGGTGCCGCGCCGCAAGAGGGTGATCGAATGACCCCTTACTGGAGGTGAGCGGCGTAACAAGGCGCTTTGGCGGGCTGGTGGCGGTGTCGGACGTAAGCTTCACACTCGCTGAAGGCGAGATCCTTGGGCTGATCGGTCCCAACGGCGCGGGCAAGACGACGCTCTTTAACATGGTCAATGGCGTTTACAAGGTGAGACCCGGAAGGATCAGGTTTGACCGGCCAGGACATTACGAATCGCTCGCCCGAACGAAGTAGTGCACCTCGGCATACGCGGACCCACCAGATCGTAAAACCGCTGTACGGAATGACGTGCTGGAAAACGTGACCGTCGGCGCCTGCTTCGGCCGGACCACTCAACTCAAACCGGCGCGCAAGGTCGCGTTGGAAGTCCTGGAACACGTAGGTCTGGCAGATCGGGCTAATAACTCGGCGGGGTTCGCTCACGATTGCGGGAAAGAAGCGCCTGGAGGTCGCGCGCGCACTGGCGGCCCGACCCAAGCTGCTGTTGCTGGACGAAGTGCTGGCGGGGCTGAATCCCACCGAAGTTGAAGATGATGATCGGGACGGGGTCCGCAGCACCGAGACAGCGGCATCTCCGTGCTGATGATTGAGCACTTGATGCAGGCCATTGTGAGCCTTCCGACCGCATTGTGGTGCTGAATCTCGGTGCCTGAAGCTCGCCGAAGGGCCCGCCCGCGGAAGTGGTGCAGGATCCCAATGTCGTAGAGGCCTATCTGGGCTTTTCCAGACATTGTCGACAAATTAAGAGGCGTGACAATGACAAACGGACAGCGCCCTCCAACTCGCAAGAGGGTCGAATCCGGCTACGGCGAGGTGCAAGTTTTTGTGGGGCATATCGCTGCAAGTACGTTCCCGGCAAAGTGACCACAATCATTGGCGCTAATGGCGCGGGCAAGACCACCACCTTGCGCACTATCATGGGCACCGTGTCTCCGTGGGGCGGGCGGTATCCTGATGAACGGACAGGATGTGACCCGGCTTTCGCCCCACGCCAAAGCGAGCCGTGGATTGGTTCTGGTGCCGGAAGGCCGGCAGCTCTTCCCCGATATGTCGGTGGAAAAGAAGTTGGAGATGGGTGGATACTCCCCTCGGGCGCGCAAGCAGCTGAAAGAAAATCTTGACCGCGTATCTTCGAGTTATTTCCACGATTGAAAGAGCGCCGGGCGCAGAAAAGCGTCCACGTTGTCAGGGGGCGAACAGCAGATGCTGGCTATGGGCCGCGGACTGATGCAGCAACCGGTGGTCCTGATGATTGATGAGCTCTCGCTCGGCCTTGCGCCGGTGCTGGCGCAACAGCTTTTCCTGACATTGAAGACGCTTAAGGAGCAGGGAATTACCATTATCCTTGTAGAGCAAAATGTGCACCTCGCCCTGGCCGTGAGCGATTAACCTATGTGTTCGCAGAAGGGCGCGTGCCAATCGAAGGTGAATCGCAGGTGGTCGCCAGCATGGAAGAAGTGCGGCGCGCTTATCTGGGCCTGTGAAATCTGATGGAGTACTCGCAAGACCGGGGGATCCGGCGAATTCTATTGGAACCAGTGAGCGAGTCTGTGACTTTTTATCCGTATGCGGCGGCGGCCTTCGCAACTGGTTTCCGGGTTGCATCCGGACGGCTGGCTTCCCTTTCCCCATTCTTGATCTTGAATCGTTCCACCAAGTCTCGGAGTTGGGTTGCCATCTTTGCGAGGGCATGTGCCGCTTGAAGCATGTGGTCGGCGCCCTGCGTAGTGCTCTGAACGGCCGCGGCCACGCCTGAGATGTTCCTGGTGATCTCCTCCGACCCGTGTGCCGCCTCGGTCACATTGCGCGCCATCTCATTGGTTGTTGATTGCTGCTCTTCCACGGCAGTGGCAATCGTGTTCGAAATGCTGTTCACCTGCCGGATTACATTGCTGATCTGGTCGATCGCGCCGGCCGCGCCTTTCGTGTCATCCTGAATCGCTTCGACCATCCGGCTGATTTCCGCGGTTGCTCCCGCCGTCTGCTTGGCCAGTTCCTTCACCTCGTTCGCAACCACCGCAAAGCCCCTCCCCGCCTCTCCCGCACGTGCCGCTTCAATGGTGGCGTTCAGGGCAAGAAGGTTGGTCTGTTGTGCAACCGAGGTAATCACCTTGATAACCTTGCCGATCTCGACGCTCGAACTACCCAGCTTCCGGATCGCCTGATTAGACTCGGCCGCGGCTCGAACGGCTTCGGTTGCGACCCTCGCCGATTCACGGGAATTCTGTGCGATCTTCCGTGATGGTCGCCGCCATTTCTTCGGATCCCGTCGCCACCGTTTGCAGGTTCTTGTTCACCTGGCTGGCGGCTGCCGAAACGACGTTGGCTTGGGCAGAGGTTTCCTCCGCGTTCGAATTCATTTGCTGACTCGTAGAGGAGAGTTCCTCGGAAGCATTGGCCACCTGCTCCGCGCATTCCTCAATGGCCAACAGCGCGCCCCGCATCGCGTCCACCGCTTGATTCAGCGATTTCGCCATGGCCCCAAATTTCATCTTCGGATTCGTTCTGCAAGCGCTGTGTTAGGTCTCCTTCCGCAATTCACCAAGACCCGCACCGTCTGGCGCAGAGGCGCGAATGCTTCGCAGGACCGCCAACCCCAGGCCGCTCAGTAAGCCAACACTGACCAGCGAAACGCCTAGTCCGATGAGAGCCAGTCTGGTGCCCGACTTGCGGGCGCTTTCATATGTCTGCTTGACAGCCTTGCTCCTGGGGAATAAGTTGCTCGAGCGGTTTTACCAAGTTCGACTGCACCGTCGGCCAATCGTCCTCCAGCAACGAGGAAACAAGTTTCTTGTCCTCGCTCGCATAGGCCTGCGTAAGCTTCTGGGAGAATGATGAGAAGAAGGGAATCTGCTCATCAATTTTCCTGATCAATTCTGCAGTCTCGGGGGACATTGCATCGCGGCTCGTTCGCTCCTTGAACGAAGCCCATTGCCGGGGAATCTCCGCGACTGCCTCTTGGAGTTGGTTCGAGGAACCGACTGCAGGCATTTGATCGAGCAGCACTCCCGCCATTCGGAATCGCACTTCCCTTAAGTCGCGGTCGATCGACTCGATGGCACTCACCGGCACTACCCGGTTCTCATATACATCGGCGAGCGCTCCCACGCTTTGGTTGATGCTGTAGATATCCAGGACGGCCAGTACAGCGAGCGCTGACACGGCCAACAATCCCGCCGCCGCCAGCTTTGTTTTCAGCGTCAATTTTGGCAGCATTGTCTTTCTTTCCCTCGGCCAAGCGCTTTCTGCGGCGTCCCAGCGTTCTGTTCCATGCATCATGGAACGATTAGAAACCATGCGAACAGACCGGCAAATCGTCGATTACAGGCACTACTCGATCGGGTAGCCCTTCGCTTTCCATCCCGGGAAGCCATCGCGGAACCAATACACCTTCTTGTATCCCGCCTTAAGCGCTGCGGCTGCCGCTTTGTAACTCTTCCAGCACTCCCGACCATTGCACGCAAAAATCAATGGAGTGTTCTTATCGGCGGGCAATTTAGCCAGATCAAAGTTGTCCTCCGCAGCCTTGTAATCCAGAGCTTTGGCACTCTTTTCCTTATAAGGGACGCTTACGGCCCCTTTTATGTGCGCCTCCGCATATTCGTTGGACACCCGAGCATCGATCATCAGCGCGCCACCGTCCGTAAGGGATTTAGCTTTCGTGGCATCGATCAACGTGGCGCCAGACAGGCTCGCCGGAGTATCACCGGCGAAGGTAACCGCGGTAATGAGCACAAGGAAGACCGCGCTCAACAGTGCATTTCGCGAAGTCATAGATATAGCGTTCATGATCAGCTCCTAACACGCAAAGTCCTTCTATCCATCTATCGGAAGCGCGAGCTTTTGCATGAGTCTTTTCGGTCTCAGCTACCGACCTCGGCGCGAGGATCTCATCGTCACCATACAGATGTGCGATTTGGGAACACTCTTTGTCTGGAATCGAAATTCGCTTCTCGGTTTTCAGCCTACCGCTCTGGGGCTTGCGGCATCCAAACGATTCACGAGAGAAATTCGCCGGACACGCGAAGACGACGCGGGACGGTAGTCTCGAAGTCCCCTTTAGAAAGGAAAAATCATGGCTGACACACTGGCAGGAAAGAAGATTGCCATACTGGTAGCGGATGGATTTGAACAGGCGGAGTTGCTGAAGCCGCGAGAGGCACTGGATCATGCAGGGGCGGTGACGCAGGTGGTCTCTCCGGAGGGAAAGAAGGTAAAAGGATGGAACCACACGGACTGGGGCAAGGAGGTGAAAGTCGACGTTGCGCTCAAATCGGCTGACCCGGCCGACTTTGACGCTCTGCAGTTGCCGGGCGGGGTGATGAATCCGGACCATCTGCGGATGAATCCCGAGGCAGTGAAGTTCGTAAAACACTTCTTTGAGACGGGCAAACCCGTGGCGGCGATCTGCCATGCGCCGTGGAGTTTGATTGAAGCCGACGTGGTGCGCGGACGAACCATCACCTCGTGGCCGTCGCTCAAAACGGACCTGCGCAATGCCGGCGCCGAATGGGTGGATCAGGAAGTGGTGCGCGAGGGAAACCTGGTGACCAGCCGCAAGCCGGATGACATTCCGGCGTTTAATCGGGAGATGATCGCATTGTTTGCGGAGGCCAGGCCGGCTGCTGGGATAAGAGAGAAGACAAGAGAGGAAATGAGAGAGAAGAAGATTGCCTGATGGCGCCTCTGCGGGATTAGACTGGCTGGGATTCCATGGAATCCCGGCCATTTTTGTGCGCGGTCGCGGGGGGGGATCAGCGGGGAACATCCCCTAACAAGACAGGGGCGCATGGGCGGGCGAGGATATACTCGTATGCAAGCCCGATCCACGGGTTGGGCTAAGTTTAACTACCGGCCGGACGACCCAACGTTGCGAACCGAGGTTTCGAACCAAGGGTTGCGATCTAAATAATATTGACGCCATGTGTCAAAGCTCGTGGGTCGAGCTGGACATGGCTATGTTTCAGGAGAGTGATGTTGTTCCGCAGAAAAATTTCTCACGTGCGCGTAAATGTGCTGGTGATGGCAGCCGGACTGGTCTTGTCTTCACCTGCGCCTGCCCAGTTCGGAAGTGTGGGCGGGCATGTGGGGCCGAACACTTCAGGGGGCGTTGACGAGAAAGACGAGTTAAAGGGCTTTCACCAGGCGATCGCATTGCAGGCGACCAGCCAGCAGGCGCGGAGTTCCGATCGGCGGTGAAAAGCACGGAAGCGGCGAGTCAGGAACTTGAGGCGATGGGGAAGGATTCGGAAAGCAGGGCGAGCCGCCGCGTGTTCTAGCCATGCGACGCACTTCGGGCAGGCGTGGAGCGGCGCGGCTCGCGACCAGCAAATTTCTCGATGGATTTTCGCCGGCGCAGAAAGCGGGGTTGAAGGATGTCACCGCGAGACGGCTCAAAGCGGAGGCTGATCTGGGCGAGCGGGAGAAGACGCTCGACGCGAACCAGGGAATGCGAATCCCGCGGATATGAGGTCCATCCGCGAGGAATTGGGGAAGGCGCTGGCGAATGTGCGCAAAGAGCAGGACAACCTGTGCGGTGGAGATGGGGATTGTCCAATCCGTGGGCGGGCTGGATGTGGCCTTTAAGATTCCTCCGTTCAAGAGTTCGCTGACGATTGCGAATCAGCCGGTAGCGGTTACGAGTTCGGCGGTTATTTTTCGAGTTGGGACAGGGGAGCGAGCAGAACGTGTTCAAAGTCGAGGCGACCACCAACCTCTCAGACCTGCAACCGAACATGACTGAAGATCCTGGGAGCGCTCCTTGATAAAGGGGATCGATGCGGGGAGCGGATTGAGGTGGACAGTGGGACGCTGACTCCCTCGGATTCGTCGAGCGTGGTGGTTGCGCAACTGCATTATCAGCGCTGGGTGTGCCATCGCATGGGGCGGGACGAGAGTTCCTCAGAAGTGGCGGAGGGGAATGCGACGGTGGAAGTGAAGCTCACGCTGGCGGTGGGACCGCAGGGCGAATTGCAGGTTGTCGCCGGAGATCGGGCGCGTGGAGGCGGACCGGTTTCTTTCGGACCTGGTGCGTTCGGGGGATCTGGAACTCGCCCTCCGCGAAAAGATTGCGAGCGCGGTGGGGGTCCGCGATTACGAATCTCAAGGCCGCGCTTCCGCCGGTCGGCCAGGGATTCCGCAAAGATCGAAAAGTGTCCGATTCGAGGGCCTTGCCGGACGGCGGGTTGAACGCGATTGTGAGCGGAGAAATGCGGCTGTCAGAGGAGCAGACAAAATTACTGGGGAGCCAGCTTAAAGAACAACTCGCTTCGCGGGCGGTGGCCCCGCGCTGATAAAAAAAAAAAAAAAAAAAAAAAAAAAAAAAAAAAAAAAAAAAAAAAAAAAAAGGTTTGTCTCCCGATCCCAAAGACTACCGGGCTTTGCACACCTCCGCTCTGCGCACCTATCTAATTCTCCCTCCGCCGTTTTCAAAAAACCGAACAAATTGGGAGTGATGGCGCTCACAGCAAGTTAAGGACGAACTTTCTGTCTCATAACTGTCAGTATTCAACTCACACACCGGTGTATCAAAGAGTCGAGGGAACGCGGGTGGGCGATCTGACCGCGCATTTCTGGAAGAGCGAGTTGGCCTGCCATTGCTGCGGCGAACTGAAGATCGAAGAGGGAGCTCGCTCGCCGGCTCTGGAGCAGTTGCGGACGCTGGCCGGCAAAGAAATCGTTGGTGCACGACGGCTACCGGTGTCCGGCGCACAATCAAAAAGTGGGCGGCGTCCCCGAACAGCGAACACACGCGCGGGATGGCCGCCGACATCGCGATCCCCGGACTCTCGCTGCAGGAAAATGTACGAACTCGCCCTTCAGGTGCCGACCTTTCTGCAATGGCGGCATCGGAGTCTACGACTCCGACTTTCTGCATCTTGATAACCTGCCGCATCCGGCGCGGTGGGCGCGCGTGCGCGGCCAGTACGTCGGAATTCAGCACCTCGTCACCACGCCAGCAACACTGCTCGCCAAGATTCAAACCGCCTCGAAGCCAGCCTGAGCCGAGGGCTTCAGGGTTGCAATTTCGCCGTACTATTTGACCCCGCATGGACGCGGCGCTTCAACTGCCTCAGGGGCAGGCTCCGCCCCGTCACCGCGCTAAACCGCTCGCCGGGCGCGGGTTTCCCGAGCGATCTCCCACTGAAATTTGCGGCTGGACTCACCCTTGAGCGGGGTCCGGTTACTCATAAAGTGCAGACCGTTTCACCCACCTTCGCGCCGGACTCTCGCCTGGATGAAGTAACTCTATTAGTGACAAGCACTTAACCTCCCATGACCATATGGTTTTAGGGATGCACTAGAAAGCATGCGTGGCTTCGGACGCAAAAGGGGTCGCGTGGGGGCAAAAGTTGAGCATCGTCTACAGCACCGAGTGCAAAGTGGCGCAGAAGGCAAACCGGCCGGCCGCAATGCTTCCGATCCTGATTGTCCTGTTCATCTTTTCCTATGCCCTGTTGACGATGCTGGTCTTCGAGCAGGGACAGACCATCGAATCGCAACGCAATTTGATTCGCGAGATGCTTAAGGACAGCACGCAACTGGCTGCCATCAAGAACAGGCTGGCGCATGACGCCAATCAGCATCCCAACAGTCCGCTTTCCGAGAACCAGCGTTCGCACGACAAGATTTCAGGCTCCGCGGATCAGAAAAATCCCGGGGCCGCTGCTGTTCCGCCCAAGGGTTCTGAAAAAGAAGCAAAACGGCATGGCAAATCGACGCACTCAACCAGAGAGGCGCCGGGCGAGCCCGACTCTGATTTGCAAGATGTAAGGCGTTCGACGCGGGCGACATAGATCCAAGCGGCGCGAAAGAAATGGTTCTGTGGAAATCCGGCCCCTAGAGAAAGGCCGGTAAAGGAGCGAGACCCGTTATGAAAGCTTTGGCCCTAGCGATACTTCTGTCTCTTCCCGGTCCG
Source organism: uncultured Acidobacteriaceae bacterium (assembly GCA_963709055.1). GTDB lineage: Bacteria > Acidobacteriota > Terriglobia > Terriglobales > Acidobacteriaceae > Acidiflorens. Next base: position 54,343 of record CAVPUZ010000018.1, read on the forward strand.
AAGTTGGCGCCTCCAGCCAGCCTTACGCCTGCAGCGACCCAGCAACCGGCACCCAGGAAGGGCGGGCAGTGGTACTTCGCCGCCACCGGTCACGCCGTTTATTGCTACGGGCCGGTCGTAACCCTGCCCCAAGCGCCCGATGGACTGCTGAAAGTGGCGACCTTCTGCCGCGGCGATAAAACCATGGTGCCGCTGAAGGACTAGGCCGAGAGCCTTCCTGCCCTCGTTATAAAGCCCAAAACTTTTTTCGACAGCTTACCGCGCATCTGAAGCCGCGCCCTTTTCAAAGCAGGTTTCCGTAATTTCGCCAAGTTTCCGGACAGCCCGCGGAATTCTCGTTGCATTCCTCAGCAAGCGGTGTTGCGAACTTCTACATCTGCGAGCTTTGCCGTAAGTCAATGTTTCTTCACGATCATGCTCGAGTAATCCGTTGTTGGAGCGATTCGCTCGACAAACGGCGATGCGATTCTCATCAAAACGCTGTTGATGTTTTCAGCAAACTTTCCTGGCGTTCAGTTTTGATCCTTGCGCAAGCGACTCATTTTCATCTACTTGAATGCGCATCAAGAACTGGTCTGCGTCGCTGCGTCGTTTGGCATGGCGAATGCCTTTAGGAAAGGTGGCGAGCGGCCTTAAAAGAAAGAGCCCTCGAACGAAGGTGGGTTATGACAGTCATCCTGGTTCTCTTCACATTCGCAACTTTCCTCTTAATCGATCACTTCTACAGCACGAAACACGTTATTGTGCAGCCCGCGGTCATCGCGTCAGTGGCGAAAGCGGAGAAGGCACCTCGCCCGGCACCGGGCCTGGTTGGCGGATTCAATGTTCCCGAGAATCTGCGCTATCATCCCGGCCACACCTGGGCGCTCAGTGAGAGCCCCAGTCTGGTGCGCGTGGGGATGGATGATTTTGCTTCCAAGCTGATCGGCAAAGTGGACCGCATGACGCTGCCGCAGCGCGGACAATGGATCCGGCAGGGACAGAAGATTGCGACGATTTTCCGCGATGGCGCCTCCGTGGACATGGTTTCGCCAATCGAAGGCAGCATTGCCGACGTGAATGACAACGTGACGGCGGATCCGAAGCTGGCGCAAAAGGATCCTTACGGAGAAGGCTGGCTGGTGACCGTGCAGTCTCCCGATGCCAAGACGAATTTCCGCAACCTGATCGGTGGCGCGATGGCGCGGTGGTGGACAGAAGAGTCGGCGGGCCGCTTGCAGAGAAAGATGCCGATGTTCGCAGGCGCGCTGGCGCAGGACGGCGGCGTGGCAGTCGGCGACCTGGCCGAGCAGGTTCCGGACAAGGAATGGGCCTCGATCACGAAAGAGTTCTTCCTCTCATAAATAGCTGGGCGCTGTAAGGTTCTCGCCAAACAAACCACCGCCCGGGATCATGACCCGGGCGGTGGTTTTTTGGGGATGAGTTTAGGAATTAAAAGCCTGAAGTCTAGCGATGCTTCCGGGGCTTCAAGCTGATTGCCACCCTGATGACTGCGCCGTCCACGGGATCAACCTCGAAGACGGCCTTGCTGGTGTACTGTGCGTTGTCCAGGCGGTATTTGAAGACGCTGAAGGACTGAAAAATGTCGGTGTCATACGGGGCGCCATACTTGTCCTGCACGTCGTTAGCGGTGTAGCTGCGGCCGGCAAATTGAAGGATGAGGTAGGCGTCCTGCTGCTTCTCGCTTTTTTGAACCACAATTTCCGAGAAAGGAAAAGCCTGGCCCGCCAATGAGTAGTCCACGATTGCACTCTTGTGCCGGTGGAAGATTCCTTTTTGTACGATCTCGTCAATCCTTTTGCTCACTTCGCCATCCAGCATAGAGCCATCGCCGGTGGCGGCACATGGGTTCTTATCCCGCCTGCATTCCGCCCGGATCTGGTTCGCAACGTAGGCGCGAAGCACCGTGGAGTTTTCGAGCACTGCCTTGATGCCTTGCTCCGCAGGCAATGCGGTGGCCGCGAAGAGATAGGGAGCTGTCTCCCGCCAGTCGAAGGCATTGGCAGAGAACTCAGCCCGAGCGCTGCCGCCGGCGGGGGGATTGCTGCCGTCCGATGCGTCCGCCAATGAGGGAGCAAATTGAGAGAGTAATAGCAGGGTAACCAGGAGAGTTGCGGGTTTCATGTCCACGATCAAAGCTGAGATGATAGCGGATAAGGACAAAAACAACTAGCCACACGTCACGGAGGTTAATGGGGTCAGTATTATTTTGCTCCTGATGGAAGAGATCGGCCAACCACCGCCACAGAACGAGGGGCTCCCTTGGCCTTGACCTGTGGCTGGTATCCACAACAAATTTTGCATTTATTGAATCCTAATGCCGTCGCCACCCGCATTACGGAAGTTTACGTTCAAGTCCCCAAATCCTTTCGTGGTTGTCCCCAGCCTGTTATCAATTGGGTATTCTCCGTTTACTACCCTACGAATCGCAGTCGGGATTCGAGGGAGGAGTCTGTTGGAAATGACACCCCGCGCTCAATCATGGAGGGAGATGAGTCCCGCGCCCCGCGCATTCATTGCCGCGGTCGTCGTGAGCGGGATCGGCATACTGGTCTACTCGCTTCTTCTCCACGAATGGGGAGAACATCCGCTCAGGTTTTCCTGCTACCTGGTGATCGCGCTGGCGGCTTCGCGGCTCAAGGTGAACCTGCCCGGCATTACCGGGACCATGTCGGTGAATTTCCTGTTCGTGCTGCTGGGAGTGCTGGAACTGGGCTTGTCGGAGACACTAGCGCTGGGCTGCGCGGCGGTGGTGGTGCAATGTATAGGCCGCGACCGTCCGGTTCCGGTGCAGGTTTCATTTAACGTCTGCTCCACGGCCCTGGCTGTCGCCGTCACATTTTTGGGCTATCGCTATGCGCTGCTGCATAGCAGTATTCATGCGCCCATGCTGCTGTTCGGGGCGGCGTGTCTTTATTTTGCCGGCAACACGCTTCCGGTGGCGATCGTTATTTCGCTGACCGAGCATCGGCCGCTGCACAGAATCTGGCACGACTGTTACTTCTGGAGTTTCCCGTATTACCTGGTGGGCGCGGGCGTGGTCGGCATCATGAGCTGGCTGCACCATTTCGCGGATTGGCAGACATCGCTGCTCACGCTTCCGATCGTATACGTCATTTATCGCTCCTACCGCCTCTACCTGGGCAAACTCGAGGACGAAAAGCGGCACGTGGAAGAGATGGCGGATTTGCACATGCGCACCATCGAGGCGCTGGCGCTTGCCATCGAGGCCAAGGATCAGACTACTCACGACCATCTGCAAAGAGTGCGTATCTATGCGGTCGAGGTTGCCAAGGATCTGAAGGTCGACCAGGCAGGCATGGAGGCGCTGCAGGCCGCAGCCTTGTTGCATGACATCGGGAAACTGGCGATTCCCGAACACATCATCTCGAAACCGGGACGGCTGACACCGGAAGAGTTCGAGAAGATGAAAATTCATCCCCTGGTGGGCGCGGAAATTCTGGAACGGGTGCAGTTCCCTTACCCGGTCGTGCCCATCGTGCGGGCTCACCACGAAAAATTTGACGGGACCGGCTATCCGCAAGGATTGCGGGGAAACGAGATTCCAATTGGCGCGCGGATTCTGGCAGCGGTAGATTTTCTGGACGCGCTGGCCTCGGACCGCCAGTATCGGCGTGCGCTACCTCTGGATGAGGCGATGGCGGAGCTGGCGTCGGAGTCGGGGAAGGCGTTCGATCCCGAGGTTGTCAGAGTTCTGGAGCGGCGATACGTGCAGTTGGAGAAAATGGTGGTTGCGCGCATGCACAACCTGAGTAAGGAGAAGTCTGCCGAAGCCCAGGAAAGAGACGAAGACCAGGACAGAGACGAAGAGGCAACCGTAAACTCGGAGATCAGGCCCGCGGCCGGGTTTGCCAGCCAGGGTAAACCGCAATCCCACGAGCGCAGCTTCCTCAGTTCAATTGCCGCCGCCCGGCAGGAGGCGCAAACGCTGTTCGAACTCAGCCAGGACCTGGGCGCGTCTCTCAGCCTGGGAGAAACGCTCTCGGTATTCGCGGTCAAGCTGCGCCGGGCAATGCCCTACGATGCGATCGCGATTTATGTGCGCCATGGCGATGAGCTTGTGCCGGAATACGTGAACGGCGACAACTTCCGGCTGTTTGCTTCGCTGCGAATTCCCATGGGACAAGGGCTTTCGGGGTGGGTTGCGCAGAACCTGAAGCCGATCCTGAATGGCAATCCTTCGGTCGAACCCGGTTATCTGAACGATGCGTCGAAGTACAGCACGCTGACTTCGGCGCTGGCCGTTCCGCTCGAGGGCCTGCAGGGTGTGGTCGGTGTGGTCGCCCTCTATCATGCCGAAAAAGATTTCTTTACCTCCGACCACCTGCGTATTCTCCTTGCGGTCAGTTCGAAAATGGCGCTCGCCATGGAGAACGCGCTCAAGTATGAGCAGGCGGAGAATTTCGCGGTCACCGATTACCTCACGGGTCTTCCCAATGCGCGTTCGCTGTTTCTGCAACTGGATCGCGAACTGGCGCGTTGCAAGCGCGACAAGACGAACTTGACGGTGATGGTCACCGACATGGACGGCTTCAAGCAGATTAATGACCGCTTTGGGCACCTCGAAGGCAATCGCGTGCTCCGGCTGTTTGCGCACTCGCTCAAAGAAACCAGCCGCGAATACGATTACGTTGCGCGCATGGGCGGCGACGAATTCGTGGTGATCGCTCCCGGGTTGACGGTGGAAGCCGCCGCGCGGAAAGCAGAGCAGATGCGGGAACTGGCCCAACAGGCGGGAAGAGAAGTTTGCAACGAGGATATCTTGTCGCTCAGCGTCGGCAAGGCGGTATATCCCGACGACGGCCTCGATGCCGAAAAGCTTCTCTCCGAAGCCGACAAGCGAATGTATCTGCAAAAGCAGAGCCAGCCCTCGCGCAGCAATCGCCGCCTCTATCGACGGGTGCGTGTCCGGATTACGACCGAAATCGCGATCGAGGGCCAGGTGCGGACCATGCTCGGCATTATCAGCAACCTGAGCGTGAACGGGTGTTACGTCGAAACGAGTGTGCTGCTGCTGGCTGGAACCCGCGTGAAACTTTCATTCTTGCTGGACAACACAAAGGTCGCCATTCAGAGTGAAGTCCTCCGCATGGACATGGGCGTGGGAGCAGCTTTGCGGTTCAGCGAGTCCACGCACGAAGTCCGCGCCACTTTGCAGCGCCTGCTGGAACAACTGGCCAGTTCCGAGGCAATCGCGGAGCGGCAGCGCGGTCAGAATGTATCCGCCGCGACGCTGTAGCGCTTCTTCTTAAATTCCCATATCAAGCGGAAACCGCGAGCGGGCGAATCTGGAGCAGCGGTGCGCCATGGCCTGACATGCTGCGCGGTTTTTCCAAGCCTTGCCGCAGCATGTTTGCGGTCGGCACCCCGGTGCGGTAGAACGACTTCTCGCAGTCCGCGGTGGATGGACCCCGCATATTTCCTTCCATATAAGCCAGGCCCGGACAACGCGTGCAACTGCTGACGTGCGAACAGGAAGAGCAGGTGGAAAGATGTTTCGCCTGGATGGAGCGCACTTCATTCATCTGCGGCGACAGATTCCAGATGTCGATAAATTTCTGCCGGCGAACATTCCCGGTGGGGAGCGGAAACTGCACGCACGGGAATACGTCGCCGTAGGGAGAGATGTAACAGAAAGAATGGCCCGCGCTGCAGGAATAGCCTTCCAGATCTTCTTCCGACGGCGGCTTCGGCGGAGCGCAGAACTCTTCCTGGTTGGGAACGAGCGCCGGGTTGCGGAACACTTCCTCGAGCTCTGTTCCCGGGACGCGGAGCGCGAGAACGGAGGTATCGCCATCCATCATGGGCGTGATTGTCGGATCGAGCGTGTATTGAACGCCCAGTTCGGCGGCGAGTTTTTGCGCGCCGTAATGATCGGAGAGATTCGCAGTCATCAGCACATTGGCAATGGTGACGCGCAAACCCTGATCGCGCAAAAAGCAAATGGCCTTGATGGAACGTTCGAACGAGTGCGGCAGCTTGGTGATGGCATCGTGAACTTCAGGACGATGCGAGTAGATGCTGACCTGGACCGTGTCTACGCTGAGCGCGCGAATCCGTTGCGCTTCGGCCTCGCCAATCATAACGGCGTTGGTCTTGATCTTGACGTTGAAGAGTAACCGGCGGGCGTACTCGACAAGTTCGAGAAAGTCGCGGCGCATAAAGACTTCGCCGCCGCTGAAGGTCAAAAAGAAAACGCCGGCTTCGGCAAGTTGATCGAGCACGTCTTTAATTTCGACGGTCGTCATCTCGCCATGATCGTCGTGATCCAGATAGCAATGCACGCAGCGCTCGTTGCAGCGGTAGGTGACATCCATGTGGATGGCGAGAGGGACGCCCAGGTTGAACGCCTTCTGCCCTATTTCGGCCATCAGGCTCATCGGGGAATCTCCCCGGAAGCGGAAGCGTGATCGCAAAAAGACTGATCCGAGAGCGGCTGATCGGAGACGCGGAGAATGCCGTGGCTCGAAAGTTCGGCGACAAATTGGTCCGCATCCAGTTGGGCCTGTTCGGGCTCGACGTCAAATTGCTCGCAGACGCGCTCGCGGACAATTTCGCGCAGCGGTGTGCGGCCATCGGCAGCTTGCCAGATGGCGGTGGCTACGGGATTCAGCGTGAAGAACGTGGAATCCGCCGAGTTCATAACCATCATCTCGCCTGCCAACATGCGGGCGGCGATAGTCGAACTGCGTGCGATGTACGTCTCAGACATGCGCAGGTTCTCCCACGGAGCGTTGTGTGGTGGCGGGGCTCTGCCCCGCAAGACGAGGCGGCCCGTCACCACATTGTCCACCCACTCCAGATTGCCGAGCGCTAAATTGCCGCTCTTCAAATTGGCGAATATGGTCCCACACCTTGCTATCAGGATAGAACGTCAGGCGGCGAATGGGAACTCGCGCAACAAAATCGCAGGCGGTCGCCAGAAGGTTTGCCACCAGGTCCGGATCGCCCGCAAAGAACAAAATATTTCGCATCAGACGGCGGACGGCCTCCGCGGAGGGAATCTCATCGATGCGGTTCTCAGGACCCTGCTCCAGGAAAAACAGGGCCGCGACCGGAGCGCTGCAGTTTTCACCCGCTTTGGCCAGCTCCCCGGAGAAAGGGGTGCCGAATGCGCGATAGGCGGCGCTGCCGGCGTCTTTATTGGGCCGGACGTTCTCAGGACGGGCGCTCCCAGGACGAACGTTCTCAGGCCTGACGTAAGAAATCTCATCCGTGAGCAGAGTGACGTCGGGCGGCGCCAGACGTGTGATGGTGGTTTTGCCCGCGCCCGAGACGCCGGAAAATAGATAGGCGCGCCCATCGCAGATTGCGCTCGCGGCGTGCAGCAGGAACCCTCCGCGCTCAGCGAGAATCAGGCTGTGCACAATGCGCAGCACGGAATCGAGAGAATAAGGATTTGCATTCTGGCGCACCTGCCCAGTTCCTGTGCGCGGATCCCAGCGGGCCGAGAAGTCTCCGCGATCGATCCGCCACTCCCGACCCTCGCGGCGCACGCACACATCCTCGTCGGATGCTTCGGCGGCATCGACGATCTGGAACTCCAGCCCGAACTCGGGAGGGGAAGTAGCAAGAAATCCGGCATAGCGTTGGAGCAGAAGATCCGCGAATCGCTCATGGCAGGTGGACAGAGCGATGGAAATCCCTCCGATCTCGACGCAAGTGACCCTGGGCGGATTGGACTTCATGAGGCACCCGAGTCCAGCGTTCCAACGTCGATTTGAGCGGGAGGGGCACTCCGCCTTTCTTCGAGATGTCGTCTGCGGCGAGCGTGAAGGCTCAAAGCAAGACGATGGGCAGGCCCGCAATGACAGAGTAGTTGTCCAAGTGCCCAGGACCACGCATGCAGCGGAAGTACAGGTTGCGCTCGATCGGGATCTCCGCGTTGACCTTGCCATTGACCTTGCTCTGCGCGACACACCAGCCGCCCGAGTAATTCTTCGTGGGAGAATTGCGCGTCCGATGCAGGCATGGAGTCGCCGCGCAGCAGGAAACCGTCGGGCCGGCGGGTAACGAAACGGTGGAGAAAAAAACGGCCCGCGCGCAAGGCGAGGACGATCTCGCCGGGGCAGACATCGTCAACCGAGCAGCTGGCAACCTCGACCACATCGCCCGGCCAAAGAGTTGGCAACATGCTTTCCCCACGGAGCTGCAGGCGTAAACGGCCGCTAGCGCGCAACCCGGCTGCCGCTAACGCAGAACGTTCCGCTTGCCAGGTCGCGGAAGCGTCCGGGTTGGACGGCGTCGCGAACTCTGTTACGAAGTCTTGCGCGCAGAATTGCATGTGGGAGAAGTGCCCGCGATCTTGCCACACGATAGGGCGGCCGTCTCGAACACTCGCTCGTGGCGGAAGGCCGGCTTCTGATAGGGCTTCTTGTCTTTTACGGTTGCGCCCACGCGATTTTGTTTCTGATCAGGGGTTTGGTTGTCCGTCATAATTAGTCGAACCTCAGAGTTTGCTCATCCGCGGTTATTCGATAAGTGTAAGCGCAGTGTACTACATGGTTTTCTCGCTGCCAATATCACTTGGGCTGCGTGCATGCCGAGCGAATCAACATGCCCAATAAAACAAGCTTAATAAAATGAGAGGGTTCCACCTTGGCGCGCGCGCCGCAGACTCAGTGACAGGGCGCCCAGAGCGAGCGGAAGCAAAATAACGGCGAACGCGGCTAGCGCACTCAACGTGGGAGCCATCGCGGCGATGGACCGGCCTTCCAGCAACGCGCCGCGCATTCCATCGATGGCGTACGTGAGCGGAACAGAGCGCGCCAGAATTGCGAGCGGCTGCGGCAAACTTTGAACCGGGAACATGGTTCCGCTTAGAAACCAGAGTCCAGAACCGAGGAGCCAAACCAGCGCCGAGCCCTTCTGAAATGCGACCTGAAAGGTGGCGGCGAAAATCCCCAGCGCCAGAGCGAGCGCAAGAGAAAGCGCCAGCACCACCAGGCATGAAAAAACATTGGCATGAATTGCCGCACTGAAAACGGCGACGCCCGCAAACAAATAGACCAGTAGATTTGTCAGGCTTCCGGCAAAGGCAGAGATCGAACTCAGGATGACCAGCTCCGCGGGACTGGTTGAGGTGGTCATGAGGACTTCCAGGGTACCAGTCTGCTGCGCCTCCTGCACCACGTTCAGAAACGCCTGAGCGCTCATCACAAAAAAAGTGTAGAGGCCGGTGCCGACCAGCAGGAAGGGAAAGTAGGCGACTCCATCGGGGCGGAAGCCAGGGCCAATGGCGCGCGAAAGATAATAAAAGGCAGTCAACTCCGTAAGCACCCCGACCAGAGTCACGATGAAGCCGCTGCGGTGGCGGATGGCGGTGAGCAGATCGCGCCGCAGAATGGCGAGCAGCTTATCGAAAGTGGAAATCATGACGCCGCTCCGCGCTTTTGAATGGCTGCGGCCCTGGGCCACGCAGGGTCGGACTCGCCAGTCAGACGGAAGTAAAGTGCTCGCAAATCCTCGGCGCTTCCTCCATCGCTCGGCGCTGACTCACCGAAGACGCGATCGCCGGAAAAACGATCGGCGCCGCTGCGATTGCCCAGCGCGTGATCGGCCAGCAACTCTCCGGCATGCAGCAGCAGGAGCCGGTTGGCGACAGCTGCCGCCTCGGCGAAGTTATGGGTGGCAAGAAAAACGGTAGTGTTCTGCCGAGCCAGCGCAGTGATCGTGGTCCAGAAGTGGGCGGCGGCAGCGGCGTCGAGGCTGCGCGTCGGCTCGTCGAGCAAAAGTACGCTGGGCTGCTTGACGAGGGCGCGAGCCAGGCCGAGTCGCTGATACATGCCGCTTGAGAACTTCATGACGAGCGTGTCCGCTTGTTCTTCGAGGCCGGTATCGCAGAGCACTTCTTCGATTCGGCGAGGGCGGTCGCGGCGCTGGACTTCGTCGAGCGCAGCGAAGAAGTCAAGATTCTCGCGCGCCGACAGACGAGGAAAGAACGAACGCTCCGTCGCTACGGCGATGCCTACCTGCCGCCGAACCTTGCCGGCATCGCGTTGTGCATCGAATCCGGCGACGCGCACAAATCCGGCATCCGCCAGCAGCATGGTCGAAATCAGCTTGAGGGTGGTGGTCTTGCCGCTGCCGTTCGGCCCAAGCAATGCGACCACGTCTCCGCAGGCCGCCGAGAAAGAGATGGCCCGTAGCGCAACCGTTTCGCCGGTGCGCTCCCTTCCTACCCAGTTGAACAGCGCCGGGCGATGGCGAAATATCTTGGTGACGGATTCGAATATGACCTGATCCATAAGGTCCGAATGAGAAGGTCCGAACGATCGGCCTGCGGGTTACGAAGGCTCAGCTTGTGCGGCGACGTTCAGCGACGATGCTCGAAGACTCTGTATTATAGTTCGCAGTCCGATGGCTGAAGCCATACTAATTCCGGCTCCCGCGAGCCTTCCGCTCAACCGAAGCAGCGGTTTTGACCTCTTGTGCGCGTGCGCCCGCGCGAATCCCGGCCCCGAACAGATCGCGCGCATGTCCGATTGGCATTCCACAGCGTCTGACTGGAACGAGTTTGACTGGAGCGAATTTCTTCGCCTTGCCGAGCATCACGGCGTTCTCGCGCTGGTGGCGCGCAACCTGACCGCGCATGCCCGAGGCCTGCCGCCGGAAATCGAGCGATCGCTCGAATCGGCATACGCGGCGAACCTGCGCCGCAGTCTGTGGTTTGCGGCCGAGCTAATAAGAATCGTGCAGCACTTCGAGCGAAAGGGATTGCGCGTGTTGCCCTATAAAGGACCGGTGCTGGCGCACACCGCGTATGGCGATCTCGGTCTGCGCAGTTTTTCCGATCTCGACCTCCTGATTTCCCCGGCCGACTTTGTCCAGAGCAAACAGGCGCTCGCTGAAATTGGATACCAACCTTCCAAGCACATGTCGGGCGCAGTCGAGCGGCTGTGGCTGCGAACCGGCTACGAGCGATCGTTTGACGGCGCGGCTGGAAAAAACCTGGTCGAGTTACAGTGGAACCTCCTTCCCTATTTTTATGCCGTCGATTCCCGATCTGCCGATTTTCAATTTGACGACCTGCTGGCGCGCGCGGGGCGGACCGGTCTGGGTGCGGCTGAAACGCGAACAGACCTCCCGACAGGTATTCCTTGTCTCTCTCCCGAGGATTCCTTGCTGGTTCTGTGCCTGCACGCCGCCAAGCACCTTTGGACGCGCCTCATCTGGATTGCCGATATCGCCGAGAGCCTGCGTATGCCCGGGATCGATTTTGACTCGGTAATCGCTCGTGCCCGAGCGCTCGGCATCGCACGGATTTTGAGTGTGAGTGTATGGCTTGCGGAACACCTGCTGGCAGCGGCAACTCCATTGAGCCTGCGCACTCTTCTTGCGGCCGACTCCGAGGTACCGTTGCTAGGGGAGGAGTGCGCTGCACGCCTGCGAGGGGCTGTGACTTACGATTTCGAATCCGCCGAATACTTTCGGCGAATCCTGCAATTGCGTGAACGGCCAAGCGACCGTTGGCGTTATTTGTGGCGGCTGGTCTCGACGCCAGGGCCCGGAGATGTAGCCGCCATTGCACTGCCGGAATCAATGTTTCCACTTTACCGAGCAGTGCGCATCGGGCGCTTGCTGAGTAAGTGCCTCCAATAATCTTCCGAAGATAATCCGGCAAGCCCATCGTTGACGGGGCAATGCTGCGCCTGACACGGTTCGTTGGCTGTGCTGGTGGCGGGTGAAATAAAGATGCCACCAGTCTCCTTCACATGACCTAGTCAGATGTGACTAGTCACATTGACATGACCTAGTCATTGGCGTTCACATTACAATGATTGTGTCTCTGAAAGAGCAGTCCCGTCCGTTGGGACGCACTCCCAGAGCCGAAGGGACCCAATCACCTACTGGCGGTGTTAGTCGTCCGAAACTAAGCAGCGGGAGTCACTTATTCGGCGCTCTGAAGGAAACGGGTGGATTCGCCAAATCGATACCGATTGCGGGGGTAGATAAATGCGGAGACTCACTTTGCTTGCCGCGCTGCTCGTGCTCCGAGCCTCGGGGTGGGCTCAGACAGATTGCGAGATCTCAAACACCGGAGCGGACAGCGGGATCGCCACCATCAGTGCTACGCAAAGCATGGGTTACTCTGCACCGGGCGGCATCGGTGCGGTGGGCTTTCGGGTCCCGGTTGCTTGCGTCACTCGCAGCGTCAGTTATCATGTGTGGAGAGTCGATACAAGTCCTTCCAGCGCACCGACCACCTATGACATCGGGCTCTACTGCGTGAGCGGGGATTGCGTGAAAGGTAGTTACGGCGGCGACCTATACGCTCATACCGGACCTATCCCGGGAAGTTGGTTTACGAATAATCGCACTGCGACGACCCTAACTGGCGTAACAGTCATCGGCTCAAAGACGGCGCTGACGCTTAACGGATCCTTTTACCTTCCCGATTTTCCAATGGGTGAGACCGTCAAGCTCGGCAATTGCGGAGTGTATGATGCCGCAGTTGTCGTTAATTCGGCCAGCAATACTTTAATCACGACAAGTAACCCTACCGCGCAAAGTACTACGGTTTCAAACTGCACTATTCTGACGTCCACGGCCTACCCGACTGGCTTTTCCAAATCTGACGTGTGCAAGAGCGGTTCGATGTCCCGGAATTGCCAGCAGGCGCTGCCTTGGGTTACGGACAGCCGGACGGTCTGCGCATCGATACCATGCACATTGCCTGCAGGCCTATATGCGGCAGCGATTGGCACAACTTGTACCGATGCCTTAAAGCCGGTGACATGCGCTCAACTGCTGGGCGATGCCGACCTCGGTTTGATCTACCCATTTACCGCCTCATCGACGCAGTATGACTCGGCAGGATTGCCGGCGAACATGAGCTTTACAGTAAACAACACCACCGCGGTCTGGAATACGACGAAAGGTTTGTCGTCTCCCATTAAGCCGGTGAAACTCCTCATCTATTAGGAGGGTGTCATGAAATGGCTGTTAGTTATCTTCGCCCTGCTCGGGCGCATGTTCGCCAACCAGTGCGCTGAGCACAATGTCTATCTTTCGGAATCGGCCATTAACGTCAGTATGACGGAATCGGCTCGATGTACACCTGGAGATGCGGTGGGTGGAATTCCGTACAACTGTCCGAAAGGCAGTGGAGGCATGACGGTCTGGGGCTTCGACATCCAATCGCCTTGCGTCACCAATTGGTTGTCCTACGCGGTCCAAACGCCAGACAGTAGCTCAGGAAGTCATTACGATCTTGGACTCTACTACGTCAAGGGGCCAAGTGCGGCATCTCTCGCCGGACAGCTGATGCTGCATGCAGGGGACCTGACGGGGACCACTTTTGCACCCCATACCGGGCTGACGACAATTTCATGGGTGGGGACGACCAAGTGCTCAATTCCGTGCACGCTTCCGGCCGGTCAATACGCTCTTGCCCTGGCGACCGACTGCGCCGCAAATTGTGCGGCACTGTGGGGTGATGTCAATTACGGCTATATGTATCTGTTCAACGTATGGCTGGGTGGAAACGAAGGTACGGGCGTGAATCCAGGCTTGCTCCCCGCTGGTTGCCCGTCGGGAACTCCCCCATCCTGCACCTTCTACATGGCAGCTGCCCCTGGTCTCCCCCAATCCATTGAGCCACCGTCGACGGACCCTGCTCTGGGACTAACTAAGTTCCCACGTCCTCCGATGGTACTCATTTTCTAGGAGGAAGACATGAAGA
>CAVPUZ010000019.1:0-104220 GCA_963709055.1 uncultured Acidobacteriaceae bacterium
ATGCCGGGCATCATGATGTTCATCATCTTCTGCTGCGAAGGGTCCATGCCTGCCTGCGGCGTCATGCGTTGCATAAGGAACATGGTGAGAACGATTGCAATCGGCAGGATGTGAACGGATCCGCCGACGCGAGATCGTGAATCCAAAGCCAGGGGGCGTGCCGGAGGTCGATTGCCACGCCCAGCATCCGGTAATAGGCAAACAGAAACGGCATCTGAATCACGAGCGGCAGGCATCCACCCGCCGGATTCACGCCTTCTTTTTTATACAACGCCGAAATCTCCGTATTCATTTCGGCTTTGCGGGGATCGCGAAGACTGTATTTTTTGTATTTTTCCTGGATCGATTTGATCTGCGGCGCGACGCGCTGCATCTTCAGCATCGACTTCATTTGTGAGAGGCGCAGTGGCAGTAACGCTACGTTGATCACAAGCGTTTGAAACAGAATCGCCCAGCCCCAATTGGCGACGATGTGGTTGTAGGTCCACTTCAGCCACAGGAAGAGCGGGCGCGCGATCAGACCCAGCCAGCCGAAATCGACCACTGCCCGCAAATCGGGCTCCGCCCCAGTGATTCCGGGGATGGAGACAGCTTCCAGATCGGCCAGCGATTTGGGACCGGCGTAGAGTCGCTCGCGGGTGTCGCCACGAAGGCTGCCTACGGCAGCGCCGAGCACGTCGACCTTATCCATCTGATGGGTGTTAGGATCCGCACCGTAACGAGGAATCTCGATCTGGTTGCGCAGCGTCACCATGGTGGCGTTCTGCGGATCCTGCGGCACGAACACCGCCGCGAAATATTGATCCGACAAGCCCGCCCAATTAAAAGGGCCCGGGATTGTGCCGCCACCGCTGATCTTTTTGATCGCCAGGCGTTCCACTTTGTTGTCGTACTGATAGACGGCCTGGCCCGCGGCATAGGAGGGAGATGTCAACTCGCCGCCGAATCCGGAAGGCCACATTGGAAACGCCGCAACCTCAGCACCGTTTACCTGGACTGAAGTCTGAACTGCGACGACATAGCTCTCGTCGAAGGTGAACTTCTTCTGAACGGCGAGGCCGTCATCGGAGTATTCGAACGTGATCTGCGCGGGAGTCGCAAGAGTAAGGCCGCCCTTTTCTTCTTTGACAGGACGGTCGGACGACAAAACATACAAAGCCGAGTTGAGCTTGTTGCGCAGGTTCTCGTCGTAGCTCCAGAGCGACAACGGGTAGCCGTATTTTTCCACGGCGGCGGCGTTCACCACATCCAGAGGATTCCCCTTGTCGTCGTCCCACTTCTTCAGGACCCATGACTTCACTCTCCCACCGCGGTTAGTGAAGACGATCCGGTAGAGATTGTTCTCAATGATCGTTTCCGACTCGCTGGCAGCCTGCTTGAGAGGTGGTGAGGGCGGCCCGTTTTTTCCAGAGGCGCCGTGACCCGAGGAACGAACTGCCGATGCTTCTCGGCTTGCTTTCTCAGTAGTGTTTGCGCCTGCGCCCGGCGCCGGCGACTGATTCGGGACTGTGCTTGCCTGGGGGCTTTGCTGACTTGCCGGCGGCTGCGGCCCGTACTTCTTCAACAGCGGCTGAAATAGCATGATGACCAGGAAGGTCAGCGCAAAGACGATGAGCAGTCTGCGGTCCATGCCGGGTTCTTGTTGGGGATTCTTGAATTCTGCCAAATCAGTAGCTCGCTGTTCCTGGTTCGCTGTCGGCGGTTCGCGTGGCACCAAGGTCGATGGTGACGAGGTGATTCACCGTGGCATCGCGAAGACGTTCGTTACTCACCGCGTTCTTTACTACTGGGTCGTATCCGCCTCTTACAAAGGGAACGCAGCGCAATAAGCGCCAGACAGCCATCAATCCTCCACAGAGAGCGCCATAGCGCTCAATCGCTTCCATCGCGTACTCCGAGCACGTGGGCACGTAACGGCACGACGGGGCGAGCGATGGCGAAACCCACCTCTTATAAAATCGCAGCATTACGAGTGCGAATAACTTCATTTGTCTGCCAGCCTCTTGGCAATCACAGCGAATGCCCGGCTCACTTCTTCGAGCACCACGGCGGATTCCAGCGTCAGGACCGACTTCTTCGGGTTGATCACCACATCGACTGCGCCCTTCAAGGTTGAACGCTGAAGGCGCACGGCCTCCCGCAGTCTCCGCTTGATCCGGTTGCGCTCGACCGCTCCGCCCAGAACCCGTCCAACGGTGAACCCGACGCGCGCCCCGCCTTCGGCCTGCGGTAAGAAAAAGACGGTCATGTGCGCGCAATAGTGCCGGCGTCCCTGTTTGTAGACGCGCTCAAAATCAGAGTGTTTCAGCAGTCGTGCCGCGCGGGGAAACCCTGTCCCCTTCTGCGGTACGAAAAGCCTTTCACCCCGGCTCGGAGCCTCGGCGCTCACAACCTCACAATCCTGCACAATAGTTAATGATGATAATGATAGTGACAGCCTTTGCTTTTGTCCGGGGGAAATACTACTCGCGGAAACCTGGCTTCACGGAGACGCGCTTGCGCCCCTTGGCCCGGCGACGCGACAGCACTTTGGCCCCGCTTTTGGTCTTCATGCGAGTCCGGAACCCGTGCTTCTTCGAGCGCTTGCGCCGGTTGGGTTGAAATGTACGTTTCGGCATCGAAAATCCTTGCTCCTGATTGAATCAACTGGACTAAGGCGAACCGTAAGTATAAATGACGGCGCGTATCCCCGGCAAACGGGGGAGTTAGGGAGACTCCAGCCGGAGCCTTTTCTGGCTATACTCCGCTGATGAAGATGAGCGGCTTTTCCTTCGTCACCACCGACTGGGCTCAGGTGGCGCCGTCGGACCATCCCGGCGAGACTGGCGTGGCGCGGTGGCGAACGCAGAACTTCGGCGACATACGAGTCCGCATGGTGGAGTACTCGGCCGGATATTCGGCAGACCACTGGTGCGCGAAAGGGCATGTCATCCTTTGTCTGGAGGGGGAACTGGAAACGACCCTCGCCGACGGACGACATTTCACCCTGAGACCCGGCGACAGTTATCAGACACCCGATGGCGAGCCCGGCCACCGCTCTGCGACCAGAACGGGAGCCCGGCTGTTTATCGTTGACTAGCGGACAGCATTTCCTTGTCATGCTGATTTCTTGCCATACTCATTTCTGGTCATGAATCTGGACGACACCATCGTCGCCATTGCCACCCCGCCCGGTCGCGGCGGCATTGGCGTGATTCGTCTGGCGGGACCCGAGGCGCGTGCGATCGTCGCGCCCATCCTTCGACTGAAGCACGAACTGGAACCGGGGCGGGCCCTTTTCGGAGAACTCATCGAACCGGGTGGCGCGGGCGCCCTCGCGGGTGAAAAGGAAAGGACCATACCGAACCTCTTAGAGACGGGCGACTCCCGCGCCCAATCCGTCCGCATCGATGAGGTTGTCGTTACCTACTTCGAGAAACCCCACTCCTACACGACGGATGACATTGTCGAAATCTCTGCGCACGGCTCACCGGTTGTTCTGCGGCGCGTAGTCGAGCTCGCATTGGCGCGTGGCGCGCGCCTGGCCGAGCCCGGTGAATTCACCATGCGCGCCTTCCTCAACGGACGCCTCGATCTGACCCAGGCTGAGGCGGTTCGCGACTTGATCGACTCACAAACCTTATTTCAAGCCAAGGTCGCGGCCCAGCAGCTCGGGGGAGCACTCTCAAATCGTATTAAGCCGATCAAGCAAAAGCTGATCGAACTGATTGCCTTGCTCGAAGCTGGCATTGACTTTGCCGAAGACGACATTTCCCTTGCGCCCGATAGCACCATCTTGAAGCACATCGCGGAAGTCCGCGAACCGCTGCAACAACTCGCATCGACCTTTGCCTATGGCAAGGTCGTGCATGAAGGGTTGACGCTCGCCATCGTCGGACGCCCGAACGTGGGCAAATCGAGCCTGTTCAATCGCCTGGTGGAGCGTGAACGTGCGATCGTCACTGCGCAGCCCGGCACAACGCGCGACCTGGTTAGCGAAACCGTCGCCATCGGTGGAATTCCTGTGCAACTGGTGGACACCGCTGGAATCCGCCGCGCGCTCGATGAGGCGGAAAGCATCGGCATCAGGAAATCGATGGAAGCGCTGTCCGACGCTGATCTCGTGCTGGTGGTTCTGGACGCAACGCAACCAGTCGGCGACGAGGACTACGAGCTGATGCGCCAGGTGGAAGAACGGGCCGCCATCGTGGTCGAAAACAAATCCGATCTCAGAAGCTCATGGTTCTCGGCATCTGGCTCTCATCTGCCGGTGGTTGAGACTTCGGCTCTTACGGGGGAAGGGATTCCAGCGTTGCGCGACGCGATCCTGCAACATGTGGGCGGAGTAAGTGGACCGCAAATGGAAGCCGGATTCCTGACCAACGTGCGCCATCAGAAACTTGTCGGCAACTCCATCGATGGCCTCGACGCAGCTACCAATGCCGTCTCCGCGCGAGTTCCCCACGAAATGCTTCTTCTCGATCTTTATAATTCCCTGCGGCCGCTCGACGAAATTACCGGCGCCACCACTAGCGACGACATCCTCAACCTGATCTTTGGTACCTTCTGCATCGGAAAGTAGAGCGAGTGATCCAGCAATTCTGGGAACTGGGAATCAGTAACTGGGGACTCAGTAGGGGATCTTGCCTGGATGCTGCTCCCAGGCTCGAAATGCCGCCAGTGCTTCCTCGCGCATCATCTGAATCATGGGAATTTCGCGCTCGGCATGCGGCTGCGTGAATTCCGCATAGATCGCGGAATCGTCAAAGCCGGCCTGGGCAGCATCGGCGGCAAGGCCGCCAAAATACACTTTGTGGATGCGGGCCCAGTAAATCGCTCCAAGGCACATGGGACAGGGTTCACAGGACGTATAGAGATCACAGCCCTTGAGTTCGAAACAGCGAAGTTTCTGGCAGGCTTGGCGGATGGCCAGCACTTCCGCGTGTGCAGTAGGGTCGTTCGTCGCCGTGACCTGATTCGCGGCTTCTGCCACGACATCGCCATCTCTTACGACCAAAGCCCCGAACGGCCCGCCGCGCCCGGAGCGGACATTTTCGATCGAGAGTTGAATGGCGCGAGCCATGAAAAGTCTGTCCATGTGACTTGGTTCCGTCATCGCTAGCAGGAACTCGCCGACCTACTCTACGAAATCTGTGCGGCAATCGGTCGAGCCGACTCCTCCACGGCCGATGTTTAAGGCAGCAAGTATAAGCGGAGCTGAGAAATGAGCAAAACATTTCCGGACAAGACCAGTCCGCCGGACTCAACCTAGAAGATTGAAAAACGCAAGCCGGCGCGATAGGCTCGGGCATGGACGGGCAGGCTTTCATTTCCCGGCGCATCGTGACCCCGGAAGGAATTCGGCCGGGAGCGATACTGGTGCGTGACGGGGAAATCAGCGACATCGTGCCCGCCGATCAGGCGCCCGCTGACGCCGAGGTCCACGACTTCAGCGATGCGGTGATTCTTCCCGGTCTTGTCGATTCCCACGTACACATCAACGATCCGGGGCGCGCCGAGTGGGAAGGATTTGAGACGGCAACGCGCGCAGCTGCTGCGGGCGGATACACGACGCTGGTGGACATGCCGCTCAACTGCCTGCCGCCGACTGCCACAGTCGCCGCGCTTTCTGCGAAACGCGAGGCCGCTGCGGGGCGGTGCTGGGTAGATTGGTTGGCTTGGGGTGGGGTGGTTGGCGATAACCAATCCGAGATATCGAAGCGCTCGCGGCTGCGGGCGTGCCGGGGTTCAAGTGCTTTCTGATTGATCCCGGAATCGATGGGTTCACTATGGTTACAGAGGGCGAGCTTCGCGCCGCTTTGCCTCATGTGGCTCGGACGGGCCTGCCGCTGCTGGTGCACGCGGAACTTCCCGGGCCGGTGAATGAAGCCACGCAACGGCTGCAAAACGAAGATGCGGATTGGAGCCGCTACTCGACCTATCTCCGATCGCGGCCGGAAGAAGCGGAACTGGCGGCGATCCGGTTGCTCCTGTCGCTTTGCCGCCAATACAAGTTCCGCTTGCACATTGTTCATCTTTCGGCGAGTTCGGCGCTTGCAGAATTGCGTGCCGCGCGGGCGGAGGGGCTTCCGGTCAGCGTGGAAACCTGTCCACACTATTTGCATTTCTGCGCGGAAGAAATTCCGGACGGAGCCACATTGTGCAAATGCGCGCCGCCCATTCGCTCGCGCGAAAATCGCGAAAAGTTGTGGCAAGGATTGAGAGACGAGATTATCGATCTGGTAGCGACCGATCACTCGCCTTGTCCGCCGGCGATGAAACGGCTCGGTGAAGGAAATTTCAAAACCGCATGGGGCGGCATTGCGAGTCTTTCGCTGGCGCTTCCCCTGATGTGGACAGAGGCCAGCCGGCGGGGATTCACCTTGACCGATCTCACGCGCTGGATGGCGGAAGCGCCCGCTCGTTTAGCGGGATGCAGCACTTGTAAAGGCCGAATTGCGGAAGGATATGATGCCGACTTCGTTGTCTTCAAACCGGAAGCGGAGTTCGTCGTGAGCGAAGACCGGCTGCATTACCGGCATCGTGTGTCTCCGTATTTGGGAAAGAAGCTGCGGGGCGTGGTGAAGGCGACGTATCTGCGCGGGCAGTTCGTTTTCAGGGATGGGCAATTTCCGGCCGAGCCAAGGGGGCGGGAAGTTCGTTGCCGGTGAAATTGTGTCATTTCGAGTGAAGCGAAGGATTCGCCGCGAACTTCAGGTCCCTCGCTTCGCTCGGGATGACAATCCACATGTGGGTGTCTCATGACAGCAGAGAACATCATCGGCAAGTCGGTGCCGCGCAAAGAGGGGCGCGACAAAGTCACCGGCGCAGCGCGGTACATTGACGACTTGACCATGCCGGGAATGCTCTATGGCGCGACCGTTCGCAGCCAGATTCCTCGCGGTGTGATCAAACACATTTCGTTCGACCCGCAGTTCGACTGGGGTGAATTTGTGATCGTCACGTCAAAAGACATTCCAGGCAAGAATTGCATCGCGCTGATCGGGGACGATCAACCTTGCCTGGCCGATGGGAAGGTGAATCATCCCGAGGAACCGATCCTGCTCCTGGCGCATTCGAACCCACATCTCCTGCGGAAGGCAATGGATGGCGTCTTGATCGAATACGAGCCTTTGCCGCCGATATTCACCATTGAAGACAGCGAGCGGTGTTCGCAAATCATCTGGGGAGACGACAATACATTCAAAACGTTCTTGATCGCGAAGGGCGACGTCGATAGCTGCTGGGCAAAAGCTGACTACATCGTCGAAGGTGAGTACACGACCGGCGCGCAGGAACAGCTTTACATCGAAAACAACGGGGTGATTGCGGCTTTCGATCGGGAGCAGGGGATCACGGTGTGGGGTTCACTGCAGTGTCCTTATTATGTGCACAAGGCGCTGATGGCGTTATGCAATCTGCCGGCAGACAAAATTCGCGTCGTGCAGACTGAAACGGGAGGCGCGTTCGGCGGCAAGGAAGATTATCCCTCGATGATTGCCGGCCACGCGGCGCTTCTCGCCATGAAGTCTGGGCGGCCCGTGAAAATCGTCTATGACCGCCTGGAAGACATGACGGCGACTACCAAGCGCCACCCTTCGCGCACGCGTCACCGCACCGCGGTCAGCAAAGACGGAAAGATTCTGGGCGGGGAAATCGACTTCACGATTGATGGCGGCGCATACGCGACGTTGTCGTCCGTGGTGCTCTCGCGGGGCACCATCCATGCGGGTGGTCCATACTATTGGCCCAAAGTCCGCATTCGCGGGAAGGCCGTAGCGACAAACGCTCCGCCGCACGGGGCGTTTCGCGGATTTGGCGCGCCGCAGAGCCTGTTCGCGATGGAGCGGCATATGGATCGCATCGCACAGACGGTGGGACTTTCTCCGGTGGAAATCCGGCGCCGCAATTTCCTCAAGCCCGGGGAAACCACGACTACGGAACAGACGATCCGCGAAGAAATCGATCTGGGAAAACTTCTCGATCGCGCGCTGGAACTTTCGGACTACACCGCGAAGAAAAAACACTTCGTGCAGGAGAACAAAGCCGGGCCGGTCAAGAAAGGAATGGGCATCGCCGCTTTTCTGCACGGCGCGGGCTTTACTGGTTCGGGAGAACGTTATCTCGCTTCCGTGGTTGCGGTGGAGGGGTGTGCGGATGGCGGCGTGCGTGTGCTGGTTTCAAGCACCGAGTTCGGTCAGGGAACCAATACCGTCCTCTGCCAGATCGCCGCCGAAGCGCTGGATTTGCCCTATGAAGAAGTGCGGATCGCGCAACCGGATACGAATCAAGTGCCAAACAGCGGACCGACCGTTGCGTCGCGCACGGCTATGGTCGTCGGCAGTCTGGTGCGGTCGGCCGCTGTCGGAATCAGGCAGACACTCGTTGCAAGCGGCGCGCTAGGCAGTTCGTACTCGCCGCATGAATTTCGTGCGGCTTGCCAGCGCCACATTGCTGAGCACGGTCGAACTCCGGTCGGTGGCGCGCTACGACCCGCCCGAAGGTGTCTTCTGGGACGATCAGAAATATCGCGGCGAAGCGTATGCGGCTTTTGCCTGGGCAGTTTATGTTGCGGAAGTTGCCGTGGATCTCTCGACCTACAGCGCAACGGTCGAAGATTTCGTGGCTCTACAGGAAGTCGGTCGAGTTCTTCACCCCGTTTTGGCGAAGGGCCAGATTGCCGGAGGCGTGGCGCAAGGAATCGGATTTGCGCTCTATGAAAAAGTCGTCTGGCAAAATGGACGCATGCAGAACGGTCAGATGACAAACTACATCATGCCGACCTCCGCGGATTTGCCTCCAATTCGCGTGTTCTTCGAAGAAATGGGCAACGTTCATGGGGCGTATGGCGCGAAGGGGATTGGCGAACTTCCGATGGACGGCCCGGCTCCCGCGATCGTGAACGCAGTCGAAGATGCGCTCGGGGATGCGCCCGGAACCCACTTCCACTCAGTTCCGCTCTTGCCGGAAGATATCTTTGAAGCAGTCAGTGCCGGCGAGAAGCGATGAACCACTCCTCCGAATCTCGCGGCAACTGTGACCGCGGCAAATGCGAGGTTTCTCTCACGGTGAACGGCAAGCCGCGAACGGTTCGCGTCTTTCCCATGGAGAGGCTGTTGGATGTCCTGCGACAAGAGCTTGGGTTGACCGGCACGAAGGAAGGTTGCGGAGAGGGCGAATGTGGCTCCTGCTCGATCTTGATGGATGGCAGGCTGGTGAATAGCTGTCTCGTTCCGGTGCTTCAGGCAGCGGGCGCGAACATTACGACGATCGAGGGTGTCGCTGAAGGTCCACAATTGAGTGCGATGCAGGCAGCTTTTCTGGAATGCGGCGGCGCGCAGTGCGGCATCTGCACTCCCGGAATGATTCTGAGCGCCTGTCATCTGCTCGACAAGAAACCTGAACCCACCCTGGAAGACATTCGCGAAGCGCTTTCGGGCAATCTCTGCCGATGCACTGGCTACATGCAAATTTTTGAAGCCGTGGCGCAAGCGACACGACGCAGAGCTAACGCATGAAGAACTGGCGAATGAGGACTGCCGCATGAGATCCGATCCCGCCGATTACGAATTGATTGCGCCCGGCACGCTGCAGGCGGTCGTTGCGCTTCTGGCGGATGAGCCGGGCCAGTGGGTCCCGATTGCTGGCGGCACCGATCTGATGGTGCTCTATGCGGCAGGCAAACTCCCGGCGCGGAAACTGGTAAGTATCTGGAATTTGGCGGAGCTGCGCAGCATCGAGGTTTTGCCCGGCGAAATCAGGATTGGCGCAGGATGCACTTACACCGAACTGCGCGAGCACGAAGTGATCGCGCGGGAGTTTCCAATGCTGGCGAGCGCTGCCCAGTGGACCGGTGGAATCGCGAATCAGAATCGGGGAACGCTGGGAGGCAACATCGTCAATGCCTCGCCCGCTGCCGATTCCCTCCCGGCGCTGCTGGCTTATGACGCGGAGCTGATTCTGGTGTCGGTGCGCGGCGAGCGCCGAGTGCCTTACGTCGGCTTTCACACCGGCTATAAGAAAATGAAGTTGGCGCCGGATGAGCTGGTTCGCGCTGTCTGTCTTCGGCGAGGTTTTTCGGAGTATCTTCATTACTCGCGGAAGGTGGGGGCTCGCAATGCTCAAGCGATTTCGAAGGTGTGCATCGCCGCGTTGGGCCGGCTGCGTGGCGAGGTGGCTGGGGATCCGATTGGGGCGCGATGGACGCATCGACGATGTTCGCATCGCGCTCGGCAGCGTGGCACCCGATTCCAATTCGTTTGACGGAGGTGGAGCAGATCGTGCAGGAAAGTCTGTCGATCCGGAGCTTGTCCAGCAGGTAAAAAAGGCGGTCGCATCTGCGATTCAGCCGATTGATGACATTCGATCTACCTCGAAATATCGCGCAGCCGTGGCGGGCAATCTGGTCGGGAGAATTTCTTGAGCAACTGGGTCGCAGTGGGAAGACAGCATGAACAACGTGCTGGCGCGCTGGAATTTTCTTCCCATTGCAGCGGCCGTCGATGAGATACTGCCGTGCTGTGGCTCACGCGCTTGGGCCAATGGAATGGTCGAACGAAGGCCGTTTCCCGACGAAGCATCACTGCTGGCAGCGTCGGAAGAAACGTGGCGCAGTTTGGCGGAGTCGGATTGGTTGGAGGCGTTTCGCAGCCATCCTCGAATTGGTGAATCTATCGACGCATTGGTGAATCGCGCAATGGCGAGTCTACGGGGCCGAAAGTGGCCTTGCCTCAGTCGGCCGCATGGTCAGAACAGGAGCAACGGGACGTCGCGGATGCCGGCGATTCTGTGAAGATTGCGCTCGCGGACGGGAATCGGGAATACGAGCGCAGGTTCAATCGCATCTTCATCGTGTGTGCGAGTGGGAAGTCCGCTCCGGAGATTCAGAAGATTTTGGAACGCCGGTTGAAGAATGATTCGCAAACCGAGCTTCAGGAAGCGGCGGACGAGCAGCGGCAGATCACGCAACTTCGACTAAGGAAGTGGCTCCAAGGATGACGCGGATTTCTACGCATGTTCTGGACATCGCGCAAGGGCAGCCAGCCAAGGATGTTCCGGTGCGATTGGAACGGCGCGAAGCCGCTGGCGAGTGGCGACTGCTCGCAGCCGCACGCACCGATCAGGACGGCCGGTGCCCTCGAGTTGCTACCCGAGAAGGAAGCGCTGACCCCGGGGGTTTATCGTCTAGGGTTCGAAACCGCGACTTATTTTGCCGCGCGCAAAGTCGACGGATTGTACCCATTGGTGGAAATTACTTTTCAGGTTCGAGAGGGCGAAGAGCATTTTCACATTCCGTTGTTGTTGAGTCCGAATGGATACACGACTTATCGGGGAAGCTGAACATCTTCAGGAAGAATTCGAGGGACCGACCAACGTGACCTTTTCAATCCGAGAATGGATCCACCTCGCGGTGCGGTGGTTCCATGTTTTTGCGGGAATCATGTGGGTCGGCCAGACCTATTACTTCACCTGGCTGGACGGCCAATTCGGAAAACTCGAGAAAGAAAGCACTGCAAAAACACCTCCGGCGGTGTGGATGGTCCACAGCGGCGGGTTCTACTCGGTTGAAAAACAGAAGTCACTCGGGGTCCTGCCCGAACTGGTCCATTGGTTTCGCTGGGAAGCTTTGATGACGTGGCTGAGCGGAATGGTGTTGCTCTTTTTGGTCTATTACTTCACCGGCGGACTGCTTGACCCTGACGTGGCCAACATTTCGCAACTTGCCGGCATTGCCATCGGGCTGGCCGTTCTGGCCGCTGGTTGGCACATCTATGACCTCGCGGTCCGCTCGCCTCTCGGCAAATCCGGATTGGGCTTCGCGGCATTTTCGCTGGCGATGACTGCCGCGATCTCATGGGGACTGGTGCATGTACTGAGCGGGCGCGCTGCTTATATCCATGTGGGGGCGATGTTCGGGACCATCATGACGGCCAATGTCTGGTTCCGGATTCTTCCCGCGCAGCGCAAGATGATCGCCGCCGCTGCCGCCGGCGCCAAGTTTGATCCCGCACTGGGTGCTCAGGCCAAATTGCGCTCCAAGCACAATACGTTCATGGCCGTGCCCGTAGTCTTTCTCATGATCAGCAATCATTTTCCGGTGGGAACCTACGGAAACAGATACGGCTGGGAGATCCTGACCGCCCTCGTCCTGATTGGCTGGGTGGCGGCGAAAGCTAATTCGCGAAGCCTAGCCGCAGCGGAAGACCCAGTTCCTCGGCAAGGGTGTGTTGTTAAATGAATCGTCGTTGGGTGAATCGTCGGTAGGAGGGATCAGTGCAGGCAAGCCGTGACACAAACAGACTGCGCTCGCGAGGTCATCGCTCGTTGTCAGACTCTCGCCCGTTTCAGCGAAGATGAGGGCGGCATCCGCCGCACGTTTCTTTCTCCACCTATGCGGGAATGTCACCGTGAAATTGCCGGATGGGTTGCTCCTCTTGGAGTCGTATCCAGGGTCGATGCGGCAGGAAATTTGCGCATGATTTACCCGGGGGCGCAGCCGGATGCGCCGCGCTTGATGATGGGCTCGCATCTCGATACCGTGCCCAACGCCGGAGCGTACGACGGAGTTCTCGGAGTCGTTCTTCCGCTGGCGTTGCTTGGCGCTTTGAACGGACGGAAGCTCCCCTTTGCCATCGAAGTCGTCGGTTTCTCGGAAGAGGAGGGCGTTCGCTTCAGCACGCCATTTATCGGCAGCCGCGCACTCGCGGGCAGTCTGGATGAAGATGTGCTCAGCCGCCAGGATGCGCAAGGAATCTCGATCAGGCAAGGCGATTGAGAATTTTGGCTTGAACCCGGCAGAAATTCCGCATGCCGCAATCCGCGAGGATGTCCTTGGCTATGTGGAGTTCCATATTGAGCAAGGGCCAGTGCTGGAGAATGCCGGCCGTCCGCTGGGAGTCGTCGAAGCGATCGCCGGCCAAAGCCGGCTTGAGTTCACCTTCCTGGGGCAGCCAATCACGCGGGAACAACGCCGATGGCGCTTCGCCATGATGCTCTCGCCGCCGCCGCCGAGTGGATCAACGGAGTCGAAAAGTATGCACTGAGTAATTCGGGTCTGGTGGCCACGGTGGGCGCGATTCAAGCGAAGCCAGGCGCGAGCGAACGTCATCGCAGGGGAGACGCGAGTGAGTCTCGATGTGCGCCACCGGCATGACGAGGCGCGAAATCAGGCGGTGGACTATCTGGCGCGGCTGGCGGAAGATATTGCCACACGTCGGGGGTTGAGACTTCGGCGAAATATGCTGATGAACCAGCCCGCCGTACCCATGGATCCATTTCTGATAAGCCAGGTAGAACAAGCTGTCAGCAGCGCGGGATGCGAGCCGTACCGCATGGTGAGCGGCGCCGGGCATGATGCGATGATCATGGCTGCGAAAGTTCCGGCCGCTATGATTTTTCTGCGTACGCCGGGTGGAATCAGCCATGATCCGGCGGAAACGGTGGAAGTCGGCGACGTAGCAAAGGCGATCGACTGCGGAATGCACTCTGCTCGAACAGCTGGCATCCTCATCTGAATTTCAAAGTGAGTTTCGCTGAGTTTCACAGAAAGATAAAACATGCATAATCTCGGCCGGACGCGAAGCTCACAACAGCCAAATCATCTTCTCCTGACGCCCGATACGTTTGTCCGCACCACCTTGCCCGGCATGAAGGGCTGCGCGGCAATTGTGCACGCAGGGTCGGCAATGGGCGCGCGTTTTACGCAGTACACAGCGGAGTTTGAACCCGGCGGCGAACTGGGCGGCAAGTTCGTCGGAACGACGGCCCAACGGTTCGTGTTTGTGATGGAAGGCGCTGTTCAGTTGAATGTGAACAACCAGCAAAGCCAACTCGAAACGCGGGGTTACGCCTATCTGCCAGCGGGCCAGGCGCACCGGATCACGGCGACCGCAAAGAGCCGTCGTGGCTGTGATTGAAAAGGTTTATGAGAGCTTGCCGCCGATCCCACCACCGCATTTAATTGTGTCGCACGAAGACAAGGTTGCGTCGCATCCACTCGCGGACGATCCGCGATTGCAGGTCAAGTGTCTTCTGCCGGACGAGATGAGTTTCGATTTTGCAGTCAACACCATGGTCTACCAGCCCGGCTCCGCGCTCAGCATGGTGGAGATGCATGTGATGGAGCACGGGCTCATCATGCTCGAAGGCGGAGGCATCTACCGGCTCGGCGATTCCTGGTATCCCGTTACGGCGGGAGATTTCATCTGGATGGCGCCGTGGGCACCACGGGGCCATCCAGATGAAGTCCCCCGCCGTAACGGAATACTGAGGAATCGCCGAGCCGGTAGATGCCTCCGCCTTCGGCATGATGAGCCCGTGCTCCATACACATGCATCTCCACCATGCTGAGCGCGGAGCCGGGCTGGTAGACCATGGTGTTGAGCTGCAAAATCGAAGCTCATCTCGTCCGGGAGGAGAATTTGAGCTGCAATCGTGGATCCATGTCCGCGAGTGGATGCGACGCAACCTTATCTTCGTGCGACACAATTAAATGCGGTGGTGGGATCGGCGGCAAGCTCTCATAAACCTTTTCAATCACAGCCAGACGGCTCTTTGCGGTCGCCGTAAGTCGATGCGCCTGGCCCGCCGGCAGATAGGCGTAACCTCGCGTTTCGAGTTGGCTTTGCTGGTTGTTCACATTCAACTGAACAGCGCCTTCCATTACAAACACGAACCGTTGGGCCGTTGTTCCGGCGAACTTGCCGCTCAGCTCGCCGCCGGGTTCAAACTCCGCTGTGTACTGAGTAAAACGCGCGCCCATTGCCGACCCTGCGTGCACAATTGCCGCGCAGCTCGTCATGCCCGGCAAGGTGGTGCGGACAAACGTATCGGGCGTCAGGAGAATATGGTTTGCTTGTTGTGAGCTTCGCGTCCGACCGAGATTATGCATGTTTTATCTTTCTCTGAAACTCAGCTTTGAAATTCAGATGAGGATACCAGCTGTTCGAGCAGATGCATTCCGCAGTCGATCGCCTTTGCTACGTCGCCGACTCCCACCGTTTCCGCCGGATCATGGCTGATGCCACCCGGCGTACGCAGAAAAATCATGGCGGCCGGAACTTTCGCAGCCATGATCATCACATCATGCCCGGCGCCGCTCACCATGCGGTACGGCTCGCATCCCGCACTGCTGACAGCTCGTTCCACCTGGCTTACGAGAAATGGATTCATGGGCACGGCTGGCTGGTTCATCAGCGTATTCGATCGCACCCTCAGCCCACGGCGCGTCCCAATATCTTCCGCCAGCCGCGCCAGACAGTCCACCGCCTGATTTCGCGCCTCGTCATGCCGGTGGCGCACATCGAGACTCACTCGCGTCTCCCCTGCGATGACGTTCCTCGCACCGGGCTTTGCTTGAATCGCGCCCACCGTGGCCACCAGACCCGAATTACTCAGTGCATACTTTTCGACTCCGTTGATCCACTCAGCCGCAGCGGCGAGAGCATCATGGCGGAAGCGCCATCGGCGTCGTTCCCGCGTGATTGGAATGCCCCAGGAAGGCGAACTCAGCCGGCTTTGGCCGGCGATCGCTTCGACGACTCCCAGTGGACGGCCGGCATTCTCCAGCACTGGCCCTTGCTCAATATGGAACTCCACATAGCCCAGGACATCCTCGCGGATTGCGGCCTGCGGAATCTCCGCCGGGTTCAAGCCAAAATTCTCAATCGCCTTGCATACCGAGACTCCTTGCGCATCGTGGCGGCTGAGTACGTCTTCATCCAGACTGCCTGCGAGCGCGCGGCTCCCGATAAACGGCGTACGAAAGCGAACCCCTCCTCCTCAGAGAAACCGACGACTTCGATGGCAAAGGGGAGCTTCCGTCCGTGTAAAGCGCCAAGCAACGCCAGCGGAAGAACAACTCCAGGACTCCCGTCGTACGCCCCGGCGTTGGGTACGGTATCGAGATGCGAGCCCATCATCAAGCGCGGCGCATCCGGCTGCGCCCCCGGGTAAAGCATGCGCAAATTTCCTGCCGCATCGACACTGGATACGACTCCAAGAGGAGCAACCCATCCGGCAATTTCACGGTGGCAGTCCCGCATGGGTGCGGAAAGAAACGTGCGGCGGATGCCGCCCTCATCCTCGCTGAAACGGGCGAGAGTCTGACAACGAGCGATGACCTCGCGAGCCCAGTCTGTTTTGTCACGGCTTGCCTGCACTAATCCCATCCTACCGACGATTCACCCAACGACGATTCATTTAACAACGCACCCTGCCGAGGAACTGGGTCTTCCGCTGCGGCTAGGCTTCGCGAATTGCTTTCGCCGCCGCCCAGCCAATCAGGACGAGGGCGGTCAGGATCTCCCATCCGTATCTGTTTCCGTAAGTTCCCACTGGAAAATGATTGCTGATCATGAGAAAGACTACTGGCACGGCCATGAAGGTGTTGTGCTTGGAGCGCAATTTGGCCTGAGCACCCAGTGCCGGATCAAACTTGGCGCCGGCGGCAGCGGCGGCGATCATCTTGCGCTGGGCGGGAAGAATCCGGAACCAGACATTGGCCGTCATGATGGTCCCGAACATTGCCCCCACATGGATATAAGCAGCGCGCCCGCTCAGTACGTGCACCAGTCCCCATGAGGTCGCGGCAGTCATCGCCAGCGAAAATGCCGCGAAGCCCAATCCGGATTTGCCGAGAGGCGAGCGGACCGCGAGGTCATAGATGTGCCAACCAGCGGCCAGAACGGCCAGCCCGATCGCAATGCCGGCAAGTTGCGAGATGTTGGCCACGTCGCGATCAAGTAGTCCGCCGGTGAAGTAATAGACCAGGAAGAGCAGCGCCATTCCGCTCAGCCACGTCATCAAGGCTTCCCAGCGAAACCAATGGACCAGTTCGGGCAGGACCCCGAGTGACTTCTGTTTTTCAACCGAGTAGAACCCGCCGCTGTGGACCATCCACACCGCCGGAGGTGTTTTTGCATTGCTTTCTTTCTCGAGTTTTCCGAATTGGCCGTCCAGCCAGGTGAAGTAATAGGTCTGACCGACCCACATGATTCCCGCAAAAACATGGAACCACCGCACCGCGAGGTGGATCCATTCTCGGATTGAAAAGGTCACGTTGGTCGGGCCCTCGAATTCTTCCTGAAGATGTTCAACTCCCCCGATAAGTCGTGTAGCCATTCGGACTCAACAACAACGGAATGTGAAAATGATCTTCGCCCTCTCGAACCTGAAAAGTAATTTCCACCACCGGGTACAATCCGTCAACTTTCCGGGCGGCAAAATAAGTCGCGGTTTCGAACCCTAGACGATAAACCCCCGGGGTCAGCGCTTCCTTTTCGGGCAGCAACTGGGGCACCGGCCGTCCTGATCGGTGCGTGCGGCTGCGAGCAGTCGCCACTCGCCAGCGGCTTCGCGCCGTTCCAATCGCACCGGAACATCCTTGGCTGGCTGCCCTTGCGCGATGTCCAGAACGTGCGTAGAAATTCGCGTCATCCTTGGAGCCACTTCCTTAGTCGAAGTTGCGTGATCTGCCGCTGCTCGTCCGCCGCTTCCCGAAGCTCGGTTTGCGGGTCATTCTTCAACCGGCGTTCCAAAACCTTCTGAATCTCTGGAGCCGACTTCCCACTCGCACACACGATGAAGATCCGATTGAACCTGCGCTCGTATTCACGGTTCCCCTCGGCGAGCGCAATCTTCACAGAATCGCCGGCATCCGCGACGTCCCGTTGCTCCTGTTCTGACCATGCGGCTGACTGAGGCAAGGCCACTTTCGGCCCCGTAGACTCGCCATTGCGCGATTCACCAATGCGTGGTTCACCAATACGAGGATGGCTGCGAAACGCCTCCAACCAATCCGACTCCGCCAAGCTGCGCCACGTTTCTTCCGACGCTGCCAGCAAGGATGCTTCGTCGGGAAACGGCCTTCGTTCGACCATCCCATTGGCCCAAGCGCGTGAGCCACAGCACGGCAGTATCTCATCGACGGCCGCCGCAACGGGAAGAAAATTCCAGCGCGCCAGCACGTTGTTCATGCTGTCTTTCCACTGCGACCCAGTTGCTCAAGAAATTCTCCCACCAGATTGGCCGCCACGGCTGCGCGATATTTCGAGGTAGATCGAATGTCATCGATCGGCTGGATCGCGGCGGCGACCGCCTTTCTTGCCAGCTGCACAAGCGGCGGATCGACCTGCTTTCCGTACACGATCTGTTCCACTTCCGGTCAAACGAATCGGAATCGGGGGCCACGCTGCCGAGCGCAATGCGAACGTCGTCGATGGCGCCAACATCGCGCCACCAATCGGACCCCCAACCACCTCGCCACGCAGCCGGCCCAACGCGGCGATGCAAACTTTCGAAATCGCTTGAGCATTGCGAGCCCCCACCTTCCGCGCGTAATGAAGATACTCCGAAAAACTCGCCGAAGACACACGGCTCGAATCAGCTCATCCGGCGCCAACTTCATCTTCTTGTAGCCGGTGTGGAAGCCGACGTACGGCACGCGCCGCTCGCCGCGCACCGAAACCAGAATCAATTCCGCGTCATAGGCCAGCAGCGCGGGCAGGGAATCGGCCGCGGGCGAGGCATTCACGATGTTGCCGCCAAGCGTTCCGCGATTCTGGTTCGCGATTCCGCCGGTCCAGCTGCGCCGCGCTCGCCAGCAAAGGAAATTCGCGGCGATCACGTCGTGCTCGCGCAGGTCGGTGTAAGTGCACCCGCGCCGATCCTGATTTCGTCCGGGCAAAACCTCGATGCGGCGCAATTCCGGCAGATTCCAGATACTCACCAGCTTCCGCGCCGGGAGCTTGCCCGCCGCGTACTGCACCATCAAATCCGTG
This sequence comes from uncultured Acidobacteriaceae bacterium, assembly GCA_963709055.1. Taxonomy (GTDB): domain Bacteria; phylum Acidobacteriota; class Terriglobia; order Terriglobales; family Acidobacteriaceae; genus Acidiflorens. Next base: position 18,759 of record CAVPUZ010000019.1, read on the forward strand.
CCGCCAGCGATCGGGAGCCACTGGCCCGGCTCATCCGCCAGAAGCGCAACGACCGCCTGCAGCGTGCCGGGCGCAACCAATTCGTAATCCGCCGGATCGGATCTCATGCGGAAGTTCTCAGTCGCCAGTTCTTCATGCTTAGCTCTGCGTCGCGCCGCTTCCGCTACGGCTTCGAAAATCTGCGTGTAGCCCGTGCAGCGGCAGAGATTGCCCGAAAGCCCTTCGCGAATATCATCCAGCGTCGGCTCGGGATTCTTGTCAACAGATGACCGCCGCCAGAATCATTCCCGGCGTGCAGATGCCGCACTGCGCGCCGCCGCATTCGAGAAAAGCTGCCTGCAGCGCACTCAATTGCGGACCGTCGCGACAGCCTTCGATGGTCGATGATGTTCGCGCCCGCCGCCTGAAGAACCGGCACCAGACAGCTATTCACCAGCGCGCCATCCATCAAGACCGAGCACGCGCCGCACTCGCCCTCTCCGCATCCTTCTTTCGTGCCGGTCAACCCAAGTTCTTCCCGCAGCACATCCAGCAGCCGCTCCATCGGATAAGACGCGCACCGTTCTCGGCTCGCCATTCACCGTGAGGGCAATCTCGCATTTGCGCGCGGCTGCACAGTCGTCTCGCTGGGCTCCGGAGGAGTGGTTCATCGCTTCTCGCCGGCACTGACGGCTCGAAAATATCTTCCGGCAAGCAGCGGAACAGAATCGAACCGGGCGAATCCCCGAGCGCATCCTCAATGGCGTTCACGATCGCCGGCGCCGGCCCATCCATCGGAAGCTCGCCGATACCTTTCGCGCCGTACGCGCCGTGGACGTTGCCCATCTCCTCGAAAAAGACGCGAATCGGCGGAAGGTCCGCCGAAGTGGGCATGATGTAGTTGGTCATCTGGCCGTTTTGCATGCGTCCATCGCGCCATACGACTTTTTCGTACAGCGCAAATCCGATTCCCTGGGCAACGCCGCCGACGATCTGGCCCCTCGCCAGAACGGGATTCAGCACCTGGCCGACTTCCTGCAGCGCGACGAAATCGTCCACGGTCACGCTGTACGTCGAGAGATCAACCGCAACCTCCGCCACGTAGACCGCCCAGGCAAACGCCGCATAGGCTTCGCCGCGATATTTCTGATCGTCCCAGAAAATCCGCGGGCGGCTCGTATTGCGCCAGCGACCGAAGTTGCCCGTGCGTCGGCAACGTATCGCTGGCATGCGGCGCGGAATTCTTCGCGGCGTGTACGACTGCCGAGCAAGCCGCGCCAATCAGCGTCTGCTTGATTCCCGGGCGGCCGACCGCACCAGCTTGCCGACGACCATCGCCGTGCGCGACGCCACCGTCGGCCCGCTGTTCGGCACTTCGTCGTGTCCGGCTGCGCAATCTCCACGTCGTCGTAGGGCAAGTCCCAGAGTTTCGGCCGCAATCTGGCACAGGACCGTGTTGGTTCCCTGCCCGAATTCCGTGCTGGAAACCAGCACGCGCACGCGGCCGTCTGCGCATCCTTCCACGCCGACCACGGAAGCAAGATAGCGTTCGCCCGATCCCGTGAATCCTGCGCCATGCAGAAACGCCGCGATGCCCATTCCTTTCTTGATCGTCCCGGCTTTGTTCTCGTGCGCGAACCTGCTTTTCTTCGTCGTAATAGTCCGAGAGTTCGAGCGCGCGATCGAGCAGTTTTCCCAGATCAATTTCTTCGCGAATCGTTTGCTCGGTGGTCGTTGTTTGTCCCGGCTTCAGGAAATTGCCGCGCCGGATCTCTACCGGCGAAAGGCCCAGCGCTGCGCGATGCGGTCCATGTGCCGCTCCATCGCGAACAGACTCTGCGGCGCGCCGAATCCGCGAAACGCGCCATGCGGCGGCGCATTCGTCGCCACCGCTTTCGCGCGCATGCGAACGTTCGGCCAATAATAAGGCCCGCCGGCATGAATCGTGCCGCGCGAAAGCACCACCGGAGGACAGCGTCACGTACGCGCCGCCATCGATCGTGAAGTCGATTTCGCCGCCGAGAATCTTGCCGTCTTTGCTCACGGCTGTGCGATGCCGCGTCCGCGAAGGATGCCGCTTCGTCGTCGCCGCCATGTCTTCCAGCGCGGTCGTAAATGATTTTCACCGGCCGCCCGGACTTCATGGCCAGCAGCGCCGCATGCGCCCGCGATCATCGACGGATATTCTTCCTTGCCGCCAAACGCGCCGCCGGTTTCCGTCTGCACGACGCGAACTTTTTCTTCCGGCAGCCCGCAAAGCGCCATCAGCGCCTTGTGCACATAGTAGGGACACTGCAGCGAACCCCAAACCGTGACCCCTTGCTCCGCGATCGAAGGCCGCGATGACGCCGTTCTTTTCGATGTAGAGCTGTTCTTGCGCGCCGGTGATGTATTCGCCTTCGACGATGTAATCGGCTTTTGCCCAACGCTTCCACATCGCCCTTCTCGATCAAGAACGTCTTGAATATATTGTCGTTCCCCAAATCAATTGCGACAGCCGTTCGCTCTCTTCGATCGTGAAAATCGGCGGCAGAGGTTCGTATTCGATCGAGACCGCCTCAACGCCTTCCGCAGGAGATGTGGGTCCGCATGCGCCAGCAGCAGGATCGGCTCTTCGGGATGGTTGACGATTCCATCGGCCAGGCAAGGCTGATCGTTCTCGATCAGAGCGATGCAATTCTTGCCGGGAATGTCCTTCGCGGTGACGATGACAAATTCGTTCCAGTCGAATTCGCGGACCAAACGTGATTTTCTTGATTTTGCCGCGAGGAATCTGGCTGCGCACGGTCGCGCCGTAAAGCATGCCGGGCAGGGTCATGTCGTCGATGTACCGTGCTGCGCCCGTGACTTTGTCGCGCCCTTCTTTGCGCGGCGCCGACATGCCGATGATGTTCTCTGCTTTCATGCGACTCCCTCATGTAATTGTCATACCGACGAAGCGAAGGACTGAAGTTCGCGGCGAATCCTTCGCTTCGCTCGAAATGACGCTATTTCACCGGCACGACTTCCCGCCCGCTTGGCTCGCCGGAAATTGCCCGTCCCTGAAACGGGCTGCCCCCGCAGGTACGTCGCTTTCACCACGCCGCGCAGCTTTCCCCATATAAGGCGAAACTGGTGCCGGTAATACAGCCGTTCTTCGCGTCACCACGAATTCGGCCTCCGGGTCGAACACGACGAAGTCGGCATCAAACCCCGCAGCAATCCGGCCTTTGCGCGCGTCGCATCCCGCCAGTCGCGCGGGCGCTTCGGCCATCCAGCGCGCGATATCGGGCAAGGTAAATCCGCGCTGGCTCGCTTCGGTCCACATCACCGGCAGCGCCACCGAGAGGCTCGAAATCCCGCCCCAGGCGGTCTTGAAATTGCCTTCGTCGAGCTGCTTCATGGCCGGCGGACACGGCGAATGGTCCGTGGCCACCAGGTCGATGATCGCCGTCTCGCAACCCCTGCCACAACTTTTCGCGATTTTCCCGGCTGCGAATCGGAGGCGCGCACTTGCACAACGTCGCGCCGTCGGCAATTTCTTCCGCGCAGAAATGCAGATAGTGCGGACACGTTTCGACCGTGACCGGAAGCCCTCGGCGCGCGCGGCGCGCAATTCGGCAAGCGCCGAGCTCGCCGCGAGGTGCACAATGTGCAGGCGGAAATCATATTCGCGGCAGAGCGACAGCAGCAGCCGAATCGCCGAGAGTTCCGCTTCATCCGGCCGCGATCGCAGATAGGTCGCGTAGCGACTCCAATCCGCGTCTTCGTTTGCAGCCGCTCGTGGCTTCATCACCGGCCGGTAAGTTCCGCGTGCACCAGCAGCGGCAAGCCCGTCCGGGCCACATGGGGCAGCGCCGCGCGAAGCTCTTGCTCGGTGACCATCGTGAATCCGTCGATTCCCGGATGAATCAGAAAGCACTTGAACCCCGCCACGCCTGCGGCGGCGAGCGCTTCGATATCGGCTTGATTGCCGCTGACCACTCCGCCCCACGCCGCCCAATCGACGCGACATCGCCCCGCGGCTGCTTTGCGTTTGGCCTCGAGCGCGGCAACTGTGGCGTCCGGCAGACAGTTCAGAGGCATATCGACAAGCATCGTGTAGCCGCCCGCTGCGGCCGCCCGCGTTGCCGACTCAAATCCTTCCCACTCGGCTCGTCCGGGATCGTTGATGTGCACGTGCGAATCGACAAGCCCCGGAAGAATCGCCGCATCGCCGAAGTCGTGTACCTCGGCATCTGCCGGCACTTGGTCGGCAGGCGCGATGTCGCTGATCTTCCCATCACGCACGAGTATCGCTCCCGGCCGGATTCCTTCCGGGGTCACGATGCGCCGGGAAATAAAAGCCTGCCCGTCCATGCCCGAGCCTATCGCGCCGGCTTGCGTTTTTCAATCTTCTAGGTTGAGTCCGGCGGACTGGTCTTGTCCGGAAATATTTTGCTCATTTCTCAGCTCGCTTATACTTGCTGCTTTAAACATCGGCTGTGGAGGAGCGGCTCGACCGATTGCCGCACAGATTCGTAGATCTAGGTCGGCGAGTTCCTGCTACGCGATGACGGAACCAAGTCAAATGGACAGACATTTCATGGCTCGCGCCATTGAACTCTCGATCGAAAATGTCCGCTCCGGGCGCGGCGGGCCGTTCGGGGCTTTCGTCGTAAAAGATGGCGATGTCGTCGCAGAAGCCGCGAATCAGGTCACGGCGACGAACGATCCTACTGCACACGCGGAAGTGCTGGCCATCCGCCAGGCTTGCCAGAAACTTCGCTGTTTCGAACTCAAGGGCTGTGATATCTACACGTCCTGTGAACCCTGTCCCATGTGCCTTGGCGCGATTTATTGGGCCCGCATCCGCAAAGTGTATTTTGGCAATCTTGCCGCGGATGCTGCCAAGACCGGGTTTGACGATTCCGCGATCTATGCGGAATTCACGCAGCCGCATGCCGAGCGCGAAATTCCCATGATTCAGATGATGCGCGAGGAAGCGCTGGCAGCATTTCGAGCCTGGGAGCAGCATCCAGGCAAGATCCCCTACTGAGTCCCCAGTTACTGATTCCCAGTTCCCAGAATTGCTGGATCACTCGCTCTACTTTCCGATGCAGAAGGTACCAAAGATCAGGTTGAGGATGTCGTCGGTAGTGGTGGCGCCAGTAATTTCGTCAAGCGGCCGCAGGGCATTATAGAGATCGAGAAGAAGCATTTCGTGAGGAACTCGCGCGGAGACGGCATTGGTAGCTGCGTCGAGGCCATCGATGGAGTCGCCGACAAGTTTCTGATGGCGCACGTTGGTCAGGAATCCGGCTTCCATTTGCGGTCCACTTACTCCGCCCACATGTTGCAGGATCGCGTCGCGCAACTCGGGAATGCCTTCGCCCGTAAGAGCCGAAGTCTCAACCACCGGCAGATGAGAGCCAGATGCGGAGAACTATGAGCTTCTGAGATCGGATTTGTTTTCGACCACGAGTGCGGCCCGTTCTTCCACTTGGCGGATCAGCTCGTGGTCTTCGTCGCCGACTGGTTGCGTTGCGTCCAGAACCACCAGCACGAGATCAGCGTCGGACAGCGCTTCCATCGATTTCCTGATGCCGATGCTTTCCGCCTCATCGAGCGCGCGGCGGATTCCAGCGGTGTCCACCAGTTGCACAGGAATTCCACCGATGGCGACGGTTTCGCTAACCAGGTCGCGCGTCGTTCCGGGCTGCGCAGTGACGATCGCACGTTCACGCTCCACCAGGCGATTGAACAGGCTCGATTTGCCCACGTTCGGGCGTCCGACGATGGCGAGCGTCAAGCCTTCATGCACGACCTTGCCATAGGCAAAGGTCGATGCGAGTTGTTGCAGCGGTTCGCGGACTTCCGCGATGTGCTTCAAGATGGTGCTATCGGGCGCAACGGAAATGTCGTCTTCGGCAAAGTCGATGCCAGCTTCGAGCAAGGCAATCAGTTCGATCAGCTTTTGCTTGATCGGCTTAATACGATTTGAGAGTGCTCCCCCGAGCTGCTGGGCCGCGACCTTGGCTTGAAATAAGGTTTGTGAGTCGATCAAGTCGCGAACCGCCTCAGCCTGGGTCAGATCGAGGCGTCCGTTGAGGAAGGCGCGCATGGTGAATTCACCGGGCTCGGCCAGGCGCGCGCCGCGAGCCAATGCGAGTTCGACTATGCGCCGCAGAACAACCGGTGAGCCGTGCGCAGAGATTTCGACAATGTCATCGGTCGTGTAGGAGTGGGGTTTCTCGAAGTAGGTAACGACAACCTCATCGATGCGGACGGATTGGGCGGGGGAGTCGCCCGTCTCTAAGAGGTTCGGTATGGTCCTTTCCTTTTCACCCGCGAGGGCGCCCGCGCCACCCGGTTCGATGAGTTCTCCGAAAAGGGCCCGCCCCGGTTCCAGTTCGTGCTTCAGTCGAAGGATGGGCGCGACGATCGCACGCGCCTCGGGTCCCGCCAGACGAATCACGCCAATGCCGCCGCGACCGGGCGGGGTGGCAATGGCGACGATGGTGTCGTCCAGATTCATGACCAGAAATGAGTATGGCAAGAAATCAGCATGACAAGGAAATCGCTAGTCCGCTAGTCAACGATAAACAGCCGCGCTCCCGTTCTGGTCGCAGAGCGGTGGCCGGGCTCGCCATCGGGTGTCTGATAACTGTCGCCGGGTCTCAGGGTGAAATGTCGTCCGTCGGCGAGGGCCGTTTCCAGTTCCCCCTCCAGACAAAGGATGACATGCCCTTTCGCGCACCAGTGGTCTGCCGAATATCCGGCCGAATACTCCACCATGCGGACTCGTATGTCGCCGAAGTTCTGCGTTCGCCACCGCGCCACGCCAGTCTCGCCGGGATGGTCGGACGGCGCCACCTGAGCCCAGTCGGTGGTGACGAAGGAAAAGCCGCTCATCTTCATCAGCGGAGTATAGCCAGAAAAGGCTCCGGCTGGAGTTTCCCTAACTCCCCCGTTTGCCGGGGATACGCGCCGTCATTTATACTTACGGTTCGCCTTAGTCCAGTTGATTCAATCAGGAGCAAGGATTTTCGATGCCGAAACGTACATTTCAACCCAACCGGCGCAAGCGCTCGAAGAAGCACGGGTTCCGGACTCGCATGAAGACCAAAAGCGGGGCCAAAGTGCTGTCGCGTCGCCGGGCCAAGGGGCGCAAGCGCGTCTCCGTGAAGCCAGGTTTCCGCGAGTAGTATTTCCCCCGGACAAAAGCAAAGGCTGTCACTATCATTATCATCATTAACTATTGTGCAGGATTGTGAGGTTGTGAGCGCCGAGGCTCCGAGCCGGGGTGAAAGGCTTTCCGTACCGCAGAAGGGGACAGGGTTTCCCCGCGCGGCGCGACTGCTGAAACACTCTGATTTTGAGCGCGTCTACAAACAGGGACGCCGGCACTATTGCGCGCACATGACCGTCTTTTTCTTACCGCAGGCCGAAGGCGGGGCGCGCGTCGGGTTCACCGTTGGACGGGTTCTGGGCGGAGCGGTCGAGCGCAACCGGATCAAGCGGAGGCTGCGGGAGGCCGTGCGGCTTCAGCGTTCAACCTTGAAGGGCGCAGTCGATGTGGTGATCAACCCGAAGAAGTCGGTCCTGACGCTGGAATCCGCCGTGGTGCTCGAAGAAGTGGGCCGGGCATTCGCCGTGATTGCCAAGAGGCTGGCAGACAAATGAAGTCATTCGCACTCGTGATGCTGCGATTTTATAAGCGGTGGGTTTCGCCATCGCTCGCCCCGTCGTGCCGTTACGTGCCCACGTGCTCGGAGTACGCGATGGAAGCGATTGAGCGCTATGGCGCTCTCCGTGGAGGATTGATGGCTGGCTGGCGCTTATTGCGCTGCGATCCCTTTGTAAGGGGCGGATACGACCCAGTAGTAAAGAACGCGGTGAGTAACGAACGTCTTCGCGATGCCACGGTGAATCACCTCGTCACCATCGACCTTGGTGCCACGCGAACCGCCGACAGCGAACCAGGAACAGCGAGCTACTGATTTGGCAGAATTCAAGAATCCCCAACAAGAACCCGGCATGGACCGCAGACTGCTCATCGTCTTTGCGCTGACCTTCCTGGTCATCATGCTATTTCAGCCGCTGTTGAAGAAGTACGGGCCGCAGCCGCCGGCAAGTCAGCAAAGCCCCCAGGCAAGCACAGTCCCGAATCAGTCGCCGGCGCCGGGCGCAGGCGCAAACACTACTGAGAACGCAAGCCGAGAAGCATCGGAAGTTCGTTCCTCGCGTCACGGCGCATCTGGAAAAAACGCGCCGCCCTCACCACCTCTCAAGCAGGCTGCCAGCGAGTCGGAAACGATCATTGAGAATAATCTCTACCGCATCGTCTTCACCAATCGCGGCGGGCGAGTGAAGTCATGGGTCCTGAAGAAGTGGGACGACGACAAGGGTAATCCTCTGGATCTGGTGAACGCCGCCGCCGCCGAAAAATACGGCTACCCGTTGTCGCTCTGGAGCTACGACGAGAACCTGCGCAACAAGCTCAATTCGGCTTTGTATGTTTTGTCGTCCGACCGTCCTGTCAAGGAAGAAAAGGGCGGCCCCACTCTTGCGGCTCCCGCGCAGATCACGTTCGAATACTCCGATGGCGGCCTCGCCGTTCAGAAGAAGTTCACGTTCGATGAGAGCTATGTCGTCGCAGTTCAGACTTCGGTCCAGGTAAACGGTGCTGAGGTTGCGGCGTTTCCGATGTGGCCTTCCGGATTCGGCGGCGAGTTGACATCTCCCTCCTATGCCGCGGGCCAGGTCGTCTATCAGTACGACAGCAAAGTGGAACGTCTGGCGATCAAGAAGATCAGCGGTGGCGGCACGATCCCGGGCCCTTTCAACTGGGCGGGATTGTCGGATCAATATTTCGCGGCGGTGTTCGTGCCGCAGGATCCGCAGAACGCCACCATGGTGACGCTGCGCAACCAGATCGAGATTCCTCGTTACGGCGCGGATCCGAACACCCACCAGATGGATAAGGTCGACGTGCTCGGCGCTGCCGTAGGCAGCCTTCGTGGCGACACCCGCGAGCGACTCTACGTCGGTCCCAAATCGCTGGCCGATCTGGAAGCTGTCTCCATCCCCGGAATCACTGGGGCGGAGCCCGATTTGCGGGCAGTGGTCGATTTCGGCTGGCTGGGTCTGATCGCGCGCCCGCTCTTCCTGTGGCTGAAGTGGACCTACAACCACATCGTCGCCAACTGGGGCTGGGCGATTCTGCTGCAAACGCTGGTGATCAACGTAGCGTTACTGCCACTGCGCCTCTCGCAGATGAAGTCGATGCTGAAGATGCAGCGCGTCGCGCCGCAGATCAAATCGATCCAGGAAAAATACAAGAAATACAGTCTTCGCGATCCGCGCAAAGCCGAAATGAATACGGAGATTTCGGCGTTGTATAAAAAAGAAGGCGTGAATCCGGCGGGTGGATGCCTGCCGCTCGTGATTCAGATGCCGTTCCTGTTTGCCTATTACCGGATGCTGGGCGTGGCCATCGACCTCCGGCACGCTCCCTGGCTTTGGATTCACGATCTCGCGTCGGCGGATCCGTTGCACATCCTGCCGATTGCGATCGTCATCACCATGTTCCTTATGCAGCGCATGACGCCGCAGGCAGGCATGGACCCTTCGCAGCAGAAGATGATGAACATCATGATGCCCGGCATGATGGGCGTAATCAGCTGGAATCTGCCGGCCGGGCTGGGTTTGTATTGGTCGGCGGGACAACTGATTGGCATCGTGCAGCAGGCGGTGATGAATCGCACATCGCTGGGACGCGAGATGCGCGAGATGATGGAGAAGCGCGCAAGAAAGAAAGAGAAATAGTCTGTCGGCTCTCAGTCGTCAGCGTAACGCATCACGGCGTTTTCTGAGAGCTGACAGCTGAGAGCTGAGAACTGATCTATGCCAATCACCGATAAAGTTGCCGCTGCCAAACAGATTGGGGAATTTCTGCAAACCGTCATCACCAACGGTGGATTCAGGCTGAAGTACAGGATTACGGTGGATCCGCCGATCGCGCAAAATCGGGAGTGGGAACATCCTGAGATCCTGGTGGAGTTTGCCGGCCCCGATTCAGCTCTGTTGCTCGAGCGTGGTGGCGAATTGTTGCGCTCGTTTGAGCTGCTGGGATCGGAAATTCTGCACCTGCAGGGCAACGAGCACGAGAAGATATGGTTTGACTGCAAGAATTTTCGTGCGTTGCGGATCGACGAGATACAGTTGGCGGCCCGCACGGCGGCCGAGAATGTTCGCCGGACGGGTGAGCCGTACCGCTTTGGTCCCATGTCGTCCCGCGAGCGCCGCATCGTGCATCTCGCGCTGCGCGAGGAAAAAGACTTGCGCACCGAGAGCGACGGAGAGGGCGGCCGCCGTTCAGTGGTGGTATACCCGGGCAATTACAAGACCGCCGCGAAAACAGAGAAAAGGCCGGATCGAAGAACGATTCCGTGACCGAGGCTGCCCGGCCGCTCGATTAAATCTGCGTTCCATCGCCTTTCTTCAATTGCACTCTTTGCGCGGCAGTTAGTTTCTCGACACTTGACAACGCAAAAAAACTTGGTGCGAACTATCGTCCGCGCAGAAATAGTTTTTGTTCGACAACACCGACACAGCGATTTTTTTTGTGCTAGTATGCCGTTCGTCCCGTAATGAATTTCATCGGCAACGAGTGCCGCAAAACAGAAACTGCTCGGCTGTAAAACGAAGACCAATATTTCAAGATTGGATTTATCCCAGCCCCTTTTCGCTGGGCTTTCTGGTATTCATAAAAATGTCTGCTACCAGTTCCGCCTTCATTCCGAATCCCTGGGCGCGCATCCTTGATGCGCTGGAAAAGAAAATCAACCGGCACTCCTACGACACCTGGTTGAAGCCGACCCGTTACAGCCACATCAGCAATGGAATTCTCTTCGTGCGCGTTCCTACGGCCGAGTTCCGGCACGTCGGAGACAAATATGCCGATCTGATTCAGGAGGCTGTCGACAACCTGGGATTGGGATACGAAGACGTGAAATTTGTTACCGCCGAGGACGATCCGTCGAACACGCCCATCCGCCACAATGGCGGCCTCTCGGCCTTCGGTTCGAGTTCCCAGCAGACGGCAACGGCTCCCATGCAGGGCCGGTTCGACTGGGACAGCGCCGCCCAATTGAACCCACGCTACACCTTCGATGCCTTCGTCATCGGCAGCGGCAACCAGTTCGCCCACGCCGCCTGCCAGGCAGTCGCTGAACGGCCTTCCAAAGCCTACAACCCCCTGTTCCTATATGGCGGCGTTGGCATGGGCAAGACCCACCTGATGCAAGCCATCGGGCACGAGATCAAGCGCCGCACACCTCAGGCGGCTATCTGCTATGTCTCGAGCGAAAAGTTCACCAACGAGATGATCAACTCGTTGCGTTACGACAAAATGATCAGCTTCCGCGATAAGTTCCGCACGGTGGACGTGCTGCTGGTCGACGATATCCAGTTTCTCGCGCAGAAAGAACGTACCCAGGAAGAATTTTTCCACACCTTCAATGCTCTGCACGAGTCCATGAAGCAGATCGTTATCGCCAGCGACCGTCCCCCCAAGGAGCTGGCGGAATTTGAGGATCGCCTGCGCAGCCGTTTCGAGTGGGGTCTGATTGCTGATATCCAGCCTCCCGATCTCGAAACCAAAGTCGCCATCCTGCAAAAGAAGGCTGAGCAAGAGCACGTAACGCTGCCGACCGATGTGGCCCTCTTTATCGCCCAGAATATCCGTTCCAATGTTCGCGAGTTGGAAGGCGCGCTGATTCGCCTCGTGGCACATTCGTCGCTGATTGGCGCCGAGATTACCCTGCCCTACACGCAGCAGGTTTTGAAGAATTTCATCGACTCGCAGGCGCGCAAGGTGACCATCGAATCCATTCAGAAAGCGGTAGCCGAGCAGTTCGGGCTGCGTTTGGTGGAGATCAAAGCGAAGAATAATTCCCGCTCGATCGTCTATCCGCGCCAGATTGCGATGTACCTGGCAAAGCATCTGACCGAAGCATCCTTACCCGAAATCGGACGCCAGTTTGGCGGCAAGCACCACACAACCGTGCTGCATTCGGTCGAAAAGATTGAAGCGCTCCGCAAGGTCGACAAAGATTTGAACAGGCTGCTTAATAAACTGACCGAGCAACTGGGCGCGTGAATTGTGGCTGGTACCTCTTTTTCCACTCTACTGTCCAATCTTCCTGCCCGCGGGTTGTTCAGTGGTTGTGGAAACTGTGTGAGACTGGACAGAAATTCTGAGTAGGGTCCCCGCGTTGCGATGCCAGCCGCTGGCGCAGGGTTAGATTATTCACATGAGGGTTAAGCGGGGAACGAGCCTGAGCCAATGGTAGATGGACAAAATTTCCACTTCTCCGCCTCACCTACGGTTACTACTGGTTTTATTGCTTTTGCATTTGATATAAGAAAAGAACAGAAGTACAGTCGGGAGACCCAATATGCCGGTAGAAGTCGCCCCTGCCGCTGCCACTACGACCATGGAAATTACGGTCGGTAAATTTGAACTGCTGCGCGAACTGACAGCCACCCAGGGCGTGGTGGAGCGCAAGACCACCATTCCGATTCTTTCCAATTATCTTTTCGAAGCCGCGGGTGACAAGCTTATGCTGACCGCGACCGATCTCGACCTGAGCCTGCGTACGTCCTGCAACGCCAAGGTGAAGAAGGAAGGCGCTTGCACGATTCCCGCCCGCAAGCTCTACGACTACGTAAAACTGCTTCCCGATGCTGACATCACTATCCGCCTGCTGGAGAATCATTGGGTCAGCATTCGTTGCGGACGGTCCAACACGAAGATGGTCGGCATGGCGCGCTCGAATTTTCCCGGCTTGCCGGTCTTCCCATCCGCCGGATCCATCAAAATTTCCGCGCCCGTTCTGCGTTCGATGATCGCCAAAACCGGCTTTGCCATCGCCAGCGAAGAATCTCGCTACACACTCAATGGCGCTCTGATGGTGCTGAAACCCGAATCGATCACCATGGTTGCCACCGATGGCCATCGCCTGGCTCACATCGAGCGCGCAGGAGAAAAGTTCGAAGGTGTTTCCGGCGAGATGAAGACGCTCATTCCGAAAAAAGCAATGGATGAACTCAAATCACTCCTGGATTCGGACATCGAAACCATTGACTTCGCCAAGGATGAATCCACGCTCTTCTTCCGCGTCGGCCCGCGCCTGCTCACGTCACGCCAACTGACCGGCCAGTTTCCCAACTACGAAGCCGTGCTGCCCAAGGACATCAGCAAGTCAATTCTCGTACAAGGGGATGAACTGGGAGCCGCAATCTCCCGCGTAGCGCAGTTCGCCGACGAGCGCTCGCGTGCCGTCAGATTGCGCCTGGAGAAAGGCGAGTTGAAACTTTCCGCATCCTCCACAGAAACCGGCGAGTCCGAAGATTCCATCGAAGTTGCCTATGACGGCGAGACGATGGCCATCGGATTCAATGCTCAGTATCTCCTCGATTTCATCAAAGCGATCGGCGCGGGCGAGGTAAAACTCGAATTGAAAGATGCCCAGTCCGCCGGCCAACTGCGCCCCGCCGAAGGCGAAGACTACAAGTACCGCTACATCGTGATGCCGATGCGGATCTGAGGAGCTCGTCGAAGATCAGCTCTCACCTACAAACGGGGCACGACGTCCAATCCCAAGGCGCCGAGTCTAGCGCATAATCAGTGCGCGTGCCATTTCAACCAGAGTCTTGACCAATTCCCGCCCTCCATTTACCTTTTGTTGGCTATCCCACAAAAGGAGGCTTACATGTTATCCGGATTCAAGCAATTCATCCTGCGCGGCAATGTGGTTGATATGGCAGTCGGAGTGGTCATCGGCGCTGCTTTCGGCGGAGTCATTACTGCACTCACCAAAGACCTTCTCACCCCGCTCATCGCTGCCCTCGTAGGTAAGCCCGACTTTTCGGCCATCGTGTTCACGATCAACGGGACGGCGTTCCCGGTGGGAGATTTCATCAACGCCTGCATCTCTTTTCTGCTGATCGCCGCGGCCGTCTACTTCTTTGTCGTGACTCCAGTCAATGCTCTGGTTTCGCGCATGCGCAAGGCTCCCGCTCCAGCCGATCCGACCACCAGGAAATGTCCTGAATGTTTGAGCGAGATTCCAATCGACGCCCGCCGCTGCGCCCATTGCTCGCAGCCAGTGATGGGCAAAGCGGCCTGAGCCAAGCTCTGGAGGGGCTAGGCCCGTGGCGGGCTCTCATAGCATGGCTGCCAGTACGTGGCAGTCAGTGTTGGCGGCTTTTGGCAACTGCTGTGGCCAAATCCGCCTATTTCCTGTAAAATCAGGCTTTCGGCAACAGCCTGGAAGGATTCTCAGATCATGGCACGAGTTTGTGATATTTGCGGCAAGGGGCCGCAGTTCGGTAATACCATCAGCCACGCCCACAACGTGAGCAAACGTCGCTGGAACGTCAACCTGCGGCCCGTGCATGCCAAGGTAGGAGCCGCGACCAAGCACATCCGCGTCTGCACGTCCTGTCTGCGCAGCGGCAAAGTCGTCAAGGCTTAGGCACCGGGCGCAAGAAGTCAAAAGTCAGAAGTCAAATTGAAGAAGTAAAAGCCGGCTACGAGCTTGAACCGTACCCGTTTGCTCCGAACTCGCTGCTGGAGATTCGCAGCCCGATTCTACTTCTGCAATTTGACTTCTGACTTTTGACTTTGATTCTGCGCTACTTCACATCCACCAACTGCACGTCGAAGATCAGCGTTGCATTTGGAGGGATGGCGCCCGGATAGCCCTTCGCTCCGTAGGCCAAATCCGGTGGGATGCGCAACTGGCGTTTGCCGCCGACCTTCATGCCCGCCACACCTTCGTCCCAGCCTTTGATCACCTGACTGGCGCCCAGCATGAATTGGAACGGACGTCCCGTGCCCACCGAGCTGTCGAACTTCTTTCCATCGGTAAGCCAGCCCGTGTAATCGACCTTCACCTCATGCCCGCTTTGCGCGACGGCGCCGGTCCCGACCTTGATGTCCCAATATTCAAGTCCGCTCGGGGTCTTGACGGGCTCGCCAGTGACCTTGGTTGGTCCCGTTAGGAATTGCCGGTGCCTTCTTCGCCGGAGCCGTCTGGGCGGCAGCAGACCCACGCAGTCCAAGCAGCATGATTGCAAGCAACAGAGTCTTCATAGGTTTCTCTCTGACTTTCCTTGTTCCAGATTTACTGTTTAACAGCGCGAACAACATACCCGAACAATCAGACCAACGCAATCGCATCAATTTCAACCAGTACGTCCTTCGGAAGGCGCGCCACTTCAACCGTTGATCGCGCAGGCGGCGCCTGCTTGAAGTAGCGGCCATAGACTTCGTTCATTGCGCCAAAGTCTCCCATGTTCTTGAGAAAGACCGTGCAGCGCACTACTTGCTCCAAGCTGCTGCCCGAAGCCTGCAGAATGGCCGCCAGGTTCTTGAGAACCCGGTCCGTCTGCGCCGCGACGTCGCCCGCAACGACCTGCTGCGTGGCCGGATCAATCGCTACCTGCCCAGAAGTAAACAGCAGCCCTCCCGCTCGAATCGCCTGCGAGTAAGGGCCAATCGCTTTCGGAGCGCCGTCGGTTGAGATCACTTCACGCATGATGCCTCCACATTCCGAGATCTGGTTCTGCGGTAAGAACGATAGCCTAAATTGTATTGCCTGACGACGCGGCCTCGATAGCACGGTTCAAAAAAGCGAACTCTGCCGCCGATTCGGAGTGATTCCAAAATGATCGTAGGCAAGCTGCGTTGCCACGCGCCCGCGAGGCGTGCGATTCAGAAAGCCGATCTGCATCAGGAACGGCTCGTAAATCTCCTCGATCGCGTCCGGCTCTTCTGCCAGCGCTGCCGCCAGCGTGTTTACGCCCACTGGCCCGCCTTGATATTTTTCGATAATCGTCAACAGCAGCTTGCGATCAATCTCATCGAACCCGTGCTGATCGACTTCCAGCATGGAGAGCGCGGCCTGCGCCGTAGGCAAATCAATGATCCCCGCCGCGCGCACCTGCGCGTAATCGCGGACGCGCCGCAGCAGGCGATTCGCGATACGCGGCGTGCCTCGCGATCGTCCCGCGATCTCAACTGAGCCCTGCCGGTCGATCTTCACGCCCAGAATCTCTGCCGAGCGCTCGATGATGATCCGCAGGTCGTCGTTCGTATAGAACTCAAGCCGAAGCAGCAGCCCGAACCGCGAGCGCAGGGGCGCTGAAAGCAGGCCCGCGCGCGTGGTTGCGCCAATAAAAGTAAAGGGCTTCACGTCCATCGTGTGCGTGCGCGCCGACGGACCCTGCCCGATCATGATGTCGAGCTTGTAATCCTCCAGTGCGGAATAAAGGATCTCTTCCAGCGCGGGCTGCAACCGGTGCACTTCATCGATAAACAGCACCTGGCGATCGCGCAAATTGGTGAGAATGGCCGTCAGATCGCCCTTGATCTGAAGCGTCGGCCCGGAGGTCTGCTGGAATGCGGCAGCGAGTTCGTTGGCGATGATGTTGGCAAGCGTAGTCTTGCCCAGGCCGGGCGGCCCGTAAAGCAGCACGTGATCGAGCGCCTCGCCGCGAGACTTGGCAGCCTGAATCGCCACGTCAAGATTTTCCTTAACTTTGGCCTGGCCGATGAACTCCACCAGCCGCTGCGGCCGCAGCTTAAGCTCAAAGGAAGAATCGTCCTCGACCGGCAGCGGCGGAGACGAGGCGGTCCTTCAAATTAGGATTGTTCTTGGCGAGGGCCACTCTGCGAGATGTTAGCAGAACCCGATCACATCTATTGGTCGGGCTTCACATGTCGATTCCATCCGGAGGAGACACCCATGCAGCGATATCCTCTTCTTCAATCTTCCATTCGCCAACCCGACCGTCATAGGTGAACCGCCAACGCGAAAGAATATCCCGCCCGATAAGGCATTGGATTGGTTGCTTGGGTAGCTCACAACATATCACCTTAGCGACCTCGATCGTACCGAGTCTCTGTCGCGGAAACTGGATCGCGGCCACGTGTACTCCGGCGTTCTCGTAATGCCGCCAGCGCGGGCAAGGGGTGATGTCAGATTGTGGAAGGACGGGCGACAGCCGCCGGTGTCCAAACAGTCCAGCTTGAACCCGTATCGATGAGGGCGGGCATCTTAGAAAACCTTCCGCCGGAGGAATTCGCGCCGGGCGAAAATCAAATTTGTAAGTCCTTTATTTTCAAGATCAAATAAGCATCCGCCGTCAATCCCCGGGAAATCCGAGCCGAGTTCTTCAGTAAATGTCTTGTTAATAAATAGATAAATCAGATTGCACAGCTAAAGCATACTCCTGACAAATGATCAAGTTGATTTTCAATGATCAACGGACAATTCGGCGAAGAATTTGCGCGTCGCTTGCAGCCTTTCTACGACCGTGCGATGGCAACGGGAGAGACGGAGAGAGTCTTTGCCCGGCGTTTAGGCGTCGATAGGGGAGGGTTACAGAGATATCTTAAGAAACACGCCACGCCAAGCTTTCGCACACTTGTTTTTGCCTACCGCGAATTCGGCATTGTGATTCCATACGCGGAAACAGGCACCGTAGCGCTCGTCTCACCTAGGGGCCACAGACGCCGATATTCTTCCGAATTGCAAATGAGATTGCCGCTCACAATTGACGCACCTGAAGGGGAGATTGAAGCTGGTGATCCAGAAAAAAAGCCCGCAACGTTACCGCCTTCAGCTCCAGATTAGAAAAGCACGATGAGCGATGACTCCACGCTCTACTGTCCAATCACTCCCAGCCGCACGCCTTTCAGCTTCCCCGCGTCAAACCAAGCCACCTTCTGCCCGAACCAGGTCTTCGTCCCCGTGAGCCTGTATTTTTTTACAGCTGCGGAAAAGTCGCGGGCGTTCAGCAATATGGCAACCGGCGATTCGCCGTACTTGGCGATGTGCTCCGACGAGCCATCCTCCGCCCGTGGGAGACGCCAGAATCACCGGCTCGCCGGGGAAGTATGCCATCTTCCCCCAGTCCTTCTGGTTTTCGGTCATCGGCTCAGCCCAGCCGTATGCCTTGCGGAACAGGGCAATCGACGCGTCGAGATTATTCACGCCGATCACCACATTTTCCACGCCCGTAACCGGAGCTCCCTGCACGCTCGCCGAGGTCTGCACACGCCAGGCCCGCGGCGTCTGATCTTCAATTACGAACGGCAGCACGGAGCCAGGCGAGCCCGAGCCAACGTCAGCGATCTTCCACTCGACCGACATGCCGTCGGGGCGCTTGCGGCTGCCGGGCTGTGGGAGCCGTCACCGCGATCCCAGCTTTCTTCAAGCGATCGACTTCCTGCAGAAGAACGTTCGTGCCCACCGCCCAGGCGCACGTGACCGCATCCTCGCCCATGAACCTGGCCCAGTCGGATCCGGCTGTTACCCCCGGTTTTACTGGCGCGATTAATTCGACATAGGTCCCATCATCGAAGCCGACGGCGGCCATCTGGGTAACAGCATTCCCATGAGCTCCGCCGAAATCTGGAGTCAGCCCGACCTCGGTGAATGCCTGGCGAAGCGTATCCAGATTCGACCCGCAGATCGATACATGGTCCAATTCCAGCACGACGCTTTTATCTTTATCCTGAGCCATGATGATGATGGGAAGCGAGACAAGCAAGAGAACAAACGCCGCGGCGGACAAGCGGCGAAAGGTCGAGCAATTCCGCCTGAACATGAGGCCTCCTATGAAAGACGAATGGTACGCCAGAACCGGCAATCAGGGATATATTTTCCTGGAAAAAAATTGCGGCGCTGAGCCTAGCCCGGCATGAACGTTTTGACATGTGACACAATATGTGTCACATTATGAATATGCCATCCGTGAATATTCGCCAGCTCCGCGACACGAAGAAGCTCAAAGCCTGGCTGCGGGCTGGGAAGACTCGTGGAGAGTGCGGTGGATGATCCGATTAGAGCCCGTGCGACCGCTATTGATTTGTGTGTGACACACTATTGTGACACAATTGTACCCTATGCCATCGGTAAATATACGCGGGTTACGCGATACGCGGCGTTTGAAGTCGTGGCTTCGAGCGGGGAAGACGGTCGAGCTGCGTGAACGGGATCAGGTCATAGCGCGAATTGTTCCCGAGAAGGCAGCAGTTGCGCAGGGTAACTGGCCCGACTTCGAAGCGTTAGCGAAAGAGATCATCGGAGACCGCATGCTGTCCGGTTCCGACTTGTTGATCAAAGAGCGGGGCCGCTATTGAGTATTTACGTTGACTCCAGCTTTATCGTTTCGACCTATTTACGGACCGGCACTCCGCGGAAGCCCGTCAACGGATCGCAACCGTTCCGCCTCTGTGGTTTACACCGCTGCACGATCGCGGAGTGCGGCCACACTCGGTCGGGCAACACGTATTCCGCGGCGAACTGGGCGTCAGTTTCGGAAACGCAAAGGATGCAGGCGAATGGAGATCGCGCGAATCAGATTTGGGCTGAAACCGCAATGCCCGAACAAACTTTCGATAGTTGCGTGGACCTCGCCCGGCGACACGGAGGCAAACTTGGGATCGCACGCTCGATAGCTTCACGTAGCGTGCGCGCTCGAACTCAAAGCCGAGCGCTTCTGGACCTTCGATGAGAGGCAAGCCAAACTGGCGCAGGCAGAGGGGATGTAAAGATTTCATGACCGTTCTGCGTCTTCTTGTTCGCAGGCACCGAAATCAACGGAGACTGCTAAGGCAGAAATAACAAATTCACCACGCCTATGGAGGTTAATTGCGTAGTCCTTTTGTCTATCTCTTCTGAGCGCGAATGCCGATGTTTCTTCAGCGTTCTCAAACAGGGGCCGTCCTGTCTCTGAGAGGCTTTCCGCCATCTACACCTCGCCCTACTCCTCCTCTTCCTTCACCTCACCCCGTTCTGCCTTTGACTTCTCGATGATCTTCTCCTGCAACTGCGCGGGCACAACGTCGTAGTGGTGCATCTCCATATTGAAGCTGCCACGTCCCTGCGTCATCGAGGTCAGGTCGGCGCCGTACGTCAGCATCTCCGCCATCGGCGCCTCGGCCTTCACGATTGTGTTTCCGCCTTTGTTGTCCATGCCCTGGATTCGCCCGCGCCGGCTGTTGAGATCGCCCATGATGGTGCCGGCGAACTCGTCAGGCACCGTAATCTCAATGTTCATAATCGGCTCAAGCAGCGTAGGCTTGGCAACTTCCATTGCTTTCTTGAAGGCAATGCGGCCTGCCATCTGGAATGACAGATCGTTCGAATCGACGTCGTGGTACGACCCGTCGTACAGAATCACGCGAAAATCCACGACCGGAAATCCCGCGAGATAGCCGCGCGCGGCAGCATCCTTGATTCCCTTTTCGACGGGAGGAATATAGTTCTTCGGAATCGCGCCGCCGAAAATGTCGTTGACGAATTCGAACTCGCCTCCGCGCGGCAGCGGCTCCATCTTGATCTTGCAGTCGCCATACTGGCCGTGTCCGCCCGTTTGCTTCTTGTGCCGTCCCTGCACGTCCGCCTTCCCACGAATGGTTTCGCGGTAGGGAACTTTCGGCGCCTTCAAAACAACCTCGGCGTGATAGCGCTTCTTCATCTTCGAGACCACGACTTCAATGTGCTGCTGGCCGGTGCCCGCAATCAGGAACTCCTTGGTCTGCGGGTCGCGGAAAAAGCGCAACATCGCATCTTCTTCCATCAGCTTGTGGAGCCCCACGCCGAGCTTGTCTTCGTCGGCTCGCGTCTTCGGCTCGATGGCGAACGTGATCGCCGGCTCTGGCAGCTTTACCGCCGGGTACTGGATCGGCGCGTTCTTGTCGCCTAGCGTGTCGCCCGTAAGGGTCTCTTTCAGTTTCGCGACCGCGCCAATATCTCCGGCGTGCAGCTCCGGAATCGGAATCGTCTGCTTTCCCTGCATCACCCAGATGTGCGCAAACTTCTCAGCCGTATTGCGATTGAAATTCTGTAGCGTCGCATCATTCTTGAGGACGCCCGAAAAAACCTTGAAGTACGAAATGCGCCCGGCGAAAGCGTCCGACACGGTCTTGAACACGAATACCGAGGCCGGTTCGTTGTCCGTCCCCTTGCGCTCCGCGGGAGTCCCGTTCCCGCCGGCCGGTTCGCCCGTGATGGCATGATGCTCATTCGCCGCCGGCGTGTAGTCGACGATAAAGTCCATCAACTCGTCGACGCCAATGTTGCCGAGGCCCGAGGTGAACAACACTGGGAACAACTTGTCTTCGCGGATGGCTTCATGCAGCGCCGGCACCAGGTCTTCTTCGGGAATCGTCCCCTGCTCGAAGTACTTTTCCATCAGCTCGTCTTTACCTTCCGCGACAAGTTCGACCAGCTTCTCGTGCGCTTCTTTGGCGGCATCGGCCATGTTTGCGGGGATCGGTCCTTCTTTGCCCTTGCCGCTCCCGCCCATTTCGTAGGTATAAGCCTTCATCCGGACGAGGTCGACGATACCCGTCAAACTTTTTTCGCTGCCGATTGGAAGCTGCAACGGCGTTACCGCGCGCCCGAATGCGGTGGTGAGCGATTCGAGAACGCGCGTGGCGTCGGCGCGCTCGCGATCCATGCGGCTCACCACGATCATGCGGGGCAGATTAATTTCCTCGCAGTATGCCCAGACCCGCTCGGTGACCACCTCGACACCGGCCACGCCATCGACCACGACCAGGGCTGCATCCACCACCGGCAGCACCATCTTTGCCTCGTGAACAAACATGTTGAAACCAGGGGTATCGAGCAGATTGAGCTTGGTTTTACCCCATTCGACGCAAGCCAGTCCGGTCGCAATCGACATCTTGCGGGCAATTTCTTCTTCGTCGTAATCGGTGGTGGCGGTGCCATCGTCCACGTGCCCAAAGCGCTGCGTGGCGCCAGCCGTCTGGAGCATAGCCGACACCAGGGTAGTCTTGCCCGCATGGCCATGCCCGATCAAGGCAAGGTTGCGGAGGTTGGCTCCTTCGTAAACTTTCACGGTTTGTCTCCTTCAGCAGGCTTGCCGGAAGAAGTGCTACAGCCCGGAAGAGATGAGGACAGGTGCAAGCCAGCCCAACGTCGCCTGCGAAATTATCGATGCTAACACAGGGGTTTGCGGTGCTCAAGGAAGGGTTTCAAGTAGGGACGGCCGGGGCGGGCGCTACTTGCGTTTGCAAAGTGCTTTTGGAAAGGATTACAGGGCTGCACTCTTCTCCGCAATCACCTTCTTGATCTTCTCCACGAAGTCTCCCGTGGCCATGTCCTCGGTCTTCTCTTTCCCGCGCGTCCGCACGTTGACCTTGCCGGACTCCGCTTCCTTGTCTCCCACTACCAATAAGAACGGCACCTTCTGCATGGCGTGCTCGCGGATCTTGGCGTTCATCTTCTCGTTGCGCGCATCAACATCTACGCGCACTCCCACCGTCTTTAGCTGCGCCGCCACCTTTTCTGCATACCCGACGTGCCGCTCGGCGATCGGAATCATCACCGCTTGCACCGGCGACAGCCATACCGGAAATGCGCCCGCATAGTGTTCGATCAGCACGCCGAAGAAGCGCTCCACCGATCCATACAGTGCCCTATGCACCATGACCGGCTGTTTGCGCAGGCCATCTTCGGCTACGTACTCGAGCTGGAATCTCTGGGGTAGGTTGAAGTCGAACTGCACGGTCGAAAGCTGCCACAGGCGTCCGATGGCATCCACCAGCTTGATATCAATCTTCGGGCCGTAGAACGCAGCTTCGCCCGGAATCACCTTGTACTCGATATTCAATTCTTGCAGAACCTTTTCGAGCGAGTTCGTCGCATGGTTCCACTGGTCTTCGCTGCCGACGAAGTTCTTGCGGTCTTTAGGATCCCAGGTGGAAAGCTCGGTCTGGAACTTCTCGAAACCGAAGTCCTTCAGCACGTCGCGCGCAAACTCCACGCAATCGGCGATTTCTTTTTCGATCTGTTCGGGAGTGCAGAAGATATGCGCGTCATCCTGCGTAAACCCGCGCACACGCAGCAATCCATGCATTACGCCCGAGCGTTCGTAGCGGTACACCGTGCCCAGTTCGCCCAGCCGCACCGGCAGATCTCGATACGACCGGAGGGAATCCTTGTAAATCAGAATGTGTCCGGGACAGTTCATCGGCTTCAGCCGGTATTCGGCATCGTCAAGTTCCATCGCGTCGAACATGTTCTGCCCGTAGTAACCTTCATGGCCCGAGGTCTGCCATAACTGCTTGCGCATGACGTGTGGCGTATACACCAGCGAATAGCCGCGCTTCACGTATTGCTCGCGCATCCAGTCTTCCATCTCTTTCCGGATGATGCCGCCTTTGGGATGCCAGAAGATCAGCCCTGGCCCCGCCAGATCCTGAATGGAGAATAGATCGAGTTGCTTGCCGAGCACGCGATGATCGCGCTTTTTCGCCTCTTCAATGCTATTGAGATACGCCTCCAGATCCTTCTTGGAGAAAAACGAAGTTCCGTAGATGCGCTGCAGCTGCGGATTCTTCTCATCCCCCAGCCAGTACGCACCCGCAATATTCAGCAGTTTGAACGCCTTGATCCTGCCGGTCGAAGGCACGTGCGGCCCCCGGCAGAAGTCCAGAAACTTGCCCGTCTTATAGATCGAAATCTTTTCATCGGGCTTGGTGAATTGCTCGATGAAGTGGCACTTCATGAAGTCGCCTTCACTCTTGAACTTTTCCAGTCCTTCGGTTCGCGCGACAAACTCGCGCGCATACGGCAAGTCCTGCTGCACCAGTTCCTGCATTTTCTTTTCGATCTTTTCCAGATCCTCGGGCGTAAACGGAGTCTCGCGATAGAAGTCGTAAAAGAATCCGTTCTCGGTCGCCGGCCCATGGCCAAGCTTGGTCTCCGGGAAAAGTTCAAGCACAGCCGCCGCCATCAAGTGCGCGGACGAATGCCGATAAACTTCCAGCGCCTCCGGATCCTTCTCGGTCAAAATGCGCAGTTCGGTATCTTTATCGAGCGGCCGAGTCAGGTCGATCAGGTGGGGTGGGCGCCCTCGCCCGCCGGTGAGTCGCCATTGGAACCCAATGGCTCGTCTTCGCCGCCAGCGCCGCATCCGCCAGCCGCGGACTGATCGACTTCGCAATATCGAGCGCGGTCGTGCCCTTCGGAATTCCTTGCTGCTGCCGTCAGGAAACTTCACATGAATGCTGTCAGACATAGATTAAGCCTTGTATTTCGCTGAATTCCTTAAGTTTACCATTGCCGATGCTGGGGGAAGTGTCGCCGAAGGCTCAGAAGGAATCGGCGATTTGGCATCCCAAGCGCCAAGTCAGTCGGGAGGAAATACGGGGGCCAGGAGGAAGACCGCAGTCTTACCTAACTGACTCGCTAGTTTTGCAGTGCCTGAATGCAACGACTCAATCGGCGCCGAGTGCAACTTCAATGCTCGACTTAACCGCGCCGAAACCGCATCCGTATCCGCCAGCGAGAGTCCGCCTGTCGGAATCACCTCTCCGACGCGCATTTCCAGCGGCTGGCATCGGATGTGATACGTGTTCATCGGCAGCAAGTCGAAGGTGCCCATGAGCGCGATCGGCACGATATCGGCCTGCGCCTTGATGGCCAGAAAAAACGCGCCCGGTAAGAACGGTTGAATGTTGCCATCCTGCGTGCGGCCGCCTTCGGGGAAGATGACCAGCGGCATACCCTTGCGCAGGCTCTTGAGCGCCGACTTAATCGCCCCGATCGACGCCGATGGATTCTGCTGATTGATGCAAACCTGCCCCGACCGCTTGAGATGCCAGCCGATGAATGGGTACGACAACAGTTCACTCTTGAAGACGATCCGAAATTGAAACGGCAAATAGACGTAAAGAATCGGAATATCCAGCGCTGATGCATGCGTTACCGCAAACACCGTCGGCTTCGAAATGGTGTGGCTATCCAGAGCTGCCGCGTTGCCGGTCACCGTGACGGGCGAAAGAATCGTCTTCATGATCAGCCACGACCACGCGCGAGCCAGGTTGTGCTGGACTCGTCCGTCAGGGTCAAACAGCGATGCGAGCAGCGAGATCGTCCCCAGGACAATCGTGTAGGCCCAGATCAGGGGATCAATAATGAAGTAAGATCGCAGATGACTCAGCCAGCCATAGCGCTTTTCGCCTCTCGCTGCCGCGCGAGTCCCCGACCAGACAGGAATTGCGGCGTCGGAGTCAGTCAGTCGCGACTCCTCCGGATTTTTTTCCGGTTCCGCGGTTGTAATGATCTTATTCAAAGTTGCTGTTCAATATCCTTCCCAACACCACTTATTGTCCCTGAATCGGGTACTTTCCTTAGATGCGCACGCCGAGCATCCGCATCGCCTCGCCCACAAGGTATATCGAGCCCGTAACCACTACCAGCCCTGTCGCCCCCGCAACCCGCTTTGCCTCGTCCAGCGCGGAGGCCACGTTTTCTGCCTCAGTCAGCTCTGCCGTCATCCGCTGCGCCGCCTGCCGAATCTCCACCGGGCTTGCCGACCGGGGATTATTGGCATGCGTCAGGATCACTTGATCGGCAATGGGAAACAAAATCTCCGCCATCTCCGCCATCGCCTTGTCGCGCAATACGCCAAAAACCAGCGTGATTGCGCGATCTTCATACGCGGCCGAAAGCGTCGACCGCAACGCCCACGCCCCTGCCGGATTGTGTGCCACATCGAATACATACTCCGGATTGCCGAGGCCACCCGGTACTACCTGAAACCGTCCCGCCCAATGGGTCTCTCGTACTCCGCGCTCGATGGACTCCGCCGTGATCTGGTGCAATCCCTGCTCGTGCAACTCCACCGCTGCCGCGAGCGCCAGCGCAACGTTCCTCAACTGATGCCGTCCGACGAGTGAAGACTCAACCTCTATCTGCCGTCCCAACACCTCCATGGGATAACGCTGCGTCCAGCGGTCCGCCTCTCGATGCTGCTCACAGTCCACCGGCTGACCACGGAAGTTGCTTCCGGGCGAAACCGGTGGAACATAAGGCACTGCATTCACCGCCCGCGCCTCAGCATCCAGAATCGCATGACCGATCACGTCGTTCGCTTCGGCCAGTTGGGGCAGCGTCACCACAACGCCACCTCGCCGGATGATCCCGGCCTTCTCTCGCGCAATCTCTGCAATCGTCTCGCCCAGAAATTTCTGATGATCGAGCGAAATATCCGTGATAATGCTGATCCGCGGTTCAACCACATTCGTTGCATCCAGTCGTCCACCCATGCCGACCTCAAGCACCACCAGGTCCGGCCGGTTCCGCGCAAAATACTCGAAAGCCATCGCCGTCAGCATCTCAAAGAAGCTGGGATGCCAGGGCAGATCGCCTTCCCCGACAAGCCGCTCGGCGGTCCTTCCGACGACGTCATGGAGCAGCGCGAAATCGTCATCGGCAATGGGCGCGCCATCGAGCCGGATTCGCTCATTGATGCGGACCAGATGCGGCGAAGTGTAGAGCCCCGTCTTCAGTCCAGATGCTCGCAGAATCGATGCCAGCGTCGATGCCGTGGATCCCTTCCCATTCGTTCCCGCGATCAGCACGCTTGGGAAATTTCTTTCCGGATGCCCCAGGGCTGCAAGTAGCACGCGCATATGCGCCAGGTCGAACTTGTGCGTCGGCGGCTGGCCCAACTCGTGGCCCAACGCGTACATCTGCGCAACTGCGGTCTCGTAAGACAAAGTCGTCTCTCGCTATTCGTCGTTCGCTACCAGCCAACCCCGTCGTTCGCTAGATTCGCCATTCACCATTCGCGTCGGCGGGAGGTTCAAGGTTAGCAAGTCCGGCCAAGGTTTTCGACTCGGTCTCATTGGGAGGGGCAGAATCGACGGTAAAACGCCTCCTAAGAGCTCTGATAAGGGATCAGACGTGCCGCGCAAGGCTGAGAAGCGCGGTTTTTGCGAACAGCGAGCGACGAACAGCCGCGTTCAAGCGAATAGCGAACAATGGCCCTTATGCCGCCGCTCCAGCCATAAACTCCAGCGCTCGCGCAATATACGGTTTCAATTCCTTGCGCGTGACCACCGCATCGAGCATCCCGTGCTCCAGCAGAAATTCCGAGCGCTGAAACCCCGGTGGCAGTTTCTGCCGGATCGTCTGCTCGATCACGCGCGGCCCGGCAAATCCAATCAGTGCGCCCGGTTCGGCAATGTTCAGATCGCCCAGCATGGCAAATGATGCCGTCACGCCGCCTGTCGTAGGGTCGGTCAATACCGAGATGTATGGCACTTTGGCCGCGTCCAATCGCGCGAGTGCTGCCGAGATTTTCGCGAGCTGCATCAGGCTGATCGCGCCTTCCATCATGCGTGCCCCGCCCGATGCCGAAACGATCACGATCGGCGTCTGCGTCTCGGTCGCCTTTTCGATCGCGCGCGTAATCGCCTCGCCCACCACCGCCCCCATGCTCCCGCCGATAAACGAGTACTCCATCGAACTCACGATTACCGGATGGCCATTCAACTTCCCATGGGCATTGATGACAGCGTCTTTCAGTCCCGTGGTCTCCTTCGCCTGCTTCAGGCGCGACGAATACGCCTTCAGGTCCACAAACTTCAGCGGATCGGTCGAGGCCAGATCGCTGTCGAAAATTTCGTATCGATCCTCGTCCAGAAGCTGTGCCAGTCGCGTGCGAGCGTCAATGCGAAAATGTTTATCGCACTTGGGGCAAACGTTTAAATTCTCTTCCAGATCCTTCTTCCAGATAATCTGCCGGCAGTTGTCACACTTTACCCACAGCCCTTCGGTGCGAACCTTCTTCTCGCCCGCCGCGTCGATCTCGCCGGATTGTCGCTTAAACCAAGTCATTGGGAAATTTGTAATTGGAAATTTGTAATTGGTAATTGAAAGTCCCGGAGCGTCAAAGCTTAGCGACTTTGATTCTTCAATTACAAATTACAAAATTACCAATTCAGTACTCGATTCCTCTCTGCGCCATCACGCCCTTTTCGTAGGCGTGCTTCACCTGCCGCATCTCCGTAACCGTGTCCGCAAGCTCGACAATTGTCGGATGCGCGTTCCGTCCGGTCAAGATGACATGCACCATCTCCGGCCGCCGCGTCAATGCCTCGGCTACCTTCGCCGGATCCAGCATACCGTAGCTGATTGCGTAATTGATTTCGTCAAGCACCACCAGGTCCCACTCACCCGACTGAATGGCCTTCTCCGCTTCCGCCCAGGCTTCCTCGACCATGCGCACGTCCTCGGGATCGGGCTTTTCGGCGCCCACCTTCACAAAGCCCCGCCCCATCTGTTTCATGATGAACTTATCGCCGAAAGCCTTCACCGCGTCGAGTTCGCCGTAATGCCACGACCCCTTCAGAAACTGCAGCATCAGCACCCGCATCCCCTGCCCAACCGCCCGGAGGGCTGTTCCCATGGCCGCAGTCGTCTTTCCCTTGCCCGGGCCGGTGTTCACCATGATGAGTCCGCGTCGCAGATCTGGCATAAAGAAGGGCCGACATAAGCGGTCGTCGTTTATAAAGACCGGATATGAAGGCCGAGGCCTTCATTCTACCCGCCGGACAATCGGCGCGCCACACTTGATTGTCGCGAGCCGTGTTTCTGACACGTATCAGCCCTCTACTATCGAATCCTCGCTCCGAGCGAAAGTATGAGGCTGAATCGAGCGCACTTCCGCCTCTCATGCAAAATCCCAGCCTGCTACAATTGCCGCCATGCGGAGACCTCTACAATCCCCGGCACTGCGTATCGGCATCGTCATACTCGGGAGTCTGCTTACGCTCCCAGCGGCCAATGCCCAGAAAGAGTCTCCACCCGATGTACCGAAGGCGCTTCAGCCGCCCGCAGGCGAAGTAGTTGTCCTGTTGGCGCATGGTGTCGGTTCGCAGATCTATACCTGCCAGGCCGGCTCGGACGGTAAGTTCATGTGGGTCCTCAAAGCGCCCCAGGCAGAATTAATGGATTCGAAAAACAACGTGATCGGGAGCCATTTCGCCGGTCCGAAATGGAAACTGAAAGATGGCAGCGAAGTCACGGGCAAAGCCGTGGCTCACGTGGATTCCCCAGATCCCGATTCCATTCCCTGGTTGCTGGTCAATATCGTCGCTCATTCGGGCAAGGGACTGCTCACGAACATAACGACCATTCAGCGTGTCCACACCCACGGCGGCAAAGCGCCAGCCCAGGGATGCGATGAAGCGCACCGTGACGCGGAGACGAAAAGCAACTACACGGCCGACTATTATTTCTACGCGCCCGCCAAATAAACCGGCATCCTTGCCGGATCATGCTTTTCGGATCATCCCAGTTGGTTGCGCTCAGCTGGGTCGCTGGCTAGAGCGGTTTCGCAGCTGGTGTATCCATCACGCACGCTGCGCGCTGCCACGTAGGACACCCCCCTGGCAGGAGCTGCGCATGCCACGTAGGGACAGCCGCCCCCGGCTGTCCGGCGGAGCGGAACTGCGCAATTTCAGCGGATACGGTTTCTCGGAAACCGCTATAGTCCAGATTGCCGAGAAGACGCGTCCCTGATTCGGCGTTTGTCGCATTTTGCTCTTGCGATTAAACCCCTTGACAGCACATGCTATGCTAAACGTTGCAGCAGGAATATGTAGCCAAAGGGCGGCCTAGGCCGCCTTTTTAAGTTATTTGAAATCAATACTTTGCCCGACTTACAAATTGTAAGTTGTTGATTATAGGAGAGTTACAATATCGCACCCACAGTTAAGTCCTCTATTATCAATACTTTGTAAGTTAAGTTATGTGGATTGAATACTTTACAGGCGAAATATTCGTAAGCTATTGATTCGAATAGGCCATGATGAGAGGGGGAGGGTACTCCTGCAGCCTCGATTTCTCCAGAATTTTGCGATTCAGCAAGCCAGGAGCCGGACCAAACCGGGATTTCGCGCATTCTCTAAAGCGGTTCGCGGATACGGCGACAAAAGAACCGTACTGGGATGGGAATCTCAGAAATGTGCGGGAGGCCGTCGGCTTCGACCGCCTCCCATACATCCGAAAAGATTGCCGCTCCTCGACCGCGTCTTACTGAGTCGTAAAGAATGTGATCGAAACGCTGCACTTGTTCCCCGACAAGATCATACACAGGGCTGAAGTAGGAAACTGAACAGTGAGTAAGACTGCCCGCCGCTGACGAGGGTCGAGTTCGGCGTCAGCGTGACAGTCGTATAGTCGGGCGATATGCTGATGGTGGCCGGCACCGCATTGCGGTTGAAATCCTGCAGCGTGAAGCTGGTGTTTGGATCGAACGACGCCGGATCCATCGCCTTGCTGAAGACAACCTGGAACGATGTATTGTCGGGCACGGGCGACCCACTGCTCGGGCTAACCGACACGATCGTGGGCGCAATCAGATCCAACCCGCTCCCCGTAGTAAACGATTGTGACGGGAAACTGGCCTGAGCATTGCCTGTGATGTCGAGAACTCCGGTGACGTTAATGGTGTAAGTAGTGTTCGGCGCCAACGGCGACAGTGGCAGCATCTGGATACCCTGGTCTCCGTCGAACAGCGATGTGGTCGTCGGAACCGTCGATCCACCCTGCTTCAGCGTCACACCTGCGATGGATGCCCCGTCGAGCTGCTCGTTGAACAGGATCTGAATCAGTGCGTTCGTTCCGATCCCGGTAAATCCGGCCGGCGGGCTTACCTGGAGAATGCTCGGGCCGGTGGTATCGGGCCCGGCTCCCACTAAGAAATTCACGCAGAAGTTCTTTTGTGGAATGCCGGACAGATTGGTCATGGCAGAGCTGCACATCTGCATCTGATCGTTGGGAGTGAGACTGCTCGTCGGCGTCAGCATGACGGTCGTGAGGTCTGTGCTGAACGTGATGGTAGTCGTCACGGCAGCGCTCGCCGTCGTGTCATAAATGTAGACGTCCTGGGCGCCCGCCGGATTGACCGAGCCCGGATCGATCGGCTCGTTGAACTGCATGGCGAAGGCCGCATTGGTCCCGACGGTCTGGTTCTTGGCCACGCTGGAATTCACCACATAGGGAGCCGTCAGGTCCGGTCCCGCCATGGTCGTGAAGTGCGTGGTCTGGCTGGAGACCGCCACGCCCGCCTCACTGGTGACGCCATTGATCGCGATCGCCATCTGCGTGTTCGCCGGCAGCGGAGACTGCGGAAGGATCGTCACTCGCGTGTTGTCCGGCGTAAAGCTTATGCTGGACGGCACTTCCGTGACTGAGCCACCGCTCAGTTGAATGGTGCTTCCCGTCACCGACATCGGGTTGATGGCTTTGTTGAAGTTCACGCTCACCCCGGCATTGGTTCCGATATTGGTGGACGAATCCGGAGGAGCGACCGAGACCACGACGGGCGCTGCGTTGTCTACCGACGAACCGGAGGTGAAGGTGAAGTTGAAGGCCGTCACCGGAACCGAGTTTGTGTTGGTGACCGAGGCTGACACGCTGACCTTATACTGCGTGCCCGCCGCCAGGTTGCCGGCTGGGGCAATATTGATGACCTGCCCGCCTCCGACTACCGAGCAAGTCGGGCTCAAATAGCTGCTAGTGTTCACGTTCTGGAGCGTCACCGAACCCAAGCTTCCATTACAGGTGACGGTTCCCGTCTGCAGCGGCTGGTTGTACTGCAGCTGGATGATTGTGTTCAACGGTACGTTGCCGGCATTTACTGGCGGATTCGTCGCCTGCACGACCGCGGCGCTGCTCGTGGAGCCTGCCGTGGTGAAGGTGGCCTGGAAGTTCGTGAGGCTGTTTCCGTAAGTATCCTGCGCCGTCGAATTCAGGAAGACCTGAATCGGCGTGCCGGCCGTGAAATTGGAACTGGGCGTAAATACGATGCTCTGCCCATTCGCCGCCACCGTCGGAGTGCCCGAAACCGCAATGCCATTCTGCGACACATAGAGCGCGCCGGGAATTGTCGAAGCGTTCATCGGAGCGCTGGTAAACAGCGTGATGACGGTATTGGTGGGCACATTGGTTGCACCGTTGCCGGGGCGCGAGTTGACCACGGTCGGCGAGGACGTGAGCGCTGCCGATGAGGTCGTGAACTGGCTGGTCGTATCGGCCAGCGCGTTCCCGGAAAGGTCCGTAATCATGTGAGTCGCGACCACCGTGATCGTGGCGCCTGGCGGCAGCGTTACGCCACCGAGCACGACGGTGCGGTTGTCGGCAGAGATCGTGATGCTCGGACTGAGCGCCACATCTCCATTGAACAAAGCGACCGAGCTGATGCCCACCTTTGCCGGGTCGATCGACTTCGAGAAGGTCAACACCACCTGCGGATTGAGCCCGATGTTGGTCGCGCCATTGGAGGGAGTAATGGCCACCGTCGGCTTGGTGGTGTCGTTAGTGCTAGCGGTGCTGAACGAGCCTACCTGGGTATACGGGAAAACATTGCCCGCGAGATCCATCAACCCATTCAGCACCATTACCATCGATGCGCCGCCAGGGTATGGCGTCAGCGGCGTAAACGTAACCGACTTTCCGCTCACGCTATAGGTCCCCGCCACTGTCGCGTTAGCGCAATTGGGGCTGCCGGCGTTGCCGGTGCAAAACACCTGCACCGTCAGCGAGTTCACCGAGGCAGCATCGATCAGGTTGCTCATGGTGAACATGACTTGGGCTGTCACCGATACGCCGCTGGTGCTGGTTTGCCGGATTTGTTGAGACCAGGGTAAACGAAGTGCCGCCGTAGGAGGCGCTGTTCGTCGTAAACGTACTCGTGAAGGTGGTGACAGGGTTGCCCTGTACGTCGTTAAAGCCGCCCACGGACACGTTAAAGCTCGTCGCCGCAGCCAGATTGACATTGGAGTGCAAACGTCAGCGTGACACCGTCGCTCGCGAGACTGACAGTTCCTCGCAACCGTGACGCCGCCGGAAGTCTTCACGGTAATCGAGCTGTTCGTAATGGTGGTCGGATCGATGGTGTCGCTCATCAACACTACAACCTGCGAGTTGATGGGTACGGTGGTTTGGGCATTGGCCGGACTG
Organism: uncultured Acidobacteriaceae bacterium; assembly: GCA_963709055.1. Lineage (GTDB taxonomy): Bacteria > Acidobacteriota > Terriglobia > Terriglobales > Acidobacteriaceae > Acidiflorens. The sequence goes on from CAVPUZ010000019.1 coordinate 51,569, forward strand.
ATCGAACTCACCGTTGTGCTCGTGGTGTTCGTACCGGCAGCAGTCGTGAAGTTACTGGTGTAAGTGCTGCCGCCGTTGCCGGCAACGTCGTAGTAGTTAGTGGCCGGTTCCAACCGAGATCGTATAGAGCGTGTTTGGCGACAGAGCCGATGTGGGCGTCACGATCGCCGTCGTGCGATCGGATGACATAGTGACCGTGATCGGCACAGGCGCACCCGTATTGGCGTTCAACAACTCAACCGAGCCCTGGTTGTATGCCTCGTTCGAACTGGTCACAACAGTCAGCGGATTGAGGCGTTCCGAGAACTGCACGCGCGCGATCACGTTCGTGCCAACTCCGATCGTGTCGGGCGCCGGATCGGTCAAGAGCACCGAGGGTCCGGCAAGATCGAAAGTCCCTGCGGTCGTGAAGGTATTGTTAACCGTTCCCGTCATCTGGTTTCCGGCCGTATCTTTTACGCCGGTGATCGAAATTGTGTACGAGGTATTGTTCAGCAGCGGCAATGCGGGCGTCAGCGTCAGCAACTGGTTAGCATCGCTGAACGACGTGCTGACCGCGATTGCATTCCCGCCTGTCTTGAGTGTGATTTGACCAATGCTGGTCGGCTGTATTGGTTCGCTGAACAACACCTGCACCGGAGCATTTGTCGGGACCTGGGTCTCGGCGCTCTCCGGGCTGGTATTCACCACCGAAGGCGGATTGCTGTTAGTGGTGAATGCCGTTGTAAACGTGATGCAGAGGCTCGTCTGAACGTTCCCCTCGAGATCGGTCATCGAAGCGCTGCACAATGAATAACTGTCGCCGATGTTCAGCGGGCTGGTCGGCACCAGGGAGACCGTGGTCTGGTCGCTGCTCCACGAAACTGTCGTGGGGGCAATTGCCGTCGGAACGACTCCGCCCATCACGTAGACCTTCGTGGGATCGAGGCTGCCAATGTCCATGGCCTTGCTGAACTGCATGCTCAATACCGCGTTCACCGGAACGTTCGTCTGCCCGTTCATTACGCTGCTGTAGATCACGACGGGCGTAGTGAAGTCCGGCTGCGCGGCGGTTGTAAAGTTGGTTGTTTTGGTCGCTGCACTGACTCCCGCCTGGCTGGTCACGCCATTGACCGCCAACGTCATCGCCGTGCTGGGCGGCAGCGGCGCCTGGGGTACGATCCTCACTCGCGTGTAGTCGGGCGAGAAGCTGATGCTCGACGGCGTTTCTGTCACCGCCGCCTCCACTGAGTTGAATGGTGCTTCCCGTCACCGATATCGGGTTGATGGCCTTGTTGAAGTTCATGGTGACGACGCGCGTTGGTGCCAATGTTCGTCGCGTTGTTCGTCGGAGCCTGCGAGACGATCGTGGGCGCCGCGTTGTCTACCGTCGTGCCGGCCGTGAAGTTGAAGGTGGAAGCCTGCACCGGGGTCCCGCTCGCGTTGGTTACGGCGCTGGTCACATTTACCGTGTACTGCGATCCCGAGATCGAGGTTACCGGTTGGGGCGATATTGATGACCTGCCCACCTCCGACTATCGTGCAAGTTCGGGGTCAGGTAAGTGCTAGTGATGACCTCGAAGAGCGTCACCGAGCCCGAGCTTCCGTTGCAAGTCACGCTTCCAGCCAGCAGCGGCTGGTTGTACTCCACCTGGATAACGGTGTTCTCCGGTACGCTGGTCGCGCCCGGGAACGGGTTCATCGCTACCACCTGCGCCGCCGTCGACGAAGAGCCTGCCACGATGAACTGACCGCTAAAGCTGTTGAGCGCCGAGCCATTCGCGCCCAGAGCCGACGAGCCCAGGAAGACCTGAATCAGGTCGCCGGCGTTGAACGGGGAAGAAGGAGTAAACTCGATCGCCTGCCCGTTGCTGAACAGCTGCACCGATCCAGACACTACCACTCCATTGTCGGTGACGTTGAGCGCCCCGGTGATCGTCGAAGCATTCATCGCCATGCTGGTAAACAGCGTAATCGCAGTATTGGCGGACACATTAGTCGAGCCATTGCCCGGACGCATCGAGACGACCGTAGGCACGGTGCCCGATGCCGCCGTCGTCAATGTGAACTGGCTGCTGGTGTTCGCCAGCGCATTCCCCGACAGATCCTGAATCGCGTTACTCAGTGCGACCGTGATGACCGCGCCCGAAGTCCACGCACTGCCGCCCGGAGTAAGAACAATCGTCCGGTTGTCTGCGGAAATTGTGTAGTTATAGCTGGCCGCTGTGTCGCCGTTGAATACTGTCAGCGAACTCGGAGTAATCGTCGCGATATTGATGGACTCCGAGAAGGTCAGAACAATCTGGGTGTTCAATCCGACATTGGTAGCGCCATTGGCCGGGCTGACGGTCACTGTCGGCGGAGTCGTATCCGCGAGTGTTCGCAGTCGTAAAGTACTTGTAAGTGTCGCTCACGGCATTGCCCGCCTCATCCAACACCCCGTTGACCTCCATGCCAATCGCGGTATTTCCGGGATAATGGGTGAGCGGTATAAAGGTAATGGTCGCGCCACTCACACTGTAAGTACCCGCCACCGATTCACTCACGCTACAAGCAACGCCGCCGTCGAAGCAGATCTCGACCGCGGCGGTCTGAGCGTTCACGGAAGCGGCATCGACATAGTTGGTCATCGTGAACACGACTTGACTGTTCACCGCGACGCCTGTGGCTTTATTCGCCGGAGTTGTCGAGGACAGCTTGAACGAACTGGGGCCGTACGAACCGGATCCAGGCGTAAATGTGCTGCTAAAAGGCGTGACGGTATTGCCCTCGGCATCGGAGAACCCGCCAACTGCAACCGTGTAAACCGTATTCCCAGTCAGCGACGACGCTGGGTATGAAGTGAGAGTAACCCCGTCGCTGGCCAGGCTGATCGTCCCTGCAACCTGGGGCTTTCGTTGGCAGGCGTCAAAGTGATCGAAGTGCTGGTGAGGGTCGTGGGATCGATGGTGTTACTCATGACGGCCACAATCTCGGAGTTCAACGGGGCTGAGGTTTGTCCGTTCGGAGGACTGATCGAACTGACCGTGACATGGCTTGTGATAGCGCTCGTACCGGTAACAAAGGTCGAGCTAGAGCAGGTGCCCGTGTTACCGGCAATGTCGGCGTATCCGCAAACATTCACTGCGTATTGCGTGTTCGGAAGAAGCGGCGAGATCGGCGCGATGGTGGCGCTCAGTGCGGTTTGGCGCAACCGTCACCGTGGCGGGCACGATCGGTCCACCCGCATAAGACAACCTCACAGCCGCTGGAATCGTCAGCCCATTCACCGCTGTGCTGAACGATACCCGCGGTTTGACGTTGAGGCCGACGCCGAGGCTCTGGGTCGGAGGATTCACCGCCGTCACGAATGGAGGCGCCGTGACGCTGGTGGCTCCCGCTGTGAAGCTGAAGCTGCCCGGGTTCGTGAGCGCGTTGCCTGCCGTATCGGTAATTTGTGCCGTGTAATTTACGGTGTAAGTGGCGCTCGGGATCAGGAAAGTGTTCGGCGTAAATGTGACGGTTTTGTCATCCACCGAATAGCTGAAGGTGCCGGATAACGCGCTGCCACCCTGCGTCACCGAGATGCCGTTCTGCGCCGTGATCGGGTCTAGTTGATCGTTGAATTGGAGCACGATCGGCGCATTCGTCGGAACGCCGCTATCGGTATTGACGGGGCTGCTCCCCGTAAGGGCGGGTCCCGTCAAATCATTGCTGAATGCCGTGGTGAACATGTATTGCTGCGGAGGCAAAGTATTCGCGCAGGTATCCTGCAGGGAACTCGCGGAACTCAGCGAAACGATGAACGCCCGCCCTGCCGGGAGCGCTACGCTCGGAGTTATCGTGGCAATCGTGCTGGAGGCGTCGAGCGAGATCGTCCCGGGCACTTCTTGGTTACTGGTCGTGTCATAGAAATAGACAGTCGCGTTGCCCGTATTGCCAAGCGAGAACGTGGTGCGATCCATCGGCTCGTTGAACTGCACCTGAACCTGCGCATTCAGCGGCACCGTGGTCGCATTGTTGTTCGGGCTGATTGAAACCACACCCGGCGTCGTTGTATTGCACGTCTGGATGGAGATCCCGTTATTCACGGTCAACGTTTGCGAACCGGTTTGGATCTGGACTGCGTTGAGTTGGATCGTCGCGCCGGAAGTCACCAGGTTCGCGGTCAGGCTAGTGGCACTGTTAAACGTCACCGGGCCAAACGCGCCAGCTGCCGCGCCTCCAACCGCAATGCCAGGGCCGAAATTGGCCTTCGTCGCCGCAGTCCAGTTCGTGAATGCTCCCGTTATCGTGACGCTCTCCGATTGTGTCGGCTGAATCGTGTTGGGGTTGATCAAAGTAACGACAGGCACGCCCGCCACCACGCTGAAACTCACAGTCACCTGCTGCGCCCCCGTCGTGATAGTTACGGTGCGCGGCCCTATGGCCGCAACATTATCGAGTGTGATCGGCACGGAAGCGCTCGTCGGCCCATTCACCGTCACTGTACCGGCCGTGATATCAGCGCCAAAATTGACCGTAGTCGTCGGTCCGAAACTGGTACCGGTTCCAGCGATGATAATCGCCTGCGACGACCCTTGGTGCGCTGACGAGGGGGTGAGCGTAGCGCTGACTACAATTGCCGAACACGTAACCTGAACGTTCGTGACGTTCGCATTGGCCGTGCCGCTGCCATTTGTTACAGTGCAGTTTTCCGACGGACTGGATGGTTGTGTCAGAACCGTCACGCTGTACGTGCTGCCTGCGTTGATGGCCTGGCTGAATGTAAAGCTGGTCGCCCCCGAGGTGACCGACAGGTTGTTGCCGCCGTTATCCTGCAGCACAAGGCCGCTACCCGCATAGCCCGAAATCGAGCCACCAATGGTGTAAGTAGTGGTGGTGCAAGCAATCTGAACGTTCGTGACGTTCGCGTTCGCGGTGCCGCTGCCGTTCGTCACCAGGCAAGTTTGCGCCGGGCTGGAAGGCTGCGTCAGGACTGTGACGTTATATGCGGTGCCGCCCGGAAGAGCCTGGCTGAATGTAAAGCCTGTCGCTCCCGAGGTGATCGTCAGGTTGTTGCCGCCGTTATCCTGCAGCACAAGGCCTGATCCCGAATAACCTGAGATGGTGCCGCCGATCGTGTAGCTCTGCGTGCTGCAGGCGATTTGAACGTTCGTGATATTCGCAGTGCTAACCGTTCCGCTGCCGTTCGTCACCACGCAGGTCTCTGTCGGGCTGGATGGCTGCGTCAGAACCGTTACGCTATATCCTTTGCCACTGGCGATCGGTGTGGCAAATGTGAAGCCCGTCGCTCCGGAAGAAACCGTCAGGTTGTCTCCGCCATTGTCCTGCAGCACAAGACCGCTGCCGGAATAACCCGAGATCGATCCGCCGATCGTGTACGTGTTCGTGGTGCAGGAGATCTGAACGTTGGTGACATTCGCAGTTGGCCGTCCCGCTGCCATTGGTCACCAGGCACGTCTGCGCAGGGTTAGATGGCTGCGTCAGCACGGTCACGCTGTATGGGCTGCCGCTGGCGATGGCTTGGCTGAAGGTGAATCCAGTCGCGCCGGAAGTGACCGTCAGGTTATTGCCGCCATTGTCCTGCAGCACCAGCCCGCGAGCCGGAGTAACTGGAGATCGTGCCCCCAATCGTGTAGGTGACTGCGCTGCACGTAACCTGAATGTTCGTGATATTCGCGTTGGTGACCGTGCCGCTCCCACTGGTTACGGAGCAGGTCTGCGCCGGACCCGAAGGCTGTGTCAGAACCGTAACGTTATACGTACTGCTGCTGGCGATCTTCGTTGCAAATGTAAAGCCGGTGCCGCCGGAGGTAACGGTCAGGTTGTCGCCGCTGTTGTCCTGCAGTACAAGCCCGCTGCCCGTATACCCCGAAATCGAGCCGCCGATCGTGTAGGTATTCGTCGAGCAGGTGATTTGAACATTCGTGACATTCGCGTTGGCGGTGCCGCTGCCATTTGTGACCAGGCAGGTCTGCGTCGGATTAGATGGCTGCGTCAGAACCGTGACGTTATAACCATTTCCGCTTGCGATGCCCTGGCTGAAGGTAAACGTTGTTGCCCCGGAAGAAACAGATAGATTGTTGCCGCCGTTGTCCTGCAACACAAGCCCACTGCCCGAGTAACTTGAGATGTTGCCGCCAATGGTGTAGGTGACTGCGGTACAAGTGATCTGAACATTTGTGACGTTCGCGCTGCCGACGGTTCCGCCGCCGCTTGTCACCGTGCAAGTCTGCGCCGGGCTCGATGGCTGCGTCAGAACCGTAACGCTATAAGTGGTGCCACTAGCCAGAGGTGTACTGAAAGTGAAGCCAGTCGCACCGGAATTGACCGACAGGTTGTTCCCGCCGTTGTCCTGCAGCACAAGCCCGCTTCCCGTATAACCCGAAATTGTGCCGCCGATCGTGTAGGTGTTCGTCGTGCAAGTGATTTGAACATTCGTGACATTCGCGTTGGCGGTGCCGCTGCCATTGCGTGACCAGCGCAGGTCTGCGCGGGTTGGATGGCTGCGTCAGGACCGTGACGTTATACGGGACTGCCACTGGTAATAGCTTGGCTGAACCTGAATGCCATTCGCACCGCGAATTCACCGTAAGGTTATTTCCGCCATTGTCCTGCAGCACCAGTCCGCTTCCTGAATACCCTGAGATCGTGCCCCCGATGGTATAGGTTGGAGCGTTCGTCAGCACTGTAAAGGTGGCGTTCACCACCTTTCCCGAGGTTGTGATGGTGACATTGCGGGGACCAGTCGCTGCCGTAGCGCTGACCGTAACCGGCACTGAGATGCTTGTCGGACTGCTATAGACCACCTTGCCGACCGTGATATCCGCGCCGAAATTAGCTTTGCTGGTCGTCGAGAAGTTGGTGTCGAACCCGCTGATCGCAATCGTTGTCTGGGGAGCGCCCTGCGCCAGAGAAGACGGGCTGAGAGTGGCCGACGGTACGCCCGCCAGCACAGTAAAAGTTCCGGCCGCAGTCTCCGATCCGGTCGTGATCGTGACGCTACGTGAGCCAATCGTCGCCGTGCTGCCAATCGTAATGGGCACCGACAGGCTTGTCGGACCGTTCACGGTGATTGCGCCTGTGGTGATGTTCGCGCCAAAGTACACCGTACTCGTCGAATCGAAATGGGTGTTCGTTCCGGTGATTACAATCGTCTGATTCGTCACACCCTGTCCCGCTGAATTTGGGCTGAGAGTCGCAAATGGAGCGCTGATGCCCGTTCCGGAAAGCCCAACAACGAGTGGACCTGGATTTACCGTATTGTTCACCGTGAGCGCGCCTTCCACCAGGCCTCCGACGGTGGGCGCAAACTGCACCTCGACCGTACAGCTTCCGGCCGCGGCCAAGGTGGCTCCACTCACAGCGCATGTCGTTCCCTTGGCTTGGATTATGAAATTGCTGCTCAGCACGATGTTCCCGAGCGTCACGGTATTCGCGGTGTTGTTGACGATCTTCACGGCCTTGGCCGCGCTCACCGCGCCATCGGTAACCGAAGAGAATGCGAGCGCGGGCGGCGCCGTCAGACCGGCCCCCGCCGTCCCACTCAAACTTACCAATTGCGGACTTTGGGTTCCGGTATAGCTAACCGCAACTGATCCATTGATCTTGCCCGCAAACTGTGGCGTGAACGTGACGTTGATGGTGCAGGTGCCATTTGCCCCGAGTGTGTTTCCCACAGTCGGACAGGTATCGGTTTCGCTGTACCCGCTGCTCGCCGTAATTGCGCCCATGGTGACCGGGTTTGCAGTCGTATTGGTCACCGTGACGGTCTGCACCGCGCTGATTCCGCCAGCGGCTCCTTTGAATGTGAGGGTGGTCTTATCGAGCGAAAGGGTCGGGCTGCCCCCGCCGGTTCCAGTCGCCGACAACGCCACAACCAGTGGAGTGCCGCCCAGGCTGTCGCTGATCACAATCGCCCCGTTGTCGACGGCTGAGGTCGGCTGCGCTTCGACCGTCATCGTGCAGTACTTTCCAGGGTTCAGCGTGACGTTCATGCAGGGCGCTGTGTTAACGATGTAATCGCTGCTTGCGTTGATCCCCGTGATCGTCACTGCGCTCGGATCCAGGTTTGTAATCTTCAGATTCTTGGCGGTGCTGGTGGACCCGATCGGTATCCCCCCAAAGCTGATGCTGGCAGGTGCCGCCACCAAAGGAATCTCGCCGGTTCCCTTGAGGCCAATGCTCGCCAACAGATTGCCGGAGTTATCGTCGATCGTTAAAGCGCCCGGAACTGTCCCCACGTTTGCGGGCGTAAAGTACACGTTCATATTGCAGCTAGCGCCGCCTGCAATGCTGCCTGCGCAATTGTCTGTCTCCGTGAACTGCGGGCTGGCGGTGATCGTCACCGCTTGCGAAGTTGCGCCATTGTTGGTGATGATCACAAGTTGCCCGCCACTTGTGCTCCCCAGCGCTTGCTTCGCAAACGTGAGATTCGCGTCTGTGGTCGTGATGTTCTGCGCCCATAACCTCAGGCTTGCGCCCATCACAACAACCAGCGCTACGATCAGAATTCGTGAAAACCGTGGGGAGATAGACGGAAGCGTAGATGCGTTGACAGCAGCAGCGCGCATGGAAACCCTCGCGGATCGTGACTAAAATTGCTGTTTTTTATTTTTTTAGGCGGAACTCTATAGGGGGAGGAGGGTACCTGGGAAAGGATCCCGCCACGAGGCGTATCGCCTCAATGCCCCGAAGTCTAGCAGTGAGGTTGCAAGAATGCAACGGCCAACAAAAGTTTTTGTCGGGTTTTTGTTTTCATCGCGCAAAGATTTGCAAACGCCCTGGAATGTTCTCCGCAAAGATTTGCATATCCGGGGATAAATGCAATCTCCCTGCAAGCCATAGAAATGCCGGTTAACTTTAGCTTTTCATAGACTTAGAAGTTTAGTTTGTCGCGAGGATAAAATCCGCCCTGGTCATCTCATTGGCTCCGGATTCAAGACGAAATATGTGGCTGATTTCAGGTGGACTAATGCGTAAGATTAGGATCCCGAACCCGGAGACTCAGCCGGAAAGAGGGCGTGAGAATAGCGCGACAAACATTCCGGTAGTGGGTCAGTTTGAATTTTGTTTTGAAAGGGCGCGGTTTCACAGTTTGCTGAAAAACTCCAAAATGTTCACCCAACCGTGGAAGAGCGGCCCTTCAGTGTGTGTGTGAGAACTCGAATCTCCAACCTGCGGTGGAACAATCTCCGCGATTATCAGCCGCGAAGCGGCGTAAGAATGCAGCCCACGGCGCAAGCCGTGGGTGCCGGTGGGAAACGATCAAGCCCCGGAGGGGCGCAAGACGAGTTCTCACCCACACACTAAAAGGGGCAATTGATTTCGAACGACTTGCGGTATCGCGAAAGCGATACCGTGATACGAAACCGAGTTTTTCGGCAAACTGTTCAGCCGCTGCGGGAATGCATTGCAAACTGACCCACTACAAGCGTTCCTTGGCGCGAGCGTTCACTTCATGGCAAGTTATCCCGCGGAGGCACGCGCACCCACTGCCAAGCCAGGTGCCGCGGCGCAGCGTCCTTACATCTCGATTAAGTTCAAAACGACAATCTCTCGGAAGATCCAAAGCTAATTTGAGGTTAATTAGAATGTTGAAAAATACAACATCCAGACAGGAAGGATCTGCTTGCAAGTTACCCTTGCTGAGCAACCATTCCTCGGAATTGTCATTCTTATAGCGGTCGTTACTCTCGGAGGGGCCGTCTTCCAGATTTTATTGACAACCAGAGTGCGGGACCTTATTCTCGCACCACATTTTTGAAAAACTGCGGCTCCGGCCGTTGTCTCTATTGCAAACGATTGTGGGATCGTTTGCGGTTTATTCCCAGGCGTGGACGAAGCGACTCAATTCTGATTGCGGGGTAAACCGTCGTGTTTTCGAAGCGTACTGCTTCCTGGTCGTTGTCTATCTTTGCCTCAATGATTCCTGGCAACTTGCTTTGTCTGGGGATGATTTGCTTGGGTATGGTCTCCCCTGGATACACTCAATCGGCTCTTACGCCCGTAGAGTTAACCGTTCGCTCCAGCGTTTCCGAAGTACAGGTCACGTTCTCCACCACCGACCAGAACAACCGAGTCATGACCGCCATTCAGCCCAGCGATTTTGCAATCGTCGACCAGGACTTGGTCGTGCGTGAGTTCCGCAGCTTTACCCGCTCCGAATACACTCGCCAGGACGTGGCCCTGCTCGTCGATGCCAGCGGATCGATCACTCCGCAATTTCGCCAGGAACTGTCCGACGTCGTTCAACTAATCACTCGAGACGCGCGCGGCGCCGGGCTCGATGATAGGTTCTCAGTCATCTCGTTCCGCGATCTGAAGCCCACGGTCGTCTGCGATGGGAACTGCCAAGCTCTGAATACAACCGCGCAGTTTCCTTCGGTTGCCAGCGGCGGGGAGACGCCGCTTTACGACAGCATCGTATTTGCATCGCGCATGCTGGCGCGCCGGAATGACCCGCGTACCAGAAAAATTGTCATCCTGTTTTCAGACGGCGCGGACACGATCAGCCTGAACTCCTTTACCGACGCGCTGGATACCGCCCTCGCCGACGATGTCGCGATCTATAGCGTCGATCTCAGCAACTCGTCGTATTTTCTTCGGGTACGCAGGTGCTGCGCAGTCTCGCGGTCAGCACTGGCGGCCGTTACTTCCGCGTTGAGGCGGGCGCTGCGAAAGTCCTCAATGCCATCCGTGAGGATTCTCATGCGACTTACACCGTAGCTTACAAACTGCCAAGCGCCGCGGCCGGTTTTCATCGGGTCCGCATTCTGCCTACCCACGATCTGGGCCTGCAATTCCACTGCCGGCGCGGATATTACTATCCCCGCAATTCCGAGAATTGAGGACTTGATGAAACGCTACCTCCGAAATACCGCTCCGTTTTCTAACTTTGCACTTTTTGCGATTCTGCTCTGTGCATTGTCGCTTACGCTGGCCGCGGAAAACCGGGATCAAGATCAAGGTACGATCGTCCGGATGCGCATGGCCGATTGCCTCGGCTCGCAGCACGCATTGATGGACGCGCTCTCTGGCTCCAAATTGCCCGGCGTCGAACTCTGCCCGGAGTATGTGCTGCTCACCGATAAGGTGGTCTACGTGATCGCCGGAAAAGCTTCCGATCAACTGGTGCCGCTGGCGGAGACGACGCGCTTTCATTTCCGGAACAATGAACTGCTGATTCGAGTCGATGACGCCCGCCGCGAAGCGCACTTTCGCGTCAAGGAAATGATTCTGCGCTCGGATTGGGATCGAAGGCAGCAGATTGAGGAAGACGCGGTGGCGGCCGCGCACCATCTCAACCGGTTAGACCCGCGGCATTAGAACCCGACGTACCCCGGATCGCGCGCTTAAGTTTCCGCTGTCATTTGCCCACTGATTATAGCCGGGGCCATAATCGATTCGATAATCTTTTCGGTTATGACCACTCATCCCAAGTCCGCTAGGCCGGGAACACCCGTCCTCCTCGGCATTCCATTCGACGCCAACTCATCATGGTTACGCGGAGCAGCCGGAGCTCCGCCCATCATTCGTGTCGCCTTCGCGTCGTACTCCTCGAACTCCTCAACCGAAACGGGCGTGGACCTCAGCGCCGAAGGGGCCTACTGCGATGCTGGAGATCTAAAATTTGATTTCCAGACGCCATTTGCCGCTATCGAGTCCAAAGTCGGCGAGCTTCTCGACCAGAATCTCCGCCCCGTTTCGCTCGGCGGCGATCATTCCATCACTTTGCCCATCGTCAGCGCCTTCGGAGAGCGCATCCCCGGCCTGACCGTCATTCACTTCGACGCGCATCCCGACCTCTACGATGAACTCGAGGGCAATCGCCTGTCGCACGCCTGCCCCTTCGCCCGCATCATGGAGAAAGGTGCCGCCAAACGGCTTATCCAGGTCGGCATCCGCACCATGAACGCTCACCAGCGCGAGCAGGCAAAAAAGTTCGGAGTAGAGGTTATCGAAATGCGCCACTTGCCCGCCCTCGATCGCATGAAGGTAGATGGCCCGATTTACGTCTCGTTCGACATGGATGCGCTCGATCCCGCCTTCGCCCCCGGCATCTCGCATCGCGAACCCGGAGGCATGTCGACTCGCGAAGCCATCGCTCACCTGCAGGCGATAACAGGCAGAATCGCCGGCGCCGACATCGTCGAGTTCAATCCCGCCCAGGACAACACCCAAATCACAGCCATGGTCGCGGCTAAGTTACTCAAAGAGATCTTAGGCAAGATGATCGCCGGGCTAAGAATCGTGTGGTGACGGGGCTCTGCCCCGTCGATCTGTGTGGAGCGGGCGCCCTCGCCCGCTAGCCGAGCGAAGCTCGGCAGGCCCTGGCAAAACTTCTGCGACTCCCGTCGGGTCCGCATCGTCTATTCATCCGGAGGCTCCCCATGAACTCCGGAATCATCGACATCCCCAGCCCTTACTCCGTGCCGGAAACGTTAGCGCGCCTGCAATCCATTCTCAAAGAAAAAGGTGTGACGGTTTTCGCTCTCATCGACCACAGCGGCGAGGCCGCTAAAGTCGGCCTCACGATGCGTCCCACGCAACTGCTCATCTTCGGCAATCCCAAAGGCGGAACACCGCTGATGGTTGCCGCTCCGAGCGTCGCCATCGATCTGCCGTTGAAAGCGCTGGCCTGGGAGGACGCGCAAGGCAAAGTCTGGCTCTCGTACAACTCGCCGGAATATCTTCAGCAGCGGCATGGCATCCCGGCCGATCTGCTGAAGAACATCGCGGGCCCGGCTGCGCTCCTGCAGAAGGCTGTGGAATAATAGCGGGCTGTTCGGAAGTTCCGGAAAATGCCGCCCGACAACGTTAATCCGAATCGCGCCCGCGACCATCTCGCCAACGAACGCACGTTTCTGGCGTGGGTGCGAACCGGCATCGCGACCATCATCTTCGGATTCGCCATCGGCCGCTTCTCGATCGCTCTGCGCGAGTTTCTGAAACTGCAGGGACATGGCGAGGCCTCGTCAGGGATATCTGCATGGCTCGGCGTGATCTCCATCGGTCGGGGGTGTGCTGCTCATCTTGGCCGGCTTATCGCGCTACCGCAAAACGCGCGCGCAACTCGACACAGATACCTTCGAGCCTGCTGGTTTTGTGATCGATATTGTTTCTTACTTACTGGGGCTGTTTGGTTTGGCGCTTGGCGGGTATCTGGTGTATATCGAGTTGTTCAGGAAGTGAGACCCCCCTGGCGCGGTCTTTTAAAGTCAAAGACTTAGCGTCAATTTTCTGCCAGGTCTTTGAGAAATAAGGACTTAGTTGTAAAGTATTTATAAATCAATAACTTAGCATTTTTCTCTAGTTTTCTTTTGGCTCTAGTTTAGGTTCGGATTTGGGGGGTCATGGCGGATCTGGCGAATAGTCGGCAGGAGAAGAGCTCGCAGGAGAAGTCCCAGAGAGAGAAAGAAATGGCGGGGCGCGCCGCAGCTGAACTCGTGCGCGACGGCGATGTCGTCGGCCTCGGGACCGGTTCGACCGCCTACTTCACCGTGCTGGCTCTGGGCGAGCGCGTGAAGGCTGGCCTGAAGATCGTCGGCATTCCCACTTCCAATGCCACCGCCGAACTGGCCCGCGCCGCCGGCATTCCGCTAGGCCACGCTCGACCAGCATCCCGTGATCGACATCGATATCGACGGCGCGGACGAAATCGATCCGCAACTCAATCTGATCAAAGGCGGAGGCGGCGCGCTGCTGCGCGAAAAAGTCATTGCCGCAGCCTCGAAGAAGATGGTCGTGATCGCCGATTCCGGCAAGCTGGTTCCCGTGCTCGGGAAATTTCCGTTGCCGGTCGAAATTGTTTCTTTCGCGCGAGCGGTGGTCGAAAAAAAGATTGCCGCGCTCGGCGCGACGGTAAAACTGCGCACACGCCCCGACGGCAGTCCTTACCTCACCGACAACGGCAATCCCAATTCTCGATTGCAGCTTCGGAAAGATCGAAGATCCGCCTGCGCTGGCGCGCATGCTGAGCGACATGCCTGGCGTCGTTGAGCACGGCCTGTTTATCGGATTGGCGAGCTTGGCGCTGGTGGGAAGGGAAACTGCAGTGGATGAGATTCTGAAATAGTCGCAGGGGCCGCATATGAGAGATACCCACGACGGCATGCCCGAGATCCTGAATGCATACCAGCGCGGCGATTTCTATTTCGGAGTCGTCAGGATCGTCAAATCTGACGAAACGGCGGCCTTTGAATTCGGAGTAGATTACGCTGGCATACATCGCGCTGCGGAAAGTGCTTCAGACCCGACCTTTCTCGAATATGCCGGGCATCGAATACCGATATTTTTACGCTGGCCCCGGCGGTTATCGGAAGACGAGACAAGAACGAAGCTCCAGTCACGTATGATGTTCGAATCGAACAAGGCGAGGACGCAAGGAAATGTGCGTTCAAGGGATCTACCTCGCTTGTTTCGAACCTGATTTGGTTCATAGGACTGAAAAATCTGAATGAAACGAGTCAACTGAAGAGGATCGAGTAGGTCCCTTCGAGCTACACACCTGACAATCTCTCGCAGCGCCCCCAGCATCCGCTCCACTTCCTCCATCGTGTTGTAGTGCACCAGCCCGATGCGCAGGAATCCGCCCAGCCGCTCCACATCCAATTGCTCGGTCAGGTTGAGAGCGTAGTAATTTCCGTCCCAGGTGAAGAAGCCGCGTTCGCCGAGTTTTGTCGCGAGTTCCAGCGGCGTGTGGCCTTCGATCCGCACTACGAAAGTCGCGCAGCGATGGTCGAAGCGCCGCGGGTCGGTGATGCCGTATAGCTTCAGGCCCGGAATCGCCAGCAATCCCGCGATCATCTTTTCCGTCATCGCCCGCTCGTGGGGATGGATTGCGGCGTGTGCGGCAACAATAGCCTCGCGCCGGGTCAGTGTGGTGACGGGGCTCTGCCCCGTCCCAGCGGGGCGGAGCCCCGCCTCCACACGGTGACCCAGTTCCTCCCAATAGTCCACGCACGCTTTAATTCCTGCGATGCATTCGTGGTTGAGCGTTCCCCACTCCCAGCACTGCGGAATATTGTTGGTGTTGGGGCGTACTTTATACGGGCGCAGCCGCTGCAGATGCTCACGCTTGCCGTAGAGCACTCCCATATGCGGGCCGAAAAATTTGTAGGTGGAGCAGGCCAGAAAATCGCAATCGAGCGCGCGGACGTCAATCAGTCCATGGGGCGCATAATGCACTGCATCGATGTAACTCAGCGCACCCGCGTCGCGCGCCAGCCGCACGACTTCCTTCACATTGTTGATCGTGCCGACCGCATTCGATGCGTATCCGACTGCGACCAGCCGCGTATGGCTGGTGATCTGCCGTGCCAGGTCGTGCATGTCGAGCGTGCAATCGGCGGCGATTGAACTTCGCTGCGCGGATCGTGACTCCTTTTTCTTCGAGCGCTTTCCACGGCGAAAAATTCGCGTCGTGATCGAGCAGCGTCAGGACGATCTCATCACCCGGTCCGAGATCGCGTCCAAAAGCCCGGCTCATCGCATAGGTGAGCGAAGTCATGTTCGCGCCGAAGACGATTTCATCCGCCTCGCAATTCAGGAAGTCCGCCATGGCCGCGCGCGCGTCCGCGATCATGCGGTCGGTGTTGCGGCTGGTGTGGTAAGCGCCGCCGGTATTGGCATTGTTGTGCGCCAGATAATCCGAAATGGCATCGATCACCTGCCGCGGAACCTGCGTGCCGCCCGGCCCGTCCAGGAACACGGCCGGCTGGCCATTCACGGTCTGCGCCAAGCGATGGGAATTGCGAGCGAATCCAGGCGAGGTCGAGAGAAGTAGAGGCGGCCTGATCACTGGTTGATTTAGGAACGGTTGGCATAGGAACGATTGGCATAGAAGAGGTTGGCATAGGAAGCAATATTCTACGGCAGTTCCAGCCTGCGGTAGTCGCAAAGACGTCGGCGCGAACGATCCCTCTTGCGGGCGATTGAGCCATTTGCCGGGCTCACGCTGACTGACGGCCTACTTCACCGTGACGGTAAATGTCTGCGTGGCCGCCGAACCTACCCCGTTCGATGCTGTGAAGCTAAGACTGTAGGTACCTTTGACGGTTGGAGTCCCGCTCAGCGTCGCGGTCCCGTTTGGATTGGCGACGAAGGTCACGCCCTTGGGCAGAGTCCCCTTCTCGGTGATGCTGGGGACTGGGTAGCCGGTCGTGGTCACGGTGAAGGAATCGGCTTTGCTCACGGGGAAAGTGGCGCTCTTGGCGCTGGTGAAGGCCGGAGCCTGGCCCACGGTCAACGTAAACGCCTGCGTCGCCGGCGAACCGACTCCGTTCTGCGCGGTGAAGGTGATGTTGTACACGCCGGTGCTGCTCGCCGTCCCGCTAAGCTTGCCATTCCCACTGTGGTTATCGACGAAGGTCACACCCTGCGGCAGAGCTCCTGCCTCATTGATGCTGGGAGTCGGATAGCCCGAAGTGCTGACAGTAAACAACCCTGGCGTACCCTTGATAAAGCTGGTCTTATTCGCGCTGCCGATGGCCGGAGCCAGGCCTACCGTCACGGTGAATGTCTGGGTGGCCGGCGAACCGATTCCGTTCGAAGCGGTAAAGGTGATATTGGTGGCGCCGGTGGCGGTGGGCGTGCCGCTGAGCGTGCCGGTGCCATTTTTGTTGTCGACGAATTTCAATCCCGGCGGCAGAGTCCCCTTCTCGGTGATGCTGGAGATCGGGTAGCCCGTCGTGGTCACAGTGAACGAACCCGCGGTCTTCACGATAAAGGCCGCATTATTCGCGCTGGTGACCGACGGAGCCTGATCGACCGTCAGCGTGAAGGCCTGCGTGGCTGGCGATCCGATGCCGTTCTGCGCGCCGAAGCTGATGCTGAAGACGCCGCTGGCGGCGGGCGTGCCGCTGAGCGTGCCGGTCCCGTTGTGGTTGTCGACAAACGTTACGCCGCTCGGCAGGGCTCCCGTCTCACTCAGGCTGGGAGTCGGGTAGCCGGTCGTGCTACCGTGAATGAACCGGCGGTACCGGCAGTGAAAGTTGCGTTATTCGCGCTGGTGATCGCGGGCGCCTGATTCACGGTCAGCGTGAAGGCCTGCGTGGCTGGCGATCCGATTCCGTTCGAAGCCGTGATACTGAGGCTGAACACTCCGTTGGCCGATGGCGTGCCGCTGAGCGTGGCGGTGCCATTGTGATTGTCGGTGAACGTTACGCCGCCCGGCAGGGCTCCCGTCTCGCTGAGGCTTGGAGTCGGATACCCGGTCGTGCTCACCGTGAACGAACCGGCAGTGCCCACGGTGAAGGTTGTGTTATTCGCGCTGGTGATCGCCGGAGCCTGATTCACGGTCAGCGTGAACGCTTGCGTCGCGTTCGATCCGATTCCGTTCGAAGCCGTGATGCTGAGGCTGAACACTCCGTTGGCGGTTGGCGTCCCGCTGAGGGTGCCGGTCCCATTGTGATTGTCCGCGAAGGTCACGCCGCTTGGCAGGGCTCCCGTCTCACTCAGGCTTGGAGTCGGGTAGCCGGTCGTGGTCACAGTGAATGAACCGGAGGCGCCGACTGTGAAGGTTGTGGTATTTGCACTGGTGATCGCCGGGGCCTGATTCACCGTGAGCGTAAAGCTTTGAACCGAGTTCGATCCGATGCCGTTCGCTGCTGTGAAGCTGATGTTGTAGACTCCGCCGGCTGTCGCAGAGCCGCTGAGCGTGCCGGTCCCGTTGTGGTTGTCGACGAATGTGACACCGGCCGGCAGAGATCCGGTCTCGCTAATGCTGGAGGTTGGGTAGCCGGTGGTGGTCACGGTAAATGACCCGGACGTACCCGTCACGAACGTCGTGTTACTGGCGCTCGTGATGGCCGACGCCTGATCACCGTCAATGTGAAGGTCTGCGTTGCTGCCGATCCGACACCGTTCTGACGCTGTGAAGGTGATACTGAAGACGCCGCCGGCACTGGGAGTTCCACTCAGCGTAGCGGAGCCATTGTGATTGTCCACGAAACTCACGCCGGTCGGGAGGGCGCCAGTCTCGCTCAGGCTGGGTGTCGGATAACCCGTTGCGCTGACCGTAAATGAACCGGCTGAGCCCGCCGTGAGAGTCGTGTTATTCGCGCTCGTGATTGCCGGAGCCTGATTCACGGTGAGCGTAAAGCTTTGAACCGCGTTCGAGCCGATGCCATTCGACGCCGTGAAGCTGATGCTATAAACACCGCCCGCGGATGGATTTCCGCTTAGCGTGGCCGTCCCATTGTGGTTGTCGGTGAACGTCACGCCGTTGGCAATGCTCCTGACTCGCTGAGGCCGGAAGCCGGATAGCCAGTGGTGGTCACGGTAAACGAATTGGACGCGCCTGTAGTGAACGTCGTGTTGCCCGCGCTGGTAATTGCCGGAGCCTGATTCACTGTCAAGGTAAACGTCTGCGTCGACGGCGATCCGGCAGCGTTCGAAGCTGTAAAGCTGATGTTGATAGACACCGCTTGCGGTTGGCGTACCACCCAGCGTGCCCGTGCCGTTGCGGTTGTCCACAAACATTACACCGGCCGGCATCGTTCCCGACTCACTAAGGCTCGGAGTCGGGTAACCCGTCGTGGTCACGGTAAACGTAGCTGGCGTACCCGCGGTGAACGATGTGTTATTCGCGCTCGTGATGGCCGCAAGCCTGATTGACTGTCAGCGTGAAGGTCTGCGTGGCGTTGGGCGAGACGCCATTCTGCGCGGTGAAGGTGATGCTGAAGATTCCATTTGTGTCTGGCGTCCCGCTGAGCGTGGCCGTTCCGTTGTGGTTGTCGACAAACGTGACTCCGGCCGGCAGGGCTCCGGTCTCGCTCACGCTCGGTATTGGATAACCCGTCATCGTTACCGTAAACGAACCGCCTGTGCCCACGAGGAAGGTCGTGTTGTTGCTGCTGGTAATCGCGGGAGCCTGGTTCACCGTCAAGGTAAACGTCTGCGTTGACGGCGAACCCGAAGTGTTCGAAGCCGTGAAGTTGATGTTGTAGACGCCATTGGTGGTAGGTGTGCCGCTGAGCGTGCCGGTGCCGTTATGGTTGTCCACAAACGTCACTCCGCTCGGCAGCGTTCCCGATTCACTGAGGCTGGGCACCGGGTAACCCGTCGTCGTCACTGTAAATGAACTGCCCGTGCCCTCCATGAAAGTTGTGCTGTTCGCGCTGGTGATCGATGCAGCCTGATTGACCGTAAGCGTAAAGGTCTGCGAGGCATTGGGCGAGACGCCATTCTGCGCAGTGAAGGTAATGCTGTAGACGCCGCCGGTGGTTGGCATTCCGCTAAGCGTGCCCGTCCCGTCGCGGTTGTCAACAAACGTCACGTCGCCTGGCAGAGTCCCTGTCTCAGTGAGCCTTGGCGTTGGGTATCCCGTCGTGGTCACCGTAAACGAGCCGGCGGTTCCCACTGCAAACGTCGTGTTGTTTGTGCTGGTGATCGCCGGAACCTGGTTCACGGTCAAGGTAAAGGACTGCGTTGCCGAGACCCCGTCCCGTTCTGCGCCGTGAAACTGATGCTGTAGACGCCGTTGGCAGTTGGCGTCCCGCTGAGCGTGCCGGTGCCGTTCTGGTTGTCTACAAACGTCACGCCAGCCGGCAGCGTTCCCGTGTCACTCAGGCTCGGAGGCGGGTAGCCCGCCGTGGTGACGGTAAACGATCCCGGCGTGCCCACAACAAACGTCGCGTTATTGGCGCTCGTAATCGCCGCTGATTCATTTACCGTCAACGTGAACGTCTGCGTCGTCCGGGGGATCGATTGCGTTTTGCGCGGTGAATGCTGATGCTGTAGACGCCATCCGCGGTTGGCGTTCCACTGAGCGTGCCGGTACCGTCGTTATTGTCCACAAACGTCACCCCGCCCGGCAGTGTTCCCGTCTCACTCAGGCTCGGCGTTGGATATCCCGCCGTCGTCACGGTAAAGGTATTGGGCGCGTTCGGCGTGAAGGCCGTGTTATTCATGCTCGTGATCACCGCAGCCTGATTCACTGTCAACGTGAAGGTCTGCGTGGCCGGCGAGCCGATTGCATTCTGCGCCGTGACGCTGATGCTGAACACGCCGCTGGTGGCGGGCGTGCCGCTGAGCGTCGCCGTACCGTCCAGATTGTCGACAAACGTCACTCCACTTGGTAGGGCCCCTGTCTCAATCAGGCTCGG
This sequence comes from uncultured Acidobacteriaceae bacterium, assembly GCA_963709055.1. Taxonomy (GTDB): domain Bacteria; phylum Acidobacteriota; class Terriglobia; order Terriglobales; family Acidobacteriaceae; genus Acidiflorens. The sequence goes on from CAVPUZ010000019.1 coordinate 71,638, forward strand.
TATCGGGTATCCCGTCGAGCTCACCGTAAAGGAACCGGCGGCGGCCACCGCGAACGTGGCGCTATTAGCGCTGGTGATAGCCGGTGACTGGTTGACCGTCAGTGTGAAGGTCTGCGTGGCCGGCGAACCGATTCCATTCTGTGCGGTGATGCCGATGCTGTAAGCGCCGCTGGCGGTGGGCGTGCCGCTCAGGGTGGCAGTGCCATCATGGTTGTCGTTGAAACTTACACCGCCGGGTAGAGAGCCAGTCTCAGCTCAGGCTCGGCGTTGGGTACCCCGTCGTGGTCACGGTAAACGATCCGGGTGTGCCCATTAATAACGTCGCGTTGTTCGCGCTCGTGATGGCTGCCGCCTGGTTCACCGTCAGCGTGAAGGTCTGTGTGGCGGGCGTACCAACCCCGTTCTGCGCCGTAAGGCTGACGCTGTACATGCCGCTGGTTATGGGAGTTCCGCTGAGCGTACCGGTGCCGTCATGATTGTCCGCGAAGGTGACTCCGATCGGCAGAACTCCCGTCTCGCCGAGGCTCGGAGTGGGAGAACCGGTGGTGGTCACGGTAAACGAAGCGGCGACCCCCAACATGAACATCGCTGCGTTGGCGCTAGTGATGGCGGACGGCTGATCGACCGTAACCGTGTCAATGTTGGAATTGGCGCTATGTATCGCGCCTCCGCCCGACACGGTGGCCATATTTTGAACGCTGCCGGGCGAGTTGGCCGGCACGTTCACATTGAGCGTGATCGCTCCGAAGCTACTGCCTCCGGCAACCGCGTCACCGTTCGTACATGTCAGTGCCTGCGTGCCGATTCCGGTACAGCTCCAGTCGGTTCCCGCGGCGCCGCTCACGGTGTAGCCGCCGGGCAGCGTGTCGGTGACCGTCACTGTTCCGGAGCTGGTGGTGCCGGTCGCTGTATTACTTACCGCGATCGACCAGGTTCCGGTCTGCCCCGGAATGAAATCGCCGGAATGGGATTTGCTCACGCTCCAGACGGGCGTGCTGGAGGGTATGTTGATGCACCATCCGCCGGCGATGCTCCCGTCTCCACCGCTGCCCGTCTGCGCGAACAGCTCCCACGTGCCGTTGAGATTAGCGTTGTTGAATTCGGAGGCAAATGTTGCGGCGCCGTCGGTGGCCGCGTAATCGTAAGGTCCAGCCGGGGCTGGGGCTGCAAAATTAAAAGCGCTGCCGATGAATGAACCTGGTTTGAACGTGCCACTCACCAAAGGCGTTCCGCTGGGCAACCCATTCGCGGCAGCGTCGTCGAGAGTGACATTTACAGCGCTCATCGAGCCGGTGCTGCCCGCATTCGCAAATGGTACGAACAGCTTCCCATTCGGACTCACCAGCAGCAAATTCAACGCCTGGATGTCATCCGAAGTGATTTGATTGAGCAGCAGCGTCACACCGGAGGCGCTATTGCTCGCCCCGGTTACAAATATCTTCGACGGATACGGAGTGCCAACACTGGCCGACTGCAAGCTCACGGCACCCTGATTGCAGTATTGCGTTCCGTTCACAACCGTGTGGTTATCCACTTCCTGGCTGATAACGGCAGAGCTGGCGAGGTAGGCTGCTAAGAGACCGCTGAAGCCGCTGTAAGTCGCCGTAATGGAGTGCGTGCTCTCCGTGAGCGCCGTCGTAGAGAAAGAGGCTTGGCCATTGGCATCGAGGGCCACCGGGCCAGCCGGACCGCCGGCCACAGGGTTGCCATTTTCCGTGAATGTGATGGAACCGTTGGCACCGACCGGAGTATTGCTTCCGTATGTGACGGCGGCAGTGAAGGTGACCGAGTCGCCGGTGAAGGAAGGATTCTCGTTGGACTGAAGAACCGTCGTCGTCCCAACCGGTGCGACCAGCACCGAGAAATTCCCCGTAACGATCGTCGGCGACGCGGGCATTGTGAAGTTGGCGCTGGCGGAGGTGTTCGAATCAAACGTCCCGCCGTTTGAACTTGTCCAGTTGAGGAAAGCGAAGCCGCTGGCGGGAGTTGCCGTCAGCGGAATGGATGCGCCTGCAGCGTAGTAGCCACCGGAACCGGGCGTAACGGTTCCATCGTCGGAGGGGGAAGCTTGCGTGGTCAGCTGATACTGCGTATTGAAGCTGGCGGTATAAGGCGTGGTGGCCGCGGGCGCGATGATGGTATGCGATTGGGCGCCGCTGTCGGACCAGCTGCCGAATACATACTGCGTGCCGGGGCTTCCGGGCTGCGGCGAAGTGGTGGAAACAGAATGCGATGAGCCGACGATCCAAGTGAAGGTCTGCTGGGTGTTGTAGACGTTGCCGTCCACGGTGTAGGAGAGTCCGCTTGGGCTGGTGTTGAAGGTGACGGAATCATAGCCCTTGAAGGGTGGCGTCTGGGTCGGGAACGGCCAACTCAATACGCACGCGCCCAGTGGACAGGCATAGAGGGTAGTGGTCTGTGCCGTATCCAGGTTAGGAATGATCGCTCCGATGTCGGTTCCGTCCGAGGCAGCATTATGGAAAAAGCTTGGGCTCTTGCCTGCGAGCAACTCGAAGCCGTGATAGTCGGAAAGCACCAGCGGCATGGACGACGAACTCATAGCTCCGGCGAAACCCACACAGCCCGTACCCGGTCCACTATAAGAAGGGCTCGCCCCCGTGCAATACGATGTAGCGGGGAAATAAATGCTGTTAGGCGGATTGCAGCCGCCAATGTCCGGAGAAGAGCCTCCGGCGGTCGCGTTCCAGTTCCCGGTGGTGGCGCTGCACTCTGGATCGGGAAAACTTGAGTTATTGGAATACTCAAAATAGTTTGTATTGGGGCGCCCCGGCCACACCAGCCAGGCGGCCGTCATGGAGGAGACGTCATAGTTGAAAGTCTCAGTAAGATTGCCTTCCGCTTGCGACAATGCATCGTTCCACCACCCCGCACAGGGCGTGCCTCCGCAATTCAGTCTTCCGGCTCCGCTCAACATGATGCTGTTCACGAATGTGTGATTGTGAGTGAACAACGTGCCGTTCGAGACGGATGGGCCGTCGCCGATCGACTCGTCGGCATCGGTGATGAACGTCATGTGATTGAAGGAAAGATTCTCGGGGCCGCCTTCTCCGTTGTTCAGAGTGCAGTAGCCTGCGTTATCCACGGAACCTTCAGGAGCGCCGGTCCAGTTGTATCGCGCGGTGACGCCGGCCGGATCGAACGTGCCCGACCAGGGTGCAGAACCATTGACGGCCAGCGCTTGCACTTCTGTTGGCCAGTAATAACTACCGCTCCACTTCTTGGTCTGCAGATTGAATGCCGGCACCTGCGTGCAATTGCTGATTCCAACCGGATCGCCGGCGTCAATGTCCATTACCTGGAAACCGAGCGCCGTGGATGGGGACACGGAAGAGTGGTTGAGCTTTAAGGTCACCGCGCATCCGATGCAGGTTCCCGAAAAGCCGGTCACGGTGGGTGCTGTTGTGTAATACGCGCCGGGATTGGTAATGGTGACACTGGCGAGGCCGGTGTTTCCGGTTTTGCAGGTATAACTCGCTGCGGCCGTCGGGTTGCCGGTGGGTGGCGCGCTGATGGTGAGCGTCCCTGGCAAACAGCTGGTTCCGGCATTGGTGATGACCGCCGACGCAACCTGGCCGATACAGCCCCCCGCGTCTTGCGAACAGTTTGCTACGAAGGTAGCAGTACCGTCGGAATTCTCGGTGATTGTTCCTTGCCACGACTGGCCTCCGCCGCCATTGGTGATCTGCATGCCGGTTGTGGTATTGGGGCAACCGGGACCGGTTTCGGTGATGCCATACTGCAGAATGTTGCTGAATCCGACCCGATCCATTGAGTAGGAGACACCGCCGCCGTTCCCCGAGGAGGAAGCGGAGCGGCCATCAAGTCCGATTCCTTCGCAGGCGTTGCGATAGATCGTATTCTGAATCGACACATCGTTAATCGTCGACTGGTAATTCTGGGGTGTTGGTCCCCCACCGGACGTGTTGCGCACATTGAGCGTGGTGACTACGCCGCGCTGTCCGCCGGAGTTGTCGACGTTCTCGCAGATGAGTCCATAGATGAGAATCCGCTCTCCTTCTTTAATCTCCTCGCAGTTTTTGCGGACGAGGCTCTTGCCTGCCCATTTCGTCGGATTGGTGTTGGGGATCGTCTGACCGAGCCATGAATAAGGAAATGTGTTTCGAAGCCGGCCCATCTGCACATCCTGAAAAGGGACGTACCCGAGGATGGTAGGTGGGGAGGCAAAGCCGCCGGAAAAAACGCCGCTCGACTCACCTTCCAGCCAATCATTGTCGATTTTGTAGGCCAAGCCCTGGCCAAGAATGGCGTGCCCCTCGCCGCTGGGCCGCAATACCTGACTAACTTGCGATCCCACGACCGAACAGTAGTAGCAACCACTCAGATTGAAGCCGTCGGCCACGGAGTTGGAACCTGCCGCGAGCGTGGTCCAATCGCCATGCACCCAATAGCGCCGGAAATGGATGTGCGAGGCGAATTGCGATATGTTGGTCGCCACGACGGTATTGCCGGTATAAATCACATCGTTGTCGCTTACATTGCCCGGGGCAAGAGCCGCTGCGCCATCCTCAAATTCCCAGTGGTCGGGACCGATGTCGACCCCGGCACCGCACGGAGCCGAATTGACTCCGTTGGGGCTGCATAATTGGAAGGGCACACAGCCGGCAGCCGTGCATTCATCCTGGTACATGTATTGCAAATAGTTGTAGTTTGAACTATTCGTCTTAATGCCATTGGCAAGTTTGATCTTTCCCGACCCGAGCGTAGTAACCGTGGTTCCCAGCTGATAGCCAAAGGTTCCGCCGCCCGCTCCTGCCTGACAATCGCTGTTAATGAGGCCGATATTCGCGGATTCGGAAATGTTGTCCTGTATTCCCCCAGCACATACCGGCTCCGGCAATGGAAGCTAATGTGGAATCCATCGTCGAGCGGATGATGAGCGGCGCAGTGGCCGGGATGGTACTCGTCTGCGGGATTACTACACCGTTCGCTGAGGTATAAGTTCCGGGGGGTACATCAAGGATGATGCCGATTGCCTGGCCATTGGCAATGCCGGCGGTGCGGCATGCCTCGATGTCATTAATCGCGGCCTGTTTCCCGGCGGCGGTCGCTGGATACAACGGCTGGCTTGTGCTGAAAGTGCAGTAACCCGGAGGAGGTCCGCTGATCCAGCTATTCGCGCCCAGCGCTAACTCGTAAGCCGGCCGTGTGTACGGCACAGTGAGCGCGGGCGATCCAAGATAGCAGCTCGACGTGAGCTGGCAGGTAAGCTCCTCATTGTCAACCCAGGTCGTGGGAAGGCTAGGGCTCTGGCTTTGCCCAAACGCCATGGATGCGAGAAGCACGAATTGGAGTAGCTGTCGCATATGCACGTTCGTCGGAACAGCCAGACCTGTGCCCCGCTTCCAAGCTCGCCGAGTCCGGATGCAACGTTCCATCTGGTGGCCGCAGATGGTGATTCTGTATGCCTGTCAATGATCCGCAATCCCTTGGGCGAGATAATCCACAGGCATTGCCGAAGCGAATGGCCGTAATGATGGGGTTTGGTGCCGGAGAAAGGCCCAGTCAACTTAGGAGCGAGCGTCTTCCGCCATAGTTTCGGCTACCGATCTCTGGCAGCCGGGGCCCACGACCAGATTCCGAATCACCGTCCCCATTGACGGCCATGATCGCGACCGAACAGACGCTATGCCCCCTCCACCGTAGGCCGCCGCGTACTCCTATGGAGCCGGGTGAATTGAGAGGCAGCTTTTACGACTGAAGAGGCGCGGCATATCCCGCCCGCGAACAAATTGGCATCCACTATAACCCAGGTGGAAACGAAGTCAAGATGCAAAGTCTTTCACTGGCGATCGGGCTAAGTCGAAAGAAGGGCGAACGTCCTCGCCGCGTGTTTACAGCCCCGGCATGCGACATTTTTGACTTCGTAAGGCCCGTTAAGTTGGAGCGCGGCGCGGGCAACGATCGATTTCTGAATTTCTACCATGCTGCGCCGCCGCACCGATCCCACTTCATTGGGCCGGAAAACCCTGCAGCGAGAGAATAACGGCTGGCATCCAAGGGACAAGGCTCGTCGGGTCCGCTATTATTTATCGTTGCGAGCCGGGGCGGGCAATTTGCGGCGGGCTTTTCGAAGCCAGGGGTGAATTCGAATAGCAGCACGGGCCAGACGATGTCATCGCTTTCCCAATCAGCACTGGATATGACGGCGGCGGAGCTGCAGAAGGCCGGCGCGGAGCCGATCTCGCGTGAAGCCGCGTGCCGGTTGCTGCGCGCGGACGACGATCTGCTACCCCACCTGCTCTCGGCGGCACAAGCGGCGCGCGCACGTTTCAAGCCAGGCTTCATCACCTATTCACGCAAGGTGTTTCTTCCTCTCACGAATCTTTGCCGGGACTATTGCGGCTACTGCACCTTCCGCCGCGATCCCGGCCAGCCGGGCGCGCACACGATGCTGCCAGACGAGATCATGGAAGTAGTGCGTGCCGGTGAACGCATGGGATGCACCGAGGCGCTGTTCAGCCTGGGAGACAAGCCGGAACTGGTTTTTCCCGAGATGCGCGATACCTTGCAACGGCTCGGGTATAAGTCCACTCTTCATTATCTGGAAGCGATGTGCGAGAAGGTGTTGCGCGAATCGAGCCTGCTTCCGCATCCTAATCCCGGTTTGATGAGCGCGGAATGGTTGCAGCGTCTGGCGCGCGTAGCGCCCAGCATGGGGCTCATGCTGGAAACAACCAGCACCAGGCTGCTGGCGAAAGATGCTGCCCACGACAATGCTCCCGATAAAGAACCGGCGAAACGCCTGCGCGTGATCGAAGACGCCGGGCGGCAGAAGATTCCCTTCACCACCGGAATTCTCATCGGAATTGGCGAGACGATGGAAGAGCGCGTGGACGCATTGATCGCCATCCGCGATTTGCATGATCGGTACGGCCACATTCAGGAAGTGATCGTGCAAAATTTCCGCGCCAAACCCGGCACGCCGATGGCCGCATGGCGCTGAACCTGATCGCGGAGAGATGTTGCGCACGCTGGCCGTGGCGCGCCTTTTGATGCCATCGATGAATATCCAGGCTCCGCCCAATCTTTCCGATCCGCACTATGCCGATCTGCTCGATGGTGGCATCAACGATTGGGGCGGCATCTCGCCCCTGACGCCCGATTTCATCAACCCGGAAAAACCGTGGCCGCACCTGGACCAACTGCGGCAACGAACCGAGGCGAGAGGATTCCAGTTGCGCCAGCGTTTGCCGGTTTATCCTGAATTCGTCGCGCAGGCGGCAGCGCACAGCGACTTGCTCAGGCAGCGACTCGCTCAAGCCGCTTGTGGGAGCGAGAGCACTCTGGGAACAACGGCGGGAAGGACAACATGATTACGGTTTTAACCGGGGGCACGGGCGGCGCGAAGTTCGTCGACGGACTCCGCCAGATCGTTCCTCCGGACGAGCTGACGATCATCGTCAATACCGGAGATGACTTGCGGTGGTGGGGGTTGTACGTCTCGCCGGACGTGGATTCGATCACCTATGTGCTGGCGGGCAAGCTGAGCCAGGAGCGCGGGTGGGGCGTGTCGGGCGATACTTTCTTTTGCCTGAAAACGATGGCGCAGATGGGAGAGCCAAACTGGTTCAATGTCGGCGATCGCGATCTGGCTTTGCACATTTTTCGCTCGCGGCTGCTGGCCGAAGGCAGAACGCTTGGCGAGGCGACCGATGAAATCGCGGCGCGGCTCGGAATCAAGTCGCGTATTTTGCCGATGAGCAATTCGCGAATCGAGACGCGAATTCTTACGCCGGCCGGGGAACTGAGCTTTGAAGAATATTTCGTTCGGCGCCGGTACCGGGATCCGGTGGAGTCGGTGCGTTTCGCCGGCGCTTCCGAGTCCGAGCCTGCGCCCGGCGTCCTCGATGCAATCCGATCGGCTGAGTTCGTGATTCTGGCGCCCAGCAATCCGGTGACGAGCATCGGACCGATTCTTGCCGTGCCGGGAATTCGCCAGGCGCTGCGAGAAACACATGCCCGCATTGCCGCAGTCAGTCCGATTGTGGGCGGAGCAGCCGTTACCGGGCCGGCGGGCGCGCTGCTGGCATCCCAGGGCTTCGCGGTTTCGATTGCCGGCGTCGCCGATTTCTACCGTGACTTTCTTGACGTGCTGGTGGTGGATTCGCAAGATGCGGCGGCTGCCGACGATTTTCTTAGAAACGATTTGCGTAAGAATGATAAGGACTCGAAGACGAGTTGCGGCACAACCGGGCGCCGGGCAGGACCGGGCTGCAGATCTGCTGCGCTCCCACAATCATGCGGAAGAACAATAACGGAGATCGTGTTGCCCTGGCGAAGAGCGTGTTAGCGGCGTGCCAACAGCTCTCTGAAAGCCAATCCGTCGCGGAGCGCGCATGATCCTGGTTCCAATCAAGAACCTGCCAGATGCCAAGCAGCGGTTGTCGCCCATTCTTAGCCCGAAAGAACGTCATGCGCTGGCGCAAGCGATGTGCGAAGACGTGCTCCAGGCTCTGGCTAACTGGCAAAAGCGTCCCGCCGTCGCCGTCGTTAGCAGCGATCCGTTTGCTTGCGGTCTGGCAGCGCGTTTTGGCTTTGAGGTGGTCGCTGACACCCACAACGCCGGAGAGACGAGCGCCATCGAAATGGCAACCGCGGTCTGCCGGGAGCGCGGAGCGCGCAGCACTCTGGTGGTTCCAGCAGACATTCCGCTGATTGAAAGTGCCGAGTTGCAGCAAATTGTGGATTCCGCGCCAACAAGTGGCACGGTACTTGTGCCCGATGCGGCGGGACGCGGCACGAATGCGGCTTGGCGATCTCCGGGCGATCTGTTTCCGCTGCGCTTTGGAAACGACAGCTTCTTGCCGCACTTCGCATCTGCCAAGGCAACCGGTCTTCCGTGTGTTGTTCTTGAGCTGCCGCGGATCGCGCGCGACGTTGATCGTCCCGAAGACCTGTACGAACTGGCAGCGGCCAGCGGCGAAACACGCTCGCAGATGCTCGTGCGGAGTTGGAATCTCGAGAAGCGGCATCAGGCCTGCTATGGTTAGCCGGGAGACGAGTAGCCGTGCGGCCGCCAAAGGCCGGAGAAGAGTTCTCAAGGATGGGAGGGATGCTCGGAATGAAGTCCGCATCCTGCCGATTAAGGTTTCCGGCGAGATTCTTCCGGGCGCGTCGTTGACGGACATCTTATTAGCGTCAGCGGGCAGCGCCGGATTGGTTTTTGAGGATGGCGACATCCTGGTCGTGAAGCACAAAATTGTCTCCAAGGCGGAATGCGCGATGGTAGCGCTCGATCAGATCCAGCCATCCGCTGCTTCGCGGCGTTGGGCTCGCCGTTACGGGCTCGATGCTCGCGTGAGCGAATTGGCATTGCGGGAGAGCCGGCGCATCGTGCGCCGAAAACGTGGTGTGCTCATCACCGAGACGAAGCATGGGTTCGTGTGCGCGAATAGCGGCGTCGACGTCTCGAATGTGGACGGAGGACGGCACGCCGTTTTGTTGCCTGCGGCTCCGGATCGATCCGCGGCCAGGTTGCGGCGGGAGTTGAAAAAGCAACTTGGGATCGAAATTGCAGTGATCGTCAGCGACAGTTTCGGACGTCCGTGGCGGGAAGGCTTGACCGAAGTCGCGATCGGCATCGCCGGGATGCGGCCACTAGTTGACTATCGCGGACGCCGCGATCCTCACGGCTACTCGCTTCATGCGACAATCGACGCGGTTGCCGACGAACTGGCCTGCGCAGCGGGGCTGGTTTGCGGCAAGCTGGAACGCACTCCCGCGTGTATCATTCGCGGTTATTCTTACCGGCGGGGGAAGGGTGGGGCGCAAGCTCTGCTCCGGCCCGCCAGCCACGATCTGTTTCGCTAGGGCATGTTTCAAAAATAGGTTTTGGGTAGGCGCGGCTTCAGCCGTGCCGCCACGGGCCAACAAAAATGCGGGCTTTAGCCCCTGAGGGATGCACCGTCAGGGCTGAAGCAATTTTTGAAACACGCTCTAGAAATATTAGGAGGAATCTGGTGGCGCATTTCGAACTCGAGCAATTCCACAATCTGAGTTGGGACGAGGCCGCACCCGAAGCATCTTCAGCGGTTCGGCGCGCCCTCGAACGAGTGCTGGAAAAGCAAGACGGAGCATGTCTCGAAGACGAAGAGCGGTACGCTCTGGCGGATTGCGGCGGCGCCGACTTGGTCGCCTTGCTGGTGGCCGCCGATGCGCTCCGCCGCGACCTGGTCGGCAACATCGTCAGCTACGTCGTGAATCGCAATATCAATTTCACGAACGTGTGTTTCGTCGGATGCAAATTCTGTGCCTTCAGCCGCGGTCCGCGCGAAGCCGATTCTTATTTTCATTCGCTCGAAGACATGGCGCGCAAAGCCAAAGAAGCGGCGGACCTGGGCGCGACCGAGGTTTGCATCCAGGGCGGCCTGCCGCACGGTCTGCCTCCTTATTATTATCGCGACATTTTGCGCGCCGTAAAAAGCGCGGTGCCGCAAATGCACATTCACGCGTTCTCTCCGATGGAAATCGTCTACGGCGTCGAACTGACCGGCATGCCGCTGCGCGACTATCTTCTGATGCTTCGCGATAACGGGCTGGACACGCTGCCGGGCACCGCAGCCGAAATTCTGGATGACGAAGTGCGCCAGGTTCTCTCGCGCAACAAGCTCTCTTCGGCGCAGTGGCAGGAAGTAATCCGCACCGCCCACCAATGTGGCATTCCGAGCACGTCCACTCTTATGTATGGACACATGGAAACGCCCGGCCATTGGGTTCGGCAGTTGTCTGCTGTTCCGCGAAATCCAGGCCGAGACCGGCGGTTTCACCGAGTTCGTGCCCCTGGGCTTCGTGCATCAGAACACGCTTCTGTTCCAGCAGGGTCTGGCGCGCTCCGGGCCAACGCTGGCTGAGCATCTCAAGATTCATGCGTTGGCGAGGATTCTCCTTGCGGGATCGATTCACAATATCCAGGTCTCATGGGTGAAGCTGAATCGCCGGCTTTCGCAACTCTGCCTGCACGCTGGCGCCAACGACTACGGCGGCACGCTGATGGAAGAAAATATCTCGCGTGAGGCAGGCGCGACGGCCGGCCAGTACACCAGCCCTGAGGATTTCCAAGCCTTGATTCTGGAGATCGGACGAATCCCTGCTGAGCGAAACACGAAGTATTCCCGCATGAAGATCAAGTTGCCGGTCGAAGCGCCCTCCTCGGATTGGGCTCTGGCTCCGGATTTCGCATGAGCGCCCACATGAACGACAGCATGAACTCTCGCACGAACCGCAGCATCGCAGTGATCGGAGGTACTGGGCCGGCCGGCATGGGCCTCGCTCTACGATGGGCGCGCGCGGGAGAGACGATCATCATCGGCTCGCGCGACCAAGCCCGGGCGCAACAGACAGCCGAGACAATTCGGCAGCGGGCGGGAGCGAATGCCCAGGTTTCCGGGATGGAGAACGGGGCCGCATGTGCTGCCAGCGATCTGCTGATGTTGACAGTTCCATTCGAAGGCCAGACGACTCTTCTCAAGCAGTTGAAGACCTCGATTCGTCCGGGGAGCATCCTGATCGATGCCACGGTTCCGCTCGCCGCGAGTGTGGGCGGCCGCGCCAGTCGCACCCTCGGAGTCTGGCAAGGCTCCGCCGCGCAACAGACGGCCGAACTCGTGCCGAAGGGAGTTTCTGTTGTGGCGGCTTTCCAGAACGTTTCGGCGGAAGTGCTGAACAGCGACGACGACGTGGATTGCGACGTGATCGTCTGCAGCGACGATCCTCAGGCCACTGAACTCGCCATGGAACTGGCCGTGAAGATTCCGCGCGTCCGCGCAATTGATGGCGGCAAACTCGAAAATGCCCGCATCGTCGAGCAGATTACCGCGCTCCTGATCGGCCTCAACATCCGCCACAAGGGGCACGGCGGGGTGCGAATCACGGGGTTGCCGCCGGCTGCGTACCACGGTGGATCGGCATCCTGATCTCGGCAGTTTTCTGTGTGAAGACAAAAACGCCCAGCCATAGCCGGCCATGCCGGCGCGACAAATGACACCTCCCGCCAGTGCCGGACGCGCCATCGAATTCGATCATGTTTCATTTCAGCTGAACGGCCGCGCGCTGGTGCAGGATCTGACGCTTTCTGTCGACCACGGTGAAACCCTCGTCTTGCTCGGACGAAGCGGTTCGGGTAAAACCACCACCCTGAAGTTGATCAACGGGCTGCGGCTGCCGACGCGCGGCGAAGTGCGCGTGAATGGGCGGACCACCACGGAGTGGGATCCCATCCGGCTGCGGCGAGGTATTGGATATGTCATCCAGGACGGCGGCCTGTTTCCACATTTCACGGTCGAGCGCAATATCGCGCTCGTGCCGCGGATTGAGGGCTGGGGCCGCGAGCGCGCGCAGGCACGCGTGCGCGAGTTACTGACTCTGGTCGGGCTGGAGGCGGACCTGGCGTCGCGGTACCCCGGCGAGCTTTCCGGAGGCCAGCGCCAACGCGTAGGCGTTGCCCGGGCTCTCGCAGCCGATCCTCCAATTCTGATTCTGGACGAAGCCTTCGGCGCGCTCGATCCCATCACGCGATCCGAAATGCAAAAAGAATTTCGAGCGCTGCAGCAGAGGATGAAAAAGGCAGTGGTCTTCGTTACGCACGATTTGCGGGAAGCTCTTCTGCTGGCCGACCGGATCGCCCTGATGGAAAACGGCCGATTGATCGTGGATCTGACCGCCGCAGAATTCACAAAGTCGCAGCATCCGCTGGCGCGCGCCTACGTCGAGGCTTTTTCCGGATCGAAGTTCGAATCGGCGGAGCCGCAATGGACAGAGGCGGAATCGACGGAGGCTGGCTCGACCGGGGCTGGATCGACCGACGAGAGGCACCCATCATGAATTTCTGGCACTTCATGGTTTCAAATCGCCAGCAGGTAGTTGAACTCACGCTCGAGCACATCACGCTGGCCGGCGTTTCCACTCTGATCGCTGCCGTCGTCGGAATCCCTCTCGGCATCCTGATCACGAGAGTCCCGAAACTCGGCAAGCCAATACTCGGCAGCGCCAACATAATCCAGACCATTCCCAGCCTGGCATTATTCGGCTTTCTGATTCCCGCTCCCTGGATTGGCGACCGCGCGAGCCGGCTGGCGATTCTCGCGCTCGCCCTCTACGGTCTGCTGCCGCTGATTCGCAATACCTATGCGGGCATTCGGAGCGTCGATCCCACGGTGGTCGAAGCGGGCCGGGCGATGGGTTTGACGGATCGCCAACTGCTCTTCCAGGTCGAATTGCCGTTGGCCTCCGGTGTGATCGTTGCGGGAATTCGCATCGCCGTCGTGCTCTCCATTGGCTTGGCGACGATCGCGGCCGCGATCGGAGCGGGCGGTCTGGGAGAATTCATTTTTCGCGGCCTGGCCATGGTCAACAACCAGGTCATTCTCGCGGGAGCTGTCCCGGCCGCGCTGCTGGCGCTCGCCGCCGACTCCATGCTCGGATTGCTGGAACGCCGCTTAAATTCCCTGCGGATGAAATCGTAATTTGAGCGCCGGACCTTGAAACATTGTCATCCCGACCGGAGCGAAGCAAAGTGGAGGGACCTTGCGTTTTGCCGTGGAGCTTGAGAGCGCTGGCTATGAGTGATCTTCGGGCGGCAGTCGCGTGCAGTTGCCTTCTCGCCGTCGCACTTCTCTTGCCGGTATCAGGTTGTAGCAATCACTCCAACCGTATCGTGATCGGCTCGAAAAATTTCACCGAGCAACTGGTTCTCGGAGAGCTCTTCGCGCAGATGATCGAGACCCGAACTCATTTGCCGGTCGAGCGCCGCTTTTACCTGGCGGGCACGTTCATCTGCCAGCAGGCGATTCTCGCCGGACGAATCGACATATATCCCGAATACACGGGCACGGCAGTGACTGCAATTCTCAAGCAGAAACCGATCGGCAACAAGCGGGACATTTATCGGCAACTAAAAGAAGCCTACGAAAAACGATTCGGTCTCACGCTTAGTCCACCACTCGGGTTTGACGACACCTTCGCGATCGTCATCCGGGGCGAGGACGCACGCCGGTTGCATTTGACGACGCTGTCGCAGGCGGCGGCGTTCACTCCGAAATGGCGCGCCGGTTTCGGATACGAATTCATGGAGCGTCCCGATGGCTATAAAGGACTGGTCGCCAGCTATGGCTTGCGCTTCGCCGAGCCTCCACGCGTCATGGATTTGGGTCTGCTTACGCGCGCGCTCGTGCAGCGCCAAGTCGACCTGATTGCCGGAAACAATACCGACGGGTTGATTCCGGCGCTCGACCTGTACGTATTAGAAGACAATCATCACTATTTTCCGCCCTACGAAGCGGTCGCGGTGATGCGGAACGAAATGTTGAAGAGCCATCCGGAAGTGAAATCGGCGCTGGACGAGTTGGCGGGCAAGATTTCCGACGACGACATGCGGCAGCTGAATTACGCCGTGGATGGACAACATCGCGATGTGGCAGCAGTCATACGCGAGTTCATTGTGCAGCACAAACTGGTCCAGTAACTGGTCCAATTAGAGCTATTCCGGGCGAAGATACCGATCACGGTAAGACGCGCGCACCCGCATTTTCAGGCCTCTTCCTTGCACTCCGTTCTATCTCACACGCTTCCGTGACCCACATCACACCACGCTGCCCATAGGGACTCCATAATGCTCACTGAACTACGGGGGCAACAAGTTCCCGTTTGTGGGGGTATTCGTGGCAAAAGGACGCGTATCCATCGTTGTCGAGCGATGTAAGGCTTGCGGCTTCTGTGTAGAGTTCTGTCCTACAAAAGTCCTGGCGCTTTCCTCGGCATTTAATTCCAAAGGCTATCATCCGCCGCATGTGGTCGCGCCCGACAAGTGCAGCGGCTGCGATCTCTGCGGCATGTACTGTCCGGACTTCGCCATTTACGGCCACAAAACGCAGGAGCCCAAGGCGCAGGCAAAAGAGGTGAAACATGAAGGCTGATCCGCGCGGCGTTCTCACTGGCACACACTTTCTCGATGGCGACCATGCCTGCTGCGAAGGCGCGCTGGCGGCCGGCGCACGCTTTGCGGCCGGTTATCCCATCACACCTTCCACCGAAGTTGTCGAGCGCTTCGCGCAACGGGTGCCTACCGTGGGCGGCTGCTTTATCCAGATGGAAGACGAACTGGCAGCCTCCATCACTCTGCAAGGCGGAGTCTGGGGAGGCGCGAAGGCTTTCACCGTAACGTCAGGCCCGGGTTTCTCGTTGATGATGGAGCACATCGGGTACGCGGCCATGACCGAAACGCCATGCGTCTTCGTGGATGTGCAGCGCGGCGGCCCTTCCACCGGACTGCCCACGCTTCCCGCGCAATCCGACATGATGCAGGCGAAGTGGGGATCGCACGGCGATTACGAGATCATCGCGCTCTGCCCGAACTCGCCGCAGGAGTGCTTCGATCTCACCATCAAGGCTTTCAATTTCGCCGAAGAATTCCGCGTCCCAGTCATGTTCATGATGGACGAAGTCGTCGGCCACATGACAGAGAAAGTGGTGATTCCGCCTGCCGATCAGATCGAGGTCACGCCTCGGAAACACACCCACAAGTCGGTGGAAGACTATCTTCCCTACGGCACCAATGGCGACATGGTTCCGGAAATGGCCCATGCGGGCGAGGGCTACAAATTCCACGTGACGGGGTTGACGCACGATGAGCGCGGCTATCCCAATATGACGCCGAAAATGCAGCAGACGCTGGTGACGCGCCTGCGGAACAAGATTCTTTCTGCCGCGGACCGCATCTGCCTGTTCGAAGAAGACTCAACCGGCGATGCCGACGTGATTGTAGTTTCCTACGGAATCACTTCGCGGGTCGCGCAGCGCGCTATTGAAATGGCTCGCGCGGGTGGATTGAAAGTCGGCAAGCTCCGCCTGATCACCGCCTGGCCCTTCCCGGAAAACAAAATCCGCGAACTGGCTGCCCATACCAAGGCTTTCGTCGTGCCGGAGTTGAATCTCGGACAGATGGTCCGCGAAGTAGAACGCGCCGCCGCAGGCAAAGCCAAGACCATTCTCGTTCCGCACGCCGGAGGCAGCGTGCATCGTCCCGAAGAAATTCTCGCTGCGATCCAGGAGGCTGTTCGATGACAACGCTCGTGAACCCAACCCCGATCAATCCGGTTGAACCGTTTCTTCGCTCCGACCGCATGCCGCACATCTGGTGCCCGGGATGCGGAATCGGCACGACCGTGAATTGTTTCGCGCAAGCCCTGATCGAATCGAAGATCGATACCAAGAGTCTGGCGCTGGTTTCCGGCATAGGCTGCACCGGCCGCGTCGCCGGCTATGTGAAGCTCGATTCGTTCCACACTACGCACGGCCGCGCCATTCCCTTCGCCACGGGATTGAAGATGGCGAACCCGAATCTCAACGTCGTCGTGTACTCGGGCGATGGCGACCTTTCTGCCATCGGCGGCAATCACCTGATTCACGCGGCACGCCGCAACATCGACCTGAAGGTGATCTGCGTCAACAACCTCATCTATGCGATGACGGGAGGCCAGACCGCTCCGACCACTCCCGGACACGCGACCACTTCCACTTCGCCCTACGGAACCTTCGAGCCGGCCTTCAATCTTCCGCATCTGGTTGAGGCCGCGGGCGCAGTCTACGTCGCGCGCTGGACAACGTTCCACGTCCGCCAGTTAGCGCGGTCGATCTCGGAGGCATTCAACAAAAAAGGATTCAGTTTTATCGAAGTGATTTCGCCCTGCCCCACGCTCTACCAGCGCCGTAACAAGCTGGGCGACGGGCTCGACACCATGAAGTACTACAAGGAAAAAAGCAAAACCAAGCACGGCTGCCCCACCGGCGAAGTCGGTCTCACCATGACGGGCGAAATCATTGTCGGCAAGTTCGTCGACCGCGACCGCCCGGACTACGGGTCTCTGCTGAAAGCGCAGATGCACGAGAGTCTTGGGGACCGCTACGTTGACTACGATGAAGAGCAAGGCTACGCCTGCGGCACCGACGGCGGATGCGAGGAGGAATCATGCCACTAACAGAGATTCGAGTTGCGGGATTTGGCGGCCAGGGCGTCATTCTCTCGGCCATTGTGCTGGGCAAAGCTTGCTCTATTCATGAAGGTAAATTCGCGACCATGACGCAGAACTTCGGTCCCGAAGCGCGCGGCGGAGCCTGCAGCGCCCAACTCATGCTCTCCGACACACCGGTGCTCTATCCTTACGTCACCCAGCCCGATGTAATGGTAGTAATGTCGCAGGAAGCCTATGTGAAGTTCGCCCCCGAACTGAAAGACGGCGGCACGCTTCTGATCGAGCGCGACCTGGTGCGCGTCACCGACCTGCCCCGGCAAACGCGCATCTACAGCGTTCCGGCCACCCGCATCGCCGAAGAACTCGGCAAGCGCATGGTGCTCAACATCGTCATGGTCGGCTTCTTCACCGCTGTCACCCAGTTGCTGGATGCCGACGCCGTGCGCAAGGCCGTAGCCGATTCCGTCCCAGCGAGCTTCCGGGACTTGAATCTCAAAGCATTCGACAAGGGATTCGAGTACGGAGTATCGGCTCTCGCCGCCGGCCCTGAAACACCAGACCTGGAACAAGACGCAATCGTCTCGCAGGAAGTGACCTAGCTCCACAAAGCCTCTTCAGAGTAAAGGGATCGAATCCCTTGAAAAAAGAAGATACACCCGACCGTAGCGCCGGCGACTCGCCGGCAGTCGTGGGGCGACCCGCCCCCGCTTCGGCGACATTACAATCCGCGACCGAGGCCGCCTCCCCCATTGGGAGAAAGACAACGCCACCTACTTCATAACGTTCCGGCTGGCTGATTCCCTTCCGCAATCTGTTCTTGATCGCATCTCCTCAGAGCGCCAGGCATCCTGCAACTTGCCCATCAGCAATCAAGGGATCTGACACCCACCGAACAGCAGCATCTGAGGAGCCTCAGTTCCGCTCGAATTGAGCAGCACCTGGATTCCGGGAGAGGTTCGTGTTCTTTGCGAATCAACGAGGTCGCAGAAGTCGTCGCCGCAACTCTCCGACTATTCGACGAAAAGAGATACCGGCTCTTTGCCTGGTGCATCATGCCGAACCATGTGCACGCCGTGGTGTGCGTCTTCCCCACTTACAAACTTTCCAAGATCTTGCATTCCTGGAAATCGTATACGGCAAAAGAAGCAGATCGAATCCTGCGAACGCACGGGACCTTTTGGCAGAGGGAATACTACGACCATCTCTTGCGCGACGAATCTGAATTCGAGAGGGCTGTGAAGTATACAGCGGAGAATCCAACGAAAGCGGGGCTCAGAAATTGGAAATGGCTTTGGGTGCGTGGGCAGGGTGCCCGCGCGACAGCCGGCGAGGGCGCCGGCGCTACACCCAAGATTGCGACGAGCGGACTCGAACCTTAACGCAGCGCGCTAGAACGTAGCGCCTAAGACAGTAGCGCCGGCGACCCGCCGGCAGTTGTGGGGCGACTCGCCCACACTTTGGGCAAAACTGAATCCGCGGGAAGCCCTATTCTTCTACCGGCTGCGCGTTCAGTTCCTGCTCCGGTTCGCCTCCAGCCAATCCCTGCGCAATAATCAGGCGTCTTGCCTCGATGCGCAATTCCGGCAGCGCGCGTCCAAACCAGATCGCGCCGCACACACATGCGATTCCTCCCACCCTAACCGTAATCGGTGCGCCCATACGATGCGCGAGCGCTCCCCCGAATAACGCTCCCAGCGGCGCCATGCCCATGAACATCATCGAATACAAAGCCATCACCCGCCCTCGGAGTTCATCGGGCACCATGGTCTGGATCAGTGTGTTCGAGCACGCCATCTGCAACATCATCGAATAGCCGGCCGGCAACAACAGCACCACCGACAGCCAGAATAATCGCGAAAATGAAAAAAGAAACAAGCTGATCCCAAACATCGCGCAGCTGACTGCCACCCAGCGCCCCAGGCCCTTCACTCCCGTTTTGGCGGCCAGCGTCAGGGCTCCAAACAACGCGCCAACTCCAGTCGCTCCCATCAGAATCCCCAGGCCGCGCGCCCCGCCATGCAGGATTTTGTCGGCGAAAACGGGCATCAGCACGGTGTACGGCATCCCGACCAGGCTAACCAGCCCGATCAACAACAGGAGCGCGCGAATGATCTTGGTCTGGTTTGCCCAGCGAAAGCCTTCGATGATGTCTTCAATCGGAGAGCCATTGCCGAACCGCCGCGCGCAGTTCACCCGCATCAGCAGTAGCCCGACGATCACCGCAATGTAGCTGATGGCGTTGGCGCCAAAGCACCAGCCCTCGCCGATCCGTGCCACCAGAATCCCCGCGATCGCCGGCCCAATCACGCGCGCGCCATTGAACATGGAGGAATTCAGAGCGATGGCGTTCATCAGGTCTTCCTTGCCCACCATGTCCACCAGAAATGCCTGGCGGCCGGGAATGTCGAAGGCATTTACGACCCCGAGCAGCGCCGCCAGAACAAAAATGTGCCATACCTGCACCCGCCCGCTCAGTGTAAGCCATGCAAGAATCGCCGCCAGGATCATGGACGCTATCTGTGTGGCAATAACCAGCCGCTGCCGGTTCACCCGGTCGGCGGTAATCCCGCCCAGCGGAGCGGTCAGAAAAACCGGAAACTGACTGCGAGAAGCCCACCGCTCCCAGCAACAGCGCCGACCCCGTGAGGCGATATACAAGCCACGCCTGGGCCACCGTCTGCATCCAAGTGCCGATGAGAGAAATCAGTTGCCCGCTGAAGAAGAGCTGAAAATTGCGGTGGCGCAGGGCGCGCAGGGTGGTGGCGAATCTTGAAGCAGCGATTTTTGCGTTCGTTGCTTCCGCGGCAGTGAGGTTGGGCGCTGGAATCACTCTCTTAGAACCTTGGCACATCTTTCAGATGACGGCAACTGCGGAAAAGTACTGAACGAAGCCATGCCAACCTCGGCGTTAAAAGTGTGCGCGTGAGAACTCGAATCTCCAACTTGCGGTGGAACAATATCTGCGATTGTCAGCCGCGAAGCGGTGCAGGAATGCAGCCCAAGGCGCGAGCCGTGGGTGCCGGCGGGAAACGATCAAGCCCCGGAGGAACGCAAGACAAGTTCTCACGCGCACGCCAAAAGCGGCGAGAACTGTTTACTTCATTGACAGATTTCCACAGGCCAGCCACGTCACTGACTTGCAACTTCCCGGGAGCAATGATTCACGATAGAGTTGATTGTTGCCCATCCCTTCGAACTTGCACGAAGAAGGGTGCTCGACCAACGACCAGGGACTGAAGAAAACGAAGAAAGACTACTGAATAACGACCGCTGAATAAAAATGACCAGCACCGGCCCAAATCGCCTGGAACGCCGCGGCGCCCAGCGTTTCGAAGTCCACCTTCCCCTGGTGGTTCACTTCGAGGGCCAGACTATGCCTGCCTTCACCCAGGATTTAAGCGGTCGCGGCATCTTCTTTTACACCGAGGCTGTGTTGCCCGAGGGTGCAGTCGTTGAGCTTACGTTCACCATGCCATCGGAGGTCACTTTGGGGGAGAGCATGCCCGTTCGCTGCCGCGGACGAGTCCTGCGCGCTGCTCCCGCTCAGGGTGGTCAAAGAAATGGGATTGCCGTGCAGCTCGATTCGTACGAGTACTTGACGGCCGATGAATGCACCGTCGCCTCCCAATTCGCGCGGGCTTCGGCTGCCGCTGCCGGAATAGGCACGCGCCCCGCATCCCGCTAGAAGACACCTGCTGACCTCGCCGACTTCGACCCATTCCTTGACACCCTATTCCCGGTCTTTTATTCTTAATCATTGCTCCCGAGGAGACTTTCGTCTCCGTGCGTACTTCCGCGGGCCTTCGCGGTATTCGAGTGGGGCGGCGGTGGTTGCGATGTTCATCGAAATTCAGGAGTTGGAGCTTCACCCGCTCGATTTTCGGGAGGAGTTCAGTCCGGGTGTGATCGACTTCGGGGAAGAAGTACGGCAGCGATCGCCGCTGTTGAGCGACGGCCGCGCCGACCTGGTCGAGGAGCATCACGGCAAGCACGAGGTAGTGCAGGATATCCGGCTTAAAGGCAAGCTGGAAACCGACCTCGAGGTGGCTTGCGCTCGTTGTCTGGAGCCGGTTTCGCTGCCCGTGAAGCGCAGCTTCGATCTGCTGTACCGCCCGCTCGGAACCGATGCCGGTCACCAGGAGCTTTCGGTCACTGACGCCGAGGCCGAAATCGGGTATTACGAGGGCGAAGGACTCCTGCTCGAAGACGCGTTGCGCGAGCAGGTACTGTTGTCGGTGCCGCTGAAGGCCCTGTGCCGCGAAGACTGCAAAGGGCTGTGCCCGCACTGCGGCAGGAACTTGAACGAAGGCGAATGCTCATGCACGGAACAGATGGAAGATCCGCGCTGGGCAGCGTTGAAAGAGATTAGAAGTAAGCTGGAACAATAAACCAGCTGTCAGCTGTCAGCTGTCAGCTTTCAGTATGCCGGTTTTTACTGAAAGCTGAAAGCTGATAGCTGACAGCTACAAGGAATCATCATGCCGAATCCGAAACGACGACACTCCCAGAAGCGTACGGCCACGCGCCGTGCGCACGACTCGCTCTCGAAGCTCTCGCTCTCGGAGTGTCCCAATTGCCACGAACAGAAACTGCCTCATCGCGCCTGCGCGAAGTGCGGATACTACAAGGGTCGCGAAGTAGTCGAGGTCGCAGAGAAGTCCTAGTTTTCCCCCTTCATGCCTAGCGTAATCGCTCTTGATGCGATGGGGTCCGACAAGGCGCCGAGGCCGGAGATCGAAGGCGCCCTGCAGGCGGCGCGTCACCACGGCGTGCGCGTGCTGCTGATCGGACCCGAAGATCGCCTGAAAGCGGACCTGGCGCGCTATCCCGGCGCGCGGCGATTGCCCATCGAGGTCGTTCATGCGAGCGAAGTCATCACCATGGAAGATAAAGTGGACGCGATTCGCGGCAAGCGCGATTCGTCCATCCGGGTGGGACTGCGCCTGGTGCGTGAAGGTCACGCTGCGGGCTTTGTGACAGCGGGCAACACGGGCGCTGCCATGGCGACCGCGAAGGTCGTGCTGGGAGCGCTGCCCGGCGTGGATCGTCCCGCGCTGGCCGCGGCATTTCCCACGGCGATGAACACGGCTGCGGTGCTGCTCGACGTAGGCGCGAACGTCGATTGCACCGCGCAAAATCTAGAACAGTTCGCGGTTATGGGCGACATCTATTGCCGCTCAATTTTTGGGATGCCGCATCCGCGAGTCGGACTCCTTTCCATTGGCGAAGAAGAAGGTAAAGGCAACGACCTTACGCGGGAGGCGTTTCAACTGCTGAAGCGGCTTCCGATCAACTTCGTGGGGAACGTCGAAGGACGCGACTTGTACAACGGCCATGTGGACGTGATCGTGGCCGATGGATTCGTCGGCAACGTGGCGCTGAAGACATCGGAAGGCGTGGCGCGGCTGGTGCGCACCGTTCTGAAAGAGACGTTGAAGGCGACCATCACGCGGCAAGTGGGCGCAATGCTCTCGCGCAACGCCTTCTCCGATTTCAAAAAGCGCCTCGATCACACCGAGTACGGCGGCGCTCCGTTGCTCGGAATCAAGGGCGTATGCATCATCACCCACGGATCGTCGAACACAAACGCCATCAAGAACGCGGTGCGGGTCGCGGCGGAATTCGCCGAAGGCAAGGTGAATGAAGCGATCGAGCGCGAGTTAGCGCAACTGAGCGCAGCGGTCGCGACGTAAGCTTTTCACAGAAGCGATCCGGATCGTCGCGCAGATCGCATACATACAATATCCAAAACAATGTCATCTTGAGCGAAGAGGCTGCTCCGCGAAGCGAAGCAGCCGCGCAGTCGAAAGACCCCTACTCACTCATTAAACCTTGTGGAGTATCGAAGCCTTCTCCCCGTGACCCGTGTGGAGCGGGCGCCCTCGCCCGCTGCCTTTGACCTTGATTCTCTCGGACCGCCCGCGAGTACCCTAAAAACGGCTCCTCAATCTCCGCCCCGCCCAGAGGCATCTGCTCTTCCGCCGCTTTCCGCGCCTTCGGAGCCTTCTTAAACGTCACCTCCAGCAGCCGCGGATAAGCCACGCCCTTGCCGGCCAGCAACTCCTCAATAGTAAGAATCTGAATCCGTGGATATCGGTCTTCCAATCCCGGAGGCTTGTAGAACCCAGCGTCAGCAGCCTCTTTCAGCATCGGCTTGGTAGGAGCCTCCATGCATATGAGCACCCCAATCTGCGCATCCTCCCGATCGATGACGCCGCGCAGATCCCGCACATACGCCGCCTGCACGTGCCCGGCCTTGACCATTAGCAGTCAACTAGTTCCGCAAAGATGCGAAAGCGAGGGCATTTTTCCGAAAGCACTTGCAAATTGGTTTCTCGAGCTATTTCGCCGCACACGTCTGCCGTATATCCGACCTTGTGATCCGTGAGGAGTTTGCGGAGCCACTCTTTCGGGTCAAGAAGACCCTCCGGATTGTCGTGGGACTTTGTTACAGGCTTCCCGCCCTTCCGCTGAACGGCAGTGCTGATGGCGTTGACATCTGCGAGCAACCACGCATCCATGGCCTGCGGCACGGCGAAGAAACGTACGTCTAAGGGGAATGGGTAGTTGCGGCCCTGAATCTTCAGCCGCATCTTTGCTTCGATTTCGCCAGGATCCTTGCCATCCGCGTCCCGGATCACGATGGCCATATCCACTGGGTTGCCATCAATTTCATACTCGAACGTCGGAAGCAGACCAGGGAACTTTTTCATTAGGTTGGTCTTTCCCTCGCACACAAGTGCCTTGATGTGAACTTCCTGCGCAGCCAGTTTGCGAATGACAGGATCGTACACCGCCGAGTCGTACGCACCTTCGACAATGATGCCATAGCTACTTGCCGACATTGCTCAGTGCTCCGGAGTAGACAAGATCGCCTAGGCCGACTTCGTCATTCTCGAGCAGCCCCTTGAGCTGAGGTTTGTCATTGGGACGGGTGCAGATGGTTGCGCCCTCCTTCTTTTCGACAAAGATGATCTCTTCGAGTTTCATTTTGTCGACGACCAACGGCGAATGCGTGGTCAAAACAATCTGTGGCCCCTGTCGTTTTCGTTCCCATTCTTCCTGGGCCTGCCTCAGCACTTCCAAGAGCGTATCTATCAATGTGGGGTGCAGGTAATTCTCTAGTTCCTCGATGCAATACAAAGTGCCAGCCCGATCCGGAGGGGCGTATATCAGCGACACAAGGGCGATGAACGCGAGCTCCCCGGAGGACATTTGTGAAAGAGGAACTGATCGATTGAGATACTTTTCGCGGCTTCCCAGGGAGACGGTGGACTGTTGGGTTGGCGAATTAAAGAGACCTGTGACCTGGGGCAATGTGTCCAACAACACCCGCTCGATACGGCCAAAGGAGTCATTGTGGTGTTCGAGCGCTAGATTCGACAGCCATTGCGAAAGGTTCTCGCCATATTTCTGCAAGAACGTCGCGGCCGCAGTCTGGTTGGGGCTGCGCATGGAGGCTGGAACGAGTTCGTAGAAACGCCATTTTGCTATAGTCGAACGCAGGAAGCTACCCGGCCAATCCGGAATCTCAAACTCTAAGACAGATCTTGCGGGATCGGGTGTGGACAAGAACCTTTGGTGCTGGATACCGCAGAGGTGTCTTTGAAAACCTTCGCTCTCGATAAGGTCGTCAGCGGGAATGTCGGCGGCCCGCCGAATCGTCAACCGTTCGCTGGAGATACGGAAGTTATCGTATCGCGCATCGCCTTGGATCACTACTTCGTAGTCCCATGGCCACTCCGGGCCGTGTTCCGATGTCGTGCCGGAGAGAGAGAGTTGAATTACCCGCTCGTCGCCTCCCTTCCACAAGACTTCGTTGAATCCACCGCGTGCAACGAACGCATTTGCCAGGCCCATGCTCCCGGCCGGCGGGAAGGTCATGTCATAAATGAACCTAAAAAAGTCCATCACGTTGCTCTTGCCTGCCATGTTTGCGCCGACTAGAACGTTTCGTTGGCCGAGTTCTAGGGTTACATCCTTCAATGATTTGAAGTTCTTGACTCGAATCTTTGTCAGCATGTCGTGATCCTCTCGACCTCACGTTGCCGGCCCGCACAATTCCGAATTCAGGTCCAGGCTTGCAGGCCAATCTGTTCTTAGCCTGCATTCTACAGCCTGAGAGAGAGTGACTAGAGCTATGCAAGCCTGAAGACTCGTCTGCGTGCCGTCTTTCTCGGCGAAGAGTACGTTGTAATCCTGGCGACTGTTGAAAGGCGGGTCGAGGTAGATGAGGTCCACCGACTCATCCTTAACGTGCTGGCGCAGGACTTCAAGATTGTCGCCGTAATAGAGTTTGTTCTTTTCCACTGTCGCTCGATTCTAACTCGGATGACACGACCACGTAATTTGCGAGTTTGGTGTTGCGGAGGGAGCGTCGGGTTCGCATTCCTTAATCATCCCATCCGACCTCGCGATCAAAGTCATTGACTTAAGACTCACCCCGCGCCAAAATAAACATTCCATTGGCATTTTCGACAGTAGCGTCCACGCCGCAAACGTCCGTCGAAGCTGCCCCAAGTTCGTTTCCGAGGATGTTCTTTTGAACTAAGTCACTATTATTGAATACTTTGCGAGGATACACCCAGCTAACTCATTGATTCTAATAGATCGCTGTTCAATAAGTCCTTATTATTGAATACTTTACCTGATAAGCCATTATTTGTGAATACTTTGCCGGGGAAAAATCGCTAAACCTATGATTCTAATATACCGAGGAAATAGGGGGGGAGGGGGGGTACCCCCCAACCAGCGAGTCTCTGGAACTCTCTCTCGCGGTGGGCTGGATGACAAATTCAACTTCCCCCATCGCCTTTCTCTTCCCCGGTCAGGGTTCGCAAGCCGTCGGTATGGGAAAGGAACTAGCCGACCATCACGCGGTAGCGCGCCAGACCTTCGAAGAGGCCGACGAAGCCCTCGGCTACAAGCTGTCTCAAGTTTGTTTCGAAGGTCCGGAAGAAAAGCTCAAGTTGACCGAGATCACGCAGCCGGCCATTTTGACGGCCTCGGTCGCGGCGTGGCGCGTTCTGCGGGAAAAAGGTCTCACTCCCGACTATGTCGCAGGCCACAGTCTGGGAGAGTATTCCGCACACGTAGCCGCGGGCACGTTGCCGTTTTCCGATGCGGTGCGAACCGTGCGCAATCGCGGCAAATATATGCAGGAAGCAGTTCCGGTCGGAGTCGGAGCGATGGCGGCAATCCTGGGCATGGCGCCCGACAAAGTCATCGAGATTGCCAGGGAAGCTGCCAATGGAGAAGTTTGCCAGGCGGCCAACATCAATTCACCGGAACAGATCGTAATCTCGGGACACGCGGGCGCCGTGGATCGTGCGATGCAACTGGCGACCAAAGGCGGCGCTAAGAAAGCGGTCAGTTTGCCGGTCAGCGCGCCCTTCCATTGCGCGCTCATGCAGCCGGCGCAGGATCTGCTAGCCGTCGATCTGCGCGCGCTGACGTTCCAGAATCCATCGTGCCCTTTGGTCTGCAATGCCGATGCGGTGGCCATTACATCGGGCGACATTGCGCGCGATGCGCTCATTCGGCAGGTGACCGGAGCCGTGCGCTGGAACGAGTCGATGCGGCGATTGATTGAGAAAGGAACAGGGCTGTTCATCGAGGTAGGTCCGGGAAAAGTTCTCTGGGGATTGATGCGCCAGATTGACCGCTCGAAGACATGTTTGAGCGTAGGCGATGAGGCATCGCTCGCCAAGACCTTAGGGCAGCTAGTGAACGCGTAGCTTCAGGGGTACACCTTCGACAGTAACCCTGATCTGCTGATTGTCACAATGTAAGGCGGCGAGTTATTTGCTACGAATACTCGGACCTTTGGCATCGCGAGGATGAAGATATCCGCCATTTCTTTCGCTTGGATATTACCAGCCGTTAGAGTAAATACGCGCGCCTTTGTAGCGCTGACTGCAGCAAGTTCGGATGCACGATAGCGAATTCTCTTGTCTTTCGTAAACACGACCCACCCGCGCCGACTTACGTCTGATAGCCACATATCGTCGCGAGCATCAGGTGGAAAATGGTCGTCGTGGACTTCGACGATGTAACCGGCAGTCCGAAGCCCTGAGGCTATAATTTGCTTGCCTAGGGAGCGATCGATAAAAACAACTAGATTTTCAGGCGGCTTCAAGTTCTAATTCGCAACGGATCGCCTCTTCGATATCCAGGTCAGAACGCCCATAATCAGCCGATAATTGGCCAACAGATTCTCCGGCCTTGTACCTCTCCGCAACAATCGCGGTGGAAATTCCGGTACCAGCCAGCACCGGTTTCCCAAAGGAGACGAAGGGATCAATGACGACACACCTTGGTTCGTCCGGAGCTCTCTTTCTCGTGAAAGGATAAAGACGGAGCGCGACGCCCTGGGCATCTCTTTCGACTCGTCTCAAATAGGTCTCCAGAAGGTCCCTCATTCCCAACTGCCCGGCTCGGCTCGCATTGATCAGCTGTCCATACTTTTTGACGAAGAGGTCAAGCCCATCCGTGGCAAACCTTTCCTCCGCCAAGGGATGCTTGGAACCAAACTGATTCCGCAAGTATTCCAAAGCTACGCGAATCTTATCCAGAGGCACATGATGGTCGCGACGTAAGGCATCCAGGACATGAACTTCAACCAGATTAATGAACGACAATGCACGATGCGCCGCATCTGGCACGACCACGACTGGTTCGAAGAACTTGCTGCCTTTCTTGGTGGGGTAGGGCCTCCCGAGCACCCACGATCTCACGGTCGCCCGAGGGGCGAGAAGGTAGTGAGAAGCCTCAGGCACACTATACACCGGCAGATAGCGAGGATCGCGGTTCCTGTAAAAGGGCAGCTTTTCCTTCACGAAGCGGAGTATAGCACTGATTCATCGTGGCCCGAACCAAGCTCTTAAACGCCCGATGACAATGCCTTCAGTACGGATACACGGTGATCGTTTTGTCCGATTTCTGCAAGAACATGCGAGCGTGTTCGGCGCGATCATTGACGATCACTTCGACGATCACGCCTCCGCGGCCGAATCCCTTTGTATTCGCCGATCCGTAAATGCGAAAAGACTTGATCAGTCCCCATTCGCCGCCTGGTCCCCAATCGCGAAAAAAGTCCGCATAAGTGTATTGCGAATACTTCTGCGGATGCTGACGCCAGTTTGGATCGTTGAAGTAGATGGCGTAAGCAGACTCGTAATCCCGGTGCTGCAGCGCAGCGAAGAAATGATCGACGACCCGCTCCTCGGGCCAGTTGCGATAAACCCATGCGAGCGCGGCGAGCGCGATGACGGCGACGATAACGACGGCGATCTTGATCTTGCGCCGCCGGGCGCGGGCGAAATCGAACGGCTTAGCATCCAGCAGAGTCATGTCTCTCTATTAAGGATAACGCAACCAGGTTCTTCTCTTGCTTTTCGAGTCCTGCTTTTCGAGTCTTCCGCGCCGAGTGCTAAGGGTTTTTCGCCGCACCGCGGCCGAGGTCGTTGCTCATGCGTTCGGCTTGCGCTCGCGCCGCGTTTGCTGCATCTTTTTTTCCTGCGGACTCCAGAACCTGCGCCAGCAGTTGATAGGCCGCGGGAGTCGGCAGAATTTCGATCGCATTCTCGAAAGCCTGCGCCGCCTCGGACCATTCTCCCGATTTCTGCGCGAGCAACCCCAATCCTTGATAGGCTGCCGCGTTCTCTGGTTGCTGCTTTAGAGCCGCCTCAAAATCCTGTTTTGCACGGTCGTCCTGCTGCAGAGCGGAGTATGCATAACCGCGGTTGGTGTAGACCAGCGACAGCAGCGCCGGACTTTTCGTGTATTCAAGCACTCGCTGGTATTGCTGGATGGCGCGCGCATAATTGCCATGCTGCTGATCGTAGGAGGCGACGTTCAGCGCGCTGATCGGATCGGTCGGACGAACTTCCTGCGCGCGGCGAAAGTACTGAATCGCTTCATCGGTCTTTCCCTGGGCGAGGAGCGCGGTGGCGGCGCTGTCTTCGGCGATGAAATTGTTGCGGGTGATGTCGAGCGTGTGGCGCCAGAGCGTGAAATTATCGGTCCAATAATCTACCTGGCGATGAAGCCCGAATGCCAATGCCACCAGAACTACGGCACTCGCCAAGGCTGTTGCTGTTGCAAATCCGGCGGCGTGGGGAATTCGCAATGACTGAAGCAAGTTGGGCACACCCCAGCAGACGATCACGAAAATTCCCAACAATGGGATGTAGGCGTAGCGGTCGGCCATGGATTGCACGCCGACCTGCACCAGTCCAATCATCGGCACCATGGTTCCGAGAAACCAAAACCAGCCCACAAACAAATAACGTCGTTCCCGAAAGATCACGACGAGAACCGTAAGGGCGATGATCAGGAGAGCGGAAAGCGCGGCGGCGGGAATGCTGATAGTGCGTCCGGGATGCGGATACAGGGGCGCGAGATTGGCCGGCCAGAAGGCCTTGCCGACATACTTCGCATACGCCAGAGCCGCATTCGCCAAGTGCTCCCAGAGTGGGAGTTCTTCGTGCCTCGCCGCGCTCTGCGCCTTCATCGTGATCAACGCGCTGGCGGCGGAAAGGGCGAACCACGGAATCTTTTCCCAAACCAGACTGAGAAAGCTGCGCTGCGCAACCCCGCGAACAGAGCCTTCTTCAGCGAGAGCAGCGACCTCAGCGGCGGAAGCCGCGTTCAACCCGGATCCCTTATCGCCATGCTGAAGCATTGCGCCACCCAAAATCGCCGGTTTGGCTAACTGGCTCGCTCCAGCGATCCTGCGCAGTGGCCAGGAGTCGAGCAGCAGCAGTGCGAACGGGAACGTGATCACCTGCGGCTTGGCCATGAGCGCCAGGGCATAAAGAACAGTGACGACCAGGTAGCGCCGTATTTCCGGATGGCGCGCGTACCAGCCATAAGCCGCGAGCGCGAGCAAAAAGAAAAGCATGCTGAGGACGTTCTTGCGCTCGGCGATCCAGGCCACCGATTCGACATTGATCGGGTGCAGCGCGAAGAGGGCGGCAACCATCAGGCTGCGCCAAATCATGCCCGTGATGTTGGCCAGCATCAGGAAGATGAGAACGGCGCTCGCGGCGTGCAGCAGGACATTGACCAGATGCGGCCCTGCCGGGTTCAGGCCGAAAAGCTCGCAATCGAGTTCGTGGGAGAGCCACGTAACTGGATGCCAGTTCGTGTTCGCCGTGGTGCGAAACGCCCAGGCGACCGAATGCCATGTGAGTCCAGCTTGGACGTGGGGGTTCTCTGTGATGTAGAGGTCGTCGTCGAGGTTCAGGAAGGGCGCGCGAACGATCGGGTTGTAAAGAGCAAGCGTGGCCAGAACGAGTAACAGAGAGCAAACCAATTTCTGTTTTTGCGGAGACTGGAGGAATGGCGGCTCGGCCTTGTTGTGCTCTTGATTTGTCGACGGCATGAATCCCAGTTCCCGGTTCTCCGTGGACCGTACCAGTGTTAGGTCAAAGGTAGAAAGCCTACCAACTTAGAATCAACACAAGAGATGCACCAAACGGCTCGACGCACATGTCGTCGAGGAGGAGCAGTGAGACTCCGTGACAGGGCAGCGCGGTTATTGGCGACAATGAATGAGGTTACAGATCGTTGGGCGTAAGTCCTGGGCCATTGGCTCACAAGAACTGTATAGACCTCGGCGGCTTTTTGCGTTGCTCGGAGCGATCAGCAAGCACGCGCAAGACAAGAGCGACCACCGCAACTTCCGCATCGCGTTTAGTTGCGCCGTATGCCATTACTCCTGGAAGTGCGGAAATGTCTGCCAGCCATCGTCCATCTTCTTCTTGTTCAAATTCAACTGTGAATGATTCCGACTCGGGAGGTTGTTGCGGGGGTTTTGGAACGGTTGCCATGAGCACAGAACTCCACGGGTTTGGAAAGTTAACCCGTCGTGGAGAATCTATGATCCCAGAGAAGATCAGTCAATCCTAATTTCTGCCTAGGCGCAAGTCCTTACTTTTGTTCATCCGGCGGCGAAACCTGATGCAGTACCCTCCGTCTACCATACGCGCGAACTGGCGAGGGCGAGAAATTCACACGGTTTTAATACTGTGGGTGTCATAAGCCGTTAACATTTCCTGCATGGCAGATCAACCGCTGCAGATGGAAGAAATCGCGGGTTCACGGGAAGGAATACGGATTCTGCGTTTGTCGGGACCGCTGTCGCTGGCCAACGTGTTCGGCTTCCAGTCGAAGTTGCGCGCCGACACATCGCGCTCTCTCATCCTGGACTTCACGGCAGTTCCACTGGCGGATTCGGCGGGCATTGGTGCCTTAGTCGGGGCACACGTCAGCCGCCAGAAGGACAATCGCACGCTCGGACTGGTAGGCGTTAATCAGCGCATCCATAATGCGCTGGAGGTGACGCGGGTGCAGAACTTCTTCAAGTTTTTTGACACGGTGGCGGAAGCGGAGGCGGCAGCGTAGGGAGCCGCGAGCTTCGAGCCGCGAGCAAGCCAAACCCTCTGGCGCGGCTTGATCGGAGTCAATCGCAGCTCGATCCACTGTAAGACAATGTCATGCTGGGACTAGACAACCCTCCCGCTAAGTCAAAAGAAAAGCGGCCTTGTGGGCCGCTCCTCTTTGCACGACTGTCGAATTGTGGAAGTGGTTTTAGACGCCTTTGACGTTCTCTGCCTGCCAGCCTTTGGGGCCTTTTACTACGTCGAACTGAACTTGTTGACCTTCTTGCAGACTGCGGAAACCATTCGCCTGGATGGCCGAGAAATGTACGAATACATCCTCACCATTCTGACGGCTGATAAATCCATAGCCCTTGGCATCGTTAAACCACTTTACTGTTCCTGTTTCCATGGTGTTACTGTGTTCCTTTTGTGTTGAAGTATGCGCTGGAACTCGCAGGATAGTGCAGGCAGGCACGCTGTAGAGCGGGATACTGCATACAACCGCAAAGATCAAACGCCCTTAAATTATAGCGAATTGGGGGGCTCGTTTTCCACAGGATTTTAGGGCTTACGCCGGTGACGATCGTGGCCTGAACGCTTGAACCGAACGGTGTTTCGCAGGACCATAATTCAGGGGAACACCAGCGTTTGCTGTAGGAATGCATTTCTTGGACACCCGCCAAAAGTGCCCGGTTGCCGCCTCCATTCTTTTTGTATCGATTTGAAAATAAGGCACATCCCTCTCTGGCTGAGTGCTTGCTTATGGCTATATGGGACTATGAATTATGCATGGAGGATGGCGATGCCGACCCTAAGCGTTGAGAACTTCACTGACCTCGTAGTGATGATCGGGCCAGGGAGGTTCGCGTCCACAGCGACGATGTTTTCAAGCTGCGCGATATGGTGCAGTCGCAAGAGGACGCGCGCTTCATCGTGCTCGATCTCTCGGAGGTCGAGGCCATGGGCGGGGGCGGCCTGGGAATGCTTGCTTTTCTTGAGCACTGGGCACGCGAACACGGCATTCAATTGAAACTGTTTTGCCCGTCCGAGGCGGTGGTGGAAGGGCTCGGGCAGAACCGTTCGCTACCACGGTTTGAAATTGCCGGCTTCCAGGAAATGATGCATCTCCTTTCCGAATTTAATCAGCCGGACGACCGGTATCCGTTGGCTGCCTGAGACATTTGCAAAAT
>CAVPUZ010000020.1:0-229235 GCA_963709055.1 uncultured Acidobacteriaceae bacterium
TGGTTTTGCCCAGACTGCTGGTGGCGCTGGGAGTAACTTCCTTTATCTACTCTCTTTACTATCTTCATAGCGAGCGGTCGTTCGACATTGTTTATGGAGTTCTCTACAGCTCTGTTCGTTCTTCTCCCTGTTATTAGATCTTTCCCTGGGCGCTGGTCACCGTACAAGCTCGAGGATGGATGACGCGATAATGATGACGCGATCACTGGCGACGCGATAATTCTGACAAAATTAGGCCATCGATCCGCAGCTTGCGAGACCCTTTTCTCGTTCGTGCGGATACAAGAATCTATGTATTTTTGCTGACGAGACCCTGTCTGTCGGCGCTTCTTATTGGTGCTATTGTTTCCGGTGAAGAGTTCCGGCTCATGCCGCTCGTGCAAAGAATAAGTTGCAGTTCGCTGGTAGTCGGCATGCTATTTGGCTATGTGGTTACTTCATCTTCACAACAGATATCCGAGGCGAACCGCAGTCTCGCACAACAGATGCTGCGCGACGTGGCTCCAGATGTCAAAAAGTATCTACGATCCCAAACTGCATGGCGTCGACTGGGACGCTAAGGTTCGTCAGGCACCGCGAGAATATTGATAAAGCCGACTCGATGGATAGCGCGGTCTCGGAAATTGCTGCGCTCCTCGACACACTGAATGACTCGCACACAGTATTATTGTTGCCGCCTCGCAACTACGTGTACCGTTACGGCTTCAGTCTGAAAATGATTGGGCGACCGCTGTTATGTTACTCGCGTTCATACAGGCAGCGACGCGGAAAAGAAGGGTCTTCGGCGAGGAGATCAGGTCCTGGCGGTGAACAACCTTCCGGTTACGCGCAAGACGTCTGGAAGATCGAATACGTCTTTCACTCCTTGCGACCCCAGCCGGGGCTTCGGCTAACTCTACTCGACAGAGGTCGCCAGCGGCGCCAGCTTAATGCTATGACCAAAGTCGAGCCGTCGTCCGTAATCAAGTACAGGTTGCAGCAAGGCATCAATCAGATGGTTCACGACTGGACTGACGAATACGCTCTTCTGGAGCCGCAGTACTACGAAAAGAACGATCGATTACTTAGATGGGAATTCTTGCATTCGCTCTTTCCGCCGAAGAGGTGGACCGTGTAATTGGCAGAATGCGGAAACACAAGGGAGTCGTACTCGATCTTCGCGGTAACCCGGGCCGTTTTACGGAGACGCTCGACCGTTTCATTGGGGGGATGTTCGAGAATGATCTGAAGATCTATGATCGCGTGCAGCGAGATTCCACCAAATCAATCTCCGCTAAAGGTGCGCCACCACGATGCATTCACCGGCAGGTTGGTCGTGCTAGTCGACAGTGGATCTGCATCTGCATCGGAGTTGTTTGCTAAGGATCATACAACTGGAAAAACGTGGTTTCATCATGGGAGACCGCAGCTCTGGCATGGTGATGGAAGCAAGGCTCTATCGGCACGAGATATCCGTGGATACTGAGCAATTTCTATGGTACTGAGCTCAGCATCTCCGATCTCATCATGACGGACGGAAAGACTCTGGAGCACGTAGGTGTAGAGCCCGACATCTTGATCCTTCCGACAGCGCAAGATCACTTTGCGTGGCGATCCAGTAATGGCCAAAGCCATCGGGCTGATCGGTGTCAAACTGACACCGGAAGAAGCGCGGATCGATGTTCCCAGAGAAAGACTCGGGCAAGTAAAAGCGGCTTCCCGCTCTCCCAACACGTCCTTGCGCGGTTTGAAGCAAAGCGAAGCTTTCGTTGACTTGAGCCTTTGACCCACGTAAGATTTGCGCCTGATGATTGGGCGAACGATCTCGCATTACCGCATCGTCGAGAAGCTGGGCGGCGGCGGAATGGGCGTCGTTTACAAGGCCGAGGACATCGCTTCGCCGCTTTGTCGCCCTCAAGTTTCTGCCGGACGAGGTAGCCCAAGACCCGCCGGCCCTGGCCCGTTTTCGGCGCGAGGCGCCGGCGGCTTCCGCCCTGAACCATCCCAACATCTGCACCATTTATGAGATCGGCGAGAAGGCGACCAACCATTTATCGCCATGGAGTTCCTGGACGGCCTCACGCTGAAGCACCGCATCGACGGCCGGCCCTTGAGATCGACTCGGTCAGTCGCTCGGCATCGAAATTACCGACGCACTGGACGCCGCACATGCCAGGGATCGTCCACCGCGACATCAAGCCCGCCAACATCTTTGTGACCAAGCGCGGTCATGCCAAAGTTCTCGACTTCGGACTGGCGAAAGTGGTAACCGCCGCTGGCTCGTCCAGCAAGTGCGGCAGCCCAAACAATGACGGAGGGACCCGAAGGCAACTGACCAGTCCAGGCACTGCGCTGGGCACGGTAGCCTACATGTCGCCCGAGCAAGTGCGAGGCCAAGGAACTGGATGCCCGCACGGACTTGTTTTCCTTCGGCGTAGTGCTGTACGAGATGGCCACGGGCGCCGCCGTTCCGCGGCGAAAGCTCTGCGGTAATCTTCAAAGCCATTCTGGAGCCGAGCGACCTCTGCCGTGCGCCTCAACCCTGACGTGCCCGCGGAGCTCGAACGCATTATTAGCAAGGCGCTGGAGAAGGACCGCGAACTGCGTTATCAGTCCGCGGCGGAGATACGCGCGGACCTGAAGCGCCTGAAACGGGAGACGGACTCACGGCATCGGCCAACCTCAAGTTCGGGACGGTTCGGCATCGCAGGAAAGCGGCTTGCAAGCGAGTGCACAGCATTCTGTCTCTGGACCCGCTTCGGGGGCGGCAACACCGCTACCGCCTGCGCACGTCTCCGGACAAACCACGAGCAGTTCTGCCGTTGAGGTCGCGAAGAAGCACAAATTGGGAGTCGGCGCCGGAGCGCTAATCGCCATGGCGGTTCTGGTGGCCGCCGGATTTGGCGTGTATTCCATGTTTCACCACTCTGTCCCCCCGCCGTTCCAGAATTTCACCATCGCCCAGGTTACTAATTCGGGCAAGGCCGGGGCGGCCGCCATTTCTCCGGACGGCAAATAGTGCTGAGTGTACTGCGCGATAAGGGGCAGCAAAGCCTCTGGCTGCGCAATGTTGCGACCGGCAGCGATACGCAAGTCATTCCACCGGCTCCCGTCTCTTACGTCAGCCTGGCATTTTCGCCCGACGGAAACTATTTCTATTTTCGTAAAGCCGAAGACGCGCTCGAAACAACCTTCTATCTTTATCGCTCGCCCATGCTGGGAGGCACGCCGCAAGTCCTGGTTCGCGACATTGACAGTGACATCGGATTCTCTCCCGATGGCCGCCGCATCGCCTACATTCGCGGTAATGACCCCGAGGTCGGCAAGTACCGCCTGCTATCCGCGAACCTGGATGGA
Source organism: uncultured Acidobacteriaceae bacterium (assembly GCA_963709055.1). GTDB lineage: Bacteria > Acidobacteriota > Terriglobia > Terriglobales > Acidobacteriaceae > Acidiflorens. The sequence continues at coordinate 3,337 of CAVPUZ010000020.1, forward strand.
AACGACGAAAAGGTTCTGCTGATTACGCCTGCGCCGGGGAATAGTGCACCGTCTTTTCTGGCATGGTCACCGGACGGCAATCGGATCGCGCTGTCAGAGCCCGCCTCCAGCAAGGCGTTGGGCTCGATTAGCGTATTTGATCTCAAGAGCAACAAGATGGAGCAGCTTGCGGCCTTCGATGACAAAGCCATTAACCAGTTGAAATACTCACCTGACGGCAGCGGCATTATCGCCAACTATCAACAGGCGGGGCCGAACTTTATTCGCGCACAGATTGGTTTCCTGCCCAGCGGCGGAAGTGCGCTCCGCCCCATTACTCGCGACACCAATAGTTACAGGACACTTACTACTTCGGCCGACGGAAAGACACTGGCGACGGTCCAGATCAAGACGATCCGGAACTTGTATATCATTCCGGGCACCGGTAGCACATCGCCCGATCAGCCTTCTCTGTTGCCGCAAGCGGAATCAGTAAATGGTTTCGGGTGGGACAGCGGCGGGAATCTTCTGATTGGTGAGTCGGGGCATCTCTCTCGTATGGGGCGCGATGGCAGCAATAAGAGCCAGCTCCTGGGCGACGCCGTATCCGGAATTATCGATCCTTCGGCTTGTGGCGCGCGCTACATCGTGTTCACGTGGGCCTTTCACGCAGGCGCGCGAGCCGGAAATGTTTGGCGCGCCAATATCGACGGCTCCAACCCGGTGAAACTGACCGATATGGCCTCGCGTTATCCGATCTGCTCACCGGATGAGAAATGGGTCTACTACCAAAACGATGCCGCCGGTGAGGTCTGGCGCGTGCCGGCCGATGGATCAGGCAAACCGGAAGTGATTCCCGGGTCGGTTGTAAAGGGAACTATTATTGCCGGCCCCGGCCTGCGCTTTCTCCTGATGGGAAGCTGCTCGCCAGCGTCCTGGTCTCGGCTCTGAATCCGGACGTCATGAAACCCGAGGACAAGATTGCGCTCGTTAATCTGGAATCGGGAGGAACTCCGCGCCTTTTGAAGGTCGATACGAGCAACACCAGCGGAGGCATTGAGGGCCTCGGCTTCGAGTTCACTCCCGATGGAAAATCGCTCGCCTATGCGGTCCGCGAAAGTGGAATCGATAACATTTTCCTGCAGCCGCTAGATGGTTCGCCGGGGCACAAGATCACGAACTTCAATTCCGAACAGATTTCCGATCTGCACTGGTCGCCCGACGGCAAGAACCTCGGCATACTTCGCACCCATTCCGATTCCGATGTTGTGCTGCTTCAGGAATCAAAGCCTGAGCCGGCTACGGAAGAAGTCACGAACGTAAGCGCTACCGTGGAAGAGCGGCCTTTCAGGGCCGCGAAAGTGACTTTGAATTAGTTGGGCTTTAGGCCCGGTTGTCGCTTTTCGCATGCCGGCGAACTTTCTGCCCAGGCTGTTTGGTTGCGCGCTCATCTTGTGGAGGAGGCAGGCTGGACAGATCCCTCGGCGATTCAGCGGGTGTATTGATTCCGCTTCTTATCCTCGTGCCGCTCGATACCGAGTTGAATCAGCCGGTCGATCAGCTCCGGATAGGACAGCCCGTCGCCCCCACAGCTTGGGATACATGCTGATCGCCGTGAATCCGGGCATAGTGTTGATTTCGTTCACGTACATCTTGCGCGAGTTCGGCTCCATCAGAAAATCGACGCGCGCCAGTCCCGAGCAATCGACCGCTTGAAACGCCGCGATGGCCATCTGCTGCACGTTCTTCATCTCTGCCTTCGTGAGCTTTGCCGGGATGATCAGCTCCGAGCCTTCGCCCAGATACTTGGCTTCGTAGTCGTAGAACTCCTTGCAGGGAACAATCTCGCCCACGACCGAGGCCTTCGGCTCGTCGTTGCCCAGCACGGCGAATTCGAGCTCGCGCGCTTTGCCTCTCTTTCCGCCGACGCCTTCCTCGATCACGATTTTGCGATCGAACTTCGCCGCCTCGGTCGATCGCCGGCCAAGTTCCTTGCGGTCGTGCGCCTTGCTGATGCCCACGGACGAGCCCAGATTCGCGGGCTTCACGAACACGGGATAGTTCAGCGTGCTCTCGATCAGCTTCTCGACCTTCCTCGGCGCGCTTCTCCCACGCCGGCGCAACAAGGTGACGTGCTTCACGATCGGCAGCTCGCCGTGCGAACAGCGCTTCATCACGTCTTTATCCATGCCCGCGGAGGAACCGAGCACGCCGGAACCGACGTAGGCAATGTCCGCAAGTTCCAGCAAGCCCTGAATGGTGCCATCTTCACCAAACGTACCGTGCAGCACCGGGAAGATGACATCGACATTGATGGCGCGATCGGCGGCGCGGCGAAGATGGGCATCACTTCTCTCTGCATCGTCGAGGCCAGCGCCTTCCAGATTCGCGATGCCGAGCTTCGCGGTCTGGAAGGGCGCAAGTCCCGCGCCGCCGCGGCGCGCGGGTTCGGGAGGCACGACCACCGCTTCACCCGTAGCCAGCACCGCCGCTCCCGGAGTCGCCTCGGGATCGCCCGCCCGCAGATGCTTGTCCTCTGTGGCGCGGACCCGCTTGTCCGCGTCGCCCTTCAGCAGCCGCTCGGCATGTTCTGCCGTAAGCCAGCGCCCATCTTTAGTGATGCCGATCGGCATGACTTCATATTTCTTTTTATCGATTGCGTTCACTACGGATGCCGCCGAGAGCAACGAGACTTCATGCTCGCCGCTGCGCCCGCCAAAAAGAATGCCCACTCGAAGTTTTGCCATAAAGAATCAGTCTGGGCCGAAGGCGGCTGTCGCGTCAATCACAGGATGGGTACCGGCAGGCGGATGGTCGGGAGCTGGACAATCAGAGGCTGAATGGTCGCAGATTTTTCCGCGCACGGCGAGCCAGCTTCCTGATGCCCTCGACCAGACGGTCTTGGCCAGTGCACGCCCGGCCTCGCGGATTAACTGGGATGTTACCTTGACACCGCGTTGAAACAGGTGTGAAATTGGCGGAACCTCAAAGACCGTGCGTGCCCTCATCCCAGGGGTTTGGACTCAGCAGTTCCAATCGGAGAATCCACTGCCGGGAACGAAAGGCTCGCTGAATTGTGCACTGACTCGTGTTCCACCGGCGGGTCAAGAAAATCAGGCATTCTCAGGAGTCGATCATGAATTGGAGTAAGGGAAACACCCTCTCGATTTGGTCCGTGGCATTGGTCGTGGTAACCCTAGCCTTGGGCGCTGCGGCTGATAATAAGCCGAAGGCGTCGGCACCGCATCCCTCAGCATCGCGTGCCGCTGCGCCCCATGCGGCAGCGCCCGCCCGTCCGGGCGGAAACGTGGGTGGTCAACATGCTGGGCCCCGGCCGGAAATCGTGGGCCCGGCGGATCCAACGGCATGAATCGCGGACCGGGCAGTGCCAATACCAACCGTGGCACGGGCACCAACGGCATGAACCGCGGACCAGGCGGCGCGGCAAACTCCAATCGTGGAACCAGCGCCAACGGGATGAACCGTGGCGCCGGGGCTAATACAAACCGTGGCGCCGGGGCCAATACAAATCGGGGCGCTGGCGCCAATACAAACCGCGGAGCGGGCAATGCCAACAACCGCGGGGCCAATCAGGGTGGCAACAGGGCGGGCGGCAACCAGGCTGGCAATCGCGGAGGGAATCAAGCGAGCCGCCATCAACCAGCGGGTTCGACAACCCGTACCACCAGGAGCGGCGCCACCGTTTCCGTTCGCAAGAATGGTCAGGTTCGCACCATCCGCACCCGCAATGGCATGACGATTAATCACGGCATGCACGGCAACCGGCGAGTCGAGGCCAACCACAACGGCCGCCGGGTAGTTGCCTACGGCCGGCATGGCGGTTACAGCCAGCGCGCGTACTATCGGCACGGCGGCCACGAATACGTGCAGCGCACCTACTGGCGTGGCGGAATGCTTATGCGTATGGCTATCGCAGTTACTACTACGGAGGCCATCCTTATTACGGCTATGCCCCGGGTTATTACTATGGACCGGCATACTACGGATGGGCTTATAACCCATGGCCTGCGCCCGTCTATTACAACTGGGGTTGGGGCGGAGCGCCATGGTATGGCTATTACGGCGTCTACTATCAGCCGTATCCTGTCTATCCGTTCGCCGCTCTTTGGCTCACCGACTACCTGATTTCCGCAAATCTGCAGGCCGCTTATGCCGCCCAGGCCGAGGCCGCCGGCGGCGATCAGGGACAACTCGTCGAGCCGCAGTTTAAGCAGGAGTCATCCGACGTAATCGCATCGCTCTGGTCTTCCGATCCCCTGGTGGCCGCCAGCCTCGCGTCTGCCTATGGATCAAGTTCGCGTTCCTATCTCTTGGGCTCGGCTGCCGGCGGCGCAGCGAGCGGTGGAGCGCAGATGCCTGCCGACGTAAAACGGGCGGTCGCCGACGAGATGAAAAACGAGATCGCGGCCGAAAAGCAAGCCGCGGCCAACAAAGACAAGGACACGGCGTCGGGCGGCGATCAGTTGCCCTCCGCGCTTGATCCCAAAATCCGTTACTTCGTGGTCTCGGTCAACGAGGATCTGACCACCTCGGATGGCACCGAGTGCGCGCTCACCCCGGGCGACGTCGTATACCGCACGGGTGATAAACCCGACGACGATAACATGGTCGACGTCACCGTCAAGAGTTCGAAGAAAGACGAGTGTCCCATGGGCGCGACCGTCGGCATCGATGTTAGTGACCTGCAGGATATGCATAACAGCCTGCGCGAAACCATGGACGAAGGCCTGAAGAAGTTGGCCGACAACAACGGCAAGAACGGACTGCCCGCGGCTCCTGACACCAAGACGACAACCGGTGAAGTTCCGCCGCCAGCGCCCGATTCAAACGTTCAGGACGATCTGGCACAGACGCAAAAAGACGCGGATCAGGCGGAGGCCGAGGCCAAGCAGCCGAACTGAAGCATTACCGCACCCGACAGATTAGCAGTGGGGCATTTGAATTGGTCTTGAAAGGGCACGGCTTCAGAGCCTGCGGAGAAACTTGAAGCGCGCACGAACGGGAAGGGCACGAGTTCCACTCGTGCCGCCAAGTCGCTGGAAATAGATTCGCGCTTTAGCGCCTGCGGGTCGGAATTCGCGTGCGCAAAGACTTTAGCTTGACTAGGATCCTGGGGACGCGCGCGGCCGGTTCGGAACGGGGCACAACATCATGAGGAGGGAGTTCGCAATGCGGCAGAAAAAATTTGAGATGGCTGTCCTGCTGGTCGCTTTGATTCTGGTCGGCTTGACGCCCAGCCTGCTGAACGCGCAGGTCCCGCTCGACGAGCAACTTAAAGCGCAATACAACATGGTCAAGATGGGCGAGGACTCGAACGGAGCCGCAGTCATCGAGGCGGGAACGATCCTCAACATCAAGAAGGGCGGGATTCTTAGTGTGCCCTATGGCGACCAACCGGTAGTTACAAAATATCAGGATGGAACCGTGCACGCGCCCAACTCTCTGGGTATGAAGGCGCGCGGCTTCGGCTTGGCGAAATTCGGCAAGCAGCAGACTACGCAATTCTTCCAAGTCGGCACGAAGGTTTATCCGTCCAAGATACAAGTGAACGCCGAGAAAGATCAGGTGGTCATGAGCATCGTCGCCTGCGACTCGTGCAATAACACCAGCCCCACGACTTTCTATAAAGCCGACATCGTGTTCCAGTTCGCCAAGGGTGGACTCGCCAAAATGAGCGCGCCACAAGTAGAGGACGCAATCGGAGGCCTGCTCGCCATCGATGACAGCGGCGGCGATCAAGGCGGTAACAACCAGGGCAATGGCAACGGCAATGGAAATGGCAACGACCAGGGAAATAATCAGGGAGGAGGGCAAGCCCAGCAAGTGCCTCCACCCGAACCCGCTCAGATTGAAAAAGGCCAGACGCCCGATCAGGTGAAAGCAGCCATCGGCATGCCCGACAAGATCATCAACCTCGGTGCCAAAGAGATCTACGTCTACAAAGACATCAAGGTCACGTTCATCAACGGCAAGGTTTCAGACGTACAGTGAGCGAACTGGAAGTCAAAAGTCAGATTGAAGAAGTAAACTCCCTGACTCTCCTGTCGGTTTCACTTCTTCAATTTTCTGACTTCTGACTTCTTACTTTTACAGAATCTTCTTCCCAAACGCCGACAGCGCCAGTTCGACCGCCAGATCCGCCGTCTGGTTGCGCTCGTCGATCACGGGATTCACTTCCACAATCTCCATGCTCAACATGCGTCCGTGGTCGGAGATGATTTCCATGGCGAGATGCGCTTCGCGGTAGGTCGCGCCGCCCCACACTGGAGTTCCCACGCCAGGGGCGTCTTCGGGATCGATCCAGTCCATGTCGAGCGAGACGTGATAGCCGGCAGTGCCGCGCCCAGCCATGCGCAGAGCCTCTTCCATCACTGCGCGCATGCCGCGCTCGTCGATATCGCGCATGGTGAAGACTTCGACGCCCGCTTTGCGAATATTTTCTTTCTCGAAATTATCGACATCGCGGATGCCGACCAGCACGCAGTTTTCCGGCGCAACTTTCGGAGAGAAATCGATAAATCTTCCCAAGCTCCAGCGGCGGCAGTCCCATAATCGAGGCGAGCGGCATGCCATGCACGTTCCCGCTCGGAGAGGAGTCAGGCGTATTCATATCAGTATGAGCATCAATCCAGAGAAGGCCGATCTTCTGGCCCTGCCGCCGATAAAACTCGGCCACACCCGAAACAGTTCCAGCGGCGAGCGAATGATCGCCGCCAAGAACAAGCGGAACTTTGCCGGCTTCGAGCGTCTTAAGAACAAGGTCAGCGCTCTTGACGCAGGTCGCAGTGATTTCCTTCAGATATTTGGCGTTCGCCGCGCCTTCTTTTTTCTGCTCGGGGATGGCGACCGCAACGTTGCCGGCGTCTTCGACAACGTGGCCGATGGCTTCTAGACGTGCTTCTAGCCCAGCGACGCGGACGGCGGACGGGCCCATATCCACGCCGCGGCGCGACTGGCCAAGGTCGAGAGGCACGCCAATTACCCGAATTTGACGCGGACTGATGCTGCTGAACGTCGTGGTTCGCAGGGGCATAGTAAGTTGTTCAGTTCCAGCATTCTGCATTGTATCGTGTGGAGTCAAGGGGCAGCGGCGGTTGACGGAAATTTGAAGGCAGAGGCTCCTTCCGAGCATCCACCCCCAGGCGAATAGTGGGCGAAGAAAATATTTTTTCGAATACACATATGTACGTACACACTGCGCAGGGACAACAAACGGAAGGGGTTCGGGGATTTTTGCGGGAGGGCAAATGGGGCTTGACACGGTGTGATATATCGGAGCTCGGCTGGGACCGGGATTTTGATGCCCTCGCCGGCCGCCCCGCGCTCCCCCCTTGAACGCGATTTCACCGCCGAGACGCCGAGCGCGCCGAGACAAACGGCAAGAAACGACCTGCCCTCGTGCTTACCCGCAACAGCGCCATCGCCTATCTGTCCACGGTCACGGTTGCGCCTGTTAGGTCCACCATTCGCGGCGTGCCATCGGAGGTCGTGCTGAATGAGGAAGACGGCATGAAGTCTCCGTGCGCGGTGAACCTGCACAATGCGGTTACGGTGTCGCAGCAGCGCCTGGGGAAACGCTTGGCCCAGCTTAGTGCCGCGCGGATGAATGAGGTGTGTGCTGCCCTGCGGTTTTCTTTGGGGTGCGATTCGGGTTAGCTTCTAGGAACGGTCTGTCGGGGACCGAAATTTCTCTGTCCAGCTCTGAACTGCCCCACTTAAGCCAAAACCGGGCCTGAATGGGCCACCGGCGGGGCTCGAATTTCACCCCCTTGCATCTACAGCTATAATTTCCCCATGACCCAAGAAGCCCGTGAACTGCTGCAAAAAGCCCTGGCCCTGCCGGATAACGAACGTGCGGAGCTGGCCGGAAACTTAATCTCCAGCCTGGACGCCACCGTCGATCCGGACGTCGACGCCGCCTGGCAGCAGGAAGTCGTGCGCCGTCTGCATGAGGTTCAATCCGGCAAGGTGGGGACTATCTCTTGGGAAGAGGTCCAGCAGAAGGGACGTACACTGCTGCATGGCGAGTAAGCCGCTTCGATTTCATGTTCAAGCGGAACAAGAATATCTGACGGCTCTTTCATGGTATCGAGAGCGCAGCCGAATTGCGGCCGTCAATTTTGAAAGCGCCTTTGGTCAGGCAGTAGAAAAAATCAGAGAAGCTCCGCAGCGCTGGCCGATCTACTTCATGGATTTCCGAAAATATACTCTCCGGCAATTTCCCTTCAGCCTTGTGTATCAGGAGTTTTCTGCTGGGATCGTGGTCTTTGCGGTGGCTCACGGGCGAAGGCGGCCCGGATATTGGCGGGATCGTAGCTGAGGGGAAGGTTCGTCCGTCCCCGAATTTCACACACCATTCGCGGTGTACCGTCGGATGTTGTGCTGAATGAGGAGGACGGCATGAAGTCTCCGTGCGCGGTGAACCTGCACAATGCAGTTACGGTGTCGCAACAGCGCCTGGGGAAACGCTTGGCCCAGCTTAGTTCCGCACGAATGAATGAGGTGTGTGCTGCTCTGCGGTTTTCTTTGGGGTGCGATTCAAAGGAGGATAGCTCCCGAATTGCTTGACAATTATAGTGATATCACTATAATATAACACTCGCCATGACCGATGAACCGCCGCTCAAACCGGTGACTTGGGTCGGCACCAGCCTCAAAGACTTGCGAGAGTTCCCCGCGCTCGTTCAGGACGTAGTGGGCTATGCCTTGTATCTGGCACAGGTCGGCGGCAAGCATCCGGATGCGAAGGTGTTAAGCGGTTTCGGCGGCGCTGGCGTGTTGGAAGTCATCAAGGATTATCGCGGTGACACCTTCCGCGCGGTGTACGCGTTGAAGTATGCGGGGACGGTGTATGTGCTTCACGCTTTCCAGAAGAAATCGAAGACCGGGCGGGCAACGCCGCGCCGGGACATGGAGTTGATCAAGCAGCGGCTGCGCGAAGCCGAACAGATTGCCAGGGGGGAGAAAGCCATGAGCAACAAGAAAAGAAACGGATCGGGAAGCCGCAATTCCAATGTGTTCAAGGACATTGGCGTGCCGAACGCGGAAGAGCATTTAGTCAAGGCGCAGCTGGTATTCAAGATTGACGCCATCCTGAAAGCTCGTGGTCTGACACAGGTGGAGGCGGCCGAGTTGCTTGGAGTCCGCCAGCCCGATGTTTCCAAGATGCTGCGCGGCGAGTTCCGCCAGTTTTCCGTGGAACGCCTGCTCCGATTCCTGGTGGCGCTCGATCAGGATGTGGGGATCGTGGTGAAGCCGCACCGCGACAGAAACAACGCTCCGGCGTTGCTGGTTTTCTGAGAATGGTCCCGCGATGAAAGTCAGTCTGGGAATTAGTTCGAGGAACGCTGATTTCTTGAACTTCGGGTAGGTTCCGTCTGTGCCGGGTTCCCACTTCTCGAAGATCGCGAAAAGTGGGGCACCTCAATTTTGATTTCAGGTCGAGATGTCGGCCACGTGCCTTGGTGCATCCGAGAGACGGACATCGTAAAATCCTGGTAATGATTGATGCGTATCTAGACGAAAGCGGCATACATGACGGGGCTGCGGTCTGCATCATCTCAGGATATTTCGGCGGTAGCGGACAGTGGAAGAAGTTTGAAATTCTCTGGCGACAAATCCTAAAGAAAGCTGGCCACGCACTAGAGGATTTTCACGCGAATAAATGGGTAAAGAACGAAGCCAAGTACGGCCGCATTCTTGATGATCTTGCCCGCGCGACCACTCAATACAAAATCTATCCCGTGAGTGTCGGGGTGGTTGTTGCTGACTTCTTTTCATTCGGCGAGGAGGATCGGCGCTTTCTGACTGGCGCTACCCTAATGCCAAGCGGAAAGCTGAAAGGGACAGGCTCGCCAAATCAGGCGTACTTCCTACCATTCACGCATGTCATCAAGACCGTTACCAGCTATGCTCCGGTCGGAGGGAAGGCCCATTTCTTCTTCGGCATGGACAAGCAGCTTTACGGCTATGCGAACGAACTGTTTAAGAAACTTTGGAACGATCCTCTTGCCCCATTCCGTGAGCGGATCGGAAAGGTTGCCGCACCTTTGGCAAAGGAGACGCCGCCGCTCCAAGCCGCCGATCTCCTAGCGCACCTGACTTACATTGATTTGCAAGGCAGACTTGCCAACAGAACGTGGGATAAGAAGCTACCCAAGCGATTGGCTACTTGTCTTGGCCGGGCACGGATGCGGGAGGATTTCGTTTACTACAACAAGATGTGCATCGAACTGACTCTCCGCAACCCGCAGCTAGACCTCGACATAGGGAAACGATGAAACTCTGGCTGGGGCAAAACCCCGCGGGAAAACCCGGGACCGGGTCCCCCACCGTTCGTTCTCTGAAGGGTGGGATTCCACAGTCGCGGTCATCTTGGGCTCTTCGCCGTGATTTCCCGACCTAGCGCTCGCGTTCGGCGACGACGGCGAACTTCACTCCGAGGGCGTGCAGGACGGAATCGATGGTTTCGAAGCGTGGGTGGGCGCCTGTGCTTAGGGTTGTGTAGAGGCTCTCGCGACCGAGGCCTGCGTGTGGCGATCTGGACATGCCTCGGGTGTGGCCGTGTCGCCGAGCGCGTGGAGAATGCTTCGGGGTTGGGGATCTTCGGCTGCCGCCGAAAGATATTCCGCAATGAGATGGTACGAGGTACGCTGCCGCGTCAAACGGGTCGAGGAGATCAGAGTCAAAGGCGGCAGACAGGAGTGTCTGCTCTACATCGGTCATGGGGAGAATGCCTTGACAGCTCGCTGGGAGTGTCGGAGGGGTAGGGGTCCTTCGACTGCGTAGCTGCTTCGCTTCGCGAAGCGGCTCCTCCGCTCAGGATGACAATTCTCATTGGATACGCCCTGGCGCAGATGTAGCGAAGGGTTACTCTTGATCGTCACGGATAGAGTCTATGCAGCATGCGCGGGAACGGAATCGTTTCGCGGACGTGCTCCAGGCCGCAGATCCAGGCTACCGCTCTTTCTATGCCCATGCCGAAGCCGGAGTGGGGGACGCTGCCGTATTTGCGCAGGTCGAGATACCACTTGAAGGCTTCTTCGGGTAGATTGTGTTCTTTAATTCGCTTCACCAGCAGCTCGTGCGACGCGGTACGCTGCGAGCCTCCGATGATTTCTCCGTAGCCTTCGGGAGCGAGCACGTCGACGCAGAGCGCTAGTTCGGGATGTTGCGGATCGGGCTCCATGTAGAAGGCTTTCACTTTCGCCGGGATAACGATGGACCATGACCGGCTTGTCGTATTGCGAGGAAAGATAGGTTTCGTCGGGCGAGCCGAGGTCTCCGCCCCATTCGAATTTGTGTTCTAACACGCCTTGGGAATGGCCTTCCTGCAGGCTCTTGACGGCTTCGTCGTAGGAGATGCGCGGGAACGGCGGGTTCGATTTTTTCGAGCTTCGCGAGGTCGCGTCCGATGGTTGCGAGGTCAACGCGGCGGCGTTCGAGACAACGCTTGACGATGAAAGTCAGGAAACCTTCGGCGAGATCCATGAGGTCGTCGAGCGTGCCGTAGGCAATTTCGGGCTCGACCATCCAGAACTCGGTGAGGTGGCGGCGCGTTTTTGATTTCTCCGCGCGGAAGGTTGGGCCGAACGAATAGACCTTGCCGAGCGCCATGGCCGTGGCTTCGATGTAGAGCTGGCCGGACTGCGTGAGGTAGGCTTGTTCTTCGAAGTAGTCGACCGGGAAAAGCGTGGTCGTGCCTTCGCAGGCGGCGGGCGTGATGATTGGCGGATCGGTGAGGGTGAAACCGTTCGAGTCGAAATAGTCGCGGGCGGCGCGGATGATTTCGGCGCGCACGCGCAGAATGGCCGCCTGGCGCTGGGAGCGGAGCCAGAGGTGGCGATGCTCCATCAGGAAGTCGGTGCCATGCTCTTTGGGCGTGATCGGATAGGGATCGGATTCGGACACGCGCTGCACGACCTGGACGTTCGAGACATCGAGTTCGTATCCGCCGGGGGCGCGCTTATCGGCGCGGACTTTGCCTTCGACGATGACGCTGGATTCCTGGGTGAGACCCTTGATCGCGTCGAAGACTTCAGGCGGGACAGCGTTTTTTGGAACCACGCCTTGGATGACGCCGCTGCCGTCGCGAAATTGCGGGAAGAGAAGTTTGCCGCTTTCGCGGAGGTTGTAAAGCCATCCGCGAATGGTGACGGACTGGCCTTCGTGTTTGCCGATTTCGGAAATAGTGCTTATGGGTGCGGACATAAGATTGAGAGTTTGCATTTCGGTTGCAGAGGTCGAAAGGTCAGAGTGAGAGGTCAGCATCGAGCAGACACGAAAGAAGGGTGTTCACCTCTGCAATCTGACCTCTCACCTCTGACCTCGCTTTTACGAATCTTCCAGCTTGCGAAATGTTGCGCTGATATCTTCGCCGGAATTTTTCTTGTCTTCGCCCTCGACTTCGAGCAGCAGGGGCGGAGTTTGCGGGGCGGTGCGCAGCAATTCCATGGTCTGTTTCCAGTCGATCGATCCTTTGCCCGGCCACAGGTGCGAATCTTTATCTTTGTGGTTGTCATGCACGTGGGTCGAGCAGATATGCGTCTTGAGTATCTCGAAGGATTCCGGGATGCCGGCCATCATGTGCGCGTGCCCGCAATCGAAGCAGACGCCGATGTCGTCGAAGTGCATGGTGTGGATGAATTCGACCAGGCGATCGGGCGTGGAAAGCTCGTTGGGAATATTTTCGACCAGCACGCGAACGCCGAGCGGCTTGGCAAAGGCGCGCAGGTGCTCGACCGAGGTCATGGCGGCTTCGAATTTCTTGTCGTCAAACTCCTCGTCGGGATTGCCGATGTGCTGTACCAGAAAGCGGAACGGAATATAGTTCGGCGATTTCGAGCGAGCGCTTGATCTCGTCCATGGCCTCGATGCGGCCAGCCCGATCGGTGGATGCGATATTGACCGGCGGGGAGCCGGTGCGTCCCCACTCGTAATCGGAGTACAAGGGCGCGTGCACGGAGTTGAGCGGAACGCCGGTGGACGGAACCATTCGGCGATTTCGCGGACGTGCTGCTTGCGATTGGCGTAGTCAAAGTGCTGGCGGGCGGCGAAGATTTCGATGGCCTGAGCTCCCGACTTGACGAGTTCGTCGAGCAACCCCGGATGGAGCCGTTCTTTTACATAGACGTACGTCGATACCGCCTTGAGCATCAGTAGCCTACCGCCTTCCCATTGTTGCGTCCGTCGCTGGCGCCCAGGCGCTCGCCGGTCTTGGGGTCGACCATGATGCACTCGCCGTCTCCCCAGAAGTGCTGGACGTCCAGTTTGTGTCCTTTCGATCGTAGAAGATTCATTGTATCGGGAGAGAGGCGGTCTTCGACCAGCAATCTGATCGGGGAGCCACTGATGATGAAACCTTGGAGCGTTGACGGCCTCCTGGATATCGAGCCCGAAATCGACCACGCCCATGAGGATATTGGCGACAGTCGTGATGATCGTGGGGCCGCCGGGCGAGCCGAGCACGAGGAAAAGCTTGCCGTCTTTGAGCACGATGGTCGGCGTCATGGCCGAAAGCGGACGTTTGTTGGGGCCGATCGCATTGGCCGGGCCCTGAATCAGCCCGTACGCGTTGGGGACGCCTTGCTTGGAGGCGAAGTCGTCCATCTCATCGTTGAGCAGGAAGCCGAGACCTTCGGCGGTGGCGCGGGAACCGAAAGAGTCGTTGAGCGTGGTGGTGACCGCGACGGCGTTGCCCTCAGCATCGACGACGGAATAGTGCGTGGTGTTCCCGGGCTCGCGGATGGCGACGGGATGCGAATCTGGCAACTTGTTCGAGTCCCTCGAAGGGCGGGCGCTTGAGCTCCTTGCTCGACGCTGGCGTGCTTGGGGTCGATGGTCTCGCGCCAGGCGGCGGCATATTTTTTGTCGATGAGCTGCGGGACTGGAACCTTGGAGAAATCGGGATCGCCCATGAAGTCGGCGCGGTCAAAAAAGGCGCGGCGAAAGGCTTCGGAGGTGAGGTGGATGGTCTCGGCAGAGCGGTTGCCGAATTTCGTGAGATCGAAGCCCTCGAGAATATTGAGGATTTCGATGAGGCGGCGCCTCCGGAAGAGGGCGGCGGGGCGCTGATGATGTCGTAACCGCGATAGGTGCCGCGGACCGGTTCGCGCTCTTTGACCTCGTAGGCGGCGAGGTCGGCGGCGGTGATCAGGCCGCCATTTTTCTGGATGCCGGCGGCCAGTTCGCGGGCGAGCGCGCCATGGTAGAAATCGTCGGGATTTTTGGCGATGCGCTCCAGGGTGCGTGCCAGCTCGGGCTGCTTGAGGATTTCGCCCGGCTGGTAGAAGTTGCCATCGCGCTGGAAGATGCGGCGCGAGTCCGGAAACTTGGGCGAGGTACTCGTCGGTCTTGAGATCCCGCGCGTCTTCGTAGGCGAGCGGAAAGCCGTCGCGGGCAAGCTTGATGGCAGGCGCAATGACTTTTTCGAGCGAGAGCTTGCCGTACTTCTTCTCGGCATAGACCAGGCCGGCGACCGAGCCGGGAACGCCAACGGATTTGTATCCCACGATGCTGAGGTTCTCGATGACGTTGCCGTGGGCGTCGAGATACATGTTTTCGGTGGCGGCGGCGGGAGCTTTTTCGCGGAAGTCGATGAAGTGATTTTGCCCTGCCGCGGTGCGCAGCAGAAGGAATCCGCCTCCGCCGAGGTTGCCGGCTTGCGGATGGACGACGGCCAGGGCGAATCCGGTGGCGACGGCGGCGTCAACGGCATTGCCTCCGGCTTGCATGATTTCGACTCCGGCGCGCGAGGCCAGTTCGTGAACGCTGGCGACCATGGCGTGGGGAGCATGCGTCGGGCGCAAGGGAGCGGCGGCGAGGACGGCGGTGAGTAGAGCCGCGAGCGCGGCGAGAACCAGAAAGTTGCGATGAATGCGCATGAGTTGGGAACGAACCTATGAGGCTAGCTTAGCGTATTGGGCGGCGTCAAACGGGGCGCTCACCCTCGAGATGCTTCGCCGATCGCGTGTCATTAGCATCAAAATTCGCAACCACGGAGGGCACAGAGGACACAGAGGAATGTATTTCATTCTATCGGTCGCGCCTGAGCGGTGGTTTTCTGGAGACTTTCCTTTTCGGCACTTTGGCAGGTCTTTTTTTCGGCGCTCCGCCAGCTTTCTTCTTCGGCGCTTTGGCGACGATCAGTTCGTAGGATTGACGAATCAAGGCTTCGAGTTCGTGCGCAGGAAGGACGTTGGAGTTGGAGAGCTGAATCCAGTTGTAGCGGCCGACGTAGGGTGCGCGGACGATGCCTTCGGTCTCGAGGAGTTCGTGGATTGTTTCGGACGAGCATTTCAAAGTAACGCGCGGGAACCTGCCGTCGGAGAGCGCGATGCCGGTGAAAATTTTGCCGCGGACCTTGAAGCAGAGGTCGTCGGCCCATGGCATGTCTTCGGTTACATCGGCGAAGGTAAGGCAGAGTTTGCGGATCCAGTCCAGGTCGGGCATTCGGAGATGATAGCGCGGGCCGGTGGAGGGAGCGAGACGGGGCAAGCCCCGTCTCTACGACGAATGCGTATGCACGACGGATGCGCGGGAATTGGGTGGGTAGCGCGTTGTCCGCGCGGGCAACCCCTGAGTTCGGCATGCGGGCTGTAACGTTCCTGTAACGAATTTTGCCTAGGATCGTGGAGCGTTTGCGAGCTGGGGGCGATTGGTTTTTTATGGTTAACTATAGTTAATACAATTTTCTGTAGTTGCGTTAACGTAATCTTGGGCGTGCTGGTGATTAAAATCACAAGCGAGGGTGATGGATAACGCTGTGCTGCGGGATTCGCGGAGACTACGCTGCGAACATGGAATTGAAATTGAAATTCATTTTCAATATCGCCGGGAGGTCGCGACGGGGGCGCGCACTGCACTCCCCGTGCGCCTTTCGCGGCGTCACTCCGTGCGCCCCGGCCTTTATCTTCAATTTAACCTTCGCCCTCGCCGGTGCGCTGGTGTTGGCTGCCCCGCTCACTTGGGCGCAGTCGGCGCCGACCTGCAAACCCGGACGCTGCATCCGACAAGGCAGTTATCTCTTCCCCGGCATCAACAAATCAGGCCGGATCGTGACACTCCTGCCGGTCTTTCCGGGTCTAAGTCCAAGGCCGAGTCTGAATCTGAGTCCGACCCCGCCGCTCCCGACGAGGATACCGAGGCGATGCTGCCGCACTTCAAAGACACGCGCTTTTGGCTCACCGGGCAGGCGAATTTTATTTTTCAGACTCATCCTCCGTTTCCGGCTCCCTACAGCGGCACGCAGAGTTTGAGCCCCAACTATGAAAAGGCGACGTCGCGCGTGATGACGCTTTACACCGGCGTGCGCCTGAACAACTCCACCGAACTGCTGGTGGATATTGAAGAGGCGGGCGGCATGGCGCTTAGCCAGGGTTTCGGCCTGGCGGGCAACACCGATCTGGACATCGTGCGCAATCCGCTTTTGAGCAAAGCTCCGTATCTGGGCCGCGGCATGATTCACAAGGTGTTTGCGCTGAGCAAGGACAAGATCGAAAACACAGCGCAGCGCATTTTCGCTGTTTGACGAACTGCCGCGCCGCCGGCTGGAGATCCGCTTTGGCAAATTCAGCATGCCTGATTTCTTTGATGTCAATTCAGTCGGATCGCGACACCCATTTCCAATTCATCAACTGGACCACCGACAACAACGGCGCCTGGGATTATGCCGCCGACACCCGCGGATACACGGTGGGATTGATCGCCGATTACGAGGACCGCAACTGGGGATTCCGCTTCGCCGAGGCGCTGATGCCGAAGGTCGCCAACGGCATCGATCTGGTGTGGCGGCCGTGGCAGGTGCACGCGGAAAATTACGAATATGAATTGCGGCATGGATTCATTCCGAAGAAAGCGGGCGTGGTCCGGCTGCTCGCTTATCACCAATTACGCGAACATGGGGATTTATCGCGAGGCCGTGGCCCAGTTTGAGGCGGGGTCTGGTTGAAACTCCCGACATCACGAACCATCCGTGGCACATCACGCGCAAGTACGGGTTTGGAGTCAACGTGGAACAGAACCTTGCGCCGAATTTGACGGCGTTCGCGCGCTTTGGGTGGGACAACGGCAAGACGGAATCGTTCGCCTATACCGAAGTCGATCAGACGTTCGCTAGCGGGTTAGGCGCAAATGGAGCGCTTTGGCATCGCCGGCAGGACCGCGCCGGCGTGGCCATCGTCACGAATGGAATCTGCAAGGATCATCAGGAGTATCTGCGGCTGGGAGGATTGGGATTTCTGCTGGGCGATGGCGGACTGAATTACGGGCGCGAAAATATTGTCGAGACCTATTACACGGCCCACGTTTGGCGCGGGATCTACGTGGCTCCGGGAGTGCAGCATATCGATGACCCGGGATATAACCGCGACCGGGGGCCGGTGGTGGTGCCGACGTTCCGGCTGCATGTGGAGTTCTGAGAGCAGCTGTCAGTTCTCAGTTCTCAGTTGTCAGTCGAAAGCGACCCGGCATTCCTAGCGTTCTGTGCCGGCTTCGAGCTTTTCTTTGGTGCACACTGCCCAGGCCATGCGCGGCGTGTTGTGGGCAATGCCGAAGCGGCCTTGCGCGTCGAGCAGGATGATTCCTCCGTGGCCGTTGACGCGCTGCTTCAAATAGTTCATGGCTTCTTCGGCGACCCATTCGGGCAAATTGCCGGAGGCAACGCGATCCGCGGCCCATTTCGCCAGCACCAGCTTCATGATGGGCTCGCCCCAGCCGGTGGTCGATGCGGCCGCGCTTTCGTTATCGGCGTAGCAGCCGCAGCCGATGAGCGAGGAATCGCCGAGGCGGCCGGGATCTTTATTGAGCGTGCCGCCGGTTGAGGTGGATGCGGCGATGTTGCCGTCGCGGTCGAGCGCGACCGCGCCTACCGTGTCATGCGAAAGCATATCTTGCGAATTCTCGGGCGCGAACAGATCATTGCCATGGGTTGCGGACTGTTCCTGATATTCGCGCAGGCGCTCGACCTCGCGGGGAATAATCAGGTCTTCATTGCGGCAGAGTGTGATGCCGTGTTCGGCGGCAAAGCGCTCGGCGCCTTCGGCGACGAAGTAGACGTGCGTGCTGTCGCTCAGAATTTTGCGCGCGGCGCGAACGGGATTGCGCAGGCGCTCGACGCAGCCGACGCCGCCTCCGCGAAGGGTCGCGCCATCCATGATGAAGGCGTCGAGTTGTACTTTGCCGTCGCGGTTGAGAAAGCTGCCGCGTCCGGCGTCGAAGGTTTCATCGTCTTCGAGCACGACGACGGCTTCTTCGACCGCGTCGAGTGCGGAGCCGCCGCGCTCGAGCACGCGCCAGCCGGCGGCTGCGGCGTTGCGCACGCCGTTCAGATGAGCGTCGACCATATCGTCGGGAATGGCCCAGGCGCCGCCGTGCACGACTAGAACGGGATTTGTTGGCACTCTCGGTCCTCAAAGACTCGCGTCCACTTCGGTTGCTGGTCGTTATAGCTTGTCGGACTCCAGCATCGCTTCGACCATCTTCATCAAAGTACGATAGCCGTCGGGATCGATTGAACCTTTCGTCGCAGCGTGGAAGCGGGAGGCTCGTTCCTTTTGGTCGAAGTAAAAGACCAGGTCGGGCAGAACGCGCCGCGCTTCACGGCACAACGCTCGCAGATACATCAGCCCCTCGACGTCCACATTGGCCGATCTTAAGGTGGCAATCTCGGCGATAATCCGCTTGGCTTCCTGTCGCCAACTGTCGAGCTCTGTCTCGTATTTCAAGTAGTACTCGGCATCGCCGACGATCAACAATTCGAGTGTCTTCAAATCTGCTGGTGGGAGCGGCTGCGCATTCTTGAGCTTCGGCAACAGGGAGGCGACGTCCATTTTTGACTCAAAAGCCTCGCGCGACTGGCTTTCGATTTCCTCAATCAGATCCTCTAGGACCTCATAGTTTTCAACAGTCTCATCTTCGGCGCACCGAGACGCGCGTTGAAGAGCCCTATCGATTGCCGCTTTAACGTCGTTAATATCGCTCATGAAGCGCCTCTTTAGCGGACTATGACCATAATCGCTAATCGCGTTCTATTGTCCCATTGAACCGGAAGAAACGACAATTCCAAAAGGTGGCGAGATTGGTGTGCGTCAGGCGATCTTACGCGGCGCGGCCGGCTCCGGGTGCGTCCAGTTCGCGGGTGCGCTGCCAGGTGTAGGGTACGCGGTGGATTACGGTGATGGTTGAAAGCACGGCGATCACCCAGAGCACCGGCGCCATCACGTTGAAGAGCGCGCCGATGATTAGCAGCACGAGGCGCTCCGGGCGTTCCATGAAGCCGACCTTGCACTGGGGGATCAGCGACTCGGCGCGGGCGCGAGCGTAGCTCACCATGATCGCGCTGATCATCGCCAGCGCGGCCAGCACTACATAGAAGAAGCGGTTGCCGCGGCCGTAGAAAACCAGCAATCCCAGGAAGAGCGACGCATCGCTGTAGCGGTCGACGATGGAATCGAAAAATCCTCCGAAGCGCGTTACCTGATTCGAGGCGCGCGCCACCCGGCCATCCACCAGGTCAAAGAAGCCGCTGCCGATAATGACCAGTCCGGCATAGAAGAACATGCGCCGCTGATTGTCGCCGTTGGCATATCCGAATAAAAACGCGGCGTAGGAGTTGACGATCAGTCCCATCAGGGTAAGGACATTGGGATTGATATGCGAGAGCGCGAGCAGGCGGACGATGGCATCCAGCAGAACGCCGCAGGCTCGTCCGACTCCGCTTGTCCAACTCATAGACGCATCCCTCATAGCATGCCGGCTCATTTCGATTCCTGCTCCCGGGCCGAGTTCGGCCAGGTCGTGAATGGTCGCGAGCTTCAGGATTTCCATCTCGCGATTTCCATTGGGCGTCACGACCGTCGCCGTGTCGCCAATCTTTTTGTTGAGCAGGGCCCGTCCAATGGGGGAGTTGGTCGAAATTTTTCCGTTGGCCACGTCGGATTCTTCGGTGGTCACGATGTGGTATTCGACTTCGGTTTCTTTGGAGCTGTCGTAAACCTTCACCGTTGAACCGAGCCCCACCTTGTCCTTGGGGATGTTGTTCATGTTGATCAGCGACAGGTCGGAGAGACGTTGGCCGAGCTGGCGGACGCGCGCCTTCAGGTACTCCTGGCGCTGCTTGGCCATGTGATATTCGGCGTTTTCGCTCAGGTCGCCGAGCGCGGCGGCCTTCTTCAGCTCTCTGGGGATATCGTAGGCCAGCTCGCGTTCGAGCGTGTTGAGCTCTTCTTGCAGCTTTTTCTTGATGTGCTCGGTCATGAAATCTTCGAAAGGTGCGTGGGACATTATACTCCGGCAGCACGGAAAGCCGCTTCCGGCAGGCTGGGCAGGATCAGGCAAAGTATTTAGGTGAAACGACTTATGCCTTCAGCTTTTCGAGAACGAACATAGCTTCATTCACGAACCGCGATGCCGACCGCGATGCCGGCAACGAAAAAGCACCTCCCGCGCGTGCATCTTGTTTGCCTTAGTTGCGTGGCTCGGCTAGACTGGGTATGCTACCTCCGGGCGAGGGCCTTCCATGAACAGCGACCACGTTTTCCACATCGGCGACAAGGTCGTTTATCCCAACCATGGAGTTGGCATCATCGAACAGATCAGCAGCCGGACGATCGGTAGTACGGTCGAGCGGTTCTACCTGCTGAAGATTGCGGCCAGCAGCTTAAAAGTCATGATCCCGTTCCACAACGTGGGAAGCGTAGGGGTGCGTCCGGTGGTGCGCAATGGCGAGATCCAGAAGATTGTCGATTACCTATCCTCCGGCGCATGCATTAACGCGGCGGACTGGAAAGACCGGTTCAAGGAAAACTCCGAGCGTATGCGCACCGGGTCGCTAACCGACGTGGCGATGGTGCTGAAGAGCCTGCTCATCCTGGGGCAGGAAAAGTCTCTGTCATTCCGCGAGAAGAAGATGCTGGAGCGGGCCCGCTACCTGCTGGTCAGCGAAATTGCCATCTCGCGCAATTGCGATGAGAGACTGATTGAGGAAGCGCTGACCAAGGCGCTGACGAAGTGCAATCTGCGATTCCCTGAGATCAGCGAATTAGCCTCGTATTGTATCGCGCCGCGTCTCATATTAGTCTCCCCAAGGATTTGTTCCCCTTCCTGCGTTCGACTCTTGCGCCCCCAGCCAGGATTGCAGGATCAGCATCGCGGCCATGCGGTCGACCGCCTTGCCGCGCTTTTCGATTGACAGGTTCGTCTCCCGCAAGAGGCGGTTGGCTTCGGTTGAGGTCCAGCGCTCGTCCCAGAGATGGACTGGCAGGCCAGACTTCGCCCGCAGTTCGTCGGCGAACTGGCGCATCTTTTCCGACTGCGTTCCTTCGGCGCCGCTCAGGCGCAACGGCAGTCCGACCACGATCTCGGCGACATCATATTTCGCCAGCACCGTGCTCAGAGCCGCCCAATCCTTACGCTTGTTCTGGCGCTGGATCGTATCCAATCCCTGAGCAGTGATGCCGAGCGGGTCGGAGACGGCTACGCCGATCCGTCTGGAGCCAACGTCGAGGGCGAGGATGCGGCGAGGCAAAGACATCAGACGATCATTGCCGGAGTTGGAACCGGACGTCAAGGTTGGGGAGGCTAAGGGAGGTCAAAGGTTCGAGGTCAGATTGCAGAGGTTAGAACCTTTAGATCAGAGGTCCGAGGTCAGATTGCAGAGGTTAAACCATTTCGATTCAGGCACCACGGATGGAACCAAGAGGTTTTCACCTCTGCAATCTGACCTCTGACCTCTGACCTCGTCTACGGGTCGCAATCGCTTCGTGCAAATCGTGCGCGTCTCAGGCAGAATAGTTCACCGACTGATCCTCGTAAACGGAAACAATGGAAACAACGGACACCACCGAGAACGCTCGTCCGCATCACTGGTCGCTGACGTTGCTTGGCATTGGCTTGATCATCATCTTCGCCTATCTGGGCGAATCGGTGCTGGCCATACTTTTCTGTTCCATTCTGCTCAGCTTTACTCTCTCGCCGCTGGTGCAGGCGTTTGAGTACCTTCACATTCCCCGGCCGATGGCAGCTTTGATCAGCGTCCTTGCCCTGCTCCTGGTGATGTACGGGGTCACAGCCGCGTCCTACACTGAGGCAATCATCTTTGCTGACAATGTTCCGAAGTATTCGCAAAAGATCCGATCGATCCTGCAACCTTTCCAGGCGCAAGCGGAGAAGATCGCTAAAACCGGCGAGGCGGTAGCGTCCCCGGAGTCCTCAAACGTCGTCCAGGTGCGGCAGGTTACAAACTGGACCGACATCCTCACCCATGGAGCGGGAACCTTTACTGACATCGTGCTGGCCGCCTCGTTTATCCCGTTCCTGACCTATTTTCTGCTGACCTGGCAGAGCCATGCCCGATCCGCGACCGTGATGTTGTTTCCGCTCCATCACCGGCATACGGCATTTGTCACGCTCGGGCTGATCGGCAAGATGCTGCAGAGCTTCATCGTCGGCAATTTTCTGATCGGCCTGCTCATCTCGGTGGTGAGCGTGGCGATTTTCGGGCTTTTGCATGTTCCGTTTTTCTATTTCGTCGGATTTCTCAGCGGCTTCCTGAGCCTGGTTCCCTACTTAGGCATTGTGCTGGCAATGGTGCCGCCGATTCTGGTTGGCCTGGGACAACTGGACGCGGGCGGCCTGTTCATCGTGTTGCTTTCCGTGGTGGGAATGCACTTGATCGCGCTCAATGTGCTGTACCCGAAGCTGCTGGGCAGCCGCTTGAGGATCAATCCGCTGGCGGTTACGCTCGCCCTGCTGTTCTGGGGAGCCGTGTGGGGCGCCATCGGATTGTTGCTCGCCATTCCGATGACTGGCGCAATCAAAATTATCTGCGACCACGTCGAGTCGCTGAAGCCGTATGCGGATTGGCTGGGAGAGTAACGAGGAAACATCGTAAAAATTAAGAAGCCCGGCCGCAGCCGGGCTTTCGGTCTTTGGTAGTCACCTCGTCAGGCGGCTACGGATCTCTTGGTGCGTCCTTCCGAGGTCACAGGCTGCGCAACCTTGCGCACCAGGAAGGGCTGAAGATTCTGTTCACCGCCAGCCCACTCGATGCTGCTGATTGAGTGTCCAGGTTGGCAGGTAACAAAATACCGTTCTCCAGTCGGGCTAGTGACTTCGAACTTGCCGTTCTCGCCCTGCAGAGCTTCGGCAATGTCATAGGTCGTAATGCTATCGTTCAACTTCATGGGGACTTCCTCCTGTCTCCAATACTGCGTTGTAGGTTAAGGTTGTCCCCCCTAGGGAAGGGTATACACTTCATCATAGAACGTCGGAGTAGAGTCTAGCACGCGTTTTTTTTTGAATTTTTATTCCTATCTACATTGTTCCCTGTAGGAGCATGTCAGAGGTGAGCAGCATTCTAGATAGACAGCAATTTTATGGGAGGCGCAAAGGTCGTCGGAAGCGAGTTTCGCAGCTTTGACGGCAGAGCCCCGTACCACTAAGGTACTTCTCACGGAGCTTGTACTGTGGCGACTTTGTGGCAATCCTGAAAAGAGCCATCTAAACTAGAATCTTGCGCGCGCTGATCACATTGTTCCTGGTTGCCGTTCTCGCTGCTGCCGGCTTTGCCGCCTGGCAGGTCTATGTGCCGGTCACACCTCCGCCCGGGCAGACTTTCGTTCTGCTCCATTCCGGCTATTCCACCCGCCACATCGCCGCTGAGTTGAAAAAGGACGGGATTATCCGCAGCGAATATGCTTTCCTGCTCTGGCATCTTGCGCATCCCAAACCGTCGTTGAAGGCAGGAGAGTATCTGTTCGAGCGCGGGGCCACGCTTCCCCAGGTTCATGGCCGCATTGTTCGTGGAGACATCTATTTCCACGTGGTCACCATTCCCGAAGGCTACACGATGTTCGACATCGCCAAGGCGATCGAGGACGCGGGGTTGGGCTCGGCCACCGATTTTCTTCACATCGCCGAGACCCGACCGATCTCATCTCCGATCTGGCACCCGAAGCCAAGTCGCTCGAAGGATACCTGTTCCCCAATACCTACCAGTTCACGCGCACCCAGAACGTCGAAGAGATGGCTGCGGTCATGGTCCACCAGTTCCGGCAGGTGGCGCAGCAGATCGGGCTGGTTCCGGGCGATCCCAGCCATGGCGCATTTTGGATGTGTCCAGGTCGGATAGGCCCAACCTGGCGCCGCCAAGTTTAGACGTGCCCAAGGTCGTGACCATGGCGTCGATCATCGAGAAGGAGACGGCGGCGCCCGAGGAACGCGCGCGCGTGGCCAGCGTCTATTACAACCGCCTGTCCCAAAAGATGGCCCTCGATGCCGATCCGAGCGTGATCTACGCCGAACTGCTGCAAGGCACTTATCAGGGAAGCCTCCACCACGACGATCTCGCCGTCAACTCGCCTATAACACCTACCGCTTTGCGGGCCTGCCGCCGGGGCCAATTGGCAATCCCGGGCGCAGCGCTCTGGAAGCCGCCCTGCATCCGGAGAGTACGAAATTTCTTTATTTTGTTAGCGATGGCAATGGACATCACCGCTTCGCTACCACCCTGGCGGAACATGATCGCAACGTCGTCGCCTATCGCCATGCACTGGGATTCCACTGAAAGCATTGAAGCCTCCGGTGCCTTATACTAATCAGATACTCATTTGCTGAGAGCTCTTCCAGGTATCAGGATAGGAATGCATCGTTTTCATTTTCGCTGGTTGTTGCCGTTGTGTCTCTGGCGGTTACCTTTCCGCTGAGCGGTTGCCTGTTTCGGACCCGGGTAATCGAACGCCAGCTGTCGAACGCTCCTCTTAAGACCGCGACCCAGGAACAGTTGATCGATTACGTCAACACCGAGGCTGGCAAGATCCAGACCATGCAGGCGACGGTCGATATCGACTCCTCGGCGGGCAATCCCGACAACCGGGCGCGTCACCGACTACAAGGAGATTCGCGGCTACATACTGGCGCGTAAGCCCGACATGCTCCGCATGAAAGGGCTGATGCCGGTGGTTCGCAACACCGCCTTTGACATGGTCAGCGACGGCAAGGAATTCAAGCTCTGGATTCCTCCGAAGAACAAGTTCGTCATCGGCGAGGACAATGACACCAACTACCAGCCCGACAAGCGCATCGAGAACCTGCGGCCGCAGTACTTCTACAATGCCCTTCTGCTGCCCGCAATTGGGCCAGGATGAGATCGCGGTGCTCGAAAATGGCTATGAGACCGTGCTCGATTCCAAAAAGCACCGCGTCGATCAGCCGGACTACGAGCTGGCCGTTATCCGCAAAGGTCCGCAGGGCTGGTTCTTGTCACGCCGCATTCAGTTCAGCCGTATCGACCTGCTGCCCCACCGTGTGCGAATCTACGACCAGCAGGGGAATGTGGCCACCGACGCCCACTATCAGAATTACAAGGACTTCAACGGAATCTCATTTCCGACGACCATCGAAATCGAGCGGCCGCGCGAGGGCTACGACATAACGCTGAACATCCTCAAACTGGACCTGAACCACCAGCTCACCAACGATCAGTTCGATCTGGAGCAGCCGCCCGGAGCCGAGATCGTACGCTTGGGTGCGAAGCCGGGGGCAGCCGCTCCAGGTTCTGCCCATCGCGTGGCCACTGCCCAGGACGAGCCCGCCAGGTAGTTTCGGAAGAAGACATGATGAATCGCATGATTGTCGGGAACCTGCTGCACCGTCCGCTGCGCTCGTTGATCAGCGTGGTGGCGGTGGCGCTGGAAGTCACATTGATCCTGCTCATCGTGGGCCTGTCGCTGGGCATGCTGCAGGATCAGCGCACGCGGGCTGCCGGCATCGGGGCGGATGTAATCGTGCTACCGCCGGGATCGTCGTTTATCGCGGGGCTGACCGGCGCGCCTATGCCAATCAAAGTCGGAGACGTGCTGGCCAAACTACCCACGTGAAGGTTGTGGCCCCGGTGGTCACGCAGATCAGTTCCAGCGGGTGCGCTTGAGATCATCGACGGGATCGACTTGCAGAGCTTTGACCAGTTGTCGGGCGGCTTTCACTACTTGTCGGGAGGTCCCTTTCAGGGGCCCAATGACGCCCTGGTCGACGATCTTTTTGCCCAGTCCAAGCATGCCAAGGTGGGCGATACCATCGAAATTCTCAACAATAAGTTCCGCATCTGCGGAATCGTGGAGCGCGGCAAGGGCGCCCGTAAGTTTGTTCCCTTGAGCACCTTGCAGGACCTCATCGGCGCGAAAGACAAGGCCACCATCTTCTATCTCAAACTTGACGATCCGGCGAACGCGGAGACAGTGGTCGACGAGATCAAACACGTGCCGGGGATGGAGCGGTACGTGGCGACTCCATGGCCGCCTACCTGGCCATGATGACGCCGGGCAACTATCCGGGACTGTCGACTTTCATTAAGGTGGTGGTCGGAATTTCGGTGGTCATCGGATTCATCGTGATCTTTCAGGCCATGTACACAGCCGTCATGGAACGCACCCGCGAAATCGGCATCCTCAAGGCCATGGGAGCCTCCAAGCTCTATATCGTCAATGTTGTGCTGCGGGAAACTGTGCTGCTGGCCCTAAGCGGCATCGTGCTGGGCATTATCGTCAGCCTGGCGGCTCGCGCCGGCCTAGCCCAGAGGTTCCCCTTGCTGCAGGTCGTGGTGGACGGTGGCTGGATCATCCGCGCTACGTTCATTGCGATCGCCGGGGCGGTTGCCGGAGCCTTGTATCCAGCCTTCAAAGCCGCACAGAAAGATCCTATTGACGCCCTGGCCTACGAATAATGTTGGATCGTCATAGGATTTTCGCTGTTCTTTCGCCGATTCCCTCCGGGCTTCTTGTTCAGTGATCCGCGTCCCAAAATTTTTCTGACAATTTCTCTCGCAAATCTCCGGCGAATGCACGATACTGCCCCTGAAACTGCCATGCTATAATCACGGCCCGTTACGCAAAAGCAGGGACGTTTCGCAGTCAGTAGTCTTATTTCCCTGGGCCCCAGCGCCTGTCTTGCGTCGGGGGCCGAGAATATACAGGAGGAGATATGCCTTTCGATGATCCGACTCTCTATGGTCGGGACGATGAAACCGATGAATTTGGTGAGAGCAGCGCCTTTGGCGAATCGCTCGAAGAGGATTTTGACGAAGAGGAAGAAGAGGAGGAAGAACCAGTTGCCATGGATGAGGACGAAGGTGAACCCGAACCTTCTCCTGAACCTGAGCCGGTAAGTTCCTTCGGCGGCGGTGGCAGTGCGCCTCCTCCGAAGAAAGCGCCCCCAAGAAGGCCGCGCCGAAGAAAGCCGCTCCCAAGAAGGCCGCTCCGAAAAAAGCGGCGAAGAAGAAGGCGGCTCCCAAGAAGGCAGCAAAAAAGAAACCCGCTAAGAAAGCCGCGAAAAAGAAAGCAGCCAAGAAGAAAGCAAAGAAGCCGGCAAAGAAAGCGGCGAAGAAAAAAGCCGGCAAGAAGAAAGGCCGCCGCTAACTGAATCCGCACGTGCAATGGCGGGAGCCCGTATTGGTTCCCGCCAATCGCGCTCTCCAACTGAAGGAATTTCTAGTGCGGTGATGTTTTCTCAGGCTCATACGGATTTTGTCGCCACATCTTTCTCCCCGCGCTTTACTCACTGCGTCAGTTCTGTATCTTCTCTGGCCAGCGCTTTGTCTTGGCCAGGCGCCGCGACCCAGCATCCTCTGCCGTAACGGCAACGGAGTTTTTGACGCGACATTCCGTAACGGGGTCGGCGTGCACGTCGGGGCGGCAAGGGAGCCCGGAGTTGTGGGCTTGGCAAGGCGGTCCTGCGCCGCCAAACTCACATGGGAAAAGCACGAACTGGTAGTCGAGTCTGGCGCCGCACAACTTGATCTGGACGCATTCGGCGTCGATCTGGGCGATGGAGTTCCAATCGCCACATTCCAGGTCGGAAAATCAGACAGCGATTGCTGCATGGAATATCGGATTTTCTCTCTGGAAAAGCCGCCGCACTTATTGCGCACCATCACCGGGGCACAATACTTCAGCGCTTCCGACATCGACATGGACGGCCGAATTGAAATATGGGCCGATGATGGGGCGGCCGTAAATGGCTTCGAATCCCTGACGCCCGGCGAGTTGGACAGTCCCCCGGCCATTGCCCTCCGCTTTGCGCACGGACAACTGCTCGACGTAAGTGCGGAGTTCCAGTCCTATTACGATAGGAGGATCGCCCAGCTCCGGGATGCTATCTCACCATCGGACCTGCGGGATTTCAAGAACAGCGATGGGAGACTGACGGAACCCGTCACTCCGGTGTCGGCCGAACGCCTACACCGCTTGCGCGGCGTGAAGATCAAGGTGTTGGAAATCGTTTGGAATTATCTTTACAGCGGCCGCGAATCGGATGCATGGCGCCAGCTTAGCGAGATGTGGCCACCTGCGGACATTGACCGGACTCGCACCGCCATCGTGAATGCACGCGCTGCCGGCATTCACGCTCAAGTCGACGCCACGTCCGCCGGTCCTCCGCGCAGGAAAAAACATGCGCCTGTCTTCGATGCAGTGCGGCCAAGGACTGATCTGGATTCTCCGCCGACGGGAATTTTGCTCGAGTTCCAGTCCGTGGCAGGGAAACAAACTTCGCTTCCGCCGGAACTACGGCTCGATTTGATCATCGATGCCGCTGGCAAGGTCAGATCCACGCATGCGCCTCTCGGAGTGTCGCCGTCCGACGTTGCGGTCACATCCACTTGGAAGTTCATCCCCGCATTCAAGGATGGCCGACCCGTGGCTTGTCACCTGCGCATCTCGGTCTGGCCCAAACAATAGCAATAGCGTCTCGGCGAATGGCTCAATGTCCCGCCTCCACTACACCTAACGATCCTTGCCACGTAACTATCCTTGCACAATCGCGTCCGCTTCAATTTCCAACAGCATCTCGGGAGAGACCAGCGCCGTGACTGCCAGCATTGTGCTCGCGGGCCGAATATCGCGAAAAAACTCGCCGTGCGCTTTGCCAACTTTTTGCCAATCCGCAATGTTCGTCAGGAACACTCTGGTTCGCACCACGTCTTTGAGCGATGCCCCCGCCCGCTGCAGCGCGCTTTCTATGTTCTTGAGCACCTGGACCGCTTGCGCATAAGCATCACCCGCGATGATCTTCCCGTCCGCAGCGGTAGCGGTTGTGCCCGCCACATGGATGTGTTCCCCTACCCGCACCGCACGAGAGTAACCGACGACCGGTTCCCATGGCGTTCCGCTCGCAATATTGATTCGTTCCATGCTCTCTCCTTTTCGGCGTGCCCTCAGCATCGTGAATTTCCGGACTTGAATCTTTGGTTTCTACTCTGAAAATAGATGAGTTCACTTTCCACGTGGACTCTTGACCGCCAAATTAGCAGCCGCCACCCGCGACTGCCAACAGAAAATCGGCGAAACACCCTGCTCCGCGCGGTGTTTCAACACTTAGTGGCACGATAGTGACTTGTGAAAGATCGGAAAACTACAGTAATTATTCTCAGCAACCTCTTATTCCGATGAATCAAAGAGGTGCAGAGAGGGAAGGTGCTGATAGAGACGATCAGGTTCTGACAAGAAACGAGGGCCATTGCCATGATTCCGGAAACGCATCCGCTGCAGCAGTTGTTTGTTGAACTCGTCGGCCGTCATTACGCGCAGGAGATCGGCATTCGCGACCCGCAGGTCGTCGCCTATGTCGCCCACTTGCTGACGGAGTTCTGCGACGCGGAGCAGTTGATGAAGATTCGCACGGCATCCGGCAGGCCATTGAACGACGTGGGCGAGATGCTGATCGAATCGGATCCGGTCTACGGCCCGGCGCCCTCGTTCGACCGCGAGCGCCAGGTCCGCAAACACATTGGCGATTACACGCTGTTTTTCGCGGGCATGTTTCCCGAGAGCATCAATCACTATCGCCTGCGCCGCCAGCGCGTGGAAAACTTTGTGGAGTGGGTGAAGGCCGGCAAGGAGAGCTATTACATCGTCTCCAAGTTCGAGCACTTCGAATATGCCAAGGTAGCGCCGGTGTTCGCGCAGCTTTCCCAAAAATTCGAAGACTGCGTCTACGGGCTAAACCTGGTCAAGAATGAACTCGAAGTGATGCAGCACCCAATCGTGCGTAACAGCGACGAACTGATCAAATAACAAGTCAAAAGTCAGATTGAAGAAGTGAAAATCCTAAGGATGCGCCAGTTTTTCAAATAGTCTTCTGACCGCCGGATGCGCTTTTACTTCTTCAATTTGACTTCTGACTTTTGACTTCCTGTCTTACGAGTCGCCGCCCGATTACCTCGAACTGCCCCTCCAGCACAATCCTGATCGCCTCCGAGTAAGCCAGATGTTCCTGCTCCAGAATGCGCCCGGCCAGCGAGTGCTCGTCGTCGGTATCGAGCACGGGAACGGTCTTCTGCACGATGATGGCTCCGTGGTCGAGCTCTTCATCCACGAAATGCACCGTGCACCCGCTCACTTTCACTCCGTAAGCGAAGGCCTGTTGTTGCGCTTCCAGTCCGGGGAACGCGGGAAGCAGAGATGGATGGATATTCAGGATGCGATGCGGAAATTGCTGTACGAACCAGGGCGAAAGCAGACGCATGTATCCGGCGAGGCAGACCAGATCAACTTTATGTTCGCGAAGCGCGGCCACCACTTCGCGATCGTGCTGCTCGCGTGCTTTCCCGTTGGAAGGAATCAGAAGCGCGCTCATCCCACGCTGCCGGGCGATTTGAAGGCCGGGTGCATCGGCGCGATTCGAAATCACCACCGCAACCCGCGCTCCCGGAATGCGCCCCGCGTCAATACTGTCGGCGATCGCCACAAAGTTCGAGCCGCGCCCGGAGAGAAGAATGCCAAGGTTTTTCATTGAGAACGGGCTTTGAGAACCGAGAGCTGATGACAGAAAGCTGGCGGCTGCTTCTGGCGACCCCGGAGGGACTTGAACCCCCAACCCTTAGTTCCGAAGACTAATGCTCTATCCAATTGAGCTACGGGGCCGTCTCTGAAACTTTATCACTAATTGTCGGGGCGGGAAGGTCGTTGCGATGCCCAGACGGCGAATGCGGGGCGACAGTTAACCCCGCGACCACCACGATCAACTCGCGATTAGCGAGATGATATTCAAACAATCGACCTCCGTCAAACGATCCCTCCGTGCTCCCCTGTGTACTCCGTGGTAACCAACCAGCGACGCCCACGAAGAAATCTGAACTAAAATGAAACGTCGGGCAAGCCGGCGAACTCATATTTCATGGCCATTCGTCTCTACAACACCCTCTCCGGAAAAGTCGAAGACTTCCATCCCATCGACGCCGGCCGCGTCCGCATGTACGCCTGCGGGCCGACCGTCTACGACTACGGCCACATCGGCAATTTTCGAACATTCATCGCGGTCGATCTTCTCTACCGCTTTCTCCTGCAATCCGGATACGACGTTCGCTACGTCATGAACATCACTGACGTGGACGACAAGATCATCCGCAACGCCACCCGCGACGGCGTTACCGTACAGACCTACACCGCGAAATATACCCAGGCGTTCCTCGAGGATTCCGCCACTCTCAACATCGCGCAGCCCGCGCTCGTCCGCGCGACCGAGCACATTCAGGAGATGGCCGAATTCATCGCCGAACTTGTTGCCAAGGGCTTCGCCTACCGCACCGACGACGGCTCTTACTATTTCCGCATCGCCAAATTTCCCAGCTACGGCAAGCTCTCCAAAAAAGATTTTGCGGGCATGACTGACGGCGCCCGCGTCGACGTCGACGAATACGACAAGGACAATGCCCGCGACTTCGCGCTCTGGAAGGCTCCCAAGCCGGGCGAAGCTTTCTGGGAGACGCCGATCGGCTCCGGACGCCCCGGCTGGCACATCGAATGCTCCGTCATGTCGATGGAAGAGTTGGGCCCCAGCTTCGACCTGCACGCCGGCGGCGAAGACCTCATCTTCCCGCACCATGAAAACGAAATCGCGCAATCGGAGGCGCTCAGCGGTCAGCAATTCGCGCGCTACTGGTTCCACGCCCGTTTTCTGCTCGTCGAAGGACAGAAGATGTCCAAGAGCCTCGGCAATTTTTTCACGCTGCGCGATCTCGTTCTCAAAGGACACAAGCCGTCGTCCATCCGCTGGCTGCTCACGCAGGTTCCCTATCGCAACCAGTTGAACTTCACTTTTGATGGGCTGAAGTCGGCGGCCAGTTCGGTCGAGAAGCTGCGCAACTTCCGCTTCCGCCTTGTCAGTGTTTTAAAGACCAGGGTTTTGGGAAGGGCACGCCTTCAGGCGTGCCGTCCAGCGCTACCACTGACGCGGCTTCAGCCGCTGAGGGAGCGCTCTCCACCTTAGCCCGCGAAACCGCCGACCGCGTCACCGCCGCCCTCAGCGACGACCTCAACACCGCCGAAGCGCAGGGCGCGATCTTCGACATGCTGCGCAAGACCAACACCGCGCTCGATGCCGGAGATGTTCGCCAGGACGACGTGCGGGCATTGCTTGGCGACGCTCGACCGCTTCGACGAGATATTCGGCGTGCTGAAAGATGACGATCAGCCGAAGATGAAAGCCGTGCTGGATTGGGCGCGCCAGGCCGGTCGAGAAAAGGACATCAGCCCCGAGCTGGTTGAATTCGCCGGCTCAGCGCAACTGGCCGACGAACAGGTGAATCAAAAGCTGGCCGAGATGGAAGCCGCACGCAAAGCCAGAAACTTCAAGCAGTCGGATGCTATCCGGGCTGAACTGTCGGCCGCGGGTATCATCGTAGAGAATACGAAAGATGGCGTGCGCTGGAGAAGAAAGTAGTGGAGATTTGTAATTGGTAATTTGTAATTGGGAATTGTCGAGTCTGACAATCGTAGGCTTTTCAACTACCAATTACAAATTACCAATTACAAATGCCCGTATGCTTTCCCTCGACGAGTATCTCGCCGAAGCCGAAATCGCCCACGGCCATCTCTGCGCCGGACAAATCCTGGGCGTCCGTCTGGCCATGCTCGGGCTCGCAAAACTAGGTATTGAAGACCCGCGAGGAAAAGACCGCAAGCGCCTCGTCACCTTCGTCGAAATCGACCGCTGCGCCACGGATGCCATCGGCGTAGTCACCGGATGCCGCCTCGGCAAGCGCGCCCTGAAATTCCGCGACTGGGGAAAAATGGCCGCGACTTTTGTCGATCTCGCCGCTGAAGTTCGCGGCGCCAACGCCCCAGCTCCAGAGGGTGCCCCACTCAAGCCTTCTTTTGGCTTGAGTGGGTCCAACGATAATCACTGGTACAAAGCCATCCGCATCGCCGCCAAAGAATCGTCCAAAAAGCTGGCCCGAGAAATGCATCCCGAAATCGAAAACAAGAACCAGCAGCAGATGCTGGCATATAGAGAAATGTCAGACGACGACCTGTTTTCGACCCAGTGGGTAAAGGTAGAGCTCCCCGCCGAAGAATTTCCAGGCTACAAAGGCGAGCGCATAGTCTGCGCCGAGTGCGGAGAAGGAATCAACTTCCGCCGCGAAGTGGAGCGCGACGGG
Source organism: uncultured Acidobacteriaceae bacterium (assembly GCA_963709055.1). Lineage (GTDB taxonomy): Bacteria > Acidobacteriota > Terriglobia > Terriglobales > Acidobacteriaceae > Acidiflorens. The sequence continues at coordinate 36,764 of CAVPUZ010000020.1, forward strand.
CGAGTACTATGCCGCGCCTGCGCGGGGGAGCGTTACTACGATCCGCTGTAGAGACGCAGCTTGCTGCGTCTCGTCACCATCACCGGCTCAACTCATACGCGTGCGCCACCCGCAGCACCGTCGCCTCATCAAAGTGCCGCCCAAAAATCTGCAGCCCGATCGGCAGGCCTTCGCGCGTCTCGCCGCACGGCACCGAGATCCCCGGAATCCCCGCCAGATTCGCCGTCACCGTATAGATATCCGCGAGATACATGGCCAGCGGATCGTCTACTTTCTCTCCTAACTTGAACGCCGCAGTGGGCGCAGTCGGCGCGGCAATCACATCCACTTTCTTGAAAGCCTCATCGAAATCGCGGGTCAGCAGCGTCCGCACCTTCTGCGCTTTCAAGTAATACGCATCGTAATAACCCGCGCTCAGTGCATAAGTCCCGAGCATGATGCGCCGCTTCACTTCCATGCCGAATCCGCCGTCGCGCGTTTGCCGATACATTTCCGCCAGTGTCTTTGCGCCGCGCGCGCGGAACCCGTAACGCACGCCGTCATAGCGCGCCAGGTTCGCCGACGCCTCGGCCGTCGCCACAATGTAGTAAGCCGGGATCGCATATTCCGTATGTGGCAGCGAGACTGGAACGATCTCGCAGCCTAGCTCGGCCAACTTCTGGATCGCCGCCTCGACCGCCGCGCGCACCTCGGCATCCAGCCCAGAGCCGAAATATTCTTTGGCCACTCCGATTCTTAGTGGCTCACCCGAAGCCGCCTCACGAGTCACCTCTCTTTCGCGGGCGGGGGCGCCCGCGCCACACGTAGTCGGACCTTAGCTAGCGGCTTCTCCAGTTCCGCAACATAATCCGGCACCGGAACATCCGCCGAAGTCGAATCCATCGGATCGCGCCCGGCAATCGTGCGCAGCACCAGCGCCACATCCTTCACGGTGTTCGCAAACGGACCGATGTGATCGAGCGACGAAGCAAACGCAATCAGCCCATAGCGCGACACGCGTCCATAGGTCGGCTTCAATCCCACCACTCCGCAGAACGACGCCGGCTGACGGATCGAGCCGCCCGTATCCGAACCTAGAGTCGCCACCGCCATTCCCGCCGCAACCGCCGCCGCCGATCCTCCCGACGATCCTCCCGGAACACGCGTTTTGTCGCGCGGATTGCGCACCGGATGATAAGCCGAGTTCTCCGTGGACGAGCCCATGGCAAACTCGTCGCAGTTGAGCTTGCCCAGCACAACCGCGCCCGCCGCTTCCAGTCGCGCCACGGCCGTGCAGTCGTACGGAGGAACAAAGTTTTCCAGGATCTTCGATCCCGCAGTAGTGCGCACGCCGCGCGTCACCATGACGTCTTTGATCGCGATGGGGACTCCGGCCAGCGGCGGCAATGGCTTGCCCTCCGCGACCATCTTGTCGATGCGCTCGGCCTGCGCTCGCGCGCGATCTTCAGACAACGCCAGAAAAGCGCCGATCTCCGCGTCTTCTTTCTTGATGCGCGCGTAGAACTCATCGGCCAGCGCGGAGGCCGTCATCCTCCCGCCAGCGATGGCGCTGCGAGCAGTTTCAATCGTGTATTCATTTGGCTTGCTGCCCACCGTCATCGCGCTTATCTCTCAATCACCTTCGGCACCACAAAAAACGTTTCGTCCGTCTCGGGAGCGTTCTTCATCGCCTCTTCATGCGGCAACGATTGACGCAAACCTTCTTTCACATCGTCGCGCGATGCATACGCGAAGCGCTCGCTGCCCTGGCGTGACTCATCCACCCCGTACCGGTCGGAAACCTGCGCCATGGGCTCGACATTTTCGGTATTCAACTCGCTCAGACGATCCACATATTCGAGAATCGAATTCAGGTCGCGGAGCATGCGCGCGCGTTCGTCAACCGTCAACTCAAGGTTGGCCAGGTCGGCCACGTAAGCAACGTCTTTGTCGGTGACTTTCATAGATCTGCACCCAGCTTTTAGGAGATCTGCGGGTTCCTCTGTGGTCTCTGTGTCCTCTGTGGTTAAAGCTCTCTGCAGGCAAGAAAGAATCCTACGCCTTCACAACGAACTCAATCCGGCGCACCGCTGTTGCGGAATAACGATTGATCGCCGCCACATACCGCGGAGCCAACGCCGTCAGCTCACGCTGCCATCCCTTGTCCGCCACTTCCACGCGCAGAATACCGTCGGAAAAATTCAGAGCACGCGTCCGGTCGGCGACCACGCTCCCGCAAGCCACCGGCCACGCGAGCAGTGCGCTCTGTTCTGCCGGTGAACGGTGCAGAGCTTTTGCGATCATGGATTCCAAGCCGGCTGATGCGCGATTCAATGTGGCACTCCAGTATCGGGAACGTCAGAAGCAACCGGGAAAGACCGAACTAGTGAAAACCGGGAAGGATTAATTGTAGCAAGCAGATCTGGAACGGGCACGCGCAAATCGCGTCGTCGCAATCGCGTCAACGCGCAGACTGCAATGTGGAGCCCTTAGCTGGCTTTCACAGTCATCTCAGTAGCAGCGCCCGCCGCTTTCTCCCGCTTCTTCTTCAGTTTCCTCAAATGCGCAGCCGAATACAGACTCCCGCGGCAGCGCTTCGCCCCGCAGCAACAGGGAGCGTCATCGTCGCCATCGTACAAGTTGTAGTCGTAAGTCAATTCTTCTCCGGGCTCAATATCGCGCAGTGCGATGATCCACATCTTGCCGCCGATCTGATCGGTTTCGCAGTTCGGCTTGCACGAGTGATTCACAAACGCCGCCACTCCGCAGCCGTCAATAATCACCTTTCCTCCATCGAGGCCAAACAGGTAGGTATTGGGAAAATCGTCATAGAGATCGTCGGCCTCTTCGTAAGTCAGACGCACGCCCGTATACTCCACAATCAAGGTTCCCTTGCGGATTCGTTTGGTGGCATAGCAGCCGAAGCAGTGAATGCGCGACTGGCGAATGGCGAGCGTCATAATTCGTCTTCTATCTTCTATCTTTAGCACACTCGCCACCCAACCCCGCAAGCACGAAGACCGAATGTAAAGAAATAATTGTTCCCGGAATGCCGCGAGGCATAGTTGCTCCGCACAAAAAAGGAGACCGTCCCCGCTGCCTTGCGCGCCGCCCCCTCCAACCCCTACACTCCGGCACAGTGCGCGAACGCTTCGAATACGCTTTGGTTTGGCCGTGGATCAAACTCCTCGGCATGCTTCCTCGTCCCCTCGCCCGCGCCATCGGCATTGCAATTGGACTGGCCGTCTACCACGTCCATCGCCGATTGCGCGCCGTCGGCATGCGCAACCTCGCTCTTGCCTTCCCCGAACTGTCCCGGCAGGAGCGCCGTCGCCTACTGCGCGGGGAGTTCGTTTCCCTCGGACGCCAGCTTGCCGAATTCTGCCTCTTCCCCAGCTACACGCGCGAAAATGTTTCCGAGGTCGTCGTCTATGACGGACTGGAAAACTACGAGCGTGCTTTGGCCCGTGGCAAAGGAGTCCTGTTCCTTACGGCCCACCTGGGAGCCTGGGAACTCTCCGCCTTCGCCCACTCCCTGAACGGACATCCCCTGTCGATCGTAATGCGCCCGCTCGACAATCCTTACATTGATGGTTTTGTGCAGCGCTACCGCACCATGCACGGCAATCAGACGGTGAGCAAAGATGACTTCGTTCGCGGACTGCTCGCCGCCATGCGCGCTGGCCAGGCCGTCGGCATCCTCATGGATACCAATATGACTCCGCCGCAAGGCGTGTTCGTCAATTTCTTCGGCATCCCCGCCTACACCGCCAGCGGACTCGCCCGGATCGCGTTGCGCACCGATGCCGCGGTGGTGCCGGGTTTTACGACGTGGGATCACACACTCCGAAAATATGTTCTGCGCTTCGATCCTGCTCTTGAACTCGTGCGCACGGGCAACGACCAGGCCGATGTCGTCGCCAACACTGCCCTGTTCACCAGCGTGATCGAAGACTATGTCCGCCGCTATCCCGATCAGTGGCTTTGGATGCATCGCCGCTGGAAGACGCGCCCTGAGGGCGAACCGCCTCTGTACTAGGGCCTCACTCTCCGTGTGGAAGCGGGCTACGCCCCGCTTGGACGGGGCAAAGCCCCGTCCCCACACGAGGGATCTTCCGCGTTGTATACTCCCGCCTCGGAAGCGACAATAGACAACCATGAAACAATCTCTTGCCGCTCTCGCGGAAAGTCTCGGCTGTCGCCTTATCGGGGACGGCTCCATTACCGTGTCGTACGTCTCCAGTTTGAAGTCCGCCGACGATGAAAGCCTCGTCTTCGTCGATGAGGCAAAACACTTTGACTCCGCGCTTGCCTCGAAAGCCGCGGCTGTCATTGCCGCAGATTTCGCCGGAAAATTCGCCGAAGCCTTCGCAGCCGGCGCACTTGTCCGCAAACCGCTCCTGATCTCCCCGCAGCCGCGCCTGGCTTTCGCGCGCGCCGCGCGGCTTCTCCGCGATGTCACCACGCACGGCCGCGGCGCTCACCCATCAGCCATCATTCCAGCTTCAACGCTCTTGGGCAAGAATGTCGAGATCGGTCCGCGGGCAGTCCTCGGCGAACACGTGAAAGTGGGCGATGGAAGCAGCATCGGCGCGGGCTGCGTTATCGGCGATGGCGTCACAATCGGCGCCGATTGCCGCATCGATGCCAGCGTGATCATCTACCGCGGCACCAGTCTCGGCAATCGGGTCGTCATCCAGGCCGGAGCCGTTCTCGGAAGCGAAGGCTTTGGCTACGTGCGCGACCAGCAAACCGGGCGCTACGAGCAGTTTCCGCAGGTCGGACTTTTGATCGTTGAAGATGATGTCGAGATTGGCGCTAACTCAACCATCGACCGCGGCGCACTCGACGAAACGCGCATCCGCCGCGGCACAAAAATCGATAATCTCGTACACGTCGGCCACAATGTTCAGATCGGAGAGGATGTGGTCATCGCCGCTCAAACCGGACTTTCCGGCAGCGCGGTCATCGAGAACAACGTAATCATCGGAGGACAGGTTGGCATCGCCGATCACGTACGCATCGAAGAAGGTGCGATTCTCGGCGCGCAGAGCGGCATCCCAACCAAGAAAGTGATTCGCGGGAAGGGCGTCGTTTTCTGGGGAACTCCGGCACGCCCCATTCGCGAGTATCTTAAGGAATTGGCGTTTCTGTCGCGGTCGGCAAAGAGATAGCCGCGAGTTGCGAGTAATTCAGCTACGAGTCGCGAGTGTCGAGTTACGAGCTTGAATTCTAAAGTCCGTAGCAGCTTCTTGATGTCGACGCCTTTGATTGCTCGATACTCGCGGCTCGAAACTCGCGGCTCAGAAGTCAGTACCCTAAACCAATGTCGATAGTCGTCATCGGCGGACACACGCGCAGCGTCGGCAAGACCAGCGTAGTCGCTGGGCTGATCGCCGCGCTCCGTGACTTCCGCTGGACTGCTCTCAAAATCACGCAATATGGACACGGCGTCTGCTCCGCCAATGGCGAAGCCTGCGACTGCGCTACCGCCGACCATTCGTGGGCTGTCACTGAAGAAAAGGACCGTTCTGGCGAGTCCGACACGTCGCGGTTCCTGGTCGCAGGAGCCGATCACTCCTGGTGGGTTCGCACAGAGCAAGGGCGGCTCGCCGAAGCCATGCCGCGAGTTCGCACGATCCTCGCAAAAACTGAAAACGCGATCATCGAATCCAACAGTATCCTGCGTTACCTGAAGCCCAATCTCTATCTCACCGTCCTCGATCCGTCGATCATCGACTTCAAGTCCTCAGCTCAGCAATTCCTCGACCGCGCGGATGCCGTGCTGTTGCACTCGGCGGAGAATTCCAAAAGTCCTGCCTGGGAGCGCGTCTCGCTGAAACCAGTTATTGACCGGCCCATGTTCACGATTCGGCCGCCGGATTACGTGACGCCAGAGGTCGTAGAGTTCGTCGGGCGCGTTTACTGTCCCCGAACCCGCAAGTGTCATCCTGAGCGGAGCACAAGTTCACGAAGTGAACTTGTCGCGGAGTCGAAGGACCCCTAATCCCTTCCGAGACGGGCGCGCCTCGCCCGTCCAGGCACGGCCACTCGCTACGTATACATCCCTATCACGCGCTCGATCGCCCGCCGGCACACCGCGCAGAACTTGTCGTAGCGCGTGAACATGATGCAGTCCACCTCGGGACGGTAATACCCCTTCGCCTCGTAATTCGCGCCTTCAAACGCGCCCACCTTCCCGAAATATTTCTCGGCGCGAAACATCGCGTCTTCTTTCTCGCGCTCTTTGCGGAACAGTTCTTCCATCTCCGATTCGGGCTTGCCGGCCGCGCGCAGCTCCTGGCGCTGCTTCTGGATTTCCGCTTCAAAGCGCTCAAACTCCTCCTTATGCCAGGGAGTGGGCAGCGGCGTTCCCGGCTCTACCAGATCTTTCCACTTCAACGCCGCCGGATCGAGCAGCGCAGTTACATTCGGCTCCCATGGCTCGGTTCGCTTCTCCTGCGAAAGATAGGACACATCCGACGTGTAGTACTCATCCGCCAATCCGGCGAAATGATGCCCGAATTCATGCACGCCGACGTAGCCGGCAAACGCGTTGTCGATCGCGACAGTCGCATATTGATTGAAAATTCCGCCGCCGCCATACGTCTTGCCATTCACCAGAATTTCGACGAACTCGTACGGCGCAAACGAAGCCACGTCCCGCATTGTGCGGTTTTCCATCGTCAGCACATAGCGCTCGCTGTCAAACGTGTCATAGCTCGCGCCCAGCGGCGAGCGCCGATAAATTCCGCTCGATGGACGCGACACGCCCGACTCCTCCGCCGCCGGGCACAGCCCCCACACGTTGAAATCTTTTCTGTGCTCCTTGAACGGGGAGGCCGCAAACAGCGTCTCCATGAAGCGGCGCGCATCTTTTTCAAACTTGTCGCGCTCGGCCGCCGTGTAGCCGTCGCCCAGCACCAGCAGGTCGACCTTGCCGCGGGATCGCCCATCTTCTGAAACGTAATCAATGCGCCCGGCGACGGAGGACGCGCCCGATCGACGAATTTATCTTTCGGATCGACCACTGTTTTCCAAACTTCGTGGAAACCCTCGCCGGGATTCTTCTCATCGCTCTCCTTCAGCAACACTTCCACCGGCCCGACGGACGCGGGAAAGCGCAACGATTCCGAAAACGTCCGGTTCGCATGTTGCGCCTCATCCGTAGTCTTCCATTCGGCAAAAACCGAACTGAAGCCGCGCGAATAGACAAGCTTTCCGCTTTCCCGTTCGCGCACCTCAAACAGATAATTGCCCAAGATTGGCTCGTCATCGATTGCTTTATCGGGATTCCCCGGCCATTCCAGCGGTTCAAGCACCGTGCGATCGAGCGTGAACCATTCGTCATGCGAGTTGCCCGCCGTGGTAGTAGTCGATGCGCATGGTGCGCGGCGCGGCAAAAGACAGGAGAGAAGAAAAAATGAGAAAGAAAATAGGAGAAGACAGGTTCGTTTCATGCCGGGAATTGTACGCATCCGCACGCATGGGGAGACGGGCCCTCCCGCCCACGCTCAGCGTCGGCTAGCGTTCCCGGTTTGATCTCCACCGCCTTATCATTCTCAAACGTAATCGCCACCGGCTTTCCGCCATTGGCATAATGTAGCGTGCGAAAGCCATAATCGCCCGAGCCTTCCGGAATGCCCGCGCCGATAGCGAAACTCGCTTGCAGTTCGCTCATTCCCTGCTGCGACCCGGTGTTCGTCAATCGCCTTCCAGACTTCCGCTGGCCAGTGCTTGTAAAGCTCGTGCGGATCTTCAATGAAGAAAATCTCGTCGGAATAAATCTTGAAATCTCCGGCCTTTTCAATGCCAATGGGAACCGCGTACGTCTTGCCTTCCAAGTCAAACGTCGCCATCACCTGTTTTGTCCCCGGCGCCTTGGGAGACGCATCTGTCACCACGTCTTTGATCGCCAGTTTCTGCAGCGGCCCAAGCAGCCCTGCCTCATGCGCGAAATCCGTCTTGTGGGCTGAGACGTTGTATGAGTAATAGGTGTGGTAGTAGCCGGCCTTGACCCATACCGGCTGTTGGGTGAGTTGCCGCGCCGACTTCAGATCATAGGGGCGCAATTTTTTCGGCGTGACGTAATAGTCTGCCTTGAGCGGCGCCTCCATTCTGGGCCTAGCATCTTCTTTCATCGCCTCGTGGCGCTCGTAGACGATCCAGCCCGCGCGCCCGCCCGCGATTACGATCCCCAGCAAGAGCACGATCTGCAGCTTTTTCCGCGACTCCGCATCCAATCTCATAGTCGGAAAATCGATTTCCTTTTACATTTATGCCCGAGGTGTTCAGGCCTGATCTGTAGAGAGATAACTCGGCTACACTAGGAACAATATGCCATTGGACGAGACGCCGTTGAAGAATTTGCCCTCGAACGATCTAAGTCCGGACCATCTGGATTCTAGCAATCCGGGTTCGAGCGCTTCGAGTTTGACTAATCCGAGTTTGACGCAGGATGAGGTTCTGAATGCGCTCAAGCAGTGCTACGATCCCGAAATTCCTGTCAACATTGTCGATCTCGGTCTGATCTACGACATCCGTCTTGATGCGGCGCCTGACAACCACAGGACGTCACGGTCGACATGACACTTACCGCCCAAGGCTGCCCCGAGCACGTCAACATCAGCGCGCAGGTGAAATCACGAGTCGAGCAACTTCCCGGTGTCCGCAACGCAAACGTGAATGTAGTCTGGAATCCGCCATGGACTCCCGAACGCCTCAGCCCTGAAGCAAGAAAGCAACTCGGCATCGAGTAAGAGATCGTCGTTCGCTGCTCGTCGTTCGTCGTTTGCTTTTCGTCGTTCGCTTCTCGTCGTTCGTCGGAACTTCGCTATTTTGTTAATCCTATATTTTCTTCGCCAGCGTCCATATTAGGCGGAATCGACGCAGATTTAGTTGAGCTCGGCGCAGCCTACTTACGCAGAATTCGACGCAGCAGCCAACGACGAACGACGAGCAGCGAACGACGGGCTCTCAATACTCTCCCAACTCCTCAAACGCGTGCGAGCGGTTTTCCGCCAACTCGCCGATCTTGCTGCCGATCCGCATCGCCAGATCCAAAAAGCCGGTTCCTCGCCTCACGTAGGAAGGAAATTCCTCACGAAACCGCTCAAACCGATCGGGATATTCCGATGCCAGCACTGCGATTCCGATTCCCCCCACCAGCACCGCCGCCGGGCGCCTTCCCTGCAGCAGCAAAATCACCGCCCCTCCCACCGACGCTGCAATCGCCACCTGCTTCCAGTTATTCATGTCGTCTCCTAACTGCCACCGTTCGACTGGATTGTAAATTACCAGCCCTTGGATGCTTTATACTGCCGCGTGCGCTGTCCTCTTTTGCTGAAAGAGTTCAAAATTTGCCAGCGATCAAAAAGAGTCCGAATATGAAGCGATTTATCTCGTTTTGCGCCTGCTCCCTGATCTTCACGACAATCATTGCCGTCTGCCAGACCAAGCCCCGCGCCCGCGATCTGGGCGTTCCCTTCGATGGCACTCCCGGACCGAACAATGCCATCACTGACGTTCGTGGCGTCGAAGTCGGCCATACGACGCTCATCTCGGGCGAAGGCAAACTCAAGGTCGGCGAAGGCCCGGTCCGAACCGGCGTCACTGCCGTGCTGCCTCGCGGAAAAACCTCCACCGACGCGGTCTTCGGCGCCTGGTTCACGCTCAACGGCAACGGCGAAATGACCGGCACTACCTGGCTTGAAGATTCCGGCTTCCTCGATGGCCCCATCATGATCACCAACACGCATAGCGTGGGCGTAGTGCGTGACGCCGTCATCGCCTGGAAAGTCAAGCGCGGCGACCCCGATATGGAAGGCTACTGGTGGTCGTTGCCGGTGGTTGCCGAAACCTGGGACGGATTCCTCAACGACATCAACGGATTTCACGTCAAGCCGGAACACGTCTTCCACGCGCTCGACACAGCTCACTCCGGGCCCGTCGAAGAAGGCAGCGTAGGCGGCGGCACCGGCATGATCTGCAACGAATTCAAGGGCGGCATCGGCACCTCCTCGCGCGTGCTCGATGCCAGGCACGGCGGCTACACCGTTGGCGTGCTCGTGCAATGCAATTACGGACGCCGCGACCAGCTTCGCATCGCCGGCGTTCCCGTGGGCAAAGAAATCCCCGAGCATCCGGCTTATGGCGAGGACACCGGCTCGATCATCATCGTCATTGCCACCGATGCGCCGCTCATTCCTACGCAACTCAAGCGCGTCGCCCGTCGCGCCTCGCTTGGCTTGGGACGCGACGGCAGCTACTCCGGCGACGGCTCGGGTGATATTTTCGTCGCCTTCTCGACGGCCAATCCCGGCGCGGCCAATCCCAAAGGGATTCACGATCTCAAGATGCTTCCCAACGACAGCCTCGATCCATCTTCCTCGCCACCGTCCAAGCGACGGAAGAAGCGGTCGTCAACGCCATGGTCGCCGCCGATACCATGACGGGCATCGACGGACACACGGCCATCGCCCTGCCTCACGACCGCTTGCGCGAGGTGTTAAGAAAATACAACCGGCTGGCAAAATAGAACGTATGCGAAAATAATCCCACGCGTTCTTCCATTCATGCCACCAATCTTCAAGGCCGTGATCGCAGGCGCAGGCCCCGCAGGACTCACCGCCGCCTACAAACTCTCCAAACAAAACGCGCCCGTCGTTGTTCTCGAAGCCGATCCCGAGTACGTCGGCGGAATCTCCCGTACCGTCAATTACAAAGGCTATCGTTTCGACATCGGCGGCCATCGCTTCTTTTCGAAATCGCGCGAGGTCGAAGACCTTTGGACCGAGATCGCCGGCCCCGATCTGCTCGACCGCCCGCGCTCCTCGCGCATTTACTATCGCGGCCAGTTCTACACCTATCCCCTGAAGCCGTTTGAAGCCCTCTCGAAGCTTGGCCTGTTCGAGTCGGCGCGCTGCATGGCGTCGTTCGCCAAAGCGCGCCTCAGCCCCACGCCGAACCCGAAAACTTTTCAGGACTGGGTAGTCAACCAGTTCGGCGAGCGCCTCTTCCGGATTTTCTTCAAGACCTACACCGAAAAAGTCTGGGGCATGAAGTGCACGGAGATTTCCGCCGACTGGGCCGCCCAGCGCATCAAGGGCCTCTCGCTCGGCTCCGCCATCAAGCACGCGCTCCTGCCTAAACGAAAGCCCAAAGACCGCACCCAGGTCGTGAAAACGCTCATCGACACCTTCCGCTATCCGCGCCTCGGCCCGGGCATGATGTGGGAGGCGTGCACCGCGAAGATCCGGCAACTCGGCGGCCAGGTTCTGCTCGGGCGCCGCGTCACTGGCTGCCGATTCGATTCCGCGCAAAAAGTCTGGGTCGTCACCACTCGCGACGCCAACGGCCAGGCGGAAGAATTTTGCGGAGAGAACCTGATCTCCTCCATGCCGATTCGCGAACTGGTGGCGCAGATCGAGCCCGGGGTTCCAGGGGATGCCAACCAAGCCGCGCAGTCATTGCGCTATCGCGACTTCCTCACGGTTGGACTCATCGTCCACGACCAGGGCCGTTTCACCGACAACTGGATCTACATCCACGATCCCTCCGTGCAAGTCGGACGCGTGCAGAACTACAAATCCTGGTCGCCGCAGATGGTCCCCGATCCCGCCTACAGCTCCTACGGCCTCGAATATTTCTGCTTCGAAGGCGACGGCCTCTGGACCGCGCCCGATGAGCAACTGATCGCGCTCGCGAAAAAAGAGATTCAGCAGATCAATCTGGCGAACGCCGCCGAGCATCGTCGATGGCGTAGTGATTCGCCAGAAGAAAGCCTATCCCGTCTACGACGACACCTACCAGCAGCACGTCGATACCATTCGCAGGGCGCTCGAAAAGCAGTTCCCCACCCTGCACCTCGTCGGCCGCAACGGCATGCACAAATACAACAACCAGGACCACGCCATGATGACGGCCATGCTCACCGCAAAAAATATCCTCGCCGGCAAGCGTGTCTACGATGTTTGGGCCGTGAACCAGGACGCGGAGTATCACGAGTCAGGCGAGGCTGGCGCTGAAGGCGAAAAGGCGGCAGGGGTTGAGCGCGTGCCGCAGGCGGTATAAATCACCCGATTTCACCGGTAATTCTCAGTGAATGAAATCGCGGATTATAACAATTGCAGCGCTCCGCCTTCCATTTTGACACAAGAAAGTGCCGCCCTGACAACCGGGCGGCACCTTCATTTGTCTGCTTTCGAATTCAATCTAAAAATTGTGGTCTTCCGGCGTGCAGGTGCATGCCGATCCGCTCAACTGAGCATCGTAGTAGCAGAGGTTCTGCAACAGGGTCGTCTCGGCCTTGCTCAGATTCGAGCCAGCAAATGGGGTTTCGGTAACGGCGTACGTCGCCCCGCTCGCCTTCTGGATGTGGGTCGCCCACGATCGTATTCCGGGCGCCGGCGCAAGATTGGTCGGGTCGGGAGATGAAGACGAGATCAGCTTGATGACACCCCGTGTCGGCTTGAGGCCGGTGAGGGGGTTGGCCGTGAGGTTCTTATCCACGGACTCCGAGAGCAGGCCGTCCGGGGTTACCTTGCAAGCGCAACACTCCTGCAACTCTTCGCTGTCATCGAACACATAGATGGCGGCATACAGGTTGCCGCTTCGTCGCCGTCGTTGACGACACGCACCGTTGCATCCGGCGCACCCGTGGTGTTTGCGTTCGAGTAATAAGTGACAAAATACGGCGGAGCGGTTAGAAGGTCCGCGCTAACATCGTCAATCGCGAGCACGTCGTTCGCCCAGCCATTCGGCCAGACCGTAATCCACACATAGCCCGGCCCCATCAGATCCTGGCTGAGCAGCGGGCCGCCCGGTGAATTGGAGACGACGGTTGTGGTTCCAATGAGAGTTCCGCTGGGGTCGAATACGTTCATGTTGGTGTTTACCAGGTCGGTAGGGTGGGCTCCCTTTTGGAAAGTCATCTGGAAGTTGTACCAACCCGATTTGGTAATGGTCGCGATAGGACTGGCTTGGCCGTCCACAAATACGCCTACCGCCGATCCGGTTGGTGTAAGGCGGAAATTATGCTCTCCCCCATAATTGCCCGTGTTAGAGTTCCCGGGCGACTCGTCGATCCACACTCCCGGACCGCTATATAGTGCCACCGGCCAGTTGGCAAAGACGTACATCTTGATAGATTGGCTGAAATCGCCCGGATAGGCTGGCGGGGTGGCAAACCCGAAAAAACTGTACCCACTGTCGCCGTAATAGCCGGGGATATAGTCATTGTCAATATTGTGAACCTCGGCATAGTAATTTCCGGATGCAGCCGGGAGGTGCAAAGTCCCTCCACCCGAGGGCGTGCGCAACCGTGGTTGCGGGCGGCGTCCAATCGCCGATGTTAGTTTCAAAACCCTGAAACGCGAGGTTCTGGGCAAATGTCGCGGCGGACAGCAATAGAAGCGAGCCTACCAGCGCAAGGTGTTTCATCACGGGGATCTCCTTTTCTAGATCGTGCTGGGCTTGTGACGCCGAACGCTGGGGTGAGCATCAGCTATGGGCGCGGCTGGCATTCTATCCCTTAGTCAGTTCTTTACAAACCCCCCATGTGACTTAGTCCGGGAAGCAACTAACAATGGAGTAACTATCTGCCATTCATATATGACCGAGTAATATCCGGCTCATCTCAACTGCGAAAGTAATGGCATTGCAGCTCTACCCAGCCTCAGGTGGATACATCCTCAATGTTCGTTTCAGTAATTAACTCGCCTGCGCCTTTCGCCAGAAAAGCGCCTTGACTTAGACCGAGAACTCACCTCAACTAAGTACAGCACAAAACGTGCAGCGGCTTAGGTGGGTCCGTCTTACGTCTACCGGCGTGCCGCGACTGACCTTTGACAACATGCGCTGACAACCACTCGCCGCGCGGAGCGCAAGGTAACCGCCTTGTTGTCAATACTTTGCGGATTCAGCCATTTAGAATCAATACTTTGCGGGGAAGAAAATCGAGGAAACGCCCAAAATAGGCCATATTTTACCTCTAACCGACGTGCGCTCAATACTTTACCTGTAAGCCACTTCGGCTCAATACTTTGGCGGGAAAATTCTCCTAAAATATAGATTCTAATAGGCCGTGCCAGAAGGGGGAGGAGGGTCCCCTCGCAGGTGGTACAGACCGGGAGCATCGCTGACAGAACAGACCGGGGGCATACCTGACACACTGCGACGGTGGCGCAGCCGAGTCTCAGCCGTCCTGTAGGCCGTAAGAATACTGCCTTGACTTAGACCAAGAACTCGCCTCAACTAAGTACAGCACAAAACGTGCAGCGGCTTCGGTGGGTCAGTCTTACATCTTCCGTTGTGCCGCGGCTGATCTTTGACAACATGCGCGGCACGGAACACAAGGTAACCGCCTTGTTGTCAAGACTTTGCGGATTTCGCTATTTAGAATCAATACTTTGCGGGGAAGAAATCCGGGGAAACGCCCAAAATAGGCCAGATTTTTCTTCTAACTGACGTGCGCTCAATACTTTACCTCTAAGCCATTTCGGTTCAATACTTTGGCGGGAAAATTCTCCTAAAGTATAGATTCTAATAGACCGTGCCAAAGGGGGGAGGGCCTCCTGCAGGCTGCCGGGAAAATCCGTCGTTTGGACTTGATTTGGGTGGGGCAGCCGAGTTTCAACCGCGCTTTTAGGCCGCCAAGAATACGCGGTTGGCGACTCTTTGCTGATTTAGAATCCCTCGCATGGCAGCGTTGCCCGATCCTCCTAAGAAAAACGATCCCGTTGTTTCCCTGGCACGCTATTCCGAGATGGGATTCATTATTCCCGCCGCCGTGCTGCTGGGATTTTTTCTGGGCAAACTGCTCGACTACTGGCTGCATACCAAGTGGCTTTATCTGGTGGGGCTGCTTTTTGGAGCGGTGGTGGGATTTACGCAAATGATTCGCATGGCGCTGGGCGCATCGAGAGAGGCCGATTCCAGCTCGAATCCGGAATCCGGGCCTCGAACGAACCTCCCGGTTCTGATCCCGGTTCTGATCCCGGTTCTGATGCTGGTTCTAATGCTAACGACAAACGATGAATGAGCCGGCGAATTCCGAGCTTTCTCCCGCCGACCTGCGCCTGGAGTCGTTCAATGCGCGGGTGCTTCCACGCATGTTTCGCACCATGCTGGCCGTAAGCATCCTGCTGCTGGCGCCGGCATTCTGGTGGTATGGATGGGCAGGTGCAATCGGATTTGCGGCCGGCGCAGCGGTTTCCTGCATCAATTTTCGCGCGCTCGAGCGCAGCGTGGAAGCGCTCGCCGAGCGCATCGTGAACCGCCAGAGCCGGGAAAAAGGCGGACGCATTGTGCTGCGCTTCCTGGTGCGCTACGCGTTGGTCGCAGCCGTTGCCTATGCTATATTCAAAAGTTCCGCTTTGGCCTTTCGTGGCTTCCTGTGGGGATTATGCCTGCCGGTGGCGGCCATGATGATCGAGGCGGGGTTCGAAGTGTATGCAGCGTTTCGAAAATAAGCCACGAGTGCAGCCTCGAGCCACGAGCTTGCGAGCAAAACGGACCGAATTCGTGGCCGCCGGAATGCCGACTAACAAATATTCGTAGCTCGCGGCTCGCAACTCGCGGCTCGTAACTCGCAGCTTCTTTATATGGAACAACTTACTTTTACCGCACTCCTGAATCATCTCTTCGGCTCGCCGGTGACCGCCGTGCTGCTGCGGCTTGGAATCCATCCCCGGCATCCTGCGGCTCCCATTCCCAACACGGTGGCGATGGAGATTCTGGTCGTTCTTCTGCTGACAGCCTTCTTTGTGGCAGTTCGCCTGCGCCTTTCGGTGGAGAACCCGGGCGCCCTCCAGCACACCATGGAAGGGATCCATGGTTTCATCGCCGGCCTGGCCGATGAGATCATCGGCCATCATTCGGGCGAAAAGTTCGTCGCCTATTTGACCACGCTCGGAATGTTTATTCTGACGTGCAATCTGATTGGGCTGGTCCCGGGACTGGAATCGCCCACCGCCGTGGAAACCGTGCCCCTCGGGGCGCGCGCTGCTGACCTGGTTCTACTACAACTATGCCGGACTGCGCGAGAACGGCCTCATCTGGGTACCTGAAGCACTTCATCGGGCCGCAGGAAGGAATGCCGCTGGCGGTGCGAATCTTGTTGCCCATTCTGGTTTTTCCCATTGAAGTCTTCAGCCACCTGGCGCGCATCCTGTCGCTCAGCGTTCGTCTTTTCGCGAACATGTTCGCGGGAGAGATGGTGACGCTGGTATTTTTCTCGCTGGTGCCAATCGGCCTTCCGGTGGTGTTTGAAGGCCTGCACATCGGCGTGTCGTTTATTCAGACCTATATCTTCGTGCTGCTGCCGGCCGTGTACCTGGGCGAGGCAGTTTCGCACGAACACTAGAGATCAGAGCTATCAGCTCTCAGTCGCCAGCTCTCAGTTCTTAACGTGGCAGTGAATCTGTCTGAGGACTGGGAACTGAGCAGCTGAAAGCTGACAACTGCCCTCAGCGTGAGGGCGCCGGCCTCATACGGCACGGCGTCAACCACCCACTGGCGGCAATTCATAAAGGAGAAGAGCAAATGCGGAAGATGATGATGTTGGTTTTGTTGCTGTTGCTATGTACGATTTTTGCGGTGCCGGCGTTCGCGCAGACCGGCGCGGGAGCGGCCGGTTCCACGAACTGGGTCGCCATTACCTCCGGCTTCGCCATTGCCATCGCGGCCGGATTGGCCGCCCAGGGCCAGGGACGCGCCGCGTCCTCGGCATGCGAGGCGCTGGGACGCAATCCAGCCGCTCGTGCCGGCATTCAGGTGGCGCTGATTCTTGGATTGGCGTTCATCGAGTCGCTGGTGTTGTTTGCGCTCGTGATTATCTTCGTGAAGGTTGTTTAGCGAAGGTTGTCCGAGCGTAGAAAGGAAAAAGCCTCTGCGCAGGCAGGGGCTTTTTCTCAGGAATAGGATCGAGTTGCCGGGGACTTGTGCTTCCTGAAACCTGAGACCTGAAACCTGAGACCTGACCCTAGGTCTTGCGTCCCCCATCCCAGTCGGGAGCGCGATTTTCCGGAGCTTTTTCGAGGGCCTCGACCAGCACGCGGCGCAGGCGATACCGGCTGTCGAGATCCATTTTGACGAACTCGAAGCCGAGTTCGTTGACGCGGGCGCGGCGCAAAAGGACTTGTCCGCGGATTTTCTTGACACCGACAGCGATCTCGACATTCGCTTCCGAGCCAACGCGAAGATTATCGTTGCGCGTGCCCATTCCTCCGCCCAGGCTCATCTCGCGCATGACGATGTTCGACCTTCCCCATGAACTGGAGAGAGTCGCCGAAAGCGGTCGCGGGAGAATAATGCGTTCGTAGCGGCGCTGCCGAACCCACGGACAGCCGGGCGCGGAATCGAGCGGTGCGATGGCGATTTCCGCCGTCTCAAGGCCGCTTTCGGCGAGCGCATGCGTGCCATAAGTCTGATCGATCTTGGAGAGCGACTGGATGGCGGCGATGCGCAGTTCGCGGTGCTGGGTATATCCAAAGAACTTCTTCTCTTCGACCAGGTCGCGCAAAACGCCGACCGCCTCGGCTTCGCGCAGCCGGCCGAGCGACTCGATGGCCTTGAGTTGGACGAACGGCGACCGGGACTGCGCCTCACCACTGGCAGCCAGCGCGATGAGGCTGGCACTGGCGCTGTGATCCTGGCTCATGCCGATTTCGTCGATGGTCTCGGGCAGAACCAGCGGATCCAGCAATTCGAGCAGTTCGAGGAGCGTGCGTCCGCGATCGGGTGCGGCAGCGTAGGCGATCTGGCGCACCAGGATGTCCTGATAGAAGCGATTGAATTCGCCCATGCGGCCGGGCAGCAGTTCGAGCAGAATGGACGGATCCAGACGGCTCAACAGGCCGATGGTAGCCGCCGCCTGGCGCGGCTGGCCGAGACGTAAAATCTCACGCAGGTCGCCGACCGCCGGCTGGCCCAGTTCCCCGACCAGATCGATAATGCGGTCGCACTCTTCGCGCTTCTGGGACCGGAAGAAGCGGTCGGCAAGATGTTCCACCGCATTCTTGGGAAGCTGCTGCAGAACCTGGACGAGATCCTGAGGTATGAGATCGGAGTTGATGGCCTCCTCGATCATCTCGGGCAGGCGGTTTTCAACGCCGACGCGGGAACGCAGGTCCTGGGCCAGGTTTGGCCGATCCTGCGCGACCCTATCGAACGCGGAACACAGTTCGGCAATCGCTTTGTACTTCTTGCGGGAGGCTGCTTCCTGCCCGAAGCGCGCAAACGAAGCGCTCAGCAGGCTCTGGATTTCAGAGTCGCTCTCGCCCGCAATTTTCTCGCTCATCAATGTGATGGCCTTGGGCATGATGTCCACGGGCGCGTTGGCATAAAGGTCGGCGAGTTGCGCCAGACCGGCAGCCGCTTTGCGACGCGGGTCGGGTTCTTTTGCATCCAGGCAACCGCAGTAATTGGAGAGAATCTTGCCGGCGAGTTCATCGTCCTCGCGCTCGAGCAGGACTTCGACGAACTGGCGGATGTTGCGGGGCGGCACACAGGCGGCTTCGCTGGAGAGCAGAACGCTTTTCTTGCCGCTTTCCGGAATCTCAGCCCAGAACATGCGATCCAGAATGTCGGCGTGGGACTCGACCAGGATGCCGGCCTTCGACATCTTGTCTTCCTGCACGCGCAGAATCTGGCGCAAGGTGTCCATCTGACGGCTCAAATGCTCCATCATCTCGTGGACGGCGTTCACCTTGATGTCGCCCTTCTGATAACGGTCGAGGGCAAACTTGATGGCCATGCTCTCGGCCGCCTTCATCAGAAGGGGCGTGTCAGTACTGGCGTCGCCATCGTGCTTGATGGTCTGCGAGGCCAGGCCTTCGAGCAATTGGGCCAGATTGATCTTGGTGCCTTCGCCTATTTTGCCCAGTTCGACTTTGAGGTTCTCATCGGAAGAGTTGGGATCCTGCATCGCCTGACCGAAGTGCGTGAGCAGGCGGATGGTCTGGATCACTTCCTCTTCCTGCAGGGGGACGACACCACCGTTCCACACTGAGGGACCGGCCGCGGAACCGTTTGCCGGCCCGGTGCCACCAGAAAAGCTGGGGACGCTGCCCATGGGCGCGCCGGGTTGTCCGGAGCCTTCGCTGGCTCCCTGAGCGGCCGCGATCAACTGCAGAAGTTTTTGCGGATCGTTGAGCCACTGCTTGAATTCCGGACCAATGGATTGCGCGGCGAGTTGAGCCGCGATGGAAAGCTCTCCAGTGGTGGGATCGGCGGCGATAAACTTGACTTCATTGATGCGGATGGAGGAATTGTTGTCACCCAGGGTCTCTTTGACCTGCTTGGCGAAGTCCTGCGCTTTTGATCCGCCCATCGCAAAAGCATTCACCAGGCGCCGGAAGTCCTCGAGCGTCACCTTGTTCGAGAACAGGATGCTGGAGAGTCCGGCAGCATTCAGGAGCTGCGCGAAACTCCGCTCAGCCTGGCCGGCTTCCAGCGGAATACCATCGAGAAGAAGTTTATTGTCGGAGACGCCGAGCACGAAACCGGTATCTCCACCCTTGGGCAGCGAATCCTGCAGTTCCTGCCAGGCAGTTTCAAATTGGCTGTCGGTGCGCTTGTGGTTGGTTCCATACAGCCGCGTGTACTTAACGAGGATGTTGAGACTGTGAAGGAACGACCGCGCGGATGCGCTACGTCCTGCATCGGTTTGAACGGCGTTCGAAATAGCATCCTCCTCAACAGTGGAGCACAGCAACCAGCCTATGCCGGAACGTGACCTAATGCACGATTACGGTGGTAATTGAACTAAATGGCGGAAGTCGCCGGGCCGTGGCACCGCCGGGACATGCCCGGTCGGATGGCGGCCGCGCTACACTAAACGGGTGAGATTGGGAAAGATGCGAACAGCCGCGTCTTTCGCCGAAATCTTGCAAGGGAACGAATTCGTCTGTGTGGTGACGGGGCTCCGCCCCGTCTGGGCGGGGCAAAGCCCCGCCACCACACGAGCATCTGGACTTTGTTTGCAGATCTGTTTCCTATAGATTTTTCACCATGAAAATCCGCGTACTTTTTTTTGGCATGCTCAAAGAATTGGTCGGACGGTCCAGTGACTATGTCGACCTGCCGGAAGGGGCGCGGGTCGAGGATGTGCTGGCACACTATGCGCGCCAGGCTCCGCGACTGGAGGCGATGCGGCCGGCGCTTGCAATTTCCGTGAACCAGGAATACGCGCGCGCAGATCGCGCTCTGGCCGCGGGAGATGAGGTGGGATTGCTGCCCCCGGTGAGCGGTGGCGCGCCCGAGGCAAACAGCGAGGTGAAGGCCACGCGAGGCGAGATCCGAATTGTGCGGGAGCCGATCATCACCGAATCCGTGCTTGGCAGCGTGAAACGGCCGGAAGATGGCGCGGCAGTGATCTTTGAAGGCGTGGTGCGCGATAATACCCGCGGACGGCGCACACTTTACCTGGACTATGAAGCCTACGAAGCGATGGCGTTAAAACAAATGGAAGGGCTGGCCCAAACGGCTTGCGCGAGCGTATGGCGTGGACGGAGTTTCAATCATTCACCGGCTCGGGCGGCTGGAGATTGGGGAAACCAGCGTGCTAATCGTGGTCGCGTCCGCCCACCGGGGCGCGGCATTTGAAGCCTGCCGCTGGCTCATCGACACATTGAAGAAGACGGTGCCGATCTGGAAGAAAGAGTACTTCGAAGACGGGGTAGTGTGGGCGGACGGAGAGGCGTTCCCTGAAGAAATTCGGCGGCCGGGCGGCACAGCGGAGTCAGAGGCCGCATCCAAGTAAATGTCCCATAAAATTGCCGTTCGAATGAAGCGCATCCCAAGAGAGCCTCGCGCCGCGAGCCACGAGCGGCGAGCGAAATCTGATACGGCCTGCTCGCGAATCGGGGCTCGCAACTCGTGGCGCGCTTTACTGGCTGGCGTGCGTATTCCTGATCTGCACATTCCTGATCTGCCCCAGCGGCTCGTTGTTCGCACAAGAGCCGGACACCACCTTCAAGGTCGAAGTCAAGCTGGTGAATGTGTTCGTGACGGTGACCGATGCGCGGGGTGCGCCGGTCTCCAATCTGGAAAAAGAGAATTTTCTGCTCAAGGAGGACGGCAAACCGCAAAAGATCGCGCTCTTCAGCCGGGAGTCGGCGCTTCCGCTCTCGATTGTGCTTTCGGTGGATACCAGCCTGAGCACGCGCAAAGACCTGCCGCTGGAGTTGCAGTCGGCGCGCAAATTCGCGCACACGATTTTGCGGCCACAGGATGGGTTGTCGCTCTACAAATTCAGTGAAGAGGTGAACGAAGTAGTGCCGTTTACATCCGACCTGAAGAAGATCGATGCCGGAATCGACCGCGTCAGGAATGGGTCGGCAACCGCACTTTATGATGCGATTTTCCTCGGATCGCAGGCGTTGAGCCGCCGCCAGGGGAGAAAGGTGATGGTGGTAATCACCGACGGCGGCGACACGGTGAGCCAGGTGGACTACAAAGAAGCGCTACGTGCGGCCCAGGAAGCGGAAGCGATCATTTACAGCATCATCATCGTGCCGATCGAAGCGAGCGCGGGCCGCGACACCGGCGGCGAGCATGCGCTGATCCAGATTTCGGAAGACACGGGCGGCAAGTACTACTACGCGACCTCGCTGCCACAGTTGGATGACGCGTTCCGCCAGATCAGCGATGAACTTCGCACCCAATACCTGCTGGCGTATTATCCCTCGCAGCGTTTCTCCGAATACCCGTTTCGCCGGATTCAGGTGAATCTGACGAATGCTCCGGCCGGCGGTTCCTACCAGGTCCACAACCGGGCGGGATATTACACGAAGAAGGGATCGTGGTAGTGAAATACCCCTCTCAAAAATCGCATGCATCGCGCCGGTTGCGGGGCCGCATCTAGTAAGATGTTCTATTCCATTTCAGTGGAAATTAAAGACCTTTAGACGCGGAATCGTTTCCGTGCTGTTTGGTGATTCTGCTCCCAGGAGAGTGGCGCTTTGTTGCAATGGTCTGCTTTGTGCTTTCGGCGTTCTCTGCCCCTTGGCCTGATCCTTCTTATCTGGTTCACGTTCGCTCCCACGGCTTCCATGCGGGCGCAGGAAACCACCGGGGAAAATCTGAAACGGCGGCACCATCCAGGGCAAGGTACTGGATGAAGATGGCATCCCGGTTGACGGCGCGCGAATTTTCTATAGCTCGCAGTCCGGTGAAACCAGGGGTGTGACCCGCGCGGGCAAGGATGGATCCTACGTCACGGAGCGCCTTTCTCCCGGCATTTATTCGGTGCACGTCGAGGGGCTCGACATGGCGCCGGCCGATACCGATATCACCGTGGTGGCGGGCGCTCCGGCAACCGCCAACTTCAAACTGGACTGGATCAATCCCGGTCCGCCGCGGCTGGAGAGCCAGTTCTCTGGCGATGCTCCCGAAAACCTGCCCATTAACGGACGAAACTATCTGACCGCCGGAGAGATTTTTCCGGGGGTGCAAGCGGTGGATGGCGCGATCTACGAGCCTGGAAAGAGCGGATTTCAGTCGCTTTCGATCGACAGCAGCAAGGGACGGACAACGCACTTCGACGCCGATGAAATAGAAATCATGGATGAGACCAAGGGCGGGGCGACGATGAATCTGCCGGCCGAGGGAGTGCGCGAAGTAGTCGTTTCGCGAGTCACGCCGGAGCCGTTTCAGTCGCTGAATGCGCTCGGCTCGGTCCGCGCAACGACGCGCTCCGCCACTGGCAACGAGTGGCACGGTAACCTGTTTGGCAATTTGCGCGAGCAGTTTCTGGGACTGGCGGGATTTCCCTCCGGCAGCTCGGACTACAGCCGGCAGCAATATGGATTTGGAGCGGGCGGCGCGGTCATGAGGGACAAGGCATTTCTGTATGTGAGTGGAGAGCGCACCAAGCAGGATGGCAGCCTGCCGATGCCGTCGCAGGATTTGATTTTGCCGTTATCCAATGGATCTCCGCTGTTCAATCCGACGGTCCGGCGAAGCGCGTTTTTCCGCGAAAACATGCTGCTGGCCAGGCTGGATTACAACGTCAACGAGAACATGAAGTTTTTTGTCCGGCTGGGCTATGACAACTCCGGCCAGATCGGGCCGAATTACGGAACCAGCAATTCGGCGTTCCACAACCAAATCAACGTCCCTTCCGCCGCCTTCGGACTGGATTGGAACCAGGGAAGGTTCGTCAATAGCGTGCGCTTCGGCTATCAGAAGATGGTAAATGCCATCACGCCGGATCTGGCCGCTTCCGTGATCGGTCCGCTGGCGCCCTTCCATATGCAGCTCGGCTCGTATTCGCTGGGGCCGTCGATAGCGGGTCCGCGGCAGACGGTGCAGCGTGATCTTTTCGCGCGCTACGACAGCAGCACGACTGTCAGGGTGTTGCATACGGTGCGCTTCGGGGCAGCTGCCCATCGCATCGGGCAGGGAGACTATTTCGCGCCCGGAAATTACGGGCCATCGGTTACGAGTTCCAATGGGCTGGCGACTATCCAGGCGATCAATGGAAACCCCAATCTGTTGCCGTTGTATGCCGGCGACCCGCGCGGAGCCGCCGACAATCCCCTGAACTACCCGGTGGGCACGTTCACGATTTATAACGGCTTGGGAAATTTTAGCGAAAACTCGGGGTTCAATCGTCCGACCGGCGCACACGCCGACACACGGCTCGAGGGCTACGTGTCCGACAAGTTCAATGTGCTGCCAAACCTCAATGTCACCGTAGGCGGTGAACTACGTAGTGGACACGGGGCGCACCGACAGCGATCTGGCGCCGCTTCCCTGTTCGGCGATCAATACCAGTATTGTGACTTCTCCGCCGTGCACAGGTACCGATCTGATCCTTAATCTATTTGGCGAGCGTCCACAGTTTGGCATCGGCTATCAGCAATTGCTCGGGGTGGCTATCAACCGCCCCTACCACGACTTTGCCCCCCAGCTCGGAGTGGCCTGGGATCCGGGACACAACGGCCGTACGGTGGTGCGCGCGAGTGGCGGCATGTTCTTTGACAATTTTCTGCTGCAGAATACCTACCAGGATCGCATCAACCGCTTGTCGAACGGACAGTACAACCGCAGTCTGACGCTTTGTCCGACAGGGTCGGTGCTGTTTCCGGACAGCGCGGCGCTCGGACACGCGGATATCGTCAGTTCCGCAGATGGGCTCGACATTGCCACGCAAGTTTGCGGACAGCCGCTGGGCGCCACCCTGACAGGTTCACAAGGACCGGTGCAAGTTGCGAAGGCGATCCAGGATTTGCAAGCGCAGTTTCAGGCAAATCAGGCGACCGTAACGAAGGGGCCGAATGTGTATTCATTGGCGAACAGCCTGGCGAATTTCGGGGGCATGCTGGCGCCTACCTACAAGACTCCGCGCGTGGTCCACATGAGCGCGGGAATTGAACGTCAATTGGGATTGAGAAGCATGTTCTCGGTTGACTATGTGCGCGAACTCGGGACGCAGTTTCCGCTCGGGATCGACACCAATCACGTCGGCGACTCAGCCTATCTGACCGATGGCAGCCTCCCGAATCCGGCGCAGAACACGTACGCGGCTGAAATATCGGCGATCAATGCGACCGTCACTCCTGCAGGCTGTGCAGCAGCAACCTCGGCAGGAGGCAGTTCACAAGCCGCGGTCGACTGCTACCTCACAAGAGTGCCAACGGCCACCATTGTGGATTTCGCGCGGCACGGCCTCGATTCCTCAAACGCGTTCTGCGGGCCGTTTCCCTGCTCTGTGCTGGGCAAACAGCAGGCCGCTTTCGGCGGCATCAATCCGGCGGTGGGATCGAACGTCATGTACACTCCCGCCGGAACCTCGCAGTATCAAGCCATTCATTTCATGTATCACACGTCGAGCGGAGCCATGCCGCTGCATCGCATACGGAAGGTCGACCTGGCGCTCTCTTATACCCTCTCGCGTTATCGCACCAACATCGCCTCGCCCGACGGCAGCGGCGGCGATTATTCGACGCTCTCGGTCGCGCAGGACTACAACCGCCCGCACTTCAGCCATTTCGGCTCGTCAGGATTGGACCGCACCCACCAGATAGCCTTCACTCCAACCTTCGAAATGCCGCGCGGGCCGCTACTTTCGCTGGTCATGTTCATGGCGTCGCCGCTTCCCTTGAGCGTGTACATTCCGCAGATGGATGGCGGCGGAGTGCCGGGAGAAATTTTCCGCAGCGACGTCACGGGCGATGGAACGGTAGGCGACCTTCTGCCCGACACCAATATTGGCAGCCCCGGAAAATACGTGAACAGCAAGTTGGACGGCGTGATTAGCAATTACAACAGGAATTTTGCCGGGCGATTGACGCCTGCAGGCCAGGATCTGGTCAGCACGGGGCTGTTCAGCGCACTTCAAATGCGGACGCTGGGCGCTTACACTCCGTTGATTTCGTCCTGTACTCCGCCCACTCCCAGTTGCGGTTTGCCGGGCCGCGCCGCTGAAGAAACCTGGCTGAAGACCGTAGACTTGCGCTTTAGTTGGCCGTTCGCATTCGGCGAGCGCATGAAGATTGAGCCCAACTTCGCGGTATTCAACGTGTTCAACCTCGCCAACTTCGGAGGGCCGGGAGGCCAATTGAGCGGAGTGCTGGATGGCGCTCCGGGCACTTCTCTGAATAATTCCACTTCCCCCGGCGTGTGCGGCAACAGCACGTCGTTCTGCACGTCGCGTCTGGACCGGGTTCTGCCGGGTTCGGGAACGTACGCGAACGGGGCTCCCAGGCAAATCGAGTTTGGAGTGCGGGTGACGTTCTAAATTAGGCTTTCTCCTACCGCGGCACTCACCGCCGAGAGGCCGGCTTGTCTCCGGTGGGTTGAGTTTTAGCCTGACCGGTATAGCCGACGGTGATGGTGCCTGAGTTGACAAAGTAATAGCTCATGCCGCCGTTGTTCACGTACATGACCCAGGTTCCGGCTTTCCAGTCGATGATCCAGTTAGTGTCGTATCCGGTTTCGCCATACCAATCCGAATACTCCGCATCGTGAAAGTCAAAGACCGTCCCGGTCCCAACCTGATAGTAAGAAGACAGAGCATGAACGAATCCGCCCACATTCTCGATGGGAAAGTGACCGCAATGGTGCTGTCCGCTAATCGCGATTGCGGGCGCGCCTGCATAGGCAGGATAAGTGTAGAAAGCTAAAGGTGTCGCAGTATCCGCTAAGGCCAAAATTGTAGAACTTGGGCTTGGGAGTGGCGTTCGCGCTCAGGCTGGTCAGAGTCATCAGACTAAGTACGAACAGAATCTTTTTCATAGGAGCTTACTCCTGGAGTTTTAAGCGATCCAACTGAAGTAAGGGGGAATTGTCGGTTAGGGGATGTGCCAGCTAAGCGCTTGCGAGGAGCGGGGGTATTCTTCCTCAGCGTCAGGTCATGATGGCTCAGGTCTGCGGCTATGTCAATGCAGAAAGTGCTGATAGCTCGAGAAAATCGGTTCAAAGTGTGCAGCTTCTTTCAGTATTGAGGAAACGCGGAGGCACTCGTCTGTGCTATTGAAATGAGGAAAAGGCCGGGGCAGCGCCCACTGCACCCGGCCCAGACCCTAAGGCAAGTTTGCCTCAGGCCGCGAGCGCTTTTTCAAAGTGCTCGCAGAGTGCGGTCTCCAGGGTGTAGTGATTGTGCACCACGAGCGGGGTGGTCAGGTACGGCCGGATGATCTGCTCGACCTTCGGCAGCCACTCTTTCTCATAGCGAAGGAAGTCCTTCTTGTCGGTCCAGAGAGTCACGGTCAGAACCTTCTCGGTCTTGATCTCCGGCACAAAGGGAAGGATTTCCAGGAAGCCGTTCTGCTTTTTCAGAATCGGCATGACCTCGTTCTTTACGACGCGGATGAATTCCTCTTTCTTCTCCATTTTCGGAACGAATTCAAGGATACGTGCAAACATAGGGAGTCTCCTTTTCGTTCTTTTTGAGATTGGTCCCACGCGACAGAGAGGCCTGCGTCTTTGGGGGATCGCCTGCAAACTACTCCAATTCGTAGTTTCCGTTGCAGTGACGGATGGGCCAAGCTGATGTGACAAGATTTCAAGAGATCGCTCGAACTGGCCTATGGTGTCGTGACCGCATGATCTTTTCTACGAGCGCCGGAGACCGAGGGCGGGGCGCCCGGCGGGGCGCCCTCGGAACCGCCGGCAAGGTGCCGGCGCTACGCTCTGCTTTCGGAGGAATGTGTCATCGCCAGGCGCTCCGCAATGATCGAGTAGGCTGCAGGATTGAAGGCCATGCCAATGTGAGTGCCCGGCACTTCAAAGTCGACTTCCGGCCTTTTGGTCATGCAATAGCGCCAGTCCACAATGCCATCGTGGCGCGTGTAAATCGCGGTTTCGACCACCGCATCCGGAATATCGCGCCTCAGGGAATCGACGAAATTGCAGGTGCAACGCCCGGTGTAGCAACTGGGAAGCACGCGGCTTCCGTGCTCACTCAGGATCCGCAAACGAACCGCCTCCGCCGCGTGAAGAACCGCCCGGCTGGCTACGGTGCCGCGAATCGGCGAAGCCAGCGTGATGACGGAAGCGATGTCTTTCGGCCTCTGCCCCGGCAATCGAGCGTGCGATCACGCCTCCCAGGCTGTGACCGATCAGGTGAATTTTGCGGCCAGTCTCGCGCAGCGCCCTTTTGACCGTCTCGTTCAGATGGCGCTCAACCAGGAGGTTCGGGCATTCCGCGTTGATCCCGATGCCCGAGAAATAAGGGCGATATCCGATCCGCTCAAGCCAGCCGTGAAGCTCCATAAGGTAAAGATCGGTACCCAGGAACCCGGGGATGATAACCACCGCCGACCCATCACCACGCCGCACGCCAAACCCGTAATAGACCGGGGTCGCGTGCAGCAAAAGAACCTCGGCTCCGAACAAAGCCTCGGTCCAAATGGAGGTGTCTTCGTTTAAGTGAGAGATCGCCTTAGAGTGCCGGATCGCGCGCTTTGATTGACCGCTGGCTTTTTGCTGTTTGACCAATTTAAACCCTGGCTATTTAGATCCTGACTGTATTCTGGACTTGATGCGCATTGAATGCGCACTAGCGTCGCACTTTTGTCCCGCCGGATTATATCCTTTGCGCCGGGGCCCGCTCCATAGCATATTCGGGTACCCGAGCCTTCCCAGCGGCGGAATCAAGGGCATTACCGTCGCTTCGCCTTCGCTTTGGAGCGCCGTTTCCGCGCGGGCTTGCGCAGCTTCGCTTCCAACTCAGCCACCCGTTTCCGCAGGGCGGCCAGTTCCGGCTCGGCCTCAGCTCGCGGCTCGACTGGCGACGGCTTGCCCAGGAATCGCTGCATGGTTTCCACCGGCGACAGAATCGCAGATTGCACTTCACCCAGCCGGTTCTGCACTGCGTCCTGCACTTTCTGATAGGAGTCGAATGCGGATTTCAGATACCACATGACGAACTCCTGCCGTACCTCGTCGGAGGCAATGATGAGCTGGCGGAGCAGTTCCAGAGGCAGGCCGGTCGGCTTGTCCTTGGCGTCTTCGGTGATGATTTGCGTCAGCGTAACCCGCGTCAGGTCCTGCCCGGTTTTCGCGTCTACGATCTGAACCTGCTTGCCCTCGCGAATGAGGGCGGCAATTGCCTCCAGATTCACATAGCGGCTGCCGGCCGTATCGTACAGCCGGCGATTGCCATATTTCTTGATCTGGACGACGGCGGGTTTCGTTTTGCCCTTCATTTTTCTGTTTTTTCAGCTTTCTTTCACGCCGATGCTGCCCTGCACAAAACAACAAGTACATCTTGACACAATTCTCCACGAATCGTATATTTTAGTTGATGCTGCAGTGCAGCAATCCGGAGGTACCATATGCCAGTCGCCACCAGGACCGAGACTCATCCTCGGGAATCTTCCTTTGTCTCTATTCTATCGGGTTGGGCTCAACAGGGAGTCCAGACTTTCTTTGCCACGCAAAGGATCATGCTGGACCTTGCGATGCGGCAGAATGCAAATGTAATGCATGCTGTCCGGGAGCAGTTGTCCGATCCGCATCATTCTCCCTCCGCCATTCTCAGTGAAGTCGCTGGGGAAGGCATGACAAACTTCATTGAAGGGCAAAAAATTCTTCTTGAACTGGGCAAACAGCAGAACGAAATCCTCATGAACGGCGTAAGAGAGCGGGTGGGCGATTGTCCTCGGCGCCTTGCCGCCATCGATCTGCTGCGGCGCAGCGTGGAGACTTTCATCCACATGCAGCAGGAGTTCCTCAAGATTGCCGAAAAGCAGACCCACACCTGGGTGCAAGCTGCCAAGTCCGGCAAGCCATACCAGCCCGAGCACATCGTGCAGTTGGCCCGCGAGGGCATGGACACGTTCGTGAAAGCGCAGAAGCAGTTCCTGGACGTAGTGGCCGACGAGACTGCCAAGGCGACCGGCGCCAAACACGCCGAGGGCGGCAAGAAGACCACGAAGAAGACCGAGTTGGCCGTGGTGGCGCGCCAGACAACTGACTCGCTCATCGAGGCGCAGAAGAAACTCGTGGACGTGGCCGGACAGCAGATGAACGCCAACGTGAAGACGGCGGGCAAGACGCTGGAACTCCTGCGGCCATTTCCCTTACTTCCGCTGGCCGAACTGACTCGGGAAGGCGTGAAAAGCTACGTGGATGCCCAGCGGGCTTTGATGGACGTAATCACCAAGCCAACGAACGGGCGGCACGCGGCAAAGACCGAGCATCATGCGAAGCGGCCGGTCCGTGCAAAACGGGCTGCAGTTGCGGCAACCGCCTGACACGCACGCGATGATCACTGATTAGCCGGCGCGTTTGGCACACGGCGAAATTGCCTGCCCTGCTGCAACGACATCGGCGCTCCCGCCGAGGCGTCTTCGAGCGAAAGAGGTATTTTCGCTCGGAGACGCCATTTTCACGCGGATGCCTGGGACGCCTGTGATCGGGCGGGCAGCAGGCGATCGACGATGGCCTGTTCGGCGCGCAGCGCCCAGCGGCTCGAGCACAGCAATGCGCTGCATTGCAGCGTGGCCCAGTCCCGGATCTTAAGAGGCGAACGGAATGCGCTGCGATTGCCGATCCAATCCTGGGCAACGTGCCGCGCGATGGTGAGGCCCATCCCTCTGCTGGAGCCGCCGATGTCGCGCAAAATCCCATCCAGCGTAAAGATCACCTTCGACAGCATGATCAGCGGGCCGGGGAACTTCACGTCCTTCAGCGCGATGCGTTCCAGCAAGCGCATGGCGTCCGTGCCGCTGGGAAGACTGGTCACCGGCAGTTCATCGAGATACGCAGTGACTGTCTCGCGAATCATGTGTCCTCGCGGCGAGTTGCTGTGGATCTGATGCTGGCTGAGCGCCCGGATCTCGGTCGCTGGCGCCTACCGGATCGCGCAGGCTCACCATCAGGATCAGGAGCGCCAGATGCCGCCGTTGCTCGCGCGTCAGGCGCTCCCGCAGCGCCCAATCCAGGATGACCAATTCGCCCGTACGGTTGTCATAGAGCAAATTGCCAGCGTGGGGATCGCCGTGGAAAATCGCGTTCTCATGGGCCGAAAGAAGCGGAATGGCAACCAGCGCTTCGATAATTTGCTCCGCGACTTTGGTCCGCCGCGAAGCGGGAAGACGGGCGGCTGCGCTCGTTACCTTGATCCCACGCTCTTCTGTAAGCGCCGTGATGCTGGGCGTACAGAGCGGCGGGAATTAAACGCGGCACGCGCACACCGGACATGTGTTGATAGAGGGCCGCTGCTTCGATCAGCGTCTTCTGTTCCCGGACAAAGTTCACCTCGTGGCGAAGCAAGCGCCGGACTTTCTTGAAAGTGTCGGGTAGAAGATCCGCCGGAAATCCATAGCTGTGGTGCTGGTCTGCGAAGTACTGAGCCAGTCCCTGCAGGTAATCCATGTCCTCGGCAAAATATTCGGGGATGTGCGGCTTCAGAACTTTGAAAACGCCATGTTCGCGCCGGCCGCTTTCCGGGTTGTGCCATGTGAAACGCACGACCGCGCTGACGCTGGCCTCGGAGAGAATAGCGGGCGCGATCCTGACCTTGTACTTCGCGACGCGCGATCCCAGAGCCCGCCGGATGATGGCGCCTATCTCCGCGGGTGCGACGTCGCGAATTCCATTTTCCAGGCGCGCCAACGCGCGGCGCAGAGCAGGACGCAGGTTCTGGTTTCGGGCGATGACTTGTCCCAGTTTTTGCAGGCCCGGCACTTTTGCGATCAGCCGCAGCAAGCGTACTTCAGGCGACGTGCTCTCCGGAAGTTCGATTTGCTCAAGCAGCTTGGGCGCAAGGCGCGCCGCGGAGAGCCTGGCCACCACGAACATCATGGCGTCCCGTACCGGAGGACGCCACTTCAGGTAGGCCTCGGGAACCAGACGTTCCACCGGGACAATCTCGTCAACAATCCATCTCGCCATCGCGTCCCGCAAGGCCTGGCCCATTGGACTGCGCAGCCCGCTTTCAATGGCCGCGATTTTCTCGGCCGCGGAGCCGTGTTTGGGCAAGAAATTTCCGAGAGCATTGCGGAGCTGTTCCGGCGCGAGCTGGCGAAGACCAGCTTCGATGGCTGACGGATCCAGCATGGGATTGGCTAACCAATGTAAGGCTAATCCGGCCGCCTTCCCGTCGCGGTGACTTCCATCACTTGCTGCGGTGCGTCAAAGCGCCATCAAATCAATAGGCCCACCAGGGTGCAGCGGGAGTTCCGCTCGGAACCGGTTGTCCGTAGATCGAAGTGAACACGTTGCGGCTGTAGAAGAACGGAAGGCCCCAATCGAAGCCGCAAGGCGTCCCGGTTACGCAGTTGGTGCTGCCGTTCGGTCCGGCAAGGTTCGCCAATGCCGAGTCGCCGCCAAAGTTATTAAAATCATTCACCGCATTATCGACGCTGAAGCTCACCGTATTTTGCGCCCCGCTTTGCGTAGCATTTTGTGCCGACAGGTTCACGGTGCTGGCCGGACAGTAGAATCCGGGGGCGATGCTGTCGAGGCCGCATTGCGTTATCGACGCATCGGGGAAAAAATATCCGTTCGAGCCGCTGTCAATAAAGCTCTCGGTCAACGCCTGCGAATTAAACGTCGTTGTGAAGAACCCATTGCTATTGATTGGATAGACATTGGCTGAACCCAGCGCGTTGTTGGATTCGGTACCGATGCCAAAGATCATGGATCCGGTAGCCGTCGCTGACTCGCCATCCACCGACTGCATTGCGATCAGTACGCCATTATTGTCGGTCGTAAAGTCGATAATCGGATTGACCACCTGCTGTGCTACCGCGATCGTCGATGACTGACAATTGCCGCTTTGCGCGCAGGTAAAGTAGATGTCTGGAGAAGTGCCGCTCACGCAGGCAGGGCCGCAATCCTGCGGGTATCCGCCCACGCCGACGATGCCATTGGCTCCGAGCGCCTGCAGATTGTCTTCGTCAACGCCGCCATTCGAGCAAGCGGCTGGCACCGTGAAGCCAGTGGGATCTTCGATCAGCTGAATGCTGGCGCTGCTTGCTTTTTCTCCGGCCATTTCCACATCCGCTTGCGCCACCGGACCCCAAAGGTAGGAGCCATCCACAAAGCTGACGCAGTTGTAGTAGTTCGTACTGCCCGAGCCAGCGAGCTTGGGCAAAGCAAGATTAGGGATTGCGGAACCGAGGAGCCTTAGTCCGACAGAACCCGTGTCCACCAGGATTCCATCCACCGTCTGGCAGGTCGAGGAACCCGGAACGCACACGGTCACACTGGTAAAGGCGGCATTGGCGTAGAGTTGCCCCGCGACCGGCCCTCCATTGACCTCGATCGCTTGCACGTTATTTCCCGATGGAGGGGGAGTGGTGGTCTTGGTGCTGCTTCCTCCTCCGCCGCAGGCGGCGAGCAATCCGAATGCGCTGGCAACACCCAGGCTCAGGAACCCGCGCAAAGTAGAGCGGCGCAAAATCGATCTTTGCCCCTTTGACCCGTGCCCGTTGACCCGTGCCCCTTTGATCCTCGCCCCTTTGACCCGCGTAGCACTAATCCGCCTGACGTTGTCGTTACCACAACTCCTCCTGATTCACTCCGGCGGGAATCTGTTGCGAAAGATACGCCCGGAAGTGATAGGCGCGCATATAACCATTCATCTGCACGACCAATCCCGGAAGCTGCAGATTGAGGGGCCGGCGGCCGACATAAGTCGCTTTATTGGCTCTCACCGCGGCGGAGTACTGGTCGAAATACGTACCCAGAAGCTGCTGCAGGTCGGGAGCGAACTGGCCTTGCCA
Organism: uncultured Acidobacteriaceae bacterium; assembly: GCA_963709055.1. Taxonomy (GTDB): domain Bacteria; phylum Acidobacteriota; class Terriglobia; order Terriglobales; family Acidobacteriaceae; genus Acidiflorens. Next base: position 69,925 of record CAVPUZ010000020.1, read on the forward strand.
AGCCACCGCGAAAACATGGCCCGAGGGCGACGCATATTCGCGGACCACGGTGCCGGTACTACCTTTGATCTCATGCACGCTGTATGCCGAGGCCTGGCGTTGTTGGACACTGCCTTTCATTTGGGCCCGGTCGGCTTCGATGGACGCGATGTCACCGCCAAGAGCTGCGTAGGCCGCCAATGGACATATCAACGCGAGGACCGCAAGGCTGGCCAGGAAGGCTTTCATGGAACTGTGAGATGCAGGTTAGGAAAGCGCGGCTGCCCGTCAAAAGAGCGTAAAGGGAGCTGTTTGGGATGTATTTACAAACTTTTACTTTTCCGCTTGCTCCGGATATTCAAAAACTCCGCGACCCGACTTTCGCCCGAGTCTTCCGGCTTTTACGTATTGCGCAAGCAGCGGGCAGGGGCGAAATTTCTCCCCCAGGCTTTTGTGGAGATATTCGAGAATGTGCAAGCGCGTGTCGAGGCCGACCAAATCCACCAGCTCGAAGGGTCCCATCGGATGGTTAAGGCCAAGCCTCAGCGCTTTGTCGATATCTTCAGGAGTGGCGATTCCTTCCTGCAGCATGTAAAACGCTTCGTTGCCGATCATGGCGTTGATGCGGCTGGTGATGAAGCCGGGCGCTTCCTTGACCACGACAACTTCCTTGCCCATGCGCTTTCCGACTTCGACTGCAGCGGCGAGCGTTTCAGCATCGGTCTCGAGCGCGCGCACCACTTCGAGCAGCTTCATTTTATGGACAGGATTGAAGAAGTGCATTCCCACACATTTTTTCGCGCGATAGGTCACGCTCGAAATCTCTGTAACGCTGAGCGAAGAGGTATTCGAAGCAAGAATCGTCGAAGGTCGACAGATCTTATCGAGAAGCGTGAAAATCTCGATCTTCGATTCCAGTTCCTCGGGCACCGCTTCGATGACCAGATCGGCCTGGCGTGCCGCTTCGTCTACCGAACTCGCATACTCGATCCTGCCGAGTGCGGCCTGCGCGTCCGACGCATTCACCTTGCCGAGTTCGACGGCTTTATCGAGGTTGGCGCGGATTTCGTTTTCCGCCTTGCGCAGTGCGTTAGGCAGCAGATCTTCAAGGATCGTGCGGTAGCCGCCAATTGCGGCGGCGTGGGCGATACCTCGTCCCATGATGCCGGCGCCAATGACGGCTACGGTCTTGATCGTTGGCACCTCCGGCACTACTTCGCCACCTTGTCGAGATGCTTGTCGAGCTGTTTCAGGACGCTCTCCAGGCTGGGATCGGATTTGCGAATGTATTCCGCGAGGCGGACTTTTTCTTCGTCGGTCATGGTGGGAAGTGAGGCGTTGACGCGCCGCAGGATTGCGGCGATGTCATCGACGTAGTTCATCAGACGAATGAGTTCTCCAGTAGCAGGCATGATTGCTCCTTGCGTTGAACTATCCATTGTTAATTCAGGAGCGGGTTTTAGTAAAGCAGGCTCTGGACGCTAAGCCCCGCTTTCGGCTCCACGTGTTCGCGATGCGGGGTCTACGGCGACTGCTGGGGCGGCCGTGCCCACCCCGAAATAATCACGCAGAGCCGTGATATGTGTCACTTCAAATCCATTACTTTAGTGCAACACTATGTCGACGTCCTCCCCGGACTGTTTGCTCTCAGATACCCAGGCAAATTACTGCTAAGGGACAGCAAGTAACGATTCAACCTTCGTGATCCGTGGCGACCCTATCCCCCTGCGGCCACCCCAGGATCGCTTTATTTCTGTGGAGGGAATAATGAAACGGTTATTGTTCGGCTTGGCGTTATTGGCGCTGGTATTGCCAATTACGGCTAGCGCAGACGGAATCAACCTCATCAACCAGTTCGGCACGGTTACGATCACCGCTTCGGGAGTCGTCTCCAAGGGATCCGAGCTTATAAATTTCAACGGCATTCAAGCGCCGAAAAACCATTCCCTGGGATCGGTCAGCTTCGCGACTGGCGCTCTCAGCAGCGGCAGCGTATGGACCGGCGGCACTTTTTCCGACGTGGGATCGAGCTTTATTGTGACCGGCGTTGGCAACTATGGTCAGCCCAAAGGCGTAATCTTCGACGGTGCCTTCGTCGGGCCGATTGACTGGACCCTGGTGGCATCAAACAAGCAATACCACGAATACCAACTGAGCGGCGAAATCTCAGGACAGGCGTACACGGGCCGCACTGTGTCGGGAAACACGACCCAAACCATCTACACCTACTGGAACCAGGAAACGGTAGATCACAAGGGCAGTATCAAATTGGGGCTGACCCACTTGACGCCTGAACCAGGCACCTTGGGATTGCTGGGGACCGGGCTGGTAGCAGTGGCGGGTATGTTTCGGCGGAAGCGGTCCAAAACATAGGCTGCATTTGATATTTGAAATTGGGGATCGGAAGGGATCGTGCGCTTCTCTTCGTGGGGTACTAGCGTGGTCATGACTGCGCCATGAATTGAAGAACGTGGTCCCCGATACTCGCTCCATTATTCTTTAGGGCCGGGTGCATAGCGGCGCAAAAGAGTAATGGAGAACACCAAAATCAGGATAAGGAGGCCAAGCAGGCCCAACTCCATCATGGAGGCGCGGAAGATACTTGCGCCTTCGGCGGACCAGGAATTGCCCGAGGTGAGAGTGGAAGCCGCGAGCGTGATGACCAGAATGCGCCGGATGGAGGCGATGAGACCAACCACCAGAAATGGTTCCGTGACCAGGACATGCGAGCGGATGGAAATGCTCACCGTGTGAAGGATTTCGACCAGCATCAGCACAATCAGCAGGCGGTCGAGAACCTGCAAGGTCTGTGAAGAGATCGTCCAGGTGCGAATGCCGGTCCACAACAACACTCCGCCGTCGGCGATGGCGGCCAGGGCGGTAATGGTCAGGAGAACGGCGAGAATTCCGTAGATGCCGACTTCGGCCTTCCGCGTATAGTTATCGAAGTGGTAGCGATAATGTTCTTCGGCCATGGCGGAACATGGTATCAGCGCGAGCAAGCGGCAACAAATGCAGTGGGTCAATTCGTAAGTGGGGCAGAGTGACCTACTCCCGTCAGCTTTCGAGTTTGTAGCGAGTCTCGGCGAGGCGGTAGAGGCGGCGCCAGACCAGGCGATTCGTAGTCACGACGACTGCGGAAAGCGCGATCGTTCCAGCCAGCAGAAGGTTGAAGTCCTTGGCATCGGTGGCGGCCGAAATCATGGCGCCGACACCAAGAGTCGAATACGTCTGGCCCTTGAAGTGGAAGTATTCAGCAACGATGCTGGCGTTCCATGCCCCTCCGGAGGCTGTAACCAGCCCAGTGACAAGGAAGGGAAAGATGCCGGGCAGGATCAGTTTGCGCCAGCGCTCCCAACCGCGCAGGCCAAAGACACTGGCAGCCTCTTTCAGGTCGGTCGGGATCGCCATCGCTCCGGCAATCACGTTGAACAGGATGTACCACTGGGTGCCGAGCAGCAGCAGGACGATCGAGCCGAGTCCCAAGCCTCCGCCCACGCGGATGAGAATCAACAGCACAACCGGAAATAAGGCGGTGGCCGGGACTGACGCGGCAATCTGGGCGAGCGGCTGGGCAATGCGAGCCATGCGCGGGTTGAATCCGATGGCGACGCCAACGGGGATGGTCCAGAGAGCGCCGAGAATGAGAGCGGCATTGACGCGCAGGAAGGTCGCGCCCAGGCCGAGGCCGAGTTCGTGGAACTCAGCGCTGTGCAGGCCGGTCAGGATAATGACAACGCGGATGACCGAATAGCCGATCACGCCCATGATGGCGATTCCCACAATTCGCCAGACCCATAAAACCGCTTCGCTTTCGCGGGGTGATTGCGCTTTGACCTCATTATTATTCTGGCCAGCAAAATAGTGGATCATCTGCTCCCGCAAGGGGCGCACGGCGCGCTTACGGAAGAACGCCACTCCACGGGAGCGGCGAAGAAAATCGAGGACCCATGAAGTGGGGGCGCTCGTGCTTTCGACCTGCTCGAACTTGAATTTTTCAGCCCAGGCGATTACCGGACGCCATATCAGCTGATCGAGGAGCACGATGACAGCCACCATCGTGAAAATGCCAAGCAGAATCGAGCGCGTGTCCCCGTTATCGGCGGCGGACTGCAAATAAGAGCCCAGGCCCGGCAGACGGAAGTCTCCAAACTGCTCGCAAGCCATCAGGAAAAACCAGGCTCCCGCCACCGACATCATTGAATTCCACACCAGGCCGATGGTTGCGAAAGGCAACTCGATCTGGATGAAACGCTGCCACCAATTGAAGCGATAAATTGAGGCGGCTTCGCGCATCTCGCGCGGAATGCTCTTCAGCGATGCGTAAAAGCTGAAGGCTATGTTCCAGACCTGGCCGGTAAAGATCAGCAGAACTGCGCCCAGTTCCACTCCGAGTTGGCGTCCGGGAAAAAGCGCCGCCATCGCCAGCATGACGCCGGGAAGAAAGCTCAGAATTGGTATCGACTGTAGAACGTCGAGCAGCGGAATCATGAAACGCTCGGCACGCGGACGGTACGCGGCAATATATCCATAAACGAGGGCGAAGATCAGGCTGAGGATATAGGCGAGCGCAATGCGCAGGAGCGAGTATCCCGCATAGAGGGGCAACGCGGCGGGGCTGCGGCTGATCTCGACATGCGGATGAAAAGGACCAAGCCAGTGACGGCCGATTTCCAGCACTCCATAGAACAGCGCCAGGCCCGCGGAGAACATGACGACGTCGGGCAGGCTCGCCGCGCTCGGGACGCGGCAGCATCGACCAGATGCGGAGCGGGCTCCGGAGGCGGATTCTGGGGGTACGCTTCATGGGCGCTTCAAGGCAGGTGGTTTCAAGGCTGCACCGGGCCGGTGGGTGCATGCGGCTCAGAGACCGGTTCGGCCAGGATCAACCGGTGCGATTCGCGGTCGAAGTCGAAAATCTCGGCGTAACGTCCCCAGTTCATCGCGGTTTCAAATTGGCGTTCGACTTCATCCTGGCTGAAATGCTCGTCCAGAATGTCGTAGAAAAATTCTTCCGAGATGGAATGATCGGTCTTGGCGTGGAGAATGCTGTCGATCTGCTGCAGGATCATGACGTGCTTGAGCGCGGCTTGACGGAAAAGAATTTTGCGGGTGAGGATGTCGGCTTCCGCGAAGCGAGCGCCGTCGGGGATGATTTCGACATCGCCTTCCTTGAGCGTGGCAAAACCAAGCAGAACGGACGCTTCGACGATCGGCAGCAAATCTTCGGCATCCATGATCAGGACTTCCGCCAGGCGATATACGTCTTCCTTGCCGCCCCGGTCCTGCAGAAGTTCGAGCAGACCGGCAATACCGCCGACGCGGGCATGAGGAAGCATCTGGTATTTCTGACGGGCGGGCTTTTGCGCCGAGGCCTGGGCGCCGGGAACCGCAAGCGCGAGATCGGGCTGGGTCATCACTTTGTAGACGTAGTCCACGAGTTCAACAAAGCGCGTCGATTTTCGATCGCGTGGTTGGGGCAATTCGACGGGAAAATCGGCGCGAACGCGCGCGGGATTCCTGCCCAGCACAAGCACACGGTCGGCCAAAAGAATCGCTTCTTCAATATTGTGTGTGACGATGAAGATGGCGCTGGTTGGCATCTTCTTGCTTAGCCAGAGTTCGAGCAGTTCATTGCGCAGATTTTCCGCGGTAAGCACATCGAGCGCGGAGAAAGGCTCATCCATGAAGAGCACTTCCGGCTCTACCACCAGAGCACGCGCGAAGCCGACGCGCTGCTTCATGCCTCCGGAAAGCTCTTTCGGATACGCGCTCTCGAAGCCATCGAGGCCAACGGTGTCGAGAATGCGCAATGCGCGCTTGTGGCGCTCCATCGCTGGGACACCCCTCGCTTCGAGCGGCGCTTCCACGTTATCGAGCACGGTGAGCCACGGGAATAGCGCGAAGCTCTGGAAGACAATCGCCACGCTGGCGTTTTGAGAAGTAATCGGCTGGCCATGCCATAGCACCTGCCCCGAGGAAGGCTTGCTGAGTCCGGTTAGGATTCGGAGGAGCGTGGACTTGCCGCAGCCGGAGGGACCCAGCAGCGTGACGATCTTGCCGGGCTCGACGTCAAGATCGACGGGCGCAATGACTTCAATGTGGCTGCCATCGGGCTGCGTATAGAATTTTTCGACAGCCTGAGCCCGAATGATAGGGTCGCTCATAAGGAAGTGCTCCAAGAACGATCAGTTTGTTTGACAGCGAGGATACACCACTCAGGCAGCCCAATCTTCCTTCGTCGTCGGCAATGGCTGAGGCAGGCGATCGCAGATCTCGGTGAGGGCAGCGAGTTTTTTTGCCACTTCCGGACGCAGTCGATCGGTGCCACAACGCCAGCGCCAGTTGCCATCTTCGAGGCTTGGAACATTCATGCGGGCCGCGCTCCCCAGGCTGAAAACGTCCTGCAGCGGAACGATGCAGAGATCGGCAACCGAACGAAAGGCCGCGCGAATCATCGCCCACGGAATGCCGTCCTCACAGCACCCGAGGTATGCCTGTACGTGCTGGCGTTCCGGCTCGGTCGCGCCCGTTGCCCACCAGCCGGCCATCGTGTCGTTATCGTGCGTACCGGTGTAGACGACTTTCTCATGTGTAAAGCTGTGGGGTAGATGCATGTGTGCGCCCGGGTCGCCAAATCCGAATTGCAAAACCGCCATGCCGGGAATCTTCAGGCGATCCCGGAGAGCATGGACGTCGGGAGTAATGTAGCCGAGATCCTCCGCGAAAAACGGAAGGCCGCCGAGAGCTTCTCGCACCTTGTCGAACAGATCGTCTTTCGGACCATCCACCCAGCGCCCGCGGATTGCTGTCGGCTCGTTTGCGGGAATCTCCCAGAACTGCGAAAAACCCCGGAAATGATCGAGCCGCAGGTAGTCGAAGCTGTGCATCGCCCAGCGCAGCCGATCAATCCACCAGCTGTAGCCTCGCGCCTTCATCACGTCCCACCGGTAAAGTGGATGGCCCCAGCGCTGGCCCTCTTTGCTGAAGAAATCCGGAGGCACTCCCGCAACCACTTCCGGATCGAGCTCGGCATTAAGACGGAATAGATCAGGATGAGTCCAGACGTCGGCGCTATCGAAGTTGACGAAGATCGCAATATCGCCGGCGACCCGGATCGACCTTTCCGCGCAATAAGAGCGCAGCGCCTGCCATTGTTCGTAGAAAAAGAACTGCACGGCGCTGCGCACGTCAGATCGTCCTGCATTTCTGTGCGCGCCTCAGCCAGCGCCTCGACATTGCGATGAGTCAATTCGTGCGGCCAGTTGTTCCAACTCTTCAGCTTAAACCGCGCGCGCAATGCATCGAAGAGAACGAAGTCGTCGAGCCACCATTGATTCTGACGGCAAAAGTTTTCGTAGCGGGATCGGATATTCCCCGGAGCGGAGCGCAGGAAGTTTCGCGCTGCTTCGAAAAGAAGCGGCAACTTTTTATGAAACACCGTATCGTAATCGACGGATTCGGTTTGGGTGGGAAGGACGTCGAGTTGCGAATGCTCAATCCAGCCGCGATCCGCAAGCCTTTCCAGGCTGATCAGTAGCGGATTCCCGGCAAATGCAGAGGTGGAAGAGTAGGGTGAATTTCCGAAACCGAGCGGGCCCAGCGGCAACACCTGCCAGACGCCCTGGCGCGCGGAGGCGAGAAAATCAGCGAACGCATATGCCGCCGGACCAAAGTCGCCGATCCCGCCGCGCGAAGGCAGCGAGGTGGGATGGAGCAGGATTCCGCTGGCACGCGCGAAAGACATCAAAGAAAATTCTCGGCTCTCAGTTGTCGGCTCTCAGCCCTAGGAACCTTCTTCCGCGTTCTGACGGGTCAGGTTCTTCATCTCTTCCTCGTTGATCTTGATGAGCTTCGACTTTTCCATGTCTTTGCGCAGATTCGCTACGAAAAGCTGGAACATTTCGCCCTGTTTGGCCTCCAGAAGCGATTCGCGGATCTGGTCCTTTTTCGCCGCAAACTCCTGATCCGTCGGCTGCTGTCTTTCCAGCAACCGCGCAGCGATGCCATCCGCACCGGCAACGATGGGGCCGCTCATCTCGCCGGGTTTCAGCGAAAAAATCGCGCTCGCCGGGCCGGCCAAAGAGCCGATGCCGGGAACCTGGCCGTCGGGCGCGACGAAATCGCTGGTCTTGAAATCCGCTCCCAGATCCTTGGCAGCCTTCTTCAAATCATGGTCAGCCTTTGCGCGGTCCGCGAGTTCCTGCGTTTTTTGCTGCAGGAGGAAGCTGGCGCGCTGGTTCTTGAATTCCGTCTCAACGCGCCCATGAATCTCTTCAAAGGTGGGTGTCGCCGGTGGCTTGATTGATACCAACTGGAAAACGACGTATCCCTGCGGCAGTTGTACGACATCGGGCGGCGCCTTGTCGGGCTCATTAAAGACGGCATCCATAAACTGCGAATTTGCGCCCAGGCCAGGCAAGCTATCGGTGTGGCTAAAGAAGTCGGTCGTCACTACCGGCTCGCTTTTGGCGGCGGCTGCCTTGTCCAAGCCATCGGTGCGCGCCGCACTCAGCAAGCTGTTGGCAGCGACTTCGGTGGCGCGCTGGGCTTTCTCCTGCTTCACCTTCTCCTGGATCTCACTTTTCACTTCGGCGAACGTCTTCAGATGAGCATCCTGTTTGTCTTCCACCTGGATAATGTGGAAGCCATAGCTCGACTTGACCAGATCACTGATCTGTCCCTTGGGAAGCGAGAAGGCAGCCTTCTCGAATTCCGGAACGGTACGTCCCCGTCCAATCCAGCCCAACTCGCCGCCATTCTTGGCGCTGCCCGGATCCTCGGAATACTTTTCCGCCAGCTTGGCGAAGTCTCCACCGGCCTTGAGTTGCTTCAGAACATCTTCGGCTTTGGCGCGCGCCGCGCTGACCGCCTTTTCATCTTCATTGCACGCCCGGAGCCGGCAGAGGAATCTTGATCAGAATGTGGCGAACCTTCACCTGCTCGGGCACGCGGTATTCGTCGCGGTGCTGATCGTAATAGGACTGTAACTCCTGCTCGATAACGTTCTGTGCGGCCGCCATCTTGGCCGAATCGATTACAACGTATTGAATCTTCCGCTTCTCGGGAATGGAATTGGCGTAGCTCGCCTTGTTGCGATCGTAAAACGCCTTCAGTTCCTCGTCCGTGGGGTGCAAACCTTTCAGTACGTCGCCCTGCGTGATCACCGCATATTCAAACTTGATTTTCGTGTTGCGACGCTCGAACTCATCGCGCACTTCGGAGTCGGTCACGAAGGCCGTGCTCGCTACCAGCGCTTGCAACTTGTTCCTGAGAATGAAGTCCCCCACGCGCGCCTCAAATTCCGGAACCGTCATGTCGTTCCGCTGAACGAAGTCTTCGTACTGTTCCTGGCCGACGAACTTGCCATCGGGAAACAAAGTTGCCCCGAGCTGCCCGTGCTGAAGTTCATCGCGCAGTTCGTCGTCATTGGTGCGCAGGCCCAGGCGGTGCGCCTCCGCGACCATCGCCTTCTCATCAATGAGCTGCTGGGCAGCCTGGCGGGTGAAATAGGGTATTAGCATGGCGGCCTGTGGTCCGCCGCGCGGAAACTGCTGCTGCACCATCTGCCGCGCCGCGCGCTGCACTTCGAGCACCGTCACGTTCTGATCGCCGATGGTGGCGAGGACTCCGGCCGGAGGCGCGCCGCCAAAACCAAAGTTGGAGCCGAAACCGCCCGGGATAAGAGTGATCACCATGCCGCCGCAAATGATGACCAGTAGCGCGCCCAGAACGAACTTCAGCGTTGGCCCTGCATTTTGAAGCTGTCGAATCATAGTTAGAGTGCTCCGTCAGACTGATTATGTCAGGCTACAGACTTATTCCGTCAGATTTACTCCATGCTGGAATCTGGAATATTTAAATTATAAACCAGCCGTTGCGACAGCATGGGAACGTGTCGTCTGGTGTGGTGTGGTGACGGGGCTCTGCCCCGTCCCGGCGTAGCAATTGAATCAGTGGTATTGAAACGAATACCCGCTAGCCTCGTTGCCGGACATGAATCGCGTGTTGTATTCCAGCAAATAGTTGAGGTGATCGGCATCGCCCGGAAAAGACTGCCCGGGATACGGGTAAGCGTTCATATCGCGGAACGGCAGCGGCTCGACCGTGTCGCCGCGATAGGCGTAGAAATCCATATCTTTCTCGTAGCCGTTGGCGATGAAGAAATAGTCGCGCACCCAACCGGGCGGGAGCGCGCGGAAGGCTTGCGGGATCGAAATCGAGGGCGACTTCATCGCCGGAACCGAAGACGGCAAACTTATCGTCAACGGCGGTCAGCAGCGGAAGCACGTCGCCATAGCGCGTGTAGGCTCCGGCGGGGCGCGTGTAAGGGCCGGTGGCGCTCGTCTTCTCGTAAATGTATTTCACATTGCCGGGCGGTTGGCCTTCGATCTTGAGCGGGAAACCGTGGAAGCCAAGGTCGGCGCGCACGAGCGGAACGGGCGTGATGGAGGCGCGGGCGCCTCGCCCATTCGTTTCCTCCTGCCGAGTCCGGCTGATAAGAATGCTGTCCCAATAGATCTGCAGATTCGTAGTCAAGCGAATGCGGCGCGTGCCCAGCGGAAGCTTGCCAGTAAGATCGGCAGTCATCGTGCGCGCGCCGCCAGCCGGAAATCCAAGATCATCGACAACGCGCACCCAGTTTCCTTTTTCGTTCTGCGCTTCGACGTAAGGAGCAATCGGGCGCAACCCGGCTTGATCAGCGGCATACATGCTGGTCGCGCTGTAGTATTCGATCTCGCCATGCATGAGCAGCCAGAGCGGCCCGCCATCGTAAGGCGCGCCTAGATCGAGTTCGAGCGAGTGCGGCTCGGCGAACCCCAGAAACGGCAGAACCTTGAAGTCGCCGAAGTAGCGATGCGCCAGCAGATCGGGAAGAACATTGTGGCCGTGCCCGTCCCAGGCTCCGGCGGGCGGCCGCGCATCTTTCTTATTGCTGAACACAACTTTGAAGGGCGGATACGGCGGATTGCTCGCGAAATATTCGTTGGGATAAACATCAAAGTCCGCGGGATGATCGACCGCGAGCAACTGCACCTGGTCAAGATAGACGGACTCTTCCAGCGGCTCCATAAAGCGGAAACTAAGTATGCTGCCCAGTCCTTCCCTGTTTCGGAAGGATGGGATCGTACTTTTCGCGAAGCAGTTCCGATCAATTTTGATGGCTTCAGTCGGACGCGGAATATTGCGCACAACGCCAGAGTCCGATTCAGCAATTGTCGTTGAGTGAGACGCGTCTTCAGCGATTGGCTTTGGGTAGGAACGGCTTCAGCGCTCGGTTTGGGAAGGGCACGGCTTCAGCCGTGCCGCTCAGCGCCTACGGATTGGGGCTTTAGCCCCGAGGGTACCCGCCGCAATCCAGTGCCCGATAACGCCCGCGCCCAACATATCGCCGACCAGCGCATAATGCGTGCCATCCCACGCAAAGAGCGTAGGACAGGAGCTGCCACGCCGGTCGAGCTCCTGAATATGCTGCAGCTTGTTGGCGGCGACTTCAACCTCGTCTTGCAGAACGCCAGTGGGCCACAGCAGCCGCACAACATCAGCCTGCTTCGCCTGCCCCAGCCCGATGGTGAGATAAGGCGAGTTCTGCCCGAGATATCCGGATGACCCGTAAACTTCGAACTTCTGCCGAATGCCATCCGAAAAGACTTCAACCTTGGTGCCGATGGCCGACTTGTTGTCGTTCAGTCCCTTGAGCGCCAGCCGCAAAGAATTATTTTTGTTGCCGCCTTCATTGCGAAGCAGCACAGCAGGCCCGTGATTCTGCGTGATCAGCAGATCGACAGCCCCGTCGTTATCGTAATCGCCGGCAATAATGGCGCGCGGCTCTTTGAGTTGAATCTTGTCGAGACCAACGTCGGCGGTGACGTCTTTCCATCCATCCGGTCCAAGATTGCGAAAGAGCCGAACCTCGCCGCGGCCATCTTTCGTTTCGCCGACTGCGGCGAGGTCAACCCAGCCGTCGTTGTCGTAGTCGAAGGCGACGATGCCGTAGGCGCGCACCCAATTGACTTTCGGGAAGCGGAACTTGCGTCGAAGCGTCTTGCCTTGATTATTGCGCCAAGGGTGAGCGCTGGTAGCGCCGTCATGTGTGAAAGCGAAATCCATCCAGCCGTCGTGATCGAAATCGAGAACGGCGACCCCATGTAGCTCGACCAACCAATGTGTTTGGATGCCGGCCCAGTGATCCGGCCGTGTGAATGTGCCCTCACGCGGGATTCTCGAAAATGCCTTCGATCTAGCTTCTGCCGACCTGTCACCACGAGTCGACAGCACGATCATTGTTGTAATCCGTTCCTACCGCATTGCCGTGCAAGCACTCGGAAAGAGCCAGAAGGCTGCGACGTGACATCAGTGAACGTGCCGTTTCCATTGTTGCGCCACATCGCGTTTGCACGACTCGGCATGTCGTCCGACCTCGACGGGATCTTCGGCTTCGTAGTTCCGCTACGCTCTGCGTGAATAAAGGTCCAATGTCTCCGTCGTGGTCGTAATCGATAAAGTGACAGTCCAATCGTCTTCGTGGCCGTACTCTCCGAACGTGGCGCCCACAGGTTTGTAAGTGCCTTCTCTGTGTGATTCCGGCTTGCTTCCGTCACATCTTTGAATGTGCCGTTTTTTTCATTGTGCAGAAGCAGGACGCGATCGCCGAGGTAACTGCAAGGTCGGCGAATCCGTCGTTGTCATAGTCCCTGCGGTGCAGGCAAATCGCGTGCACTAGTTGCGATCGAGCCCGGCTTTCTTGGTCACGTCCTCGAATCTTGCCGTTTCCCAAGTTGTGAAACAGCGACATGCCGCCCTGCGCGCCATTGTCCGCAAGAAAACGTCGATGTTTCCGTCATTGTCGTAGTCGAGAAAGCACGCACCCGGACCGAGAGCGTATGCGCGCCGCCTTGGTCGCTGGCAGATGGCTTCGCATCGACAATTCCCGCCTCCCTCGTCACATCCACAAACCTCACCGCAATCTGCGCCGGCACCTTCTGCACCGCCAGCGGCGACTCTTCCGCCCGCGAGTATTTGCCTTGCTCGCCATAGATCAAGCTGATCGGCGCTCCCAGCTTCTTCTGCGTGACGTACTGAAATCTCTTCATCGCCTCATGCGCCGGATCGGTCTGCCCCGATTGCTGGTAGGCTCGCGCCAGCCCGAACTGGGCGGACGCATGCAGCGGATCGATCTTCAGCGCGTGCTCGAAGGCGGCAATCGCCTCGGGAAACTGCTTCAGTTGCGCATAAGTCGAGCCAAGAAAATACCAGGTGTCGGCGTCGTTGGGATCGATGTCGATGACGCGGCGAAACGCGCCCAGAGCCGCCTCGGAACTCGCTGAATTCTTGTAGTAGAGGCCGAGGTTGAACCAGGCGTGCGCGTCGCTCGGATCGTCTTTGGCAGCTTTTTCGAGCAGCGCCTTCGCTTCTTCGAGTTTCTGCAGATTGAGCAACGCCACGCCGCGATTGAGCGTTGTAATTTTCAGCGCAGGGTCTTTCGCGGCCGCTTCTTCGAAAGCCTTCAGCGCTTTCTCAAAGAGCTGCTGGTCCATGTAGGCGACACCAAGGTTGTTGAGGCGAGCGGCTTCTGCGGGATCGGGAGCGGGGGATGCGGCAAGAAGGGCGAAGAGCAGAATAGGAACAGCAATCAGCGCCGCTGCGATTGGTTTTGTCACGATTCGTGGGAGAACATTCGAATTATAGCGGGCGCAGGGGAAGGCGATTGCCTGGCACGCTGAGAGCGCACTGCGTGGTTGTGATGCCGAGCGCACACTGTTTGTAATTGTCATGCTGAGCGAAGCCGGAGTTGCGCGCAGAAGCGCGACTCCGGCGCAGTCGAAGCACCTCTACATCAGGCAAATCGTAAGCTGAGAGATGAGAAGCCACGCCGCTATCTCTTCCCGTACGGCCGCGCCCCGATCACGCCCTTCCCTTCCTCAACCGTGACCGTCTGCCCAGCAGAGACATTCGACAGCTTATCCACCTGCCCGCTCGGCCACTGGATTTCCAACGCCTCAGCTTTCGTTCTCGAGCCCAAGCCAAACGTCAGCACCAGTTCGCTCGACGACAAATAGCTGGAGCCGGAGCGCATCATCTGCCACTGCTTTTCGCCGGCGGCAGAAAGGCGCACCACCGCGCCGATGCCGTCGCGATTCGATTTCGTCCCCACCAGCTTCACGCGCAGGCTCTGATTAGTGCCGCCCTGGTTGAGGTAGAGATGGGGCGGGCCGCCGTTGGTCATGATCAGGATATCGAGCGCACCATCGTTGTTGATGTCCGCATATGCCGCGCCCCGCGCGACTTTCGCCGCGGCGAATCTCGCGCCCGCTTTGGCCGTAACTTCCTCGAACTTTCCCCGGCCCAGATTGCGAAACAGGTGTGGAGGCTCAGCATAGCTCACGCGCTTCTGCACGCGCTCAATCTCGTTTTCGATGTGCCCGTCGGCAACAAAAATATCGGGCCAGCCGTCGTTATCGTAGTCGAAAAAGAAGCAGCCGAATCCGAGCGTAAGAAGCGTGGCCCGTCCGACCTCGGAGGTGGGAGCCTCGTCCACGAAAAGTCCGTTGCCCTCGTTGTGGTAGAGCGCGAGCATCTGATTGGCGAAGTTCGTAATGATCAGGCTTGCGCTGCCGGAGCGGTCGTAGTCGGCGGCATCCACGCCCATGCCGGCTCGGGCAATTCCATCTTCGCTGAAGGCGATGCCGGCGGGAACAGCGCGCTCTTCAAAGCTGCCATTCTTCTTGTTCAGATAGAGCTTGTTGGGCTGGGTGTCGTTCGTGATGAAGATGTCAGGCCAACCGTCATTGTTATAGTCGAGGATCGCGATGCCAAGACTTTTCGAGCTTTCATCATAAAGTCCTGCCTTCCGCGTCGCGTCTTCAAATTTCCCATTGCCTAAGTTATGCCACAGGCGAACCGACGTTCCCTTGTACGATTCGGGCGTGCAGTAAGACTTATGCGCGCCATCGAGCGTGCAGTAAAGATCGGTTTGCTCCGACCACTGCACGTAATTAGCGACGACCAGATCGAGTTTGCCATCGCGATCATAGTCAACCCAGGCCGCGCTGGTAGAGAACTCGCTCGGCCCCCACAGCCCGGCGGACTTGGTGACGTCGGTAAACGTTCCGTTTCCGTTGTTGTGGAAGAGATGGCTTTGGCCAACGGCGGTAATAAAAATGTCGTCGAAACCGTCGTTGTCGTAATCGCCGATGGCAACGCCCATGCCGAAAAGCACGAATCCCCAGCCCGGATTTGCGGGTCACATCAGTGAACGTGCCATCGTGATTGTTGTGGTAGAGCTTCAGAGTCGTCGCGCCACTTTTTGCATGTCCCGGCCAATCCGTACCATTGACGAGCAGAATGTCGGGCCAGCCGTCGTTATCGTAATCGATGAAAGCGCAGCCCGGGCCCATGGTCTCGGGCAGCCACTTCTTCCCAAACGCTCCATTGTTGTGGAGTGAAATGAATGCCGGCTTGCGCGGTTATGTCGCGGAAGGTGATGTGCTGCTTGCGCGAGGCTGTTCGTGGCTAACAGCGAAGACAACACCCACCACAGGAGACACAGAGACACAGAGAGAGATCTGTTGCCGATTTTTACCTCCGTGTCTCCGTGTCTCCGTGGTGAGTGGCATTTCGGCATTCACTTTTCGGGAAGCTCCGCGAGCGCGCAAAATCGGCAGCGGCACCGACACGTGCTCGTGAATGTTCTGGCGCTCGTTGTTGTCTTCCGGATGAAGCTGACGATAGGGGCCGGTAATGGCTTGCGACGCTTCGTCGGCTTTGAAGCGCAGATAGCGGGCCTGGTGTTCCCTGGCCATTTTTTCATCGCCCAGCCCGTTGTAGCAGAGCATGAGGTTGTAGTGGGCCTGAAGATCCTCTGGATCGACTGCCAGCACCTGCTCGAAAACTTTCACCGCGTCGGCATATTTTCTCTGCAGGAAAAAGATGCGCCCCAGATTGTTGAGCGTTACGCGGTCGCGCGGATACTGCGCGAGCACGACCTGGAGATGCGCGATCGCCTGATCGTAGTCTCCGGCGGTCTTCATCAGCGAGGCATAGAAAAAGTTGGCCCGCGCCAGCTTCGGGTTGATAGCCAGCGCTTTCTCAAGAACGACGCGGGCGCGGGAAACGTCGCCCTCCTGCAGCGCGGCGCGTCCGATGTTGACCCAGCCGTCGGGATTTTGCGGATCGATCTCAGTGATTTTTTCAAATGCCGACTGCGCCGCTTTCAGATCACCCTGCAGCAACAGGCCAATGCCATAGTCGTTCCAGCGCTGCCAGTCTTCTTTCCTGAGCTGCTGGGAAGGCTGGGGTGCGGCGAGCATTGGAGGGCAGCACGTCGAGCGTGACATGGTCTTCAGCGAGCGCGACGATTGGCAGATCAGGAATCTTTTCTTCTTTCGCCGAGACTCCATGCAGGGACGCATTCAGCAGAAATTTTCTGTCGTCGTATCCTGGAGCAACCTCGGACTCGCGTGCGGCAGGATCCGGTTGCCCGGCAAACGCGAATTGCGTGTTCTCCCAGGAAAACTTGCGATAGCACAGGCGCGCGGTGAGAGTAATTTTGTTGCCGGCCTTCGCAGGAACTTGTCATGCGAAAGTGCACAGTGTCGGCGGCGCCGGGCGGGATGAGATGCACGTAGACAACCGAGCGCGTCGCCCAGGCATTGCGTTTGTTGATCGGATTGCCATGACCATCAACCTGCAGCGAGCGGTAGAAGTGCGCGCCCTTTTCCACCGGACCCTTGCCGCCATCTTCCACCATGCCGCTCCAGAAAATCGTCTGGCCCCGGTCGTCGACGCCTTTGAGTTCAAGCCAGGTATCGAAGGCATCCACCGTACCGCCGGGGAAGAAATGGCCGACGCGCTTGGTGCGCACTACCACATCCACGCGGACAGTGTCGCCGCGACGAACGGATGCGTGCACGCGGTCCAGAGGCGCGGTGATGGGAGCGGCTTCACTGGCGCTTTCAGAAGTCAGGATCGCAGGCGACGGGGCCTCGGCTTCTTCGCCCACGGCGAAAGTAGTTGCCAGTTCGCGTTGCGCGGCCGCTCCCGTCTCATTCTTAAGTGCGATGGCCGGCGACAGCGCAAAAATATCAACGCTGACGATTCCGCTGGTCAGAAAGTCTTCAGTGGCCTTCAACTGGGCGGCGTCTTCGTTCGCCGTCGGCAGCGCCGTGTTGGCGGCCGGGAAGCGATGCGAGTGTACCTTGCCGTCGATGTTGCCCATGTCGTTGGAAGTCTCGAGCGGCATGTGGCAATCCGCGCACTGCTGCGGTTTTGGAGGGTAATAAAAGGAACGTGCGCCCTCGCCGGAAACTCCGCTGGCCTGCCAGTTGTCGTATTCGTTGAAGCCGCGCAGCCAGCGATACGCATTGACCGGAACGTCCAGATGAACCTTGTGGCACGAGGAGCAAAACTCGGCCGTCTGCTCGCGCATGAACGGCTTAAGAAAGACGCGGCGGTGTGGTTCCGGATTCAGCCTGGTGATGAAATCGTGGAGCGCTCGAACCACCGGATTCTTGCTGGCCGCAAGTTCATGCAGCTTGGGATACTCCAGGTAGAAATCGCCCTGGCCCATCGTGCTTTTCACGTCGGCGATGGAGTGGCACATCATGCATCCCAACCCGGCTTGCGCCTCAGGCGTGTGCACAATCTGCTTGATGGGAGTATCCATTTTGCCGGCGTAGAGCACCGCCGGGTCATGGCATCCACCGCACCATTTCGATGGCTTCGTCCCGACCGTATCCTGCATGTACTCGATCGACTTGCGATACCACTGATTGTTGAACGACGAAAAATGGTGGGCGGAGCTGTTCCACTGGTTGTAGATATCTTCATGGCAGCGCTTGCAGGATTCCGACTCCATGAAGAACTTGCTGGGAATCTTCTGCCCTCCATAGACCTGCGCCGAACTCGGGAAAAACGGACCCGATGGCCCGTCGCCTTCGCCATTCATAGTTTCTGGAGGAAGCGCAGGATTCTTGATAACCGAACTTGTCAGCCAGCGATTCTCGCGCTGGTAGTGCGCGGCCCAACCAATCGCGCCGAGAGCGGCCAAGCAAACGAGCAACCGGATGGCGGCGTTCGAACTCAACCAACCGCGGCCTCGCAGCATCTCCGCGAGCAGGCAGCCGATCCCGAGCATGCTCAGAACAATATGCGCATAGAGCCATTTGAACTCGCTGCGCGAAGTTCCCGTGTAGAGGAGAAGCAGGCCCAGAACAGCGCTGCCGGCAAGCAGAAGCCATCCGGCCTTCCAAACCACGTTCCCGTGCCGCAGCAGACGCGACAGCAGGAGGGCCACGACGATAGTGGCCAGAACTCCAGCAAGAGAGTGAATCACGACCACGGCGGGATAAATAAGATTGGCTTGCGGGAAAGGATACAAGTAGGCCGCCGACGCAACCAGGACAACCAACAAGGCGCGCACCAGCTTCGGACTGGATGGATTGGAGACTGACATTGTTCGGCTTGGCTCGCGATCGGCCCACAATCGATGCGCGTTGAGGAAACAGTGTAGTCGGCTCGACGATACCGGGTAATAGTACAAAAAGATTAAGAAGCCGCCGCCGAAAGCTTCAAGTCGTGAAACGGCCGCATTATCCTTGGGATTCGCGGGCGAGGGCGCCCGCGCCACACTCGCCCTAAAGTTGCGGCGAGGACGGCAGCGGCCCGCGCACCGCTTCGAGCGCGGCGGCGACAGAGAGCACGAGTTCTTCTTCCCAGGGGCGTCCGGCAAGTTGAACTCCGATGGGCAAGCCTTCTGCAGAGAATCCCATCGGCACCACGACGGCGGGAAAGCCGAGCAGGTTGAACCACTCGCAATAGGACCAGGCATCCAGATACTTCACGGTCTGGCCTTCTACACGCCATTCGCGTTCGCCGTGTCGGAAGGCGGGGATAGCCGCGGTCGGGCAAAGCAGCACGGGATAATTCTGCATCTGCAGCAGAATTTTTTCGCGCAATTCATCGCGGCTCAACCATGCTGTCAGCAGCGAATCGCCAGTGTGCGACGGCTCAGCCGAAGTCCACAAGAAAAACTCTCGCAGGATGGGGCTCAGTTCGCGCTCGTGGCCGCGCAACAGAGGAGCGAGAATCATACCGCCCGCAGTGCCGAAAAACCGCCACCAAAGTTGACGCGCTTCTTCGAGACCATCGGGACGGAAGTCCTCAACTCGAAAGCCGCTACTGCGACAACAGAGCAGTCGCACGTCTGACCATGGCCCGCGTCTCCTGCGTCACCGGCGTGCGCTCATCGTCTTCAAAGACCCCGATGCCGATGCTTCGCGGTTCTTTCTCGGCGATTCCGTCGCACCGAAGACCGGCGCCGAGCACGGATCGCCGTCGTCCGCGCCCGCCATCGCCTCAAATAGGATTCGCAAATCATCGACGGTGCGCGCCATCGGCCCAACCACTCCAAGCAGCGCGAAGGGGCCGCCCGCTTTCGGAAAGTGTCCGGTCGATGGAATCCGACCCGGCGTCGGTTTCAGTCCGCAGATGCCGCAAAAGTGTGCTGGCTCGCGAATGGAGCCTCCTCCGTCGCTGCCCACGCCGCCCGCGCTGAGTCCTGCTGCAATGGCGGCCGCTTCCCCTCCGCTCGAACCGCCCGCGGTACGTGTCAGATCCCAGGGGTTATTGGTGCGGCCATAGAGTAGGTTGTCGGTCTCCCAAGCCATCAGTAACTCGGGAGCGTTGGTGACGCCGAGAATAACCGCGCCTGCCGCGCGCAGACGAGCCACCAAGGGAGCATCGTCGTTAGCGATGTATCCTGCGCGCAGTCGCGTGCCGGCTTCGCAGCGATGTCCGGCAACGTCGATAGAGGACTTGATCGACAGCGGTACGCCATGCAGCGAACCCAGGCTGTCTCCCTGGAGAACAGCCTTCTCAGCCTTGCGCGCCTGAGCCAGCACTACCTCCGGCTGGCAATCCACAAACGCATTCAAAACGGAATTGAGGCGCGCGATGCGATCCAGGTGAACACGCGCGACTTCAACCGGGGAGACAGTTCTTGCGCGGATAAGGGCGGCTAACTCCCGCGCGGAGGGGAAAGGGCCCGACATCATATTTTGGGATTGGGCGCTCAAGAAAACAGAATAGCAGTGTGGACCACGCGCCTTAAGCGCCGACTAATTTTTCCAGGGCCGCTCGATTGCGAATCAGCAGCGTCGATCCGTGCAGTTGCGCGAACTCCTGAGCGCGGAATTCACCGAGCACACGCGTCACTGTCTCGCGCGAGGTGCCGATGAGTTGAGCAATCTCCTCATGAGTCAGCGCAATCTTCACCCGGATCCCCTCTTTCGTCTGCTCGCCATCGCTCGCCCACTCCAGCAGCAAGCGGGCCAGTTTCTCAGACACGGAATGCGACAGACCAAGCGAACGGATCATGTCGTACGCGGTCTGGCAGTTTTCGCTCAAGTGGTGCGCGGCATTGAGGCAGGCATCGGCGTGGTTCTGCAGGAACTTCAGAAAATCGTCGCGCTTGATGAAATCAAGCTGGCAGGGCTGCAAAGCCTCCGCCGTCAGTTCATAGGGCTTGCCGGAAACCGTGCCGTGCAGGCCGAGAACCTCACCGGCTTGAGCAATGCGCAAAATCAGTGTCTTCCCATCCTTCGACGTGGTGGTCAGCTTCACACGGCCCGAGCACAGGATGTAGATGCCGCGCGGCGCCTGCCCCTCCACGAACAGGATTGCTCCCTGAGGAAAAGCACTCGCGTACTTGATCTTCTCCAGATGCTCAAGCGAAGGCTTGGGAAGATCGCAGAAGAAGCCGGACTGCCGCAGCTTGCAGATGAGACAGTTTTCGGTGATCTGAAGCCCGTACGGCGAATTCATGCAGTCCTCATGGGTCCAGCGGATACTAGCATTGTAGTCTTTATCGGTAAAGCACGAAGGCCGGGACGAAACACCGAAGGGAGGGTCCAACCGTCAGCAAGTGCGGCCACATGCCGGATGCCGCCAATCCGTGCATGGCCCCACCCGCTGGACCTGCCACTTGAACTTAAACGCTTCGCCGAGCACAATACTTCGTGGTCCTGCTTCAGAACCCGACCGGCTTGTTAGCGACCAGCGACGGGAAAACCTCTTCTTCTCAACGGTGCCCCACGCATCGCGTTCTTTGCGACGAGTGGCTTCCCATCCGCAGGTTCGGTGGAAAGTCTGGGACAGCGCGCGCGAAGATCCCGGGGGCAATATGCATATTCTTTCTGCTCGCAATGCTGCTCGCAATTCCAGGCTGGGCGCGACCTCATAGCCAGCCCGCCCGGCCGGCGAGCCCCTCCGATCCGGCTTACCTTTATGCGCTGGCAACCGCCAACCGCTTCCTGCACGCCTGGCAAGCCGGGGATCTCGAAAACGGCATGATTCTGCTGAGCGACGGAGTCCGGCATTCGCAAAACGCCGACAAGCTGGAAGAGTTCTTCTCGGCTTCGACGGAGCGTGCGTTTGAGATCGGTTCCGGCCATGGACATCGCGGGCGCTACAGTTTTCCCGTCGTGCTCGTGACTCCGCAAGCAGCCCGCTTGGCTCGCCGGTCTTCGAAAATAATCGTGGTCAACATTGGCAAGAACGATTGGGTGGTGGATAAACTGCCCTAGGAAGATGACTGTCCTCCGGCATTCGTTGCGTCTAACTGGCTACCTAGACAGCATCGGAAGATGAATTAACATCACTGATTACGGAGTCAGCCCTTATGAAACGAATCAATAAAGTTGCCATTCTTGGCGCCGGCACGATGGGCGCCCGCATTGCCGCGCATTTCGCCAACGCTGGAGTGCCATCCCTGCTGCTGGATATCGTTCCGCCCGATGCGGACGGCCCGGCGCGTAACAAGATTTCTGCCGCCGGACTCGATGCCACCAAGAAATCGAAACCCGCCGCGTTCTTCGAATCGTCGCTCGCGCGCCTGGTGACAGTAGGCAATTTCGACGACGATCTGAAGCGGCTCGCCGACGTGGATTGGATCATCGAGGCGGTCGTCGAGAACCTCGAAATCAAGCGGTCTTTACTGAAGAAGGTCGACGCCTTCCGCAAGCCGGGCACAATCATCACGACCAACACCAGCGGTCTTCCCGTCGCGAAAATTGCCGAGGGATTTTCCGAGGACTTTCGGCGCTCCTGGTTCGGAACGCATTTCTTTAATCCTCCGCGCTATATGCGGCTGCTGGAGCTGATTCCAACGCCCGAAGCCGATCACGCGCTCATCGACGCCGTCGCCCACTTCTGCGATGTCCAACTAGGCAAGGGCGTGGTGTTCGCGAAAGACACGCCTAACTTCATCGCCAATCGCATCGGAACATTCTCGGTGCTCAACGTGATGCGCCTGATGCAGGAAATGGACCTGAGCATTGAAGAGATTGACGCGCTCACCGGGCAGGCCGTAGGTTGGCCCCGCTCGGCCACGTTCCGAACCATCGACCTGGTGGGGCTCGACATTCTGGGCCACGTCGTCGGCAACATGACACAGAACGTCCACGATGAACGCAGCGAATTGCAGATTCCCCCATTCTTCCGCCAGATGCTCGAACGCAAATGGCTGGGCGACAAAACCAAAGGCGGCTTCTATAAGAAGGTGAAATCCGCAGGCAAAGAAGACGAGCGCATGGCATTGGATTGGAAAACTCTGGAATACCATCCCCGCCAGAAGCCCAAATTTGCCGCCCTCGATATGGCAAAGAATGTTGAGGACACCGGTGCCCGCGTTCGCATGTTGCTCGGTCTCGACGGCGCGCCCCAAAAGCCCGACAAGGCCGCAACTTTTCTGTGGACCGCCCTCGCCGATCTGTGGACCTATTCTGCAAATCGCATTCCTGAAATTTCCGACTCCGTCGTCGAGATCGATCGCGCCATGCGCATGGGCTTCAATTGGGAACTGGGGCCCTTCGAACTCTGGGACGCTGCCGGCGTGGAAGCGACCGTCGCGCGCATGAAGAAGGAAGGCCATCCAGTAGCCGCTAACGTCGAGAGGCTCTTAAGTAGCGGCAAGAAATCCTGGTATGAAGACGATGCGAAGACCGCCTCGGGCCGCAAGTTTGCCGATCTGGCAACCGGCAACTGGCAACCGGTAACTGTTCCGCCCGGCGTCTGGTCAGTTGCGGTCGCCAAAAAATCAAACGGCGTGGTCAAGAAAAATTCCGGCGCTTCGCTGGTGGATCTCGGCGACGGCGTGGGCTGCATCGAGTTCCACTCCAAGATGAACGCGCTCGGCGCCGACATCATCTCATTGATTTTGCAGACTCTGAAACCCGGCGGCGCGGGCGATGCCTTCGACGCCTTCGTCATCACCAACGACGCACAGAATTTCTCGGTCGGCGCGAACCTCATGCTGCTGCTCATGTCGGTGCAGGAAGAAGAGTGGGACGACGTGGACATGGCGATTCGCCAGTTCCAGGGCATGACGCAAGCGGTCAAATTCTCACCCAAGCCGGTCGTCATCGCGCCATTTGGACTGGCGCTCGGCGGTGGTTGCGAGATCTCACTGCACGCCGCCGCACGCCAGCCTCACGCCGAACTTTATATGGGACTCGTCGAAGTCGGCGTCGGACTGCTTCCGGGCGGCGGCGGATGCAAGGAAATGTTATTGCGCGCTGTCGATAGCGCAGCGTCCATTCGTCCCGACGGCCGGGGTGAGTCGGTCGAACTCATGGAGGCGATGAAAAAATCCTTTGAAACAATCGCCACTGCCAAAGTTGCAACTTCGGCTCACGAAGCTCGCGGCCTCGGCTTCCTGTCGAATTCGGATCGCATCACCATGAACCGCGAACGAGTGCTCTCCGACGCCAAAACCCGCGCCCTCGAACTTTTCCGAGGGGGCTACGAGCCTCCCGTCATGCGCACCGACATTCCTGCGCCCGGGGAGAGCATTCTGGCCGCGCTCAAAATGGGCGTTTACCTGATGCGCCAGGGCGATTACATCAGCGATCACGAGCTGAAGTTAGGCACCAAGATCGCAGAGGTCCTCTGCGGAGGCAATATCACACCCGGCACGCCGGTCAGCGAACAGTACCTGCTCGACCTGGAGCGCGAGGCATTCAAGTCGCTCTGCGGCGAGAAAAAAACACAGGAGCGGATCCAGTTCACACTCAAAACTGGCAAGACCTTGAGGAACTAATTGGACTGATACCAACTTTTTCCCTGCTCAGATAGGCGGGTTTCTACGCGTTGAATCCTGCGCGCCAGTCAAGCGATCCGGGGCTGGTATTTTAAGCGCCGAGAACGTGGAGGGCGTCGCGTCTTGTAACAGATAACGGCTGGGAACGGCACGTTCCTGCTGTCACCCCCCACCGTGATGCGCCTCACCGACGACGACGTGCTCTGTCTGTAAATTCAAGGTGTCGGAGTGTCTGCAAAAATATCCCTTCCTTCTATTGAGGGACGCCAGGCTCAGGGTCTCCGCGTATGAGAAAGCCGCGACTTTATACTCGTTCTTTTTCTGCTCCTGGGGTTTTGTGTGTTCTTGGCTGTCCCGGCAATAGATGTCCCGGAAACGCCCTATGACGAATCGGAGACAATGCCTTACGAGGACACTTCACAGTTCTCAATCATGGCGGAAGCGAACGCCGCCGCCGCAAGCGCTCCCGTTCTGACCTGCACGATTCCATTCTGTTTTGGTGTATCGGGCCGCCGTAGCCGGAGCGGTCGTGAGATCAATACGCAGTTCCGTCACTTCCCCTCCCTCACAGTCCTCAACCATTCGCTTCGCTGTTAAGAAGCCTCTGCAGATGGGATCGTGTTTTCATTTTCTGCCCTGAATTCCGGCAGCGGGTGTCTGTTCGCGACCACCGAAACAACTCCCCAAGAAAATACGACTGCCACGCGGGATATAGCTCAAGAAAGAGATGATTCACAATCGTGGGAATTTGTGGCGGGAGCGCCGCAGTTGATTGTCGCTTCACCAGTCTCGGAGGAGGAATTATGTTTCGAGTTAGAGAGCATGTAGTTGCGTGTCTTGGTTGTTTGGTTTTTATGCTTCTGTTCACATCAGCGGGTTGGGGTGCTCCCCGATATTTCAGCCGGTGCAAAGCTACCCCTCTGGCGGCTGGACAGCATTGGCTAACGTCCTGGCCGACGTAAATGGAGATAACATTCTTGACCTGGTCGTGATTAACCAGTGCCCTGCCAGCGACACCTGTGCCGCCGGCGGTGTAGTCGGTGTCCTTCTTGGCAAAAACGACGGCACCTTTCAGCCAGTCAAGACTTATCCGTCGGGCGGTTACCTGTATGCATCGACGGCCGGAGCCGTGCTCGCCGTCGCCGACGTTAACGGAGACGGCATACCTGACGTGCTGGTCGCCAACGCGTGCAGCACCGGCGACACTTGCACGGCTGGCGGAGTCATCGGTGTCCTGTTGGGCATCGGCGACGGCACCTTCAAGCCCGCGCAAACCTACGCCTCAGGCGGTGTGATTCCCAACGCAATCGCGGTCCAGGACGTTAACGGAGATGGCAAGCCCGATCTCCTGGTGGCAAACTACTGTGGGACCCTGAGTGGCTGTAACGGAATATTAGGCGTCCTGCTCGGCGTCGGTGACGGCACTTTCAAGCCCGTCCAAACCTATCTCACCGGCGGATCTGCGGCGATTTCGATTGCCGTGGGAGACGTAAACCACGACGGCCACCCGGACGTCATCGTCGGCCACAGCGATGTTCGGTTCCCGCGCCGTTCAACCTTGAGCGTGATGCTAAACAATGGCGATGGGACATTCCAAACCGCCCAGACCTGTGACTCCGGTGGCTGGGGCGTCTCTTCGATCGCCGTACAAGATATAAACGGAGACAACAATCCCGATATACTCCTCGTCACCACCGGGGCTTCCGTCAACGATTATTACCACAGCATGTTGAACGTGATGTTCGGCGACGGCAAGGGATTCTTCTCCGCCCCCCGGAAAACCACCACCGGTGGCGGAGCCGCAAGTGCCCTCGCCCTCGCCGATGTGAATCGTAACGGAATGCTCGACGCCCTCATCTTCGACACTCGCGGGTTCAGCGCGTGGTCAGGCAACGGCAACGGCACGTTCCTGCTTCCTGCGAGAAGCGCCGCGACCGGCTTCTCCCACACCATCGCAGTCGCTGATCTGAATGGAGACACCAGGCCGGACGTCGCCATCGCAGAGAAGTGTTTCCCAGATGATTGCAGCCAGGGCGGAGTGGGCGTTCTCTTGAACGCCGTGCCTTTCACTACAACCACAATAGTAACCTCAAGCCTGAATCCGGCGGCCTACGGCCAGACCGTCATCCTGACAGCCACAGTCGGCGCCGAAGGCCCACTGGTGCCTACCGGCACAATTAATTTCCAGAACGGCACGAAATGGTTGGGTCGAGTAACGCTCAACAACGGAGTGGCCACGTTAGCGAAAAGCAAATTACCGGTCGGCACACTTTCCATTACGGCGAGATACAATGCTGATCCGAACTTCGTCAAAAGCACATCGCCAGCTCTGATCCAGGTGATAGACCCGGTCTCCACGCCGGCGAAGCCCTGAACTGCTAGAACGAAGATGCCTTTGAAGAGCGTCGTGATTGCCTAAGGTTGCCGCCGGTTCGCACCTGATCGTCGGCAACCACCAACGCGGCTAAGAAACTGAAATCCGATCGCGGCGCTCAACCAAGGCGGAGTTGCCAGCACAGTTGCGTGTATGAGGGAGTGGCGGATCCTGCCCCGCCTAGTTCGATAGCGCCCGATCCGCCGAAAACGGCCCCGCCCCGCGCAATAGCAACGTCGCCGCTATGGCCAGTACCAGAAGGTGATACTCGATCCCTTCGCCTTTTTGCATGCCCGTCCAGTTCATGAAGAAACCGTTCGGCAGATGCACCAGGAAGATGGCTCCGATCATCTCCCCGCCGATCCCAAGGGCGGCGATCCTGGTCAGTAATCCAACAATCAGGCCCAGTCCGCCGAAGAACTCGGTGCAGATGACAAGGAACGCAACTGGTGCGGGCAGTCCCAGGTGTCCAAAAAAACTCACGGTCGCGTGAAAGCCGTGACCGCCAAACCATCCCAGCATTTTTTGTGCGCCGTGCGCAAAGAAGATCACTCCCAGAACAAGCCGCAGACTTGTAAGAGCCACATCGTTACTTGTGCCTAACAGTCGCTTCATTCTCGTTTTCTCCTGCCGGAACCGGGTGTCCGGAGATTGTCGTCATAACAACTTTAAAACTTCGATTCCCATCGCCGGCACGCCGATTCATTTTCAACCCGGCGGCAACCGGCTTATACGCCGTTTTGGTAGGCCATCGTAGCTTTTCCGGCTCCGAATGTCCAAATGAAGTGAACCGCAGCCAGCGCCCGGGTAGTGTCCTAATTCAAATTAGGACACTACCAGCGCCCGCGGTAGCAAGCGACGGTCGCGGTGTGCGGCGTATAATAATTGTTTCTCTATATTCTGTTAAGGACGGTAAGACAAACATGACGGCGACGAACGGCAATTCCGCAACGGAACGGCAACGGCTTCCACACTCCTCCCCAGCCTCGTGCAGAGTGGCTGGCAAAACGCAAAGCCGAAAATAAAGACGGCAACTTCTCGCAGATGCACTATGCCCGTCAAGGGATAACCACCGAGGAAATGGAATACGTGGCTGCGCGCGAGAAGATTACCGCCGACCTCGTGCGCGATGAAGTCGCCCGCGGACGCATGATCATCCCCGCCAACATCAACCACCCCGAGCTTGAGCCGATGGCCATCGGCGTAGCCTCGCTCTGCAAGATCAACTCCAACATCGGCAACTCAGCCGTCACCTCCAACGTGGAAGAGGAACTGAAAAAGCTGCACACTTCCGTCCACTATGGCGCCGACACCGTCATGGATCTTTCCACCGGCGGCGGCATTCACGAGATCCGCGAAGCCATCCTCCGCCATTCGCCCGTCCCCATCGGCACCGTGCCAATCTACGAAGCGATCTCGCGCGTAAAGCGCGTCGAAGACCTCAACGCCGCGGTCATGCTCGAAGTGATCGAAGAGCAGGCCGCGCAAGGTGTCGACTACATGACCATCCACGCCGGCGTGCTCATTCAGTATCTGCCGATGGTCTCCAAGCGCATCACCGGAATCGTGAGTCGAGGCGGCGCGATCCTCGCCCAGTGGATGGCCTACCACCACAAACAAAATTTTCTCTACGAGTGTTTCGACGACATCTGCAAAATCATGAAGAAGTACGACGTCAGCTATTCGCTGGGAGACGGCCTCCGTCCCGGTTGCCTCGCCGATGCCAGCGATGAAGCGCAGTTCGCCGAACTGGCCACGTTAGGCGAACTGACAAAGATCGCGTGGAAGCACGACGTCCAGACCATGATCGAAGGCCCAGGACACATCCCGCTCGACAAGATTAAAGAGCAGGTCGAGAAAGAGAACGAACTCTGCTACGAAGCTCCCTTCTATACGCTGGGTCCGCTCGTCACCGACATCGCTCCCGGCTACGACCACATCACCTCGGCAATCGGCGCGGCCATGATCGGCTGGTACGGCGCGTCGATGCTCTGCTACGTCACACCGAAAGAGCACCTCGGCCTGCCCAACGAAAAAGACGTAAAAGACGGAATCATCGCCTACAAAATCGCCGCTCACGCCGCCGACGTAGCGCGCCACCGCCCAGGAGTCCGCGACCGCGACGACGCCCTAAGCTACGCCCGCTACAAGTTCGATTGGGAAAAACAGTTCGAACTGTCGCTAGATCCCGAAACCGCCCGCTCCATGCACGACGAGACGCTGCCCGAAGAGGGCTACAAAACCGCAGCCTTCTGCTCCATGTGCGGCCCCAAGTTTTGCTCGATGAACTATTCCAGCAAAGTGGACGAATACAACAAAGAAGTCCACGGTCTGGAGAAGAAGGACTACTCGGGGCTGGTGGAGAAACTGGTCACAATCAAATAGGGTCCGCAGAGGGTGGCCTATCCCGCTCCAACTTCGCTTGCGCGGGCGCGTCATGCTACTCTGACCCCATGGCGAAGCCGAAAAAGTTCGATTTAGAGAATCCTGCTCCGGTCGACGAAGAAGAAGACGCGGAAACCCTCGCCGCCATTGACGAAGGAATGCGGGACGCCGAAGCCGGTCGAACGGTCCCTGCAGAAGAAGTCCGACGCCTCTTACCAAAGTGGACTACCGCCTCGTCTACACGCAAAAAGCGCTAGCCGATCTCGCTGAAATCATCGGCCACATCGCCAAAGATGACGCGGGGGCTGCCTCTCGATTTGGTAGTTCTCTGATCGAGCACATCGAACTACTCGTCCGCTTCCCACGGATGGGTGGGCCGATTCGGAAACGGTCTCAGATCCGCAAACTCCTCCACAGCCCATTTCTCGTACTACCATGTCCGCAACAATATGCGCTTGATCGAGATTGTTCACATTCGCCACGGCGCCCGAAAACCACCGAAGTCCGAACTGCGCCCGAAACGAAGTGAATGGAGTTAACGCCCAGTAAGTTGCCCAACGTCCCAAAAGGCCGGGCCTAATTACCTACGAAAGCGCACCAGCTAGTTTGCCGATTAACCAGCGAGGAGGATACTGTGGCCTATCTCGCTTCCGCGCCGTATACCGATAAGATCAAGGTTGCTCTTTTTGTCGCTGTCGTTGTCCTGGGTTCCACGCTCGCGTCGTGGGCACAACTCCCGCGGACCAGCGAGCGCGCGACGAAACCTCTTTCCGTCCGGCCGCAGATCCAGCAAGGCCCCATTGTCATCAAGGAATTTAAGCACGACACCGGACCGCTGCTTCGCGAAATCGCACCGCTGCTTCCCGAGTTCAGCATGCCGGCCGAGCACGAGATTGAAAACAACGTCAATCCCAACCACAATTGGAGCAGCCAGTTTCAGAAGGATCCGGTACTTCAGACCGAACAGAATTCTCCGCGCCTGCAAACGCCGGGCTTCAATTTGGAATTCGACGGCGCCGGTTTTGGCGGCAGCTTTTTCTGCAACTGCATGCCCCCGGACAACGACGGAGCGGTAGGCACGACGCAATACGTCCAATACATCAATCTCGAATACCAGGTTTTTGACAAGAGTGGAAACACCGTATTAGGCCCGCTCGCAGGCAATGCCTTCTGGTCGGGCTTCGGCGGATCTTGTGAGACCGACAACAGCGGCGACCCAGTCATACGATTCGACGCCATCGCGGGGCGCTGGGTCGTTGCCCAATTTGCCATCAACAATTCGGCCCCCGATTACGAATGCGTTGCCGTATCCACAACTGGCGATGCTACCGGCTCCTTCAATCGCTATGCGTTTCCGTTCAACGATTTTCCGGACTACCCAAAGATTGCCGTCTGGCCCGACGCCTACTACTTCACCTTCGATAATTTCAATATCGCGGGAACCGCTTATGTCGGCGCCAACGTCTGCGCGGCGGACCGCACCAATATGCTCGCGGGCAATGCCGCTACCATGCAGTGCTTCCAGCAGAGTATGAGCGACTATGCAATGCTGCCTTCCGACCTGGACGGAGCCACGCCGCCCGCCACCGGCACTCCCAACTTTGTGATGGAACTGGATCCGGACGGCACCGCCAACCTGGATCTGTTCCAGTTCCACGTTGACTTCGTTACACCGGCAAATTCAACCTTCACCGGTCCGACCTTGATTCCGGTTGCCCCTTTCACTCCCATGTGCAATGCCGACTACCGCGGGCGATGCGTGCCGCAGCCTTCGACGGGCAGCGACTTGCTTGAGGCTCTGGGCGACCGGCTCATGTGGCGTCTGGTCTACCGCAACTTCGGCGATCACACAACACTGCTCACTACCCACTCGATTGTCGCCAGCGGCACCAGCGGGGCGGCCGGGAGCAGCACCAGTGGGGTACGCTGGTATGAGATCCGCAATCCAGAAACATCCCCCACCGTGTTCCAGTCCGGAACCTTCGCCCCAGACTCGCAGTATCGCTGGATGCCGGCGATTGCAATGGATGCAAGCCAGGATATCGCCCTCGGCTACAGCGTGTCCGGGGCAGCGGCTGGCCAGTATCCTTCCATCGTCTATGCCGGTCGCGTGCCCAGCGACCCGGCGGGCACTCTGGAGTCCGAAGTTGTGCTGGTTACGGGCTTGGGCTCGCAGACCTCTGGCTACGACCGCTGGGGCGACTACAGTTCCATCACCGTCGATCCTACCGATGACTGTACCTTCTGGTTCACCGAGGAATACGAGAAGGCCGACGGTGGATTCAACTGGAGCACGGCCATCGGCAGCTTCAAGTTCCCAGGTTGCAGTGCGAACGCATCTCCGACCATTGCCGGCCTGTCACCCGCCTCGGCGTTGGTCGGCGCCTCGGTAACCATCACGGGGACCAACTTCGGCTCACCCCAGGGTACTAGCACGGTCACGTTCAACGGAACGTCGGCAACCACCATCAATAGTTGGAGCGCCACCTCGATTGCCGCCACCGTTCCTGCAGGCGCAATCACGGGGAACGTGGTGGTCACGGTAAGCGGAGTGGCAAGCAACGGCTCCGCCTTCACGGTGGAGGTAGTGCCGACCATCAGCTGGACGCCGTCCGCCGCAATTGCATTTGGCACCACCCTGAGCGGCATTCTGAACGCCTCCGCCGTCGATGGGCCGACACCGGTCGCTGGCAGCTTCGCTTACACCGCCACGCCGTTGGGCGGCAGTGCGACTCCAGTTACCGGCACTGCGGTTCTCGGCGTAGGCAGCTATACCATCGCCGCCGTGTTCACGCCAACCGACTCGGTAGATTACACGCCGGCCAGCGGCAGCGTATCTCTGACCGTTGCCAAGGGGGCGCCCGCGAGTGCGCTCATCTCCTCGTCGAATCCCGTGCTGAAAAATGCTGCCATCACATTCACTGCCACCGTCTCTTCTTCGGCTGCCACGCCCAGCGGTTCGCTTACCTTCTATGACGGAACGACTTTGCTCGGATCGGCCGTCACGCTGGCGCAGGGCATGGCGTCCTATACCACGTCCGCCTTCGCCGTGGGTTCCCACCCCGTCACGGCCGTGTACGGCGGGGACACTAACTTCTCGGCGCTGACCAGTTCAGTACTCACCGAAACCGTCGAGGACTTCGCCCTGAGTGTCCCATCCGGCAGCTCCACGTCGCAGACCGTGTCGCGGGGAGGAACAGCCAGCTATGCTCTCAAGGTTGCGCCTTCCGGTGGATCGACGTTACCGTCAGCGATCACGCTGGCGGTAAGCGGACTCCCCGTAGGTGCCACCGCCACAATCACACCGCAGACTGTGGCTGCCGGCGCGGGCGTCACCAATATCACGCTTTCGATTCTGGTGCCCAGTCAAACTTCATCGCTTCGCCACAGCGATCGGCTCGCGCTCCAACTGTCGCCCGTTATGATGGGAATGCTGTTCCTTCCCTTCTGCGGACGGATTCGGCGAGTGGTTGGCAAGCGGCGCAACGTTGTGCGTCTGTTGCTTCTTTTGCTGGCTGCGGCTGCACTGCTGGGAATCGCCGCATGCGGAGGACACACCAGTCCTCCGCCACAGTCCTACACGCTGACCATGACAGCGACGTCCGGTTCACTGTCGCACTCCACGACTCTCACGCTGACGGTCCAGTAGAAGGGAGCCTGCACCATGAACTCAGCATTCCGAGCGCGACACTTGCTCTCTGATTGAGGCAGCGTGATTGTGCCCGTAACATGCGGCTCTGGGATGAAATAGTGGGCATCCCAGAGCCGCTATCTGTACTGCTCCAGTACCCGAACGCTTCGATTCAATGCCGCGGCCAACGCGGCGATCTGCTGCTCCGTCCGCTGGAGATCGCCGCGATCAATCGCTTCGTTCACTCCCGGGATCACCACCGCCGCGTAGCCCGTGTATTGTCCCGGAGCATAGATGGAGTGGTGATACCACGGGCGGTTAGGCAGGCCCTCAGGAATCAGCAACGCCCGCTCGGCCTCACGAAGGCTGGCATTCAAGCGCTCTGACGCAGCGGGTATCTTCCTCTGCTTTTGAAGAATTTTCGCGCCCGCCTCCTGCAGATGTCGAGCGTTCGCAACGGCCGCGCCAAAATCGGGAGCTTTGTCGCCGAACTTATCTCGCGCTTTGCTCTTGGCCGCATCGAGGTAGACCAGAATCTCTTTGCCGTAATCTTCGTAATCGTACGGAAGCACATCGGCGTCGGCCATACGAATTGCCTCCAAGCCGTAGACGCGAGCCATCTCCTGCTCGTACGAAAAGTCGGGATCGCCGAATTTCTTGAACCATGTGAAATCATCGAACGCGGAGTGATACACACCATACGCGCCGCTTGAACTGATGTCGGTCGAGGGCACTCCCAGATGCTGCAGGAACACCGAGTAGTCCGACCCGCTGCCCAAGTCGCCGACCGGAACATCACCCAACGACGCTGCCGGCAACCGGGAGTTGCTGACCCTGCTTTCCTCGGAACGGTATCTTTCTTCTTTCGGCTGACTCGCCGTCTTCCACGCATCGTAAACCGTTCCACCCTGCGGCGAGGGGACGGCCTTAGCGATCTCGCGAATAAATTCTTTAAGACTAGGCACTCCCGAGGCGCCGAACTTTTTGCCCGCGACCGCGACGTCCATGTTGAAATAAACAGCCGCGTTCGCCAATTCCCGGGCGTTATCCTCGCCCCATTCGGTGGATCCCATCAGTCCTTCCTCTTCCGCGTCCCAGCTGCCGAACACGATCGTGCGCTTCGGCTTCCAGCCCGATTTCAGCAGTACGCCCACTCCGTGAACGGCTTCCAGCATCGCAGCCGTTCCACTGTTCGGATCGACGGCTCCATACACCCACGCATCGCGATGATTGCCTGCCACCACCCACTCGTCAGGCGAGGAGGTTCCCGGCACCTTGCCAATCACATCCCAGATAGTCCGAAACTGGTAATCCTGTTTCAGATGCATCCTCACCTTCGCGGGGCCTGGGCCGACGTGGTAGGTGAATGGCAACGCTCCCTGCCACTCGCGCGGCGAAGCCGCCCCGCCGAGATGCTCCAGAATCGGCGATGCGTCCGCATAGCAAAGCGGCGTGACAGGAATCTTCGGCATCTGCTCGGACTCGGCTGGCGAAACGCGCTTCGCATCCGGCAGCGACGGCGTGGCCGCTATTCCAGGCGTGGTGGGATCGCCCGGAAATTCGAACATGTATCCAATGGATCCGCGCTGCACGCCGCTCGCTGGACGCCACGGCCCCTTGGGATACGGGTCGCCGCGATAGTAGCCGTCATCTTTGGGATCGGAATAAATAATGACCCCGGCTGCGCCCCGTTCCTGCGCTACAAAGGCCTTCACGCCGCGGAAGTTCTCGCCGTAACGCACAATGACGATCTTGCCGCGCACGTCGACGTTCATCTCCTTCAGCTTGTCGAAGTCTGCAGGCGAGCCATAGTTCGCATACACCACATCGGCCTCAACGTCTCCCGAAGCTGACATGGCGTTGTAGGCGGTCACAATGCGCGGGTCATCCTGAAAAGGGTCGCTGTCGACATGTTCGCGACGCGGGCCGTGCATCTCTACGCCCGCCGGGGCCGTCATGTCCACGCGAATTTCTGCAGGGTAGTTAAACCATACTTTGTATTCGACAATGGAGGTATCGAGTCCAGCCTCGCGAAATTTGCTGGCCACGTATTCAGCGGTCGCTTTGTCCTCGGGAGAACCGGCAATGTGCGGGGCTTGCGTCAGAATTCGCAGATGCTCTTCGGCCAGTTTGGGATCGGGCACGGCCATGAATTGCTTTTCGATTTCCTGTTCGCGGGCAACATCGCGGAAGCCGGTGATCACCCAACTCGGTGGCTGGACGTTTGACGCGCCAGCTTTTGACACATCATGGGATCGAGGGTCCGACGCCTTGTTAAATGCCTGCAAGCTTGCAAACATCAGCAGGAATAACAGCGCCGCACCCGAAAGAACTTTCATGGCTCTCCTTATATTTCTCCGTTGATACGTTCTGTTAATGCGAAACAAAGATTAACGAAACAACGCTTGGCGAAACAAAGATTGTATCGCGGCGACGAAGATGGCGATTGTGCGGGTTACACTGGGAGGTGATGAGCAAGGCCCCAACCGCGCGTTTTTCCGACCGGGTGGAGAACTATGTTCGCTACCGCCCCGGCTATCCACCCGAGGTTCTCGACCTTCTTCGCGCTGAGTGCGGACTCCGGCCCAACCATGTTGTCGCCGACATTGCTTCCGGAACGGGTTTGTTTACGCGATTGCTTTTGGAGAACGGAAACTCTGTGTATGCGGTGGAACCGAACGCCGAGATGCGCGAAATGGGCGCAACCCTGCTCGCGGCCTATGACACGCTCGTGTCGGTGGCCGGCACAGCCGAAGAAACCACGCTCGCTTCCGGATCGGTCGACTTCGTGACCGCGGCCCAGGCGGCACACTGGTTTGACTTGCGCCGCGCTCGCAATGAGTTCGTCCGCATCCTGAAGCCCGGCGGGTGGTGCGTGTTGATCTGGAATGAGCGGTTAACCGAAAGCACGCCTTTTCTGCGGGAGTACGAGCAGCTTCTGCTCACCTACGGCACGGACTACAAGGAAATCCGTCACGAGCGGACGACCGCGATCATCCACCAGTTCTTCGCGCCCGCGCCTTGCCAGGAGTGCATTTTCAGCACGCGGCAGCAGTTCGACTACGAGGGCACTGCCGGACGACTGCTCTCATCTTCATATGCGCCGCTGGAAGGTCATCCCAGCTATGCGCCGATGATGAGCGAGTTGGAGCGAATTTTTCGCGCTCACGCCGCGGGTGGCACGATTGAATTCGAATACAAGACGCGCGTCTACTACGGGAGGCTCAGCGAAAGCAATTTCTAATTATTGATTTGTGATTTGTAATCTAAGGGCACCGGGTTTCAAATTATCAATTACAAATCACAAATTACTAATTCCTATGTCTGAACCCAAATCATTCCACATGTCTCCCGAGGAGTTCCGCCGCCAGGGCCATGCCGTAGTCGACTGGATCGCCGATTACCAATCCCGCATCGAAAGCTTCCCGGTTCTGTCCCGTGTGCAACCGGGAGAAATTCGTTCGAAGCTTCCGCCCAACCCTCCGGAGCACGGCGAGGCGTTCGACGAGATTCTCGCTGACCTCGACCGCGTCATCCTCCCCGGCA
Source organism: uncultured Acidobacteriaceae bacterium (assembly GCA_963709055.1). Taxonomy (GTDB): domain Bacteria; phylum Acidobacteriota; class Terriglobia; order Terriglobales; family Acidobacteriaceae; genus Acidiflorens. Next base: position 105,937 of record CAVPUZ010000020.1, read on the forward strand.
TTACCCACTGGCAATCGCCCAACTTCTACGCCTATTTCCCGGCCAATGCGTCCGGGCCGGGCATTCTAGGCGATCTGCTTTCCTCCGGATTGGGCGTGCAAGGCATGCTCTGGTCCACCAGTCCGGCCTGTACGGAACTGGAGACGCATGTGCTCGATTGGCTGGTCCCAATGCTGGGCTTGCCGCAAAAATTTCTTTCGACTGGCGCCGGTGGAGGCGTCATTCAGGACACCGCCTCCAGCTCCTCATTCTGTGCCCTGCTCGCCGCACGCGAGCGCGCCACCCAGTTCACCAGCAACCGCAAAGGCTGCGATGGACGCCTGGTTGCCTATTGCTCCACGCAAACCCACTCCTCAGTTGAGAAGGCGATGAAGATTGCCGGCATGGGCTCGGACAATCTTCGGGCGATTCCCGTGGACGAGAATTTTGCCCTGCGCGCGGACGCGCTGGAACGGCAGATCGCGGCCGACATCAAGGCCGGCCTCGTTCCCTGTTTCGTCTGCGCCACGGTCGGGACGACCTCTTCCAATGCCATCGATCCCATCCGCGAAATCTCCCGCATCTGCGGTGAACACAAGCTCTGGCTGCAAGTCGATTCCGCCATGAGCGGCACGGCCGCACTCTGTCCCGAGTTTCGTTTCATTAACGATGGCGTGGAATTTGCCGACAGCTACACCTTCAACCCTCACAAATGGATGTTCACCAACTTCGATTGCAATTGCTTCTACGTTGCCGACCGCAAGCACCTGATCCAGACGCTCTCGATTCTTCCCGAGTACCTGCGTAACCAGGCCACTGAATCCGGCGCCGTGATTGATTACCGCGACTGGCATATCCAGCTCGGCCGAAGGTTCCGCTCGCTCAAGCTTTGGTTCGTCATCCGGCATTACGGCATCGAGGGCCTGCAGCATCACATTCGCGAGCACATCCGCCTGGCGCAGCAATTCGTCGCCTGGGTGCGCAACGACGCCCGCTTCGAAATTGCCGCACCCGCAAAACTCAACCTCGTGTGCTTCCGATTGCGATCGGGAGATAGGGACAATCAGCTCCTCATGGAACACCTCAACGCCAGCGGCGATATCTTTTTAACCCATACCAAGCTCGATGGAAAATTCACGCTTCGCTTCTGCGTCGGTCAAACCAACACCCAGGCCCGCCACGTGGAGCGCGCGTGGCAACGCATTCAGGAAGAGGCCGTGAAACTCGGAGAACGCTGAAACGTGGCGATGACGCGCGAAATTTCGGCGGGAGGCGTGGTACTCCGCGAGATTGCCGGAGTCTGGCACGTCGCTCTCATTGAACCGCAGAAAGAAGCTCTGCCGCCCGCTAAGGAAAAGTCTCCGCGCAAGCGAGTCAAAGCCGTGCTGTGCCTCCCCAAGGGACTCGTGGATAAGGGCGAGAAGGCCGAGGCTGCCGCCATACGCGAAGTCTTTGAGGAAACCGGGATCGTCGCTGAAAAGGTCACGAAACTCGTGGATCTCAAGTACGTCTACGTTCGAAGCTGGGGCGATGGGGAACGAGTATTCAAAATCGTGAGCTTTTACCTGATGCGCTACCTGTCCGGGGAAATCGACGACGTCACTCCCGAGATGCGAGTCGAGGTCAATAAAGCGTTTTGGGTTCCACTCGCCGACGCCACAAAACAGATGGCGTACAGCGGTGAACGCAAGGTGGTTCTTCAGGCGCAGGAGTATTTGGAAGCTCATGGCACATCTTCGAAATCGGCGAAGCAAAAGACCCGCCCGAGCAAGGAAAAACCGCCCCGACGTGATCACACGGATGTGTGATCCATGCACTTGCGTGAAAATATGAAAAGTAGTTAGAAAATCAACGCTAAGCTGTTGTATCCAAAAGATTTATCTTGACACCCCGAGCCAATCACGCTAATCTGTATTCAACTTAATAGGGCGCGTGCCGTTGCCATCCTCACCCCACATCTATCGGCACGCGCCCGTTGTCTTTTTAGGGTGGTTTCCCGGGCAGGAAGTCAGTCGGTTAACACCAACAATTGCAGTGCACGATCCATCGCCTGCTTTTCTCTTGCGGCCAAGACCCGCACCGCACCCTTCTTGAGGTCACCCAGTTCGAGTGGCCCGATCGACGTTCGCACCAGGCGCAGCACTTTCACCTCCAGCCTCGCGAGCAGCCGCCGAATTTGCCGGTTCTTGCCTTCGTCCAACGTAATCTCGATCCAGCTATTCTTGCCGCCGGACCGCAACACGCGCGCTCCCTTGGCACTCAGTTGCTCGCCCTCCTCGTCAATCGCGCAGCCCTCCCGGATTTTCGAGAGAAGCTCGGCGTCTGCAACGCAATCCACCTGTACGTGATAGACCTTGTCCAGATGGCTTGCGGGATCAGTGATCCGCGCCGCCCATTCCGAATCGTTGGTCAACAGCAGCAACCCTTCGCTGGCCTTATCCAGTCTGCCCACCGGACCAACCCACGGAGTCCCGGGTGCAAGCAGGTCGTAGATCGTCGCCCGTCCTTTCTCGTCCGATGCCGTCGTCACCACGCCGCGCGGTTTATTCATGACGAGGTAAATGGCGGCCTGTTTCTCAACCGGCAAACCGTCGACTTCCACCCGATCCTGCCCTATCCGCACGGGAACTTCCGGGTCCCGGGCAATTCGCCCATTCACACTGACCCTTTTGGCTTGAATCAGGAGCGCCGCCCGGGATCGCGAGCAATGTCCCATTTTGGAGAGCGCCCGCGCCAGACCGCAAACTTTTGGTGTCTTCACACGTCTATGCTAAATGGGTCTCGTGGATTCCCTCTCGCCGTTGCGTCTGCGCGCAGCGCGCCGGCATGTTAGGCTGCTCGGGGGAGCTATTTGGGAAGTTCCATTGATCGCCCGCGTCTTTAAAGCATTTCAATATCGCGATTTCCGGCTGATGTGGATCGGCGCCTGCACATCCAGCATCGGCACGTGGATGCAGATTGTCGCGCAGGGCTGGCTCATTTATCGCCTCAGCCACTCCGCTTTTCTTCTGGCGCTCGATCAATTCCTGGGCGGCATTCCCATCTTTTTGTTCTCCCTGATCGGCGGCGTCATCGCCGACCGGGTGGACCGGGGACGGATTCTGCTCGGCTCACAGTACGTGCAAATGGCGAGCGCCGGCCTGCTGACAGTTCTCGTGGCTACCGGCCGGGTGCACGTCTGGCACATTCTGTGTCTCTCGTTCGTCTCGGGCTTCGCGCAGGCCTTCGGAGGGCCGGCCTACCAGGCCTTGATTCCGACTCTTGTCGAGCGGGAAGATATGCCGAACGCCATCGCGTTGAACTCCATCCAGTTCAACGTGGCGGTGATGGTCGGGCCAGCGCTGGCCGGGCAGGCGCTCGCCAAGCTTGGCGAGAAGTGGTGCTTCGGTTTGAATGCGCTTTCTTTCCTGGCTCCGATCATCTCGCTCAGTCTGATTACCGCGCGTTTTCTCCCGCAGAAAACCAAAGAGTCGATGTTCTTCAGTCTGAAGGAAGGCATCAAGTTCGTCCGCCGCCAGGGCTCGATGGAAGCGCTCATTATCCTGGCTTTTTGCATGACCTTCTTGAGCATGCCCATGCGTACATACTTTCCGGTATTCGTGAAAGATATTTTTCACCGCGGCCCGGAAACTTATGGCAACCTGCTCGCGCTAATGGGCCTTGGTTCGATCTGCGGTTCGCTAGGCGTTGCCGGGCTCGGCAATGTCCAGAGGAAGGGGCTTCTCGCGCTCGGAGCGCTCATGTCTCTGGGCATCGGGATATCGGGTTTTGCGCTCTCCAAGTCGCTGCCCTTCAGCGGTGTCATGTTGGTGCTCGTCGGCGCCTCGATGATGGCCGTTTTCGCCAACGTGAGTTCGCTGGTCCAATTGATCACCACCAACGAGATGCGCGGGCGCGTGATGAGCGTCTACAACTTCGCCTTTCGCGGAGGCATGCCCATGGGAAATCTGCTCTCAGGATGGCTGGTGCCTATCTTTACCGCGCCCATAGTGCTGGGTGTCAATGGAGCGCTCCTGGTGTTGCTGGGCCTCTACTTCATCGTCGTGCAGCGCCGCGTGGCCACGCTCTAGCGCGCTGAAATTGCGCGGATTCCTATCAGGGTACAGCTTTAGCGGATGCGGAAAAAACTCGTCGCTCTGCACGAATGGGAAGGGCACGAGTTCCACTCGTGCCGCCAAGGCGGTAAAGATAGATTCGCGCTTCAGCGCCTGTGGGTCGCAATTCGCCTGCGCGAGGACTTTTTCCCCAGCCTCTTTAGCGGAGCCCCTTTTAAGGCGAGGTCGGCGTTTCGATTTTTTCCCCAGGCTCCCAGGAAATTAGACGCAATTCATCGCATGACATCTGACAAACCGCCCAAGAGTTGGATTATCCCAGCGCGGCGTGGAGCGTCTTCAGCAACGCGGCTTTGGTGAACGGCTTTTCGAGGAGCGTGATCTCCTGGTTGAGCCCGTCCCCTTGCGCAATCAGTTCCCCCGTGTAACCCGACATATAGACGACCTTAATCGCAGGAGATAAGTTAATCAACTGTAGCGCCAACTCAGGCCCGCTCATACCGCGCATCACCACGTCAGTCAAAGCGATGTCGATTGAACTGTTGGACCGCAGCCGCTCAAGCGCCTGTTTTGCCCCGTCAGCTTCGACAACGCGGTAGCCATGGTCTTCCAGCATTTGCCGGGTCATAGTCCGCATCAGGTCATCATCCTCCACCAGTAGGACCGTTTTGCCATCCGCTTTCGGAGGCAGCATCTCGATCCCGGATTTCGGCGCCATGCCCACCTTGTGATCGGCAGCCGGCAAATAGATCTTGAAGGTTGTGCCACGATTGAGTTCGCTATACACCCAAATATGGCCTCCACTGTGCTTCACGATGCCGTATACGGTCGCCAGTCCCAATCCAGTTCCCTTCCCGACTTCCTTCGTCGTAAAGAACGGGTCAAAGATCTTCGAGAGCGTCACGGCGTCCATCCCAACCCCGTTGTCGCTGATCGCCAGCAAAACATACCGCCCCGCCTTCATGGGTGGATGCTGTTCGGCCAAAGCAGCGTCAAATTCCTGCACCGACGTTTCCAGAATCAGCTTGCCGCCTTTGGGCATCGCATCGCGAGCATTCACGGCAATATTCAACACAATCTGATCGAGTTGGGCCGGATCGGACTCCACCACCGCCGAGTCTGTTCCCTGTCGCACGATAATCTGGACGTCATCTCCCATCAGCGGGCGCAGAAGCTTGGTCACCTCTTTGAGCGACTCGTTCAGGTCAAGCAGACGCGGCTGTACACTCAGTTGCCGGCGGCTGAAGGCGAGTAATTGGCGCGTCAATGCCGCCCCGCGCCTGGCTGCTTCCTGAATGTTGTCGAGATATTGTGAACCGCCATTCAGTTGCACGCGGCTGCGCAGCAGTTCACAGCAGGCCGTGACGATGCCCAGAATATTGTTGAAGTCATGGGCGACTCCGCCGGCAAGCCGTCCCACCGCTTCCATCTTCTGGGCCTGACGAAGCAGGTCTTCCGCGCGCCTTTGTCCCGTGACGTCGCGCGCAATGATGGACGCTCCAACAATTCCTCCCTTTGCATCTTGAATCGGAGAAACGGAAATCGAGACGTTCAGGTGCTGCCCGTCTTTTCGTACCCGGACTGATTCAAAGTAGTCAACCCGTTCACCCGACCGAATCCTCTCCAGAATTCCCGGGATCTCGTCGCGGCGGTCCTGAGGAGCCAGCATCGTAATCGACCGGCCAATCATCTCTTCGGAGGTGTACCCGTACATGTTCTCGGCGCCCTTGTTCCAGTGGGTGATTATTCCCTCGAGATCCTTGCCGATGATGGCATCCTGCGAGGAATCCACGATCAGCGCCAGCCTGTTCTGGTAGTCCAGAAGTTCGCGATCCTTGCTCGCGGCCAGCTCTTCGTGTGCCCTCCGCAGCTCTTCTTCGATTCGCTTCCGGTCGCTGATATCGCGAATCGCGCTCAGGACAACCATTCCATCGTCCGTGTTCACCGGTGAAAGACTGATTTCGACCGGAAATTCCGAACCATCCTTGCGCCGTCCGCGAAGATCCATGGCCGCGCCCATGCGGCGAGTCGCGGGCTGCTGCCGGAAGCGTTCGCGATGGAGATTATGCTGCTCGCGCTGGTCGGTGGGGACCAGCATTTCAACTCGATGGCCGATCAATTCGCCCTGCGTGTAACCAAACAGACGCTCCGTTTGAGAATTAACCTGAACAATTACACCCTCGGGATTCACCGCCACCATCGCATCGGGAACCGCCTCGAAAAAGCTGGGCGAGAGGAGCGTCTTGGTCGTGCTTTTGGCGAGTTGGGGCAGTCCTTTTTCCGGGTCGGACTCGAGAATTGGCGGACGCATTCTGTACCCCACAATCGCTATTTGTAACTATACGTGGAAAACAACCCGCGGCTCAACCAGGGCAAAACGAAAGGGATTCGCCCCTGGAATTCGTCGCTGACCGGCACGCCACGATCAGTGGCGGCATCCCGAGCAGTATCCGCCAACCTCCAACCGGGAGACGACGATGTGAAAACGGCAATCCTGTTCGAGCTGTTTTTTCAATGACTCAAAAGTCTTGCTGACGAATTCGGTGATTTTGCCGCAACGCAGGCAGGCCATGTGAATGTGATCCCGTCCAAGCTTCCGTTCGTAGTAATGGCCGTCGCCGTTCAAATGCATCAAGTCGAGCTCATCCACCAACCCCTGACGCTTGAGCAAGTCGAGCGTCCGGTAGACCGTGCTTCGATCGACGGACGCATCCAGAGTTCGCGCCTTGCGCAGAATCTGGCTGGCATCGAGATGCTTGGTCGCCGTCTCGATCACGCTCAGAATCGCGCGCCTTTGCGCGGTCATGCGGATTCCGCGCTCGGCAAGTTGCGTCTGCAAACGTCCCGGAATTTCAGTTTGCGGAAACGGCATTCACAATCTCCCGAATCAGTCGCAACTGATCGCAAACAGCATGCAACGAAATCTCGAGGCTGGCATTGACAGCCGGGGGACACGGCCCCTACGCTGAGGATTGTAACGCTTATTGCGACTGTGTCGCAACAAAGTTTATTCCAGCAACTTTCTTGCATAGGAGATCGATGCTCGAACGTCTCATTTTTGGTCTTACCGCTCACATCTTGCTTCTTCCCCGGATCGCCGCTCGCCATCTCCTGATTCTCGCCTTCATCCTCGCTTATTACGGGTCATCATTCGCGCAAGAAAGTCCCTACATCGTCACCTACGATCATTACCTCGAAGAGCCCGGCAATCTGGAAGTGGAATATTTCTCGACCTTCGGCACGCAACGCGGAGGCAACGACTTTCATGCTTTCTGGTTGGAGTTTGAATACGGCACAACTGCCTGGTGGACAACCGAGTTGTACGTCGACGGACAAACGACATTCTCGGACGGCACTCTCTTTACCGGCTTCCGGGTGGAAAACCGCCTTCGCTTGCTCGAGCGCGAGCACTTCGTCAACCCTGTGCTCTATGTCGAGTATGAACAAATCAGCGGGGCCGACAAAATTCTGAAAGAAGTTGAGGGGCACGACGTCGAGTCAGACTTCGCTCTGCCCAATTCCGAGTTGCGCAAAGAGCACAAGCACGAACTGGAGCTCAAGCTTCTGCTCTCCAGCACCTTCAAGGGCTGGAATGTTGCCGTGAACCCGATCTTCACGAAGAATCTGTCGCCCAGCGAGCCCTGGGAGTTCGCCTATGCCATGGGCACAAGCCGTCCGCTGGCGCTGAAGGCCTCACCTGAGCGCTGCAATCTCTGTCGGGAGAATTTCATTGCCGGCGTGGAGATGTATGGCGGCCTGGGCGACGTGCAGCATGCGGGTCTGCCCGATACATCGCATTATCTGGCGCCCGTGGTTGCATGGAACCTTCCATCGGACTGGACATTTCGCCTGTCAAGCGGATTCGGCCTGAACAACAACAGCCATCGCCTGTTGCTTCGGTGGGGGGTCTCACATGAATTCCCCGGCTTCGGCGAAATGATAAGACATCTATTCGGAGGCCGCGTATGACAACGCTCCGGTTTGTGTGGCGCGGGCATTCCTGCCCGCGAGCCGTCGTCGACGCCGCTCGCAACCAGCGCATGCGTGCCAGCGCCACAATGCCATTACCCTTCCGTAATTCGATGCGCCTGAGGGGAATCTGCATCGTGGCATTCATCTCTCTGACCTTGGCGCTAACAGACGAAGCCGCGGCGCAAAGGCATGCGCGATCCGTTTACGCCGCCCTGTCGAAAGCACCGGAAACGGCGCGAATTCGGAAAAATCCGTTCGCAGGCGACACTCGGAGCGCAGCCGCCGGCGGCAAACTCTTCGAACAACACTGCGCGGACTGTCATGGTGAAAAGGCCGGCGGCACAAGACGCGGTCCGAGTCTGCTGCGGGAAGCAGTACAGCAGGCAACCCCGGGCACACTCTTTTGGATCCTCACGAATGGCGTTGTCCGTCGCGGTATGCCGGTTTGGTCGAAACTTCCCGAGCCGGAGCGCTGGCAAATCATCACCTTTCTGCAATCGCTAAATGCCCACGCGTCAAGCCCGGCAAACGTCCCGTAATTCAGCGGGTCAAGAACCAGATCGAGAACCAAGAGTTCGCGAGCCTCATTCCTGATCCGGATCTCGAAACGCTGCCAATGCCGCCTGCCCTAAGCTGATACCGCCGTCGTTCGCGGGCACGGCCTGGTTAGCCCAAAGTTGCCAAGCGCTGTTCTCCAATTCCTGCTTGATGTCCTCAAGCAGCAGCTCATTCTGGAATACGCCTCCTGAGAAAACGACCGTGTCCAAGTTTTGAGCGTTCGCGAGCACTTTGATCGCTTCCGCAACACCGCGAGCGATCCCCCGCTGAAAGGCACGCGCGATCACCACAGGATCACGTCCCCGCTTTCGATCGGTGGCCACCGCCCTCAATAGTGGACGAAAATCCATTTCTCCATGAACAAATGGGAACGGGTAGCAATCTGTTTCTCTCGCGGCGCGGGCCATATGCTCCACCCACATCGCCGCCTGGCCCTCAAATGTGATTGCGCGCGTAAAGCCAAGCAGAGCCGCCGCCGTATCAAAAAGGCGGCCGACCGAAGTCGTCGGAAATGTCCGTACATTTTTGTGCACTAACTGCAACGCGGTCTGGTAGCGAGCCGGAAAAGAAAATGGCGCATCGTCCAAAGCGGGCAAGCCATCCACCTGCGCAAGAAAACCGGCAGCAGCCTGCACCGGATATTGCGCCGCCGCATCGCCTCCAGCCAGCGCGGCCGGTCTCAAGTGCGCGATTCTTTCGAATCCACTCGCCAGGCTTCCCGCAAATATTTCCCCGCCCCAAATGCCGCCGTCGTCTCCATAGCCGGTTCCATCAAAACTGACGCCCAGGACTCGCCGTTCCCATTCACCGCGCTCGGCGAGCACAGAAGCAATATGCGCACGATGATGCTGCGCTGCGCGCCTGTTCGAGCAGGGCAACCGAAGCGCATGCACGGTTGAGCGATACTCCGGATGAGCGTCGTGCACGACGAGAACATCTTCCCAGCGGATCTCATACATCGTCATGAGGTCGCGAATTGTGTCCTCGAACGCGCGGAAGGCCTCGTAGTGGTCCAAATCGCCAATGTGCTGGCTGACAAAAGCCTGTCCCTCGACAACCAGCGTAACCGTATTTTTAAGATCGGCTCCAAGCGCGAGAATGGGTTTCTCCGCAGGCAGTCGCACTGAAGAAGACAGTCGCATTGAAGAAGATAGTCTCGAAGAAGACGGCTGCGCAGGAAAGCTCGCCACCGCGCCCGGCGCATAGCCGCGCGATCGGCGCAGAATCGCCGGACCTAGCACCCCAGCGCGCGCCACCGAGTCGTCAACGCGCCGTGCAATCGGACGCTCGCCAACCAGAAATGCATCCGCGATGCCCGAGAGCCGGTCGAAAGCATCCTGATCGTCATAAGCAATCGGTTCGCTCGACCGGTTCGCGCTCGTCATCACCAAGATGCGTGGCGCGCCAAACGCAAACAGCAGATGATGTAGCGGCGTATAAGGCAGCATGACGCCCAGTTCCCGATTGTCGGGAGCCACCCCCTGAAGCTCCACGCGAGCCGGTGCCAGCACAATGGGCCGGGAAATCGAACTAAGTAGCGCCGTCGCCTCGGGAGAAAGCTCCACCAGTTCTCGTGCGTCGGCGACATGCTCAACCATCACCGCAAACGGTTTTTCTTTTCGGAATTTGCGCGCGCGCATGGCGGCCACAGCACTGGCGTTTCTCGCATCGCAGGCCAGGTGATACCCGCCCAGACCCTTCACGGCGACAATCTTTCCGGAATGAAGCAATTCCACCGTCTGGCGAATCACCCGCGCGTCACCGCGCACAATTTCGGTTCCCAGTCGCAGATAGTAATGCGGGCCGCACTCCGGGCAGGCAACTGGCTGCGCATGAAATCGACGATTCGCCGGATCGTGATATTCGCGGTCGCAATATTCGTCAAACGGCCAGTCCTTCATCGTTGTATTTGGCCGGTCGTAGGGAAGCGCCAGGACCACCGTGTAGCGCGGGCCGCAATTCGTGCAATTGATATACGGATAGTGGTAGCGGCGGTTGCCCGGATCTACCAGTTCGCGCGAGCAGTCGTCGCATACCGGAAGATCGGGCGAGATGCGCACCGTGGGGCGGCGATTTCGCTCACTCTCCTTAATAACAAATTCCTGAAACCCGACGGTCTCGACCGAGGCAACCTCGATCTCCACGATCCGGGAAGCCGGAGGCGCCTCGCTCCTCAGACGCTTGAGAAACTCCTGCAAGATCGGCTCCTCACCCTCCAGGTGGATCGCAACTCCCTCTTCTCCATTCAAAACCCAGCCCGACAAATCCAATTCGCGCGCAATACGGTACACAAAGGGTCGAAATCCCACCCCCTGCACTACTCCGCGCACTTTGATCAGACAAGCGCTAGCCATATCTTCAAATTTGCAAATCGGTGATGGTGCCCCAGAGCCCGCCCTGAGCTTGTCGAAGGGTTCGCGCCGTCCTTTGGGCGCTAACCTGGGCGCGGCAAATCGCGTCAGCGCAAAGTGGAGCGTCACAACAGACCCCGCCGATCGATACGCTCCTACCGCGCTCCCCTGCTAAGCTCGTTCCTGCGTGAACCAAGCATACAACGCGATCGTTCTGGGAGCCGGTGCGGCCGGTTTGATGTGCGCGATCGAAGCGGGCAAGCGCGGACGACGCGTCCTCGTCCTCGAGCGCGCCGATCGCATTGGCAAAAAGATCCTGATCTCCGGTGGCGGCCGCTGCAATTTCACCAATCTTTATGCTGGCTCGGAAAACTTCGTCTCGGCGAATCCTCATTTCGCCAAGTCGGCGCTTGCTCGCTATCCTCCCGATGCATTTCTGCATCTCGTCGAAAAGCATCGCATTCCCTATCACGAAAAAAAGTTGGGCCAGCTGTTCTGCGATCGCTCCGCGAACGACATCATTGCGATGCTCGAGCAGGAATGCCGCGCCGCCCGGGTCGAAATCCAGCTGAACACGAAAATCAACGAGGTGCGCAAGCTCGAACACTTCATCGTGCACGCTGAGAATGCCACCTTCACTGCGCCCCACCTGGTGGTAGCCACTGGGGGATTATCGATCGCAAAAATCGGCGCCACTTCTTTTGGATACGATCTGGCACGACAATTTGGCCTGAAGATCCAACCCACTCGCGCCGCCCTGGTTCCTTTTGTCTTCACCGAATCTGATCGCAAGCGCTGGTGCGATCTCGCTGGAGTCTCAACTGAGGTAATTGTTTGCACGTCCCGCGGGAACGAAACGTTTCAGGAAAAAATGCTCTTCACACATCGCGGCATCAGCGGACCCGCCATCCTCCAAGTCTCCTCCTACTGGGACGTTGGCGCACCAATCTCAATCGACCTCGCTCCCAATCTCGATTTGAACGCTCTTCTGCGAGCGCGGGATCATCGCGACCAGTCGAACTGGAAATCGCTGCTCAGGGAAATCCTGCCCCGGCGTCTGGCCGACCGCTGGATTGAGACGTTTCCTCCCGCCGGAAGCTCGGATCACGCCTTTCTTGAAGCTGAACGGCAACTCCATGCATGGCAAGTGAAACCGAACGGAACCGAGGGCTACGGTAAAGCGGAAGTGACCGCGGGCGGAGTCGATACCGACGAACTTTCCCCGCGCACCATGGAAACCAGGAAAGTTCCCGGCCTCTTCTTCATTGGAGAAGTCGTAGACGTCACCGGCCAACTCGGCGGCTTCAACTTCCAGTGGGCATGGGCCTCAGGGTTTTGTGCCGGCCAAGCAATATAAGAGCAAGTCAAAAGTCAGAAGTCAAATTGAAGAAGTAAGAAGCGAGAGGGTTTACTTCTTCAATTTGACTTCTGACTTCTGACTTGCTCTTAGATCACCCGCCTACCGCGCCTTCCTGCATGAAGGGCATGCAGGCAAGAATGTCAGCGATCCGTTCAAGTTGTTTCAGGTCTTCTCCCGTGAAGTCCTCACCCGCCACTTTTACATCCAGACCTTTGCGGGAGACCTGCACCACGCCCATCACCGGTTCGCCCGCTCGCGCCACCGGTACCGAGATGATTTTCTGAATCGGCATCTGGTCCTGGCTTCGGTCTTCTTCCTCGCCCGAAACCTTGACCGCTTCAAAAAGGCTGGCATGCCGCACCCGCATAAACGAATTCGACAACAGTGGAGTGCGCGTGGCCGCTGTCCGTGCCGCCACCGCTGACCCGGTCAGCGGCAACATCCCCGTGGAACGCAGTTCGACTGGGAAAACGAAGCGCAGACTGCCTTTCTCCAACCTCAGCAAAGCGACTTCGCTACGACGCACATTCAAAATCCGGGCAAGTTTCTGACAGACCCGCTCTGAGGTCGGAGACTCGGAAAGCATGGCCTCCAGATCGGTAATTTCGGACTTGACGGTCTTTTTCGCAACACTTTGACTGCCAGAAAATGACATAGTAGGGCATTGAACCTTCCCCTTTATCCTGCGTGCAGTGGGCACATCCGACAAGTTACTACAGTACTTTTCCTACGATGCGGCTGCGAAATCGGAGTATGTCCCAAAGAGTAAACTTTCTATACACAGTAACGCTTTTTTCGATGCCGATTCGCAACAATTCCACAGGCATACGCGCTATAGTGGATATATAAACTCGTTACAAAATGCCGAATGTGCGGCTCACGAGTAACGCTTATGTCCCTGCTTCATCATGTGAAGCCATTATTCGATCTAGGAATCTGTAAGGAGAACTACATGGCTCGTAAGACCGACGGAACTGGAACTACCCGCGGCAAGAAACCTGCTCCGCCCGCGGAAGCTATGCCTGTACAACAGGCTCCGCTGCAGGTTGTGTCCGAAGTGCGCAAGAATGTGACGCCAATCAACCTCGCTGCCAAGAAAACCAATGCGGACCTGGACGAAGAAATCCGCCGCCGCGCCTACGAACTGTTTTTGGAGCGTCAGGGCGCCGCGGGTGATCCCGCGCAAGATTGGATAACGGCGGAGCGTGAGGTTCGTGCGCGTTACGCCGGGCAGAACCAGTCTGCCTTCGCGGCTGGCCAGGGTCGAAGCTAGCCTTCCGATCCAGCCGTGACCGGCAGCGCCTCGGCTAGTGGGTTCCACCAAGCCGAGAACGGTTCCGTGCGTAATCTGGAATAGGAAATATTCAGCCCGTCAAGTTCCCGTAGAACTTCCATTACCGTGCTGGTAGCGGGCTGAAGCGGTAGACCATTCCTCCGAGTGAACTTAAGACATAGCCCAGGAACATATTGCCCCTGTCATGCGTCCGCAGGGACTGCTGCAACAGCCAGCCTCCGCCAACGACCAAAATCATCTCCAACCAGAACACGCTTGCGAAGCGATCGAAATGGAAGGCGGTGCCAAACTGTTCCCGGAACGCGATGTCCAGCACCCGCAGCGCAGCAGGCCCGAGCGGGATTCGGAGCGAAGACCGGTGGGAGCGAGCCGTACCGGTTTATGGGCGCAGCTATGAGCGCAATCGAGCTGCTCATGCGCCGCTTGGGCATGCGCGATCGCAAACGCCTTCTTACGAACAGTCCATTCAAAAGCGAAAGCACCTCAAACCGGTCTCTTTCTCACGTTCGTGCGCTTCGTCTTCGTGGCCCTTCAGGTTTTTGCGAATCACTGACACCAGCCCCACATACAGAACAGCCGGCAGCGCAAAGTATTGATAAAACCGCCTCTGCCAACGGAGCGTCTTGGCGGGCACCGATTCTTCTCCCAGTTCAGGAAACCCAAGATCGTCAAACGGAACGCGCGCCAGGTACAGCGACTGCGTGCCTCCGTTATCCGTTTCGCCGTAGACTTTGGTTTTGTAATAGCGGCCCGGATTTTCCTTGATGCGGCGCTTCGCCTCCATCAGCAGCACCGTACGCGGGCCAAAAATCACCGCGCCCGTCGGGCACACGCTCGTGCAACCCGGCTTCAGACCTTTATCCAGCCGCTGGCTGCACAATTCGCACTTCGTCACGCGAGGGTTGTAACCTTGCCACTGGAATCGCGGAATGTGGTACGGGCAGGTAATCGTGCAATAGCGGCAGCCAATGCACTTGTCCGCCGTCCAATACACAATGCCGTTTTCCGGATCTTTGTGCAGCGCCTGGAACGGGCATCCCGCGGCACACGCCGGATCCAGACATTGCATGCATTGCCGTTTGACGAATGAAGAGGGCGAGCCATCCGCCGGCTTATACAACTTGATAATGTTCCGCGTTTGTTCATTCAGATCGGTGGGTGCCTGGTGTAGTCCATCGCCGCGCGTATCGGGCGGCGTGTCGTTCGCTTCCGCGCACGCGGCCACGCAGGCTTTGCATCCGATGCAAATCGTCGCATCGTAGAGAAGACCTACGGCGGCGCTCGGAACCGCTTTGGTCTCGCTCTCTGCATAGAGCGTGCCGGTTCCCACTGTAACGGCCACGGCGGCAGGCACGCCCGTCTTGGCGATCGTCGCGATCAGTTCTCGCCGAGTGATGGCCACATTAGTCCTCTTTCTTGGCGGCTGCAGCTTCCTTGTCGGCGAGTTCGCTATCCGCGATAATCCGCTCCACCCCCGCCTCCTGGCTGCTCCGGAAGCGCTGCGATGCCACCCATGTCGCGCTCCCAATCGCTCCTGCAATGGCGCCCACCAGCACCGCGGCGCCCGTCTTGATCTTTCCCGTACCGCTGTAAATCGGCGGGTACGTATCCGGCGGAGTCGCCAGATGAATCGGCACCGTCTCCACCGTCGACATCTTCCAGACCACGTTCTTCTCCGTGCAGCCCAGGCACGGAGCCCCAATCCCGATCGGCCACACTCCCGGCGTTTCATTGAAATGCCGCGTCGAGCAAGCCGCGTGCGTCACCGGACCCTTGCAGCCCAGTTTGTAAAGGCACCAGCCTTGCCGGTGACCCTCGCCCCCGTAAGCATGCGCACACCGTCCCGCGTCAAAGTGCGCCCGACGTGGACAGTTCTCGTGAATTACGCGTTCATAAGCAAATATCGGACGCCGCAACTCGTCCAGTTCCGGCAGCCGGTTCATCGTCGCGTACTCCAGCACCACCGCCAGCAAGGTGTATGGATTCGGTGGGCAACCCGGTAAATTCACGATCGGCTTGCCTGCGATCACCGTGCCCACTCCGACCGCGCCCGTCGGATTGGGATCGGATGAAGGAATCCCGCCCCACGAGGCGCACGAGCCGATCGCGATTACCGCCGCCGCTTTCGACGCCGCCTCTTTCACCACCTGCACCGCTGGACGTCCGCCGAGCTGCATGTACACGCCGTCGTCGCGCGTCGGAATCGCGCCTTCCACTACCAGCACGTATTTCCCGGCGTTCTCGCTCATCGCCTGGCGCAGCGCCGCTTCCGCTTGCGCGCCCGCAGCGGCCATCAATGTCTCGTGGTAATCGAGTGAAATAATGTCGAGGATCAAATGCGCCGCGTCGGGAGCCGACGTGCGCAGCCACGTTTCCGTGCATCCGGTGCAGTCTTGAAAGTGCAGCCAGATCACCGATGGCCGCCGAGCCTTCCCGATCTTCGCGGCAACTTCCGCTACCGAACCACCATTGGTCAACGCCAACCCAGCGGGGTGCCCCCAGGTTCGCGCCCGTTATTTGGGCGCTAACCTGGGATCGTGCGGAATAGGTTGAAAAGATTACTGCTGCAGCGCCTGCCGCAGTTCGGGCCGCACCTGCTCGTTTTGAATCTGCGAGGCGTCCCACCCGCCGCCCAGCGCCTTCACCAGATAAACCGACGTGACCATCTGCTGACCAAGTAACTGGGTCGCAAGCCGTTCGTTGCTCAACAGCGTCGATTGCGCGGTGATCACATCGAGATAAGTTGTGACACCGCCAACATATCTGCTGTTGGCGATGTCGAGCGCTCGCCGCGAGGCTTCCACCGCCGTCTGCTGGGTCTTTGCCGCCTGGTCAAGCAGCGCGAGCCCCGAAAGTCCATCCTCCACCTGCTGGAATGCCTCCAGCACCGATTCCCGATAGTTGGCCACCGACTCGTCATAAGACGCTCGCTGCAGCGCCAGGTTCGCGCGATTCTGTCCACCATTGAAAATGGGCTGCAGCAGATCGCCTCCGAGCGCCCAGATCGCACTGGGAGCGTTCACCAGCGTTGCAACATCGCGGCTCTGCCATCCCCCCGTCCCGCTCAACGTGACATGCGGATAGAAAGCGGCCGTCGCCAGCCCGACTTGCGCATTTCCAAATGCCATCCGGCGTTCACTCGTCGCCACATCCGGCCGCCGCTCCAGAATCTCCGACGGAACTCCTGTCGGAATCGCCGGCGGGCTGACTTCAAAGGGCGCCTGCCCCAGACTGAACGTAGAGGCTGGCTTCCCGGTCAGTACCGCAATCGCATGTTCATATTGCGCGCGCTGCTGCAGCACAAGCTGCAGTTGCGTGGCCGTCGAATCCAGCAGCGCCTCCTGCTGCGCCACCTCCAGCCCTGACGCGACTCCGCCCTCATGACGATGATTCACCAGGTCCAGACCTTTTTGCTGGATCTCCACCGATTGCCGCACCACGCCCGCCTCCTGGTCCGATTCGCGCAGGTTGAAGTAGTCGGCCGCAAGTTCGGCGGTCAACACCAGGCGGACATTTCCGAGATCGGCAGCGCTCGCCTGGAGCGAAGCGTTAGCCGCTTCCAGATTGCGCCGCACCCTGCCAAACAAGTCGGCCTCATAGCTCGCCGAAAACGGAATGGTGAAAACATTCTGCGTCACCGGTGTAAGTGGACGGTGGAGCGCCTGAAAGCGGCCGATTGCCGGCGAGGCGCTGCGCGTTCTCCGCTCGGGTCCGCGCTCAATTGCGGGAAATATGCCGAAGATGCGATCCGCGCCGACGCCCGCGCCTCCGAGAGTCGATTCTGCGCCGCCGCCAGCGATTGGTTCGCCTGCAGCAACTCCTGCTCCAGCCGGTCAAGTTCCGCGTCGTGATAGATCTGCCACCAGCTTCCCTTCGGGATCGCATCTTTCGGAGAGGCTTTCTGCCACGGCCCTTCGCCCTTCCACGTGTCGGGCACTGCAGCCGTCGGCCGCTTGTAATTCGGCCCAACCGCACACCCGGTAAGCAACACAGCCACCATCAAAATCGCCACGACAACCGCCGGCGTGGCGCAGGACCTGCCCTGAGCGCCAGCGACAGCCGCCCCCGCCCGCGTTGCGACAGCCGCCGCGCGTAGGGACAGCCGCCCCCGTGCTGTGCCGTGACGAAGTCACCCGTATCGCGCAAACGCTCCTGTCCGCGCGCACGCAGCGGATCAGCCCCCTGCCCGGACAAGACTGCCCCCGCCACCGGGATTCCGTTCCCCAAAACCCTCACGAGTGGCTGGCTCCCGGACTTCGGCTGGCTCTCGTTCGGCTGGGCAACATGCACCTGCTGCCCGGACTCAAGCGAGTCCGAAGGATTAATGATGATCCGATCGCTGGGATCGAGCCCGCCAACAATCTCGATCGTGGTGCCGAAATCACGCCCGATCACGATCGAGCGCAATTCCACTTTATCGTCGTTGCCCACTACCGCAACCTGCGGGCCCTGCGCGCGGAACAACATTGCATTCGTCGGAATCGTGATTCGCTGAACTGCATTCCCGACCGCGAAGTGCACCTCGCCAAACGACCCAGGCAGCAGCTTGCCGTCCCTGTTTGGAACATCAACTTCCGTGTTCAGTGTGCGCGTCGACATATCGATCGCATCCGCCGTCCGCGCCACCGTTCCCGTAAATTTCTGCCCGGGAAATTCCTGGAGTGTAACCGCTGCCTTGACGCCGACTTTCATCGACGGCGCGTACGCCTGCGGAACACTGACGTAAACGCGAAGCGGATCGACGCGCGCAATGTCGAACAACTCTTTGCCAGCCGCTTGCGCTCCGGAATTGATCAGCGCGCCCGGATCCACATTGCGCCGGGTGAGCACGCCGGAAAAAGGAGCGTAGACGTTCTTGAACGATTCCAGCTCTTCCAGTCGCCGCACGTTCGCGTCGGCCGCCGCCAGGTTCGCCTGCGCCTGCACGTATCCGCTCTCCTGCTGATCGGCCTCCTGCTGTGACACCGAGTCGGTCTTTCTCAGATTCGCCCAGCGATCGGCGGAAATCTTCGCCAATCCCAATGCCGCCTTGATCTGCTCGCGGCTCGCTCGCGCCTGCGAAAGTTCCTGATCCACTTCCGGCGTATCAATCGAAGCCAGCAACTCCCCTTTCTCTACCTTGCTTCCAATGTCCTTGTACCAGCGCAAAAGGTAGCCGTTGGTGCGCGCGAAAATGGGAGATTCGATGAAAGCCTGCAAATTTCCCGGCAACACAAGCTCATCGTTCCCGGCCTCGGTCGCCGGTTTCACCACCGCCACCGTCGGAATCGCCGCCGCATCCGTTTCCTTCGCGAGCGCGTCCGTTTCTCCCTTCCTGGTTAGAAAGGTAACCGCGCCCGCCGTGAGCAGGACGAGCAGCACGGCGCCGACCAGAACCTTCGCCCGCGCGGCTGGCGCAGGCGGTAGCTCCGGAGGCCGCTCGATCTGCGGGTGGACAGGATGCCTCTCCGCTGTTTGCGTATCCGGCGGTTGTTCCACTGCCATAATTGCTGTCTCCAACAAATTCTATTTCTGTTGCGCCTGCAGGCGCGCTTGCCGGCGCCCGTGAATAATCACGAACACGCTCGGCACAAAAAACAACGTCGCGACCGTTGCGAACAACAACCCGCCAATCACCGCGCGGCCCAACGGCGCATTCTGCTCGCCCCCTTCTCCGAAGCCCAAAGCCATCGGCACCATGCCGATGATCATGGCCAGCGCCGTCATCAGTACCGGCCGGATTCGCGTA
Organism: uncultured Acidobacteriaceae bacterium; assembly: GCA_963709055.1. GTDB lineage: Bacteria > Acidobacteriota > Terriglobia > Terriglobales > Acidobacteriaceae > Acidiflorens. The sequence goes on from CAVPUZ010000020.1 coordinate 125,231, forward strand.
TAGCCCGCTTCAATCGCCGCCTGCAACGCGGGCACGCCCATATCCATGCGATCGCGCGCAAACGAAACCATCAGAATCGAGTTCGCCGTCGCCACCCCCATGCACATCACCGCTCCGGTCAGCGACGGAACACTCAGCGTCGTCCGCGTCACCAGCAGAAACCAGCAGATCCCCGCCAGCGCTCCCGGCAACGCCGTAATAATAATGAACGGATCGAGCCACGACTGAAAGTTCACCACAATAAGAAGATAGACGAGCACGATCGCCCCAAGTAAGCCAAACCCCAGCCCAAAAAACGACGAGCGCATCGTCTGCGACCTGTCCGCGTACCATCATGATCGCTCCACCCGGCAAGTGATCCTGAAACGGCTTCAGTGCCTTCAGGATGTCGGAGGAAACGCCGCCCAGATCGCGTGACTGCGTGTTGGCATAGACATCGATCACCGGCTGCACGTTGTAGTGGTTGACAACTGCCGGACGCGCCATCGGGCTCATTTGCGCCAGGTTGCCCAGAACTTGCTCGCCATGAGCGTCGGGCCCGTTCACCGGCGTGTTCATCAGATCCTGCAGCGACGTCATGTGATACTGCGGCGTCTGAATGGCGATGGCATAACTCACGCCATTCTTCGGATTCAGCCAGAAATTCGGAGCCGTCTGGAAACTCCCGCTCAAGCTGATCAGCACGCTCTGCGCCACATTCTGCGCCGTCAACCCAACCTGGTTGATCTTCGTACGGTCCATATCCAGGTAGATCGTCGGCAGGCTCATCATCTGTTGAACGTGTACATCGGCCGTCCCGGGAATCACGCCGCAACTGGTTTGCAATCCTATGCGCGATCTCGTAATTCCCGCGCACATCCGCGCCCATGATTTGGATGTCAATCGGCGCCGGCAAACCAAAATTTAAAATCTGCGACACAATGTCGGCTGGCTGGAAGAAGAATTCCACTCCCGCAAACGCGCCTGGGAAGCTCGCGGCGCAGCCGCCGGATATACATCGCCGTCGGATGATGGTGCTCCGGATTCAGCGAGATCAGAACCTCCGCATCGGCCGTGCCAATTACCCCCGAATTGCCGTAGGAAAGATTAATGCTCGAGTACGGAACCCCAATATTGTCGAGCATCGCCTCCAGTCTCGCTCTTCGGGATGATCTCCCTCAGCGCCGCTTCAACCTCATCGCAAAGTTTCGCCGTCTCCTCCACCCGCAGTCCCGGTCGCGCACGGAAATGCAGGCGTATCAGGCCGGCGTCCACCTGCGGGAAGAAGTCCTGTCCCAGGAAAAACACCAGCCCCATCGAGAGCACGCAGAAAATCACAAAGCAGGCCGCGAACAGGCCCCGATGGTCGAGCGTTGTTTCCAGCAACCGTTGATAGCCGGCGCGGAACCTGTCGAATCCCCGTTCGAACCTGCGCTGAAACTTCGCCAGCGGATTCTTCGGCTCCAGCGCCCGGTGCTCGTGTCCGCGCATGATGTACATGACCATCGTCGGAATCAGCGTTCGCGACAGCAGGTACGAGGCCAGCATGGCAAAGCACACCGCTTCCGCCATCGGAACGAACAGAAACCGCGCCACTCCCGCCAGGAAGAACATCGGCACGAACACAATGCAGATGCAAAGTGTCGACACGAAAGCCGGCACCGCGATCTGCGCCGCGCCGTCAAGAATTGCCTGCTTCATCTCCTTGCCCATGGCAAGGTTGCGCTCAATATTTTCAATCTCCACCGTCGCGTCATCCACCAGAATTCCGACGGCCAGCGCCAGTCCTCCCAGCGTCATGATGTTGATCGTCTGCCCCAGCGCGCTCAGCAGAATGACCGAGACGAAGATCGACAGCGGAATCGAAATCGCGATGATGATCGTCGGCCGCCAGTCGCCCAGGAACAGCAAGATCATCGCCGCCGTCAAACAGGCCGCAATCAAGCCTTCCCGCAGCACTCCCTGTATCGAGGCGCGCACGAACAACGACTGATCGAATAGCGGCTTCACACTGATCTGCGAACTGATCTCCGGCCCCAGCAGCCCTACGGCTAGCGGAATCATCTGCTTCACGCCATCGACCACACTAAGAGTCGAGCCGCTAAGCTTGTATATCGACATCAGCACGCCGCGCACGCCATTCAGTCTCACAATGTTGGTCTGCGGCGTGAACCCGTCCCGCACATGCGCCACATCGCGCAGATACAAAATCGAACCCGTCGTGCCCTTCACCGGAAGATCGTTCAACTCGCCAATCGTCTTCGGAGTGCCGTTCATCTCCACGTCGTACTCGGTCGGCCCAATCTTGGCCGTGCCCGAAGGCAGAATCAGATTTTGCGCCGCGACTGCGTTCACAATGTCCGCCGGTGTCAGGCCATATTCCTGCAACTTGGCGGTGTCGAGATCCACCTGCACCTGCCGTGGCTTGCCTCCATAGGGATAGGGCGTGGCCGCTCCCGGCACCGTGGTCAGTTGCGTGCGTAGGAAATTCTGCGCCAGATCGAAGACCCGGTTTTCCGGAAGCGTCTTGCTGTTGACGCCAAGCTGAACCACCGGCGTCGAAGACGCGGAATACGTAATCACCAGCGGCGGAGTCGTCCCCGGCGGCAGACCACGTAGTACCGTCTGGCATGCTCCCGTCACTTGCGTCATCGCCATCGGGAGGTTGACGCCCGGCCGGAAAAAAATCTTGATCACCGCAATCCCGCTCAGCGACTGCGACTCCTGATGTTCGATGTCGTTGACCACAATCGAATTGATGCGCTCGGAGTTGGTCACAATGCGGTCGGCCATTTCCTGCGGATCGAGCCCCGTGAAATTCCACACCACGCTGATGACTGGAATATTAATGTCAGGAAAGATGTCGACCGGAGTGCGCAGAATGGTGATGGGCGTAAGAATTACGATCAGCAACGCCATCACCACGAACGTATAAGGGCGCCGGAGCGCTAATGCGACGATCCACATAGGACGATCAACTTCAAATCACGATCAACTTCATAATGAAAAGAACAGGTTTATAACGAAAATGACGCGCGATCAATCAACCCCGGGGTCCTCTGTGTACCTCTGTGACCTCCGTGGTTTCAAGCTCCTCGCATGCGGCGAAGCGCTTCCTCGGTGATACCCGAAATCGTTGCGGTTGCGCAGTCCCCGCCCGCCCGTATTTTGTCTATAGATTCGAAACAATACGTTTCGGATTTAAATTATAATAGACTTTCATCATGGCGCAAAACCACCCCACGCTCGCCGCCGCGCACCAGAGTAACGGCGGCAACGGTAACAACGGCAAGCGTCCGCCCGGACGCCCCCGCAGCGAGCATTCGCGCCAGGCGATCCTCGGCAGCACCCTGAAATTACTCCGGCAGGAGGGTTTTTCCGATCTTAGCATCGAAGCCATTGCCGCCGACGCTAATGTCAGCAAGGCTACCGTCTACCGCTGGTGGCCGACCAAGGCAACCCTGGTCGCCGACGCTTTTTCCGCCAGCGTCGAACGCGAACTCCAGTTCCCCGACACCGGCTCCCTGCGCGAGGACGTGGCCCGCCAGATGCGCCGCGTCATCCGCCTCTTTCGTTCGCCACGCGGCAAGATCGTTGCCGCCCTCCTCGCCGGCGGCCAATCCGATCCCGAACTACTCGATGCCTTCCGCGAACGATTCCTGTGGCCCAAACGCCGCCAGGCTTACCAGACGCTGCAGCGCGGCATCGATCGCGGCGAACTTCCCGCCGGCAGCAACCTCGATCTTCTCCTCGATTCTCTCTACGGCCCCATTTACATGCGCTTCCTCATCCGCCACGCCGAACTCACCGAAACCTTCGCCGATCAGGTCTGCGGAATCGTATTAAACCACCGCCCAAACCTCGCCCCGAAGTCGCGACTAACGAAGTCGCGATAATCACGTTTGAGATTTTCACTTCTTCAATCTGACTTCAAACTTTTGACTTCTGTCTTTCACCTCTGACCTCTGACTCGAGCCTTTACCGCGTAGGGACAGCCGCCCTCGGCTGTCCAGCGAGCGAAGCTCGCCTCGGCTGTCCAGCGAGCGAAGCTCGCCTCCCCTGCCCTCGGTTGCCTTCCCCGCTCCCCAGGACTACTATTTTCTTAAATCACTTCGCGCCGGGGTCTTCTCTTTAACAAGCTGTCGTAATGGAAAAAATTCCGTATTTCAAGGAGGATGTATGGGAACCGTAACTTCCCCCACTCAGATTGATTCACGCGTCCACCAATTCCTCGCCAAACCACGCAAAATGCTGATCGATGGCAAATGGGTAGATTCCGTATCCGGCAAGACTTTCCCCACCTACAATCCCGCCACCGGCGAAGTCCTCGCCAAAGTCGCCGAAGGCGATAAAGCGGATATCGACGCCGCCGTTAAAGCTGCGCGCCGCGCCTTCGACAGCGGTCCCTGGTCGCGCTTAACCGCCTCCGAACGAGGCAAGCTCATCTGGAAACTCGCCGACCTGCTCGAAGGCAACCTCGAAGAATTCGCAACGTTAGAAACATTGGACAACGGCAAACCTCTCACCGTCGCCCGCGCCGCCGACGTTCCCCTCGCCGTCGATATGTTCCGCTACATGGCCGGATGGGCCACCAAACTCGAAGGCACCACCATCCCCATCTCCGTCCCCTACACGCCCGGCGCAAATTACCACGCCTACACCTTGCGCGAACCGGTCGGCGTAGTCGGCCAGATCATCCCGTGGAATTTCCCGCTCCTCATGGCCGTCTGGAAGCTCGCGCCCGCGCTCACCTGCGGATGCACCGTAGTCCTGAAGCCTGCCGAGCAAACGCCGCTCTCCGCGCTGCGTCTGGGCGAACTGATCCAGGAAGCCGGATTCCCCGACGGCGTAGTCAACATCGTCCCGGGCTACGGAGAAACCGCCGGCGCAGCTCTCGCCGCGCACGACCTCGTCGACAAGATCGCCTTCACCGGATCGACCGAAGTCGGCAAGCTCATCGTGCACGCCGCCACCGGCAATCTCAAGAAAGTTTCCCTCGAACTCGGCGGCAAATCGCCCAACGTAGTCTTCAAAGATGCCGACCTCGATACCGCCATCGCCGGCGCGGCCAGCGCCATCTTCTTCAATCACGGACAATGCTGCTGCGCCGGCTCGCGCCTCTACGTCGAGCGCCCGGTCTTCGACAAAGTCGTCGAAGGCGTCTCCGCCAAAGCCAAGAAAATCAAAGTCGGATCGGGCATGGAGCCGGAAACCGTCATGGGTCCGCTCGTCTCCGAGGAGCAGTTGCAGCGCGTCTGCAACTACCTCGAAATCGGCATGAAAGAAGGCGCAACCGCCATGACCGGAGGCAAGAAGCTCGGCGACAAAGGTTATTTCGTCGAGCCCACCGTTCTCACCAACACCAAAGAAAACATGCGCGTAGTGCAGGAAGAAATCTTCGGCCCGGTCGTCACCGCCATTCCATTCGACAATCCCGAAGATCTCGTCCGCAACGCCAACAACAGCATGTACGGACTGGCCGCTGGCATTTGGACCAACGACATTTCGAAGGCCCATCGCCTGGCCGCCTTGCTGCGAGCCGGCACCGTCTGGATCAACTGCTACAACATCTTCGACGCCGCTCTCCCCTTCGGAGGCTACAAGCAATCCGGCTGGGGCCGCGAAATGGGCAAAGACGTCCTCAACCTCTACACGCAGACCAAAGCAGTCTGCGCCAGAGTGTAAGTATCTGCACAAGGCGGCAGCCGAGGCGGCGTCTCGCGTAGGGACAGCCGCCTCGGCCGTCTCGCGTAGGGACAGCCGCCTCGGCCGTCTCGCGTAGGGACAGCCGCCTCGGCTGTCTCGCGTAGGGACAGCCGCCTCGGCTGTCCGCGAGCGCAGCTCGCGCCTCTTCCGCCATGTCTGTTCCATTTCGGGCACAACCACCATCAAAATTTTGCGCTTTCTCCGTCATAAAGTCCCCTCGCGCCCTACACTATTCTCGCGGGGCCTTGCCCCGCAGGACAGCCGAGGGCGGCTGTCTCTACGCGAGTCTCTTCTATGCCCAAGGCCTTCTACCGTCGCAATCTGCCCCACTTACAACGCGACAACAAACCGCATTTTGTGACCTTCTGCACTCACCTGCGCTGGCCTCTCCCCGAACCTGCTCGCCAAATCGCGCTCGCCTCATGCCTGCACGACCATCAACTGAAACTCAATGTCCATGTCGTTGTCGTCATGCCCGACCACGTCCACATCATTTTCACTCCACTGACCAACCAGTTAGCGCGTGAACTCTACTCCCTCGCCGAAATCATGGACGCAATCAAAGGGGCCTCCGCACACAAGATCAACCGCTTTCTGGCACGCACCGGCAAAGTCTGGCAGACGGAATCCTTTGATCGTGTCTTACGCTCGTCGGAAAGGCTGGACGAAAAAGTTGATTACATTTTGCGCAATCCTGAAAGAAAGGGCCTGGTCTCGACCTGGACCGAGTACCCCTGGATCTGGTATAGCGACCCACCAAACCCGTTCAGCCAAACGTAGGGACAGCCGCCCTCGGCTGTCCAAGCAAGTCAGTTACGACGTAGGGACAGCCGCCCCGGCTGTCCAACCAAGCTAAGTTAGGAACAGAGTTTTTCGAATTAGCCTCCACCACGTCTTTCCCCTTGACTTAAGAATTCACACCCGAAATAGTGGAATCAGGCCAGCGCGTTCCCCGCCCCAACGTGCCGCCCGCATTCGAAACGGAAACTGAGAGCCTCTGGCCAACCGCCCCAAGCCAAGGTGAACAACAAAACAACAGGCGACTGAGATAAGACATCCAGAATCAATACTTTACCTATAACCACTTGCGCCTCAATACTTTAGCGGGAAAATCTCGCTAACTCAATGATTCTAATCAACCGCTGCGGCGGGGGGGGTACCCCCAGCCAAACAAGCGATCAACAAGGAGCCTCAACCATGCGAACCAAGTCCGTACCACTTTGCCAGCACATCCGCACCATCGGAACCCGTTGCGGGTCGCCAGCCCTGCAAACCCGCAGATTTTGCTACTACCATCAGGCCTGGCGTCCGGGCCTCGTCAATCTGGGCGAGCAGGAAAAGCCGCTTCTTTTCGTAGTACCCGTCCTCGAAGACGCCCACTCCATCCAGTTCGCTCTCGCGCAAACCATGCAGCGGTTGCTCGCGCAAGTAATCGATCCCAAAACCGCCGGCCTGATGTTCTACGGACTCCAGATCGCCTCCTCAAACCTGAAACAGATGAAGCCGGAAATCCCGCAACCCGATGACGTCGTCGAAAATCTCGACGCCATCCACCAACCCCAGCTCGAAGCCAATAACAAACAAAGTGACAGCGACAAAAACAGTGACAGTGACGAAGACAAAGACAAGAACAACAATGAGGACGCCAATAACCATCCGGAAACGGCTTACGTGAAGCCCCTTCTGGAGCCAACTTACGTGCCCGCCGAAGATGCCCGCATCGAGCCATGCATTCAGCAAGGCCACGCAGAGAAACCGGTCTATAACGGCTGGCAGAAACGTGAGTGAGCGCGCGCACTTGAGAATCGACAAAGGGCACGCATCAGCTGCTGAGTGTGAGCTTTTGACTTTCCTGATGGCTGAGAGCTGACAGCTGAGAGCTAAAAGCCGCCTCACTCGTAGCGCAGCGCCTCAGCCGGCAGAATTCGCGCCGCCGACCACGACGGATAGATCGTCGCGACGAACGAAATTCCGATGGAGACGAGCGCGGTGATTACTCCATCCATTGGCCGCGGCACGAAGGGAACGTAGTCGATCGAGTAGACCTCGGGCGAGAGCGAAATGAAGTGGTAATGTCCGCCCGCAAATGAGATGGCGTAGCCGAGCACCAGGCCGATGGCGGTCCCGATCACTCCGATCAGCACGCCCTGCGCGATGAAGACGCGGCGGATCTGCCGCTTTTTGGTGCCCATCGACATGAGCACGGCAATGTCTTTGGTTTTTTCCATCACCATCATGGTAAGGGAGATCAGAATGTTCAGCGCCGCCACGAAGACGATCAGGCCAATCGTGATGAACGTGACCAGCCGCTCGAGGCGCAGCGCATGGAACAGAGGCTTGTTCTGCTCCATCCAGTTGGTGGTCATAAAACCGCTGCTGCCTGTGATGGAATCGGCGGCCTTCTCCAGTTCGTTGCCGACTTCGCCGGCGCGATAGATATCGTCGAGCTTGAACTGGATGACCGAAATCACGTCGCCCAGGCCGAAAAGTTCCTGCGCGTCGGCGAGCCGTATGAACGCCCAGGACGAGTCGTAGTCGAAGAATCCGGAGTTGAAGATGCCTGCAACACGAAAGCGAATGTATTTGGGAACCATGCCAAAAGGGGTGAGTTCGCCCTGAGGAGAAGTGACCAGCACCACAGACCCGACAGTCGCGCCGATGCCGTCGGCCAAATCCTTGCCAAGAATAATAGGAGGCATAGCAGCCACACGCTCGTGAACGCCAGCCAGATCGTCGGGAGAAGTGGACTGTGTGGCGCGGGCGCCCTCGCCCGCGGCCGTTGCATTGGTCAGTTTTGCATTTGCTTTAAATTGCATTTGCTTTCGGAACCTTGCTGTTCAGCCCCGAGCCGCAGAAGCTTCATTCAACGCCGCAGCCGAGCCGAAGGTTACCGTCTGCAGCAGATCGCTGACCTTGCGCTCATATCGCGGAAGCATGCCCTTCAGCACCGCGCCGCGAGCGCGCGGACCGCGCGAAATCAGTACCTGCTCGTAAATTGCTGGGGCTGCAGCGACGACATGCGGTTCTTTCTCAAGTTTTTGCAGCAGCGGACGCCAATCCTGAATTCCATCGCTCTCCATGCGCAAGAGGCTGACGTGCGCGGTCGAGCCCAGAAGCCGAGCCTGCAAATCCTGCCGAAAGCCGTTGTTGATGGCGAGCGCGACGATCAGCGAAGCGACGCCAGCCGCGACCCCCAGAATGGAGATCGCCGTGATGACGCCGATAAACGCCTGTCGCCGTTTAGCGCGCAGGTAGCGAGTTGCTATGAAGAGTTCGAAGCGCATGAGGTGCAGCTGTCAGCTTTCAGTTGTCGGCTGTCAGCCAAACCGGATTATATCCGTCGAATGACTGAACATTGTTGGGAAGACCGCGGGAACGGCGCGACGATAGGCGCGATACGAATCCCCAAACCGCTGCTCCAGCTCCGCATCTTCCATCTGGATCATCACCGCGCCCGTGATCATCGCGAATGCCGTCAACGCCCAGCAGACTGCGAGGCCTGTGCCAATGCTCCAGGCAATCATCTCGCACAGATGCGCCAGATATACAGGATGACGAACATGGGCGCGAATGCCATCGGTCACCAGACGCTGTTCGCGGTTGCGGCTGTGAAGTTCGGGAAGTCCGCCCAGTTGCTGCGCGCTGAAGCTCTTGCCGGACTTCGCGTAGAGGAAGAGCCCTGTGGCGAACAGGAACGCGGCGGGAATCCATGACCATGCAGTGGAGTAGAGCGCGACCTTCATCCATGGACGCGAAGCGAGCGCCGCCACGATCCACATCGCAAACCACGCGGGAAGCAGGACCAGGTAAGGCGAACGGCGGCGAGCGCGCCAACGCTCGGCGAACGGATGAATCATCAGCCAGAACGCAGGGATCGTCGAGTACACGACGCACGCCAGCCAGCCAGCGAGTTGGAGCCACCTTTGCACGGAAGAATATTAGCAGCGGGACATGTGGACGCGACCGGATCCGCGCGAGATCGGCAGAGTGTACGCCGCGAACGTAGCACATGCAGCGGTGGAGAAATAGGGGTCCTTCGACTGCGCATGACTTCACCGCGTGAAGTCATGCTCCGCTCAGGATGACATTGGCTTTGGGGTGAATTTGAAACGACGGCACGGCTCGCGGGGTCGTCGGCCACAGGTCATCGCTCGTGGCTCGCGGCTCGTGGCTCGTAGCCCGAAGCTCACTCCTGATATCCTTCTTCCTCATGTCTCCCATTGTGACCAGTGTGCTGTTGGGGCTCACCGCGGCCGCCGCGAATGTTTTTGGCGGCGCGATCATTGTTCAGAAGCACTGGGAGCGCTCCTACCTCCGCTATTTCGTCGCGCTGGGCGCGGGCTTCATGCTGGCGACAGCGTTGGTCGAGATGGTTCCAGAGAGCATCGCGCTGCGCGGGCCGCGCGCCGGATTCCTCATCCTGCTCGGGTATCTGCTTGTACATTTTTTCGAACACACCGTCACGCCGCACTTCCACTTCGGAGAGGAAACGCACGCCGAACAGTTCGTCCACACCCACAAAGGTTATTCGGTGCTGATGGGACTGCTGATTCATACATTCTTCGACGGCATCGCCATCGCCTCCGGCTTCATCGTTTCAAACTGGCTCGGATGGATCATCTTTATTGCCATCTTCCTGCACAAAATTCCGGAAGGATTCACGATTGCATCGGTGATGCTGGCCAGCGGCCGCAGCCGCGAGTTTCGCGTGGGGAACCTCTGTAATGCTGGGAGGAGCGACGGTTGCAGGTGTGATGACAATGGCCATCTTCCATCGCGAGGTCGCCTTTGGATTGCCGCTATCGGCGGGCGTGACGATCTATGTTGCCGCGTCGGACTTGATTCCTGAAGTGAACAAGGAGACCGGTGTGCGGATGGCTCTGCTCGTCTTTGTTGGAGCGGCGTGCATGTTTGTGCTGGACCGATTCTTTCACGTCCACTGAAAGCAAAGTACCCAGTAGCCAGTACTCAGTACCCAGAACAAGCTACTTGGGGCGATGCGATCAATCCCTTCAGATTTCTTCCTACGTCGGTGAACTCGCTAAAGGCAGCTCTCAGGTGGAAGAGTGATCGGCAGGCTTTTGCCGCAGACGACTCCGCAAGGACTTGTCGCTGGGTGCTCAGAGGAATCTGTCGCAGACGCTAGATAGGCCAGCGTCGCTCGAGGAGGTGGATGACCGATCATTGCAGAAATAGATAAAATGCCAATAATCGCGACCTCCAAGCCCGCGGGCCCTGAACGTATCCGTTAGCCAGCTTGGCGAAGCCGGCTTTATCCAGGGTGCAAGACTTCATGAGATCCTCAGAGAATCGCGAGGAATCCCGAGTGACTCTGGATAATCACCCATGTTGGTCTAGCATGCGGCTTGGGTAGTGTCCGAATTTGGCCTTGTGTTCCTCATTAGCGACGGCTGCTCCGTATTTACTCCATACGCCTTGAGCGAGACCGCTCCCATACTGATATACGGTGTACCTTCTTCTGAATTTCACTATCCACGTCTCGTCGAAGATGTTAGTGTATGCAATAGTTCCAGTGAGATAGATACACTAGTTACCCTTTCTGACGCCTTCGACTCTCGGATCGTCGGTGTTCCACATCATCACATCCGTAGCCTTCTCGCTGTCCAAAAGGGCAATTGCTGGATCGCAAGACTCGCCTGGTGCCCCAGGTTCGCGTCCGTTCTTTGGGCGCTAACCTGGGTCCACTTCTCGCGCTTCTTCGAAGAGCGGAATTCCACACTGCCAAGAACCACGCCATTCCTCCCAACTTTGTTTCATCACATTTTTCTCGTACCCTCATCACAGACCGCACCCCAAATCGGTGCCAAGATTGCTCGACCGTGCTCCATCGGGAAATTCGCCCGTCTCCAGAGACGAACGCATTTCCGGCCGCAAACTTTTCCACCGCTCTTTGACAACATATGGCAGCGACGAGCACCCCGAAAGTGCACGCCAAATCGCAGCATTCACCGCTAAGTCATATCTTTTGAATACTTTGCCTATAACTACTTTGCTTTTAATAACTTAACCTAATTTAGGGGGAGGGGGGGTACCCCCCACAAAATTGCCCAATTCTTACCCCGCCAAAAGAACTTGTGGTTACCCGCTATGCCTGATATGCATCACATCGCCATCCTGCACGATGTAGTCTTTGCCTTCGAGACGCAGCGTGCCTTTGGCTCTCGCGTTCGCTTCGGAACCCGCTTCCAGCAGTTGATCCCAGCGAATTGTCTCTGCGCGAATGAAATGGTGTTCGAGGTCGGAGTGGATCGCACCGGCGCCATTCTGCGCGCTGCGTATTCGCCGGAATCGTCCAGGCGCGGCATTCGTCTTCTCCGGCCGTAAAGAATGAAATCAGTCCCAGCAGGTGATAGCTCTTGCGGATCAGGCGCGACAGTCCGCTATCTTTCAGGCCATAGCTGCGACAAGAAATTCGGCCGCGTCTTCGTCGCTCATCTCCGCCAGTTCGGCTTCGACCTTGCCGCAGATGGCGCTCGCTCCCGCATTCGGACGCGCGGCCACTTCGGTCAAGTTGTATTTTGCGACCGCCGCTTCGAGATCTTTGCCCAGTTCCGTGCTCTCGCCAATGTTGAGGACGTACAGCATCGGCTTCTCGCTCAGGAACATGAAGCCGCGGATGCGTTTTTTGTCCTCGGGCGTTATCTCCATTTCGCGCAGCGGCTTTTCGGTTTCGAGGAACGCTTTGGCTTTGATGAGCAACTCGTTTTCTTTTTCGAGTTCTGGGGTCTTCATCTTCTTCAAATCTTTTTCGAGGCGCTCGAGGCGCTTTTCGATCTGTCCCAGGTCGCTCACCATCAGGTCGAACTCGACGTTCCTGATGTCGCGCAGCGGATCGATGGGGCCGACGTGCGGGATCGCATCGTTCTCAAAGGCCCGCAGCACGTGGATAAGCGCATCGACCTGGCGCAGATGGCCGATGTAGGCGGTCTCTTTCAGCGCCTCCTGGCCGATCGCGCCCACGTCGACGTATTCGACCGACGCGTGCGTGAGCTTCTTGGGGTTATAGAGCGCGGCTAGCTTGTCGAGGCGTTCGTCGGGAACCTTGGCGACTCCAATATGCGCTTCGCGCGGGTTCGAGAACGCATGCTCGGAGAGATGCGCTTTGGTCAGAATTCCAAACAGCGATGTCTTGCCTACTTGTGGCAGGCCGATGATGCCGGTTTTCATGATTAGCTCTCAGGTCTTAGCTTTCAGTTGTTAGCTCTTAGGTCTTAGGTCTTAGGAAAACACGAATCGGACGTATAAGAATAAATCATTGGATCGGGCTCGGGTGCGTGCTTCAAAAGCAGATCGTCCGCTTGCCCTCCATCGGATTGGGCCTCCGATCAGGCGTCGGCAAAAAGCGGCAAACCACAGAGTGCACGGAGGACACGAGGATCTCAAATCCTAATCAAAGATTTTGTTAATGCAACTCCTGCGCGGTGCGGAAGACCGCGACCAGTCCCAGCAGAAGGATGACGGTTTCGAGATTCTCGGACCAGACGTGCAAGCGGTCGAATTCCGCGCGCACCGGGTCATTCAGGGCCAGGTTGTCGATCACGCCAGCCTGGTCTCGCAGCGCGTGCATGCGGGGAGAGATGGCGAACTGCGAGATCATCGTGAGCCCGAGCATCACCACGATCAGCAAGTGCCGCAGGGCTAGTGGACGCGGGTTGCCCACGCTCATCCGGCAATAAACCATGGATGCGATCAGGAAGACGAAGCCGGAAACGATCGCCATGGCATGCAGAAGGCCGAGCGAGCGTCCGACGATCGATCCCGCCATGTGGCGCGTCGGGAGAAGTCCGGGAGAGAAGGCCGTGGGAGCTTCGACAAAGGCGAGAAAGATGATTCCGCCGACCCACACGACCAGCGCCAGCAGCATGAGAAAACGTAGAAATGACATGAGGGGAATTATAGGCGGCAACCGCAAATCGTGCCATTCCCTTTTTTCCTGCGCACGCAGAATTTTTTTCGCTGAAGGCTGTGAAGCCATGCCCTTCTGTGGTGTGACTGAATGATCTTTTCTGCAGCCGCCGGGGGCCGAGGGCGGGGCGCCAGGCGGGGCGCCTCGGAACTGCCGGCAAGGTGCCGGCGCTACGCTCAGCCGGCTGCGATAATCTTCTCGCGATCACGGTACTAGAATCGGATTCGTGAGATAGCCTTAAACAGCCGGGACCACTTATCCACAGCCTGAACCAGCGCGGTCACTTGGTCCCGCACGCGAGAATAATTACCCTCATGTTTCTCCGATGGGTTCGAAGGAAATCACTCACATGCAGGGTACGCTGAGAGCTTCAGACGTAAATTTTCTGTCGCTTGCGACGGCAACATTTTGCGTGCAATGTGAATTGATCAGCGCAAACAATACGCCGCGCTGCCTGGCTTGCGGAAGCAAGGCCGTGCTGAGCCTTTCGCGCGTGCTGGGCGGATCGATGCGCGGGCAAACTACGCATCTGATCGCCGACGCGGAGTTGGATCGGCTGGTGCGATCGCTGCTGCACTCGGTTCCTCGGGCCGAGGAATTCGAAAACGAACTTTCGGTCATTCCCGGTTTTACAACGCCCGGTTTTACAACGCCTGGTTTTGCGACACTTGATTCTGCGACGTCCGGTTCCACCTCGTCGAGTTTTTTCACGCGGCATCACCTGCGGGTTCGCCATCGGGAAACGGCTGCACCCCGGCCAGCATTCATTAATCCCGGAGAACTCGACCTTGAACCGGGCATCAGCATCATTGCCGAGAAGGCGCAGGCATTGACGGGCGCGACCGGGGCGGCGATCGCGCTGCGCAAGGGCGACGAGATTATTTGCCGCGCGCGGACCGGGCGAACCGCTCCCGACCTGGGCGTGCGTCTGCAAACCGACCGCGGTCTTTCAGCGGAGTGCGTGCGCACGGGAGAAGTGCTGCTGTGCAATGACGCGGAAACGAATCCCCGGGTGGATATGGCAAGTTGCCGGCGGCTCGGAGTGCGGTCCATCCTGGTGGCTCCGCTGCGGCATTTCCGGCGGACGCTGGGAGTATTCGAGGTGCTTTCTTCGACGGCGCAGGCCTTCGACAATAACGATGTCGCTACCATGCAATTTTTGTCGGGGATGATGGTGGCGGCGATCTCGCGGAAGGACAGCGCTCAGGACAGCTGTCAGCTCTCAGCTGTCAGCTCTCAGGAAGACAGTTCTCAGTAGAGCAGTTCTCAGTTGCCAGTTCCCAGTAAAACCTTTCCTGAAAAAACCGATGGACGAGAAAGCGTGTGCTTGCGCACACTATTTTGGATCCCACTGCTCACTATTTGACCGGAAACTGAGAACTGGCAAGTGGGAACTGCTCTACTGCGCGGCTTCGAGGAGTCCCTTTTCGGCTTTTTCCTGGCACTCGATGCAGTGGCGCGTCCAGGGGACGGCCTCCAGGCGTTTGGCGTTGATCTCTTTGCCGCAGGAGACACATTCTCCGAAGCTGCCTTCGCGAATGCGCGCGAGCGCGCCTTCCACCATGTTGAGCAACTGGCGGTCGTTGTTACTCTGGCTGAAGAGGAATTCCTTGGTATAGGAACTGGCGGCGCGATCGGCGACGTCCTGCGTGGCCTCTTCGTCCGCGGCGCGGCCGTCTTTTTGATTGCGGGTCACCATGTGCCGCAATTCCTGCTGCCGGGTTTCCAGCCGTTTCCTGAAGTTCTCTAGTTTCTTCTTTTCCATGATTGCGCCCTGCCCGCACGGCAGCTTCCTATTAGATAAAGCCAAACGGATATGGTAAGCGCCGATGTGATTGGCCGTCAACTGGACCAAGGCTGAGCAAGTCAAAAGTCAGAAGTCAAATTGCAGAAGTAAGATCCAGAGCGCTAGCATTTGCGGCCAACGAAAACTTAGGCGGACGGTGCGCATTCGACAAGCGCGGAGATTTGACGGCTTTACTTCTTCAATTTGACTTCTGACTTCTGACTTGCCCTTCTGACTCTTTGACTTTCACTGTGCGGCCGTGCTTAGCGGCGGTGGTGGATATTCGGGGAGTCCCAGTTTGCCTGCTGGGCGTGCGCTTCACTTGCAATTCGTCGAACAGAAGGGCCGGGCTGGCGATGCTGAACGGGACCGACTCCAGGTGGTTCTCGATAAATGGCATGGCTCCGGCAGCAATCAGGTCGCTACGCAGGGAGCGCACGTCGAGATCGCCGAAGACCGCGCCCCGCACCAGTTCCTCGTGTCCATCGCTGGTATAGACACGATAAACAAGGCGCGGCTCCAGCCTTGGAGCCATGGTTTCGACGTAGAGGCCGTAGGGAAGATTGCGCTCGCGGGCGAGGTCGATCAATTTTTTCTTCAGCTCGGCATCGGAGTGCGGATGGCTTGATTCGAGAATCAGATTGCCGGGAGCTGCCTCCGCGGCGCCTGTCGCAGTGGCGCGGCCGTGTCCGTTCGAAAGCGGGAAATCGCGAATCGGCTCGCGCCCCATGAGGTAGCCGACAAGCTGCCCCTTTTCGATGAGTGAGACGCGCTCCGCATTCCCGCCCTCTTCGTCGAGCTGGTAATGGCCGAACAGGGGATGACCGGAGAGTGACGTGATCGTTGGGTCATCGACGACGCTGATGAAATCGGGCAGGACACGCGTTTTGTAACTGCTCGACCAGGCGCCGGTGGTGCGAGCGTTCTCTCCGAGCTTCGGCTTTTTCCCCAGGATGTTCGGCTCGATCAACTCGGTGACGACGGAGGCGCCGGCGTCGTTCGAGAACAGAACAGGGCCGCGATATTCTTCATCGGCGATGGGCGCGTCGCGCAACTGTTTCAGCGTCTCGAGGATGCGCGCGGTGGTTTTCAGAAACTCGGCGCGCGTGGGCAGCGTGGTGAGGCCGGTTCCCTCGTCCTGATGCGAGCGCTGGAGCAGCATGCCATCGTCGGCCTGGGTTGCGCCGGCAATGCTGACCGAATAGGTTGTCCTCCCGGAGCGAGCTACGGTGCCCTCGGAATTCACGAGGTAGCGGTTTTCAGCCTGAAAGCGCAGCGAGGCCTCGAAGTATTCCAGTGATCGGATCCGAACGATATTGCGCGGACGCCTCTTCGAGAGTGCGCAGCCAGGGCGCGAAGTCAGCGGCAGCGGGAAGTTGGGCGAGCGGTTCGATAGCCTGGTTCGGCGTGGCATGCGCGAAGTCGTCGACCGGTTCATCCACTTTGAATTGTTTCAGGGCGGCCTGCTTGGCGGAGAGCGCTTCTCCGGCAGCTTTGTAGGCGCGATCGGTGGCCAGCCAGACACGATGGCGGATCGCGTAGATATCGTCGTCGAGGGGAATCAGATCGACGGAGCCTTCGCCGGTGCCATAGTAGCTGTCCTGCTTGTAGTCGCCGATGCGGACCACCACGCGCAGGAAGCGGCCGCTCCCGCGTTGCTGGACGCGCAACGCGCCGAAAACGGCGCTGGCTTCGAAGGCATCGAGTTCGGTGACGCGGTATTCGATGTAGTAGGGCGCGGCTACGTTCTCCATTTTCAGGTGAGCTTTGGAGCGGTTCATTTCTTCCTGGAGCGCGCGCAGGAGAATGTCGTCGGGGGCGTTGGCGGCGCGGGCGGGCGTTGCGAACATTCCAAGGAACAAGAGTGCCGACATCAGGCCACTCAGAATCCGAGCGATTTTCGGTGTGGGCACGAGGCCGTTTTTTCGCCCCGCTGGGGCTGCGGCTTTCGCACTTGACCCACGGCTACGCCGTGGGCTGCATTCTTGCCGCTTCGCGGCTGAAAACGCGGCGAGCGAGCGTACTGGCTAAAGCCCATTCTGATTCAATGACCCTTACGCGGCCCGAAGGGCCGCTTTTCCAGTTTTGCGATGTCATTGCGCGCCTCCTTTTTCTTCCGCGCCGGGTGGGGGTGGAAGAATGGGAGGCCGGGTGTCGCCGTACTTTCGCTTCTGGACTTCCATATCGGAGAACAGCATCATCGGGGCTGCCGCCGACACTGGCACGCTGCCCGATTCCGCGCCGCAAATCCCGTTGAAGACGCTGCTGGTATTTCCGGTGGCTTCGATCTGGGTCAATACGGTGAGCGGCGTGCCCACGATATCGACTCCGCGCACGAGTTCATCGGGACGCCCGTCGGCATATACACGCCAGACCATCACCGGCAACACCTGAAACGCTTGCGGAAGATCGCTGGTCGTCAGCGTGAATCCTCCCTGAATGTCTTCGAAGTACAGGCCGTAGGTTTTTCCCTGCTTCTTGATTTCCTCGATAAAGCGGGCAGCGCAACTCGGCGTCGGGCACGGTCTTTGATGAGGTGACGATCAGGTTGCCCTGGCGGCCTACGGGCATCTGTCCGGCTTGCGCGCGTCCGTGGCCGTTCGAGTTGCCGAAATTTTTCACTGGCATGCGTCCCATCAGAAAGTTTTGCAGGATGCCGTCCTTGACCACTTCGACGCGCTCGGCCGGCATGCCTTCATCGTCGTAGCGGTAGTAGCCCGAGAGTTCGGTGCCGCCGAAGCTGCGCAGCGTCGGGTCATCGGCTACGCTCAGAAAATCCGGCAGGATTTTTTCATTCAGTTTCTTGGTGAAGGTCTGGCCTTCTTCGCGGCCTTTCTGGCGCTGGCCTTCGATGCGATGTCCGAGAACTTCGTGGAAGAAGACGGCGGCGGCCCGTCCGGAAAGAAGCGCCGGTCCGCTATAGGGTTCGGCCAGCGGAGCGGCTTTCAGCGCGTTCAAGTCTTCGGCAATTTTCTTTACGCTCGCTTCAACCTCCGCCTGAGAGGGAAATTTTGACGGGTCGGAAGACTGGAAGGTCTCGACGCGTTCGAGCTGCATGCCGTCGTCGGCCAGCACCTGGCCTTCGATCATGACGCGAAAAATCGCGTCCGCGGTGACGACCTTCGTGCCTTCGGTCGAAACCAGGTAGCTGCGGCCCTTGGCGGCGAACAGGTAGACCAGCGACTCCTGAATCTGGTAGCGGCGGAAAGCGGCCGAATAGCGGCGCGCCAGATCTTCCCATGCCTTCTGCTCGGGAAACGCGGCCAGTGGCGCCTTTTCAAGATAAGAAGACGGCTTTTCGACGGAGAAAGTCGGGCGATTCGTCTTCTTCTCTGGCGCGCACGGCGGCCTTGGTCTTCACGTTCGTGTATGCCCGGCTGGCCTTGCGGTATTCCTCGTAGGTCAGCCGCCACAACACGCGCGCGATGGCATCGGGATCATCCTGCACGGGAAGGCTGGCCGAAGTGATGCCGGAGCTCCGATCGCTGCCGTGTGTGTTATCGAGATCGGGCTTGCCGATCCTCATGCTGACATCGGCGACCCGCTGGCGGGTGCGCGTAGCGGTCAGGACGGCTCCCTGGGAGGCCATGACCACCATGGTTTCGCCGTCGGTGACGTTGTAGCTGGTGAAATAGGGAGCGGGATCCTGCCTGGCTAACTCGACCTGGCCGCGATGCAACTCCTTCTGCATGGTGGCGAGCAGCAGGTCGTCAGCCGTGCCGGTCTGCCGGGCGTCGGAGGAAGAGGATTGCTGCTCGCTGTTGGAGGCGGCTTCATGAACTTTCTTGTTGGCGGCCGCTTTGGCGTTGAGGGGCTTCAGTCCGGGCAGGAAGGTAAGGAGCAAAAGAGCGTAAGGGACTGCATTTCCAGTAACTTCATTTTCATAACTTCTTTTCGCAACTTCTTTTCGTAACTTTTTTTCGTAACTGGCGGGAATGGCGAGTGTACAGGAGTGGCCCAAACAAAAAAAGCGGCCCCGTTTGGGGCCACCCTTTTCAAAGAGGCGAGTAGGCAGGAATCAGAGGAAACGCTTATGGACGTCGTTTCCGGGGAAGAAACGAGCGGGTGGCAAGTCAAGAGCTTGAGTGAAGTGTTCCAAAGGATGCGGCCTCTTCATTACAGGATGACAGAGCATTTGCCGAACCAAAACGGTAAACCGGGACGCCGCAAACCTCCCATTTTGGGAAATGACTATGAATCAATAAGTTAGCGTTGATGTTTTGCGCGTTTCCCGCTGAAAGACTTCGCCCCAAGGTCACAAATGAATGCAGAATACTGCACATTTCTTGAAGTCAAGGTCGGATTTTAGGGTCACCGGTAGATTGCCACCGGCGCAGGCTGTCTGGTGAGGCTGCAGCAAACTGAAAGCCCCCGGGGATCCGGGGGCTTTCGAGCGCGCAACTTGCGGCCAGAGTTTAGCTATCGCCAGCTACCTGACGTAGCTTTTCCGGCAGGAAATGATAGGGCGGCCACGGTCCGCTGACTACCATCTGGCAGTTCTTGAGCTGCTTGGCGGCCGTGCTGTAGCGGTTCTGATATTTTTCGATGGATTTGGTGTCGATCAGGTGGGCGATGTCAAGCAGCATGCCATCGGCGGCCACGCACTTGCAGCTCACCTCTTCCTCGAGCGGGTTGAAAAGTTTGTGGACCTGCACGGAGAGGGCGCGCGCCTTGGTTTGGCGTTCGCGGTCGCGGGAGGCCTTCTCGCGAAGCTTGGCCAGGTATTCCCGGCCCACGGTGTCCGGCAAGACGATCTCTTCCATGTTGCCGCGCGCCGAACCGTCGCGCACGACCAGCTTGATGCGCATCTCAGACTTGCCACGCAACCGCGCGACGCTCTCGCAGAACGTGCGGCGGTTGGAGCGGACAGCCTGCCGGATGGCATCCTCGGTATCGAATATTGTTCCAAAGCGAAAGGGTAAAACGGTTGCGGTGCGGAAGCTCTGGCTGACCACGCGGGCATGTTCCAGAACCGATTTCTCGTCCAATTTCGAGGTCGCGCGGTCATATTCACTGACAATGACCGCGAAATCTCCGCTCGGGTAGCTCATCACGGGGGCGGAATTGACGCCTTGAATACCATCTAGGACGAAGGGGCGACGGGCGCGAACACCACTTGGGAGGGTCTGGTGTTCAGTGAGGCAGTACGCGTACCACGACATGCATTCTCTCCGAATTGCACCGGGGCCTTGGGCACCCTTTAGATTTTCTTAAATACTTAGGGGCTGCTCCTACCTGGAAGACGGCTGGTTTTTTGTTTTTGAGACGAGACGCGCGCGAAATGCTGCGTCTACGAGGCATGTTACTTCGGTTCCGAGATATTTGCAACTTTTGTTAATAGAAATGCATCGGAAAGCGTCTCATTTTGCGCCATTGCACAGGCGACGGGCGTCGCATTGCGAGAGCAAGCATACAGGCGGCGAAAATTCATGCGCATCTGTCTTGGCCTAGCCACGAAGTTGCCGCGTCGATGCAGACAAGAAACCATGAATATCACCGTCAGTCACATGACCCTTCGACGCTTTTTCCCACGCATGAATAATCGCTCAGGTGCGATCTGCGGTCATGGCGAAGAGAACTGCGAGTTAAATCAACTCTTGGCCGCGTTGCGCTCCCTGGCGCGCTCCTGCAGCGTGACCGTCACCGCGCGCAGCATATCGCCTGCGGGCGCGGGCTTGCCCGTCCAGATTTCAAACTGGCGCGCGGCCTGGTGCACAAACATTTCGACCCCCGGAATGACAGCGATTCCCTTGGCCCGCGCGATCTGCAGCAAGCGGGTTTCGACCGGGTCATAAACCATGTCGAACACGACCTTGGCCTGGATCTCATCTTCTTTGAGCGGGCAGTCGCGCGTGTTTCCCATACCCACCGGTGTCGCGTTGACGATCACATCGAATGCGGTCTTGCGGAGATCGGCGCGCTTGATGGTCCGGGCTTTGGCCTGGCGCGCGAGTTTCTGGGCCTTGGCGGTGGTGCGATTCAGAATCCACAGTTCGGCTCCGCGTTCCTTGAGGCCGAAGACGGCGGCACGGGCCGCGCCGCCTGCGCCGAGCACCAGAACCTTCGCGCCTTCGATCGTCAGCCGCTGCTCGAGCGGACGCACCACTCCCGCAACATCGGTGTTGAAGCCGAAAAGTTTTCCTTCCTGCCCCCGCACAACGGTATTGCAGGCTCCGATCTTCGCGGTGTGGGCATCGGTGTTGTCGAGATATTCGAGCATCGCCTGCTTGTACGGCATGGTAACGCTCAACCCGTGGAGCGGAATCTCGCGCACACAATGAATCAGATCCTTGAGGGTTTTGGCGTGCAGCGCCACGTAGACGCCATTCACATTCTCGCGGCGGAGCGCCGTATTCATGATGACGGGCGAAAGCGAATGCTCGATGGGATCGCCGGCCACGCCATAGACGCGGGTGGCGGCATCGACCTGCTCGATGCGATAGATGCTGCGCAGATCGCGAGCGCTGACCTGTCCGGGCGCGGTTTTCAAATCGGCGCTGACGGCTCCGAAGGTGAACACGCTGCCGGCGCGCACGCTCAGCACCCGGCTGATGATGCCCTGCTCGCCCATGCACAATCCGATGAGAGCGTACTTGTCGCTCTGGGTTTGAAGAAACTTCATCATCGTCACGTTGTCGGAGAGGGTAGTCGCGGTGGTAACGATTTTGTAGAAGTCGGCCGGGAGCTTGAGCATTTTCTCAAGCGTCCCCTCGAGGTTGCGGGTGGCTCGGAAGTCATGGAAGGAGATGATCACGCCCGCGCTCTTGCGCAGCCGCGCCAGCGCCTCGGGCTTGGTCTTTAACGCGCTTTCCAGTTCCAGATCAACGATCTGGCAACCCGCGCCGTGCGCCTTGTTCAGCACGTCCAGTTCGGAGGCGAGCGACCCCTTGAACTTGCCGCCGTTGTCCGCCCTTCTGCAAGTAACGATGGCGGTCACGTACTGATGGGTTTCGAGAAAGCGGCGGAGCTTCGGGATCGCCGCGAGCGGTTGTTTCAGGTAATCCAGGCGAAACTCAACGAAGGGATTATCCCGCGCCATGGTTTCAGCGGTTTCAAGCATCTCATCGGCGGTGTCGGCGCTGATGGCCAGGCAGACCTTAGGGAGCCGCAAAGGCAGAAAACGGGGCGCGGTTGTGGGAGACAGGGCCAAAGTCATTTGTTCTTATGAACGGCGCGATCTTACAGGGGCGTAAGCCTAGATGCAACAGGGGATTAGTTAAGAGGTTGGGGAGACACTTTGGGAGGCCAAGCTCTTTGATACCCTCGTAACCTTGACCCCCCTCCAGGGCCTTGTTACTTTTGGGCTGTAACCCTTTTCTTCCCAGCGGGATAGCTGGGACAAGCTTGAATCAGTTTCGGGTGGGAGTCGGAGACAACATGAAGAAAACAGGGCTGTTATTGCTGCTCATGGCGAGCCTGGCGGGCGCTCAGTCAACACCAATGCTTACCTCCACCATGGCAGCAACGCCGGGGCCGAACGGCACGGTCGAGACTGCGGTGAGCGTCCCGTTTGTGCGCTACCAGACGCCGACTCAAGCCGACATTTATTGCGCGGGCTTTATTTCCAAGGACCGCGTCCCCGACGCCAACTATGTGAACGGCGGCCTGCAGACGCCCACCTCCACCAAATTCGAGATCGGCGAGATCGTATACCTGGCGGGAAGCGGCTACCAGGCCGGACAACTTTACTCCGTTGTGCGGGAACTGCGCGACGTAAACCAGTATGAGATCTACGCTGGAATGCGTAAGATGCTGGCTTCCATTGGACATCCCTATGGTGAAATCGGACGGGTGCGCGTTCTCGATACCCGTAGCCACAGCGCCATCGCGCAGGTTGAGTTCAGTTGCGATCCGATTAACCCCGGCGACGTCGTCATGCCGTTCGTCGCGAAAGACCCTGTGTCCTTCCACGTTCCCAGCCATTTCGACCGCTTTGCGCCTGCCAATGGAAAGCTGACCGGACGCGTCGTACTCGGCAAGGATTTCGACACGGTGATTGGCACGGGCATGAAACTCTACCTGAACGTCGGCGCCAATCAGGGCGTGAAAGTGGGGGACTATTTCCGCGTCGTGCGCTCATACACTTCCGATGTGCACGATCCGGTGGACTCGCTCCCCTTTAAGACGGGGATGTCGGAAGATACACAGATGCACTCGCCGACTTTTGAAGCCAACTACTTTACCAAGGGCAAGGGCATCAACATTCATGTTGAGGATTTGCCCCGGCGGGCCGTAGGCGAAGTGGTCGTCGTAGGCACAACTCCGACGTCAGCCTCCGCCATGGTCGTCTTCGCACTTGAAGATGTCTACGCGGGCGATACCGTCGAACTCGACCAGCAGGACAACTAAAACTTCAGCGCAGATTCTGAGCGCACGAGCAAGGGGAGGGCAAATCTCCCCTTTTACTTCTCGTACTGAATCTGCGCGCTGAATTGCCGGTTGATTTTGTGGGCGAACCAAGTCCTGGAGAGACTCGGCAAGGCGCATCCCCGCCAGCGCGTCCCGTTCGTTGATCCACGGGAAAAACAAGAGGTGCTTGCTTCAGCGGTAGAACGGGATCTTTGGATCACCCGGGATGAACGCCCCCGCAACGATCAGCACCACGACTACGACAGCGAGTTCCATAACTGCCCTCTGCGGCAAACTGCCAGGGGCCTAGCTTACTTTGTTCCGCGCAGAAGACAAGGGTACTAACGTGCTATCTCCCAAAGTCGATGCCCGGAATCGGTATCTAGCCGGCTTATCCGCTCAACCGATCTGTCCTAATAAGATCGGATGCCCGGCATCCCACGCAGACTTATCTGGATCAACCGACTGGCGATAGGTGCGCTTCGTTTGTTGGTAGCGGGGCTGTGTCCCGCCAGTACGGGGCATAGCCCCGTCACCACACGGGCCTTGCACCTGCACACCCGAGAGGAAGGGTCTTCATGGCGGGATGCCTTCGTCCCCAAATACATCGGCGGTGAAGGCCTGAATGTCGACACCCGATCGACGCCACGTATCCAGCGGGAGGCCTGCTTTGCGACAGGTCTGATCCAGAAACGTCTCGCGATCCCAGCCATGTTCCAGCGGGACTTGCGGCAACAGGAGCCCGCGCCGGGCGCCATCTGAAATCAACAACCCATGCCGCCCCACCTCCACCTGCCCGGGAGAGATCGGGAACAACCGCGAGAGCACACTTAGTGAAATCCTAAGCTCGGATGCCTCTTCCGTAGTCACCGGCCAGAACCGCGAGTCTTCAAAAGCCGCCGCACGGGCCGTTTCCGCCACCGCAAGATAGAGGGGGCGGATGGGCAAGGCATAGCCGACGCAGCCCCGTAACTGATCGCCGAGATAGAGCGTCGTAAAGACGCCGCGCGGCTCCATCAGCCCGGCCCATGACGAAGATGAAGAGGAAGATGAAGACGAAGAGAGATAGAAGAGGCAGACAATGACGATGCCGACGCCAGATCCGGCAAGGGTTTTCCCGCCAGCCCAGAGGCGATGGCGGCGCGCGCAATGCCGAGCAAAAGCCGGCGTTGTTCGGGAGTGAACTCCGGCCCGGATTTGCCTGCTTCGGGGGTCTGGCTCGCGGTTGGATTTTCAGACAGTCTGGACATCGCGCTTCCTCCGTCGTGCCAGGACGAAGGCCCGCCTTCGGCGCCGCTTCGCCGACTGCCGGTCGATGCGCGACCAGAAGGCGACAAAGTAATCGATGGCGGACACCAATGACAGCAGCACCATGAACCAGATCGCCAGGAAGGCAATCCAGTAGATGGGGAAAACATACACGCTTCCCAGAGGCCAGTCGTGCCAGCGCCGCGCCAGAATCACCGCGACCACCGAAATGATCTGCACCAGCATTTTGAACTTGCCCAACTCGCTGGCCTGAATGGTGAATCCTTCGGACGCAGCAATGGACCGCAGGCCGCTCACCAGAAACTCGCGCCCGATAATCACAACCGCCATCCACGCCGGTACCAGCACGGGATTGAATTGCACGAGCGTGATGAAGGCTGCCGCGATCAGCAATTTGTCAGCCAGCGGATCGAGCAACATCCCCATGGTCGTGATCTGGCCGCGTTTGCGCGCCAGGTAACCGTCAATGCCATCGGTGATCGAGGCCAGAATAAAGACGGTGGACGCCAGGATTTCCCGTTCTCCGGTGCGGTCCGACAATCCAGGAGTACACAGAATCCAGATCAGCAGCGGAACGGCAGCGATGCGAGTGAGCGTGATGTAATTGGGGAGGTTCACGCGAAGATTGGCCGGGCCACCAAGGCAACCAGTTTGATTATCCTCTACAACTGGAGCCAAGGCAACGAAGGATTAGGTCCTAAATGCGGCGGCCCGAATTTGTTATTGCGCTGGTACGAATTCCCCTGGGTATAAGATTAGCCCGTTAGAAGACGGTAATGAGAAGCCCGGATGATCGCCATAATCGGTGGCTTCCCAAGGAAATTCATGGCAGATATTAAGGGCAGGGTCCTTCTGGATACCCTTACCGCAGTCAGGGAGCGATCGGGCGAACAGGAGCTCGCAAAGATCATAAAGAGCTTGAGCAATGAATCGAGAAAAGTATTTGAATCGCCGATTCTCTTCTCCGAATGGTACCCGCTGGACGCCTTCGCCGAGTTCCTGGAAATTAACGTTCGGGAGACAGCCAATGGCGATCGCGAAGTGCTCGCCAAGCGTTCCGAAAAAGTCGTGGAGTCACAGCTCCGTGGCGTCTACAAAATTTTCGTGAGGCTGGGCTCGCCCAGATTTGTCATCAGCCGCATCTCAGCTGTGCACGAGACCTACTTTAGAGGCGTCAAGATCATCATGGAATTCGAGCGGCACAGTGCCACCGTGAGATATGTCGGCTTCCAAAAAGAGCACAGCATCATGGAGCAGGTCGTCATCGGATTCTTTCGAAAAGCCCTGGCGATGTCGGGCGCGAACCGGGTCGAGCTGAAATTCACTGTTCCTATCGCTCAGGCGGGCCCGTATTCAGAACTCGCAATTAGCTGGCAATGACAAGCGGGTAGCCCACCCTCGTGGTTTTTGCAAGGATGGGCGACGAGGCGGGAAGACCTATCGAACAAATGCTCCTGCTCTTCAGGAGGCCTTCGATTCGAAGCTTTGCAGTAAGCCCGTGGCCATCTCCATCACGTTGCTATGCTCGGGAACCTGGCCATTCGGCGTGAGCTTATCCACGATGCCCGGCAACAACTGCGCGAGCGTCGAGGCTGCCGTATCGGGCGACACTCCGGCCTTCGCCGCCAACGCCTTCACCTGATCGCTGCCCAGCACCTGGTGAATCTGGTCGGCGCTGATCGGGAGATTCTCTCCATTTCCGACCCACGACGAAACTACTCCGCCCATGCCCTTGTCATGGAACGACTGCACCAGCCCCTGCAAACCACCAGGCTGATTCTGAATCATCTGCAACAGGCTCGTGGCCAGCGGATTCGAACTGCTCCCAAGAACCTTACCCATCGCGGCGTTTTCAAGACTATCGAGCAAACCCATAAGTTCCTCCTTTTTTCGGTTATCAGCTTTCGGCCATCCGCTATCAGTTTTCGGTCATCAGTTTTCTGGCCGACAGCCGAGAGCTGGTAGCCATCAATCCCCAATCGCGGCCGTCATTTCTGTTTCGCAATGACCTTGTCTTTGATCTTGTTGTAAGTGGCCTGGGGTAGAACTTTCTTCTTCACCAGATCCGTCTTCTTTGCATAGGGACGGCCGTCGATGATCTTCTGCGAGTAGGCTGCGCCGATCCCCGGCAGCGCATCGAGCTGGTCCTTCGTTGCCGAATTGATGTCGACCAGATCGCCCGCGGAGGCGGTTGCCGTGGCCGGCTTCTTGCCCGGCTGTGCGGCCGCCACTCCGCCCATCAGACTCAAAGCGAAAAGTGCAATCAGAATTACGCCTGCAAAACGCCTTGTCATATTCCCTCCTTTGATTCGCGTTTCTCGATCGGTTTCTTTGCTCTTTCATGAAATCGAAGGGAGGAATCTGTTTCTTCCTCCCCCTATTAGCCGGACTTACTCTTTCTGGGCTTCCTTGTAGCCGGCGGCCTTGGCCTCGGCTTCGGTCATGAATTTTCCCTTTTTCGTCTTGCCGTACCAGCGCCCGCTCTTGTGGTAGACGCCGCTTTCGGTGTTGACCCAGACCTTGCCGCTCGACTGTGCGGCCGCGATGTCGGAACTCGAAGCGGTGGTTGCGGATGTCTTCGTAACCTTGGCATCGCTCGCGCCCATGCTGGTGGCTGGTTTGACCGCCGGGGTGCTAGCCATTGGTTTTGCCGCCGGAGCGGGGGTCGCTGCCGGGGTCGATGCTGATGCGCTCGCTGCTGCACTGGAATCCGCCGCAGCCGCTTTCTTGCTCTTCTTCGTCGTCTTCGTTGTCTTGGTCGTTGCCGCGGTGGAGTCTTCCTTTGCCGCCGTGTCGCCAGCCGCCGCCTTATCGGCCGCCGCCTTTTCCTTGGCTGCCTTTTTCTTGGACTTCTTGGTTGTTGTGGTTGTATCAGTGGTGGGCGTGGTGCTTGTCGCCGCTGCCTGGGCCAATGCCAGCGCGGGCGCAAGCGCCAGCGTGAACATGAAGCAGAAAACAGCCATCCACAGAGTAAGTCTGTTCCTCGAGTGATTCATCGTTTCCTCTCCTAGTGAGCAAGGGACGATAAGTCCCGTATTTTACGGATTACGTGCCTCAATCCTGTCTTGCAATCGGAAGTTGCATTGGGAAAGCCCCAGCATGATTACACCGGGGCCATGCCTTGGTCAACAGAGAGTGCGGGGCTTCCGGGTCGGAAGCCCCTGGAAAATATGGCTAGGCATAGATGCCGCGCTGGCGGATGGTATAGGCCACGCGGTCGATCGCCAGCATATAGGCGGCAATGCGATTGTTGACACCATGCGTTTCGGAGTATCGCACCACGTCGTCGAAGGCCGTGACCATGATGTCCTCGAGATGCTCGTTGACAACCGATTCCTTCCAGAAATATCCCTGGCGGTCTTGAACCCACTCAAAATACGAGGTCGTGACACCACCGGCGTTCGCCAGAATGTCGGGGATAACGAACACCTTCTTCTCGGACAGAATATCGTCAGCGGCGGCCGTGGTTGGACCGTTTGCGCCCTCGGCGAGGATCTTGCACTTCACCCGATCCGCATTCTGGCTGGTAATCTGGTTCTCGGTGGCGGCCGGAATCAGGATCTCGCAATCCGCCAGCAGCAACTCCGCCGGGTCATAGGTCTCCGCTCCCGTAAAGCCGTGAATCGTGCCATTGCGCTGCCGGAATTCCCACAGCGCTTCCACGTCCATCCCGTTCTTGTTGTACAACCCTCCATCGACTTCGAGGATGCCGATCACCTTATATCCCGCTTCCGCCATCAGACGGGCGGCGTTCGAGCCTACGTTGCCGAATCCCTGTACTATGACGCGCGTTGTGTCGCGATTCAGGCGCAGCTTCTTGATCGCCTGATCGCAAACCATCAGCACGCCACGCCCGGTGGCCTCGCGACGACCGCGCGATCCGCCAATGTTGATCGGCTTGCCCGTAACGCAGGCGGTCACCGTCTGGCGCGCATGCATCGAGTAGGTGTCCATCATCCAGGCCATGATCTGTTCGTTCGTGTTGACGTCGGGCGCAGGCACGTCTTTCTCGGGCCCGATGAATTCAAACAGCTCCGCCGTGTAGCGCCGCGTCATCCGCTCCAGTTCGCCCATCGACATTTTGTGCGGA
This sequence comes from uncultured Acidobacteriaceae bacterium, assembly GCA_963709055.1. Classification (GTDB taxonomy): domain Bacteria; phylum Acidobacteriota; class Terriglobia; order Terriglobales; family Acidobacteriaceae; genus Acidiflorens. Next base: position 154,337 of record CAVPUZ010000020.1, read on the forward strand.
TCGCAGATGATCCCGCCCTTGGCTCCCCCGAAAGGGATGTTGACCACCGCGCACTTCCACGTCATCCAGCTCGCCAGCGCGCGCACTTCGTCCAGGTTCACGTCGGGCGCGTAGCGAAGCCCACCCTTCGCTGGCCCGCGCGCAATCGAGTGCTGCACGCGGAAGCCCGTGAAGACCTCCAGGTGCCCATCGTCCATCTGGACCGGAATGTGAACGATGATTTCGCGGCTGGGACTCCGCAGCACGCGCCACAGACCCTCATCGAGATTGAGCTTGCGGGCTGCCAGATCGAAACGCGCCGCTTGTGCCTGCCACGGATTTGTTTCCTGTTCCAGATCGATGGTCTGCATAATGAGTTCTCCGATATTGATTGCGTTTCAGGCGCCGGCCGGCGCGGATTGGTTTCTACCCCATTGCGGTAGACGAATTGCAAGTATAGTGGCGGCCCACGGGCTAGGCAAGCGAGGTGCCGCGGTGGGCAATGGCCTGATGCGGGACTAGCAGCATGGGGCTTCGTAGTCCATACAAACGACCTTCCATATAATGAGAATCCTGGCTGCGGTGTTCACTCGCCCTGCCAGCATTTTCGTAGAGACGAGGCTTGCCTCGTCTCCCCGCGATGCCTAGGAGATGGAGGGCGAGACGCGGCAAGCCGCGTCTTTACGGATGCGACACCGTGGTTCCGGCAAACGCAGCTCCGGCCGGATGCGGTTCCGGCACTCCGTTGTTCCGGCGATCCATCGTTCCGGCAATCTGGGGTTCCGTCAAAACTTATGATCCGTCCCTCCTATAACGAGTTCGCGCGCCTGGCGGGGCAGGCCACGCTCGTGCCCGTGGCCAAGTCCATAGCGGCCGACCTGCTCACGCCCGTCTCTGCTTTCCTCGCGGTCGCCGAGGGCGAACCCGACGCCTTCCTGCTCGAATCCGTCGACCGCGGCGAAAAAATCGGTCGGTACACCTTTCTCGGCGTGCGTCCCTTTCTGCGACTCGAATCGCGAGGCGACCAAGTCACCATCCATCGCGACTCCAGAGCCGGATCGTCCAAAGCTCATCGCGGCAAAGCTCGCCGTAAAAAACCCTTAATCCCAAAAATCGAAACTCGCACCGCCAGCGTCTTCGAGGTCATCAAGGAACTGCTCCACCAACACCGTCCCGCCCAGATTGAAGGGCTGCCGCCGTTTACCGCCGGAGCTGTCGGCTATTGCGCCTACGACATTGTTCGCCAGTTGGAGAATATCGGCGAGAAAGCCGAGGACGACCTCGACGTTCCCGACTGCATTCTCATGTTCTTCGACCGCGTGCTCGCCTTCGACCATCTCCGCCACCAGATCCACATCGTCGCTTCCGCCGACGTAGCCGCCGAATCGCCCCGGGCGGCCTATGATCGCGCTCTGCGCGACATCGCTCGAATCGAGCGCAAACTGGCCGCCGGATGGAAGCCCGCCCACTGGCCAAAGCCCGCGGCTAAAACCAGGCTGGCCGTCCGCGCGCGAACGCCGAAACCAAAATTTCTCGAAAGCGTGCGCCGCGCCAAGGAGTACATTGCCGCCGGAGATATCTTCCAGGTCGTGCTCTCCCAGCGCTGGGACTTCGAGCCCGCTGTCGCGCCCTTCGATCTCTACCGCGCCCTGCGCACGGTCAATCCCTCGCCGTATATGTATTTTCTTCGCTTCGGAGCCAGCGGCTCCAAAGTAGACGCGAGAAACACGAAGAAGAAAGCAGAGACTGCGACTGGAAAGAACGCGACGAGAGCCCAAGCCTCCGAAGGACTGCACATCCTTGGCTCTTCGCCTGAGATGCTGGTCCGCGCCGCTGGCCGGAAGCTCGAATACCGTCCCATCGCTGGCACGCACCCGCGAGGCAAAGACGAAGCCGAAGACTCCGCGCTCGAGAAGAAAATGCTGGCCGACGAAAAGGAGCGAGCCGAGCACGTCATGCTAGTCGACCTGGGCCGCAATGATCTGGGCCGCGTAAGCGAATACGGCTCGGTAAAGGTGCGCGACCTGATGTACGTGGAGCGTTACTCCCACGTAATGCATATCGTCTCCGCGCTGGAAGGCAGCCTGCGGCCCGAGCTCGACGCCATGGATGCGTTCGCTGCCTGCTTCCCCGCCGGCACCTTGAGCGGCGCACCCAAGGTGCGGGCGATGCAAATCATCGAAGAGCTCGAGCCCGCTCGCCGCGGCGTCTACGGAGGGTCTGTTCTCTACGCCGACTTCGCCGGTAATTTGGATTCCTGCATCGCCATCCGGACGTTACTGATGAAGGGGAACAAGGCGTACCTTCAAGCCGGAGCCGGAATCGTAGCTGACTCTGATCCCCAGCGCGAATTCGAAGAAACGGAGAATAAGTCGCGGGCGTTGCTGCGGGCGGTCGAGATGGCGCGAGGCCGCCAGAAATAGAAAGAATAAAAATGGAGCCCGGTGCCCAGGTTCGCGCCCATCTTTTGGGCGCTAACCTGGGCTACTCTTAGTCACAGGCTGACAATCAGGGCACGATGCGAAATGGGCGTTTGCGAGCGGAGCGATATACGCCAAAATCCCGGCGGTCGAGGGTGAAGATGGTATCGATCCCTTCCCTATCCGCCAGGTAAACCAGCGCGGCATCCGCCAACTGAGGACGGATGTCCTGATAGTCCTTCATTACGTCCGCAATCGCGCTGGCCTCCGAGCCGGCGAGGGGAAGCAACTCCAGAAAGCCTCCGGGCTTCTCCGAAAAGCAGCTTCTTAGAAGTTGCTGGACGGCTTGCGGATGCGAACGCAACAGCCACACAGCTTCGGTGATTACGGGCCAGCAGGAGAATAAAGGGCCGGGCAGTTGATGAAGGGCTTTGACGCAAGCGGCGTGGTATTCGTCCACGCGGGAGAGAATGGCGACGAGCGGGCCGGTGTCCACCAGCACGCGGCGCTTCATTTCGACTTCCCGAATCCTTCAAAATGACGAGGATTGGTGCTGAGATCTCGGGGCGGAGACTTTCGGCCCTTCCCGACACATCCGATCAATCCAGCCTCTTCCGCTAGATCATAAGCGGGCCGGGCTTCTGTGGACTGTCCGAGATATGTCTCCAGAGCTTCGCGGACAAGTTCCGATTCTGGCTGGCCTCTCATCCGCGAGCGGTAGCGCAGGCGCTGTCCCAGGGTTTCTGGAATGCGGATTGTGATTCGATCGGAGGCCATGTCAGACATTATAGCATGCGTGTCTGACACCGAAAGCTTGTTCGCAATACCGCCTACTTCTCCAGCAAACTCAAAATGTCCAGAGGTTCCGGACGTTCCGTGTAATCCTCATTCGCCGATGCAAACAGAATCGTCCCATCGCGCTCGACCACGTAGGTTGCCGGAATCGGCAATTCCCAACTGGCGTCGCCATTGGCGAAGGGAAGATTCACAAACGTGCTGCGAAAAAGTCCTTGCTGCTCGTCGGGAGTGCGATACGCCAGCCCAAACTTACGCGCGATATCGTTATGCGCATCCACGAGGATAGGAAAGGCCAGTTTGTGCTGATCGCGCATGAAGTAAGCCTGCTTCCCGGTTTGGGGAGAGATTGCCACCAGCGAGGCTCCGGTTGCCGCAATCTGCGCGGCAACGTAGTTCATGGCTTCCATCTGTCCTACACAAAACGGACACCATCGCCCGCGAATGAAACACATCACCAGCCTTCCCTTCGCCAACAGATCGGCCGATGAGACAAGTTTGCCGTCGTGATCGCAGAGTTCGAATGCCGGCATTTGCGCGCCCGTGCCGAGCGCTTTCGCGGCTAGTTTCCTGAGCCTTCAATCCAGCAATCGTTCGAGCGTGCACCGCGATTACATCGGAGGGAACATATTTCGCGATCGTCGCCTTGCGCTCGGCAAAGATCTGCCGCAGCGGACGCGTATCGTCATACGATCCGGATTCCTCGAGCGAGCGCCATTTCATGCGGCTCTTCTCATGCGTGTCTCCTTATGCAAGTTTCTGCTTCCCCGCAAATGCCTTTGCCAACATCTTTCCCAGTCCTTGTTCCCGCAGGATCTGCCGCAAGCGCTTGACGCGCCGGAGCATCAGCGAGCCCGGCAACTCCGGGAAGGTTCCAATCCGGCGCGCCTTGCGTTGTCCCACCAGCCTGCCCGTCAACTTTTGGTCATAGACGCGGCCAGCGATGTAGACGCGAGGCCGCTCGCTCGCGTTCAGGGCGGCCGTCGCCTGGCTCAATTGCTTCGCGTCAAACTGGTACTCGATGTGGCCGTGAAGAAGCTTGACCGGACCATTCAGATATCCCTGACCGCGGAATTTGCAGTTGTATTCCCGAGGCAGTGTCGCCACGCGCGCATCGCTCTCGTAGATCGCCGCCCGAAAGAATGGCTGGTCGTTCAATGGGCTGATCGGGTTTCTGCCGGAGATAGTCCGCGTACAACGCCTCCCACTTTTTCAGCACGCCATCCATCTGCGGAGAACGCTTGAAAAGCAGGATTCCAGTATTGAACTCGGGAAAGCTGGCTGGAATATCGGGTCGCAGGATAATGATGGAACCAATCGGTGTCGAGATATTCCTCATGAGTGGCGGCGCAATCAAAGCGATCGAGCAGGTCGAACATCTCGGGAAACGGCTTCACTGCGTAGATATCGGCATCGATAAACAACGTCCGGTCATAAGGAGACTCGCGCATCAACCTGGTCTTGTCGTAGAAACCATCGTGAGTAGGCGCGACTGGGATCACCCGATCGATCAGCGGACTGCTCACCGGAAACTGCGACAGGAACGTGACCGGAAGGTCGGGCATGGCGCGCTTCACTGTCGCGAGCGATTCGAGCGCAAGCGGCAGATAGCGCGCGTTCTGCGTGAGGATGTAGATAGCGCCCGTCGTCATCGTCATCCGAGCGCTCCTTTACATGCCCGGGAACTTCATCCCGGCCATTCTGCGCGCGAAGCTCGGCTTGCCCATTTGCTTGAACATCTTCTTCATTTGTGCGTATTGGCGAAGCAGGTTGTTGACCTCCTGAACCGTCGTGCCGGAGCCGCGCGCGATGCGCTTGCGCCGGCTACCGTTAATGGCTTCGTGATGGTTCCGTTCGTATCCAGTCATCGAATTGATGATGGCCTCAACGCGGTTGATCTGCTTTTCGTCGACTTTATCCGCCGCCTTTTGCAGGCCCTGAAACGCGCCAATCGAGGGCAGCATCCCGATCAGGCTCTGCATCGATCCCATCTTGCGAACCTGCCTTAGCTGGTCGCGAAAGTCTTCCAGCGAGAATCCATCGCCGGAGAGCGCTTTGGTGGCCAGTTCCTGCGCCTTTTTCTTGTCGATCTGCGATTCCGCTTTCTCGATCAGCGACAGGATGTCGCCCATGCCGAGGATGCGCGAGACGATACGATCAGGATGAAATGGTTCGAGCGCATCGTATTTTTCGCCGATGCCGATAAACTTGATCGGCTGACCTGTGACCTGCCGAATCGAGAGCGCCGCGCCACCGCGCGCATCGCCATCCATCTTAGTGAGGACGACGCCCGTCAGAGTGAGTTTCTTGTGGAACTCGTCGGCCGATTTCACCGCGTCCTGACCGGTCATCGAGTCAGCGACGAACAGAATCTCCTGCGGATTGAGCAGCTTTTTGAGCGACTGCATCTCGTCCATGAGCTGGTCGTCGATGTGCAGACGGCCCGCCGTGTCGACGATCAGAACGTCACATCCTGTGTTGATGGCTTCCTTGCGCGCTTCCTTGGCGAGACGCTCGACCGTCGCCGTGTTCGCTTCGCCAACTTCACCTTCGTAGAGATTGGCCTTGATCGCTGCCGCGACCACCTTCAACTGTTCGCGCGCTGCCGGACGGTAGACATCCACTGAAACCAGCAGCGGCCGATGTCCGCCGTTCTTCAGCCAATTGGCGAGTTTGCCTGAGGTCGTCGTCTTGCCGGAACCTTGCAGACCCGCCATCAGCACGACCGTTGGCGGCTGCGAGGCGAACTTCAGCTTGGCGGTATCTTTGCCAAGCGTCTCGACCAGTTCGTCACGAACGATCTTGATGACCTGCTCGCCGGGCGAAAGCGCAGTTAGCACGGCCTGGCCAACGGCCTTCGCATGGATGCGATCGATCAGGTCTTTGACAACTTTGAAGTTAACGTCAGCCTCAAGCAGCGCCAGACGAATTTCCTTCAGAGCCTCTGCAATGTTTTCTTCGGTGAGGACGGCTTGCCCCCGAAGGGATTTGAACGCGCGTTGGAGTTTTTCCTGTAAGTTCTCAAACATAGGAGTAAGCGTTCATTTTAGCAGCCTGTCTCGCCGGACCTGTGCGTGGGCGATAAGGCTTGTACATTTGCTTGAACTCGGAGCAGTACGGAGCAGTACAATGTTGTCCTTTTGGATAGACGCCACATGGGTTTTCTGCTTGCACTTCGTATTTTTTCGATCCGGCAGAGCATCGGGGCTCTCCTTCGTGCCGGATAATGGATACGGGGTGCTAATTCTTGCAGAACTTCACAACCACTGACGTCGCGGTGCTGGCGCTGGAACTGGTCCCGGCTGTGGCCTTGGGTCTTGCCGGTGAGCGCGTGGCGCGGACCGCCGAGCGCTGGCCGCAAACGCTGCGCATCGTCTTGCCGGTGCTCTGCGCTCTGCCCTACATTCTGATCTCTATTTCGCACCAGATGTTTCTCTGGAGATGGCTTGCGCTCTATGCCCTGCTGCCGATCGCCATCGCGTGGCTGCTATCGCGGGCGGCAGCAGCGGACCCACAACAACGCGGGAACTGGCGCGACGCGATTGTTCTGCTCGTGCTCGGCTTAGCCGTGGATTTGCGCTGGCTCGAAGGGCTATGGCCGCGCGGACTGGCTGGCCTGGGCAAACTGTTGCTGGTGGATGCCGCGCTGTATGGGTTCGTGGTGATCCGGCAACTTCGCGGAGCCGGGTTCGACTTTCACCTTCATTGGGGCGATTGGAAAACGGGATTGCGCGAGCTGGCTTTCTTTGCACCGCTGGTGATCGCTTTGGGCCTCGCCCTGGGATTTCTACATCCGCATGTGGACGCGCTTCGTCCCTCGATGATCCTGACGTGGGTCTACATATTTATTTTTGTCGCCGTGCCCGAGGAACTTTTTTTTCGCGCGTGGGTGCAGAACCTGCTCGAAAAACGCCTCGGGTTTTGGCTCGATTCTCGCGTTGGCTCGCGCGCGCCGCGTTTAGCGCGAATGATGGCGCTGGTGATTACGAGCATCCTGTTCGGGCTCTCGCACTTCAATAAACGTTCGACGCACTTCAACTGGCGCTATGTGATCCTGGCGACCATCGCCGGAATCTTTTATGGCCGCGCGTGGCGTCAGGACCGCCGAGTGCCGGCATCCGCCATCACCCACGCCAGCGTGGATGCGATCTGGTCGTTGTGGTTCTAGCGAAATTCCGATTCGGCGCCTGGGAAAAGCTTCCACCACAGAGTACACAGAGGGGCACAGAGGACCCCGTAATCTTGGTCAAACCTCTCTTTCGGTTTTTATCCTCTGTTCTTGGTCCCTCCGGAAATTGGCTGCTGGTCATCGACCAAGTCCAACATCTGCGCCATGAAATGCACCAACCGAAGATTGTCGCCCAAGGTCGGCTTGCCCTCCATCGACACGTGGCTGAGCACCGGAGTGATGAGTGCGGCCTTCAAATACTTAGAGGGCACATCCTGTTTCAGCCAGAGCAATTCTGATGGAGGGATCACGTTATCCGCGGATCCATGCAGGAGCAGCACCGGAACATGCAGCGGCTGCAAGCGCCCATGCGGAGAGACGGCGGCCATCTCCGCACGGTGAGCGGCGATGACCTGCTCCATCTCGCCGTCGAGCGCTTCCAGATGGTGGTTGTACAGCAACTCCATTTTCGCGCGAGAAGCCGGGCTCAGCCGTTCGGCAACTTTTCGCGATTCGTCGGCCTTCTCCCAGAGCAACAGGCGGAGAGCTTCATGGGCGGTGGCAACGTCGGCGGGCGGAAAGAAATCCTCCACATGGGAATAGATCAGCACCAGCGGCCCATACTCATGCGCCGCCATGTGCAGCATAGTGCCGTCCGGGCGGGCGATCTGGTTGGTGATGAAGAATTGCGACACGCGCTCCAGATCGTCATGCGCCCCGACCGAGACTACGAAACGAATATAAGGTTCGAAACGCGGGTCGGAGGCAGCGAGCAGCGACAAGCCTCCTCCGAAGCTGATGCCAAGCACTCCGACCTTTTGACCAAGCGATTCGGAAAAGCTGCGGGCCGAGTATCCGATAAGAGCGATGGAATCGCTTTCAACATGATAGTCGGCGAGTGAGAGCAACTCCGGTGTAAGGATGCGAATACCGCTCGCCGACATGGCCCGCGCGAACGCAGCCAGGCGCGGCTCATCGATGCCGAGATGATGCACGCCGTGCACGATCACCATTCCGGGTGCGTTGGCAAAGCCCTGGGGAACGTAGAGGCGCGCGCGGATCGGCCCGTCGGGGGTGGCTATCTCCGTTAACGATTCCTCGACGGGATATGTGTGGAGGGCGCCGATGATGCCGGGGTGTTGCGGATTCTCCATCCGCAACAAAAGCCCGGCGGCGCGAAGATAGGTGAAGCCCGGGCGAACGAGAAACAGGAAAAGTAATAAGGCCAGGAAAACCGCGAGGGTAATTCCAAGTCGGCGACGCTGGAAATCGACAATCGTATCCTGGAGTCTACTACGCGAGCTCAACCTTTGGTTAGTAACTCCTTGACATTGTATAGGTCGGCTCTGAGAATAAGTCTGCCATGTGATCAAGGTACCTGGGATAACCTGCGGACCCAAAAGGAGATCTTATGAGGCGTGGATTCAATCTCGTTTTCTCACTACTTGTGTCGCTCTGCCTGTCGGGCACCATTGCGTGGGCGCAACGGATTCAAGCGATGAAATTGATAACTGCGCAGACTGGCTGGGCCGAGAGCGGGCAGCGCCTGTACTGGACGACCGACGGTGGCTCACATTGGAAGAACATCGCCCCTCCCATGTCATCGAAGTTTGGGTTGCAGGACGTTTTCTTTCGGGATACCAACATGGGTTGGGCACTGTTGTCTGGGGCGGCAGAAGACTCAGCCGAAGTGGAGTTCGAGCTCGCTTCCACAACTAACGGAGGAAGCGACTGGCATGTCACCCCTATCAGGATTCCGGACATGGCTCCGGGCGGCATGGATCTCGATGGCCGGGGCACGATTTTTTTTCTGGATGCGGAGCGCGGGTGGATGAACCTCTGGGTAAAAAGCGGCTCAGCCTTTAGATTGGGGGTACTGCTGACGACCGATGACGGAGGAAGAACCTGGAAGTGGGCACCGAGCGGCTCAGACGCGGGTGCCGGGACTGTTTATTTTGTCACGGCCACAGACGGCTGGATAGCTGGCGGGGTTGGCGACGAACAACTTTATGTCACGCACGACGGCGCAAAAAGCTGGCACAACGTTGCGTTGAAGGCTCCTCGGGTTATCACCAAGGACTATACCGCCTCCTATGTTGCGCCGATATTTCAGGACCGTAAGCACGGATTTCTCCCAGTAACCTACTGGAACGGAGACGATGGGGAGGCGGTATTGGTTCTTTTCTCCAGCAACGATGGTGGACAGACCTGGGAAACAGACCGCGTTTTGCCGAAGCGGGGTTACCTCTCTGGAGAAACGACACCTTCGACGATCGCGGACTCCGTGCTGCTGACTGTCCCCAAGTTGGACACCAAGGGCAACATTCCACTGACCGTCGTTCCACCTGGTGGTAAGGCGCTGACGACGATCACACACGTTTCGGGCGGAGGCATCGGAATCTCTCAGTTGAGTTTCACGAATCCTTCGCGAGGCTGGGCGTCCACCTCGAACAACCTGTTCTCCACGCAAGACGGAGGTGTCACATGGACGAACATCACTCCCGGGGAGGGTTCAGGAACTGGTCGCCGCTTGCAACCGAGTATCCGCGGCTCCGTCACCCCGAAGACTCAAGGGGCACCCCGTGTTCGGCCTGCCGAAATAGCTGATGCCGGTCCCGTAGTGAGTGCACAACTCGGTTTCGACAAGTGCCCATCACCTACGCTGGCTCAGATGAATACCTGGTGGAACTATAGCCCGTATTTTGATGTTGGCGTCTATCTCGGCGGCGCCAGTGTGAACTGCGCGGTGAAAGCCAACTGGCTCTCGACCACTGAGGGTTACGGCTGGGGCATAATACCAATCTGGTCGGGACCGCAGGCTCCCTGCGCGTGCTGGCCCAAATATCCCAAAACCTGTACCCCGTTTCCTCATGTGTTTGACTGGGACCCGGCTACGGCGAGTAACGAGGGTGCTCAGGAGGCCGATTCTGCAACCGCTGCGGCGATAGGCCTGGGTCTGCCGAATTCGGTAATCTATGTAGACATTGAGAGCTACAATTCTTCGGCGAAAAGCCAAAGCGGCCAAAGCTGCGGCGCTGCCGCCCAAGCCTATTTCGGACGGCTGGGTCGGCGAGATGCACTTGAAAAGCTTCTACGCTGGCGTCTACGGTTCTTCCGTGGACGCACAGACTGACTTTTCACAGATTTCCCCTCTACCTGACGAGGCGTGGATCGCGGAGACCCCCACGAACGTGGCTCCCTCGGTCACGATTTGGGGGTTGCGCCACTTATGCGACCAGTTTTCCGCTAGTCCTTGCCCATTATGGAGCACGGAACAACGGATTCATCAGTACTTGGAAAATGAAAAGGAGACTTGGGGTAACGTCAGCTTTGGGGTCGACCCGGACATTATCGACGCGGAGGTCGCACGGCCCAGTACCGGCACGAAGACGTACACCTACAACTTCGATCAGTTCAGCCAAAGCGGCTCCCAGGATTTCGCCTACAGCATCAACAACATTGGAGCCACAGCTTTTTATGGTGGATTTATCAATGGAAGCCCGTCCGACTCCTCAGGTGAGGTCGGCCAGATCCTCGTCATGGTTGGTTCCCGGAATACCAGATTTGGGACTGGGGCACCAGCCTTGACCTAGTGCCGCCCCCCTATCCCCAGAAAGGGGATTGCTACGCCACTCAGCGGTATTACTGCACATTCATGACAGGTATGAACAATGCCGGATGGATTGTTGGGTATTGGACTGACCTCAGCAATGTGAACCACGGATTCCTCAACCAGGGAGGGGCCCTTATGTCGTTCGACGCTCCTTGGGCGGGTGGTGAGTATCCAGGTACGTGGGCTACGAGCATTAACGACGCTGGACTTACGACCGGGTATTACGCGGACGACAACGGCTACCATGGTTTCGTCTATAACGCCAACACGGTCCAATTCATCGCGGGCCCCGTGGACTATCCGGGAACCACGGGTAACACCATACTTTTGGGCATCAACGGCGACGCTCAAATTGTCGGGGGGTATTGGGATGGCGCCAACTGGCAAGGCTTTACCTATAGCAATGGCAACTTCGCAGCTATCCCCGCGACTTGCGGCACGCCAGCAGTTCCCGTGGGCATTAACAATAATGGACAGATCGTCGGATATTACGGAGGAGATTTCTACGGCGTGGGTAGCTTGCCAGCCTCGGATTATTTTGTAAGCTATGACTTGGGCGTGGATTGCAGCGTCTTCAGCGCCCCAGATTCGATTTATGGCACTGCCGCGTTCAGCATCAATGACGCCGGACAGATTAGCGGAGGGGTGTTTGCCACCCAACAATCCCGTTCAGAGCTCAGCGCCTTCGTTGCTGTGCCTCAGACACCTTGAGGCCGATCCGCTACATCACCTCGTTGCGCTTTCGCAGGAAGGCCGGGACGTCGAGATCCTCGCATTGATAGGTTGGACTACTGGATTGCAGTCCATCGAACGAAATCACTTCGGCTTGCAGTTCGGCTTGCGATGCGCTGAAGGCTGGAGTCGGCGGTGCGGCTTCCATGAAAGCGGCAGGCGCGCGATCGGGTTCGAAGGCAGGTTCGGGTTCGAATACGGGCTCACGCTCGGCGGTGGGCTGCGCAGTCGTTTCGTCATCATGCGCCGTCGCCTGGAACTGATCGCGCTCGCGTGAGTCATCGCGAGAGACTACTTCGGCGACATCGTCGGTATCATGGTGCGAAATGCGGCGCGAGACCTCCCTAGACATGATGACTGGATCGAAGGCCTGGTGCTGGCGCGGGCGGCGCATCTCCGATTCGCGGAAGCCGGTCGCAATGACGGTGATCTTCACCGCATCTTTCATCTTCTCGTCGAGCACGGCGCCGAAGATAATGTTGGCGTCCTCGTGCGCGGCGCCTTGAATGATCGTGCAGGCTTGCTGCACTTCGGCGAGCTTCAGCGAACTGGAGCCGGTGATGTTGATGAGAATGCCGCGGGCTCCGTCAATGGCTCCGGCTTCGAGCAGCGGCGAGGCAATGGCGCGCTGCGCGGCTTCGACGGTGCGATGCTCGCCGGCGGCGGTGGCCGTGCCCATCACCGCGTAACCCATGCCGGCCATGATCGCTTTCACGTCGGCGAAGTCGCGGTTGATGATGCCCGGGATGGTGATGATGTCGGAGATGCCCTGCACGCCTTGGCGAAGAATGTCGTCGGCGATGCGGAAAGATTCGAAGAAGCCGGCGTTTTCGGCGACTGCCAGCAGCTTTTCGTTGGGGATAACGATGGTGGTGTCGACCGATTCCATGAGCTCGGAGATGCCACGCTCAGCTTGCTGCATACGGCGTTTGCCTTCGAAGGCGAAGGGCTTGGTGACCACGGCCACCGTGAGCGCGCCCATCTCGCTGGCGAGCGAAGCGATGATCGGCGCCGCGCCCGTGCCCGTGCCTCCGCCGAGGCCGGCGGTAACGAAGATCATGTCGGCGCCTTCGAGCGCTTCGATAATCTTGTCGGAGTCTTCGAGCGCGGCTTTGCGTCCAATCTCAGGATTCGCGCCCGCGCCCAGGCCGTTGGTCAGCTTGACGCCCAGCTGAATCTTGATAGCGGCGCGCGACATGCGGAGGGCCTGCAGGTCGGTGTTGGCCACGATGAATTCAATGTGCTCCATGCCGGAGTCAATCATGCGGTTGACGGCGTTATTGCCGCCGCCGCCCACGCCGATGACCTTAATGCGCGCGTCGTTGCGGGCTTCTTCGTTAAAGCAGATGCGGAGTCCGTTTTCTTCGATCATTGAACACCTCGTCGTTCGTCAGTCGCTATTCGCGTTCTAGCTCTCAGTTGTTAGCTCTTGGCTCTCAGCAAAATCCTTTGCCGGCTTTCGCCAGCCGTTACCTCCCCAAACTCTTGCCCCGCTCTCCTCGCTGCGCGAAAGAGTGCCCTCGCTACAAGATCTGCGCCCTTCTTTGACTCACGCGCCCTTTTCTGCAAACAATGCCTTCATCCTCGACCCGAAGCCGGCTTCCTGCAGGCCTCGCGCCAATCGGGCGCGGTGTCCGTAATAGACCATGCCGAGCGTGGTTGCGAACTCGGGCTCGGCCAGCAACGACGGCATCTTCGCCATCGGCGTCGGCCAAGCCAGACGCGCAGCTTTGCGCAGGATCGATTCCGCCACATCCAGCAATCCCGGCAGACGAGAGGCTCCGCCGCTAAGAACGAAGCCGGCAATACAGTGGTTCAGAACGCCTGCCTGGCGCAGGTTTTCGCGCATCAACTCGAACAGTTCGCGGGCGCGCGGGCCCAGAATTTCGCCGGTCATTCGCTGGGACATCATGCGGGACGGCCGATCCCCAACCGAGGGAACCTCGACTTCGTTTCCTTCGGGGATCAGCGTGGGCACGGCATTGCCAAAGGTTTTCTTCAGCATTTCCGCGTCGGCGAGGCCGGTGCACATGCCGACCGACAGATCGCTGGTGAAGTGATCGCCGCCAATCGGGATGACGGCGGTGTGCGCGACCGCGCCCTGCTGAAAAACAATCAGGTCGCACGACCCGGCGCCGAGATCGGCGAGGCAGACTCCAAGTTCGCGCTCATCGGAGCGCAGCACGGAATCGGCGCAAGCCAGCGGCTCAAAGATGGTGTCGTCGACGTGCACACCAGCCTTATTTACGGCGGTCACCAGATTTTGAGTTGCGCTCGAGGACGCGGTAACGATATGCACGCGAACTTCCAGGCGTGTGGCCATCATCCCATTCGGATCCTGCACGCCGGGTTGATCGTCGAGAATAAATTCCTGGGGCAGCAGGTGGAGAATCTCGCGATCGCCTGGCAATGGCACGGTGCGAGCCTTGTCGACGGCCTGGCGAATTTCCTCGCGGCCAATTTCGCGCGCGCGCGCGCCAAAACTGATGCCACCATGACTGTTCATGCCGCGGATGTGTGCACCGGCAATGCCGATGATGGCGTGTTCGATGGGAATCCCCGCGACATCTTCGGCGAGTTCGACGGCCTTTTGAATGCTGCCGGCCGCCTTTCCGAGTTCGGTGATGACTCCCTTGCGCAGGCCGCGCGATTGGCTGACGCCGTGCCCGCGATAGCGCAGGCCGTTGTCGCTTAGCTCGGCGACCAGCACGCTGGTCTTGGCGCTGCCTACGTCAATGGCGGTAATGAAATTGGGCTCGCGGCTGGCCATGATGATGATCGCTAGTTCTGCGGAGTCTCCTTTGCAATCGCCGGGCTCGGCTTTTTCAGGCTCGTAGCGGTAGACGAAACGGGCAATGCTGGTTTCGGCGTCTTGTTGGCAGTTGCGGCAACGGTTGTTGCCGGAGCGGACACTGCTGGCTTCGGGCTTGCCGAATCCGGAAGCGGGTTGCCGGGCCTTGTCTTGCCGGGAATAGTCTTGCCGAGCGCTGTCTTCTCGGACATAGTCTTGCCGAGCGTTGCCTTTCCGGACATTGTCTTGCCGGGCGGATTCGGCGCAATCGCGTGTAATGCCGCCGAGTTTCTGGACGCCGCCATCTTCACTCTAGCTTTTGCTTTCGGTTTCGAGCCGGGCATGATGCGCAACTGCCCTGGGAGCCGTTTTCCCGCCTGCTTTCACAACGGCCCTTGAATCGGATTGCACACTCGTCTTCGACGCAGCCCTGGTATCGGCCTTCGATTCGGCATTCGCGCCGGTCTTTGATTGAGACTTCACGGATCCCGACTTCGCAGATTCCGACTTTGCGAATCCAGATTTCGCAGATCCAGATTTCGCCGCGACTTTCGATTTGGCTTCTCCTGGTTTCGTCGCAGGAGCAGGCGGCGCGGGATGATTTACAAACTTCTCGTAATTCACGATGGCGGCGCTTTTCACGCCCGCAGCCAGCGCTGCTTTGGCCGCCGCATTTGTCAGCGCGGGCTGTCGAGCAATCCCCTCAAGATCGGGGTTGACGATGATCTGTCCGTCATAGCGCAAATCGACCGAGTCGAGCTTTGCGAACTGCTGCCGCCACGCCTGCACGTGCGTTACATAGACCTGGTATCGCTGCAGGTAATTC
Source organism: uncultured Acidobacteriaceae bacterium (assembly GCA_963709055.1). Classification (GTDB taxonomy): domain Bacteria; phylum Acidobacteriota; class Terriglobia; order Terriglobales; family Acidobacteriaceae; genus Acidiflorens. Next base: position 169,661 of record CAVPUZ010000020.1, read on the forward strand.
CCGGAGCCGAGATGCACCAGCACTTCGCCGTCGGGATCGGCGGTCAGCACTTTCACGTCCTCGGTGTCGGTGACGTCGACTTCGCTGATCTCCTGCGAGTAACGGGCTCCGCTCGAATCGAGTTGCTGCATGAGTTCGTCGTAATTCTTCATCCGCGCCGCGCGGGTGGAAAGCGATTCGCCCGCATTCATGCCCGTAATCACGGGGAAGGAATATTTGTGCTTGCCTCCGGGCGCAAGCTCCATCAGGTTGCCGCCGGCGTCGATCAGCGAGATGTGCGATCCGATGCGGGCGAAGGCGACGGGCGTGCGTTCATGAATCTCGATGCGCAGGCGGTTCGGCACAAAGCGCATCACGCTCGCCGATTCCACCCACGGAATCTGCTCAAGCTGCTGTTTGCGCTGGGAGAGCGGAACGAAAAAGATATTGCGGCCGATATCGCCGCCGAGCACTTCCATGATTTGCGCGTGCGAGACGTGCTGCGAGCCCGAGACCTCAATCTGATCGCTCGAATCGATGCGAAAACGCCAGGAATGCTTTCCGTAACGATAGAGGGTCGCGGAAAAGACGCCCAACACCGCGAACAGGAGGATCGCCAGGGCGATCCACTTCAGGCGATTGGCAGTCTTTTTCGGGAGCGATCCGCGCCGGGCGGAGACTCGTTTCTGTCCGCGCAGGAAGGGCGATTCCTGCTCCGCTTCCAGATCGATGAGGCGCGCATCGTCGAATCGCTCGCGATCAGAAGCGTCGCGATCGAAGGTCTCGTGCCGGGGGTCTTGTTCAGAAGCGTCGTACCGGGAAGACCCGCGGGGGAGCGGATACAATTCTTCCTGCACGGCGGTGGAACTTGATTTCCGCGCCACTCGTTCGAGTCAGTTGTCGACAGAAAACCGCTGAGCAAAATAACTATAGCTGTTTTTTACATAACGAGACAGTGCAAAATCGAGTGCGCGCGACAAGAATCATGGGACGAATCTTATTTGTCATCGGACAAATCGGCCATGGAGTCCAAGGCTAGTCCGAATACCAGATTGGGCGCAGATTTCAGGAGCGGCCACCATCACACGGTCTCCTGCAAGGTCACGAACGCGGACTTGCACGCAATTGCTCAGACGCATTTCTTTTCGCGAGCGTTGTAGTTCTGCCCGCTGTAGTTCGATCTGGGCTCGGACCATCTCCTTCTGAGCGCGGATCATCTCTCTCTGGCCCAGAACCTGCCTTCGGATGCGATCACGAAGCTGATCGGCTCGGTTGTGAGCCTCTTCCCGCATTACCTGCGCCTGATCTTGATCCTTTTACCTGAATAATCTCGGCGCGCTCTTCGGCCAATTGCCCCGAATCGGCCAGTGGTCTTGCGTCGGCGACCAAATCGTCGGCTGGCAGCGCAGGACGCCCGACGATCAGCCTCGCCAGGGCAAACGTTCGCTCGGCATTGGTGGCAAGACGGCAAACCCTGGAATTGCCATACGAAGCCAGACGATGGAGGACCGGGAACGCTCCTCGTTGATACTCACCAGTGAATGCGAAGGCCAAAAGTCCGAGAGCGATCCAGTATGTGGCTTTTTGTGTGTTCATGGAAACTCACCGTCAGAACGTTGGACGGGGAGTGTGGAAAAAGGTCAACAAGACAAAATCGGGCGAGGGCTCTGTGGCAACGATTCCTGGCGGGAACGAGAAAATTGAGTGCAAAGTTGAATGCGAAGGACGCGGACCGGCCGCTGGTGACCTTGTGTCAATTACGAAACGCCTGCCATCCGGGACTTGGACGCAAAGAGCGCGAGTGGCGTAGAATGGCCGCGTTTTGTGTCCTACACGATTTACCGGATTTTTTATTGAGGCTCCGATGTAGTAGCGTGTGCCCGAAAAGTACAGCCCTTATGTAAATCAAAGGGGAAAGGCAACACTATGAAGCTCGTGAACATTGCTTATTGTAGTGTGATCGCAATCGCGTTGATCCTGGCGACGGGCATTTGGAAACCAATGACAAATGCGCTCGCCAATAACAATAGTGCCGCTAACACTGGAGTTCCACATTTCAGAGTCGATCCGGCTTGGCCCCAACCACTCCCGGCTCCGGTTGGCACAGACGGTATCGCGCATACGTGGGTGCAGGGAGAAGTGGCAGGAACCTGCATCGATGCGGACGATAACATATTCACAGTGAACCGAGCGTGGGAGGTCGGCGTGACCATTGCCGGCGTCACGCAGGGAAACGAATCGGGAATGATTGTCGGTCAGGACGCGTCGGCTTCGGCAATTCCTGCGCCGGTGATTCTCGAATTTAATCCGCATGGGAAAGTCGTGAACGGCTTTGGCAACGCCGCACTCACGCAGTCAGGGCCAACGTATGGCGGCAGCGTCTATATGCCTTACGGCTCCCATGGCTGCTACGTGGATTACCAGGGGAATATCTGGACGGGCGGGAATGGTGACGGCATCGTTCAGAAATATGCGCACGATGGCGGCAATGGAGTCGCTCTGATGCAAATCGGGACGAAGGGCGTTTGCGACGGACCGGCGAACAACAGCACGGTTGGCGGCACCGTTATCTACTCCACTTGCGGTGAAGCCAACGACTTCAACAGCAGCCACACGCTGCTGAACGAGCCGGCGGACATCACGGTCGATCCCAAGAACGATCCGGTCACCGGGCAGCCGGGCGACATTTATATCGCTGACGGCTACGGTAATCACCGAGTCGTAGTTTTCGACGCGAATGGCAACTACCTGCGCCAGTTCGGCACGAAGTGCACGTCGACGCCGTGTCCGGGTGGCACATTCGGGGCGACGGGTGGCGGCCATCCGCACTGCGTAGTGCTAGGCAAGGACAATCTGGTCTACACCTGCGACCGTCCGAATAGCAGGATTGAAGTCTGGGACAAAATGGGCAATTACCTGCGATCCATTCCGGTGGGCAATGCACCGGGCGCAACCGCAGGCGACCAGGCCGCGATCTTGAAGGCGGGCACACGGGCGTGTGACATGGACTTCTGGCCCAACCTCGATTACCTGGGGGACAAGGGTCCACAAGGCCAGAATTACATCATCGACGTGGATTTGGGGAATGACAACGCCTGGGTCCTGGACAGGAAGAAAGGAGACATCCTCGGGGCGCTCGGCGCCTGCGGGATTGCTCCATGTCCGGGCCACAATGCCGGCCACTTTGCGTTCTCGCATACCGGTGCGGTGGACTCACAGGGTAACGTGTACGTCGCGGAAACCATCGCGGGCCGGCGCCTCCAGAAATTCGTTCCAGTGAATTGATGGACAGCGCTCCAACATAGAGATAGTTATCGGATAGCGGCCGGGGAGATGAGGCCCCGGCCGCCTTCCGTGGCCAGTGGAGGGTTCCCGATGTTTCGCCACCGTTTAGTTCTTTGGACTGTCATTACTTTGTTCGGTGCGTCCTTTTCGTTGCCGTCGATGGCTCATGACGTGCCTTTGAATACGGCGGTCAATGCCTTCGTCAAGCTGGAGCCGCATCAGGCCGACCTCGTGATTCGTGTGCCCCTTGACCTACTGCATTCCGTGCAATTTCCGATGAATGGAAATTTGTATGACCTCTCGGCGGCGGGGCCGGGGACCGAGATGGCGCTGCGGGGCATCGCTCAAGGGATCGACATCCGTGAGACTGGCACGCGGCTTGTGCCCACGGCCGCGACTGGACGCTTTGATCTGCCTTCGGACCGCTCGTTCGAAGACTATGATCGGGCGGCAGCGCATGTGGCCGAGCCCATCGACCCGCACACCGGAATTTATTTTGACCAGGGATATCTGGATGCACATTTCATCTATCCCATCCGTTCGGCGAGTTCTGTCTTCACGATTCAGACAACGCTTGCGGGAGACCTGAAGGATCTGGTCAAGCTTACCGTCCGCTTTGAGCCACTGGGGGGCTCCTCGCGGGCATTCATCATTACTTCGAATAGCGGGCAGGTTCCGCTGGATCCGACGTGGCTTCAGGCTTCGAGAGGCTTCGTGGTTCTGGGAGTGGAACATATTTTGAGCGGGATCGATCATTTGCTTTTTCTGCTGTGCCTGATCATTCCGTTTCGCAGGATTCGCGGGCTGATCCCCGTGATTACCGCGTTTACGCTGGGGCATTCGGTGACTCTGCTGGGGTCGGCTTTTAATCTTGCGCCGAGCGGGGCGTGGTTTCCTCCATTTGTTGAAACGGCGATTGCCGCTTCGATTCTTTATATGGCGCTCGAGAATATTGTGGGAGCCAATCTGCATCGGCGATGGATCATCGCTGGACTGTTCGGGCTGGTCCACGGATTCGGCTTCTCTTATGCGCTGAAAGACCAGTTGCAATTTGCCGGATCTCATCTGCTGGTGTCGCTGTTCTCTTTCAACGTGGGGATTGAACTTGGGCAACTAGCCGTTCTGTGTGTGACGGTTCCCGCGCTGGGGTTGTTATTCCGCGGCGCGCTCGCGGGACGAATGGGAATAGTTCTGCTTTCGGCGATTGTGGCGCATACTGCCTGGCATTGGATGGTCGACCGATGGAATGTGCTATGGGCGGCTCCGTGGCCACAGGTGACCGGGGAAGGAATCATGATATTCGCGCGCTGGGTCGCGGGATTGCTGCTGGCGATCGGACTGGCAAGGATGATTGCGCGTTGGATTGAGCGCAAACGGCCGGGCAGGTTCGTGCCTCTGCCAGCGGAAGAAGGCGCGGAACGTTTACAGGAAGTGTGATCGGTTCGCGTGCGGCTCTTATAGATGTTTATCTGCTACGCGGGCATGTAGGTTTCCTACTCCGCTTTCGGGGCGATTAATTGCTGCGCTCCATCCTCTCTAGAATCATTGGCCCGAGCTGCGACACGCTGCCCGCTCCTAGTGTTAGAACCATGTCGCCCGGTTGGGCGAGCGTCGCGATCTTTTCGGCCGCTTCGTTGAATGACGAGGCGTATTCGGGAGTTCGGCCATCCGCAGCTGCGATGCGGTCGGCTAGAGCCTGGGCCGTCACGCCTTCGATCGGTTTCTCACTGGCGGGATAGATATCGAGCAGGGAGAGCGTGTCGGCATCTCCAAAGGCGGTGGCGAATTCGTCCATCAAATCATGGGTTCGTGTATAGCGGTGCGGCTGGAAGATCACGTGGATGCGGCGAAATCCACATTGGCGCGCGGCTGCCAGCGTGGCGCGGATTTCGGTGGGATGGTGTCCGTAGTCGTCGATTACGCTCACGCCTGCGGCTTTGCCCTTGAGTTGGAAACGGCGATCCACGCCACGAAAACCGTCGAGCGCGGAACGGATCTGGTCCGCGGGGATGTCGAGCGCGATGCCAACAGCGATGGCGGCGGTTGCGTTGAGCACATTATGCGTTCCGGGCACGCGCAGTGTGAATTCGCCGAGGTCTCTGTTCTTAAGATCCTTCTCTGTGTAGGCAACTCGAAAACGGCTGAGCGGACCCTGATCAGCGACGGTATTCGGCGGTTCCAGGCGGATCAGGAAATCGGATCCCTGGCTGGTGCCGTAAGTTGTCACGCGGCGATGGACTCGGGGCAGCAAGCGCTGGAGGATGGGATCGTCGTGGCATCCGACGACTAGACCATAAAAGGGCACGCGCTCCATGAACTCAAGAAAGGTGCGATGCACGTCGCGCATATCGCGATAGCAGTCCATGTGCTCGCGGTCAATGTTGGTGACGACGGAGACGATCGGCGAAAGCTTCAGGAAGGAGCGGTCGCTCTCGTCGGCCTCCGCGACCAGGTATTGCGATTTGCCGAGGCGGGCGTTCGAGCCCATCGCATCGACGCGGCCTCCAACAACGACGGTGGGATCGAGGCCGCCAGCAGCCAGAACTGCGGCGACCATCGAGGTCGTGGTCGTTTTGCCGTGCATGCCGGCGATCGCGATTCCGTACTTGAGGCGCATCAATTCAGCGAGCATTTCGGCGCGCTGGATCACGGGAATGTGCAGGCGGCGCGCTTCGGCGACTTCGGGATTGTCGATCGAGATGGCGGAACTGGTGACAACTACATCCGCGCCTGCGATGTTCGACGCGGCGTGTCCTTCGAAAGTCTGAGCTCCTAAGCTCCCCAGTCGCTGCGTGACCGTGGAACTCTTCAGATCGGAGCCTGAGATTTTGTAGCCGAGATTCAGCAGGACTTCGGCGATCCCGCTCATGCCGATGCCTCCAATGCCTACGAAATGGATGCGCTGGATCTTGGCGAACATAATCTTGTATGGCGCACGCGGATGTTGCGCAGGCTGATGATAAAACATTCACCGCCGAGACGCAGAGGATGCCGAGAAAACCTTAACCACGGAGGCACAGAGGGCACCGAGAAAAAAAGCGCTTTGTGCTGCATGATTTCTCGGCTCAGTATTGTTCGGCTCTTTCGGCCTGACGATCTGATCTGGTTGAAGTCCTCTGTGGGACTCTGTGTCCTCTGTGGTTGCGCCTTTAGCCTGGTTGGGCGAGGCGCTCGACCATCTCCGCGATTTCTTCGACCGCTTTCGGATGGGCGAGGGAACGCGCCGCCTCCGACATGGCTTGCAGGCGGTGCGGGTCGAAGAACATCGCGGCAATCGTTTCGACCAGGTACGCTGCGCCGAGATTCGACTCTTCGACTACGATCGCGGCGCCGACGCGTTCTAGAGCGCGGGCATTCACGTTCTGATGATCGTCGGCGGCTCGCGGAAAGGGGACGAAGATTGCGGGCTTGCCGGCCGCGGTGATTTCTCCTACTGTGCTGGCTCCGGAGCGGCAGACCAGCAGGTCGGCGCGGGCGAAAGTTGCGGGCATGTCGTCGATGAACTTGTGCACTTCGCTAGAGACGCCAGATCGCTGATACGCGGCGAGAACGTTGTCGTAGTCGCGCTGGCCCGTCTGATGAACGATGTGAATTGTAGGAACCTTGGCGCGAAGGCCGGGCAGCGACTCGATCATTGCCTGATTGATAGCATGGGCACCTTGACTGCCCCCGAAGACGAGGAGGGTCGGATCGCGCCCGCGTTCCGCGGCCGCGGCGGCAGCTTTCAAAGGAATGCTGAAGAAGGCTTCGCGCACTGGGACGCCCGTTACTTGGCAATTGCGAAAATATTCGCAGGTCTCTTCGAAGTGCACAGCGGCTGCGGAGACGAAGGGGGCGACCATGCGATTGGCGAATCCCGGAACTACGTTGGGCTCGAAGGCGAGCGTGGGAATGCGGCGGCGGATGGCGGCGAGCATGGCGGGGCCGGAGGCGTAGCCACCGACTCCGATGACTACGTCGGGGCGGAAGTCGGAGACCATGCGGCCTGCGGTCCAGAGGGCGCGCGGCAGATCGAACATGGTTTTCGCGCGCGTCATGAGGCTGACATTTTTCAGCGCGCCGACCTTGATTAGTTCGAGGGGGAATCCGGCTTGGGGGACGAGGCGCGTCTCAATGCCGCGCGCAGTGCCGATGAAGAGCACTTCGGCGGCGAACTGCTTTTTGAGTTGCTGGGCGATGGCGAGGGCGGGGATGACGTGTCCGCCGGTGCCTCCGCCCGCGATGATGACGCGCATGGTCAACAGCAGAATCTAACACGGCAGCGGTCAGGTCACAGGTGTCAGGTCTCGTGGGGGGCGAATGGTCGGCGAACAAAATATTTATTGGAATACAACAATGTACGTACATGCTTTGTACCGATAAGAAATGAAAAGGGTTCGGGGATTTCCACGAGGTAAAACGGGCCTTGACAAGGTATGATAAGGAAAATCACGGCTGGCGTGGACGATTTGGGAGAGGTTTTTCCGGTTTTCGGATTAGCTGAACGCAGTGGTTCGCACCCTGTGAGTTCTCACCGCCGAGACGCCGAGGCCGCAGAGAAAAGCGGAAAAGAGATTTTCGGCGCTCTATGCGTCTCGGCGGTCAGGACTCGAGAAGGGGCAAGAGTGGGAGGGCTTTCAAGTTTGGATGCAAGGGAATGGGTGGGGCCAGGCCAGGACATTGATCCGTATATACAAATATGTTAGAATGTATATATGTCAGTCAGTCTCACTTCTATTCGCCTGGACACGCAGCTCGCCGATGAGGCCGCCAAGGCTCTGGGTGTAAAATCGCGCACCGAGGCGGTGCACGTCGCGCTGCGCGAGATCGTCGCGCTCAAGCGCTTCAAGGCGCTCATGAAGAAGAACGAAGGCAAGCTGTCGTTCGCTAACCTCGATGAATGATCGCCAATCAGGATGAGTGACCTCATCATTTTTGACACCTCGGTCCTGGTCGATGACCTGCGCACGGGCCGGCATCGGCAGAGGATGGAGAACGCGAGCGGCCTGATCCGGAGTTCCGCCGTCGTTCTGGCCGAGCTCTGGCGCGGGGCCGTCACGCCCGCCGACCGGGAGTTTCTGCGGGCGTTCGGCAAGAACCATCCCGTTCTTACGCCCACAGAGGGCAACTGGCTTGAATCGGGGCAAATCCTGGCGCGATTGCGAGCGGAGCGCGGCTACACATCCGGCAAGCTGAGAGACCTGCACTTCGACGTGCTCATTGCTTTGACCGCGCGCTCGCATGGAGCACGCCTGATCGCCTCGAACGGCGCCGATTTCGAGGCTATTCGCCGTTACTGCAAATTCCAGCTTGAAGTGTGGTGACACCCGAGGGGATCAGCGAGGGAATACCCACTCAAGCCAAAGGAAGGCTTGAGTGGGGCACCCGACTTGAAGTGTGGCAACGCCTACCGCAGCCAATTTTCCAGCCGCAGGTCGACGATACGAGCGAATTCTCTTTCGTTGTCGGAGACAAGGATGTAGCCGAGGGAAAGCGTCTGGGCGGCGATGAGCAGATCATTGGCGCCGATCAGTCTCCCGGCTTGCTCAAGCCGGGCCCGCAGCGATCCGTAGGCGGCATCGGCCGGTGCCTTGAAAGGCAAGACCGGAATCGCACCAAGCAAACTCGGGCTCTCAACCAGGCAGGCCGTCGTAACCTCCGGCGTTTCCCGCCGGATTTCATGTTCCAAATGAACCAGAGCGAATTCGAGAATTGGAAGTCACAGATTGTGATCTCCAAAAAGGAGAAGATGGGCCTTCGGCGCAAACCGCTTGTTTTCTCCGAACAGGGCGTTGCCATGCTTTCGAGCGTGCTAAACAGCGAGCGTGCCGTTCAAGTGAACATCATCATAATGCGCGCCTTTGTGAGGCTTCGCGAGTGGCTGTCGGCGCACAAGGACTTGGCCCACAAATTGAATGAGCTGGAGCGGAAATATGAGAAGCACGAAGTGGAGATTCAGGCCGTCTTCTCTGCGATCAGGAAACTGATTGATACGCCGCCAAAACCCCGGCGTCCGATTGGCTTTGAGCCGCCGAAGAAATAATCCCGGGTTAAGCACGATGGAAGGGGCAACGGTGGTGCTGCCCACTCAAGCCAAGGGATGGCTTGACTGGGCACCCTGCCCGCTTCTCTCCCAGGTTAGCGCCCAACTGCGGGGCGCGAACCTGGGGCACCCGAGCTCGGGTGGGGTCCATGGTTTCAGGTTTCATGGAATGTGGTATGCTCGCGGACGCCATGTTGGGGGCACTGGGTCCCTTTGCGCGCCAGCGCGGAAATGAGGAAAAGCAATGGCAGGATATCTTCTCAATCTCACGTTCGATTTGAAGGACCTCAACAGTTCCGATGGACTGTTCAACCACAACAGTGACGATGCGCACTCGAAAAAGTGGTTCACCGTTCCGGCTAGCTGGCCGGGCGTCGGGGTCAGCCCGGGCGGCCCAGTCGGGGTCAGCGTAGGTTCGAGCTGGCCGTGGAACAGTCCCCCAAACCCGGTGGACAGCAATGGCCTGGCCTGCGCGATTGGCGACCAGATCTATATACGGTTCAAATACCGTAACTGGAATAGCAATTACACGCCGGTGGATTTGGGTTTCGTAGCGTCTTTCGGGCGCACCGCTTCCAATAAGAGAGCCAAGATCGCCTCTCCCTTCGTTGTTGCCTCTAACGGTGCTAATTCGGGGCCGCAAACCGTCTTTCAAGGGCAGGGGTCAGTCATCGACCGCGCGTGGATTTTCTATGTGGGTCAAGTGGCGCAGAACCTGGCTGGCGGAGGCGCGGGCGCTCCCGGCACTTACCCTTACTCTTTTATTGTTAGCGCGGCTACTACGGATAGCGAAAATTACCGGCAGTGGGGCCACGATCCGACACTCGTCGTGGGCGGCTCGGGCGGCCCGCTCCCGTAAGCCGGATTGAGCGCGGACCGTCCGCTGGCTCGTCGGTTCGCGACTGGAATATCACGCTGGGGAGATCGAGTTACTTTGCGGGCTGTCTCGCTACTCTAAAGACTGGCAGCGAGCGTCGGTTAGCAGTAACAGAAGTTTTCGGTTTCCCTGTTCGGCGAAACCGGGACAAGCGGGAGTAACTCCGGTTTCTAGACACTGAAAATTAGGCGAATATCCCGTGTCCCAGGTTTGCCTGTCCCAGGTTTGCCTTGACAAGCATCCGGCGGCAAGTTAGTATCTCGGGCACTTTCCGGGGTGGTCACGCGGTTGTGTGGGGTCAAATTCAAGCCCAGGAGCTTACTTTGGGAAAAACAACCTTAGCGATAAGCCTGCTCGCTCTTCTGTCAGTTGTAATCTTCGCCCAATCATCCACGGCGGCGGCCCACAAGGTGGTCATCGCCGTCGATGCCAGCGGCACCCCTACCGTGGACAGCGATCGGGCAACACTTTCCGTCAGCAGCGGCGACACCGTGGTTTGGGTTCCGAGCCAGGGAATTTCCGGTTTTTCGGTCGTGTTCGATTCGGGGTCACCCTTCAGTCGATCCAGCTTTACCAGCACTGGCGGAAGAATTTCGTCTGGCCGAATTACCAGTACCAATTCAGCCACCTACAAATACTCGGTCTGGGTCAACGGCAAATGGCTTGACCCCCAGATCATCGTGAGCGGCGGGGGCGGTTAGTCCGCAGTCACTGCGAATCAGTTGCGGCCCTTGTCGGCTCGCTCGCTCCTGGAATATCGGGCTCGAGCGGGAACGAGTTATCTGCCGGACTGGCTCGCTACCAGAGGCTGGTAGCGAGCGTCAGCCCGCAGTGTGACCAGTTCGGGTTCGCCCTCGATCTCCTTGAGGGTGTAACCGGCCTTCAACGCGCCGGCGAGAGCGGCCAATGCCTGATCGCGCTCTCCGCACAACTCGTGAATCACGGCGGAGTCATACCACTGTTCGCCGGTCTTCTTTGGCGCCCGATCCACAGAAGCAATCTGGGCCAGCGCCCCCGCCTTATCGCCGCTCTTGGCCAAGTACAGGGCCAATTTCGATTGCAACACCAGGTCCTGTTGATCTCGCGCTAACTGTTCCTTGGCTAAGCGAATCGCGTTGACATAGGCTGCGCCAGCCTTCGCCGACTCTCCGGGAGCCCAACGGTAGGCGTCGCCCAGATTGCCCCAATACACATAATTGCTTCCGGCCAGATTGACCGCTTTCTCAAACAAGGGAACGGCATCGGCGTAGCGTCCCTGCGAGAAGCGCAGCGTGCCTAAATTGCTGTAGTTTTCCGCAGCTGGCTTGATCTCAAGCGAGCGCTGGAGCGCCGCGGCCGCATCGTCTTCGCGGCCGAGCAACTCGTAAACGACGGCCAGATTGTTCAACGCATAGAAGTTGTCGGGCACCATCTTATGGACCTGTTCCCAGGCTGCGGCGGCCTCGGGATAACGGTCGGTTTTGTAATAGAGGAGACCAAGGTCCATATAGGCGCGCCAATCGCCGGGATCGAGCGCCAACGCCCGCTTCTGCTCCTCCTCAGCCTGATTGTTGTTCCCGAGTTTGGCGTATAGCCTGCCGAGATCATGGTGAGGCTTCGGATCCTTCGGATCGAGGTCGGCGGCTTTGCGGAACTCCCTTTCCGCATCCGCATCGTTGCCATTGATGGTAGCCGCCAAGCCACTGGCCAAGTGCGAGTCGGCAAGGTCGCCATTCAATTCCAGCGCGCGCGCCGCTACCTGCTGCGCCTGCCGGACCCACTGCGCATCGGGATGCGCCAGGTTCTTGTCGTAATACGCCACGGCCAAACTGGCATAGGCGGGCGCGTAATTGGGGTCCAGTTCGATGGCACGATTCAGCATGGCGATGGAGCGATCCACGTTGTCGGCCAGATCCCAGCGCTCGAGGTAAGCCTGCGCCTGCGTGCGCAGGGCGAAGGGAGTATCGGCAACCGCAGGGCTGGACGCCTGGGGTGTTGCCGGGGGCTTGCTTAGGAAGGAACTGACCCGGTGGCGCAATGCGAAAACAGCCGCTGCAACCACCAGTAGCGCCAAGCCCGCGAACAAACCGGCACGCCGCCAGGAGCGTGGGGACGGCATGGTCGCCTGAGTTACGGCTGCCTGGGTCACGCCGGGCTGAGCGGGGCTCGGCTGCGCTTCGCTGGCGGGGTGGGGCCAGAGCGCATATCCAGAAACAGACGACGGAGACGATGGAGACGTTGTTCCTCCGCGCAAATCGCGGGCAATCTCGGCGGCGCTCTGGTAGCGGTCGGCAGGCCGCTTTTGCAGGCAGCGGCCGACGACGGTTACGAGATTGGGCGGTAAATCGGGCCGCAGATAACGGATATCCTTGGGCGCACCGAAATGCAGGTTGTGCAGCACGGCCAGCAGATTGCCGCCGGCGAAGGGCAGCTCGCGGGTGAGCATTTCAAACAAAACGATGCCGAAGGAAAAAATATCGGAACGGGTATCGACGGCTTCGCCGCGGGCCTGCTCGGGCGACATATAGGAGAGCGTGCCCAAGGTGCGGTCCGGCATGCTCAGCAGCGTTTCGCTTTGATCGGAGGCGAACGGGTTGGGATGCGCGGCGCCGGTGGAGTCATGGGCGGCGGGCTGGGCGGGATCGGGCTCGGCGAGTTTGGCGAGTCCAAAATCCAACACCTTGACCAGGCCGTCATCGGTCACCATGACGTTGCCGGGCTTCAAATCGCGATGAACGATTCCGGCGGCGTGGGCTTTGGCGAGAGCGTCGGCGATCTGCGCGCCATAGGCGATGGCTTCGGCATCGGTGAGGCGGCACTGGCGAATGAGGTCGTTCAAGGTGCGGCCACGAACACGCTCCATGGCGATGTAGGCAATGCCGTTGTGCGTGTCGGTCTCGTAGATCGTAATAATGTTGGGATGATTGAGGGAGGAAGCGGCGCGCGCCTCGCGCAGGAAGCGGGCCTGGGCCGCATGGTCGCTGGAGCGTTCGGCGGGCAGCACTTTGATGGCGACGTCGCGGTTCAGCCGGTCATCGTGCCCGAGGTAGACCTCACCCATGCCGCCCGCGCCCAACTTACTGACGATCTCGTACGGACCGAGCCGTTCTCCAGCGCTCAGCATCTAGACCCTTCGTCCGGCACTGTGGCTACAAACACCGGGGCTTGCCGCGCAAACGGTTCGTCATTCTGTCCGCCGTTCACTGACGGCATGGAGCTCCACGAAATTGTAACCGGAATCGCCCCACCGGGAATGGTGGGCCGATTATACCTCTCTGGGTACGCGCGGCGAACATCCGGTTATTCGGCTTGCTTGGTGATGTTTAGTAAGACACCTACGCAGGCCAAAGTTACGAATAGGGAGGAGCCTCCGTAGGAGACGAAGGGTAATGGGATGCCTTTGGTGGGCATGAGGCCTAGGACTACGCTGATGTTGATGAAGGCTTGCAGGGTGATCATGCTGGTGATGCCTACGGCGAGGAAGCGTCCGAAGTTGTCTTGCGTGCGGAGGGCGGCGCGGGTGCCTCTCCAGAGAAAGATGGCGAATAAGATGATGACGGCTAATGCACCGACTAAGCCTAACTCCTCGGCAGTTACTGCGAAGATGAAGTCGGTGTGGGGCTCGGGGAGATAGAAAAGTTTTTGTTTGCCTTCCATCAGGCCGGTACCGGTGATGCCTCCGGTGGAGACGGCGATTAGCGACTGGAGAATGTTGAAGCCGCGGCCGAGCGGATCGGAACCGGGATGCAGGAAGGTGAAGATGCGGTCGCGGCGATAAGCGACGTGGAAGATCAGGAAATAGAGCGGGAGGATCGCGGCGGCTAAGGCGTATCCGAAGTAGCGCAGGCGGATGCCGGCTACGAACAGGACGCAGGCGGTGATTCCGGCGCAGGCGATGGCGGTGCCGAGATCGGGCTGGAAGACGATCAGAGCAAGAAAGAGCATGGTGGGCGTGACGGCCGGGATTAGCGTGTTGCGCCAGTCATCCATGAAATTGAGCTGGGAGCCGCGAGCTTCGAGCTGGGAGCCAAACCGGCTCGGCTGTTCGCTCGTCCGTCGTTCGTCGCGCGCAGACGACTTGCTCGCCGCCGACTGATTACCGAGAAACCACGCTAGAAAGAAGATGAGCGCGGGCTTGGCTAACTCGGATGGCTGGAACGACACCGGGCCCAGGTGGAACCAGCGGTGCGTGCCGTGCGCGCGGCCGAGAAAAAAAACCGAGATGAGAAAAAGTGTGGTGAAGCCGAGCAAAGTGAAGACTATCGCCGGGTGCTGGAGGCGCTTGTAGTCGACTCGCATGGCTACGATCATGACGGCGAGGCCGACTACCGCCCAGGCTAGTTGCTTGAGCAGGAATTCGTAGGCTGAGCCGAAACGTTCTTTAGCCATGACGGCCGAGGCGGAGAAGATCATGACGAGGCCGATGAAGACGAGGATGGTGGTTACGGTGAACATCCAACGATCGACAGAGACGCGCTTGGCCATGACTTCTTATTTCACCACGGAGGCACGGAGGCACGGGAGGTTTTGAACGGGAATTTTTGGTGGGGGATAACTTTGCTGGTTCGGACGATCGTGGGTAATTACGCCTTCGTGGCGGAGTAGGGGTCCTTCGACTCCGCTGACGCCTTCGCGCTTCGCGCGATGACGTCGCTCCGCTCAGGATGACGGGATTTCGGGAAATGGATAGCAGGCCGGCTATGTGGCGCGGTCTGAGGCCAGGGAGCGGACGGCTTCTTTGAAGACTTGGCCGCGGTGTTCGTAGTTTTGGAATTGGTCGAAGCTGGCGCAGGCTGGCGCGAGGAGGACGATGTCGCCCGGGATGGCGGAGGCGGCAGCACGCTGGACGGCGTTTTCCAGAGTTTCGGCGGGGTCGATTTCGGCGGCGCCTTGAATCTGCGATTCGATTTTGGCGGCGGCGGCGCCGATGGTGTAGACCCGTTTTACGCGGGCTCGCAGCAGGTCGTTCAGGACGGTGTAGTCGCTGCCCTTGTCTTTGCCGCCGAGGATGAGGTGAATGTTGGCGGGGAAGGATTCGAGGGCTTTGATGGTGGCATCGACGTTGGTGGCTTTCGAGTCGTTGTAGTAATCGACGCCCGCGATTTTGGCGACGAATTCGAGGCGATGTTCGACCGCCTTGAAATTTCGGATCGCCTCGCGGATCTGGTCGGGAGCGCAGCCGACTAACATGCCTATGGAAATTCCGGCGAGGACGTTTTCGAGATTGTGCGCGCCTTTGAGGGGGATTTCGGAGAGCGGCATGATTTCGACTTCGGGTCGTTGGTCGTTGGTCGTTGGTCGTTCGGGGTTCCGGAAAAAGATGCGGCCACTGCGAACGAAGGCTCCCTGGCCGATTTCTTTCTTGCGGCTGAAGACGAAACGCTGCGCTAGTGTGCGTTCGGATAAGGCGATGGTGGCGGGATCGTCGGCGTTCAGCACTGTGAAATCGCTGGCCTGCTGGTTCTCAAAGATGCGGGCTTTGGCTTCGACGTAATTCTCGAAGGTCTTGTGGCGATCGAGATGGTCGGGCGTGATGTTGAGGATCACGGCGATGCGGGGACGGAATTCGACGATGGTCTCGAGTTGGAAGCTGGAGACTTCGAGGACGATCCAGGTTTGGGGGGTGGCTTGATCGGCGAAGCTGATGGCTGGAGTTCCGATGTTGCCGCCTACCAGCACGGGAACTTTTGCGGCGGCGAGGATTTCTCCGGCGAGGGTGGTGGTGGTGGTCTTGCCATTGGCTCCGGTGATGGCGACGATGGGTCCGGGCAGGAACTGCGCTGCGAGCTCGATTTCGCCGATGACTTTTTCGCCCAGGCTGCGGGCCTGGACGAGTTGCGGGGCGTCGAACGGAACTCCGGGGCTGACGACGATGAGATCCTGATCGCGGAAGGTGCGGTCGCCGTGGGCGCCGGTTTCTACGGTGATTCCGTGGTCGAGGAGGAGCAGGATTTCTTTGCGGAGTTCGGCTTCGGGCTTGGAATCGGAGACGGTGACGCGGGCTCCGCGGGACTTCAGGAAAAGAGCGGAGGCCACGCCGGATTTGCCGAGGCCGACTACGAGGACGCGTTTGCCGTTGAGATCCATCAAGTTATTTTCTTACCACGGAGACACCGAGACACGGAGAAAACCAAACTCTTGATTCGTTTTTCTCTGTGTCTCCGTGCCTCGGTGGTGAACATGTCTTTATCGTAATTTTAATGTGGTCAGCGCGAAGAGCGCGAAGACCAGCGACGCGATCCAGAAGCGCACGATTACCTTCGACTCCGACCAGCCTAGCAGTTCGAAGTGATGGTGGATGGGCGCCATCTTGAAAATTCTTTTCTTACGCAGTTTGTAGGAGCCGACCTGCAGAATTACCGAGAGCGCTTCGATCACGAATATGCCTCCGATGAAAGGGAGGAGAAGCTCCTGCTTGATCATGACGGCCACCGTGCCAATTGCACCGCCTAGCGCCAGCGAGCCGACGTCGCCCATGAAGACTTCGGCGGGATGCGCGTTGTACCAGAGAAAACCGATGGCGGAGCCGACCATGGCTCCGCAAAAGACGGTGAGTTCGCCAATCTGCGGCATACGCTGCAATTCGAGGTACGTTGCAAACGTGGCGTGGCCGCTGAGATAAGTGAGAACGGCGAGCGCTCCGGCGGCGATGACCGTGCAGCCAATGGCGAGGCCATCGAGGCCGTCGGTAAGATTCACGGCGTTGCTGGAGCCGACGATGACGATCACCACGAAAACCACGAATGGCAGAAAGGCGAAGGGCCACAGATGCGGATTCGCTGCCCATCTTTGAACCACCAGGTCCGGCCGAAACTGCTTGAAGAACGGAACGAGCAGGCGGGTGGAGTACTCTCCGCGATACTGCAAGGCGATGAGGGCGATGGCAATCACCACGCTCGCCGCGACCTGGTAGCCGAGTTTGGCGCGCGCTTTGAGGCCTAGATTGCGGCGGTGAACGACTTTCAGGTAGTCGTCGGTGAAACCGATGGCCGCAAAGGCGACGGTGGCGAAGACGGCGATCCAGACGAACGGATTGCTGAGATCAGCCCAGAGTAGCGTTGGGACGAGGATGGCGATGGCGATCAGCAGGCCACCCATGGTGGGCGTGCCGGCCTTTTTCTGGTGGGCCTGCGGTCCTTCTTCGCGGATGTACTGGCCGATCTGAAATTCGCGCAGACGCTGAATCACGATGGGGCCGACGATGAGTCCGGTGAAAAGGGCGGTGAGGCTGGCGAAGGCGGTGCGGAACGTCAGATAACGGAAGATGCGGAACGGCGGGAAGTAATGATAGAGCTTCAGGTATAAGAGCCAGTAAAGCAAACTTGCCCCCGTCGTTAGTCGTTCGTCGTTAGTCGTTCGTCGTTGGCGGTTTTCAGATGGCTCGCCGCTTTCCAATGTTCCAGCGCTTTCTCCAACTTCACGCCGCGAGACGCTTTCAGTAACACGACATCGCCATAGCGTGTTTCTCGGGCCAGCCACTTGCCGGCTTCTTCGGGCGTGGCTACGAACTCAGCTTGGATTCCTGCCTTCCGGGCTGACTCGACCATGGCTTCGGCTGATCCGCGCACTCCTAACAGCACGTCAATCGCCCTTTTCGCAATATGCTCACCGCACTGGCGATGCAATCCTTCGCCTTCTGGCCCGAGTTCGAGCATCTCGCCCGCGACCACGATGCGGCGTTTCGCCGTCATGGAAGCCAGCGTATCCACCATGGCGTTTAATGCTTTCGGATTGCAATTGTAGCAATCGTTGATGACTGTGATGTTGCCGACCTGAACCACCTCGCCGCGCTTATCGGCTGGGGCCAGCGCGGGGAGAGCTTCGGCAATCTCGGAGGGCGTGATGCCGTGCTCCATGGCAACGGCGGCGGCGGCGAGCACGTTATACACGTTGTGTTGGCCGAGCAACGGGCTGTGTACGGGTTGACGCGATCCGTGGCAGACCAGGTCGAAGCGCGTGCCTTCGGGCCCGATCATTTGTATGTTTTCGGCGCGGACGTCGGCGACGGGCTTTAGTCCGAACAGGATTACTTTGCCTTTGAAATCGCGGCCAAATTGGCTGACGTATTCATCGTCGGCATTCAGGAAGGCGGCGCCTGAGCTGGGCAGAGCCTCAACCAGTTCGTACTTTGCGCGGGCGATGCCAGAGATCGATTCGAAGTACTCCAGATGCACGGGCGCGACGTTAGTGACGACGCCTTGATTGGGAAGCGCGATGCGTGCGAGAGCGGCGATTTCCCCGGCTTGCGACATGCCCATTTCGACTACCGCGAGATCGTACTCGGGTTCGAGCGTCAGAAGTCCGAGCGGCAGACCGAAGTGATTGTTGAAATTTCCCTTGGTGCGGTGCACGCGATACCGGCTCGCGAGCAGATGAGCAACCGCTTCCTTGGTGGTGGTCTTGCCCATCGAGCCGGTGATGGCGATGGCGGTCTTGCCCCATAACTTTCGGACGGCGGTGGCCAGAGTTTGCAGGGCGACGAGGGTATCGTCGACTGCGAGCAGAGCTGAGGGCCGGGCTTCGCCCGGCTGGACCCTTCGACGTAGCTCAGGGCAGTCTTGCGAGGCGCCCGTCCCCACATGAACTGACTTGGAATATCGGGCGAGATGATCTTTGCGGACCACGGCGCCGATCGCGCCTCTGGCGAGCGCTGCCTCGACAAAATCGTGGCCGTCGAAGCGCTCGCCTTTGACCGCGAAGAAAAGTTCGCCGGGCTGCACGGTGCGGGAATCGATGGAGTATCCGTGGGCTGTCGCCGTGGCATCGAACTGGCCGGTGGCGGCGAGGAATTCCGCGATCCGCGAAAGAGTGAGCTTCATGCCATCTTCCCTGCCCCGGCTTGAGCGGCCGCGCAATCGTATCCCAGCGACTGCAGCACTTCCCGTGCCACTTCAACATCGTCGAACGGGATGGTTGCCTGTTTCGTGATCTGAACTTTTTCGTGGCCCTTTCCGGCGAGCAATACGATATCGCCGGGGGCAGCATGTTGAATCGCGAGCGCGATGGCTTTGCGGCGGTCGGGCTCCATGACGTACTTCGCCCCGGACTTTTGCAATCCCGGCTTCTGCAGTCCAACGACAGCGTCGTTGATGATGGCGAGCGGATCTTCGGAGCGAGGGTTATCGGAGGTCAGCACGACGAAATCGCTTCCCTTGCCGGCGGCCTCACCCATCAGCGGACGCTTGGCGCGATCGCGATCGCCTCCGCAACCGAAGAGCGTTATGACTTTGTCGTCGAGTCCGGGGGTGGGACGGGCGAAGGCGCCCGTCTCTCCATGCGCACTGTGCGCTACGAAGTCGCGGGCCATGGCGGTGAGATTGCGGAGCGCGTCGTCGGTGTGCGCATAGTCGACCACAACCGTGAAGGGCTGTCCGCAGTCGACGCGCTCGAATCGCCCGGGGACATGGGTGAGATTGAAGATGCCCTGAGTGATGGCTTCGACCGGGCGGGCAGGAATGCCCGCCCCACACAACCGGGCGTAGCCGGCAGCTGCGGCGGCTAGTACGTTATAGACGTTCACCTTGCCGATTAGCGGGGTCCAGATGGCGAGCTTGCCAGCGGGCGTCGCCATTTGAAAGCGGCTGCCGCGCGGGGTGATTTGAAGATCCTCGGCATGGAAATCGCCGGCGGTCAGGCCATAGGTCAACACTTCGGAACTCTTGTTCTTTGCGAGTTTCAGCAACTGGCGGCCATATTCATCGTCGGTGTTGAGAACGGCGGCGCGCGGAGGTTCGGTTCCGCAACCTTCAAACAACACTTGCTTGGCGCGGAAATAGTCTTCCATGGTGTGGTGATAGTCGAGATGGTCGCGCGTGAGATTGGTGAAGACGGCGACGTCGAAGGGAATGCCAAAGATACGCTGCTGCTCGAGCGCGTGAGAGGAGACTTCCATGACGGACTCGGTGACGCCTTGACTTAAACCTTCAGCGAGAAGCTGATTGAGTTCGAGCGATTCGGGGGTGGTGTGAGGAGCGGGAAGAATTTTTCCGGCGACGTGGTATTCGATGGTGCCTACCAGAGCGGTCTTGCGTCCGGCAGCCTGGAGGATGGATTCGACGATGAATGCGGTTGTACTTTTTCCGTTGGTGCCGGTGATGCCGGTATTCGCGATACGCTCGGCGGGACGTTTGTAGAAATTCGCGCTTAGGCGAGCTAGAGCGCGGCGGCCGTGCGGAACTTGCGCCCAGGCTACTCCGGGGCGGGGAGTTTCGGTGGCGGAGTCGGAGACGATGGCTACCGCTCCGGCGGCGATGGCCTGGTCGATGTAGCGATTGCCATCGCTTGATTCGCCCTTCATGGCAACGAAGAGAGCGCCGGGACGCACGCGGCGGGAATCGTATTCCACGGCGGTTACGGCCGGGTTTCCTGTCGAGCTTCCGCTTTGGGAGAGGACCTCGGCGCCCTGCAGAAGTTGTTGGAACGTCATTGGAGTGATTCTATTGCACGGCGCAGCTTACGGAAATGTCATTCAGGCATGTACGTATGTAATGAGCCGGATGTGAATCGACACACGCCGGCCGCCGTGGTGGAATAGGGGTCCTTCGACTCCGCGCAGGATGACACGTCGCTAGTGCGCGGAGAATGCGCGCGAACTGCAAATGTCACACACTCTGCAGAATGACAGATTACGTGCTTATCTTGCAAAGCGCACTATCACCCGTGCTCCGGCCGCGACTCGGGCGCCTGCCTGGGGCGATTGTTCGCGGGCTACGCCGCTGCCCACTGCATCGAGGTCGAGGCCGGCATCCTGCGCTGCCATGAGGGCTCCGCGGAGGTTCTTGCCTAGGAATGACGGGACCTGGATGCCGCCTTCTTCCACGTCGAGCACGATGGTGCCGCCGGAACGTGATTTCGTGGGTGCGTCACCTGGATTGGCCGCGCTCGAGGTTGCCGTGGACGGCTCGCAACATTCCCACTCAAGCCAAAAGAGGGATTGCGTGGGGCACCGGCTCTCGCTGCGTCTGCACTTGCGATGCGGGGATGATCTGCGAAGCAATCGTTGAGGAACCAGAGCCTGCCTGGCGAGCGCTCGTTGGAGTCGAGGTCGCGCTCGATGAGTTCAGCGAAGATGCGGACGCCTCGGCTTCCGCCATGTCGAGGGTGGCGCCCAGGTGATCGGGCGAGCTTTCCTCCAGACTCTTTTCCGGAACATTCCGGCGCGCGAGCAACAGTTGGCGGCTGGCTGGGAGTTCCACGTCATGCGGCACGTGCCGATACTCGAGCACCTGCTGCACGATGCGCTGGAAGACGGGCGCTGAAACCTGGCCTCCCTGATGCAGGCCGACGGCGGAATCGAGGATCACGACTACCGCGATCTGCGGATTATTGATGGGAGCGAATCCGGCAAACGACGCTACATATTTTGTCTTCGAGTAGGCGCCGGTGGCGGGATCGACTTTCTGCGCGGTGCCAGTTTTTCCGGCCGAAGTGTAGCCCTCGAGCAGAGCCTTGCGGCCGGTGCCGTGGAGCACCACTCCCTGCAGCATCTGGCGCATCTGGGCAGCGGTGAGCGACGAAACCACACGCGTGCCCTGGACGGGCTGGAAAGCGATGGTCTGCGGGGCGTTCTGGGGAGCAATGGTACCGGCGACAACCCGCGGCGGAACGCGCACGCCATCATTGGCGATGGTCGAAATCAGAGAGATCAATTGCAGCGCCGAAATGCCGATTTCCTGGCCCATGGAAATCGAGGCCATGGAAACTTTCGACCAACGGTCGACGGGCTTGGTCAGACCGCGCGTCTCGCCGGGAAGTTCGATGCCGGTTTGCTGTCCGAATCCGAAGGCGCGAATGTATTTGTAGAAGCGGTCTTCTCCGAGGCGGAGGGCGACTTTGATGGCGCCCACATCGCTTGACTCGGCGATGATCTCGGCGACCGAAAGCATGCCGTGCGGGCGGCTATCGCGAATGCGCATGCCGTTGATCACGATCGATCCCATCTGGCAGTCGAACATTTCGTCGGGGCGCGTTACTTTTTCTTCCAGTCCGGCCGAGATGGTGACCATCTTGAAGGTCGAGCCGGGCTCGTAGATGTCGCTGACGGCGCGGTCTTTCAGCGATTCGGGGCGGATTTCGCGGCGATTATTCGGGATTGAAGGTTGGCCGATTGGTGAGCGCGAGGATTTCTCCGGTGCGCGGGTTTTCCACGATGGCCGTTCCGGCGATGGCTTTCGTCTC
Source organism: uncultured Acidobacteriaceae bacterium (assembly GCA_963709055.1). Classification (GTDB taxonomy): domain Bacteria; phylum Acidobacteriota; class Terriglobia; order Terriglobales; family Acidobacteriaceae; genus Acidiflorens. The sequence goes on from CAVPUZ010000020.1 coordinate 191,980, forward strand.
TTCCATGCCGCGCTCGAGTTCACGCTCGGCGATGGCCTGGATGTTCTGATCGATGGTGAGGACGAGATTGTTTCCCGGCTTCGATTCCTGTTCAACGCTGGCAAACCAGCGCTTGCGCGCGTCCACCGAGATCATCAGTTTGCCGGGCTTGCCCTGGAGTTGCCGGTTGAATTCGCGCTCCAGTCCGCCCAGGCCTTGATCGTCGGTTCCGACGTAGCCGAGCACCTGGGCCGCCAGCTCGCGCTTGGGATAAAAACGCTTGGGCTCTTTCTGAAAGTGGATGCCCTGCAGATGCAGCGCGCCGATGCGCTGGATGGTTTCGGCATCGGCCTTTCTCGCCACCCAGCAGAAAGTTTTGTGGGCCTGGCAGTCGGCGAGCACCACGCGCGGATCGTCACCGGTGATGCGGGTGATCAGGCTGATCGCGTTGGGAAGGTCGGGAGTTTCGGTGGGCACGATGAAAGCGGAATCCACCTGGATGGACATCGCCAGTTCATGGCCGGCGCGATCGTAGATGACTCCGCGTTTGGGCGAGAGTTCGAAGCTGCGCTGCTGCTGATGCTGGGCGCGGCGCTCGAAATCTCCGTAGCAGAAGATCTGGAGATAGACGAGACGCAGGCAGATGACGAGGAGCCAGAAGCAAAGAAATCCGGTGAGGGCATAGAGCCGGAATCGTGCGTTGTTGGGCGCTGGCTGCGGGCACGTTGAGTCCTCAGAAAGTTTCGGCGGCCCCGAGGCCGCCGCGAAAATTTTGATCGGACGGTGTGACGACGGGGGCGTGCCCCGGCTGGACGGGCAGAGGCCCGTCACCACACAACAACGACCTTACCTTGCCGACACGACTGCGACGGGCGTGACGCTGGCCATCACCGGCGTGCCCAGGTCGCTGTTGTCATTCATGCGAATTACCTGGCCGGGATCGGGTGACTGCAGGCCCATCTTGCGGGCCACGGCATCGATCCGCTCGGGATCACGCAACGACGCTTCTTCCAGGCGCAGAGCCTGATTCATGCCCGCGAGGCCGTCGCGCTGCGAGCGCAGTATTTCGATCTTGTAGCCGTATTCGATGGCGCGGAAGTGTTGCAGCGCATATCCCATCACCAGAATGAACAGGAAACACAGCGTGATTCCGAAGACTCTCATTTCGCGTTCGCGGCGCGGGTCTTCGACCTTCACCAGACGCGAGTTGTCGATGGTCTTGCGGAAATAGATCTCGGGCGTACCGAGCCAGCAGGACTTCCGCCGATTCGAAGCAGCCAGGTTGTGCATCGCGACAGCCGCGCTCATAAATTATTCCGATCCAAGTTATGCCAATGGCAGAGTTATGCCACACCGAGAAGTTTTGAATCGCAGTCCATGCGTTCCTGGACGGAAGCGAACCATGAATCCGCGACCAGTGAATCAGCGACCATGGAGTCGGCGACCAGCATTGGGTTCGACGATGCCTGTTCGGCGCGTTCTACGGTTGCGATCAGATCTTCTATCAGGGTGCCCGTAAACATGTTCGAGTGTCCCGCTTTCATTTCCAAAGTCGGCCTTGTTTTTTTTCGACTTGGCCGGTTTGGGGTAACTCCACCACAGAGTCATAAATCCGGAAAGAGTTTTGCCCCGCGGCCGCCGTGGGTGCTACTTTTACCTGTTTAAACTTTTACCCGGCACGCTTTACGATCCCGCACCGGGAGCCCGGCAGTTTCTCCGGAGCAACTCAAGCTCTTTTCGTGCCGGCGAGTCGCCCGGCACCACACGCTCGCTTTCTCCGCTGCGCGCATCTTGGCGCTGCGCGAACGCGGGTTGCGATCGATTTCTTCTTCTGTCGCAATCACCGGCTTCTTTGTCAGCAGGCTGTACAGGCCCTGCTTTGCACCTTCGCGCATTGCATCCTTGACGATTCTGTCTTCGAGCGAGTGAAAGCTGATTACTACCAGCCTTCCGCCGGGCTTGAGCACGCGAGGCGCCGCCTCCAGCAGTGCTTTCAGATCGTCCAGTTCATGGTTTACGAAGATTCGGAGAGCCTGAAAGGTTCGGGTCGCCGGATGAATACGCTCATGCTTCATTGACCGGGCCGCGGCTGATACCACCTCGACAAGTTGCGTCGTCGTGCGTATCGGCCGCGACCGGACAATGGCTCTGGCGATTCTCCGCGACCTCCTTTCCTCACCGAATTCGTAAATCACATCGGCCAGCTCGCGCTCGTCGATGTGGTTTACCACTTGTTCGGCGGTGTCGCCCGACATGGGATTCATCCGCATGTCGAGCGGTCCATCCGCCTGAAAACTAAATCCGCGCTCCGGGGCCTGGAGCTGCAAGCTGCTTACGCCCAGGTCGGCCAGCAGGCCGTCGAGGGAAGCGGGAGCTATGCGCTCGGCTGCTTCCGCGAAGGACGCATGAAGCAGCGTCACTGTCGGCCAGTCGCTTGCCGCCGCTGCGGCGAGTCGCCCGCAGTAACCGCCGGCGGGTCGCCGGCGCTACGCTCGCTCGCGGCTCGCGGCTCGCTATCGCGTAGTCTCTTCTCCGCCACCGCCAGCGCTGCGGGGTCTTTATCGAAGCCAATCAAATGTCCCGGTGCGCCGAGGCGTTTTGCGATTTCTGAACTGTGCCCGCCCAAACCCACCGTGGCATCGAGATAGGTCCCGCCACGCTTTACGGCTAAAAAATCGATCGCTTCTTTTAAAAGAACCGGGACATGGCCAGGCGTTGCGGCTGTTCCATGCCCACCCCACTCGGGGGTGTGTTTTGAATCCGAATCCGTTCCCACTGCTAGATGCCCAATTCGTCGAGCGTCCTGGTGTCTTCATCCGTGAAGGGCTCTTTGATCTCCTTGTCGAGCGCTTCCATGTTTCGGACTTCGAGGTAGGTCAGATAGCCGAGCACTGCCACATCGCCGCGAATCTGCGCCGCCTCACGCAGAGTCTGGGGAATCAGCAGACGCCCCTGCCCGTCCATCTCTACGGCCTGCCCGTAATAATTCGTGCGAGTTAGAAACTTCTTCTTGGTCGGGTTGTAGTTCGAAAGCTGAGCCAACTTCTGCTCGATCCGCTCCCATTCCTCGAAGGGATACACTTGAGCAACAATGCCGTCCTGGCTGGTGATGTAAAATTTGTGGGCATATTTCTCGTCGATCACGCGCTTGAATTCCGCAGGGACTTTGAGCCGTCCTTTTTCGTCCACGCGAGTTGGGTGATTTCCGCGAAACATGCGCCCTGCTTGTTCCTGGGCTCCATTTATTTAAGGCTGCTACCACAGCCAGAACCATGAGGGAGGTAGAAGCGGTCACAAAAGCAGTGGAATCGGGTTCGTTCGGGCCACTTTGTGGGGTGTCAGTCTCTAATACCACTGGCGCCTCGAAAGATACAGAATTTGCCCTCGACCTCTATCGTTTACTCCACTTTCAACCACTTTTGTCCACATCCTACGCCTAAATCGTTTGTTGTCAATAAGAAAGTTTTGGGTCTGGATTCACCTAAAGGACTCAAGGTACGAAACGCGATATGTTGTGGTTTCTAAAAGACGGGATCGCAACCGCTTGCGTTTAGGAAGTTGGTTCGGATCGCTAACTTTCTCTTTTTGTTCGCTTTACAGACGAACGCTGGGCGAAAAGAACCTGTGGGAAAAAGGTGGCGAGGCTTAATCCGATGCCATATCGTGCCAGTTTGAGCAGTGAATGGGGAGGAGGGTTCTTCACGGCAGGCCAGCCTTCCGACGCACCTCGTCAGAAATATTCGCGCCCGTTACCAGGAGAACGACGCTACCTTCCTGCGGCGGGTTGGCAAGAAAGGCAGCGGTCGCGGCGGCGCCTGCCGGTTCGGCCAGCACGCCTTCCTCCCTGTAAAGATGCGCGATGGCCTGGAGCATCTGCTCTTCGCTGACGAGGACGACATCGTCGACGAGTTGCCGGATGGCACGAACGTTCTGCGGCTCGGGCGTGCGGGTTGCGAGGCCATCGGCACAGGTATCGCAGCGGTCGGTGGGCACGGCTCTTCCCTGTTTCCACGACAGGTAGTAGGAAGGCGCGCGCTCCGCCTGCACTCCAATGACAGTCACGTTGGGAACCAACTGCTTGAGGGCGGCCGCGACGCCGCGGATCAAGGCCGTGTCTCCCATGGGAACGTAGACGGTGGAAACCGGCGGGATCTGCTGGGCCGCCATTCGCTCGGCGATATTTTTCTGCGCAGTTATTTGTTCGGCGATCTCTGCGCCGATGGTGGCCGTGCCTACGGGCACATCGGGATCGGTGGCATCGTTCAAGAAATAGACTCCGGGGCTCGCGGAATACGCGCAGGCCTCGATGAATGCTCCGGCGAGATCGGCGGCGCCGCATTCCACAATTCGCGAACCGAGGTCGCTGATTTTCTGCCGCTTCACCGGATTCGGATTTGTTGGCAGAAAGATTGTGGCGCGCACGCCCAAGGTTTTGGCGGCGAAGGCTACGGCGGCTCCGTGATTGCCGGTGCTGGAGGCAGTAACTTCTTCCACATTTTGACGAGCAAGATTCACGGCGAGAGCGTAAAGAGCGCCGCGCGGCTTGAATGAACCGGTTGGCAGGCTGGTTTCGACCTTGAGATGAACCGGCATACCGGGCCGCGATAAGGACGGTGCGGGAACCATTCGCGTGACTGGCAGGTATTGGTCGAGCAGGCTTCGGGCCGCGTGGATGGTGCGAAGATCGGGAAAAATATCCATGGCGCAGGAGAGCGTCTTGACTATGGCCGTTCGGCGAATCGCCGGCAAGCGGTCGATTTATCCTCGCATCCCGGCAGAGACTGCCCGATTTTGACCGCTTAGGGTACACTTGTGCCGCAATCAAGCCAAGCATAAACCTGAGGGGGGCACAATGAGAGTGAATGCGGCTCGTGTGTGGCTGGGCGGCATTGCCGGCGGCATCGTGTGGAGCGCGTGGAGTTTCTTCATCGGCATGCGGCTGGGCCCGCTTTATGAAGCCATGCAGAAGCAAGGACTTTTTCTCAAAGAATCGCGCTATCCATTTTTCACGGGACAATGGATTCTGTTGACCTTTGTCATGTCGATCCTGCTGGCGTATTTGTACGCGTGGAGTCGCGCAACCGCAGGCCCCGGGCCGAAAACGGCGCTCAAGATCGGCATGCTGGTTGGATTCTGCGCAGGCGTGCCGGGCAACTTCGCGCAAGCGGCGTGGTCGCCGGTTCCGCGGGTGCTGCCGCTGGGATGGATGCTCGACCTGTGGGCGGGATCGATTCTGGCTACGCTGGTGGCGGGCTTTCTGTACAAGGAGTGAGCTAGCGCTTACGAATCAAGGGATGCGGTAGCGAAACTTTTTTTCAGCCGGCAGCCTGGTTGCTCGAAGGCGGCACGGGTGATTTGGTAGACAAGGCTGTCTCGGCCACCTGCGTCTCGTCTTGATCCCACGTGAACGCCGCCTATTTTTTCCATCGCTCTCCTCGATCGCATATTTTGTGGCCCAACAAGGAAGACAACGCTGTTTACGAACCGGAAGGCGTGCCGCAACATGAGTTGCTTCATCTCCCGATTGTAAGAGCCGCCCCAGTGAGACCTGGCCAGGAAAGTCCAGCCAATTTCGATCTCACTTTTCTCTTCTTCGTATCCGTGAAATCGCGACGAGCCGATGATCTTGCCGTCGCTTGAGTCAATCGCGATCAAGGCGCCGCCCGATTCGAGGGACTCGCGAAATAGATTTTTAAAAACCTCTTCTTTGTAACGATCTTTCGCCGGATGCTGCTCCCAGATGAGCGGATCCGATGCCACTGCATAGAGAGCAGCAAAATCCTCTTGCCGAAGCGGCCTGAGTCCGAGGAGTTGGCCTTGCAAGACCGGCTGGAGATCAAAGGACATACTTGATTGGGCGCGCGCCGCAGCGACCCATGTCACTTCGCCGGTTCTACCAGAACCGCCGTCCCGTAGGCGAGCACTTCGGTGACGCCCTGCATCACTTCGGTGGCGTCGTAGCGAGCGCCCACCACGGCATTGGCGCCCATGTCGGCGGCGTGCTGCAGCATGAGGTCGAAGGCTTCGGCCCGCGTTTTTTCGCACAGGTTGGTGAGTAGCGTGATGTTGCCGCCCACCAGCGTTTGCAATCCAGCGCCGATGGTGCCGAAGATGGAACGCGAGCGCACCGTGATTCCGCGGACCACGCCGAGCGTGCGCACGACGCGGAAGCCATCCAGTTCGAACTGTGTGGTCACCATGTTGTGGGCGACCATGCGCCCGACGGTGGCTGGATAAGCGCTCATGAATCCTCCTGAAACTTTGTCTAAGGTGCACAGATTAGTTGCTGGACACGCCCACTGGCGAGTTGCTGAAAGTCCTTCAGGTTGAAAGTGTATATCCTTTGGGCCTGAGACTTGTCGGCGCAACGCAGCAATAGCGCGTCATAGATTTTTGCTCCAGCCCAGCCCGATTCTGACACGATTTTGAGCGCCTCCAGATAATCGTCTTTTTCAACCGGGATGGTCTCGAAGTTCTCAAGGATATTATTCCGAATGATCCGCGCCGCTTCGAGTGGGTGGATTCGCGGAACGACTGGAATACGGGTGAGCGTCGAGTAAACTTCGGCAATCGAATGCTGGCTCACAAATCCCTTGTCCTTGCCTGCTATAACGCGTGCCATTGCAGCTGAGGCCTGGACAAAATGGTGATGGACAGAGGCTGCGGACGCGACCAGCACGCTGGTGTCGAAAAAGACAAGCATTGCTTAGCCCCGAATCATGTCTTGAATCCGCTCTTCGCGAACCGACTCCAACACGCGATCCAAGTCGGCCCCCTCTTCCAGCCTTCCTTGGTGCACAAGCAAACCGTTGATTCTTACCAGAGACGGCCGCGATTCCGGGATACGCAATAGCAGGCCCTCGGGATAGTCAATAATCTCCAGCGCCATGTTGGCCCGCAACCCCAGGCGTTGGCGGAATTCCTTAGGCACAATAATCCGACCCGCTTTATCGATGGTAACCTTCATACCAACTATTATGGTATATACCATTGCTTGTGGCAATAGAGAAAGGGATCGATCAACCTGAGGACAAAAGGAATCTAATTGACTTAAGCCCGCGAACAATTCCAAACTCTGTGTAGAGCGCCCAAAGCGCCAGTCCGGATCGTTCATTGACAATGGCAAGAAGCTCGAGGAGATTTGGGGCGCCTTACCTGCAAGTAAGTCGCATTTCCTTAATACTTTGCGGACATACGCTCAAAAACACGCATTAACCATAATGCGCTCAATACTTTACGTATAAGTTCTTATTCCACAAGACTTTGGCGGGTTGAAAAACGGAAAAATGTCGAAAATCCGACCTAAATGTCAGATAGCAAATGATTTGCCAAAAGTAAGTCGAAGTCTTTATTTGTGAATACTTTGCTGGGATAGTTATACTAAGTATCTGATTCTATTAGACCGAGCAAAAGGGAGGGGTAAGGGGGGGTACCCCCTGTATTTCAATCCAAGCTGCCCGGCTTCTTCGTGAATTCCGCCCCCACCAGCCCGCCTCCATTTACTTATAATGCTTGGGTCTCAAAAGACAGGGAGGGACCTTGTACTCACGCCGTCGTTTTCTGCAAACTGGCTCCATGGTTGCTGCCATCCCCGCGTTGCTTTCAAATTCCGCCTCAGCGAATGATTCCAAAGCCCTGCCTCCAGCCGTCGCTGCGCTGCGCTCGATGAAAGGCGAGGCCAAGCCCATCACCGTGGAAGAGCGCGCCGAGCGCCAGGAAAAAGCGCGCAGGTTAATGCGCGAGAACAATCTCTCCGCCATCCTGCTCACGCAGGGCACGTCACTGGTCTATTTCGCCGGCATTGAATGGTGGGGCGGAGAACGCTTGTTTGCCATGGTGCTCCCCGCCAAGGGCGAAGCATTCTATGTGTCGCCGGCGTTTGAAGAGGGGCGTGCGCGCGAGCAGATCGCACTCGGCCCCGAGGGGAAAGATGGGAAAAATCCCGACGTTCGCGTCTGGCAGGAAGATGAGAGCCCATACGCGCGCGTGGCGCAGGGACTGAGCGATCGCGGGATCGCGGGCGGCACGATCGGCTTCGAGGAGACGACAAAATTTGTCTTCACCGACAACATCAGGAAAGCGGCAGCCGGTGCGGCGTTCACGAGTGCAACTCCGGTCACTGCGGGATGCCGGATGATCAAGAGCGCGCATGAAATCGATCTGATGAGACTCGCGTCGAAGGCAACGCTAACCGCCTATCAGGCGGTCCACAGCACGCTGCGAGTCGGGATGACCCACAAGGAGGTCGCCGATCTGGTCATAACTGCGCACCGCCAACTCGGCTTCGAAGGCGATGCGCTCGTTCTGTTCGACGAGTTTTCCGCCTTTCCGCACGGGTCGGTGACACCGCAGGCCATCCGTGAGGGAACCATCATCCTCATCGACGGCGGATGCACGGTGGAAGGCTATGCGTCAGATATTACGCGCATGTTCGTGGTGGGAAAACCCAGCGAGAAGATGAAGCAGGTTTTTGAGATTGTTCATCGCGCGCAAAGCGCGGCACTGGCCGCGGCAAGGCCGGGAGTGGAAGCCGGATCGGTGGATGCCGCGGCGCGCAAAGTCATCACCGACGCGGGCTACGGTCCCGATTACAAATACTTCACACATCGCGTGGGACACGGCATTGGAATGGACGGGCATGAGTGGACCTATCTGGTCCGCGGTAACGCGACCAAACTCCAGCCCCAGATGACCTTCAGCGATGAGCCGGGAATTTACATTCGCGGAGAGTTCGGAGTCCGTTTAGAGGATGACATGCACATTCTTGAAAATGGCGCAGAGTTGTTTACGCCGCAGAGTCCGTCGCTTGAGGATCCTTTTGGGAAGGCTTAGGCTCGCGTGACTGTGCCGGCAAACGGCTTGAACCACAGAGTACACAGAGGTGCACGGAGGAAACCCGACTGCGTTGTCGGTATTCTTTCTTTCTCTTTCTTTCTTTCTCTCTCTCTCTGGAATTTATTTCGCGTTTCGCAGCAGCTCGCCTAGGGCATGAACATCGGCTGGACTTGCGTCGCTGATGACGAAGTAACGCAATCCGCCTTCGGACCATGTCTCCACGTTAAAGGCGAGCTCGCGCGCCGAAGTTACGCCCACGGCAAGCGGAAACATGCTTGGTTGGTTCTGCAAAATCTGGTTCTGCATAATAAAGACCGACAAGTGGTGGCTGCGAACTTGGAAAAGCAGTTGCGCGCCCGGGCTATGCTCAAAATACATGATTCGCCCGCCAATCAGCTTGAAGGGAGAATTCTGCAGTTCAGGAAGATCGAAGGTGAACGGGAGCTTACCCTGAAACCAAGGCTTCACCGTGTGGCGATCGGTTGAAATCACATCGACGGGATTCGCACTCGCCAGGGTCGCCACGTGCATGTCGACGAGCTCTGCCAGAGCCTGCTCGCGCGCCGCGTGGTGCATCCATGCTGTAAGGCCAAGGCCAACGACGAGCAGCACAAGCGCGACCGCCGCCACAGCGAATGCGGGCATCCACGCAAACGACCAGGAGGTTTTTCGTCTCGGCTGAATGCTCGTTTCAATGCGTCGCCGGAACTCCGGTGATGGCGAGTATCGCGCCGCGGCTGCTTGCGTCATGCGTTTGATCTGGAGACGGCCGAGCGCTTCTGAGGCACAGGACGGACAGGTGCGCAGGTGAGCCTCGAGGCTCGGCAGTTCTTGCTGCGAACAAGCAGCATCCACATACGCGTCCAGCCTGCCGCGCCACACGCCGCACGTCATCGATCGCACCTCATGGGCGAACCCCTTGTAGTTTTGCGGCCAGCAACTCGCGCATTGCCCTGCGCGCTCTCGACAGGCGCGACATCACTGTTCCCATGGGAATCGCCAGCGTTTCGCCGATTTCCTGGTAGCTCATCTCCTCCCAATCGCATAGGAGAATGATCTCGCGAAACTTCACGGGCAGATCTTCCAACGCCTTCTGGATCGTCTCCTGTTCGACCCGCGCGAGCAGAACGGATTCTGGCGTTCCGGCCGCCGCGGGCTCGGCAGTGTTGTCGTCGCTATCGCTATCGAGCGAGACAGAAGCCTTCAGCCCAGCCTGCGACGTCAGGAAGGTATTGCGCAGGATCTTGTACATCCAGGCACGGAAGTTTGTTCCCTGATGAAATGAGGAAAAACCTCGCAGCGCCTTCATGTAGGTTTCCTGCACCAGATCTTCCGCCGCGGCGCGGTCCTGGGTGAGCCAGTGGGCAAAGTTGTAGAGCCGGGCGAAAAGCGGCATCGCCAGTTCTTCGAACGATCCGGCATCGCCAGGATGGTCACCCACAGGCCAACAGTGTACCCCCAAGGGGAAGCTGTGTTGTTCCCGGGCTCGGCGTCACGGCGGCCATCATTCACTGCGTATAACTGAGGCGGACGTAGAATATTCCCCGCAACTCAGACGAATGGCAGGGTAAGGTCCGTGCGGAAACTTGGACGGACCTCAGCGTGTTAGCCCGCGACTGGCTCGGGCTGTAATCCGGCGAGTTGGTTTCTGATCGCCACCGAGAGGCGGCGGATGCCTTCCCTGATTTGCTCGGGCTGCGCGTTGGAGAAATTCAGGCGAAAGTGACTTCGGCCTTCACTCGCATATCCGTTGCCGCCATAGAACGAATCTCCCGGAACGAACGCGACATTCTCTTTGAGCGCCGCGTCGAACAATCGGTGCGAATCCATTCCTGTCGGGCAAAGTAACCCACAGGAATAGACCGCCGAGTGGGCGCGTCCAGGTCACTTCGGGTGGGCAATATTCTTCGAGCGCATGGAGCATCACATCGCGCCGCTCGCCATAGACACGGCGGATCAGCTTGATGTGTTCGTCGAGGAATCCATCGCGCGCGACTTCATAGGCCACCATCTGGCCAAAGGTGGAGGTGTGCAAGTCGGCTCCCTGCTTGAGCTGCACGAGTTTCGTGATGACCTCGGGCGGGGCGACAATCCAGCCCATGCGCAGATCCGGGAGAGAGCGTTTTCGAGAACGTGCTCAGATAGATCACGTTGCCGATGGAATAGCCATCGTCGCGGCGCAGGTTCTCACGGTCGAGCACGACCAGCGGCGGCAGGTGCTCGCCTTCATAGCGAAGCTGGCCATAGGGATCGTCTTCGACGATTGGAATTCCGTATCGCTCGGCGAGTAACACCAGTTCGTGGCGGCGTCCTTCGGACAGGGTCGTGCCTCCGGGGTTCTGGAAGTTGGGCAGGACATACATGAACTTGGGTCCCGAGCGCAAAGGCTCCTCGAGGAGATCAGTGCGCAGGCCGTCGTCGTCGTTGGGCACGCAGACGTATTCCGCGCCATAAACGTTGAATGCCTGCAAGGCTCCCAGGTAGGTGGGCGCCTCGATCAGCACGCGGTCTCCCGAGTTGATCAGGAGCTTACCGATCAGGTCGAGCGCCTGCTGCGAGCCGGAGGTGATCATCACATGCTCCGGCTTTGCCTTGATGCCGTAGCGGGAGGTGTGGCGCGCAATCATCTCGCGCAGCGGCTCGTAGCCTTCGGTGGCACCGTACTGGAGCGCAGTCTTCGCGTTCTTTTCGAGGACCTTGCTGCAAGCTTCGCGGAAGCGCTCGACCGGGAAAACATCAGGTGCGGGCAGGCCTCCGGCAAAAGAGATGATCTGCGGGTTCTGAGTAATCTTGAGAAGTTCGCGGATGGCGGAACTGTGAACGTGCTTGATGCGCTGCGCGTAACGGGAAGTCCAGGCGGTTGACATGTATACGCTCCCGTTAATTGAGTCTACATTGTCGAGCGGGGTTGCGCGGTGATTGAAGGACGAAGCGCTGTGACTGCGGTCACGCGGTGGAGGTGACCCGACCGGGCGGTTGGAAGGAGCTCGGTTTGGCCATTGCGTTTATGACGAAGGTCGAGTGAATGAGCGAAACTGTTCCGCTTTCGACAGTCGCAACGTCGAAGTTTAAAATATCGCAATAATGTCATTGTTGGCTGGTCAGAATGAGGAATCTGAATTCCGCATCAGATTCGATCTTGATGATCTCGAAACAGTCCGCCCGTGGGGCAGACCGGGGGAATGCGAACTCCATTGGTATGGTCTGACTTCGGGCAGGTTCTGGATTGAGACAGTAGTTGGCAATCCTTTTGAGTACACCACGGCGGTTCAAAATCATTGGAAAAGTCCGGTAAGAGTCCCCGACTATTTCGTCGCTCGATTTTTCGAGGACTTGCTAGACTTCCTTCCAGACGTTCTTGAGCCTATTCCGGAAGACATGGCCGCACGCGTTTCGAATCGGAGCTGGCGTATAAAAGCTGAACAATGGAGGGACTCCATTGAAAGCGAGTTGCATTGGGATCAATGGTATGCGGCCACCGAGTGGTGGCACCACCGCTCCCTTGATATGGGCTATCTGAGCCATGCCCCCCGATCCACGTTTTGGCGGGTTCAAAACGTCGTGTATTTCCAATGGAATGCCGACGGAAAAGAAGAAAATATCCCGGTGTGGGCTTCTCCCGAGGGACAAATATCAATGAGTGTCTCCGACTTTGAGTCCTCGGTGCGTAATTTTGGCGAAGAACTGCTTGGCGCGATGGGTGAGAGAGTCCATAAAGTTCAAAAGCACGGCTGGCAACGGACAGACTGCACAGTAGACGTGAATGGTTTGGTTGCTGAACAAACTAAGCGACGTGAATCTTTCGAGAGAAGGCTAGTAGAGAAGCGGGCAACCGATTGGCGTCAAAAGCGTGTTTGTTTCGATATTCTTCTTGCCTTGATGGGCGAACAAATGACAGAGCGAACCTAAGAGCCAGTCAACACAATTGGCGTCTGAGCATGATTGTTGATCAATCCCAACCCACACTGCGGAGGATAAACTATTCCACCACCCATTCCCGCATGCGGCGCAGAAGCGACTCCGGCGCGTCGGCTTCCAGCTCCACCAGCCCGTCCTGGTATTGGCGGGAATAGATGCGGGCGCGGGCTTCCAGCAGGGCCAGCGTCTTGCCCTCTTTCTGGGGAATGCGCAAGCGAACGCGGCTGGGCCGGTCGTCTTCAAGGACGGAGTCGATGTGTTCGAGCAGCGCGCCGAGCCCGATCCCTTTTGCCGCCGAGACATGAATCGTCTGAGAATCGTCGCGCAGGGACTCGCGTTGCTTCGGCGGCATCAGGTCGATTTTGTTCATCACGTGCAGCCGGGGCTTTTTGTCGGCTTCGAGTTCCTTGAGTACGCTCTCGACTTGCGCGTCCTGTTCGGCGGAGATTGGACTACTGGCATCGGAAACCTGGAGGATCAGCGTTGCCCGTTGCACTTCTTCGAGCGTGGCGCGAAATGCCGACACCAGAGTGTGCGGCAAATGCCGGATGAATCCGACTGTATCGGAGAACAGGACTCTTCGTTTTGACGGCAACTCCGCGCCGCGCAGGGTTGGATCGAGCGTGGCAAACATGCGCGCCGACGCGACCACGTTGGCATTGGTAAGCGCATTGAAAAGCGTCGATTTCCCCGCGTTGGTATAACCAACTAGCGCTACCGTGGCTACGGGAACCGCTTCGCGGCGTTGCCGCTGCTGCGCCCGGATGCGGCGCACATTTTCGATCTGCTGCTTGACGTGCCGGATGCGCCGGTAGATCTTGCGGCGATCGGTCTCAAGCTGGGTTTCGCCGGGCCCGCGGGTGCCGATTCCGCCGCCCAGTTGCGACATTTCCACGCCCCGTCCGGCCAAGCGTGGCAGCATATATTCGAGCTGCGCCAGTTCCACCTGCAACTGGCCTTCGCGGGTGCGCGCGTGGTGCGCGAAGATATCCAGAATCAATTGCGTGCGATCGAGAACTCGGGTGTGAACAACACGTTCGATATTGCGTTGTTGCGAAGGGGAAAGATCGTGATCGAAAAGAATCAGGTCGGCGGAAACCGAAGCGGAGGCGCCCGCAATTTCCTCCAGCTTGCCCTTGCCGATGAGCGTGGCCGGATCGGGCCGGTCACGATGCTGCATGAATTCGCCCGCGACTTCGGCGCCGGCGCTGGCTGCCAGGGAGCGCAGCTCGTCGAGCGATTCCTCGGAGCTGAAATCGGGGGAATCGTTGCGCCGGCCGGCTGCGATGCTGGTGGCGTGGTCGCGAGCCGCCTGGGCGACCGGACTGATCGCGGCCCCAATGGTTTTTCCGGCCCGGCGCCGCGTGCGGAACTCCACCCCCACGAGGAACGCACGCTCCCGGCGTTCGGCTGGGTTCGGCACTGTCTTGGGCTGGTTTCGGGAACTGCCCCGGTCAGTCAGTCTCAAGTTGTCTCTTCGCAATCAAACATCGCAATCAGACACCCCAATAAAACACGGCGATCAGACACCCCAATCACATCGCAAGCGAACTCACTTCATCCTTGGGTGCCGGAGCTTGGGACCTCCGTCGGCTCTCCGATGGTTGCGACCGCTGCCGGCTTCCCCTCAGCATGAGCGTGGGCGGCGCGGGCGATGACCACCGTCGAGATGGCGTGCTTGAAAATCAACTGCTCCTGATTGCTGGTTTCAAGCACGACGGAATACTTGTCGAAAGAGCGGATCCGCCCCGTCAGTTTCACCCCGCTGACGAGATAAATGGTAATGTTGTGCCGTTCCTTTCGAGCGGTATTGAGAAAGGAATCCTGAATATTCTGTTGTGCCGGCTTCGCTTCCATATGCCGATCTCCTTTTTTACTTTCGATGCCGCAGCCTTGAGCTTTGGGAGGGCAATGGGCAGCGGCATTCTTGTGGTCCTACAATACGGCCTTGCCTCCCGCTTTTCAACTTCCCAGCCAATTAAATTCTAATGTTTCAAGCCCAACATACTACCGCGGCCGGTCGTGGAATGCGGAGGCCGCCCTTCATGAGCTATCATTGCGCTCGCCGGATCTCTACGAATTGTCAAGCTTTCTAGCGAAGATCAAGAACAGGAGCCTGCGTGGACATCAACCTGCCGACCGACGTCAACACCAACCTGCTTATGCTGTTTCGTTGGCTGCACTTCATCGGGGGAATTACGTGGATTGGTCTGCTGTATTTTTTTAATCTGGTTAACGTCCCGTTCATGAAGGAACTTGATCCTGTGACCAAGGGTAAGATTCTGCCCGGGCTGATGTCGCGCGCGCTGTGGTGGTTTCGCTGGGCCTCGGTGCTGACGGTACTGATGGGACTCGCATACTTTGGGAACATCGTTGGGTCAGATGCTCACAATGGCGGCGGATCGGCGGGGGGAGTATTTGGATCGTTCTTCCTTATCTGGACCGTAACGTGGGGTCTGATGTACGCCTGCCAGATTCCGGGAAAAGGCGCTCTCGATAAAGGACCGGTGCTGGCGGTGATCTATGTTGTCGTTGTGGGCCTGGCCTCGTGGCTGTTTCTGCGCCTCAACGATCGCGGCTGGGAGAGCAATCGCCTGCTCGCTATCGGGATCGGCGGCGGCATAGGTTGGATGATGATGCTGAACGTTTGGGGCGTGATCTGGCGCATCCAGAAACGGATGATCCAGTGGACCGCGGCGAACGCCGCCGATGGCACACCCATGCCAGAGAAAGCAAAGGCCATGGCGCGGCAGGCGTTCCTGATGTCGCGCACAAATTTCTGGCTGTCGTTTCCCATGCTGTTTCTGATGGGCGCAGCGAGCCATTACCCCATGTTTGGCAGGTAGGCATGGCAGGTAGGCACGGCGAGTAAAGGCCTGAACTTTCTCGGCTGGCGATTCGTACTCCGGTATATGTCTCAGGCTGACCTAGTCTCAGGCTAGCCCAGCCTCAGGCTAACTCAGCCTGCGACTGCACGTCGAAAGATGTTGTGGGGGATGACTATGCGTGTTTTGCTGCTGCTCAGTTTTTGCACCCTGCTGATGGCCCAAAACGCACCGAAAGCCACTGCCGGCTCGAACAACTCAAACGCACCTGAATATACCGCGGATGGCCGATTAGTATTCCCGGCGGACTATCGCGAATGGATTTACCTGACTACGGGCATGGACATGGACTACAACCCCGAGTTGCAGACGATGGACCACTCCATGTTCGACAATGTCTTTGTCAATCCTGAGGCCTATAAGGTTTTCGTTGCGACCGGCACGTGGCCGGACAAGACCATGCTGGTGCTCGAGGGCCGCATGGCAGCCAACAAAGGGTCGATTAACGAGAAGGGTCACTACCAGACCAAAGATATTATGGTGCGCTCGATCCATATCAAGGATGAGTCGCGGTTTCCAGGCAAGTGGGCTTTTGTCGGATTTGGCGACGACAATGTTGGCAAGACGATACCGAAGGAGGCCGTCTGTTACTCGTGCCATCAGGAACATGGCGCGGTCGATACGACGTTTGTGCAGTTCTATCCGACTTTGCTCGGGATCGCGCAGAAGAAGGGAACGTTGTCGGCGGCGTATCTGAAAGAGGAAGCCGCCGACTCAAGCGATGCCACGGGCAAGAAAAACCACTAAGGAAACTCTGACTAAGTGCGGACGAAGAGCATAGACCACAGAGAGCACAGAGGTGCACAGAGGTCCCAAGATATTTAGTCAGAGCTTCTCCAAGGCTTCTCCTCGTTTAATTTCCCTCGTTTCTGGTCCCTTGTTTCTGGTCCCTCGTTCGTCTTCTGGTAACCCAGCAATAGCGGCACGCGCCCTATCTGCGCCTTCAGCGGCGGGAAAGCGGCGCACCAGCGTAATCTCGCGCTGGACGCGGTAAATTCCTATGATTGTTTTTGCATGAACGAGTTGGCGGAATCAGTGCTGGAGTGGTCGGGCACTCGCGAAGACTGGCGTCCTATGCCGCGGTGGGCGATCTGGGCGTGGCTCGTTTTCTACGCTTGGTTTCTGCTGTATGCCTTCCGCATGCACGGCGGCTATCTGTTCATCGATTCTGCGAACTTGGTCGTTCACGAAGGCGGGCATCTTCTATTTCGCTGGTTCGGCCCGACGCTGTGCCTTTGGGGAGGGACGATTCTGCAATGGGCGGTTCCGTTCCTGCTGGCCGCTTACTTCTTTCATGAACGCCAGCCGGCGGCATTCGTCTTCTGCCTGGTTTTCTTTTTCGAAAACTGGCTCTACACCGCAACCTATATGGCGGATGCGCGGGCGATGATTTTGCCACTTGTCACAACCGGCGATCCCGAGTTCGTCGAGCATGACTGGAACACGATCTTTTCCAGCCTCGGCGTTCTGCCGTACGACACAGCGATTGCCGCGGTCGTGAGGACGCTGGGTTGGTGCGGGATGCTGGCTTGTGTGGGATGGCTGGCGATGCGGGCTGGAGGTAGGGAAGCTTGATCAGGTGTCGGCAAAAGGCACTAACCACAGAGGACACAGAGGTGCACGGAGGACCCCACGGACTTAATCAGAACTTTCTAAGTGGCTGGCGTGACAGCCGGGGTGTTCGAAGCCGGGGTCTTGGCAGCCGCCGGTTGCGGCGCCAAGCTCCACGGCTTGCCATCAAAATGTGACGGGAGCGCCAAGCCGAAGAGCTTTAGGATCGTAGGCGCGACGTCCACGATGGCGGGTTTTTCTTCGATGAATTTGTGGCTGGAGAACAGCACGCCCGGAACCAGCCTCGGATCGATGCAATGATCGCCGCTCCACGCCTTGGTATTATCTTCGAATATTTTCCCGGTCACCTTACCCATCACCGAATCCCATGAAGCGCGATAGCCCGCACCGTAGCCGATCAGCAGATCGGGCGCATTGTCTCGATACGGACCCTGATAGACCACATTCGTCTGAAATACGCCGGTGACCCCGACGGCCCCAGATGCGGGATCGACTAGCCCATTCAATTTTTGTTTGATTTCTTCCTGTAGTGCCTGCGCTTCGCTGGGGTCGACGATTCCCTGCTTCTCGCGTCCCTTGATATTCAGATAGAGACCGTTGAGGCCCATGGTGTAGGCGCGGGTGCGCGACCAGTCGACATCCTCGAACCAGTCGCCGCTTTCTGTCTTGCCGTCTCTGAGCGCGAGATAACCGTTTTGATGCAGCCAGGCATTCAGGTTCATGCAGCGCGCAAAGGACTTGAATCCATGATCGGAGATCACCATCAGCAGCGTATTGTCGTCGATCTTTTCCAGGACGCGGCCGATGAGGTTGTCCATGCGCTGGTAGAGATCCTGAATTACTTCGCGGCGTTCCGCCTTAGGCACGTCGCGCGCCGCCGGATGATCTTCCTCCAGGTAGCGCCAGAACATGTGCTGTACGCGGTCGGTGGTATCGAAGACGCAGGTGCAAAGTCCTTGGCGGGTCTTGTCCAGCGCATCGAAGAGCATTTTCTCGCGGTCTTCATGATTTCCGTAGGCCTGTGCGAGGAAGGCGTCGTCATCGAGCACGTGCTCGTTGAGCGCCCAGGTGTCTTCGGCGAGGCCGAGAGTGGCGAACGCTCCGTAGAGTTTTGCGAGGTAAATGGAGTACGTCACCGGGTGCGAGATCGGCAGATCGGGATGACCGGGATCGATGTTGACCGGCGTCACGTAGACTTCGACCTCGGGCGAAACTTCCTTGAGATAGAAGCGGCAAATGCCGTGGGCGTTGAAGCCCATGCCGGCTTTGAACTCGATGGGAATCCACTCGGAATATTCGCCGACTTTTAACGTGAACTTTTCGGAAGCAACGGTCAGCCGCGCCTGCTTCGCTGCGGGGTCGGGCCGAATCTCGTACTCGACGCGCAATTCGGTACCGGCTTTTTCGGCAAGCGGACTATCCGGGCCCGGCACATACGAATGGCAAACGCCGTTCCTGCGCTCGATGGGGACACGGACTCCGCCCTCGCGAAACTTGTCGCCGGTGCTGCGCGTTGTGCAGAGGCAGAACGTCCCCTGACTGCCTTTCAGGTCAGGCACGCACATGCCAGAGAGCAGCACGCCCTGAAATTTCTCCGGCGGAAAGGTCACCGGGACCCGAATCACCGAACTGAAAATCCCGGCTTTGCCCAGCCAGTGCCAGAAGGGCGTGCCCTTGCGCATCCCTTTGATTTGCGTCTTGCCGAACGGAATCGAATACTTGCCGATCTTGATGTGGCGTTTCGGGCCCTTGATTTCAGCCGAGGAAAGAAATGGCAGATAGTTGCTGGTATCGCGCGCCAGGAAATCGTAGATGTTGTGTTTGCCGGGATTTACTCCGGTCATGAATGTGGACCATGCTACGGGCGAAATCGCGGGGAACGTGGTGCGGAGCTTGGTAAAGGTTCCCCGGTCGCGCAGCTTCGCGAGGTTCGGCAAGCGGCCTTCGTGCATGAAGCGGTCGGCGAGTTCGGGATCCATGCCGTCAAATCCCAGAATCACGGCGCGCTCGAAGATGGCCTTGCCATAGGCGTTGCGCCGCCGCTGGAAGCGGAACAACTGGCGGAAGGGCCACGTCATCAACGCGTAAAACGAATACAGGAACGCAACGAAGATCGCCCAGAACGACGACAGCACCGCAAATCCCGCGCCGGGGCCGGCATAGGCATGGGCCAGCGAGGGCGCAAAAAGAACCGCGATCAGCAGCAACCGTGTGGCGCAGACACGGCTGTCCGCGAGCGGCCGGCACACCCACTGTTTTATGCTCGACTCACGCAGGCGGGCGAGGGCGCCCGCCCCACACGTTCTTTTCATATTTGAATGCCCAATAGTTCCTTGAAAATAAACCCGGCAATCATCGAAAGGATGAAGAAGAGCCAGATCCAGTTCATTTCGTATCCCGCAATCCCGAGCGGGATGTTGCGCGCGGGATAGTCGACCGCGATCGACTCGACGGCACTGTTCGCCGGCAGCGCGGACTCTCCCGAAAAGAATACTCTCTCCCAGAAATGATTGCGCCAACGCTCGGGCGAAACCCGCGCCAGTTGCGACGAAACGCGGACTGTCTTTGTTACGGTTTGGGTTACGATCGGGGTCACGCTTGAGGTCGCGTCCGGATCGCCAGCATTGATCGTCACCTGGTACGCGCCGTCCTGGCTGGCCACGAGCCTCCAGACCACTTCATTGTCGGCGGCTACGTGCACAGGAGGCGCGCTCGCGATAATTCCCGGCGGCAGATCGATCGAAATCCGATCGAGCACCTCGGGGTTGTTTACGCGCGCCGTAAGCAGAAACGGCGTGTTCGCATGAATGGCCGTCAACCCAAGAACGCGATCCAGTTGCACGATCAGCAGCGTGATGGGAATGATGACATAGAGCAGCGGCATGAACGCGAGTTTCAAGTAACGCGCCGTGCCGCGCAAGATCTTACCGTAAGATCCCATTACTACCTGTAACTGATCCCGGTACAGCCGGACTGCCAGCAAGTGAGCCTTCAGTTGATCCTTCGCGATACCAATCGCCTTCTGATCCGAGGTGTAGCCGAACAAAATTATCATGAGCAGGCCGACTACCACCGACAGCATGACCACGATGGCCAGTGGACTTAGCAACCATGAAGGCCAAAATAAAAGCGAGGCGGACGCCGCACTCGCCGCCTTAGCAGCCATCGCCACAGGTTGTAAGAAGATCCCCAAGCTACTCGCTATACCTATTCAATATAACCAAGACCGCGCAGCCGTTTCTGCACATCTTCCTTCGACGTGTTTGTTTCCTCCGGCGGCAGGATTTTATTGGTTTCCTTTTCCAGCATGTGGATGACGAATTCGTCGATCGATTCGTATCCGGCTGCGTCGGAACACTGCTTCACCTTCTCCAGCAGTTCGCCTTCAATCTTTACTTTGTGGGAACCAAACATGATTTCTCCCGTCCAACATCCTTGCTTGCTGCGCCGAGGGCGAGACGCACTCGGGACTGCCGGCGGGACGCCGGCGCTACACTCTTAGCTACTGAAATATTGATTGCCCCATCATATCTTTTGTCTTCGGAATGCCGAATTCCGACAAAATGGTGGGGGCGATGTCGGTGAGCGCCGGCGTCTGGGCCGGAATCTTGCGATTGCTCAAGAGGACTCCCGGCACCTTGGTGTAATCCATGCAGTGGTCGCCGCTCCATGCATTCATGTTGTCTTCGAGCACATCCGGCGGAAATGCGCCCAGAATTGTTTTCCATCCCGAACGATATCCGCGATTGTAGCCGACCAGTGCGTCCGGCCCGCTGCGCGCATAAGGACCCTGATAGACCTCGCTGGCTAGATCGACGCGCGTGATCACCTGCGAATCATCCTTCGGATCGTGGACCTCCAGCAGTTTGCCGCGAATCTCGCGCAGCAGCGCATCGGCCTGTGCGGGATCGACGATCCCATCCCGTTCACGCCCCTTCATATTCACATAAAGCCCATTCAGTCCCAGCCCGTAGGCGCGGGTGCGGCTCCAATCGACATCGGCGAAGGGCTCGCTGGAATCGCCGCTCGCGTCTGTTTTGCGCGTGATGTAGCCGTTGTTCCAAAGCCAGGTATTCAGGTTGAAGGAATGCCGATAGGGCGCGAAGCCGTGGTCGGAGAGCACGAGCAGCGTCGTGTTTTCATCGAGCCTCGGCATGATTTCGCCGAGCACCTGGTCGATCTGCTCATAAAACTCCTCGAGCGCGCCGCCATACTGCGCACTGGCTGCGGCGTCATACGTCGGGCTCAGCGGATCGGTCAGGCGCCACAGCATGTGCCCGTTGAGATCGAGGCTCGAAAAATAAAAAAAGAACAGGCCGTCGTGAAATTTTGGAAACTCCGCATCGAACGCCCGCCGATGTTCGGCCAGCACGGTGTGCGCCTGCTGCAGGTATTCCCTGTCGTCGAGCACGTCGGCCATCCTGGCTTTGGTGTCTTCGGCGATGCCCTGGGTGTGGTACTCGCCAATCTCGTTGGCCAGATCGCGCGAGTAACTGGAAGGCGTCGAAATCGGCAGAGCCGGATTTTCCGGATCGATATTGATGGGCGAGACGTAGAGCTGAAAACGGGGATGCGTCTGCTTGAGATAGAAGCGGCAGATGCCCTTGACGTTGCCGATGACGGGCATGAGTTCGAAATCCACCGGCAACCAGCCGCTCCATTCGCCTTCTTTCAGGACGAATTTCTGTCCCTGCAGATCGATGCGCGCGACCGGATCCAGCGGGTCCACATCGACCGTGAAGGGCTCCGTAGATGGCGGCGAGCCTTTCAAGAAAGTGTTGTCGGGTCCAATCAGGCGGGTCGCGACCCGATTATTCTTCACCTCTACCTGGACGATTTCTCCGCCCTCGACAGCGCCCACGGCTGCGGTCGGATCGTCGGTATAAAAAGTAAATGTGCCGTAGGTACCGCGCAGATCGGGCGTTCCCATACCGGAGAGCGTCTTTCCCTTGGCATCGATGGGAGGGAAATTTGCCGGGATGCGATAGACAAAATTGTGAATATGATTTTCGTCGAGAATCTCCCAAAACGCCTTCCCATGGCGCAACTGCTCGGCCGAGCCGCTGCCCAGCGGAATCACCCAGCGTCCGATCTGGAGACTATGCTTCGGTCCTTCGACCTTGGAGGTCGAAAAATAAAGCTGAAAATTCTTCGGGTCGCGATGGATGAAATCAAAAATCCCGTGGCCGCCGGCATTCATTCCCGTTATGAGGTTCGACCAGGCCACCGGGCTCTGCGGCGGAATACTTGTCGTCAGACGCCGGAACGATCCCTGCTCGGCGAGCCGGGCAAAATTCGGCATCTTGCCCTCGGCCATAAATTTGGTGAGCAGGTCGGGATCGAGGCCATCGACGCCCAGAATAATCATCTTCATGCTGCGCGGGCTCGCAGCCCCATGCACGCGCTGGCACGAGAGAAGGAAAAGCATTCCCGCAGCGCATAACGCCGTCAGGCACACCAGCCGAACAAGTTTTTTCGAAGTTTGAATCACTCTAATCAGGTCCAGCTTACGGAGTTGGTACCAATCCAGCACGGGCAACATGCACAGGCCATGCACAGATAGACATGCATGGGCAAACATGCATGGAACCACCATCTTTGTCTAACGAGACGGGTCCGGAGAGCGTGTATATAAGATTCTACGCGGAGTTACGGGGCCGTCAAGACCGGCGGGGGCGACGCTTTCGCCTATTTATGGCCGGACCGCTGACAAGCAACCAGTTTGATCTGGCGTCCGGATTTCGGTTCCGGGATCCTGGCTTCGGGATTTCGACTTGCGTATTTTGGGGAACCAGCGCCTGCCGTTACACTTACTCTCATGATGCGGAAACACACCGCTGGCTTGGTCTATCCCGGATTCATCCTCACTCTTGTCCTTGTTCTTGCGTTCGACGCCGCTTGTTTTGCCGCCGCCGCGTCAAAGCATAACCTCATTCTTGTCACGCTGGACTCGGCGCGCGCCGACCACATGGGCTTTCTCGGCGCCAAACGCCCGCTTACGCCGAACCTCGATCGGCTGGCGGCGGAGAGCATCGTCTTCGAGCATGCATATGCGCAGGCCCCCGGCACGGTCGTTTCGGCGGCAACTATTCTGACTGGAGCTTACCCGCAAAGCATCGCCATGAGTGAAATCGGCGGCGTATTGCCATCGTCACTTCCATTTCTGCCGGATTTGCTGAAGGCACAGGGCTACCGCACGGCGGCATTCGTCGGCTCGATTGAGCTCGATCCGCGGAACGGGCTGGCACAGGGCTTTGATCGGGGCTTTCAGACCTACGATGCAGGCTTTCGTCCCGTGGTTCCCGGTGATCCCCACCTGCCCGTTACCGAGCGCAGCGCATCCGAGGTGGCCGCCCGCGTGATCGAGTGGCTTGGTCACAATGCTCAGGTTCAAAATGCGCAAAACCCATTTTTTCTGTGGATTCATCTCAACAGCCCGAGCACAGCGCCCTCTTCTTACAATGCCGCGATCACCGCCGCCGATGCTGCCGTTGGAAAACTCGTCGCCGCGCTCAAGCAACAAAAAATTGACGCCAACACCGCATTGATCGTGGCCGCGGACCACGGCCAGAGCCTGGGAGCTCACGGTGAAGAGACCCACGGCATTTTTCTCTACGATGAGACGATTCACGTGCCGCTTCTTATTAAACTGCCCGGGCCGCAACCCTCCGCCAGGAAGGTGACCGCGAAAGTCAGGCTGGTGGATGTCGCGCCCACGATGCTTGAAATCGCCGCTATTTCCGTGCCCTCGCAGATGCAGGGACAATCGCTGTTGCGGATCGCCAAGGCTGGAGGCGGCAGCGGGGATCAGCCCGTCTATTCGCGCAGCGATCTCCCGCAGCGGGGATTTGGCTGGAGCCCGCTGGAGTCGTGGCGCGCGGGCAAGTATCTCTACATCCGGGCGCCCAGGCCGGAACTCTACGATATGACGGCAGACCCAGGCGCTGCCCACAACCTGGCTCAGATTTCGAGGGCGACGCTCGACACGATGGCTTCACAGCTCGAAAATTTCGACCGCCATTTCGGCGGCGAGACAGGCAAGTCCACGACCGAGTTGAGTTCCTCGGAGATGCAGAAACTGGCATCGCTGGGATATGTTGGCCTG
This sequence comes from uncultured Acidobacteriaceae bacterium, assembly GCA_963709055.1. GTDB lineage: Bacteria > Acidobacteriota > Terriglobia > Terriglobales > Acidobacteriaceae > Acidiflorens. The sequence continues at coordinate 216,274 of CAVPUZ010000020.1, forward strand.
CAGAAGTCGGCGGGCGCTTCGGCGTCGGTCACGGGAACCGATCCCAAGGAAAAGATTGCGATTGCCAACAAGGTGATCGAAGCAGCGGGCACATCGTTATTTGGCCGATCGCGGTTTGCGGAGTCGACGCCGGACCGCGCCATTGCGGCGCTGCAGCCGCTGGTTGCGTCCGAGCCCAACCTTTATCTTGCGGAGTACACCTTAGGTGCGGCGCTTGCCCAGAAAGGCCGCTACGCCGAGGCTGCCAGGCATCTGCACAAAGCGATTGAACTGCAACCCGACTCCGGATGGGCGCACTACGAAATGGGCGTCACGCTGCTGAAGACGGGCGACTTCAAGACCGCTGCCGTGCATCTGGAGATTGCGGCGGGACGGCTGCCTGGATTTGCGCCCGCTCAGGCCGCACTCGCACAGCCTTACGGCGAGTTGGGACGTTCGAAGTGAGTATCTATCTGAATCAAGTATCCCCCCTGGTGCGGTCTTTTGGAATCAAAGACTTAGGCAACTTTTTCTGCCAGGTCTTTGAGGAATAAGGACTTACTTGTAAAGTATTGAATACATTGGTATTAGCTCTGCCGCGCAGCTCCGAGCCGACGTCACCCCTTTTGTCAAGGTTACAGACGACTCCCGAGGCATTCTTATCTTCCGGCGTTCTGGCTCTTCAGATGCCCCCCTGAAAATAAAGAAGGCGTCCCGCTTTTGCGGGACGCCCGTAGAGACTAATTCAAAGCCAGTTTTAGAAGTAGAACTTTGCGCCCAGCTGCACGGCCCTACCTTCGCCGAGGGTTGAGATCGTCTTGGTGGCGTATACCTTCCCGAAAGTCCCAAAAAGGCTCTGCACGTCATCGCTGTTGAAGCCATTATCGGAGGGGTTGGCAAAGTTCGTGTGGTTGAAAGTGTTGTAGGTTTCCAGGCGCAGTTCGAAGTAGCGGGATTCGTCGATGTGGATTCTCTTTTCCAGAGCCATGTCGCCGTAATTGAACCCCGGGCCATAAATCGGGTTGCGCTGGGCGGTACCCAGAGTCCCGGAAGCAGGATGCACGAAAGCCGCCGGATTGAAGTAGAGGTTGTTGGGGTTGTCTCCATTGTTGTTTCTGGGATCGCGAATACCAAGAGGTGCGCTGGTGCGGTTAGCCTGGCCCGGGCATGCGAAGAACCCAACGTTGTTATCGCAGCTGAGCGCGTAATTAAGGTAGTCGAACACGCCCACCGGAGTTCCGTGCTGGAGGGTGTAGATGCCAGACAGATTCCAGTCATCCGTCAGCCTTCTCCACTTATGCGTGAACTGGTAGAAAGGCAGTGTGTAGGTGTAGCTGACTACGAAACGCTGGGGCGCATCGTTGGAAGAAGGAGCCCACTGACAAGCTCCGCAGTATGGGTTGATGCCCGGGAAGTTAAAGGCGCTGCCTTCCAGGCTGGAGGTCTGGTCGAAATACCGTGACCAGGTATAGGCCGCCAACACCTGCAATCCCTTGCTAAAGCGCCGATTTACGGTCACCTGTAGCGAGTCATAGTGGGAGTTGTATTCGGTCTGCTCCTGGCCCGGATGCCCCCATAAGGAAACGTTATATGGAACCGCACCTGGAACAGGGGTTCCAGGTGTAACGACGAAAGTAGAGGGGTCTTCGGTATACGGGGTTATGGGGCAGCGAGCGGGGTTCCCCAAATCGGTTCCGCGTCTACAAGGTGCGGTGCCGCCAGTGTATGCCGCCGCGGTCGGGTTCACGCCCGGATACTGGCCGGGCAGATTCAGGACGATTGCGCCTTCTTCATGGCGTCCGCGATTGCCAACATAGGCCACGGAGAGAATGGTTGCCTTGTCAAGCTGCCGCTCGATCGTCAGATTGAAGTTTGTCGACCTCGGGGAAGTCATTCTTGGATCCGATCCCGTAAAGCCGAGCCCGATGGGCGCGAACTGGGAGAAATCAATCTTTGCGCCAGTCGGATACGGATGGAAGGGGAACGTACTCGCAATGGGGGTCGTACCGACGAAGCAGGTGGACCCGTCAACGTTGACATACGGGTTCGCAAAGTTGGGCGAGCAAGGCGCATTTCCGGCCGTCGTTGTCCCTGTCACACCAGCGCTGGTAACTGCGAAAGGTGCGTTCGTGAGCGTTTGCAGCGCCAATTCCTCTTCGCTGCGGTTGTAGTACATTCCAATGCCGCCATGGATGCTCCAATCCTTGTTGCCGCCGGGACTCCAGGCAAATCCAACGCGCGGAGCAAGCAGATCGTATTTGACCGTCGCGCCGCCATACTGCGTCATCCCTGGGTCGCCGGGATAAACAAATCCCATGGGCGCGGTGGGGAACACGGTCGACTGTACACCGGCATGGAACGCCCCCATGATCAGGCCTTTATCGTAGTTGTTCTTCCAAGGGGTTTCGATATCGTAGCCAGTCCCGTAGGTGATGACCAGGTTTGGCCTGATTTGCCACTGGTCCTGAACGTAGGCATAGATCTCATGCGCTTTTGCCTCCACAATCGATCCGCTGCCTTGCGCGTAGGTGTCCGGGAATCCCAGAAGGAAATCCAAAGCACCGTCTCCGGTGGAATAAGGTCCACCCCCCTGGAAACCATAGTTGCCGCTCAAGGAACTGTAAAAGGGGTTGCTAATGGACGGGCGGTCAACGCTGATGCCAGCCTTAAAGGTGTGATGACCCCAGACTTTACTAAAGTTGTCGGTCAACTGATACACATTCTGAATGCGGGGCTGGGGACCATTGTTACTGAATCCCAGTGTAAAGAGGGGGGTGGTGATTTTAGGCAAGGAGGCACCTGCAAGACTCTGAGGTGTAATCCCAGTGAAACCGTAGGTGGCGGGGTTGATCGGGGAGACGGGTTCTACGGCAGCGAAGTTAAAGCGCGTATAGCCAAGGCGAAACTCGTTCAAGGTGGTGGCGTTAAAAGTGTGTGTCCACGAGGCCGAATATTGCTGATAGTGTCGGAGAGCATCCTCCGCAAACCCCGGAACTGTGGATCCCGTGAACGGCAGCGTATCCGTGGAGGGGTGAGTCTCCCACAGACCATAGAACCAGATTGCGTCGTTATTCGTCAGTTTGTAATCGATTCGACCCAGCAGTTGGTGGTCGTGGGCAACCGTCGTCGGATTGAAGACGAGGTTACCGGTGGTGTTAAAGAGATTGTACTGGTTCACCAGTTTGTTCGACAGCGCGTTAAAGTCCGCAGTGGGAACGTTCCCGCTGGCAAAGAGCGTAGAGTATGGCGTCCCTGCCGGACAGGGGTTTCCAGTCGCAGGGCAGCCGTCGCCCCAAAGGGGAATCGGACTGGTGGCAGCGCTAAAGCCATTTCCGCCGTTGCTCACCAGGTCGTTCATGAAATTGCCATTTTGGAACTGGGCCGACGTGAATATCGGCACCGTGTTTACGGCGCCGGCTTGCGGAATTCTCTGGCGCAACCCCTGATACGAGAAGAAGAAGAAGGCCTTGTCTTTAAAGATCGGCCCGCCAACGGTGCCGCCGTACTCGTTCTGATGGAACGGCGAGGCTTGGGTTTCAAAGTAATTCTTGGCATCCAGGAAGGTGTCGCGATAGAACTCGAACCCGCTGCCGTGAAATGAATTGGTGCCGTTCTTGATGCTGGCGTTAATGATCGTTCCCGAGTTGCGGCCAAACTCAGGATTGATGGTACTGGTGACCATCCGGAACTCTCCAATGGAGTCGGGACTCGGAATCACGAGCGCGGTGTTGAGGGAGACGTCGTTGGAATCGACGCCATTGATCAAGAAGGAGTTCTGTTGCGTTTCTGCGCCGTTGCCGGAATAAGCACCGTTGGCTCCGCCAAACCGGTCAGACGTTCCCACGATGCCGGGCTGCAATTGCTGGAGTTGGGTCCAGTTGCGGCCGTTCAGGGGGATATCGACGATCTGCTGCGCGCTAATCGTCGAGCCGAGCTGCATGTCGGTCTGCTGGACCTGGACCGGATTGGCTTCGACGATAATCTCTTCGGAAACTGCGCCGACGGTCAGTGAGATGGGCAGGTTGTAGACCTGGTTGAGATCGATGTGGATACCGGAGGCCTGGAACTTCTTGAATCCAGACTGTTCAGCACGGACCGTGTAGTCGCCAACGGGCAGCTCCAGGAAATTGTACAGGCCGTCTCTGTTGGACGCCGAAGAGTAGGTGACTCCAGTGGCAGTGTTGGTTGCCGTCACCTTCACTCCTGACATCATCGCGCCGGTTGGATCGGCGACGGTGCCCTTGATGCTGGCATAAAGGTTGTCGGCGCTGGCTGGGACCGTGAATACACCGAGCGCTAGCGTGAGAACCAACGCTACCAACGCCACAAATTGAAGTTTCTTCAACCCAAATTTCGATTGCATGCGGTTTCTCCTTGCTTAAAAACCAAGACTTCGAATCATTTATCCTGCATCTATCCTGAATCCTGCCCTCACGAAGGGAAGGACTGCCTACTCGCACATGTTTCCGGACACTTAGGTAAAGCAACTGGTCTTCCAAAGAATTGCTGCAATAAAGCTTTATTTTTCAATAGTTTACGTATAGAGAATCTGGCGTGATACAGTTTTACGTATAGTCTAAGTCGTTGAAACTATTAAAAATGGTAAGGAGGGGGATTCTTGATATCGGGGAGCGGCGGGAATGCCGAAATTCGGTCTGCATTCCGGCGCGGGGTGGTCCTGTTTAATGCTGGGAGATTCTTTGACGCTCATGAGGCGCTGGAGGACGCGTGGCGGGAGTCGGCGCGCGGCAGCGCGCTTCGCCGGCACCTTCAGGGCATGGTTCAGGTGGCGGTCGCCTTGCATCACCAGTCGCGCGACAACTTCACGGGCGCGCGCTCGGTTCTCGATCGTGCGCTGAGAAACCTGGGCGGGGCGGAGGAGTCGTTTCCCGATCTCGAGCTCGACCGCTTGCGAGCCGCGCTTGCGGATTGGCAGAGGTATCTGGCAGGTGCGGCTCTGGGAGGGTTGCGTCCGGCGGCGCCTCGCATCGCACGGCGTCGTGGTCCCGCGCGCAGGTAAGATCTTTATTCGGTAGCCTCTGTATTCCGTAGCCTCAGTATCCCGTGACGGCTGGCGCTCTTATTGGAAATTCGCCATGCGCGGCATTATTGACCGTCGCGCATCGGAGCGGGGGCCACACGGAGAGCGACTCCCTGTTAGAATTTTGGGACCGTGAAATCCACGCTTTCACCCGCACCGGCATCGATCCCAATGGCGACCGCTGGCGCTGTGCCGCTGCTTGACTTGCGGCGGCAATACGAAGGGATCCGCGAAGAGGTGCTGGCGGCGATCGCGCGGGTTTGCGATTCGCAAGGCTTCATTCTCGGCCCGGAAGTTGAGGCGCTCGAAGGTGAGATCGCCGCGCTAACCGGGGCCGCTGGAGCGGTTGGTTGCGCCTCGGGGACCGAAGCGCTGTGGCTCGCGCTGGTCGCGGCTGGCGTCGGGCCGGGCGATTCTGTGATCACGACCGCCTTCAGTTTCTTCGCATCCGCCAGCGCGATTGTGCGGGCTGGCGCAAATCCCATTCTGATGGACGTGGATGCCGGCACTCTGAATCTCGACGCGGCGTTGGTGCGCGAACGGCTTGCTACGAAGCGGCCCGAAAATTTGCGGGCGATCCTTCCCGTGCATCTGTATGGGCAGTGCGCCGACATGGACGCATTCGGAAAGATCGCGCAGGATTTTGACGTGGCGATTGTCGAGGATGCCGCCCAGGCGATTGGGGCCACGTGGCGCGGGCGGGGCGCGGGGGCGGTCGGCGTGACCGCGGCATTCAGTTTTTATCCCACAAAAAATCTGAGCGCCTACGGAGATGCCGGCATCGTTACTACTACGCATCCTGAGATGGCCGCGCATATGCGGCGGCTGCGCAATCATGGCAGTCCGCGCCGCTACTATCACGAGGAATTCGGCTGGAACGGCCGCATGGATGCCATTCAGGCCGCTGTGCTCCGCGTGAAACTGGGGCATCTTGCAGGCTGGAATCGCAGCCGCCAGCAGCACGCCGCCACTTATGACCGGCTCTTTGCCGCCGCGGGCTTGACATCGACTTCGCGTTCGGCTGCGACCCCGGTTCGCTCGTTGGGCAGAAGCTCTGAGGCGACGCATGTCTTCCATCAGTACGTAATTCGCGCTGCGCGACGCGACGAATTGCGGCAGTTCCTGGCTGATCGCAAAATTGGATCGGAAATCTATTACCCTCTCCCGCTGCACCTGCAGCCAGTGTTTTCCTACCTTGGATTGAAAGCGGGAGACCTGCCGGTCGCCGAGCAGGCAGCGAAAGACGTTCTCGCGCTGCCGATGTTTCCCGAGTTGACCGAGGGCGAGATCCGCCGCGTGGTGGAAGCGATTGCGGAGTTCTACAGCTAGTGTCGTGGGCGCATGATCTTTGTCTGTGAGCGCCGAGTCTACGAGCGCCGAAGGCCGAGGGCGGGGCGCCCCTTCGACAAGCTAAGGGCAGGCTCTCGGAACCGCCGGCAAGGTGCCGGCGCTACGCTCCTCCAGTGCGGTAATCTTCTCGTGGTCACGACACTAATAGGGAGGTCGAATGAGGCTGTCCTCAACGATCCCAACCTCAAGTGCAAACAGGAAACCAGGTTCTTCTGTCCTCGGATGTTCCGCTGTAGACCTAGTTGGTGTGTATTCGAAATTTCACTACGCCGACGAATTCGACCGGTTTCCCATCCATCAGCATGGGCTTGAACTTCCAATATTGCAGCGCTTCATTGGCTGCTGAAAGGAATAACGAGTTCCCGGCGCCATCCCAAATGCACGCGATCTGGCCTTTGGTATCCACCAGGACTTTAAAAGTGACGTAACCATCGTAGTGAAAATCAGGCGCGCCTGGCGGCATTACCGGTTGAATTTTCTTGATCGCCTGCTTCTCCATCTGTGCGGAAGTGAACCATACGATTCCGGCCTGATTATGAAAGATGTCGTGGTGTTCCCCGCAATTGACGCCCAGTTGACAGCAAGCGGCGGCTGAGTAAAACAGGATCGTACAGAGCAACCCAAATTTTACTTTCATCGCCGGCGCTCCTTAATTGGCGTGCGGACCGCAATCTTGTGTTCGCCTGGATTTTCGCAAAATGATTGACGTTCTATGCCAAAAAACACGCAACTTAGCGCCTGCGCCGCCTGCTTTGCCTTCCTGTCGACTTCGGGGTCGCGTGCGCCGGTTCTTCCCCCGGCGCATAGACTCGCCGCACGATCGGCGTATTCAGCTTGTATTTCCGCTCGCTCACTTTGCCGTCTTCATCGAGCACCCGCACCACGAACACGGGCAACACTCCTTCTTTTCCGAAATCTTCCCGCGCGATCGTGACCGGCAACATGCCCTCGATGCGTTCGCGATACGCGGTCTCATAACGATGCCGCCTCACATTCCAGGTGAAGACTCGAAATTGATTAAAGTCGAATGGCAGGCCGTCCTTCGGTTCGGTGAGCACAGTCAGATATTGCGAAACTTTCTTGTCTCCATCCTGCACCTCGTTCAGCACGAAGTACGCCACGATGCGCTGGCCTTCGGCATATTGCGCCACGTCGAGCGGGACATCGAGATCGAGCATGCGCCCGAGCACCCACCCAACGCGGCCATGGCTGTCGCGCACCAGCCACCAGTCCTCAATCTGCGGGATGCGGGGCCACCGGATGCGATCCCTCGGATGTAACCACTTTCTTCTCACCCGGCTTCACGCTTGTCTTCTCGCCTGGCTTCTCGCCCGCTGTTTTCTCCGCGGACGCGGTGCGCGCGGGCATCGCCACCGATCCCGGTTTTTCGGCCGTGCCTCGCTTCAGCAGCGACAGCTTTTCGCCGGCCAGAATCTGATAAAGATGTTCCGTCTCCCGCCCCGGTTCGACGTGCAGATTGGTATCGTTGCGCGTTACCGCCTGGGCCTGCACGGGATCGTTCTGGTTGTCGGCCGTCAGCTTTTGGAGTTGATCGAACACCTGCTGGCTGACGAGGTAGCGCTGCTCCATCCATCCCATCTGACCGGTGGCGGTCCGCACCTTCACGAAGCGGCGGTCGTGGTCGAGCACTTCCACGCGGTCGCCGTTTTTCACGATCCCCGCTCGCTCGTAGACGGCGGCAACGCGGTCGCGCAGATTGACCTGCACTCCCGAAACGTAGTCAATTTCAAGCACGCGTCCTCCGCTATGCTTACAGGCGACAAACGAGGTGACGCTGGAGGCACACACGACGATCAGAGCCGCACGCAGCAAGGATTTGGGGAGGAACTTCACAGGATTAGCGCGTAACCTTCACTATAACGCCAGAAGAAGAGAGGGGTGATTAACGGCGAAGGGACATTACAGCTCTCAGCTCTCAGCTCTCAGCTCTTAGCTCTTAGCTCTTAGCTCTCAGCTCTCAGCTCTTAGCTCTCAGCTCTTAGCTCTCAGCTCTTGGCTCTCGGCTCTTGGCTCGATCATAGCTTTCTTTCAGTCCCCAAACCCGATCCCGATCGCGCGCGCTGCACGCACAATTTCTCCGTTGGGATCGACGGTCTTCATTTTGCCCGCCGCGTCCAGAATGCTGACCGCGCGAATGCATTCCTGTTGGAGGCATACCATCTTGCCGAACCCGCCCTCCGCGATCAGGTCGACCGCGGCCACTCCGAATCGGGTTGCCAGAATGCGGTCATAGGGAGAGGGCGATCCTCCGCGTTGAATGTATCCCAGCACGCTGACCCGAACTTCTTTTCGCGCCATCAGGGAAATTGCATCTCCGACCATGTTGCCGACCGGCCCGCTGCGCGCCATGTGCCTCATCTCGTGCGGCAGTTTGATGCCCTCGGCCACGACCATGATGGTGAAGTGCTTGCCGTACTTTTCCCGCATCCCAATGTGCTCGCACAGCCTTTGAATGCTGAAGGGAATCTCCGGAATCAGGATGATGTGGGCGCCGCCTGCAATGCCGGCCTCGAGCGCGATCCAGCCGGCGTCGCGACCCATCACCTCGACCACCATCACCCGGTGATGCGACTCGGCCGTGGTGTGAATCTTGTCGACCGCGTCGGTCGCCGTGTGCAGCGCGGTGTCGAAGCCGAACGTCACTTCGGTCGCCGAAAGATCGTTGTCGATCGTCTTCGGCACGCCGACCACTTGCATTCCCTTGAGAAAAAGTTCGTGCGCGATCTTCATGGAGCCATCGCCGCCAATCGATATGATGGCGTCGACGCCCAGCTTGCGAGCGTTCGCAATCACCTCGCCGGAGATATCACGAGTAACCTCGTGCCCGTTTTCAATGGTCCTGTAATGAAATGGATTGCCGCGGTTGGTGGTGCCGAGGATCGTGCCTCCGCGCGGCAGGATTCCGCTGACGTGTTTAAGGGTAAGTTCGAAGGCGCGCTCCGGCCAGATGAGTCCATCGAAGCCATCGGGGATGCCGATGACCTTCCATTTGTATTTGAGGATGGCAGCCTTCACGGCCGCGCGAATGACGGCGTTCAATCCGGGAGCGTCACCGCCGCCGGTGCAGATTCCTATGCAGTGAATGTCGGGCATGGCAACCGATCATCATAGCGCGGCGGAAAAGATAGGCAAATGTGACGGAGGGGAGCGTCCCGCCGCTTTGTCTTGCTTGATTAGAGCGTTCTAATTCGGTGCCGCGGCAAGTGGAACGCCCGGCTCCAGGTTCGCGGTGGGTGCCCCTGGTTCGCGCGCGTTCTTTGCGCGCCAACCTGGGGTAAGAAATATTCTCTCCTGCCCCTGCATTCCTGACTCGCGGTCCCTCGCCGCCCACTCTGACTCGATCACCACGACTCCCGCCTCCCGCTGTGCGTAATGGTTTCCTGGAAACGTCGCAGACCGTGAGGCACAGGGACAACTTACACCGGTTGGGGTTATGGATGCCGTGATCCACGGCACTTTGAGGTTGTGATGAAGATGGCCGGTACGGGGTAGTACCCAGGTTAGCGCACAAAAAACGCGCTCGAACCTGGGGCACGAGGCCCGAGGCGCGCCACCCTAGCTGCGATCGACGCGCCCACCCTCTACTGCACCACTATGTCTAGGGTAGCCGAGGCGCTAGTTGAGCCATTTGCGCCGTAAGACACAACTACCGGCCATGTGCCTATCGTTGTGTTGTTCCCGATCATACATGTTTCAGGAGTGGAGCCGGCGTTTGTGCAGGTAATCGACCCCGTCGTCGGACCGGGGGACGGAAGTGTCCAAGTCGCCTGCGTCGTAAGGTCATACAATGTCCCGTTAGATGTGCCTTCCGCAATGAACGTCTGGTTCCCGCCATTTCTACCGTTCACATCGAAAACCAGAGCAGTGCTTCCGCTCGAACAGGCACTGGTGTTGCCGAACGTGCCTTCGCATACTTCAAAATTCGTAATGTTGGGGAGGACGACAGTGAGGGTCGCTGTGTTGGTAACACTTTCCGAGCCGGCGGTGATGATCGATGTGCCGGCCGTCAGGCCCTTTATTGAAACGTCGCCGCACGTCGTTGTTGCGCACGAACCGGTGATCTCCGCCACGTCGGGAGAGCCACTGGACCATGACACGCCGCTCGTCAAATAGTTTCCTTGATTGTTGCTATCAACACCATAAGCCGACAAGGTGACGCTCGATGCGACCTGGACGGCTGGAGCGGTCGGATTAATTGTGATCGACGTCAGTGTCGGAGGCACGAAGAATCCCTTGCAGCCCGCGCCAAAGGCGGCAACGAGCAATACGGCGAATGCAACCGTCAGCGGCAGTCTTTTCCCGGCAAACTTGCGCCCATTCAACATAAGTAATCGCCTCGGATAGCTTGATTTTATCAGAACGCCCGGCCTTCAACCTTCGCCCGCTAGTGCATTCCTGGAGTCGTACCTTTGGGCCGACGAAACAGTGGGTCGACGAAAACGGCGCGCTCAGGGTAGGAACGTGGTGGGACGGAGAAACTTGCAGAAATTCCGTCGCTCGCTGTCCGCTCATCGTCGTTCGGCCTTCGTCGTTCGCAACCAGCCATTCAAAGGAGCGAACGGCCAACGACGAACGACGGCTCCCCGAGAAGCGGGAACTGAAAACTATTTCTTCTTTCCCGCCTTCACGATGCGCTCGTCAATGGGTTTGCGTCCTGCGAAACCTTCCATGGTCCCGTGCCAGTGCGTGATTTCCGCCTCGCCCATCTTCCAGCAGAGCAGCACGGTCTCGCCCTCGACCTTGCAGGGAAAGTCGAGCAGGCCGATATCGAGATCCTTGACCTGGACGCCGGTCGCATCGATTTCGGCGAGCGCATCCTTGACGCGCCGGATCGCTTTCTCCCGCTCGGCTTTGCGGCGCGCCAGATGGACTACATCCAGCCGCGTGCCGCCGTTCAGGAAGACGCGGTGCGCGGTCTCCTGCAATTCGGCGTCGACGCTTTCGATCAACTGCTTGCCTTGAATTCCCTGCTTCAGCAACGACTCCAGGATGGGCAGCAGGGTCTGCGCTTCTTCGAGTGTAAAAGTTCGGTCGGCCATTTCTTCTATTTTAGCGGATTTTGGGAGCTTTGGCTGGTAACCGGTGCCGAGCTCCCCTATGCTATTTTCAAACCTGCCACATGCCCGCTCCCGACCAGCCCACTCCCCGCAACGTATACGCCTTCGGCCTCACATCCTTTCTGAACGATACGGCGAGCGAGATGGCGTACTGGGTCCTGCCCGCCTTCATCGCATCGCTCGGAGCGGGACCCGCGCAGCTCGGCATCATCGAAGGCATCGCCGAGAGCGTCGCGTCGTTTGCCAAGCTTTTTTCGGGATACCTTGCCGACAACGTCTCCCGCCGCAAGCCGATTGTGGTCGGTGGATACGTCGTTGCGAATGCCGTCAAGCCGCTGCTCGCGCTGGTTTCGTCGTGGGTGCAGATTCTCGGCATTCGCTTCGCCGACCGCTTCGCCAAAGGCGTGCGCGGAACTGCCCGGGACGTCATGGTCGCCGAGTCGGTCGATCAATCCGCCATCGGCTCGGCCTACGGGCTGATTCAGGCCCTGGATTCGGCGGGCGCCATCGCCGGCCCGCTGCTGGCGCTGGCACTCATCGGCCATTTCGGGATGCGCGGTGTTTTCGCGGCGGCGGCTATCCCGGGCGCGTTGTGCATTCTGGTGGCGTGGGTGGGAATTCGGGAAGTCAGTCGCCAGTTGCCGGTGGCCAGTTCCCAGTCTCGCTCTCAGCTGTCAGCTGTTAGCTGTCAGTCACCCGCTCCAAGCTCGCAGCTCCACGGGCTAAGTTCGACGGACGGCAGTCGCGGGTCACCGGTCACCGGGCTGCGCGCGCGGCTGCCGTTTGGCTATTACTACGTGCTCGCGGTGGTCACGTTGTTTTCGCTGGGCAACTCGAGCGATATGTTTCTCGTGCTACGGGCGGGCAATGTTGGAATTCCGGCGGCGCATGCACCGCTGTTGGGACTGGTGTTCAACATAACATTCACGCTCTTTTCCTGGCCGGCGGGAAAATTCAGCGACCGTTTTTCGCGCTCGACGATTGCGGCAACCGGATATGGCGTCTTCGCCATCGTGTATTTCGTATTTGCGCTGGCCCCGTCGCGGCGCGCGATCTGGATGACAATGGCGTTTTACGGGCTGTTTTATGCGCTTACCAATCCCGTGCTCAAGGCATTGGTAGTTGAAAGCGTGGGCAAAGACGTACGCGGGCGCGCGCTGGGAATTTATTTTTTTGTGTCGAGCATCACCACGCTGCTGGCGAGCGTGATTACGGGAGCGCTTTGGAAATTGTATGGCGCCGGGGTGCCGTTTTATTTTTCAGCGGCGATTGCCGCCTTGTCGGCATTGGCGCTGCTGGCGCACCGTTCGCCAGCGCGAGACTGAGTGGGCGAGACGGGGCTTGCCCCGTCTCGCTAAGTGTCCCACCCTAAGTGTGTGAAAGTTCGTCTGCCCCGGGAGACGCGGCAAGCCGCGTCTCTACGCAACAGCGGTGCGTTGCCGATTCGGTCGTTGCTGGTTCGGTCCTCGATCTACTGGATGCAGCCTGGCGCTTTTGTCTCAAACGAATCGTTC